>VBWE01000020.1 GCA_006218065.1 Bacteroidota bacterium
ACGCAGGATCTGCTTGACGTACTCGGTTATACCACCGGCGTAGAAGCGAACGATACGGCTTTCAAACCGGCTTTCCCTTACGTCCAGGCTCCCTGGAGCGGTTACGCAAACCACAGCGGACAGTAATCAGTTTTCCAAAAAAGAAAAAACATGAACAAGATATCGACCAAAACAATTCTGAAAGTTTCCTTTGTGGCTGTTGCGGCAGTTGCGCTGGGCTTTTGGGATTCACAATCCACAACCGTGGAGGCATCGAGTCACCGGGAAGCGCCATTGATCGCCAGCGATCCGCTTGCCGACAATACCGACCTCTACGCGTTTCGCAGTCCCGATGACACCAACACGGTAACCATCCTCGCGAATTACGTACCGCTGCAGCTTCCGCAGGGCGGACCGAACTACGCGTCTTTCGGCGAAAATATCCGCTACGAGATTCACGTAGAAAACGACGGCGTAGCCGGAGACGATATTACCTATCGTTTTACGTTCACCAAAACAAACCAGGATCCGACTACCTTCTTCAACATCCGTCTTGGTCAGCAGAACCTGATGACCACATATGTTGCCGAGAAAAGTGTAAACGGCGGACCATTCAGCACGATCGTAGCCAACGGCGTGGTTCCTCCTCCGAACATCGGCCCGCGTTCCATCAGCGACCCGACCGTAGGACTCGGCGCAGCGAACTATGATGCGCTGATGACCGCTTCAATTGCTACTGCGACAGGCGGCGGCGGTGAAACGATTTACTGCGGTCCTTCCGATGATCCGTTTTTCGTGGATCTCGGCGGAATTTTCGACGTCGGCCAGACACGCGGCGGCGGAACCGGCATCAACGCACCGGAAGACGGCGTAGCCTGTAAGAACACGCATTGCATTGCCATCAAAGCGCCGATCGCCACGCTGCAGAAAAACGGTCAGCCCGTTACTGCCGCAGTGAACATCCTTGACAGCGATTACATCATCGGCGTATGGGCTTCGGCCAGCCGCCAGCAGATCCGTACGCTGAATGCAAACGGTACCGAATCGCATAGCGGCGCATGGGTACAGGTTTCCCGGCTCGGCATGCCGCTCACGAACGAAGCTGTAATTCCGATCGGCGATAAAGACCGCTGGAATTCGCTCACACCGTATACGGAAGATCCGGCGATGGAAGATTATTTCTGTAACCCGGAACTCGGCCTGTATATGGATAATTCGCTTTTCGGTGGAGCCGTTCCTGCACTTGCAGCGCTGCGTATCCAGCGTAACTCGTTGCAGACATTCGATTTCGGAAATACGAACGACGGTCTCTGGCCGATCCGCGCCACCAATGGCGGAGCAGGCACCGCGCTCGACACGAACCTTTTCGGCAACTACCTGCTTCGCCAGGGCAAGCCGCGCTCGGTCGATCTGCTGCCGATCTTCCACACCGGGGTTCCGAACCTTGCGCCGTACCAACTGGCCACAGGTAAAAACGGGAACCCGCTCGCTGTCGGAAAACCGTTCATCAACAATTTCCTGCCCACATTCGGTGACATGCTTCGTTTGAACATGGCTGTTCCGGTAACACCGCGCAACCACCCACAGTTCAGCTCGCTGGGCATTGTGCAGGCCGCAGTACTCGGTTTAACCACTGCGCCGTACAATACGACAGCCAACCTGGAATGGATTCCGAACATGGATGGCTTCCCGAACGGACGCCGCCTGGAAGACGACGTAACGCGTATCGAACTGCAGGCTGTATCGGGCGTAGCGCTCGCAGCAATCGGTTTGTGGTATGACGATTTCACGTCGGGCAACCCGGTAACGCAGGATCTGCTTGACGTACTCGGTTATACCACCGGCGTAGAAGCGAACGATACGGCATGTGCAGGCTCCGTGGAGCGGCTTTGGAAGATGCGGCGGACCTACACCGCTTATCACCGGTACTTACGGTTACGGTATGGATATCGGCGGTCCCGGCCTGATCATGGCGCAGAACTATCCGAATCCTGCACAAACCAGTACGACGTTCAAGTTCACGGTCTCCTCGGCGATGAAAGTATCGATCGATATTTATGACCTGAGCGGAAAACGCGTGGCCACGCTGGTGAACAACCAACAGAAAGCTGCGGGTACTTACGAAGTGAACTGGGATGTCTCCACGGTGAGCAACGGCATGTATATTGCATCGCTGCGCGGCGACGGGTACCCGGTGCAATCCATGAAAGTTTCGGTAGCTAAATAAAATGCAATATTGTTTTTGTAAAAAGACCGGGTAATTTTACCCGGTCTTTTTATGAGAAACCAAAAAAGACAAAGCCATGGGAAAGAAGAAGCTGCTTTATTCGATACTGTTTACCGGCGTCGGGATTATGCTGGCGGTTATCCTGCTCTTCTCGAAAGAGAAACAAGAAGGAATTCCCACGTTCCGTGAACGTCACGGCTCGCTGGCGCTTTCGGGCGAATGGCTGAATACGAAAAAAGTGATCGAAGGACTGCTCGCGCAGCTGCGCAAGAACCCGGACGATTACAAAGCCATGCTCCAGTTGGCGCAGGCCTACATCCAGGAAGCGCGTATTACCGGCGACCATGCGTATTATGATAAAGCTTCGCTGGAATTGCTGGATCGCATCCTGGCCAAAGAAAAAAATAATTTCGACGCGCGCTGCTGCAAAGCCACGGTACTGCTTTCCCAGCATCATTTCACCGAAGCGCTGGAAGAAGCAAAAACAGCACAGAAACTGAATGAGCACAGTGCGTTCATTTACGGCCTGCTCTGCGACGCGCAACTGGAACTCGGTAATTACGACGAAGCGGTGAAGATGTCGGACAAAATGATTTCCATGCGTCCCGATATCCGTTCCTATTCGCGTGTTTCGTACCTGCGCGAAATTCACGGCGATATGCCCGGGGCTATCGAGGCGATGAAACTGGCTGTGGCCGCGGGTTATCCCGGGCTGGAGCAAACGGAATGGTCGCGCATGATCCTCGCGCACCTGTACGAAAACACGGGCATGCCCGACAGCGCCGAACAGCAATACAAAATCGCGCTCGCCGAAAGGCCGGATTATGCTTTCGCCGTGGCCGGGCTCGGGCGTGCTGCACGGATGAAAGGAAATTTCAAAGAAGCGATCGCACAGTACGAAAAAGCAAAAGACATGATCATCGAATATGCTTTTTCCGATGACCTGACCGACCTGTACCTGCTGAACAATGAAAAAGCAAAGTCAGCGGCATCTGCTGAAAAAGTAATTGCCATGCTCGGCCCGGGCAGCGACGATGAAAGCGAGGAAGGGCACGGGCATTATGCCGACCGCGAACTGGCTTACGCGTACCTGAAAACCGGGAATACGGATAAAGCGCTCGAACATGCGCTCACCGAATACGGCCGCCGCCCGATGAATATCGACGCCTGCGAAGCGCTGGCCTGGGTGTGCTACAAAAGAAGCGAGTTCGCCGAAGCGAATAAACTGATCAATACCGCCATGCGCACGAATTCGCAGAATCCCGTGCTGCTGTGCCGCGCAGGGCTTATCAAAATCAAAGCGGGAGAGCAGGCTGCCGGGATCGCTCTCGTAAAAAAAGCGGCGGAACTGAATCCGTTTATGGATCCGCTGCTGAAAAAAGAAGCCGCACCTTACCTGGCAAGCAAGTAAATGAATCTTCCGGATACCCGCCCCGTTTACGGAAAACCTCTGATCCTGCTGTTCATCCTGTGCATGATCATCCTGCCGGTTTCCTTGCAGGCGCACGCGATCGATCTCAGCCGGTTTTCGAGGACCGAGATCGGCTCCATGTATTTTGAACTGGGTTTTACGCACATCATCCCGTTGGGCCTCGATCATATTCTTTTCGTGATTTGCATTTTCCTGCTCAACCCGAAACTCAAACCGGTCATCTGGCAGGCCACGGCGTTTACGGTGGCGCATTCCATCACGCTGGGATTGTCCATGTACGAAGTAATCGTGCTGCCTGCGCATATCGTGGAACCCATCATTGCGCTTTCCATTGTTTTTATCGCTGTGGAAAATATGATCACCGATGAACTCAAACCTTCGCGGATTATTGTTGTATTTATTTTCGGACTCATCCACGGGATGGGTTTCGCCAGCGTGCTGACGGATTTGGGACTTCCACAAAAAGAATTTGTAACGGCCCTCGTAACGTTTAACGCAGGCGTGGAACTGGGACAGATTGCCGTGATCATCGGCGCCTGGCTGCTGGTCGGTGTATGGTTTTCTAAAAAAAGCTGGTACCACAAAAGAGTGGTCATGCCCATCTCGCTGGTTATCGCCGTGGTGGCGCTTTGGTGGACGATTGAACGGGTGTTTTTTTAGAGTGCCTGTTCCTTTAGGTCTTAACGCTCAATGCCAAATGTTCAATCGTCAACTCACATCGGACAAATTCGCCCGCCTGCTCCGCCCCAGGCAGATGCGGCGTGCAGGTTGATTATTGAGCGTTGTGTGTTTGGCGTTGCTCATTTTTTCTCCTCTTTTTAAACAAACTCTGAAATCCGGCTACCCCGCTGCATCCGTATATAGGATAGCGGCATGAAAAAACAGCTATCCATACTTCTTTTGTTTTGTTATATGCTGGCGCTGGTCAAACCGCTGCTGCCGGCCGTGGAAGATTTCCTGGCGCACAGTTTCTGGCAAACGCGTCATGTGGCTACCGTGCATTTTGAAAACGGGAAATATCACCTGCATGCCGATTTAAAAGAAGCTGCTCCCGAAGAAGATAAATCAGCCAAACAACGTTCCGTAAAAGGAGAAGAAAATAATACATCGCACCTCCGCGGGGCAATGGAAACGATTCCGCTGGTCATTGCCGGATCAAAGTATGTTTCGATCGTTACGGTTGATCGCATTCCTCCCTCCATTTACATTTCCATTCCTTCGCTGCCGCCCTGGTTTTCCTGATCGCGTGGCTGCTGATTTTCCAGCCGCCGTTTATTCACCTGTGCGGATTTTTCCCGCGCAGCGGATCATGGATTTTTAAACAAGGAATATCATGTTCTCTCTTTTCAGCAAAAGATTTGCAGGAACTTTCATGCTGCTGTTTGCCGCCGGAACGCTCCGCGCGCAGACAGCCGCGATAAAAGGAACGGTGAGCGATTCAGCCACGGGAGAATACCTGCCTTCGGTAACTGTAGTCCTGGGTGGACAAGGCAGGTTTAGTGCAACAGACGTTTTTGGGAATTTTCAGCTTACCCGCCTGCAAGCCGGTAAGTATAACCTCGTGTGCAGCTATCTCGGCTATAAAACGCAAACCATTTCCGTTGAACTTGCAGAAGGCGAAACAAAAATTATTCCGGTTAAACTTAAACCGGCTCCCATGAGCCTGGCGGAAGTAACCGTTACCGCTTCGCGCGATATCGGTCAAACGATGACGCTGATCAACCAGGTGGATAAAGAACGGAGACCGACCAACTCGGCACAGGACCTTTTGCGTCTTGTGCCGGGTTTGATCATCGCGCAGCACGCCGGTGGCGGAAAAGCGGAACAGATTTTTCTCCGCGGTTTCGACAGCGACCACGGAACGGATTTCGCCGTGTCGATCGACGGGATGCCGGTGAATATGGTTTCGCACGCGCACGGGCAGGGTTACGCCGATTTTCATTTCGTGATTCCCGAAACGGTGGACGAACTTAAAGTGTATAAAGGCCCGTATTCCCCGCGCTTCGGCGATTTCGCGACTTCCGGCGCGGGAGAATTCAGCACGCGGAACGGTCTCGACCGGAGCACGGTTAAAATGGAATGCGGCTTATTCGATACGTATCGCGCGCTGGCGATGGTCGATCTGCTCGGTGATAAACATTTGTTTTCGAAACAGCAGGAGAACGCCTACATCGCGGCGGAATATGTGTACAGCAATTCCTATTTCGAAAGTCCGCAGCATTTCAACCGGCACAATATTTTCGCAAAGTATCACGGCCGTTTGAATGACCGGACTTCGCTGAGCGTTTCCCTTTCCGATTTTTCGGCGGACTGGGATGCTTCGGGACAGGTGCCGGAGCGGGCGATCGCGCAAAACCGGATCACGCGTTTCGGAAGCATCGACAACACCGAAGGCGGGACCACTTCGCGCGCAAATGCAAACGTGACCATCGCTTCGGCAACCAGGAACGGCGCGCTGTTCAGGAACCAGTTTTTTTACAGCCATTATCGTTTCGACCTGTTTTCCAATTTTACTTTTTTCCTGAACGACAGCATCAACGGCGACGGGATCAACCAGTCGGAAAACGGACGGAATATTTTCGGCTACAACGGTACGTTTGAAAAGCAGCACAAACTCGGTACGAAAAATGTCAGTACGCATGCGGGAATCGGTACGCGCATGGATGAAGGCGATCTTGCACTGAAGCATTCAGTTCGCCGCGAAGTACTGGATACCGTGGTCAGCGGCCATCTCAGCCAGCAGAATATGCACGCCTGGCTGGAAGAAACGATCAGCCTCACGGATAAATTTTCCGTGAACGCCGGTCTGCGCTTCGACCAGTTCCTGTTTTCCTTTGTCGATTTCCGGAACGATTCGCTTACCGGGAAAAATCAGAAAGGCCGGGTGAGTCCCAAACTGAATTTTTATTACAACGTTAGCGAATCGTTCCAGCTTTTCGTGCGCAGCGGTATCGGTTTTCATTCCAACGATGCGCGGTCCGTTGTTTCGGGCCAGGCCGGAAACAGTTTGCCCCGCGCCTACGGCTGCGAAGCGGGCAGCACGTTCAAAATCGGGAAACGTTTGCTCATCAACGCCGCTTTGTGGAATCTCGACCTGGAAAACGAACTGGTTTACGTGGGCGATGAAGGCGTGGTGGAAATCAGCGGGGCGACGCGCAGGCTCGGCGTCGATTTTGCGCTGCGCCTGGAAATCGGGAAATATCTTTTTGCGGATGCGGACATCAATTACAATCACGGGCGTTTCCTCGATCTTCCGGAAGGTGAAAATTACATTCCGCTGGCTCCCGTACTCACCAGTACCGGCGGCATCACGCTGAAAAAAGAAAAAGGATTCAGCGGAAGTATCCGTTACCGCTGTGTGGATTCACGCCCCGCGAATGAAAACAATACGGTTACCGCCAAAGGATATTTCCTGCTGGATGCCGTAATCGGGTACACGCTCGGCAAATTTAATTTCGGACTTGCTGCGGAAAACCTGCTGAACTCCGACTGGAACGAAGCGCAGTTCGATACGGAAAGCCGCCTGCTCAATGAAACGCAAGCAGTGAGCGAACTGCATTTTACACCCGGCACGCCGTTTTTTGTGAAAGGCTCTGTCGCCTTTTCTTTTTAAGAATATTTCCGCCTGCGCAGCATTTCGAAAACACCGGTGGTTCCGAGCATCAGCACAAGGTTGTAGAATAAATCTTCCACGGGGATCGTGTACATCCGGATGCCGAGGTTTTCCGCATCGTTATATATAACAACCGGTTTTGCCGTGAGTATGCCGTTGCAGATAAAAAAAGGAATAAGCACCACCGCGTAATTGATCCAGAAACGGCCCATCCAGGGAGCTTTCTGCACAAAGGCGAAGAAAAAAACAAGCAGGGCGGATAAAACACAGGCGGAGAGGGTGTATGCTTTATCGTAATTCATCAGTCCAAGACAAAGCGAAACAAGCATCACGGTAAGCGAAATCCAGCAATGCGATTTTTTAAGCAGCAGTTTCGGAAAATAACTTTCCGCGCAGGCATAAATAAAAACGCAGGCATAAGGAACGACGATGAAGAACAGGATTTCTTCCAAAGGCAGTTTGAAAAAATATACGCCGAGCAGGTAGGCCGGGTTGAAGCGCCACACGCCCTGCGCAGTGAACCAATAATCCCAGGCGATAAAAAAAACGGCGACGATAATGATCGCGGGAAATAAAAATTTCCATTGCCGGTAGAAGGCTACGCGTTTGTCAAAACTGGCGGACAGGGGAAAGGCGATAATTCCGAGCAGCAGCACTGCATACGTCCAGTGCGAGTTCATCGGAGTATGTCGTCTTTGTACGTCGCTTTAAAATACCGCATCGGCACGATGAGCATGCCGAAATTTTCACCGTTTTCTTTGTCCAGGTGCTTGTGGTGCATTTTATGCGCGCGGCGGATGCCCAGTACATACCGGTTGTTCCAGTTGCGCAAAAAAGAAAACCGCTGGTGAATGATAATATCGTGCACGATAAAATAGCAGAGACCGTACAAAGCGATTCCAACGCCGATGTAAAAACGAAAATCATGGTACATGCTGCCGGTTACGAAACAGTACACGCTCGGGGCGGCAAAAATGAGGAAGAAAGAATCGTTCTTCTTGAAAAATCCGTCTTTCCCCTGGTGATGATCGCGGTGCAGGTACCAGAGCAGGCCGTGCATAACGAACTTATGCGTGAACCAGGCCACGAACTCCATGAAGAAGAAGGTGCCGGCGATGATCAGGATGTTGATGACGATCTGCATCACGATGTAAACAAAAAAGTTCAGCTCTTGTTTATGGAAATTTCCTACGGGTGAAGCGACCAGCGTGAGGTGAAGCTTACACCTTTGGTAACGCTGACCTCCTGGGGAACTGTTTCACCGGGCAGGTACTCGATTTCATCCGTACCCAGCATAACAACACTGTTGCTTTCAATCACGATATCTTCCGGTGCAAAAATGCTGAGGCCGCCGTATTGATGCCTGCTGGCGTATAAAGTCTGATCCGACAGGTTAATAACCAGGCATTCGTCCTCCTCAATCCGTATGCTGCCCGGTGTCGGTTTTTCATAATTAACGGTTTTGCCGAAATTGATGTAGGTCGAAGCAGATAAACCTATGCCGGTGGTTTTTTCAATAATGTAAACCCGCCGGGTATTGCCACTGAACACCAGGAAATAAATGCCGAAAACAAGCAGGATGGCGCCTGATCCGGCCAGGTTCATATTCATCTTCATTTTGGTGAGCAGGAAAGCAATACCGAACCACAGGCCGATACCGGTTATGATGACGATCGTATAAAAAAGTCCGCTGCTGAGCATGTTCAGGTAAGTTTGGAGGCGATTAACAGTGCCGTGAAAAAAAGCAGTTGCATCCCAAATATAAAAACAGAAAGCGGATTTCTTTTCCCAATTTCCATCGAATTTCCGACCATGTGCAGGAAAAATGAAATGACAAACCAGGCGAGATAATTTCTCAGCGGCGCGGTTCCGTCATTCCAGTGCCAGAAATCCAAACGGCTGCACAGCGGCTCGATCAGCACATCCAGGCCGGTCATGAGTAAAGCGCCCGCGGCTGATTTTACATAGATATTGTAAGGCAGGCGGACGCTGATGTCCATCGTGCAGCATACCAGCAGCAGCCAGTTGATGCCGATAATCGCCGGTACGTTTTTGATTTTCGGACCAAGCGCGTCGCCGTAATGATACGCGCCGAATATTTTTCCCGTCTCGGTTCCGATCAACTCTACGCCGATTCCGACTGCAAAAACCAATACGAAAAAACGAAACCGGTTTGCCGGAAATTCGGGCATAAACGCGATGAACAGGATAAAACCGAGTAAAATGTTGAAAGGCGTGAGCTTCGCAAACCACGACGGGTAAAGCAGGATACCGGTAATGCCGATGATCGTAAAAATCGCCAGCAGGATGCGGGCGGCAAGAGTAAAGCGATCGGGGAGAAGCGGTAGTTTCATTCGTAATTCGCAGCTATTTCTTTTTTGTCACCAACCACACTCCGGCTAAAATCACACCGATGAAAACGAGATGCCATACGCTCACCGGTTCATCATCGATCACGCCCCAGCCCAATGCCACGATCGGGATCGCGTACGTAACCGATGCGGCGAAAAGCGTACCGGCCTGTTTGATCAGCAGGTTGTAAACCATTACGGACAATGCCGTGCCGAAAACAGCAAGTATAGTCGTGTAGCCCAGTGATGCCCAGGCCTGGCCGAGACTCATCCGGCTTACGAAATCGGTGGTGAAAAGATAAATTCCTGCCGGCGGACCGATAAACAGCAAAGCCCAGACGGTTGCCGTAACCGAATTGATCCCGCCCAGTTTCGATTTGATGATGTTTACGCTCAGTCCGTAAAAAAGTGTAGCGATCACCACCAGCCCGGCGTACCAGAGGTGCGTGTTTTTCCCGTCATCTTCTCCCGACAAAACCAAACCCACCGCGCCGCCCAGCCCGATCAGCAAACCCAGCGCCTGCAGCCAGCCCGCGCGGTTCCCGAAAATCAAAAGACCGGTTACCAAAGTGAAGATCGGCGTGAGCGAATTCAGGATACCGGTGAGTGAACTGCTGATCCCGGTTTCGGCGGCGGTGAACAGGAATGCAGGAATAAGATTTCCGCAAACGCCCATGCCGAGATACCCTTTCCAGTGTGCGGCGAATTCTTTTTTTACGTGCCTGAATGTAAACGGCAGTATAAAAAGAAAAGCGATGAAAATCCGCAGGGCCGCCACCTGGTCGCTGCTGAATACGTCCATGCCGCGTTTCATGAGGATGAACGAACTTCCCCAGGTAACCGCAAGCGCGATAAAAATTACCCAGTGCAGTACGGTGATATTGCTTTTCGGCGTGGTCATGCGGGCACAAAGATACGTGCGGAGCCGTGTTAAAAATGGTAATTTTGAAAAGTACCTGGAATTGTATAAAACTCCGGCGTGTACCGGTTGCAAAACCAGGGACGGTTTGTGCCGGAGTGATTCGTTCCCGGTTTACCGTTTTCGGTTTACCGTTTACAGTTTTGATTTGGTTAAATGGGAGTGCGCGGATATTGCCGACTTCTATCTAATACCAAAACTGCAAACTGAAAACGGTAAACCGGAAAGGAATCCATTCCGACGTATAAAGATGCTTTCGTGTAAAACAGTCTCCGGAGGAATTTAAACAATCTATAAATATGCCGAACTACCCGATTTACGCCGGCGGAAAATTTGTAACCACTTCGCAGAAACTCGAAGTGATCAATCCTTTTTCAGGAAAGAAATTTGCGGAAACGTATCTCGCCGGTGAAGCGGAGTACGAAGCTGCGGTGCAGGCTGCGCTTGGCGTCCGTGAAGAGATGAAACAGCTCCCGGCGTACCGGCGTTATGAAATACTGGGCGCCGTTTCAACAGCCATCAGCGACCGGCGCGGGCAACTGGCCATCATTCTTGCCATGGAATCGGGAAAACCGCTCCGGCTCGCGCAGGCGGAAATCGACCGGGCGGCGCAGACTTTCCGCGTGGCGGCGGAAGAATCGAAACGATTACCGAAAGAATATATTTCCCTCGACTGGACACCGGCCGGTGAAAAGCGCGAGGGTATCGTAAAATATTTCCCGGTGGGCGCGGTCGCCGGAATTTCGCCGTTCAATTTCCCGATGAACCTCGCCGTACACAAAATCGCGCCGGCCATCGCGGCGGGTTGCCCGATCTTGCTGAAACCGGCTTCGTCCACGCCGCTGTCCACGCTCGAACTCGCGAAAATGATCGACCTCACCGGCCTGCCCAAAGGCGCGCTTTCCGTACTGCCGATGACGCGGACGATGGGCAACAAACTGGTTACGGACGAACGTTTCCGCCTGCTCAGTTTTACCGGCTCGCCGGAAGTGGGCTGGGAGATGAAAAAGAATGCCGGGAAAAAGAAAGTCGTGCTCGAACTGGGCGGGAATGCCGGCGTAATCGTCATGCCTTCGGCAAGTATCAGCTCCGCGCTGGAAAAATCACTGGCCGGTGCTTTCGCGTATTCCGGGCAGATCTGCATCCATGCGCAGCGTTTCTTCGTGCACGAATCCATATTCGATGATTTCCTGGAGAACATGACGCAGGCGGCAAAGTCGCTTCGCTACGGCGACCCCGGCGACCCGGCCACGGATGTTTCGGTGATGATCGACGAAGCGAATGCCCTGCGCGTGGAAGCCTGGGTGAACGAAGCGATTCACGCAGGCGCAAAACTATGCTGCGGCGGAAAGCGGGAAGGTTCTTTTTATCATCCCACGATTCTCACCGGGACAAAAGCATCGATGAAAGTCTGCGCCGAAGAAATTTTCGGTCCCGTGATTACTGTCGAGCCGGTTTCTTCCATGCGCGAAGCGATTACCCGCGTGAACGAAGGCGTTTTTGGTTTGCAGGCCGGTGTTTTTACCAACGATATCCGCGAGATGGATGAAGCGTTTGACGGGCTGGAAGTGGGCGGGATGATTTTAAACGACGTACCGACTTTTCGCGTGGATCATATGCCGTACGGCGGTGTGAAAGATTCCGGCCTCGGGCGGGAAGGGGTGCGTTATGCGATGATGGATATGCTGGAGGCGAGGGTTTTGGTGAAGTGATTTTTCCAAACACAGGAATACGCTAATATAAAACACGACGTCACCCTGAGCGGCAGTCGAAGGGTGTGTACTATAGTCCCTTTTACACACCCTTCGACTGCCGCTCAGGGTGACGTATTCTTAAATAATAGTAGTGTTACTCACCCGGCATGCTGCTGCCGATACTCCACCGGCGTTTTCCCCGTTTGCTTCTTGAAAAAGCGATTGAAATACGCCGGGTCGTCGAAGCCGAGTGCGTAGGAAATTTCTTTAACCGATTGCGGGGAAAAGGAAAGCAGCCGTTTCGATTCGGTGATTACGCGGTCGTGGATCAGGCTGGAGATGGTGCGGCCGGTATGTTTTTTTACCAGCTCGTTCAGCCTTTTGGGTGTAATGCCCAGCATGGAGGCGTAGAACCCGGCTTCTTTGTTTTTAATGAAATGTTCTTCGATGATCTTGCGTAATTGCAGGATGCGCTCGTCGCCGGTCTGGCGGCTCAGGTTGTTCAGCGAAGTATGGTCGTATTCGCGGCCGCAGTACAGCAGGAAGTTTTTCAGGTAATTGCGCAGGATCGACGGGGTGCCGCTCGATTTGTATTCGTGCATCATCAGGTCGAACAATTTGTCGATATGCGCGTGCTTTTCCGGGTCGAGCTGGATCACGGGCTGCTTGGCGATATTGAAAAACAATCCCGAGTTCAGCAGCAGTTCATTGGTTGATTCATCCTTGTCGAAAAAACTTTCGGTAAACGTTACGAGATGACCGTCGCACGAATCCACATTGGTCTGGTGCACCTGGTTGGGCGAAAGGAACCACAGCGTATTGGCCGAAAGCCCGTAGCGCATGAAGTCGATATAATGTTCACCTTCTGCTTTTTTAAACCAGATGATTTCGTAATGCTTGTGCCTGTGCGGCGGATATTCAGCATGCTTTTCGTTGAAAAAGTTCAGCGAATAAACTGCAAACTGCCGGTTGTCGGGCAGTTCGTGGATCGGAATTTCTTTGCTTGCCTGGTTCATCAGATTTTGTTGACGTGGTGGAATTCAAAACTGATATACGGTAGCTTCCCGCAAAAGGTTCGGGGTTGCAAGATAAGAATAGTACGGGTTGCACAATCCGGAAAATTCGTGGCAGTTATTTACTTTTTGCACAATAAATAAGCTGGTTTTTCCGGGTTTGGGTAATGTCTGTATAATTCTTCACCGCAGGGCGGGGAATGACCACACCTCTTTCCTCTCCGAAGGAGAGGATGCTGGAATACATAAGTGACGTTCCTTTCATTTTAACGAAAGGAACGTCACTTTAAAGTGTAACGCCATCCTCTCCTTCGGAGAGGAAAGAGGTGTGGTCAGTTTAAAAGGCGCAGCGGTGAAGTTTTTGTACCTACTGAAAAACCTGCACGAAGCCGCCCTGCCGGTAGCTTTTCCCCGTATTGTCCAGCACGTCGATATGATAAAAATATACGCCGTCGCTCACCGGTTTTCCATCTTCACCGGTTCCGTTCCAGGCGGGCGGGTTGGCGTTGATCTTTTTTACGATGGCTCCCCAGCGGTTGTATACCGTCATCCGGTATTCACGCATGG
This sequence comes from Bacteroidota bacterium, assembly GCA_006218065.1. Classification (GTDB taxonomy): domain Bacteria; phylum Bacteroidota; class Bacteroidia; order Palsa-965; family Palsa-965; genus VBWE01. Next base: position 13,796 of record VBWE01000020.1, read on the forward strand.
AATCGAGCGGGGGAGGAGCGAGCAGGTCGTTCAGCCCGTCGCCGTTCGGGGTGATGATATTCGGCATCCACAAACTGGTAAAGCCTATGGAATCGAGCGCCGCGTCATCCATGTAATAATAGCTGTCGTTGCGCGAGCCGCTGCCGGTATTGATGGTAACGGTTTGCGCGTCTTTCGGAAAATGACCGATGACCAGGTGATCTTCGCCGCCCGTGGCTGTATAAAAACCTTCCACGTAAGTCCAGCCGTTTTTATCCGTGAGCGGAAGCTGTCCCGGCGAATTCAGCAGCGCGTCCGGCATGCTGCCCGTAAGATCGTAGCAGGCGGTAGTATCGCTCACATAACGATTGTAAAAATGAACGCCGAACTGGGAAACACCGTACCGGCAATCGTCCGCAAGACTCAGGTACATCGAAAAACGGTATTTCACTCCGGCTCTCATCGGATGGATGAGCAGCACCTGCAGGAATTCGCGGAAATCCGTCGCATTATCATTCCAGGCCATAAAGCCCGCTTTCCCGAGTCCCGTGTGCGGCGCCTGTGATCCCGCGAAACTGTTAAACCCGCAGTCGTGCAAAAAATCCGCCGACCAGCAGGCCCGGCGCCAGGGCGGACTGTACTGCAGGAGGTCCGGTCCCCAGTAAAATGAATTGTTCAGGCTCGCGGGACAGGATATCACCGATTCAAAACTGCCGTTGGGAATAAGATTCTGCGCGCCTGCCTGCCCGCCCGAAAGCAGGAAAAAGAAAAGATATGCGAACGCTTTTTTCATGTTGCTTTAAATAATCCTCCCGGTTGAATCAATTCGGTTGTTTATGGCTTCTGCCACGAAGGCACTAAGGCACGAAGAATCACAAAGAGTATTGTTGAACTGAGCTGTCATTTTTTTACCAGCCTGTTGCAAAAAGATTCATCGCGCCTTTGATTCCGCATTTCTGGTACTGGTTGTATGCTTCCGCGGCGCGTTTGCGGATGCTTTGCCCGTCTTCTTTCAGTATCCATCCGTCCACGGCGGCTTTCAGCGTATAGGCTTCCGGCGCCATCAGTCCCGTGGTCCAGAGCAGCGGGTTTGCTCCCGCCAATTTCACGGCTTCCCGATAATACGAACGACTGACGCAGGCGAGGATGATCACGTCTTTTTTTATGCCGCCTTTGTTCTTCGGCGGATTGTCGATCGAAAAATCCATCAGCCCGTCGTGCCCTACGTAGCAAACCAGCTGCGCATCGCCGAGGTTGATCAGTTTTTTCCCGGAAGTAAGATTGACGGAAAGCGTATCGGTGCAGTTGCCGGAAGCATTGTCGAGAAATTTTTCCGTGCACTGGCGGATGCGCGCGCCGCGGAAAGCATCGGCGACGAGAATTACATCGTAGCGGCGGTGTTTGAATACGCAGCGTTCGAGTACGTTGGGCGCAGCGTTTTTTACCGTGGCTACTTTCTGCCAGTCGCCGGCATTCGTGAAAAAAGTCCGCACGCCGTACCCGCAGCCCCAGTAAAGATTCTGGTTCGGATCGTTTCCGTTGCCGATCTTTTTCGGAACAGGCACGATTCCCTGGCTGTCGTTATCGCAGAGCGCTACGCATACGTGTATGATTCTCGTTTGCGCCTGTGCGGTGATGCACAGCAGGACGAGCAGTACCGAAAGGAAAATGCGGGGTTGTTTCCGGTTTGACATGGAATGCAGGTTTTTGACAGAACTCGTTTCAAAATGAGATTTTGAAATGAGTTCTAAGTACATTTGCGGGGATGTTCTACCAAAAATAAGGAAAGAATGGGTAAGGGGCAACTTCGTCAGTATTCGATTCTTTTCCTCGTATTATCGGCATGTTTGCAGGTTTTCAACCGGCTGCTGCTTTCGCTGCATCTTTTCGGCACCGGGCAGCGGGCCTGGCTGGCGCTGCTGCTTGTCCTGGCATCGCTGGTGATGGGCTGGCTGGCGTTGCAGACTTACCGGAAAGCTTCTCCCACGGGTTCCAATCTCGGCTGCATATATCTTGCGGTACTCGTACTGAACATTGTGGCCGGGGTTATTTTCCTGTTCGTCACACTGGCCTATTTCTTCAATTACATCACATCGTCGTGAACCCCGAACCGTTCAAAGCGCCTGTTTTCCGGCGACTGCTCAGTTATTTCACGCCGCAGCTCATCGAATCGCGCGCGGGTAAAATAAGCGGACAACTGGAAGTCAGTCTCGAAAACGGCCGGCTGGTGCTGAACGGGGAAAAAGTAAATTACTCGTACGGCGCGCTGCACAAAGTTTTCCAGCTCGCGTTCAGCGCTTCCGGCGTGGCTTCGCGGAAAACGGAAACGGCGCTTGTGCTCGGCTTCGGCACGGGCAGCGTGGCAGCCATCCTGCACGATGAGCTGAAAAAAAATACCCGGATCACGGCCGTTGAAAATGATCCCGAAATAATCGATATCGGAAAAAAATATTTCAACATTTCGCGGTTTCCCGGACTGCGCGTGGAACTGGCTGCTGCGGCGGATTTCGTTTCATCATGCCGCGATACGTTTGATCTTATTGTGGTGGATGTTTTCGTGGAAGACCGCGTGCCTGCAAGCTGCACCGGTGAAGTTTTCCTTGCCCATCTGCATAAACTGCTTCATCCGAAAGGCATCCTGTTTTTCAATTTTATCCTGGCGGAAGAAACGCAGCAGCAGTACGATGATTTCAAAAAGAATTTCGAAAAAGAATTTCCCGAAGGAGAAGAACTGAAATTTTTCATCGGCGACGCGGATAACCGTGTTTTTATCAGCAAGAAGCGGCGGCAATAAATTTCCCGGGAATAAAACAACCACAGGGCACCACGGAGTCTCTGTGATTCTCCGTGTTCTCCGTACCCTGTGGTATAGTTTGAAGCGGGCACCTAAGCTCCCTATCTTTGCCGGGTGAAACTGTTTTGGTATTTCCTGGTTCTCGTTTTATTTGCCGGGTGCGGACAATCGCCCGTTCCGCCGAAACCGGTGGATATATCCCGCAGGGCCGATACTATAACGGCACAGGATACCCTGGTAAAACAGGATAGCATACACGCCGTTGTTTCAAAAGACAGCCTGGATACTTTGTCGCTGCAACTTTTGAAAGCCGGACTGGTGGATGTGCAAAGTCTCGATTCCGGTATCCGCGTCGATCTGCGGTATTCCACAACGGATAATTTTTTAGGCATCGATGTTTATGGTGATTTCAACCGTTGTTTTCTGCAGGCGGATGTTGCGGAAAAGCTGGTACATGCGCAGCGCATCCTGAGAAAAAAATATCCATATTACAACCTGGTTGTTTACGATGCAGTTCGCCCGCTCCACATCCAGCGGATGATGTGGGATACGCTGAAACTTCCGCCGGGCGAAAAACAGAAATACCTGTCGAACCCCGCCAACGGCTCGCTGCACAACTACGGCGCAGCCGTGGACCTGAGCATCATCAATGATTCCGGCTTTGAGCTCGACATGGGTACGCCTTTCGATTTTTTCGGGGAGATGGCGCACCCGCAGCGGGAAAACGCATTGCTGGAAGAAGGAAAATTATCACGCCGCCAGGTAGCGAACCGCGAAATTCTGCGCGGGGTGATGCGCGAGGCGGGTTTCTTTAATATTCAAACGGAGTGGTGGCATTTTAACTCGTGCAGGAGGGAAGAAGCGAAATTGAAATATGCGTTGGTGGAATAATGAAGTCGCTGTTTCCAAAGAGGCAAAGGGCAAAAGCAAAGGGCAAAAAGTCAAAAGCAAATACTTTCCTTTTACTGAAACAATAACAACAATAACGTCACACTGAGCGGAGACGAAGTGTGTGTAACGTGGTCTGTTTTACACACACACTTCGTCTCCGCTCAGTGTGACGTCGTGTTATTTGTTTTTTGATTGAGAAAGTGTATTCCTAGAGTACACGGAACATCTGCTGGAATAAGATCGCTGAGGAATGATCTAGAAAAGATTGAACTTCTGCCGCTGAAAATCCTCGTAATTCCTGTAGCCGTTTTTCCCGTTGCCGTTAAAATCCTGCTTGTAGCCCAGGGTGATTTCATGCGAACCGCTGTTGTATTTGCGGAGCTTCGAAATCGTGAGGTCATACGAGTAGATCACCTGGAATTTTTTCAGGAAAACCATACCGGCCTGCAGGGCCACAGCGTCCTTGAGCCGCCACACCGGGCCTACGAGGAATTTTTCGCGGATATGCACGCGCAGGTTGTAATCGATGGTCATCGGTGCACCGACGACGTAATTCACCATCAGGTTGTTTTCCCAAATGAAATCGGGGTGGTAGTTGAAATTATAACCTACGTTGAAATAGTAATGCTGCTTGTATTTCACCGTCGCCTTTTTCAGCGTATCGCTCAGGTAAAATTCAACTTTCGAATCGGCGATGTTGAGCACGCCCAGTCCGAAATGAAAACGGTCGTTATAAAGCAGCACGCCGCCGGTCATGTTTTTCATTTTCTCTTTTTCCGAAAGTGCGCGGTCGATGGCCGGGTCGTGCGAATTGTGAATGGTTACGCGCGTGGCATCAAAGGTGTAGCTGATAAAATTTATACCGATGCCCGCCGACAATTCCACGTCGGGAAAACGGAGATGGTATGCGGCCATGAACCCGTACGTAAACCGTTTGGTCGGACCGGTTTCATCCGTGGAGACCATGCCGCCGGCGCCCAGCTTGCCTTTGAGAAAACGGCTGTGCAAAGCGGTTGTTTTTGTTTCCGGTGCATCCGTAAAGCCCGACCATTGTTTCCGGTAGTTCAGCCTGAAGTCGATATTGGTTTTTGTTCCCGTGTATGCCGGGTTGATCAGGAAAAACTGGGAAGGATATTGCGTATAGCCCGGCAATTGCTGCGCCTGCGAAGCGAAACCGCCCAGCGCGAAAAAACAACCGATGGCTAATGTTTTTTTCATCGTACAATGGTCACTGACCCGCTCACTTTTTCACCGTTACCCAGGTCGAGTATAAAATAGTAGGTTGCTTCCGGCAGCTTGTCGCCGAAATTGGTGCCGTCCCAACTGTTATCGTAAGACGCTTTGGCATACACCAGTCCGCCGTAGCGGTTGAATACTTCAATCCGGTTATTCGGATATTTACTGAGATTCCCGATGTACCAGGTATCATTATCGCCGTCGTTGTTCGGCGTAAACGTATTATAGAAAACCAGTTCATTGTTCGGGATAACATACACAATCACGGAATCGTTTCCGTAACATCCGTTTTCATCCACCGCTTCCACAATGTACACCGACGTTTGCGGAGGCTCCACATCGGGATTGTAAGTTCCATTGTAATTGATGTTGTTACCGGTCCACCAGTAAATAACTCCGCCGGTGGCATTGAGCGTGGTGGTTTGCCCTTCCTGTATAGTTACATCCGGTCCTGCGTTGATGGTCGGCAGTCCGTGCGTGGTAACGGTAATGGTAGAAAACTTGGTCGGGCAGTTCGGACTGGTGATGGTAACGGTGTACGTGATTGTACCGGTTGCGATCGGCGTATAGATCGGTCTCGGCGCGGTGGGATTATCCAGGAAAAGTGTGGGCGACCAGGAAAACGTAATGCCGTTGGTATTGCTGTTTGCCGCTGCGCCGAGTGTAAGTGAAGCGCCGATGCAGATCGAAGTATCTTGCCCTGCGTTGAACTGGTAGACCGGGTTGATGTCCACGAAAACAAAATCGGTGTCTTTCTGCGCGTTTGCATCCGTAACGATCAGTTGGTACCAGGTGGGTGTCGTAGGAAAAGCAACCGGGTTTGGAACAACCGCAGAACTAAGCCCCGTGGCAGGAAACCAACTGTACGCATACGGAGCTGTTCCTGCCGATGCGGAAGGGCTTCCGCCGATTGTCGCTGAAGACGCGGGGCATATCATTTTATCCGGACCGGCATCGGCAGTTACCGCCTGTGCATAAGATCCGGTGAGGAAAGTGCAGAGAAGTGATGTTATTATACGATACCGGTGGAGCAGCAGCGAAATAGTCATAGTAAAAGACAAATATAAGCAATGACGGGGAAAAATCGGGAGACGGCTTTTTTGCTCAAATCAGGTTTCCAAAACGAATTACGAATCTTTACGAATCATGACATACACGAGTAATAGTCCATTCGTAAGATTCGTAAGAATTCGTAATTCGCTGCTTAGTATTTTACAAGTCGTACCAGGCTGGTGTAGCCGGTGCTTGTTTCGTTCACTTTGAACGTGTAGATGCCGCCGTCGTTTTCCGGCCCGATAAGCGTGTTCAGCGCGGTACGTCCTTTTTCCACGTTGCGCAGTTCGTCAACAACCACACGTCCGAGCATATCGGTGATCAGGATGTGGATGGTAACCGCTTTTTCCGAAACGAAATCGAAAAGCACATCGCCGTTTGTCGGGTTGGGGCGTACATTCTCGAGAAACATGCCTTCGGAATGTTTGGCGATACTGATCGTGTTCGAATATGCATAAGCGCCGTTGAAGTCAACCTGTTTCAGGCGGTAGTAGTTTATTCCTTCTTCCGGGTGCAGGTCATCGAACGTATAATATAAAGCGGATGAGCTGTTATTTCCCCCGTCTTTCTGGCCAATGCGCTGGTACGGCGATCCGTTGACGGAACGCTCCACGTCAAAATAATCGTTGTTCACTTCGGTCGCGGTCACCCATTCCAGGCGGTTGTAATCGCCTTCGTTTTTCCCGGTGAACGAGAGAAACTCAACCGGCAGCGGTGTTACGGATTGTCCCACACCGAAGCGTGAGAATCCGCCCAGGCCCGTGCGCGAAGTTTGTGAAGCGGTGCTTGTTCCTACGCAGGTTCCGTCGAGCGCCCAGGTGAACGAAGAAGAAGGAGACTTCATTACCGTCCAGCCGGCTGCGCCACCGGAATTCGTATAGTTCGTGCTGTAAAGCGTTACGTTGTACGTTCCTGAAGCCGGGTTGGCCGATGCGTCGATCTGCCAGTAACCGTTATCGAGCGCGGGCAGCGCATCATACGTATTCGACGGGCATTCGGATGCCGTGGGGCCGTTCGGAACAGCGCCCCAGGTATTGAAATTGGCAAGGAGCTGCGGAATGGTGGTGGCGGTAGTGAACGTAATGTTTGCGAGCTGGTATCCTTTGACTGAGTGTCCCACGGGGAAATTGTACGATGTGGCAGCTCCGTTCAGGTAGCGGCGGAGATAACCCTGCACAAAGCTTGCAGCGCTTCCTGCGGTGATTGCTCCCGAAGACGTGTTGGTGATCTGTACTTCGTTGACGCCCGTAATTATTTTACCGAAAGTGAGCGTTGTTGTTCCCGCTGTACCGACGACCATGTTCGAATTCAGCGTCAGGCCGGGGCCGGTATGATTCATGTACACATTATTCAGTGTAAGTGTAGACGTACCCTGGTTGTAGGTTTGCGCCGCTGTTCCGTTGAATTCGATCGTGGAACCGGTAAGCCCGGTCATTGTATTGCCGCCGTCGAAATTGCTGAAGTTGCCGCCCACGCTGACATACTGCCCGTTGAAGTTGAGTACGCTGGTACCTGTGGTCGTGGTCAGGCTGCCGGTAATATCGGTTGTCTGGTTGAGTGTTACCGTGTTGGTATTGGCAAGGCGGAAATTTCCAAAACTGTTTGTTCCGGAATTGCTGCCGTTTACCGCCTGGGCTACAGTACCCGTGAAATTTACGGTTGAGGTGGCTGCCGCAGTAAATGTTCCGTTGTTGACAAAGTCGCCGCAGACGTTAAGCGTTGCCGTACCCTGCAGGGTTAAGGATGCGCCGGCCTGGATGGTAATGCTTCTGCAATTAATGGTGGTACCTGTTGGAATGACGGGCTGGTTTGCCGGTCCGCTGAAAATCACGATGTCTTTGGTACAGTCGGGAATAGCGCATCCGCCCCAGTTCGATGTATTCGTCCAGTCGGTATTTAATGCGCCAGTCCAGGTGAGGCTGGTTGCGCCGGCATAGTTGATCGGCGATGCGCCCCAGTTGATATTAAATCCTACAAACGTACTTGTGCTGTAGTTACTGATCAGCAGTACATACGTTTGTGCAGTGGCACAGTTTACGGTATCTACATAACCATTATCGCCGGAGATGAATCCTTCGCAGGTTTGTGTTTCGGAAGCAAGCAGCCCGGTGGCAGTAGTTACATCAGAATAACTGCAGCGCAGCGGGTTCAGGGTTCCTGCAGCTATGGATGAGCAGGCGCTTCCCAAACCGGTAACATTCCACAAAGCAAAATCATAGTCAACCGGACTGTTGGGTGTGATGACAAAAGAAAGCACGCCCGCAGCATTTGTGGTGAATGTGTACCATACTGAATTTCGTTCACCAACCTGTATGCACGATGTGGGACATCCGCCACCGGCGTTAAAATCACAATAGTTACCGGATCCGATAAATCCAGGGTTGCCGATAGTCGAGCTTGCCGCGCAAACAGGCAGCGAAGTGGAGCAATCCTGCCCGAAAACGATCGGCCAGGTGCTTGTGCCGTTTATGGCCGTGATACTGAAGTCACCGACGAGATTGTTTGTACCGTCAACCATGACGTAATACGTGTCGCCTGGAACAAGACCGGTTGCAATGATTTCCGACCAGTTCTGGGTATTTGCGCAAAACGTAACGTTATCGCTGCAGGTTCCGCTAACCATGGTCAGGCTTCCGCAGGTTCCGGAGAACAGGGCGATCTGTGTATTGACGAGTGTTCCCAGCAGTGTTCGCACGCTGATCTGCCCGGAAGCGGGGCAAACAACAGAATACCATACGGAGTTAACAGTTCCACCGGTCCAGCAGCTCGGCGTAGCCGGATCGCTGCAGTTGGTGGCGCCTGTCACATTTCCTGTTGTTGTTACACCGAGCGAAAGCGGGATGGCGTTGCAGGGAAGATCGTTGGCGGGTGCCGAACCGGCTCCCCCGTCATAAGCGCAAATCTGGAAGGTCCCGTTATTATTATTTCCGTATTCCCAGAACCGGATATACAATACAGTACCAGCAGTGTAGCATTGCAGGTCGAGCATGGGCATAGACCCGTTCGCACTGTTGTCATCATCGCAATAACCCAGCGTAAGTGAACCGCATGCGCCGGTGTAAACGGCCATACCGCCGTCGGTCATCACGCCGGTATTGCTGTCGATAATCAGGTGACCGGATGCAGGCACCGTAGCGGTAAACCAGACATCGCTGCCAAGATAGTTTCCGCAACCCGGGGCAGGTACCCCCGCGCTTGAATTAGCGCAGGCATTCGTATATGTAGTATACGAACAGGAAGCATTTACGGTAAGTGCGGTGGCTGTGCAGGGATCATCATTGGCTAATGACGGGCAGGGATTGACTACGCAGATCTGGAAAGTGCCGTTGTTATTATTGCCGTATTCCCAGAAACGTATATAATACGTTGCCCCGGCCGTGAGTCCTGTAAGAGACAAGTAAGGCATAAGGCCGGGTCCGCTGTCATCGTCGCAGGCAACCAAAGTAAGTGAACCGCATGCGCCGGAATAAACGGCCATACCGCCATCTGTAATTACTCCCGTGGCCGAATTGATCTGAATCGCTCCGCTGGCCGGTATGACAACTGAAAACCAGACATCGCCGCCTGAATAGCTCGCGCAGCCCGGTGCGGGAACCCCGGCAGAAGCTGTGGCTGCGGCATTGGTGTAGGTTGCGTACGTACAACTGCTTCCGACAGTTAATGCTGTTGCTGCGCAGGGATTATCATTGGCCGGTTGCGCAAAGGCCTGTAAGCTGGTCAGCAGGCTCAAAAAAAGCAGGGGAATGAAGTATTTTTTTTGCATCACTTGTCCTTTGACAATTTAACTATTGTTTTACCTGTTCCGAAACGGTGCTTGTTCCGCTTGCATCGAGAGATATCCTGGTATTCCCGTCAACGAAATAATGCGCTTCGTACCCGTTCATCCGGAGAACCTGGAGAATTTCAATTTCGGGAAACGAAGGATCGTACATAATCAGGAGGCTCGTGGTCGTTGCATCATATGTGCACGATTTGATCTTGCCGTCGTATTGTTTGGGTAATGAATTGCTGATATCCTTGGCAGCAGCAGAATCCGTCAGCGCAGGTACGATGAAGTGATTTTGCCTGGTCCTTGTCGTCGCATCATCTGCTCTCGCCGGCCCCGCGGCCCTTGCGTATTGCGACATCATTATAGCGCCTATGCACCAAAAGCCCAGAAACAGGGCAATGAGTAGTTTGTTTTTCATGTGTTCAATTATAAAAGCGGGGATTCTCACGTCCCATGCTACTGGTTCACCGATTGAAATATCGGAATTTGAATCCGGATTAACAATTGTTTTTCTACGAACAGGGCTTTTTAACGGATGAAATGACAGATAACCCCGGTTAAATGCCTGAACGAAAGGGTAACATATTAGGTTTCAACCGGATACTGCTTAATAATAAGCAGCTTTCCCTAGTTTTGAACATAGTCTATTTTTTTCTTGACTCGGACGGGGTAGCGGGTTATATTTGTAGTGGCTAAACAAAAAACAAACATGAAACGACTCCTCTTTTCTATTCCTTTAGTACTCGCTTTTACCGGGCTGTCTGCACAGTATCAGTCCACCGAACTTTGGCCCAACGGCAACAAGCTCGTTCAGGGTACATACAGCGCTGATCCCGGCATCAAGCCCGGTGATGATAAGCATACGGTAGCCGAGAAAATCGGGAAAGTTACCAAAGTAGGCGACTGGAGTTACTGGTTTGAAAACGGTAAACTGTCCGCAGAAGAACATTATACAAGCACAGGAATTGCAACCGGTACCTGGAAAACCTGGTATGCCAATGGTCAGACAACTTCTGAAATAAACTTTACTACCGGAACAGCAACCTTCTGGTTCGAGAACGGTTCACGGAGCAGCCAGGGTACTATGCTTCCCGGCATGATCCAGACGGGCAAATGGGTGAGCTGGCACGATAACGGCCAGAAAAACAGTGAAGGTTCTTTCGATAAGAATGGAAAACAGGTTGGCACCTGGACGTTCTGGGATGCCCAGGGCAAAAAGATGGCTGAGCAGACATATAACAACGGTGAACTAACTCAGACCAAGAATTTCTGATAAAGTCTTTGCTGCTTCTTCTAATATGATGAAAACGCGGTTCGGTCTCGGGCCGCGTTTTCTATTGATTACACTTTGTTAGTTTTGACCATGCGGAAAAAAGAACGCTTCGAAAAAATAATCGCCTGGTTTTCCGAACACAATCCTGCAGCCGAAACGGAACTGGTTTACCGGAATCCGTTTGAACTTCTTGTCTCGGTCATTTTATCGGCGCAATGCACGGATAAACGTGTGAACATGGTGACACCTGCGCTGTTCAAACGTTTCCCCGATCCGGAAACACTGGCCGCGGCATCATCCGACGAAGTGTTTACCTATATCAAAAGCATCAGCTATCCGAACAACAAAGCGAAACACCTGGTAGGTATGGCCAAAATACTGCTCGAAAAATTCGGCGGCCGTGTTCCCGACAATGTGGATGATCTGCAGCTGATGCCCGGTGTAGGACGGAAAACAGCCAATGTGATCGCGTCGGTTGTTTACGAAAAACCGGCGCTGGCCGTGGATACGCATGTATTCCGTGTTTCCGCCCGGCTCGGCCTGACCAGCAATGCCAGAACACCTTTGCAGACCGAGCAGCAACTGCTGAAATACATACCGGAGGAAAAGGTCGCAGTTGCGCACCACTGGCTCATCCTGCACGGCCGTTACACCTGCACCGCACGAAATCCGAAATGTGCGGAATGTCCGTTCACGGAGTTCTGCGTGTATTATAAAAAGAATACTGCGCAGTAATTTCTTACTGCGCAGTATCCGCAAACGGTTCGGGCAGGACGAGGAACTTAATTCCCCTGGCTGTAAAGTATGAGCGCCTTGTCGTACATTTTATTGCGGACATTTTTCAGTATGCCCGAAGTGATGGGCAGGCTCAACGTACCTACAAAACTTAAACCGGTTGCCAGGTACGTTTTAAAAGGTACCGGGCCGGCTTTGCTCATATCAATCACTTTTGAAACTGTTTTATAAGAAGCGAACGCTCCGCCTGCGCTGCCGGGGAAAGAAGCCACTTTGCTGATGGTGCAGAGTGTGCGCATGGTTTTGGCCGCTTTTAAATTGGCCTGCACCATCGGGTTCGGCGACTGGGCGATAAGCTCGTCCAGTTTGCCGGCGTTTATAATCTGGTTGGTGTCAACCCGGTAGCTGCTGCCGATCCGTTCGATATAATGTGCGTTAAACGGCGTAACGGTCATCGGTTTGACGACGGATGTATCCACCACTTTCGGGGCGGGGCTGCTTTTGGCGAGCTGGCTGTAGTTCTTATAGTTTTTGGCCATCGTGACATCGTTGATCACTTTTTTTGCGCCGTTCTCATTCACGATATAAAGCACTTTGTCGGTGTCTATTTTATACTTGCGGAAAAATTTCCGGTAGGTGATATAATCATCCTTCACCTTTTTGACTTTGCCGCGTATGACTTTGCCTGTAACGGTTATGATGCGGTCCTGTGCATGTGCTGATGCAATGGTTACCGTCAGGAATACCAAAACCAGGATAATTACATGAATTGCTTTTCGTGCGTTCATTGCGGTGGATTTTTGATTGTGAGACATGTTGGTATGAGCTGTATGATTTTACGACGAAGGTATATGCCCGCCTTACGCCATACCTGACCCCAAAAGAGGATATTGAGAACTACCCCAAAAGGGGGAGCTGCACGAATGCGCCGGAAAAAAAGATTGGTAAAACACTGAACCGCAAACCTTCATACGATGAAACACCCATAATCTCCATACGCCAGGTTCCATGAACGGATCCGGCCGCTTCCTGTATTATCAGAAAAATAACTGCTTTGATTTTGCAGGAATAAAAAAACATGTATTTTTGCTGCCCCGAAAGGGGATATCAGTAGCAGATTACGAGTTCTTTAAACATTTTGGATCGGTAGTTCAGCTGGTTAGAATGCCGCCCTGTCACGGCGGAGGTCGCGGGTTCGAGTCCCGTCCGGTCCGCTCTTCTTCGTAATAACTATGAAGAGCAAACAAAAAGCCTCAGATTTCTCTGAGGCTTTTTTGTTTAGTGTGTCCCGTCCTGAAAATCCTGCAGAAAATATCCTACTGCAGCGTAATCCCCAGGTAAACCAGCAACGCAGGAACAGTAACCGTAATCAGGGTAATCACTTTGTCGATATCCAGCTTGGTGGTTTTTTCTTCCGTATTGCTGCATTTGCTGCAGGTTTCCAGCGCAGTCATGATCCCGGTTTTGTCGTAGGTAACGAGCAGGTCGACGTATGCGCCGGTGGCTTTGATGCCGTTGGTTTCTTTTTTGAAAAGCGGGACGGTTTTCCGGTCGGTAACGCGGTATTTGTAAATCAGTACTTCCGCGGTATCGTTCAGTGACTTGATATCATAAGGCGGAATACCCAGCGCTTTGGAAACTTCTTCTTTGCTCATGCCCAGCTTCAGCGCAAGCACCTGCTCCACGTGCGTGTACTTGGGCGCCTGCACCACGCAGGAGCCGAAGAGAACAGGAAAGCAAAACAGGATAAAAAATTTACGCATGCTGTTTTACAATAACGCTCAGGCGAATTCTTTTTTGCGGAAACGTGCAGCAACAACGAGTTCTTTCCCGCCGCCGCTGTAATCGTAAAAACCCTGCCCGGATTTCGCGCCGAGATGTCCCGCGGCAACCATGTTGACGAGCAGGGGACAGGGTGCGTATTTCGGGTTGCCGAATCCTTCGAACAATACGTTCATGATCGACAGGCAAACGTCGAGCCCGATAAAATCCGCCAGGTGAAGCGGTCCCATCGGGTGCGCCATGCCCAGTTTCATCACGGTATCGATTTCTTCCACGCCCGCGGTGCCTTCGTAAAGGGTGATGATCGCTTCGTTGATCATCGGCATCAGGATTTTATTGGCGACAAAACCGGGATAGTCGTTTACTTCGACCGGAACTTTGCCCAGTTTTCTCGACGTATCCATGACGGCAGCCGTAACTGCGTCGGTAGTGGAATAGCCGCGGATCACTTCCACGAGTTTCATTACCGGCACGGGATTCATGAAATGCATGCCGATCACCTGCCCCGGACGTTTGGTCGCCGCGGCGATGCGCGTGATGGAAATGGAAGAGGTATTGGATGCGAGGATCGCATTGGCCGGGGCGTGCTGGTCGATGTCGCGGAAAATTTTCAGTTTCAGGTCGACATTTTCCGTAGCCGCTTCCACCACGAGATCGGCCTGCGCAACACCTGCGCCCAGCTCGGTGAAAACGGTAATGTTGGCCAGCGTTTTTTTCTTGTCGTCTTCGGTAAGCGAACCTTTGCTCACCTGCCGGTCGAGGTTTTTGGCGATTGTAGCCAGCGCACGGTCCAGCGCTTCTTTGGAAATATCAACCAGCGATACGGTGTACCCGTTCTGCGCGAAAACGTGCGCAATGCCGTTGCCCATCGTTCCCGATCCGATTACAGTAATGTTCTTCATGATTTTGCTAAAGTATGAGGGCCAAAGTTAGAACTTTAATAATATGCGGGAAACTCCCCTGCCTTCGCGTAGCTTCAGCGAAGCAAGGTCCGGAGAACCTGTTATATCAAAGTACTTTATATCGTCGTCGGAGATTCTGCTTCAGCGGCAGTCAGCAGGAGGCAGTCGATGTGGTGCGCTTCGCATGTCTCCGGATTTTCCGGGAGCATTGCTGTAAATCGGAGACTGCCGCTGCCGACTGCCGCTTAGTAAAGACGTATTGAAAAAAAGACTACCTCGTTCCGAAAACGCAATTTTAAACAAACTCTTATTTCCCTCTCCCTTGTACAACGATGAGCACCGTATAAATCAGGATTTTGAGATCCACGTAAAGCGACATGTTCTCAATATAGAGCAGATCGTACTTCAACCGGTCGATCATCTCGTCTACGTTTTCCGCGTACCCGTATTTTACCTGTCCCCACGAGGTGATGCCGGGTTTTACTTTGTGCAGGTGGCGGTAGTGCGGCGCTTTTTTCACGATCTGGTCGATGAAGAACTGGCGCTCCGGGCGCGGGCCTACGATACTCATTTCGCCGATCAGCACGTTATAAAACTGCGGAAGCTCGTCGAGGCGGGTTTTGCGCATAAAACGCCCGAAGGGCGTGATCCGCGGATCGTTTTCGCTCGACAGCGCCGGACCGGTTTTTTCCGCATCCACGAACATCGAACGGAACTTGTGGATCATAAAAGGCTTGCCGTATAAACCGATCCGTTCGTGGCTGTAAAAAACCGGGCCGCGGGAACTGAGTTTTACGCAAAGTGATACGATAATGTAAACGGGCAAAAAAACAGTCAGCGCGATCAGCGAAACAGCAACATCGAAAATCCGTTTCAGCGATTCCTGCCAGGCGGGCATGATTTCACGCGTGATCTCGATGAGCGGCGCGCCGAAGATCGATGTCATCCGCACCTGCCCCGAAAGAATATCATAAATGTCGGGGATGATTTTCACGATCGCATTCGTATTGTCCGTCAGCGAAATGATTTCATTCAGTTTATCGTGCTCGGAACTTTCGATGGCGATGATGACTTCTTCCACCTGGTATTTGCGGATGATCTCCACGAGATTTTCCACTTCACCGAGATGCGGAATGCGTGCGTTCAGTTCCTGCGAATACCCGTTGCGGCTGTCGACATGCACGAAGCCGACGAATTTATTTCCCCAGGATTTTTTCTGGCTTTCGACTTCGGTGAAAAGCCGGAGCGCATTGGCGTTGCTGCCCACGATCACGGTGTTGAACCCGAGCTTGCGGCTGCGGATCCGGCTGTTGGTAATAGATGAAAGGACCAGGCGCCCGGTTGCCGTCAGCGCAAAATGCGTCATGAAAAGTTTGAAGATGAGCAGGTAATACGTGTTATGCCCTTTCACATAATCGTCGAGCAGCAGCGTGAAAAAAATAATTACCACGCCGATCATGCTGATGATAAGCGTTTGCCCGAGTTCCTTCAGCCGCGATTTGCGGTAAATGTTCCGGTACGTCCCGGTAAGCGCATAGGTGAGCAGCCAGAAACCCGTTACGCCGCCCAGGCCCATCCAGAACCGTCCGTCGTGAAATGCCGTACCGAAATCGAACGGAATATTTTCGATGTCCGTTTTCCGGTAGATGTAAAAAAGAGTCCATGCGCCGGCCGCGGCAAGCATATCGCTCACCAGGTATTTCAGAACCTGCGCTGTTTTATTCATAAAAAAATTACTGGTGCAGCAGTTTGATATTATCCAGGTAAATTCTCGCTTCGGCTATATCCGCCGTTTTCTGCATAGCGATATACACCTGGATGGTTGACGCAATTGGTTGGCGGGAGCAAACCGTCGTCAGGTCGATATAAATTTTGTTCCATGCCGCTGAAGTATCCACTTCAATCCATGGACGGAATTCGTTGGTGTTCGTCACAACTCCCACGACAAAAGGATTGTTGCACTGGTAATGCAGTTCGAGCCATACGGGCGTACCGTCGGTGGGCAGCACAAAATTTCCCGCCGATTTTACTTCGCAGTCGAACGTGTCGCTGGTCAGGCGAACGAAACCGGAAAAACTGCCTTCAAAGGCGTAGGAATCTTTTTCGAGAATGTTCTGGAACGGTGCGCTGGGAATATCGATCAGGCTCAGGCCGGGATCTTCAAAACCTTCGAGCCAGGGAAAACTCGTTCCCGGGAAGTATTCCACCTGCGGCTGAAGGGTAACGGTGTTGCCGCGCTGCAGGTTGACCGTTTCGTTATAAAATTTCATGAACGGGTAAATGGCGCGCGTGGACGAAAGTCCGTTCTGTTTTACTCCTGCAGCCACGCGGATGATATGTTCACCTTCAAAAAGTACGGGAAGCGTCGCCGGGAGTTCGAAAGCGCCGATCAGTTCATTATCGACATATACCCAGGCTTCGGTAATCTGTTGCTGAGAGGTCCCCTGGGTAGCGGTATTCACATTGACCAGGTCAATATGGTCGATATGGATATAAGCAGGAACATCCTCTGCCGGATCTATCAGTTTGCAGGTGGTGAGACTGACAGCAGCGAAGAAAAGCAGTAAAGCAGGACGAATTCGCGTAGCAGTGTTCGGCATAGGCACACGTATCTCCGGGCAAGAAACGTGCGTTATTGCAGTTTATTGTTCGGCGGCCGCAAAATTAGCAGTCATTTTGAGTTGATCAATAATTTTATGAGCAACTTCAAGCGCTTTATAGCCGTCTTCAATGGGGACAAGGGGCTGGCGATTGTTCCGGATGGCCTCTGCAAAGGATTCGAGTTCCATTTTAATGGCATTGACCGGTTCAACTGCCGGATTTTCGAACCAGATCTGTTTTTTACCTTTTCCTTCACCCAGCTCTATTATAACGGAAAGCGGGTCTGTTTCACCTTCTACCTGGCGGAGGCGGATCACGCTCACCTGTTTTTCGAGGAAATCGACGGAGATATAGGCGTCTTTCCTGAAAAAACGGGATTTGCGCATGTTTTTCATCGAGATGCGGCTGCTGGTGAGGTTGGCTACAGCCCCGTTATCGAATTCGATCCGGGCATTGGCGATATCGGGCGTTTCGCTCACTACGGCCACGCCGCTTGCGCTGATCCGGCGGATATTGGCTTTTACCAGGCTGAGGATGATGTCGATATCATGTATCATGAGGTCGAGCACCACGGAAACATCCGTTCCGCGCGGGTTGAACTGCGCCAGGCGGTGCGTTTCGATAAACATCGGGTCGGTGCAGAATTCCTGTGCAGCGAGGAAAGCCGGGTTGAACCGTTCCACATGGCCAACCTGCACTTTTACGTTGGCTTCTTTGGCCAGCCGGAGCAGGATCTTGCCCTCTTCGATGGTATTAGTGAGCGGTTTTTCAATAAAGATGTGCTTGGACCGTTTGAGCGCGCGGGAAGCGCAGTCGAAATGATGCACGGTGGGTGTTACGATATCCACCACATCGCAGGTATCGATCAGGCTGTCCATGTCGGGCCAGGCTTTTACGCCGAATTCCTCCGCCGTTTTCCCGGCCGTTTCCGGGTCGGGGTCGAAAAAGCCCAGCAATTCATATCCTGCAATCTCTTTCAGCAGCCGGATATGAATCTTACCCAAATGCCCTGCACCCAATACCCCGATTTTCAACATTGCGCTTTTGATTTTTAACAAAAATAATTGCAGGGCGGCTGCCCGGCCCGCCGTAACTTCGCGATATATCAACAGGGGGTTGTTGTTTATCGTATAATATGGAAGATAATTACCGGCATAAAGGGCTGCGCAAAAAACTGGTCGAAGAGATCAGGGCAAAAGGAATTACCGGCGAAAACGTGCTGCAGGCGCTGGAAAAAGTGCCGCGCCATGTTTTTATGGATAATGCTTTCCTGGGTTTTGCCTACCAGGATAAAGCGTTCCCGATCGGCAGCGGCCAGACTATTTCCCAGCCGTACACCGTAGCGTTCCAATCGCAGCTGCTCGAAATCACCAAAGGAGATAAGGTACTTGAAATCGGTACCGGGTCGGGCTACCAGACCGCTGTGCTGCTCGAACTCGGCGCTAAAGTATATACCATCGAAAGGCAGAAAGCCCTGTATGATAAAACCCGGCAAATGCTCCCGGCCATCGGCTACGATCCGAAGTTCTTTTATGGTGACGGTTATAAAGGACTGCCGGCTTTCGCTCCTTTCGATAAAATACTGGTAACCGCCGGGGCGCCTTTTGTTCCCCAGCCGCTGCTCGACCAGCTTAAGCCCGGCGGGCGTTTGGTGATTCCCGTAGGTTCGGGAGACGTGCAGGTTATGACTTTATTCATAAAGAAACATGATCTAAGTCTTGAAAAGCACGAGTTTGGTTCCTTTAAATTTGTCCCGTTATTAACCGAGCGGGAATGGAAATAAACAGGTTATTAACAAAAATTGGTGTAAAACTCTGATTTTGTTAATATCTTTGCTTCGGTTTTAAATTAATAGCTTTGCGGCGTCCGGACAAACTAAACCGGCTTGCAAGAAGTCAAACCAAAAACACACATTATGAAAAAATCCACATTATTTGTTGCAATGGCTTTCGCTGCAACAACGTCATTTGCACAGCTCACCTCAAAGAATGGTGAAGCATACCTTCCCGAGACTGACGACTGGTCGATCGGTATTGATGCTACTCCGTTTCTGAACTATGCAGGACAAATGCTTTCGAATGCCGGTGCTACTGCACCTACCTGGAATTTCCTGAACGCTAACCAGACTATCATTGGTAAAATGTACACCAGCGAAACATCTGCTTACCGCGCGATTCTTCGCATCGGAATGACCAGCAACAAATCAGTAGCGATGATTGCTGACGCTACCGTTACAACTGCTCCCACTTACCCGAACCTCATCGCAATGAAAGAAGATGAAATGAAGGCAGGTACGAACTTCATCGGCATCGGTGGCGGTATTGAAATGCGTCGCGGCAAAACCCGTCTCCAGGGCTTCTACGGTGGAGATGCCATGATCTGGTCGAGCGGTTCGAAGCAGACTTATACTTATGGCAATACACTTGCAGCAAGCGGAACAATCGTTACAGCTGCAGCTTCTACTAACTTCGGTTCGAACATGACTACCGATACTTACGGTAACACTGCCCGCATCACTGAAATGAAGGCTGGCCGTACAACCGGTTTCGGTCTTCGTGGTTTCATCGGCGCTGAATACTTCATCTTCCCGAAAATTTCGGTAGGTGCTGAATTCGGCTGGGGTCTTGGTATCACCATGACTGGTGCAAGCAGCACAACTATGGAATCAGTTGGCGGCACTCCGCTGTCAGTTGGAACACAGACTATCGAAGGTGGCAAGTCTTCGAGCCTCATGCTCGACGTTGACCGCAACGCTTTCGGTACCGGTAACGGTTCACTTCGCTTAAACCTGCACTTCTAAGCGACTACAAATTATTGATACGGAAAAGTCCCCCGATTTTCATCGGGGGACTTTTTTTATGGAGTTATTTTTCCGCGAGGGAAATAAAAACGCTCAATGCCAAATGTTCTCCCGATGGCTATCGGGGAGAGCAATGCTCATCGGACTAATTCATAAAATCGCCCGGAATAAATAAACGTTTTCTTATTTGAATTTCCGGTTTGTTTCGCGCTGCATGTCGCGCTTTTTGATGTCCTCGCGTTTATCAAAAAGTTTCTTCCCTTTGGCTAATGCAATCTCGAGTTTGGCCAGTCCTTTTTCACTGAGAAAAAGCCGGAGCGGAATAATGGTGAGTCCCTGGTCCTTCAACTTGGTCTGCAGTTTCCGTAACTCATGCTTCGTGAGCAGCAGCTTGCGGTCGCGGCGGGGATTGTGATTGTAGTGTTTCGCTTTTTCGTATTCGTCCACCTGCGCATTCCGCAGCCACAGTTCATCCTTCTCAAAAACGCAGAATGCTTCCGTGATATTGGCTTTTCCTTCCCTGATCGATTTGATCTCGGTTCCGACCAATACCAGCCCGGCCACAAACTTTTCGAGAAAGCTGAACTCGAATGAGGCACGCCTGTTTTTGATTTCAATATTCGGATTGCTCATAAAAAAAGAAAGGTACCCGTATTTTGGCGGATACCTTTCAGGTAATGTGCCCAGGGGGAGACTCGAACTCCCAAGGATTTAACTCCAACGGCTTCTGAGACCGCAACGTTTACCAATTTCGCCACCTGGGCAGATGGCTGACTATAAAAAGAACTCCAATATAAAGTGCCCAGGACTGGATTCGAACCAGCACGGTTGCCCGCCACCCCCTCAAGATGGTGCGTCTACCAATTTCGCCACCTGGGCGGAGATTTACGATGAACAAGACATCGTTTTTCAAAAAGCGAATGCAAAGATACACAGTTTGGCGAAATTTGAAATACCTTCATAAAAAACGTTTCCGGTGAGTATGAAAAGATTCATCCTAATAGTGCTGGTCGTACTTGCTGCGACCGGCTGCCGCAAGTCGGTTGAGCCCGACTACCGGGCCGAAATGCGGGCTTTTGTCCGGCAGATTTCGATAAAAGCAAAACAGGCGCGGCCCGGTTTTATCATCATTCCTCAGAACGGGCACCAATTGATCAGTTCAGACGGAAGCCCGGGCGGCACAGCGGTTACGGATTATCTAAACGCCATTGACGGATTGGGCCGTGAAGATCTTTTTTACGGCTATGATGCCGATGATGCAGCTACTCCCGGCCCGGAAAGCGATGAAATGAAAGCCATGATGGATATGGCGCTCGGCCAGGGTAAAACCATATTGGTAACGGATTATTGCTTCACACAGTCCAAAATGGATGATTCGTATTCCCGGAACAACCAGTCCGGTTTCATTTCATTTGCCGCCGACCACCGTGAACTGGATCACATACCGGCTTATCCCGCGCAGGTGTTCCAGGCCAATAACGACAGTGTATCTGCGCTTTCCGGCGCGAAAAATTTTCTCTATCTCATCAACCCGGAAAATTTTTCATCGCGTAACGGGTTTATCCAGGCTGTCGCCGCTTCAGCATACGACCTGGTGATCATGGATTTGTTTTTTAACGACGGTACGGCTTTTACTGCATCAGAAATTGCGCAGTTGCGGAATAAACCCGGAGGCGGAACACGAAAAATTATTTGCTACATGAGTATCGGTGAAGCCGAAAACTACCGGTATTACTGGAAGGACTACTGGAACAGCCGCCCGCCTTCGTTTATCCTTTCCGAAAACCCGTCATGGACAGGGAACTATAAAGTGAAGTACTGGGATGAAAAATGGCAGGGAATTATCTTTAAAGACAACCATTCGTACCTGAATCGCATTTTAGATGCCGGTTTTGACGGAGTTTACCTGGATATTGTTGACGGTTTCGAATTTTTCGAGGAAATTTGAGCAAATGAAAAAAGCGGCTGTCTTTTTCGCATGTGTTTTCCTGGTCTTCGCTGCAAAGCTGCAGGCCCAGGAACCGTTGCGCCCGGCCCGGACGGATTCGGCCTGGGCGAAAAACGACAGCATCGTGTTTTTTGCGCAGCAGTATCTCGGAACGCCTTACAAATACGGAAGCTGCAATAAAAATAACGGCGGTTTCGATTGTTCGGGGTTTACGTACTTCGTTTTCTCGCATTTCGGAATAAGCATTCCGCGATCGTCCCGCGATTACGAAAAACTCGGAACGGCAGTAAAACCCGAAGAAGCCCGGCGCGGCGACCTGATCCTGTTTACCGGTACCAAATCCACGAAAGGCGTGGGGCATGTGGGCATCGTGATTTCAAATCCCGGCGAACCGCTTCGTTTCATCCACGCCTCTTCATCCAAAAATCATTTCGGTGTCGTTGTTACGGAATTCGCTGCGAGTCACTACCCGAAACGGTTTGTGAAAATCTGCCGGGTGCTTTGATCTGCGTATAAAATTGTGTAGCCGGAACTTCCGAAGCCTGTTTTTCAATACGTCTTTACTAAGCGGCAGGAGGCAGTCGGCAATAGCAGTCGATGTTGTTCACTTCGCATGTCGCTTGGATTTTCCAGGAAGATTGCTGTAATACAATGACTGCCACTGTTGCTGCCACTAAAGTATAGTCTGCTCCGGCGATAAAAAACACTTTGATGCAACGGTTTCCCCGAAGGAGCTTTATCCTGTAAAATGCTGCGGTACCAGTATTTTCAGCGCGGCAGGATCGATCTCAATTTCCAGTTTTGTCCCCATCATATCCGGTTCACCGTCGAAATGCGTCGGGCCTTGCGCATTTCGGGTAATGACGATTTTTTTCCCGGTGAACGATTCGAAGAAACGGGAGCGGAATATTTTTTTGCTGAGCATGGACGAACCGAGCCGCGGAATATTCCACCAGCGGAAAGGTTTGAGGATGGAAAGATGCAGCAGCCCGTCGTTCACGATTGCAGCGGGAGCGATCCAGGCGTTGTTTCCGTATTGCCCGGCGTTGGCGGCGGTTATCAGGAAGGCTTCGCGCTCGATAATTTTACCGTCGATGCTGATCGTATAAATCTCGCTTTTGTAATTGCTGAATTCGCGCAGGGTCATTTGCAGGTACGTGCTGAATCCGCGCGTGCTGCTTTCTGCGAAAAGTTTCCCGATATGCGCGTCAAAACCGACGCCGGCTGTGCAGAAAAAAGATTTCCCGTTGATCAGTCCCCGGTCCATCGTCACCAGCTTTCCTGATCCGACCAGGTGCATCGCTTCGTCCGTTTTCAGCGAAATGCCTAAGTGACGCGCCAGCCCGTTGCCCGATCCGAACGGCAGGATGCCGAGCGCGGTGGATGTTCCGCTGAGCGCATCGGCCAGTTGGTTTACCGTTCCGTCGCCGCCGGCAGCGAGGGCGATATCAAAGCCGCCGTTTTTTACTTCCGCAAAAATAGCATCGCGGTCTTCCAGTTTGTTCCAGTCGAAAATCACGGATTCATAATCCGGCGAAATGAGTCCGCGGATCAGCGCACTGCGATCGGTTTTCTTGTCTGTGCCGGATTTCGGATTGATGACAAAGGCGACTTTGAGTTTTGCCATAAGACAAATTTACGGGAAAGTTGCTGCCAGTTTAAAATTACGTTTGAGGAATATGGATAGTCGATTTTGAAATAGGTTCATGTTTGTTCGAAGCTGCCAGCTTCGAACAACGAAGCGTTTTATAAAAATTAATATTCTCCGGAACTTTCGTGGATGACTTCCATGATCGATGCCATGAATTTTTCCTCGGCCCGGTGTACCCAGTTGCGGAATTTGTCACCGATTTCCCGGTGCTGCGGCAGGTAATCGAGGAAACGGCCGATGTTGAACGACTTGTCGTAAATGCCTGCGCCGGCCAGGTGTGCGTCGCGGGAATTGCAGAGCTGCTCGAAATGACCTTCGACCGGGACCATGAAAGCTGGTTTGCCGAGGTACATCGCTTCGCAGATCGATTCGAAACCGGCCGTACTGATGAGCCCGCGGGCGCCCGCCATCATGCTCAGGAATTTCCGGTCGTTCAACTGGTGAAAGAATAAAGTTTCATCCACCTGCATCACGTCGGTAATGTCTTTGTTGTCGGTGAAGCAGTGCAGGGTGACCTGCGGATTTTCCCGGTGCCAGTTGAGAATATCGTCGCGGTAGCCTTTGTTGACGAGATAAACGAGGAAGTAACCGCCGTTGCTCGCGGCCTGTTCGAAAACTTCGTTGCGCAGCAGGGGCGGAACGACCAGTACATTTTTTCGTTCCAGGTCATCCGTTTCATAAAACGACAAAGCGAGTTTTCGCTTCGAACCCCAGGCCGTGAGATTGGTGTATGCTTTCAGTGCAAACTTGTCGCCGGCATAACCTTTCGGGAACGGGAAGCCGGGATGCTCCGCAAGATACTGGTGCGCAACTGCGATCATCGGTGTTTTCGGCCTTTTCAGGAAACAGAACAAACCCGCAAGCGGATCGTAAAAGTTTATAATGAGATCCGGTTTATGTTCGTTCACCGCATTTTCGATTTCCCGGATGCTCTTCCGGTATGTGCGAAGCCGCTGCAGGTTATAGATCACCGTCGGCATGATGCGGATGGCCCGGCTGTTGCGCGTGACAAAATTCGGACTGAGAAAACGGCTGACGGATACTCCCTCCATACTTTTCAGAAAAAAATCAGGCACTTCACGCGCGGAACTCGATCCGACCAGGACGGAACAGACCGTGCAGCCGTTGCGGTTCAGTAATTGTTTAAGCGAAATCGCCTGCGTCATATGACCGCGGCCTTCGCCCTGTACGATGAACATGATCTTCAGATCCATGTTATGCAGATTTTAAGTTGACAGGTTGATTGTCTGTGCCGGTGAACGGATGGAGCGGCACGGCCGGTTTTTCTTCGAGCGAAGCGAACCAGTCTTTATAATGAATGATTTTCCATTCCCCGGTTTCCGTTTCCGCCAGCGCAGTCAGCGATTCCACCCAGTCGCCCGAATTGAGATAGTGGATACCGTCGATCATTTTATCCGCAGGCGTGTGAATATGTCCGCAGATAATTCCTTCGCATTTCCGGGCGCGGGCAACCGAAGCGAGCTGCGTTTCGAAATCGCTGATGAACGAGACGGCTCCTTTTACTTTGGCTTTGACGACCTGGGAAAGCGAATAGTAGGGCAGTCCGCGTTTTTCGCGGTAGCGGTTGTAATGCCGGTTCAGCCAAAGGAGAAATGTGTAACCGGTATCACCGAGTTTGGCGATCCATTTCAGTTTGGTGGTAACGGTATCGAAAAGATCGCCGTGCACGACGTAGTACCGCTTCCCAAACGATTCATGAATATAATCGCGTGCGATGGTGAAATTGCCGATGGTGAACGGAAGTATCTCGTCGAGAAAATCATCGTGGTTGCCCCGTAAATAAATAACGCGCATCTTTTTGGATGCGCGTTTGAGGACCATGCGGAAGAAACGGGTATGTTTCTTTTTCCAGGAACCTGATTTTTTCAGTTGCCACCCGTCTATGATATCGCCGTTCAGGATGAGCGTTTCGCAGCGGTGGTGTTTCAGGAAGCGGCACAATTTTTTTGCCTGCGAGGCATTCGTGCCTAAATGGAGATCGGAGAGTACGATCGTCTTGTAGTATGTCTTCACCTTTTTCGGGTTTTGCAAAACAACAACGATCGTATGACCGGAAGATTTCGGAATGTTCACGCTTCGGAAATGGAATTCTTTCGGCATGATTAAATCCGGAGGCCGGATGCGAATGAATTGTTAAAAGCGCAACTGAAATTCTGACCGGCCAGCTGCTGTTTTTCCGGAAAAAATGTCACACAAAAAATCATAAATATGACTTCTTGTCATTGAAAACCAGTGTTTTAGCCAATGGTACGCCGATTGAGCATAAACAGGTAAATCCATTATTAATACTAAAACAAAAAACCTGGAGGATTAAAAAATGAATACGATGAATTGTGCTCCCAAAAAACGTGCTGCATTTTTCGGCTCGCCGTTCGCGGCTTTCCTGGACGATGATTTTTTCACACGCGATCACGCGTCTTATGTGCCCGGGGTGAATATCGCCGAAGACGGCAAAGCATTTCACCTGGAAGTATCGGCGCCCGGATTCGACAAGAATGATTTCAAGGTGAAGCTGGAGAACAACCTGCTTACCGTAAGCGCCGCGCATGAAACGGCGGAAAAGAACGAAGAAAAAAAATACACACGCCGCGAATTCCGTTTCGGTTCATTCAGCCGCAGTTTCCGGGTCGATGAAACGAAAGTGGACACCACCGCAATAACAGCCCGATACGAAAACGGCGTACTGCATATCGGCATACCGAAGAAAGAAGCGGTGAAAAAAGAAAATACACAGGAAATCCGCATTGACTGATTGTTTTGTGCATGAATGGTTAGGTTAGGTTGGGTTGTGAAGCCGCCCGTCTGCGCTGCCTCCGGCAGCTATGGCGGGCGGTCTTTTTCCGGGTTTTGAACAATCCGGTATTGATTTCTATTTGCCTTCGTGAAAAAGTGTTGTGCGTGCCTTTGTAGTTTTGTATGAATGGCTAAGTCTAAACCTCTCATTTTAGTTACCAACGACGACGGTTTCTATGCTTCCGGGCTTCACGCGTTGATTGATGCTGTAAAAGAACTGGGCGATGTTTTTGTTGTTGCTCCCGATCGCCCGCAGTCGGGCATGGGACATGCGATTACGATCAATTCCACTTTGCGCGTCAGCCGGATGCATCATTTCGGCGTGGCGGGCGAATATACCTGCAGCGGAACGCCCGTCGACTGCGTGAAAATGGCCGTGAATAAACTTCTTCCGCGCAAACCCGATCTCTGCGTATCGGGCATCAACCACGGGGCCAACCATTCCATCAACATCATCTATTCGGGAACCATGTCGGCCGCGGTGGAAAGTGCGATCGAAGGCATCCCGTCGCTGGGACTTTCCCTGCTCGATTATTCGCTGGAAGCGGATTTTACCGCGGCGGCACACTATTCCACGAAACTTGCGCGTCGCGTACTGGAATCGGGATTGCCTGCAGGCGTTTGCCTCAACGTAAATATTCCCAAGCTTCCGGCGGAAAAACTGAAAGGCATAAAAGTCTGCCGGCAGGCCTACGGAACCTGGGTGGAAGAACTGGACGAGCGCACGGATCCTGCGGGCCGGACATATTTCTGGCTGACCGGCGCTTTTAAAAATTTTGAAGAGGGCGCTGAAGATACCGATGCCTGGGCGCTTTCCAACGGGTATGTATCCGTTGTCCCCGTGCAGTTCGACATGACTGCGCACAAGGCGCTGGCCGGTTTAAAGGATATCGAAAACTGAGACAGGAGATGCAGAAACGTTTCGATCATATTGCGCTCGGGTTTGTTTTGGGACTGATCATGCCTTTTATAGGCATGTACGGCTACTATTTTTTTACGTACCGTACGCAGATCGATTTTTTGTATTTCATCGATTTCGCGAGCACCACTACACGTGCCATTGTGCCGCTGCTCAGCCTGGGATGCATCCTGAACCTCGGTCTTTTTTTCCTGTTCATGTGGCGCGACCGTTACAAAAGCGCGCGCGGCGTGATCATCGCTACTTTTCTTTATGCCGGCTGGGTGGCTTACATGAAACTTTTTGCAGTCTGACGTATGAAATACTACGTCATAGCCGGTGAAGCATCAGGCGATCTGCACGGATCGAATTTGCTGAAACAATTGTCCCGGCTCGATCCGCAGGCGCAGTTCCGCTGCTGGGGCGGCGATATGATGAACGCGCAGGGAGCGGAACTGGTGAAACATTACCGCGAGCTGGCTTTCATGGGCTTTGCGGAAGTACTGATGAACCTGCGTACCATCCTGCGTAATATCGATTTCTGCAGGGAAGATATCCGCCGCTGGAAACCCGACGCTGTCATCCTGATCGATTACCCGGGTTTCAATCTCCGCATCGCCGGTTTTGCAAAATCGCTCGGCATAAAAGTTTTTTATTACATCTCACCGCAGGTCTGGGCCTGGAAAGAATCACGCGTGCAGAAAATCAAACAGGTGGTCGATCACCTGTTCGTGATCCTGCCGTTTGAAAAACCGTTTTACGACAAACACCAGTACCATGTCGATTTTGTCGGTCATCCCTTGCTGGACGCGATCGGGGAATTTGATGCGGAAACCGGGCTTTCGCGTGATGAACGAAAAATAATCGCCCTGCTGCCCGGAAGCCGTCGCCAGGAAATCGGGACCATGCTGCCCATCATGCTCGATGCTGCGGAAAAATTCCCGGGCTATCGTTTTGTCATCGCCGGCGCGCCTTCCGTTCCCGCATCGTATTACCAATCGGTGACCGGTGACCGCCCGGTTGAAATCATCGCGGGAAAAACGTACGCGCTTTTGCGGAATGCCTATGCCGCGCTCGTTACTTCCGGCACGGCTACGCTGGAAACCGCACTTTTCGGTGTGCCTGAAGTGGTGTGCTACAAAGGCGGGGCCATTTCGTACCAGATCGCGAAACGCCTGGTCAAAGTGAAATACATTTCGCTCGTCAACCTGGTGATGGATAAAGAAGTGGTGAAGGAACTCATCCAGTACGAACTGACCACCGAAAATCTTGCAAACGAATTACGGAAAATCACGGAAGACGAAAATTACCGCAACCAACTGCTCAGCGATTATGATGTGCTGAAACAGAAACTCGGAGGCAGCGGCGCTTCGGAAAAAACGGCGGGGCTGATCCTGCAATACCTGGGAAAAAAATGAAACGGAAAATATCGGTCCTGTTTGCCGCCTGTTGTTCTTTACCCTTGTTTTCGGCGGGAGCGGATGTAACGGTTCGTTTGCTTTCCGACATGAAAGTTTCCGCGGCGCTGATCTCGGTAGTCAGCGGGAAGTACGAACTGTTTGCCGACGGTAAAATACTTCCGAAGCCCGATTCGGTGGGCATTTTCCAGTTACAACTGGTGAACGATTCCATCGAAGTCCGGATGCCGGACGATACGCTCGGACGTTTTAAAACTTTTCACCTCATCCCGAAAAGTCACGACGCGGCATTCAAACTGAAACCGGTTACGCCGCTTTCCGGAACGCGCATGTACTTCGGCGAATTGAAAGTCAGTTCAGCCAGCCAGGTTTTCGTTTTTGTTCACGAATCCGATCTCGAGCAATACGTGGCGGGTGTAGTGGAATCGGAATCGGGCGGGTACAAGGTGAAAGAGTTTTACAAAGTGCAGGCGATTCTGTGCCGGACATATGCGCTCAATCATCTCGGCCGTCACAGCCAGGAAGGATTCGAGTTGTGCGACGGTGTGCATTGCCAGGTGTACCGCAGCCGCACGATTTCCGCCGTGGTGCAGGAAGCAGTGCTTGAAACGCACGGGCTGGTACTGGTGGATGCCAGCCTGAACCTGATCACGGCCGCTTTTCATTCGAACTGCGGGGGACAAACGGTGAGTTCGGAAGATCTCTGGACGGTTGCTTTGCCTTACCTGCGCAGTACGCCCGACTCGTTCTGCACCACGATGTCGAATGCGCGCTGGCGACGGAAAATTGCAACGGAGGATTGGCTGAGCTATCTCGGCAACAAGCATAAGTACCCGGTGAACGACAGTATCGCGCGTGTGCAGGCCTTGAATTTCAGGCAGCAGGCGCGGGGTGTGTATTATGTCGATCGCAGTTACCGCATCCCGCTGCGCACGCTCCGTTCTGACTGGCAACTGCGTTCTACTTTTTTTTCGATTGAACCGCAGAAGGATTCGCTGCTTTTCACCGG
Organism: Bacteroidota bacterium; assembly: GCA_006218065.1. Lineage (GTDB taxonomy): Bacteria > Bacteroidota > Bacteroidia > Palsa-965 > Palsa-965 > VBWE01. The sequence continues at coordinate 43,349 of VBWE01000020.1, forward strand.
GCGCGGCTGGGGACATGCCGTGGGACTTTGCCAGGAAGGCGCGATACGCATGGCGAAGAAAGGCTACGATTACCAGTATATTCTGAATTACTATTACCGTAATGTGAGTATGGTAAATATGAGCAGGCTGGATTTTTTCAGGGAGGATTGAGTACAACGGTTTATAAATAAAAAGCGGCCCGTTCCATGGACCGCTTTTCATTTATAAGTGCTTCATCGCAATCAATGCGTAACAATAAACCTGCGTGAAGTAACCTGCTCGCCGTTAAGCGAAACGGATGCAAAATAAACACCCGCAGGAAGTTCAGATACCGGAACCGAAATTTTGTTTTCACCGATGCGGCCCGCAACCGTTGCAGTCAGTTCGATTTTCTGGCCGACGGAATTGTAAAGCGCAATACTTAATTCTTTCTCCTGGTCCAGCGTAATGTCGAAATTCACCTGCTCGTTTGCCGGGTTGGGTGAAAGCGACAAGGCTGTGATGGCAGAATTTTCATTTACGCTGTTTACCACGTTATTCATATAAAAAGCAGACTGGACGGGTCCGCCGGTTGAGGGAGTGAGCGTGTACACCGCTGCGATCGGGTAGTGGTTGCCGTTGAGGTACCACATGTATTCATCGTTCGTGTAGGTGATAACGTAAGGCGTACTCATGATGTTCGTGGAATCCTTGTAGCTCTGGTAAAAATGCACGCGCGTTACGTTTGCGAATGTGCCTTCGGGTGTAGTAAGTGTTCCATAACCATCAGCGGTGACTGTTGTCGTGCCCCAGCGGTAATATACATAAGAGACCTGCGAATAGGTGGTTGACCAGGTGTCCGTGTATGAATCATTGTAGGTAAAAGGAAAGCGCAGCATGTCTTCCGGGTCGGCATAATACATGAGCGTTGAGCTTGGCTTCACGCCCAGGTTCTGCCAGGCAGACGAGTTGCATTTGTAATAAGCCCATATTCCTGATTGATCGAATGCTACTGTTGCACCGGGAAAACTGGGGCTGTAGGGCGAACTTGATGGTGCGACACCGGTAATAGTTGCGGGTGTACCTGCGGTCATCCGAACGGGCTGCGCGGTAATCATACCGGGCAAACTGCATGCGAAGAAAAGCACGAGGGTAGATTTTTTCACGGGAGTTGGTTTGAAATGGGTTTACTGAAAATTGGGTTTCAGAAATGAAATTTACGAAAAAATTACTGCGGTGAATTTTTTGAATCGTTTAAAATGTAGGCACGACTGATCCAGGTAAAAAAAAGCCCCGGAATATTTCCGGGGCATAAAACGGGGATCCTCTGCAGATTAATGATTCTTTACCATTCGTTTGGTGTCGATTACCTGGCCATCTGCAACAAGCGTGTATGTGTACAGGCCATTGCTCAGGTCATTGGCAAATACATGCACACTGCCTTTGCCCGGTTTGGCATCCAGGTCAACGGAGTTGATCAGTTTGCCTTCGGCATTGTAAAACAGTATTTGTGCTTTTACTACGGCATCAGTCAACGTATAGGTGATCGTAGTCTGTTCCGCAAACGGGTTCGGTGTATTCTGGTCCAGGATGATCGATTTGATATCGCTCAGTTCAACCGTTGTCGAATTATCAGGCTGTACCGGGACATTAGTGCCGGTAAGAATATTCTTCAGCGTTTCAATTTCGTTTTTCAGCGTTTCAATTTCCGACTGCTGTTCCTGGATCGACTTGGTCAGTACGGGGATCAGTCCGTCGTAATTCACCGCTTTGAACTCGCCGCCTTTGCTGATCACGTTGCCTTGATCATCTTTAAATTCGGGCTTGCGGGTATCCGTAACGAGTTCCGGAATAACCTGCTCCAGTTCCTGTGCAATAAAACCGTATTGTTTTCCTTCACGCAGATGGAGTTCCGGAAATGCAGCCGTTTTATGATCATAGGTTACCGGGTTCAGTTTTTTCAGCAGTTCGAGGCCGGATTCAAGCGTAACAACGTTTTCCTTTAATTTCTGATCGGAAAAAGAGAATGCGGGGCCGCTTGTGATTCCTCCTACAAAATAACCTCCGAATGTTTCACCTTCACCGTAAACACCATAACTATTTGTAGCTGTACCGCCCGCGTTTATCGTGGCGATACCAACCACCCCGATATTATTGGTTGTTGTCCCGGTGGGGGCAGTCGTGGCGTAGCTGAAGGTGCCGATATTATCCTGTGCAGTCGCACCGTTAGTTGCGGTAGCATAAGTGCCGTAATTCAGGTTGGTACCGGCAGCAGTGAACAAACCGCCGCGTGCGTTCGCTGAAAGCGGGTTGGTTGAAGTGGCCACGCCGAGAATACCCGCGTTGCTGAGTCCGTTGCTCGCTTCACCCCAGGTTCCTACGTTGTTCAGCGCAAAGGAACCGCTGGCATACGCCTGCGAGCTTCTGCCCCGGACGCCGGTGTTTCCCGTACTGTTGAGGGCATCTCCGTAAACGCCCACGTTCTCGCGGTTAGTTCCGTTGGCCGTGCCGGATACGCCGTAAGCGCCACCCATGTAAGGCGTGCTGGTGGCAATGTCGCGGTTTTCGGAGCGCGCAGCAACGACGAGGGGCAGCGTATTGGTGGTAATGCTCCGGATTACGTCAAGTTTCGCGCCCGGTGTGCAGGTGGTGCCGATGCCTACAAAGTTGTCGCCGTCGAGCAATGTGCCCGTGGGATCAGTAAACACAAAATTGTTCGTGTTCATCGGAATTTCCCAATCTCCGGCCAGAACAGGAGCCGTAGAAGGGCTTACACAAAGTCCGCCGAGAGCAGACCCCGATGTTCCACCATCTACATAAATCACATCGCCGTTCGCATCCACAGCCAGCACGCCCGTGCCGGGATTGGGCACGGTGGGCGTAGCAGTGCTCAGGTCTTCGAAACGCAAGCCGCTGACTCCACCTGGCGTCAGGTCGTCCAGCGCTATACCGTTGATGTGTACGGTGTTCTGCGGCGTGATGGCTAAAGTAAAGAAGTCTCCGAACCCGGTTCTTCCTATGTTGCCGTCGCTCCACATGCGGGCAATTTCCAGTCCTTCCGAAGTTGCTGCTGTTGTTCCTGATGGGGTTGCCTGCGTATAGGTAAAGCGCATATTCTGGGATAAATTTCCGCCCCAGTTCACTACAGCATCATTGACGCCGTTTACATCACGCTTCAGACCAACATACATGCTGTTCAATCCGAACGATGAAAACATTCCCACATCCATCCAGGCGCGGTGCCCGAAAGTGATGCCGAACAGATCGTTGTTGTAGCCCAGGTGCAGCAGGGATAAAGGCCGGGTTAACGGTGAATTTGGATTATGGCTGATGCTCATCCGGGTAAAATTACCATTCACGCTGGCGTAAGGCGTGTACGGACCATATCCTATGCCCCCTAAGGCTGTAGGTGTATTGTAACTCATGATACGTACGCGTTCCCGCGTTGCAGTTGCAGTAGTGGTTGTGGTGTTCGCGTTGGTCGAAAGCAGCAGCGGCTGCAGCTCCTGGTTGTACAGCATGCCGATACCATTTTGCAGTGCGTTCGTACTGCCGAAGATACCTAAACGAAGACCGTCGCTGGCCAGAATTCCTGTCGGACCGTTATTGACTGATCCTCCACTCCCGAGGAACTGGTTGCTGATCTGGTGCCAACTGCTCGCAGCGTTTTCCTGGTGCTGGTGCAAATTACTTTGGGGATCAATTTGCTGATTAAAGCGGGGACCGATACCGACATTGCCGGTTCCCATCATACGGATAATTTCACGGCCGTCGTTATCGACACCGTTTAAATCAGGTATGTTTGCTGTTTCGGAAGCTATAGACCCTGCTCCGGCAGTAAAGCGGAAGCTCATCACATCTTTCCCCGCCGGACCTGAAGCATTATCACTCCAGGCGATAACAGTTTCCGTCCTGTCCAGAGCTCCTACCTGCCGGTGTCCTATGTACGACAAGTCATTATTGCTTGTATAGGTGATGCCCGTCTGCATCCAGTCACGGAAGCCACCCGTTTGTACAAAGGTGCCGGGACCATTCAGATGAAATAAGCTGAATGCGCCATTATTGGGACTGAGGGGAGATTGATATAGCGGGCCGATGGTATTACTTCCTGGCTGGCCAAGCAGTAAATAACCGTTTCGTGTTTGGGTAAACCCATTGATGTTGTATGAAACATTCCCGTTCAGCTTCATCCGGTATGCATCATTTGTAATCGTGTAAATCGGAGAATTATAACAGGTGCCGAACCTATTATCATTTCCACCAGGTCCTGCAGCTTGGTTTCCGCCCCTGAGCCATGCCCTGGACGAGCCTGCACCGGAGAGCGACGGTGTCGACAAACAACTGCCCGTTGGTTGCAGTTGCGCATAAGTTTCCATCCCTCCGATGAAAATAAATGCCAGTACTAGTGTTTTTCTCATGGTATTTTGCTTTTAAAGTTCGAAGCAAACATAAATGCAGTTTCGTCTTTAACATATTGGTATTATGTTGTTTGTGACGAATCCCCCATGAAATAGTGACGAACCGGAAGTCTAAAACCGGATTTTTTTGAGCTCTTCGAGATAAGTTTCCCCTACAGGCAATCTTTCATTGTTTACAGTTACGTCCTTTTTGCTTTTTGCCTGCACTTTGTCGAGCCGGACAATATAGGATCGACTGATCTGGAGGTACTCCAAAGGATCGGGAACGATGTCCAGGAACTCGCCGATCTTGAACCGGACCAGGTATTTTTGAGTATCGGCATGAATTTCAATGTAGTTGCCGTCGGCTTTCACGTAACAAATGGTATGTGTCGGAATACGTATATCTTTTCCTTGCTCCCGGAATACCACGTAATTGGTTTTCCGGGTAAAGCGTTTCAAGACTTGCCGCAGCAGTTCGCGCGTGATATCACGATTATAACTTAAAATCCGGTACCGGAAAAAAAGATAAATCAACAGGACAATGACAACTGTAAGGCCGGTGATAAACCACCAGGTTTTCCAGAACGGGGGTAAAATAGTAAAGCGTATTCTTTTTTCCTGGTCATCCCAGTATTGGTTGGATCCTTTTACCTGTATTATAAAGGTGTAAGTACCGGGCGGGAGGGAGGAGTAAAGCGCTTCCCGGGAGCTTGTATAATTCCATTTATTCTGAAGTCCTTCCAGCATATACCTGTAAACTACGGGCGAGCCTGTAAAACTGACGGCGCCGAAACTGAATTCAACCCGGTTTTGATTGTAGGATAAAGATTCTCCGTCGGCCAGCCCGGCTTCGCGGTCATTTATGGTGACCTGCTGAATCGATAAATAATAGTTGCGCGTAACCGGCTCGCGCTCCATTATTTTTGCCGGGAAAAAGCATATTCCCTGCCGGGTTCCGACCCAGGCGGTGTCGTGATGTATCGTGATGCCTGTTACCTCGTTGCTTATAAGCCCTTGCTGGTTGGACATCACTTTTACATCAAACGATCCGCTTTTTGTTTTTTCAATACGGTTTAACCCGGCGTTGGTGCAGATCCATAAAACGGATTGGTTTTCTGCATATATCATATTAATAATGTTGTTGGCCAACCCTGCTTTTTCATCCAGGCGGCTGACCGTTTTTTGATCATAAAACAATACTCCCTGCCCTTTGGTGGCGATAGCCATTACTGATCCGAAAATTTTCAGATCACTAATCCAGGTCTCGGGTACTATATTCACTTTTTCATACGCCGGGACATCGCCGTTACGCATCACGTACAAGCCTTTATTACTGCCCAGGTACAGACTGCCTTTGTAATGGCAAAGCGCATTTACCCGGAATCCCGTTTTTAGAAAGGTAAGCGTTTGAAGATGCGCCAGGTGGGCATTGCCATACCCTCCTATCCAAACAGAGTCGACCGGGGAAACATACACGCATGTAGGGTTGAAATTTAAGATCAGTTGCCCCGTTTTTTTTCCTTCGGATAACATCAGGTCCGAGGAATAAAATATTTTTTCCCCTGGAAAATCAGTCGCCACAATAGCCGGTTTTTTGATCCGTGGACGATAAATGCTATGCAACATATTCTGTTCAAGCACATCGACATTCCCGTTGTAATATCCCAGCCAAATCCTTCCTTCCTTATCCTTTGTTATACTGTTGATCCAATCCTGCTCACTATTTACCGAAGCAAAAGTTGTCACGAAGGTATTTCGTGCATGAAAAACACCATCGTTCAGGGTGGATACCCAGAACCCGTCTTCATGATCAACCAGCAGCCTGGTAACTGATTTCCCCATTAAAAATCTGCGCTTTACTTTTCCGTCCAGGTTATAAATGGTAACGCCGCCGTACCGGAAGCCTACCCAGAATAAAGAATCATTCAGTTGGCCTAATGAAATCGGATCGTGGATATTCGTAACGCGCAGTGTGTCATGATCCGGCCGTATGATCGTTATCTGCTTCGGGTTGACAAATACAGCCGAAGCGGAATGCTGAAAATAACAGGCCCTGGTAAGATCGTCGCCCCTGCATTCGGGTACGGAGGATACATGACCGGACCAATACGTTTCCGGTTTGACAGTTTGATCGGATGGCTGGAGATAAAAAAAATCAGGATGTTTTTTGCGATGGACCAGGACACTTTTATTCGTACGAAGCCCGTTATGTCCCTGTTGATTTTTTAATATTTTTCCATCAGCGTCAATATGCAAGTACCCGATAGAATTTACAAACCCCATATACAACTCGTTGTTTGCAGTTACATGGATAGCCTGGGGGACGATCACATCCGGCAAAGAAGTCAGAATTTTATTGAATTTGTACGGCGTAAAAACAGGCTCCCGGCCGGAGAAACAAAACACACTTTTGTTAAAGGTGCTGCACCATATTTTACCATCGGCCTGGCAGTAAAATTTAAAAATAGTGTTGTCGGTTAACCCGTCTGCTATGGTGTAATTTCTAAAATCATAACCATTAAACCGGGAAAGACCGCGGTCGGTTGTGAACCACAAATTGCCGTATTGATCCTGGATAATATCGTGGACCTGCGAGCTGGGAAGTCCCTGGTCAACACCATAGTGCCTGAAGCCCAGGTCTTGCGCCCGTACCGTGTGAATACCGGCAATCAGAATCAGGCAGTAAATAATATTTTTTATCGGATGGATATGTATACGCTTATTGATCCCGGGGACAAAAATACCGATTAAAGGGTAAGGAGAAATGGATTCTGCAGTCGTGTCTCCGATTGGACTTAAACAAAACTTCAGGACACTTTGCATATGGGTAAAGGAGGAAGAGCATAAGGAGCAAGATGCTTCAAATCTTCAACGCCTTCGCATGCCGCGATGTCTTCTGCGGATTCCACGGATCCTTGTACGATGCCTTGAAAAGCAATTCCTGGATATACGCTACCGAACGGATAATCCGCAGGTAATACCCGAAGTAAATCACCATCACGGGCAGGTACGGAAGGAAATAACCGATCGGTTCGTTGCGCTTGGTGCGGAAAAGGGAGAACATGAGGTACTTGACCACGTTACTGCAGGTGTACAGCAGGATGTTCGTCATCAGGATGAACGGAATGTACGAAGCGAAATTCACCACCATGTCGGCGATGTACACGTACCATTTGATGTTCAGTACCAGGTTATAGGTAATCTCGACGAATGAAATAAAATTGGACCAGCGGAATGTTTCGTTCGGGTAAAAAACGTCGCGGTGTTTGCGCAGGCGGAAACGGATGAGCGATTTGTCCCAGCGCAGGCGCTGGCGTATGAGTTTCCGGAACGTAACCGGCACACTGGTTTTGCAGATCGCGTTCGGCTCGAAACGGATTTTGTAACCGAGCTTGCGCACTTTTACCGTGATGTCGCCGTCGAGCCCGGGCCCGATGTCCCAGCCGCCCACGCGCGTCAGCGCCTCGCGCCGGAACGCACCGAACGCGCCCGAGATCACCCGGTAAATGCCCAGTTCGCTCGTCGCGATGCGGCCCACGGAAATCGTATCGAAATATTCGACGGCCTGCAGCGTGGCGCAGAGACTGTGTTTGTAATTGCGCACGGTTACGTTTCCACCCACCGCGCCCACGCGGATGTCGTAAAAAAACGGGATGATGATATTTTCCAGCGCATCGCGGTCGTATGAACAGTCGGCATCGAGGTGGACCACGAACTTGCCCCGCGCATAACGCAGCCCGAGGTTCGCCGCCGACGCTTTCCCGCCGCGCACGTCGTTGCGCAGGTACAGGTTGATGAACCCGTTGCGTTTCAGGCTCGCGCAGATAGCCGGCGTCTGGTCGTCGGAACCGTCGTCGATGATGATCAGCTCGTAATTCGTGTACGTCTGTTCCTTCAGCGAAAGCGCGAGACGGAAAATATGCTGCCCTTCGTTTTTACCCGGAACGATGATCGAAATGAGCGGCTGCTGCTCGAAAAGTTCCTGCCGGGCCCTTCTTGTACGGTCTTTCCTGAACCTGCGCGTCAGCCACCAGAGTGAAACCGTGAGGAAATCGAGCACGAAAAACCGCAGGAATTCAAAAAAAACGAAGAACCAGAAAATGCGGACGAATTTCCAGAGGTCGATGGACGTGACGTAAGCATAAAAATCGTCGAGGAAATGCATTGTTTAGTTCTGTTTAAATTCCTCAGAGTAAATGTTACCTGTGAAGTGATTCGTATTTCGGAATGTGTTCTCTTTCAGTTTGCCAGTTTGCAGTTGGCAGTTTTGGTATTACAAGGAAGTCGTCAAAATTTGCATACTCCTGGTTTAAACAAGACAAAACTGCAAACTGCAAACTGCCAACTGGCAAACTGCAAACTGGCAAACTGCAACACCATCTTCATGCTTCCGGTTACACAGTTTTAATTAAACAATTCCTTCGCCAGCAGTTGCAGTTGCGCATCCACCGGCGTGCCGATCTGCAGCGGTTCGATATGATGGCGGATGCTCGCTTCGAAGGCGCTGAAATTTTTGTGAATGGCGGTTTGCATCGAACGCTCGATATTATTCGCCGTGGCTGCCGCCGCTGCGGGATCGGTATCGATCATGGATACGTAAAAAGTAGCGGCGCTTTCGAGCCCAATATAATCCGACGGGCGGATATTTTCCCGCACGAGGTTCATCAGTTCGATGATCAGGTTCTTCCGCGATTTCGCCCCGATACGGTTGTACAGTTCGTAAATGTTCTCGAGGTGGAATACGGCCACGCTGCTTTTCAGCGCACTGTTTTTCCGCATCCGTTCCACTTCGTAGTGCAGCATCACTTTCATCACTTCCGGCCGGATGGTGCCGAAAATATCTTCCACTTCCTGCGAAGCCGTGAACAGCCCGTTGACAGCGGCCGAACGGCCTTTCTTGGTGAGCTTGAACAAATAGATCGTTTTTGGAATAAGATACTGCACTTCGATATCCTGCTCGCAGGAAAGGCATTTCGCTTTCACGTAAAAGTCCTGGAAATTATTGTCGCAGTTGTTGCAGTGGTTGATCACCGAAGGCTTGTCGTAATCCACGCCGATATGCCGCAGTGTTTTGCTGCACTTCGGGCAGGAAAGTGTATTGTCCACCGGGTTCCGGAAATCGGAGATCGGGCCGATGTATGCGCAGGGAAAATGGTGCACGAGGTCTTCGCTTTTGGCGTTCGACGACTGGCAGTGCGGGCAGACTTCACGGTAGCTGAGGAAACCGCTGCTGCAGTTGTTGCAGAGATAAATCCGTTCGTGGAAATCGGGCCAGATCAAACCTTCTTTTTCCGCCCATTCGAGAATATCGAGCGTTTGCGCTTCCTCGCGGTCGTCGAAACTCACGCTGAGTTCCGGGTACGTGTACCCGACGATGGAATTGACGTCGATGTGCGGGCGCAGCGTTTTCGTTTCACGCGTATGCATGAAGTTGAACACTTTTTTCATCGTCTGCGCCTGGAATGAATTCGGCAGGTTGTAATCCAACTGCGTGGTGAGCAAAAAAATCTGCCGCACGATATTCGCCAGTTCCGGCACCTGGTCGAACGAATAGATGATGCCGTCGTGCAGGTGATTGATAAGCGGATCTTTCGTCGGTTTTACATTCAGCAGGAAAACCGGCTTGAGGTAAAACTCGGGATTGTAATGCGTGCGGATGCGTTTGATGATCAGGCGCGTGAAATCATGGTCGCGTGCGTCGAGGATAAGCGCATCGTAGCCCATCAGTTCCTCGATCCGGAACGAACTGTTGTTCTCGATATAATAAAAGAGCAGGTTGCCGTAACTGATGCGGCCGTCTTTCGCTTCTATTTTCGATTCGTTCTCTTTTTTCGTATCCATGAATGATCAATACTTGAACTTGGTTACTTCAACGCTCATTTTGTAAAACGAGCGCCAGAGTTTCTGCTCCGTGCTGTCGGCCGGGTACACGTCGGCGGCAATGCTGCGCTGCACGGGTTCGTACCGTTTCTGGAATTCTTCGGGCAGCGGAACGGTAGAGTAGTAGAAGCGTTTCAGGATGCCCTTGCTTTCCGATCCGTCGGGGAAATGCACGGTGAGCTCGTCGCCTTCCATAAAATATTCCATGTCTTCCTGGTTGAAGAATGCACGGACATAAATCGGTGAATTTTTATGGATGGACATGACGACTTCCTGTTTCAGCGCAGTCTCGAACTGGCGGGTATAAATCCGGTTCACCGAGCCTTCGATCGGGGCGAGAAAAACGCGCGGCTCGGTAACGTCTTCGCCCGATCCGCCCGCACCCGCCGCAATCGCCGTGCCCGACGCTACGCGCATTTTTTTGTCCGCCGGAAGCAAAGCCGTAAGTTGCGCGATAAGTTTGCGCAACTCGTTGTTCTCGCTGTTGATCCGACCCACGGCGGCTTTCAGTTCCGTAATGTCATGCAGGCGCAGGTCGAGCCGGGCCTGCGGAAGCGCGTCGAGGATCACCTCGTTTTTCAGTTTCGGAATTTCCGTTTCATAGGTTCTTACGAGATCGGTTTGCTCCCGGATCTCGGTATTGTTGACAGCGATTTTTTTGCGCAGGTTGTAAATTTCACGCTCCACCCAGTCGTACCGGTTATTGCCAGATGAACTGTCGCGGCCTGTCGCTACAGATGCGCCGCTTCCCCCGCCGTCGTCTTCATCGATATCTTCCACGTATAAAAAAAGCGAGTCGCCGACTGCGACGGTATCGTCCTCGTTCTTATAATAATTGAGCACGCGGCAATCGTTCATCAGGCGCACGTTCACGTTTTCGAAAAGCACCTGGCCGTTCGCCTTCACGTAAAAAATCTTGTCGAACAGGTACCAGCCGAGGAAAAGGAAAAGCAGGATGAGAAACGCAAAATAAACGATGCGGTCCCAGTTGTAACTCCTGCGTTTATCAGCATCATCCGGCATTACCCGGATGGCCGCTCCTTTACGTTTGAAATCAATGCTTTTCATAAAAACTTAATCGCTTCCCCCGGTGCCTTTTTGTTCATCGAGTTCGAGCAGGGTGCTGAAATCGTGCAGGGCCATGACGGAGAGATCGAGATTTTGTGCGAGCTCTTTCATCAGCGCTTCCATATCGTTCCTGTTTTTAAAATCTTTGGCGCGGATGGCGATGGTCGTTTTGCCCGGGCTGATTTTCATTTCCTCGGCTATTTTTTTCGTGATCCATTCCGCATCGGGATGTTCGTAGGCCATGATGATCGCTTCATCCACGATATCGTAAATTTCTTTGAGGTGAGTTTCCGGGTAAAAAACAGGAATTGATACGCCGAGCTTCCAGCCTTTGCGGTTGCAGTACTGGCGGGCTTTGCGCAGCATGTCCACGTAAGCGTCCAGGTATTCCGTTTTTTTCGTGTCCCAGTCGGCCAGCGTATGCGGTTCCACGTCGAGGTGAATGCCGTTGATCTTGTGCGTACCGATAAGCGCGGAAAGCGAATCGAGGTAAACGGTGATGTCTTTTTTGATGAGGTTGTTGTTTCCTGCCAGCAATTCCACCGCGATCTTGTTGTTCGCGAGCGAGTCGATCAGCGCGAAGGTTTTGGCAAGCGGCGCTTTTTCTTTATTCACTGAAACCATGGCAGTGCCGATTTTCTGGTACCTGAGGTATTCCACGATCATGCTGTTCGAATGATCTTTCACCGCTTTCGACCAGATGTAAATACTGCGCTGCGCGGGACGCTGGGGCAGTGCGGCGGCCGCGGCACGGTAGGGCATTATATATTCCGAAACCGGCGTTCCCGGTAACTGTTCTTTAATGTCGAGCAGTTTCAGGTACAGTTGCTGCGAAACATCCGTCATCTCGATATCGATGGCCAGCAGGTCGTCGAGCAGGGTGAGCGCTGTGAGCGGGTTGAATTCCAGGTCGCCGAACTGTTGCTTGACGCGTTCGATGCGGATGAGTTCGATATACAGTTTGCGTTTCTCGGCCAGGTCGGCGTATTGTTTCAGTTTGTACCGGAACTCATAAAAATAATTCGCGATGTTCAGGCGCAACTGCTGATCAACGTAACGCTGTTCTTCCTGCTGCAGGTTCTGCTGTACTTCGATCAGTTGTTCGTTCCGCGTTTTCTGGAAACGGATCGGTACCGAAAAATTCAGCCCCGCAGAAAAGAAACCGCGGTTCGTGATATTGATCATGTCGTAATAATTGTACCGCAGGTTCGCCGCCAGCCGCATGTCGTTCGTGAGCGCCGACTGCAGGCGGAAATTTTCCGAAACCAGCATGCGGATACTGTCTGCCGAAGGATGAATGCCCGCCAGCAATAGTAATTTTTCCTGGTCGATGTCGAATGCGGGGAGCATGCCCGCAGGCAAAGTCGCCGGGTTGATGATCGTGTTCAGCTGATCGTTATACGCCTTGTAAAGCTGGTACTGGCTGCTGATCTGCACCTGCTGCTGCAGCGATTCCATGAACTTCGTATTCGGAACCTGGTGCAGGTAATACAGTTCGCCGATGGTATTCAGTTTCTCTTCGCTGATTTTTTTCCGCTTCTCCAGCAAAACGGTTTTCTGGATGTTGAAGGCGTAGATGATACTATTATAAGTCAGCAACAGTTGATCAGGCGAACTTTTTTCTTTGTCCTTCAGCCGCGCGATCGTACTCTCATTCTGCAGCACCTGCTCTTTATTTTTATTGGCAAGAAGGCCGTTGCCTAAAATATTCCAGTCGAGACCGGTTTGCACGCGGCGTTTGTAAAAAAGATCGTCGTCGCTGAGGTTGGGCTGCAGGTTTTCGAGATAGCCGGCATTCAGGCTGAGTCCTTTGTCGCCTTTGATCTGCTGCATGCGCAAGGAATACAGTTGCTGCTGGAAAACGAGCGAAGACGAAACAGGTGAATTTGTGGAAGCGGGCGGCGCATCGAAAACGCGGCTCACCACGGTGAACGGTTCGAGCGCCCGGGGTTGCAGCGAGTACCCGTTATGCTGCAGCCATACCGAAGTAAGCGCGGCAATTTTGCCGGAAACCAGGGAATCGCCTGTTTTAGCTGCAACAGGGCAGACAGCCAAAAACATCCCGATGACGGGGAGCATGATATGCTTCATGGTATTCTCAGAGCCAATTGAGCAGAACTGCGGGCGGGAAGAGCGCTGCCGGCAACCTGCTTTTGTTTTCGCCGGGGTTCACGGACTCTTGCAAAAACAACCCGCTTTGCAGCGGGGCAGCAAAGATATAGTTTTTTATTGATCGAAGGAATCCGCCGGTTCGTCTGCGGATAAGGGGAATCAGCCCGTTAAGTTCCGGAGAAATTCGTGTTAAAACACGGATTTTTTCGATACTTTCTTATGCATGTTGTTGATGCCCATCATGGCTGCGGAGCCGTACCAGGGATGCAGTTCCATCACCAGTCCGCCGGATTGGATGAGCGGATCGGTTTCGGTGAGTGCTTTGGCTTCTTCTACGGTAGCTACATTGAAAATATAAATCCCGCGCAATTCCCCGTCGTCCATAAAAGGACCGGCGACAACCAGCTTTCCTTCGTCGGCCATGCGCCCGATGTTTGCGAGATGCGCTTTCTGGAGTTCGGCCATTTTCACCGAATCCTTTTCGCGCGAAGGTCCGCTGCGCAGGAATGCCATCACGTACCGGTGCATGCCGTACTCGTCGGCGCCGTATGCTTTTGCCAGCAGCGAATCGTAACCGTTCGCATTTTTCGCAACCGTATCTTTTTTCAAAGTGGAACTGTCGGCCGTATCGTTCCGCACATCGCCGGAAGAAGGTGCGCAGGATGTCATAAGTAAAACGGCAAAAGCCGTGAGTGAGGAGAATACTGTTTTCATCGCGTTGGATTGGAAATCAAAAGTAAACTTTTACGCGATAAGCAGGTTTAAAAAAGGCAAAAGCAAAGGGCAAAAAGCAAAGGGCAAAAGCAAAAATAATTTACAGCAGACCTCGTAAACAAGACTTCGCTAGTCGTAGTCTCAGACTACGACTAGCAGAGACTCAGGTACCCGGGTCTGCGGTACCCGGGTCTGCGAAAAACGGATATTCTCTTTTTTGCTTTTGCCCTTTGCTTTTTGCCTTTTGAACAGGCGACTATTATTTCAGGAAAGTCTTATAGTTCGCCTGTGTCACACCATCCACCTTAAACTTATTCAGCCATACTTCTTCTTTCACGAGTTCTTTCGCGCAAACGTCCACGTATTTTTTATCGTAGTAACCTTTCGAGAAGGACCAGCGGTGGCCGCTGCCTAATTTTCCGGACAGTTCATCCAGTTCGAAAATGGTTTTCCGGAATTCGTCGTCGAGCAGCGTGAACAGTACGCGCAGGTTTTGGTTGTTCTGCAGTTCGGCGTACTGGTCGGTGTGCTTCATGCTGGCATAGTGCAGGTACCAGGCGGTGAACAGGCGGAATTCGTAATGCGCGAAGTAGGTGCCGGTAGCCTGCCCGATGAATGCATGCGCGAGGGCCGTGTCTTTTTCCGCCAGTGCCGTGCGTGAAGCGACCAGGCAGGAACGCACGCCGTTACAGTATGCGGAATATTCGTCCATCAGCCCGTAAATGCCGGATTTGTTTGCGCTCACATAGCTGCCTTTGCCGACGTACGTTTCGTAACGGAATATTTTCCCGATCGATTCGGCGGGAACGATGGCCGCGAATTCTTCCGAGTTGTACGTCGTTGTCCGGCTCACGGGGATATTGATTCCCGGAACCACGAGGTAATTGGTAAATCCGTTGTAATGATGCACCGATTCGTGGATCACTGTTTCGAATTCCGAGAACAGGTTGCGCGAACTGGTGTCGCCGCTCCAGGGTACCAGCACCCCGCCGATACTGGTGGAATAGCAGTCGGGTCCGCAATACGCGGTTTTCAAAACGTCGTCGTAACCTTTGGCGTACTGCCCGGCGATTTTGATGTAATAGTTTTTGGCAAAATCGCCGGACCCGGCGGGAGCGGCTTTTGTTTCGGATGTTTTCGGATCGGTTGCTGCTTTTTCCGGAGTTTTCACCGCGGCGACAGCCTGTTCATCGATCTTCGTCAGCGGGTTGTAGCTCCAGTTCTTTTGGTATTCCGGTTCGGTGCTGGCGGTCATCATGGCCGGTTTTTTGGTCACCGCATCCCATTTGCTCCGGTGAAGTCCCTGCTTCGAAACGTAAACAGTTTTACCGAGCAGCGGGTTGTAGCCGTGCTTTTTCATTTCGGTGCTGAGTTTCAGCCTGCCTTTTTTCAGGGAGTAACTGCCTTCGTCGCGGCTGATTTTTTTCTTCGTGTAGCGGCAGTATTCGTAGGTGTTGTCCTCGTAAAGTTTCAGCAGGCCGAGGTTGGATTTGCCGGACTCGAGGGCAAAAACATAGCGGATGGCTACACTGTCGCTCGCAGCGTAGAAGGGCAGGAAAAGAAAAACGGCGAAAACGGTGAGGAGATTACGCATGGCTGTGGATGGTTTGATGGAAGTAGCGTTTTCCTCATAATGCGTGGGGGAACTTTAAGATACTAAACGAAGAAAAAAGATGTTTAGTATGTGTGGGACCACATTCAGCCGGACAGACAAAAACCGGCATGAATTTTGTCGCTTGGCTGATAAACCTCCTGCACGTGAAAAAAAATATACTCTTCCTGTTCGCTGTATGTATTATTGTGCCATGCTTTGGCCAGGCTTCTTATACGACTTCCTGTGAAATAAGAAATGGAACAGCATATGGATACGTGCATAATCATAAAAACAGTTTCGAGATCAATGGATATGTATGGTTTTACTTTTACGATTCAACCGGTCGTCTTTTGACGAGCGAGGATGAATACGAATATGAGTACGTTTCTTCAAAAACTTCAGAAGAAATTGAACATACGAACGCCCCGGCTAATGCATGCAGCTGTGCTTTTGATGTAAGCAATGCGGTCAAATCCCAAAATTCACCTCAACCCGGCGATACTATTCCAACAGCAGACCAGGGAAAAAAAAACTATACAACTACCTGCGAAATAAGAAATGGAATAGCGTATGGATACGTACGTAATCATGAAAACAGTTTTGAGATCAATGGATATGTATGGTTTCACTTTTACGATTCAGCCGGTCGTTTTCTGAAGAGTGAGGACGAATACGAGTATGAATACGTCTCTTCAAAGACATCGGAAGAAATTGAACATACGACCGCCCCGGTCAATGCCTGCAGTTGCTTTTTTGAAATAAAGGACGCGATCGGGAAGTAAAGCGGTTCTTGGACTATACCCGTAAGATTTAAATTGCAAGACAGAATTTAAAAACGAAGACGTCACCCTGAGCGGCAGTCGAAGGGTGTGTAGTACAATCTCTTTTACACACCCTTAAACTGCCGCTCAGGATGACGCGATTATAAAGAGAGCTATTGGAATAGTAACAGCCCCTGTTTTTCAAAAGTTAACCCCGCCATTGAAAATTGGTACTTGCAAGTTCCCTTTTGAAGTTTATCTTTGTATTGCCTTGTTTCCCAATGAGTAAGCCTTTGTCATGAAGAGTATTTCTTCCATCGTCCGCTCGCTTCGGCCTAAAATTGAAAAATTGTTACATTTGCAGGAACAGTTGCAAAAGGACAATGCGCGCCTGCGGAATGAAAAAGCAGGACTGGAGAAAGAAGTTTCAGCGTTGAAAGAAGCGCATAAGCAACTGGAAGACAAGTACAAAGCCCTGAAAATAGCACGTGCGGTGCACGGCGGGCCCAAAGAATCGAATCTCGAGATTAAACTCAAGATAAACGAGCTGGTGCGGGAAATTGATAAGTGCATCGCTCAACTCAACCGGTGAATAACCTGTTGATAACCTGAACAAAGCCCCTCCGGGAAGCGAACCGTATCCGCCGAACAGAAGGCTGAAAAGCAAAACAACGACGCCATGGGCGAACGTTCCATAAAAGTGGTCATTGCCGGACGTACTTACCCGATCAAGGTAAGCGAGAAGGAGGAATCCTTCGTTGCCGAAGCGGTCAGCCGCATCAATGAGAAGGTTAAAGCGCTGGAGGCCGCTTATTCCGTTAAGGATAAGCAGGATCTCCTGGCTATGGCCGCACTTCAGTTCGCCACGCAATACCTCGAAACCCGGACCAAAGTAGTGGAGGGCCATGAGGACCTGGAAGAAGAACTGGCCGGTATCGATCAGTTGCTTTCCGGAAAACTCGCGTAATGCTTTCGGTCTGCCCGTTTTCCGGGCAGGTCGCTCAAGGTTAAAAAAACATTTCCCGCATCCTCTTCTATCCGGAGATCGTGCGGGATTTTTATTAACCAGGATTCAGTTAAACATAATCAAACACCCATAAAGTTATGCCCGATTATTTGATTTACGTGGTAGGAGGCGGGGCTTTGCTTGTAGGGGCTTTAGTCGGAATGCTGATCAGCTCCGGCATGATGCGCAAAAAAGTGCTGCGCCAGGCCGATGAAAAGCTGAAAAAAGCCGAAGCCGACGGTGAAGCCATCAAAAAGGAAAAAATGCTCCAGGCCAAGGAGAAATTCCTGCAGCTTAAATCCGAACACGAAAAAGAGGTCAACGAAAAAAACAAGAACATCAACCAGGCCGAAAGCCGCATCAAACAGAAAGAACAGTCGCTCAACCAGAAACTGGAAGAGTACCAGCGCAGGGACAAGGATGTTGAAAACCAGCGCAGGAGCCTCGAGCACCAGCTCGAACTGGCCGCCAAGAAGCAGGAAGACCTCGACAAAATGCACCGCAAACAGGTGGAGCAGCTCGAAACCGTAGCCGGCATGTCAGCCGACGCCGCCCGGGCCCAGCTCGTGGAATCGCTCAAAGGCGAAGCCCGCACCGAAGCCATGGCTTTTGTAAAGGAAGTGATGGACGAGGCGAAAATGAACGCCAACAAGGAAGCCAAGAAGATCGTCATCCAGACCATCCAGCGAGTAGCCACCGAGCACGCCGTGGAAAACTCGGTTTCCGTATTCCACATCGAGAACGATGAAATGAAAGGCCGGATCATCGGTCGTGAAGGACGGAATATCCGCGCGCTCGAAGCCGCTACAGGCATCGAGATCATCGTGGACGATACCCCGGAAGCGATCATCCTTTCCGGTTTCGATCCCGTGCGCCGCGAAATTGCGCGGCTGGCGCTGCACCAGCTGGTTACCGACGGACGTATTCACCCGGCGCGTATCGAAGAAGTGGTGGAAAAAATCAAGAAACAGGTGGAGGAAGAAATCGCCGAAGTGGGCAAACGTACCTGCATCGACCTCGGTATTCACAACCTGCACCCGGAACTGATGCGGATGGTGGGCCGGATGAAATACCGCTCGTCGTACGGACAGAACCTGCTCCAGCACTCGCGCGAAGTCGCTAATCTCTGCGCCATCATGGCTGCCGAACTCGGTCTTAACGTAAAAGCCGCCAAGCGCGCAGGCCTCCTGCACGATATCGGCAAAGTGCCCGACGACGAACCGGAATTGCCGCACGCCATCCTCGGCATGAAACTCGCTGAGAAATGCAAAGAGAAACCCGACGTGTGCAATGCCATCGGCGCACACCACGACGAAATTGAAATGAACTCGATGATCTCGCCCATCGTGCAGGTATGCGACGCCATTTCCGGCGCACGTCCCGGCGCACGCCGCGAAATCGTGGAGCAGTATATCAAACGTCTCAAGGACCTCGAAGCCCTCGCGCTTTCATATCCCGGCGTGGATAAAACCTATGCTATCCAGGCCGGCCGCGAACTGCGCGTGATCGTAGCCAGCGAAAAAGTGACGGATAAAGACGCCGAAAAACTCGCTATCGATATTTCGACGCGCATCCAGAACGAAATGACCTATCCCGGCCAGGTAAAAGTGACCGTGATCCGCGAAACCCGCGCTGTGGGAATTGCGAAGTAACGATTGAAGCAGAAGTTCATACAAAACGAAAGATCGCGGGAAACTGCGGTCTTTTGTTTTATTGCCGATTTTGGATTGGCGATTTTCGATTGCGCACGACCAGCCGCACCGGGAAATTGCCAATCCAAAATCGGCAATCAGTAAGAAGGCTACTCCGCAGGAGTTTTAAACTAACTTTGTAAACCGTGTTCGACCGGCTTTTCCGTTCCGATTTCGCCAAGAACCTCGCCACGCTGGTTTCCGCAACCGTGGCGGCGCAGGTTATCAGCTTCCTCTTCAACATGCTGCTGGCGCGTTTGTACACGCCGGAACAATTCGGGATCTTATCGGTTTTCGTTTCCCTCGTCGGACTGGTCGCCGTGTTTTCCTGTTTCAAATTCGACGTGGCCCTGGTCGCCGCGAAATCGGACGAAGACGCGGAGAAGCTGCTGGCGCTGGGTTTCCGCATCAACTTCATCGTTTCATTTGGCGCGCTGGTACTCGTGGCGGCGAATTACCTGCTCGGCGCAAACGGCATGTACGCCGGCGAAAAAGTGTACGACTGGCTCTGGTTTATTCCGCCCGCCGTTTTCCTCGTAACCGCTTCTCAACTGCTGTGGATGTGGAACGTGCGCGGAAAAAAATTCAAAAATATTTCCTGGGTACGCATCGGTGAAGCGCTGGTGAACGGCGGGCTCGCCGCGGCGGTTTTCGGGATCGGCGCCTGGGGACTGCTGGCCGGCACCCTGGCTTCACAGGCGCTGGCGGTTCTGCTTTTGTTTTTTATCGTGCTGCGCGCGGGAAATGTGCGGATGAGCGGTTTCAGCAAAACACAGCTTGCCGAAACGTTCCGCAACTACAAAGAATTTCCGCGCGTGAACATCCTGCAGGGATTCCTCGACATTTTCCAGCTCAGCCTGATCGTGATCTTTACGCAGCATTTTTATGGCGATGCCGTAGCCGGGCTTTACGGACAATGCATGCGCGTGCTGCAGGTGCCCATGCGCCTGATCGTGCTGCCGGTGGCGCATGTGTATTTTTCGGAAGCGTCGGAACGTTTCCGCAGCGGCGGCGATCTGTACGGGCTCACGAAAAAAACGGCGCTGCGGACGGCGTTGTTCGCTTTGCCTGTAACGCTGGCTTTGCTGGCCGCGGGACCGGAACTTTTTGCGCTCGTCTTCGGGGAAAAATGGCGCGAAGCAGGCGTGTATGCGCAACTGCTTTCAGTGTGGATACTCGTGGACCTCGCACGCGCGCCGGTGCAGCAGGTGGCTTCGGTGGTCGGAAAACAGAAATGGATACTGCTCGTTTCGACAGGCGGATCGGTTTTGCTCACGGGTTTTCTTTTCGCCGGTTACCTGGCGGATTTGTCCGCGCGCTGGATATTTGCGGGAATCGGCGCATCACAGGCTTTGGTCGCGCTGGTTTTGGTATTTTTATCGCTGCGACTTTCAAAAATTAAACAATGAACCAATTTGAAAATTTGAAAATGATATCTCTGCCCGATCAAGTATGGGCATTTTCTCAATTTTCAAATCGTTGAATTTTCAAATCAGCATACGGATAAACCAATTTGAAAATGATATTTCTGCCCGATCAAGTATGGGCATTTTCTCCATTTTCAAATCGTTGAATTTTCAAATCAGCAATATTATGATTTACGATTGCTTTACATTTTTCAACGAACTCGATCTGCTGGAGATCCGCCTGCATATTCTCGATTCCGTCGCGGATAAATTCGTGCTTGTGGAAGCCACGCAAACGCACCAGGGAAAACCGAAGCCGCTGTATTACGAAGAAAACAAAGCCCGTTTCGAAAAATTTCATCACAAGATCATTCACGTTATCGTGGATGAATATCCCTCCAATCCCGCAGGAAATTCCTGGATGCTGGAGCACAACCAGCGCAACGGTATTTTAAAGGGACTGAAAGACGCGAAGCCCGACGACGTAGTAATTATTTCCGACCTCGACGAAATTCCCGACCCGCAGAAAATCCGTGCGCATAAAGACGAAGCCGGCGTTAAAGTTTTCCGGCACCGCATGTTTTACTATTTCGTGAACTGTGTGAATGAAGGCGAGGACGGCAGCGGTTTCGCCTGGAACGGCAGTGTGCTGGTTCACCGCCGCGACATCGGCGCTGCCGTGCAGCCTTTCCGCGAGAACAGCATGAAACTGCTGGCCTGGTTTCATGCGAAACCGCTGCACCGCCTGTACTGGCGGATACGTTTTTCCATCGTCGGTCCGCGCGTGAAATTCATCCACAAAGCCGGCTGGCATTTCAGTTACCTCGGCGGCGTGGAACGCATCATCAAAAAACTGGAATCCTTCGCGCACACCGAATACAACAAACCCGAATACAAGGACCCGCAGCGCATCGCCGAAATCCTCGAAAAAGGCGAAGACCTTTTCGGCCGTGGATTCAAATACCGTTTTGTGCCGCTCGATGAATCGTTCCCGGTGTGGCTGAGGGAGAATATTGCGAAGTATCCGGGGTTGGTGAAGAAGTAAACCGGAATTTCAATCCGCCGCATCGCCGAATAAATTCCTGTCCACATTATACCGATACGCACCATAAAGCAGGTTCGCCGTACTGATGTCGAGTCCGAAACAGGCGTTGCCGGGGAAAAATAACCGGTAACCGAAGAAAGTCCCTTTTTGCGTGGGATCATAACTAAGATCGATTTCTGGCGTCCACTTTTTCGACCGGGTTTTATTTCTGTTTTCGGAACCCCAGCGAAGTAATGTTTTCGAAGCACCTGCCTTGAACATCAGGCGCGCATCGGAATAGGCCAGGGCGCCGAAACTTACCGTACGGTACCACGTGCTGGCATAAATCTCGCCTTTGGAATGAAAATAATTGAAAGATGCATATATGCCCGTTGCTGTTCTCCCTGGACTCATGTCAAACACAATAGGTGCGTAATTCAGTTCTGCACCGAATGATATGCCGGCTCCGAAAATATAACCTGCAGAAATCCCCGGAATAATTGCCAGGGGACGCGGGCCACGGGCATAAACACCCGCCGGGTCAATCAGAGCTCCGAAGAGCAAAAGCATCACTGCTGGTAATTTCCTCATGCTGCAAGAAAGCGTTTTTTTAATCAAAGCAGGATCAGAACGTATAGATAAATGAAACTTGAAACTATAAACTATCGATCAGTTTCTTCATCCCGCAGGCATCCACAACAACCTCAAATCCGCAGCAAATAAGCCAGGCTTTTGTAACATTAGGGAACAGCCAACCGGACCAAATAAAAATAACTACACATCTCGCCAGCCGAAACAAACCGCCGAACGTTTTTTACAACCTAAAACCCCGCCAGTTTATCAACAGGAATCATCTCAAACAACTGGTTGAGCGCATCCATCCGGTTGTGGTCGATGCCCTGGATATGCACGCGGAAACGTCCGCCTACTTCAACCATCAGTTCCACGTTTGAAGCGTTGTTGCCGGACGAAGCATCCATCCAGGTATAACCGCTGTAAACGTCTTTCTTTTCTATGCGGGCAAAGGTAACCTTGGCATTACCGGCGGCGGCCTTTTCTGCATTCGCTGTGCGTCTTTTTATTTCGCTGGCGAGATCGGCCGGATCGCTGCAATAATCGGAAATCTTCAGGGAAATATATTTGGCCTTCATCGGATCGCTGGTTCCCGCTTTGTCGATCTGGTATTTTTGATTTCCCGTACTTCTTTTGGGATCGTCGTCTGCGCCGCAACGAATAGAGACGGTAACCTCCGGGCTTCCATGTACCGTCAGTAATGCATTCCCGCCTGGGAAAAAGGGAACGAAATCTTCGTTCTTCGTAAAGCAGCAGCCTTTTCCTTCGGCTTTGGCTGCTTTTTCCTCTGCAGGTTTGTCAGCAGTCTTTTTTTCGGTTTCGGATGAACAGCCAGCGGCAAGCAAAGCAGTCATAAAAACAGAATGCGTGAAGAAGTTTACCGGCTTTCGTTTCATAGCGATGGATGATTTGAAATTGTGGAATGGAAATGTACAATTTCTTCATCTTCCGGGCAACCAGGTTAACAAAGAGGTAGTGCGTCAGTTTAAAAATATTCGCTCTTTACCGCAGGGACGCAGGGACGCAGAGTTTACGCAGAGAAACCCTATACTCAGCGGCAAGGGCAGGCGGGGAGGCTCAGTCATACTGACGCACTGCCAACAAAGATGCTGCCTGTATTTAATACCTCCGCCCGATAACGGCGTCTTTCACTTTCGGCCGGATTTCAAAATAGTCGGACGTATGCTGCCTGTTTTTGTAAATATAATCCGCCAGATCTTCCAGCTCCATCATTTTCCATTCCGCGCTCCAGCCATGATTGGCAAGCATACAGGCGAAACCATTATCCATTTTTTGTATCGATACGTACGCCCCGGGATCACTGATCTGCGGATGGAAATAATCGAAAAAGGACAATTCAAATTTGGAAGGTAATGTTTGCAGGAATTCCCGGATTTGTTCGCGACTGCTTTCTTCCCCGATGCTTACGCGAAGCCCGTTTCGGCTAAATCCCGCGGTTTTCAAACCTTTCAGGCCGATGAGCTGAATCCGTATGCGGAGTTTTTCAAACATGATAGTTTGTGAACGGGTTCAAATCCCCGGCAGTTCTTTTTCCATCACGACAGTATCATGCCCGTGATAGATGATACGCTCTGTCGGTTTCCAGCCGGAGCGGAGATAAAGCGTTTCCGCAGTGAACGTATAGAGGTAAATTTTCCGGATTCCGATTTCCCGGGACACGTTTTCGATTTCATCGAGCAGGATTCTGCCAATGCCCTGGTTCCTGTTTTCCGGCTTTGTGTAAACCAAAGCAACCCAGGGGCCGGTTGCGCGGAATTTTTCGTGTTCCATTAAAATGCCGACCTGGTGGTAAAGTCCGCCTGTAGCCACAGGTTGATCATCTTTGCTGAGCACCAGGTGGAAAATAATATCGTCGGGTGATTGCGTGGAAAGCCGTTTGATCGTTCTTTCAGCCGGGACATTCCATTCTTCCCGGTACCAGTGTGCAATGCTTTCGATTCGTGCGTGATCTGAAGGCAGCAGCTTTTGAATGGTTATACCGTTCATCATTTTAAAGGTACGCAGTCTTTGCAGTTTCCATTAATTCAATAAAAGATGCAATGAGCGAACTGACTTTTTCCAGGGTCGGCGCATCTGTGATTTTACAATCGCTGCTGACTTTTGTTTTCGCATGAGAAATCACCATGTGGGTTTTATCAGTCACCCGGGCCTCAATAACTTTCAGCGTTTCCATCAGGGAGGCGTGCCCTTTCTGTCCGACAGAAGAAGCCGTGATCAATGCCGTGGGTTTATGTGAAAACTCGCAGGAAGAAACTGTCCAGTCAATCGCATTTTTGAGGGTTCCGGGAACACCCATGGCATATTCCGGTGTGCAGATGAGGATTCCGTCGGCAGCGGCCAGCAATTTTCTGAACGCTGTTACTGCTTCGGGTGGATTGTTGTTGTCGAGATCCGGGTTGAAATGAGGAATCGTTGCAATGTCATTAAATACAGTTACGTCAAACCGGTTTACGGCAAGTCCGGCAATCGCTTTTATCAGGTTCAGGTTTGTGGAGCCGGGGCGCGTACTTCCGGAAATGGCAATAATTTTCTTTTTCATGACCCATTTTTGACTTGACTATAACGTATCAATCAACCTCTTCATCTCCATCCCCCAGGCATCCCAGTTCAGCTTTTCATCATACAGCCTGCGCGAAGATTCCGCCAGTGCATCGAATGTGTTTGGATCGGAATAAATGTTCCTGATTTTTTCCGCATACACTTTTCCGCCGGCTTCGTGCGGCAGGCGATAACCGTTGATGCCGTCGAAAACCACGCCGCCCACACCGCCGGTATCGGTTGTGATGGACGGAATACCGTACGCGCTCGCTTCGCAGAACACGATACCGAAACATTCGGCGCGCGTGGGCAGAAGCAGGAAGTGCGTTTGCTGGAGCAGTTCCTCGAAACGCCGGCGTTGTGTTTCGTCGTTTTTGTCGAGGAAAGGAATAACGTCCATTTTTTCGTGGCGGAAATGATCAGGCGGAACGCAGCCGCAAACCGTCAGTCGCGCATCGAAGCCCTGTTTCTCAAGTTCCAGCAGCGTATCGAAAGCGATCGGTCCGCCTTTGCGTTCCCATTCCACGCCGAGGAAGAGCAGGCGGCAGGGATCGTTTTTCTTTTTCGGGAATATTTTTTCCTTTTCCGGCGGCGTTTCAATATTCGCGCCGATGGGAAAAATATGAATGCGTTCCGGATCGGCGCCGTAATCCTTTATCGCCGAATCGGCCGCCCACTGGGAGGTGTAGAGCAGGAAACGCGAACGCGCAATGGACAGCCGCTCGATCTCATGTCCCTGTTTTTTCGAATTTTCCAGCAGCGAATCGTAAAAAGGATAGTAGCCGATCATCCGCGCAAAAGTGGAATCAGCCAGGCGGAAAATCGGCAGATCCGTTTCGAGGTACGTGAGTTCCGTGGAAGCTGCCGGCGCAAAAATCAGGTCGTATTTCCTTTCTTTGAGCTTCGCTTCGAAAAATTCAGCCGCCGCACGGGCCAGCCGCAGCGAATGCGTATAATCATAACCCCGGCCCAGCAAACGCCGCGATAAAAAAGCAATGCCGCGTCCCGTATTCAGGATGTTTTTCGGCTTAAAAGGCCCAAGCGCATGCACATCGCCGCAATGTTCCTGCAAAGCCTTGTACGAATGGTACACGATACCCGACCAGGAACGCCTGTCGTGCGGCTCGTGCGAAGAAAGGAAAGCGATCTGCGGGCGTTTTTCCACGACGTAAAAGTAAGGACTTGTGGAAACCTCAGCGTGCCTTTTACAGAAATGTTGGTATGCCTTCGGATGTTTTTACAAAGCGGCAGTCGGCAGTCAGCAGGGAGTGATCCATTTATGCTTCGTCGAAGACGAAGCATAAAGATGTTGACTACTCCTCGCCGAAAGACTGCCGACTGCTGACTGCTGCTGCCGACTTGAACGCACGGCAATACTGACTTCCCGCTTCCGCAAACATCGTTTTAAACAGTTTCTTGTTACCTTCGTTACGGCCACTATGCCTGCTCTACGAATTTCCGCCCGTCAGCTTGGAACGGCGTTCCTGCTGCTTACGATTTACACCTGGATAGCGCCGAGTATCCGGCTGCTGCTCTTCGGTACGGCGGCTTCTTCCGGTTTTTTCGACAGCCTTGTGACGCTGCTCCCGGACGTCCTGTTGTTCACACTCTTCGGTTATGCTTTTTTTTACTGGCGCGCGGAAAAAAACGGCGAAAGAAAATTTTCGCTTTCGCTTTTAGATAAAACCTTCCTCGTTTTTTTCCTGAGCAACATAATACTCGGTTTCCTGCTGGCCATGTCGCCGAAATTTTCGCTGATGGCTTTCCGGATCACGTACCTGCCCATGCTGCTGTACGCTTTCGGACGCCTGTTCCCAACGGATGGCGTTTCGGGCGCGCGGATCATGAACGGGATTGTTTTCATCACCTCGTTTTTTGCGCTGGCGGGCATCGTGCTGTATTTCGTTTTCCCGGAACTCGCGCGCGGTGTGGCCGAAGCTTCAGGCTATGAAGAAGGACAATACTTCATCCGGCGCATGACTTCCGTACTTTTTACGCCGGTTCTTTTCGGAACGATGCTGCTGTTCGCGCTCGTGTACACGGTGTACCGCATTCTTTTTTCCGGATGGAAAACGGGCTACGTTTTTTTTGTCCTGCTCTGGTTCTGCCTGTTCATGACCGTTTCGCGCGGACCGATGATCGGTTTCCTGATCGCGTTTTTCACGCTGGCGTTCATCAGCCGCGACTGGAAACAGGCAGGTTTGCTTTTCCTGCTCATGACGGCGACCGGTATGGGAATTTCGTTTGCCGCCGCGGGTGACCTGCGCCTGCTGAAGTGGATTTTTGTTTCCACCGGCGAAACGGTAACGCTCACCGACGGTTTAACGCGTGTGAACCGCTGGGAAGAAACCTGGAACGCTTTTCTTGCGCGTCCTTACGGCTACGGCTTGGGCAAGGCCGGCGCGGTGGGTTACCGGTACTTTATTGACAGTAACGTTCCTTCCGCACCTTACAGTACCGACGGCTGGCTGCTGAAACTTGGTTGTGAAACCGGCATTTACGGCGTACTGAGCTACCTCGGGCTTTGCCTCGTATTTTTCTTCCGCACGGTGCGCAGCGTGATGCAGGGACGGCGCGGCTTGCTGCTCGTGGCGCTTGCTTTATTTCTTGCCACGAATGCGCAGGCGCTCATCAGCAACGTGTATGATTTCTACCCGTATATCGGGCTGTACTGGCTTTTATTCGCATTCGCGGAAAACGAAAACACGGAGGTTCCATTACGCCGATGAAACTGAGCGTCGTCATCGTGAGTTATAATGTGAAGGAATTGCTCCTGCAATGTCTCGCTTCGCTGTTTGCCGGTTTTCCGCAGGAGCAGTTGCAGGTGATCGTGGTGGATAACGATTCGAAAGACGGCTCGCTCCTGGCGGTGAAAGAAAAATTTCCGCAGGTGGAATTAGTCGCCAATGATTTCAACAACGGCTTTTCCGGCGGAAATAACCAGGGACTGCTTTTGTGCAAAGGTGAATTTATCCTGCTCCTGAACCCGGATACGGAAATCAAACCGGGCGCGCTTGAAAAAATGATCGCGCGCCTGCAGGAAGAAAAACAGCCCGCGATCCTTGGCCCGAAACTGCTCAACAGCGACGGTACTTTGCAGGGTTCGGCCTGGAAACTTCCCGGCGTTTGGGCCATGCTGGCGGAGGCGCTGTTCATCAGCAAAATTTTTCCATCCGGACAGTATGCCCCGGAGCAGTTCGAAAAAGAATTCTCGCCGGGTTTTCTTTCCGGCGCCGCTTTGTTGTTCACTAAAACCACGCAGGGAAAAACAGGCACGCTCGACCGGGCTCTTTTCTGGATGGAGGATGTGGACTATTGCCTGCGTGTGCAGGAAAAAGGCGGGCGTACGATCTATTTTCCGCAGGCGGAGATTATCCACCACAGCGGGCAAAGCGCACGTAAAAATTACCGCATCGCCATTTCGAACCAGTTGCTGAGCAAACTGAAATATTTCCGCAAGCACAGCGGGATTGCGGCGTGCGTGGCTGCGTCGTTTTTCGCATTCCTGCAGATCATCCTGCGCATCCCGGTTTTTCTTTTGCTGGCGCCCTTCGGGGAAAGTTACCGCGCACGATTCACGGCGTATCTTTATACGCTGAAAAAACTCATTACCTATATTTTTGCCGGCGACCGGCGCGTTACCTGAACCATGAGCAGAATTTTATTGCTGGCCGACATTAATTCTGCACACACCCGGAAATGGGTGCTGGGACTTTTGCAGCATGGTTTGCAGGTAGGCGTTTTCAGTCTCCGCGAATCTTCCGGGAACTGGCATGAAGGACTCGACCATTTCGAATTGTTTTCCGGAAGCATTCCCGACGCTACTTTTCATTCCGGCCTGTCGGGGAAAGCGGCGTACCTGAAGCTGCTTCCGCAGGTCAAAAAAATAATCCGCAGTTTTCGCCCGGATATCGTGCACGCGCATTACGCCACCAGTTACGGGCTTTTGGGCCGGCTTTCCGGTTTTCATCCGCTCATCATTTCCGCCTGGGGCAGCGATGTGATGGATTTTCCCTCGAAAGGCCTGATCGCGCGGCGGCTCCTGAAAAGTAATCTCGCCAAAGCCGATGTGCTCATGGCCACCAGCCCGACCATCGAAAAATACATTCATAAAATCGTTTCGCGCGAAGTGATCATTACGCCTTTCGGAGTGGATACTTCGGTTTTCAAACCGGGTCGTGCCGCAAAAGGAAACGAGATCGTGATCGGCGCGGTGAAAGCGCTTGAAAAAGTATATGCGCACGACATCACGATCGACGCGTTCGCAGAAGCGCGGAAACAAAGACCGGAACTGAACCTGGAACTGCTTTTCGTGGGCGACGGTACCGAACGGGCGAAGCTGGAAGAAAAAGTGAAGCAGCTCGGTCTTACCGGCGAAGTAACTTTTACCGGGAAAGTCGACTACGCCGAAGTTCCCGCATGGCACAACCGGCTCGACATTTTCATGAACATCAGTGAATACGAAAGCTTCGGCGTTTCCGTACTCGAAGCGATGGCCTGTGAAACGCCGGTCATCGTTACCGATACGGGCGGGCTGGCCGATCTTGTAGAACAGGATAAGGAAGGAATCCGCGTGCCGCTCCGCGACGTTCCCGCAACCTGCGCCGCGATACTGAAACTGGCCGGAGATGCCGCGCTCCGCAGCCGGATGGGAAAAGCGGGCCGCGAAAAAGTGAACCGGGAATATACCTGGGAAAATAACGTGAAGGCCGTGATCCATGTTTATGAAAATCTGCTGAAATGAAACTGCTGATCCTGACCCAGTATTTTCCGCCGGAAGTGGGCGCACCGCAGAATCGCCTCTACGAGCTCGCTTTGCGCCTGCAGAAAAAAGGAATCGACATCACCGTGCTCACGGCCATGCCCAATTACCCGGCCATGGAAATACAGGAAGCCTACCGCGGGAAAAAATACGTGTACGAGGAAATGGAAGGCTTGAAGGTACATCGCAGCCGTATTTTCGTTTCCAAAAACAAGTCGATCATCAAACGGCTGCTCAATTATTTTTCTTTCGTCTGGACTTCCTATTGGACCGGGCGAAAAAAACTCGGCAACTTCGATTATATCCTGTGTGAAAGTCCGCCCTTGTTTCTCGGCATGTCGGCGCGGCGGCTTTGCCGGAACAAAAAAGCAAAACTGATCTTCAACGTATCCGATCTCTGGCCCGAGAGCGCCGAGAAACTGGGACTTGTAACGAATCGTTTCCTGCTCGGCATGGCCTACCGGCTCGAAGCGAAACTGTATAAAAGCGCCACGCTGATCACCGGGCAAACGCAGGGAATCGTGAAGGATATTCTGCGCCGTTTCCCGGACAGGAACGTGTACTGGCTGCCGAACGGTGTTGATCCTGCGTATTATAATCCAGATACAGAAGTGGCAGACTGGCGTGCGCAAAACGGTTTCGCGAATGACGATTTCCTGCTGCTGTACGCCGGTATCATCGGCCACGCGCAGGGACTGGAGATCATCCTGCACGCTGCGGAAAAGTTGCGCGACAAAAAACAGGTCAAATTCATCCTGCTCGGTGAAGGCCCGGTAAAACCGGAATTGCTTCAACTGAAAGAAAAGGGGAAACTGGAAAACGTATTTTTCTTTCCCGCCGTTGGTAAAAAAGATATGCCCGCGGTTGTTTCCGCCGCCGATGCCGCCGTGATCCCGCTCCGCAGGCTCGACCTGTTCAAAGGCGCGATCCCTTCCAAGATTTTCGAAAACCTGGCCATGCAGAAACCGCTGCTGCTGGGCGTGGAAGGTGAGGCAAAGGAATTATTTATCGATGAAGGAAAATGCGGACTCGCCTTCGAACCGGAAAACGCGGGCGATCTCGCCGCGAAAACGATGACGCTTTTTGAAAACCGGGATGCCGCGAAAGCAATGGGAATTAACGGGAGGCGTTATGTGATAGAGAAATTTTCGAGGGATAAGATTGCGGAGGGGTTTGTGGAAATGCTAAATAGCGTAGCAGGTAATCCTTAATTGAGCCAATTATTCAATTTGAAAATTTGAAAATGCCCGCCATTTTCTCAATTTTCAAATCGGTTCATTTTCAAATCGGAAATCAAAACTCTTTTACGCAGAGAATAGCAAACGCCTTCTTCGGCCTTTCGTACGTCAAATTCTGCGTCATCAGCGAAACGCGTCCCCACAGCACTTTGGGCCACCATTTCACTACGGCGAACTCGCCGCGTAAAGGTTTCCAGCCGTTGATGCCGTTTACACGGTAGCCGAGTTTCTGCATTTCCTCCACGTCCCAGCCCGAGAGGTGAACCTGGTATTTATTGCCGTCGTATTCGCGCTGTTCGAGGAAACCGTTGGGCGTGAAAATGATCACTTTTTTCCGCGCCAGTTTTTCCATCATCTCCAGCAGGCGCATGCCGTCTTCTTTTTCAAGATGCTCGATCAGGTCGGAAGCGATGACCACGTCGAACGATTTTTCCGGGAATTCTTTGGTCATGTCCATCACGTTCATCAGTTTGTATTCGTGATGAATGCCGGCGGCGCGGCTGCGGTCGATGGAAGGCTGGAAGGCATCGATGCCGGTTACTTTTTCCATGCGCTTCGAGAATCGTTTTACGGGCGAATCCGAGCCGCAGCCCACATCCAGCAAGGTTTTGTAACCTTCACATTCCTTTTCAAGCATGCGGGCGTAATGTTCCTGCATGTGACCGAAAAAGCGGTTATCGATGTTTTTTAAAAAGCCGCTCATTTTATTTTGTCTGTATCTTTATCGGGTTGCGCAAAGATGCGCGATTTCGTCAATACGGCAATACCTGCAGATGTCGGAAACCGATAAAATAAAAGCGCGCTACGAAAAACGGAAGGAGCCGGGCCATATCCAGGCTGGAGGTGCGTATGCCGGCCGTTTTTCGAAAGAGATCACGCTTGAGCGCGAAGCTGTTTACGAACGCATTATCCGGAACAGGTTTGCAGATATTTCCGGCATCCGTGTCCTGGAAATTGGGGCGGGGACGGGAAGCAACCTTTCGTTTTTCAAACGTCTCGGCATTAAACCGGGAAACATCACGGCCAACGAATTGCTGGAAGACCGTTTCGACGTGTTGAAAACCAATCATCCCGACGTGGAAAACATTCCCGGTGATGCTTTGCAACTTCCGTTCAGTGAAAAATTCGATATCGTTTTTCAGTCCACCGTTTTTACGTCCATCCTCGACGACGATTTCCGCCGGAAACTGGCCGGTAAAATGTTCAGTATGGTTCGTCCCGGGGGCATCGTGCTCTGGTACGATTTCCGTTTCGATAATCCGAAAAACCCGGATGTGAAAAAAGTAACCCGCGAAGAAGTGAAAACGCTTTTCCCGGAATCGCCGGGTATTCGGTTTTTTAACGTTACCCTTGCACCGCCTATCGGGCGCAGGATCGGCGGACTTTATAAAGCAGTGAATACGCTGTTCCCGTTTTTACGAACGCATCTTGTTGCCGAAATCAGCCGATGAGCGAAGCATTTTATTACCGCGCCCGTTTTATCCTGATCGCAGCGATTGCGCTGATGATCCCGTTGAATTTTCTGACGGTTACGGCTTTGTCGGGATTGCTCACGCTGCTTTTCCTGGCGGGCCTGCTGGTTCCTGCGATTAAATTCCGGAAAAAGGAACTGGCTTTCGGCTTTCTTTTTATCGGTTTTTACCTCTGGCAGGCGCTGACGTTACTTTATACGGAGCACAGGGATGAAGGGCTGTTCAACCTGCAGGTCAAGCTTTCGCTTTTCGGTTTTCCACTCGGTTTTATGCTCGGGCAGCCGTTCAGCAGCGGGCAGGTGCGGACAACGATGCGCCTGTTCATCGCCGGCTGTGCTTTGGCTGCGCTGATCTGCCTCGGGTATGCGTGCTACCGTTTCAACCTTTCGGGAAACCCGGTCGAATTGTTTTACACATCGCTTTCTTTTTACGTGCACCCGGGATACATGGCCATGTTCACCGTGATGGCCTGCGTTTTTGTTTTGTACCTGCACGCCGGGGAAACCAGGAAATACATGCGCGTGCTTGCTTTCGCCTTCATGGTTCTTTTTGTTTTTTTTCTCGCGATGCTGCAATCGAAAGCAGGTATCATGGCTGCGGTGGTGTGCATCCCGCTGGTGGTTCTGCTGCTTAACTGGCGGACGAAAAAATGGAAACCGGCTTTGCTTTTCCTCGCCCTTGCCGCATCCGTTTACTGGAGTACGAACCGTTTCATCATCACGAATGCGAATTCGAGGATTTACAATGCCACGTACAATATCACGCACCTGGAAGAAGTACATGAAACAGCTGCAGGCAGCGAAACGAGCGAGGTCCGTGTGCAGGTATGGAAAACGGGCATCGAACTGCTGCAGGCAAACTGGCTCACCGGCGTCGGGCTGGGCGATGTGAAATTCGTGCTGAAGGACAAGTACAGGGAAAAAGAAATGACCTACGCCTATGAGCACGGCCTGAACGCGCACAACCAGTTCCTGCAATCGGCCCTGGCGGGCGGGATCGTGAGCCTGCTTTTGCTGATTCTCGGTTTTGTGCTGCCCGGATGGAGGGCGATGCGGCAAAGGCAATATCTTTACCTCGTTTTCCTGGGACTTGCCGGCTTCAACTTCATGGTGGAGTCGATGTTCGAAGTGCAGGCCGGGACTATTTTTTACGGATTTTTCAATGCCTTTTTCTGCTTTCTTGCAGCAGGATACGAAAACAAAACAAACGAATCGAACAAAGCAGCCGTATGATTCCTTTTTCACCGCCCCGGATCGACCAGAAAATCATCGATGAAGTTACGGACACACTTCGTTCGGGCTGGATCACCACCGGTCCGAAAACCAAGCGATTCGAAAAAGAACTGTCTGCTTATTGCGGCGCACAGGCGACACTCTGCCTGAACTCCGCAACAGCTGGCCTGGAAATCATGCTGCGCTGGTTCGGTGTGAAGGAAGGCGATGAAGTTATCCTGCCGGCGTATACGTACTCCGCCACGGCCAACGTCATCATCCATTGCGGCGCGAAACCGGTATTCGTGGATGTTAGCCCGGTGGATTTCAATATCACTGGTGCCGCTATTGCCAAAGCGATCACCCCGAAAACCAAAGTCGTTATGCCGGTTGATTTCGGTGGATGGCCCTGCGATTACGACGAGATCAACGCGCTGGTGAAAAAACATGCGGCCGTTTTTGTTGCGGAAACCGAAGAGCAGGAAAAACTCGGTCGGATACTGGTGCTTTCGGATGCGGCGCATTCCATCGGGGCCATTTATAACGGTAAAAAAACGGGCGCGCTCACGGATGTTTCCGTTTTCTCTTTCCACGCCGTAAAAAACCTGACTACAGCCGAAGGCGGGGCCGTAGCGCTCAACCTGCCTGCGCCTTTCGACAACGAAGCCGTTTACCGGGAACTCTGCGTAAAAACACTGCACGGGCAGAATAAAGACGCGCTCGCCAAAATGCAGAAAGGAAACTGGCGCTACGATATCGTGGAAGCCGGCTACAAATGCAACATGACGGACATTATGGCTTCCATCGGCCTGGTGGAACTGGCCCGTTACGACAGTGATACGCTGGTGAGGCGGAAAAAAATAGTGGATCATTACAACTGGGTTTTATCTGCCTACGACTGGGCCGAGCTCCCGGTGATGCATGCCGGCGAAACGCATTCGTCATACCATCTTTTCCCGTTGCGGATCAAAGGCATTTCCGAACAGCAGCGCGATGTTATCGTGCAGAAAATTTTCGATCGTGATGTTTCCGTGAATGTGCATTTCATTCCCGTGCCGATGATGAGTTACTACAAATCGCTCGGCTATGATATCAAAGCGTACCCGGTTTCTTTCCTGAATTACTCGCGTGAAATTTCGTTGCCGGTTTTTTACGACCTCACGGAAATCCAGATCAACCTCGTGCTGGAAGCGGTGGTGACTTCGGTGCTCGAAGTGGTTGGCGTCAATAATTGACATTCATAACAGCGTTCCCGGAAAACAGTGGCCAAAAGACTTTTCGATATCGTTTGCGCTTTCATCGGGCTGGTTATTCTCCTGCCTTTTTTCCTGCTGTTTGCTTTGCTGATCGTACTCGACAGCCGCGGCGGCGTTTTTTACCGGCAGAAGCGGGTAGGGCGTTACGGTAAGGATTTCGGTCTGTGGAAATTCCGCAGCATGCGTCCCGATTCCGACAAAAAAGGGTTGCTCACGGTGGGCGGCCGCGACAACCGCATTACGCGGATGGGATATTTCCTGCGCAAATATAAAATAGACGAGTTGCCGCAATTACTCAACGTACTGGTTGGTGACATGAGCCTGGTCGGTCCCCGCCCGGAAGTGCGGAAGTACGTTGAACTGTACAATGAAGAACAGAAAAAAGTATTGCTTGCCCGCCCCGGCATTACGGATTACGCTTCGATCGAATACGTGAATGAAAATGAAATTTTAGGAAAAGCCGACGATCCTGAAAAAGTATATATCGAAGAAATCATGCCGGCCAAGCTGAAACTGAATTTGAAGTATATCGGCGAGATGGGATTGGGAACGGATCTGAAGATTATTTTTAAGACGATTTTTAAAGTGTTTGTGTAAAAAGAAGCGGGCAGATCAACGAATCTCTTCTCTGTCTATTGACTTCCGGGTTTTAAAGGCTTAAATTTGGTAATAAAACCCCTCATGCCAGTAAATGATCTTATTTCCCGCGAAAATCAACCCCAGGAGCAAAGTCTGGATAATGAAAACCAGGCCGGCGGCCTTCAGAATTTTACAGCCGGGGGAATGCCCATGATGCAGGGCAGAGCGCCGGAGTTTATGATGCAGGGAAACAATGCTTTTGTGAATGAGGTCAACAATAAAAGTGTAGCAAATATCGACAGGGAGCCCAGTATTGTTGCTTATGATATGGACAACCTGGATTATACTGCTCTTGCCAAGTCGCTTCTCGGTTATGTGTTGGGAGGAAAAAACGAACTGGTGTTTTCCAGTCTTCAGAAGCTCGCCATGAAACCCGTACGGATAAATAAACTCATTGAACGGTATAGTGAGCAAAACGGAAGTTCTTTGGTTGACGACATTAAAGGAAGCATGACCGGCTCAGATCTCCAGTTGGCGCTTGAATTGATCGGGATGAAACCGGAAGATGCAGATAGCCTGTTTAATAGTGATTTGCCTGCTGATGATCTTGCATACAGCACGCTCGCCGCTGATCTGAAGGGTCTGCTTGAAGCAGAGACTATTAATGCACCTGCCATATTTGCACGATTGCTTCCTATATCCGGCCGTCCTGATAGCGTTGCCAGCCTGAAAAAGGCATATACCACCCTGACCGGCGGAACGGCTAAAGCGCTGGAAGAAGCTTTTGTTGCGAAGTTGACGGGTAACACTGTTTTTTATGCATTGTACCTGCTTAATGCGCCTCCTCCGAATATGAACAGTTTTGGAGGAGAAGGCCTTTCGTGGACTGGAGACGAGAATTTTAATGTCAGTGCAGGTGGCGGAAATGTCACGCAGCAAACGGATCTTACTATTTCAAGAGAAGGAAATCCGACAAGTACACAGGCTGATTTTTCGGTCGAATACGCTGGTGGACTCTCCGAAAGCTCGCGCTGGTTACAATTCGTTTCAAGAACCCTCGAGTATTCCGAAACAGGCTCGACCGATAGACAGTACGTAGGTGCAACAAACGATGATGGCAGCAAAATTCCGTATGAATTTACTACGGATCCCAATGATCCTGTTTATTCAGTTGATGTGATGCTCGGAGCTCCCGCTCCTTTTTATGAGGAAGCCAGTCCGAGTGAGCCGGAAAACCCGGGTGCCAACATCCGCAATCCTAGCGCAACTACAATATTCGATAGCCCCGGCTCCGGATTGACCTGGGCGGCTTATATTTTCGATAATCCGGATGTATTCCCCAATGTGGAAAAGGTGTATTCTACGGCCTACTTTTACACTTTCCTTATCCGGGATTTCTTTCCGATCGTGAGAATCAATCATATCCGGGTTGCTGAATTTACACGCAAGCCGGATGCAAATGAAGAAGACCCACCTCACGTAAAATACCCCATGACGGAAACCCATACTCAAGAAGTAAAAGGATCTGCGCCTCTGCCGGGACCAATGAAAGAAGTGCTGGTAAAATATTACCCCGAGTTTTCTTATATCGCTTCCAAATAATTCAAAAATGATACTGGCTGGTTTCTGTATTGTTTCCCATTTTATGCTTGCAGGAATTCTGTCGGATGAAAACCACGCAATCCCGGAACAACCCGTCATGGCCATCCATGCCGCTACCGGGAAACTGATTCAATACACGGTAAGTGATTCATCGGGTCGATTCTCTTTCCAGGTTCCCGACAGTCTTGAACATGACAATATATACCTGCTCGCGAGAATCACAACAAAGTCCTTTGCCGGTTGCTCCTGGAAAAAAATCCGGGCTGAAAAAAATACAACGGATACACTTAAAGTAAAAACATCCGATTGGCCGGTAGTTGATATTCATCTTGAAGGCATAGAAAGCGACAAGGATGAGCTGGTTGTTATTTTTGATCCCGAAGAAGTAACCGGTATGCCTGCTGTTCTGAAATCGCATATCCGGACGGGGCCGAACAACTCGATCCGGATTTTCGTCCACCAGTTTGTGGCAACAGGAAAAAATCATACCATGCGCATCGCAGGCGGGCAATACCGGATATATGCTTTCGCAGAAAATATTGATCATCCTGACCTGAAGGATAAAAAAGTGAACGGCAGGATAATCCGTTTCTACAGTATGATTGCTGCCCGGGGAAAGGACGTTACTTCAAAAGAAAAACCCAATAGCGGAAAATCGTACCTACTGAACGTTACCGGGAATACGAAATTCACCATCAGCCTGAAACGCGGGTAAGGATCTCCCCGAAATCATCGGGCGTTGATTCTGAAAACCAAGACGTTTGCTTCGCCGGGCAAAAAATGTATATTAGCATTTCAAACCCGGCAACCATGAACTTAAAAAAACTTTGGTCAGCAGCCTTACTGGCGCTGATTTCCTTTTCCAGCTACGGACAAATTGTTACGGGAACGGTGAACATCGCTATTCCCTGCTGTTCCTCACCGCCCAGCACGATCTACGCGGATTCCCTGGACATTGACGCGGATAATAATTATGAATTCATGATTCAGTCCATGTACGGAATCGACAACATGTATTATTATGCGCAGGGAAGGAATAATACGCAACTGAACGGACTATTGGTTTTGGTTAACGCATCCTTTCCGAACAGCGCCTGGGGAAGCAGCCCGGGAATGCCGTCCACGCCGATCGGGCCGGGCTGGACAGGCTGGCTTCCGAACACGGGGTTCAAGTACCTGGGATTTCGCAGGATCAATTCACCAAACGACACGACTTTCGGTTGGGCAAAACTTGAATTCAGGGGAAATGCAAGCGGCCC
Source organism: Bacteroidota bacterium (assembly GCA_006218065.1). GTDB lineage: Bacteria > Bacteroidota > Bacteroidia > Palsa-965 > Palsa-965 > VBWE01. Next base: position 81,475 of record VBWE01000020.1, read on the forward strand.
GCTCGATACTGTTTTTATCCTGGAATATGCTTACAGTACAATTCCCAATGTGCATTTAAATGCAGGGCAGACCACACTGAGTGCTGTCGGGCAAATTTCTTTGGATAATACGTTTAAAGTATTCCCGAACCCTTCGACTGATCATCTCGCAATTGAAAATAAATCTTCGGGCGATTTTACAATTACGCTTACGGATATCACAGGAAGATTGCTGCTGACCACTCAACTTAAAAAAGAAATGAGTGATCATCTCGACCTGGCTGCTTTTAAAGCAGGTTTGTATTTCCTGACCGTTGATTCCGGGAATAACCGGCAGACGTATAAAATACAAAAGGATTAACTGCAGTGTTTTGTAATCGAACGCGGGTACACTGTTCTGTTTAAACAGGCATGGTTTATTACCGGTACGGATAAGTTATATTTACCATCATGAACAAGTGCCGTTGCCTCCTGGTTTTGCTGCTTTTATTTGAATCAGCGCTGCACGCCCAGGTCAATTTTACAAATTCCGATCTGCCGATCGTAGTCATCAATACCAATAGCCAGAACATTCCGGATACTTCGCGCATTATTGCTGATTTTGGCATCCGCTACAATGGTCCGGGAATACGGAATTATATGACGGACCCCTGGCAGTATTATGGAAAAATTTCGATCGAAAGCCGGGGAAGCACTTCGCAGCAGTATCCCAAACTGAGCTACGGTCTTGAAACCAAAGATGCATTGCTGAATAAGCTCGATACTTCGCTGCTGGGCATGCCGGAAGAAAACGATTGGATTTTATACGGCGCTTACCCGGATAAGACACTCATGCGAAATGAAATCACGTATGATATTTTTCGCCGTATGGGGCATTACGATGTCCGGTACCGGTATTGCGAACTGGTGATCAACAATCATACCTGGGTGTTTACTCCCTGATGGAACGGATCAAGCGGGATAAAAACCGGGTGGATATCGCCAAGCTCACGCCGAATGATACAACGGGCGATCAGCTGACAGGAGGATATATTATGAAAGTAGATAAACTGACGGGATCATCCAGTTCCTATTTCGCCTCACCATATGACATCAAAGTAAAATACCTCTGGCACGATCCTGAGGATACTGAATTACATCCCGATCAGAAAAACTATATTCAGAACTACATCATCAATTTTGAAAACCTGATGAACGGCCCCGGGTGGAACAATTATGTTTCGGGATATAATTCGATGATCGAGGTAAACTCATTTATTGATTTTATGATCATGCAGGAACTCGGGCGCACGGTTGACGGTTACCGTTCCAGTTCTTTCCTGTATAAGCAAAAAGACAGTCTCGGTGGTTTGCTGCGCGCGGGGCCGATGTGGGATTTTAACCTGTCATACGGTAATGCCGATTACTGCGATGCTTACGACACCGCCGGCTACCAGATGGACTTTAACCAGGCCTGCCCGCAATTCTCAAGCGCTGTTCCTTTCTGGTGGAATAAATTCCTGCTGGATACAAACTATACACATTTGCTGAAATGCCGCTGGACATACCTGCGCAATACCGTACTTCATACCGATTCGGTAAACGCCCGTATCGACAGCATGAAACTGGTACTGAACGAATCGCAGCAACGCAATTTTATGCAGTGGCCGATCCTCGGGGTATATGTAAACTGGAATTATTTTGTCGGGCAAACCTGGCTGGAGGAACTGGATTACCTGAAACTATGGATAGAAGCCCGCAGCAAATGGCTCGATACGCATCTGCCAGGGTATTGCTGGGATTTGTCGGTCAACGACCCGGACCTGGCGAAACTGGTTACGCACAAATTATATCCCAACCCGGCAGCCGATTATTTTTTCCTGGATGTTTACGAACCTTTCCGGGTTAAGAATGCGCAGTTCCGCTTATTTGATATTACCGGGAAAGAACAGATGAACTACGGCAATATCAACAACAACCACCTGGATATCCGCCGCAACGGCCTGGCCGCGGGAATTTATTTCTACGTGCTGCACCAGGATGGGAAAGTGATTGCTTCAGGTAAGCTGGTGATGCAATAAACCCGGGAAAAGGCCGGTGAGCGGCTGACCACGATGGCGCTTCATGCCAGCGACAGCAGCATGGAACTCAGCTCTTCCACTTTATTCGGGTAACCGAGTTTCTCGTAACTGTGGATCAGGTTACGCAGCAAACGGCGGATGATATCGAGATTGGAACAGGGATCGTAATACTCCGGCCGCGGGTCAAGGCGCTGCTGTTTCAGGAAAGCGTCGATTTCTTTACGGCTCACCACCCAGCCGCGGCTGAACGGGTTGATGTAAAACAGCACGCGGTCGCCGAGATCGTGCCCGGAAATGGCATTGCTGTGCTCCACGTAAGCCAGGATAAAATGGTCCGGCAGGTTCACCCCGTAAACCGGGATGCGTAAGTCCTGCGCGATGACCGCGTAAATGACCGAAAGCGAAAGCGGGTTACCCTTTTTCGTTTCCAGCACGTTGTTGATGTAGGAATTCTGCGGTGCGTGGTAATTCGTGGTATTGCCGCTGAAACCGTGTACATCGAAAATGATGTGGTTGATTACGCGGACTTTTTCCAGCGCAGTCAGGTTGTTGTTCAGTTCCAGCCAGATATCCTGCTTAACCTGTGCGATCTGCCTGCGCAGTTTGTCCTCATCGAGATCGGGATACTGGTATTTGGCTACGATCAACGCGCCTTCGAGCAAATCCTGGTTTTCAGGACGGGCCCATTCTTTCAGATCGCGGTTGATTTTGTCGAACTGGATCTTTTGGATGATGTTCTCGATGCGGTTCTGGATAACGGAATCGAAGGAATTTTCCCAGGCGCTTTCGAGGGCGGGAATAACATCGGCGCCCATCGACATGAGCTTGACGCAGATTTGTTTGAAAACTTCTTCGTCAGGGTCGTCGAGCAGACTTATCAAGGCATGAAGCTCAGACTTATCCATCAATCAGTAGTTAAACAAATATACGTAATAGTACCCGGTTTTGTTGTGTTCCCGGGGCTAGTTTTAAACAGCCAGCCGTTCAAGAACCGTGCGGATCAGCCTGTCGATCACCGGGTGGTAATCCTTGCTGTACTGCCGGATCACGCGGTTGGCGATGATGGCGCAAACAGTACAGGCTTCGTGTCCCATAAGTTTGCTGAGACCGTAAAGCGCCGAAGTCTCCATTTCGAAGTTGCAGATACGCAGGTCGCCGTGCCGGAATGCCGTCAGTTTTTCGTTCAGGTCGGGCAGGGCGGCGGGCAGGCGCAGTTCACGTCCCTGCGGACCGTAAAAGCCGGGCGCGGTGGCCGTGATGCCCCGGATCATATCGTGCGCGACGGTTTGCAGCAGGCTGGCTGAAGCTGCGGCTACATAAGGGTAGGGCATTTGCGGGGTCCAGCCGCTGTGCGCCATAAACGCGCGGGCGATTTCCGGGTGATCGACCTTTTCGATATTCCCGTAGAAATTCAGCAGGCCGTCGAAACCCATGCCGTGGGAAGAAGCCACGAAACTGTCGACCGGGATATCGGCCTGCAAGGCGCCCGACGTGCCGATGCGGACAATCCGGAGCTTGCGGTGCCCGGGTTTGATGGTCCGCGTCTGCAGGTCGATATTGGACAAGGCATCCAGCTCGTTCAGTACGATGTCGATATTATCCGTGCCGATGCCCGTAGAAAGCGCCGTGATCCGTTTGCCGCGGAATGTGCCCGTATGGGTAACGAATTCCCGGTTCTGCACTTTACATTCGATATTGTCGAAATGAGCGGAAATCTGTTCCACGCGGCCCTGGTCGCCTACTACGATCACGGTATCGGCCAGGTTTTCCGGGCGCAGTTTGAGGTGATAGATTTCGCCGTCGGGCGTGATTATCAGTTCGGATTCGGCGATGGGCTTCGACATAAGCGTTTATTGTGTTGACGAAGGGCAAAAATGCTTGGCTGTAAGGATAATTCTATTATTTTTGCCTACGATTTTCCAAAACTACCAAAAAATGCATTTCCCGGCGGTTTTGGACCGCAACTGAACCAAACTAACATCTTATGAGCGAGTCTCCCAAGAAAATTCTTGTGCCGGTCGATTTTGAAGAGCAATCACTGATTGCTATGGAACAGGGCGCACACGTAGCAAAACTGATCGGCGCTGAAATTGTGCTGCTTTATGTAATCGAAGCTTCCGGTATCATCAGCCGTTTCATGTCGAAACAGGTGGACGATGATATGCGTAAAGAAATCGAGGCCAAACTCGATGAACTGGTTGATCAGCTGAAATCCAAACACGGCATTACAGCTACCAAAATGATTGCCCGCGGCTCTGTTTACGATAAAATCAACGAAGTATCGGATATGGTGAATGCGCGCATGATCGTGATGGGCGCAAGCGGCGGAACAGGACTGCGCCGCCGTTTCATCGGCAGCAACGCTTTCCGTGTAGTGCGCGAAGCCAGCATTCCCGTAATTACCATCAAAGGAAAACACCACCGCGACGGATGCAAAAACATCGTACTGCCGCTCGACCTGACCAAAGAAACCCGTGAAAAAGTAACCAAGGCCATCGAATACGCCAAGCTTTATGGCGCCGATATCCGCGTGGTTTCGGTACTCTTCACCACGGATGAATTTATCGTAAACCGCCTTACCCGCCAGCTTTCGCAGGTAAAATCGGTAATTGAAAAAGCCGGCCTTAACGTTACTGCCGAAATCATCAAAGGCATCCGCGGCGAAGGTTCGCTGGGCGAAATCGTAGTGGATTATGCCAATAAAGTAGAAGGCGACCTGCTGCTGATCATGACCCAGCAGGAAGTTGATTTCACCCCGGCATTCGTAGGTTCTGCCGCGCAGGAAGTCATTAATAAATCGGATATCCCGGTACTCAGTATCGTACCTACTCCCAAGAAAGATCTTACGGAATTTACCCCGTACTGATTTTTTCATACAGTCTTTACCTGCAAAGCCGTTCCTTTCGAACGGCTTTGTTTTTGGTGCCTGGTCCTGCCGGGCATTTTAACGCCCAATGTCAAACGCACAATTTTCAAGTATCATCGGAGAGATGCCTTGGGAGTTGAGCGTTGTGCGTTTGGCATTGAGCGTTTTTTTCGTCCGAAGAATGGACCATTTATACCATACTGCATACTAAGAGACTGACGAAAATCATTTCCGGCAGAACATGTTTTGACTTACTTTGTAATATCAAAACCATCCGTCATGAAAAAGCCTGTAACATTCCAAAAAATCCTGGTACCTACCGATTTTTCCGAAACCGGTATGCTGGCCATTGAGCACGCCGCTTTCCTGGCGCGGCTTACGAAAGCGGAATTATTCCTGCTTCATGTTATTCCGTCAGCCAATTATTCTTTCGATATTATCGGCACTGCGCCGGATATGCATTACCATGAAAAAATCAATGCGAAAGTCGATGAAAAACTGGCCGAGGTAGCCGAACGGATCCGTAAAGATCACGGTGTCGGAGTCAAATCAATTCGCGCAACAGGCCAGATCGCCCGCGAAACGCTGGATGTGATCAAATCCGAAAAGATCGACCTGGTGGTTATGGGAACGCATGGCGCCAAAGGATTCGAAGAACTGTTCATCGGCAGCAATGCCCATAAACTGATTTCGGTGGCGCCCTGCCCGGTGCTGACTGTCCAGGAACATTCGAAAAAACTGGGCTTTACGGATATCGTGCTGCCCATCGACCGCTCGATGCATTCGCGCGAAAAAGTGGAATACGCGCTGGTATTGGGCGAAAAGTACGCTGCGCAGATTCACATCCTCGGGCTGAATGACAGCAACGATCCCGAAGATTCACCTAAACTTCAACTGGCGCTCGACCAGGTGCAGAAAGCCGTAGAACAGCGCGGGCTGACTTTTACACGCGAAACGATCGAGGCTAAAAACATAGGCGTGGAAACTTTGCGCTACGCCAAGCGCATCAATGCCGACCTGATTGTAACGATGACCGATCACGAATCGGAACTCACGGGTATTTTCCTCGGCGCTTTCGCCAAACAGATCGTGAACCATTCGCGTATCCCGGTGCTGAGCATTAAACCGCACGTGATTTACGCCGGGCTGGATATGGGCGGAAGCAGTTCCGTTTATTGATAGCGAATTACGAATCAATACCGGGTTGTATAAAAAGGAAACGTGCCTGTAAGCATCCGCTTGCAGGCACGTTTCCTATATTTGTTTTTGATTCGTAATTCGTTCTATTTCGCTCCGAAAACTTTTTTCAGGATATCGGTGGCACGTGCGGCCGGGTTCTTGCGGATGTTTCCTTCTTCATCGCGGATGAGCAGGAAAAGTCCGTTCAGGGCACGGTCGGTAACGTACGCATCCAGGTCGGGGTTTTTCTTTTCCACACCGGGAACCATATTGTACTTGGTGATGATCGGGTTCCAGTACTTGGTGAGCTCTACTTTCTGGGTAGCGCTTTTCACAACCGGGGTGAATTTACCTCTCAGTTCGGGCGTGGTTTTGGTGCGCAGGTAATTGGTGGCTGCGCTGTCGGTGCCTTTCAGGATGGCAAAGCCGTCGCCAATAGTCATGCCTTTGATCGCATTGATGAAGATCGGGGCGGCTTCTTTCGAAGCGGTTTCAGCAGCCCGGTTCATGGTCATTTCAAATTTATCCACCTGGGCGGTCATGCCGAGCTTAATCGCCCAGTCTTTTACCTTCTGCACTTCCGGAGGAAAAGGAATGAACAGGCGGGCGTTCTTGTAGAAACCATCCACCGCCGAAGCGGAACCGGTCGATTTGTTGGTGCCCTGGTTCAGCGCTTCGCGCAGTCCCTGGATCACCTCGGCATTGGTCAGTCCGCCGCCGCCGGTATTGAGCTGCTTGCCGGCATCACTTAATATTTTCTGGGCTTCGGTGCAGGCTCCGAATACGAAGGCCACCGTGATTGTAAAAAGAAAAAACTTTTTCATCGTGTTTTTTTCTGGTTAAGGATTGGATTCAGGCTAAAACTACAAATTGTTTGCCAAAGTTAAAACGGGGCGGTTTTACAGGGCGGTGAATTACAGAATGACCTTAACTTTACTCTCGTACAGGTAACTGTTTTGACTCATGAATCCGTTATCTGAAGTATTCTAAAAATTCGTAATCCGTTGCTTTATGGAAGCAGAAATCATCACGATCGGCGATGAAATCCTGATCGGGCAGATCGTAGATACCAACTCGGCCTGGCTGGGACAACAGCTCAATCTCATCGGCATAAAAGTAAAGCAGATCAATTCGGTATCCGACGATCCGCAGCATATCGTGCATGCGCTGGACGAAGTAAAAAAACGTTCATCCGTTATCATCACAACCGGCGGCCTCGGTCCCACCAAAGACGATCTCACGAAAAAAACGCTGAAGGATTATTTCGGCATGGACTGGCGCACCGATGAAGATGTGCTGCGGGACGTGGAAGCTATTTTCGCGAAATTCGGCAGGGAAGTAACGCCCGTCAACAAACTCCAGGCGCAGGTTCCCGCAGGCTGCATCACGCTGCGCAACCGCCGGGGAACCGCGCCGGGTATGTGGTTCGAACAGGACGGGAAAATTTTCATCTCCCTGCCCGGGGTGCCTTTCGAAATGAAAGGGCTGATGAAAGACGAAGTGCTTCCGCGGCTGAAAGCAAAATTTAAACTGCCTTTTATTTATCACAAAACCATACTCACGCAGGGCATCGGCGAGTCCATGCTGGCGGATATGATTACGGACTGGGAAAACAGCCTGGCGCAGCTGGAGATCAAACTGGCTTACCTGCCTTCGCCGGGCCTGGTGCGCCTGCGGATGACGGCCTCTGGCGATGAGCGAACGATAAAAGCGCGCATCAACGGGAAACTGCAGGAATTGCAGCAGATCATCCCGGAATTTATTTACGGCTACGATGCCGAAAGCCTGGAAGGAAATCTCGGCTGCGTTTTGCTGGAACAAAACAAAACCATCGCTGTGGCCGAAAGCTGCACCGGCGGATACATCAGTCACCTGCTTACCAGTGTTGCCGGCAGTTCACAGTATTTTCTCGGGAGCGTCGTCGCGTATGCGAATGAGGTAAAAACGGCGCAGCTCGGCGTACAAAAAGAAATGCTTGAAAAATACGGCGCCGTGAGTGAAGAAACCGCGAAGCAGATGGCCGCCGGCGTGCGCGAAAACCTGCGCGCGGATATCGGCGTGGCGACTACCGGTTTGGCCGGTCCAGGCGGGGGAACGGAGGACAAACCGGTGGGCATGGTGTGGATCGCCATTGCGACTGCCGATCGCGTGTATGCTGAGAAGTTCATGTTCGGCGACAACCGGGAACGGAATATTGTGCGGGCATCGATTACAGCGTTGAATATGGCACGGAAAGCATTGATAAATCATTGATACACAGTTGGCCCGAAAAACCATTTGCCGTTAACCGCGCGAACTCGTATTTTTGCATTCCAAACACTGCAATCAGGCACTTATGAAAGATATATTCGAAAAAATCCGCGACAACCGCGGTCCTATCGGCAAGCACGCGAAAGAATCGCACGGCTATTTTACTTTCCCGAAACTCGAAGGCGATATCGGTCCGCGCATGATTTTCCGGGGACGTGAACGCCTGAACTGGAGCCTGAACAATTACCTCGGCCTGGCCAACCATCCCGAAGTGCGTAAGGCTGATGCCGATGCTGCTGCGCATTACGGTCTCGCTTACCCGATGGGCGCCCGCATGATGTCGGGAAACTCGAATTACCACGAACAACTCGAAGCCGGTCTTTCCGAACTGGTGCACAAGCAGGATACGATCCTCTGCAATTTCGGCTACCAGGCTATGGTTTCCGCCATCGATTCGCTGGTTGACCGCCACGACGTGATCATTTACGACGCCGAAGCGCATGCCTGCATCATCGACGGTGTCCGCCTGCACATGGGTAAACGTTTTGTTTACCCGCACAACGATATTGACGGACTGGAGAAAAACCTCGAACGCGCTTCGAAATTAGTGGAGTCAACCAACGGCGGTATTCTCGTGATTACCGAAGGTGTTTTCGGCATGAGCGGAAAACAGGGGCGCCTGAAAGAGATCGTCGAACTGAAGAAAAAATACAATTTCCGTCTTTTCGTTGACGATGCGCACGGCGTAGGCGTGATGGGTCCCCACGGCGGCGGAACCGGGGAAGCGCAGGGATGCCAGGACGGCATCGACGTGTACTTCGGCACCTTTGCCAAATCGTTCGCCCTGATCGGCGGATTTATTTCCGGCGAAGAAGACGTGATCGAATTCCTGCGCTACAATATGCGTTCGCAGATTTTTGCCAAATCACTTCCGCTGGCCATCGTGATCGGTGCGCTCAAGCGACTCGAACTGATGAACACGCACCCGGAATTCCGCGAGAATTGCTGGAAGATCACCAACGCTTTGCAGAACGGGCTGAAAGAAGCGGGTTTCGAAACAGGATCGCCCAATTCGCCGGTTACGCCGGTTTACCTGAACGGAACCATCCCGGAAGCGACGAACCTCGTACTCGACCTGCGTGAGAATTTCAATATTTTCTGCTCGATGGTCGTTTATCCCGTTGTGCCGAAAGGCGTGATCATCCTGCGTCTTATTCCGACAGCCATTCATTCGCTGGAAGATGTGGCGTATACTATCGACGCGTTCTCGAAGATCCGCAGCAAACTGACATCGGGGCAATATCAAAGCGATAAAATTGCCGCCCACTAAGAATCTCTGCAAAATCGAAATTTCGTCGTTGGACTCTGTCCGAAAATGCTCATTTGCATGAGCAAACTGCGCTTTTCAGCCATTCGTCCGCCTAGAAATTTCGATTTTGCAGAGATTCTGTAACTTGAAAATAGTTTTAAAAAACCGCTTCAGTCCGAAGCGGTTTTTTTATTTGAAGAAAATATAAAAGTTATCCGACAGTCAGCTTCTTAAAATGCAGCGGCCGTTACTCCATGAATATTCGCAGGGTTGTCGATATCATAAGAAACTTTCTTTTCTGCCCCCATAGGCTCACTGGAATAGCCTTCGTCAAGATCGCCTTCTTCCTCGTAAACCAGCGAGGGAGTCAGTTTGGCCCTGACAACCACTTTCGAAGGCAGGTAGGTCAGCGGTTCTACGATCTGGGCCCTGGTTTGAGCGGCGAGATCGGCATGGTCTGCAGGAACAGCGGCTGCAGCAGCAGCTTTAAACCCGGCGACATCATTCATGTCATCTACCTGGTACCTGAAACTCATTTTTGCGCCTGTCTGGCCGGCTCCTGTTGCTGCAATGGCAAGCAGTTCATTTTCGATCGGGGTTTCGAATTGTGCGGGCCAGACATCTCTTTCGAATGCGCCCGACCACGGCTGCACGTTCGGATAGTCGCCGTTGCCTCCGAACTTGACTGCCCGCATGTGGCCTCCCACAATTTCATGATCGGCAGTGGTAATTTTACTGGCGCCGTTGACTAGTTTCCTGATCGGGTTGAGGTAAGTGGTTTTCATGCCCATCGTGACAGCTTCTCCCGGTGTTCTTAAAGTGAACTTTGGCTTGCCGTCATCTGCTGTCGTGATTATACCCAGGTTAGCCTCAAGTTCTCCGCCGCTTTGTCTTCTCTGTACGGGAGCGCCCGCAGGCATTCCCCGTTTCTGGACGGTTTTCGGAGAGTCGCTTTTTTTCAACTGGAGGTGCGCCGCTGCCCGGCTTTGATCATCCTTGTTCCGGTTGTCATGTATGCTCATGAAAATACTTTTTGCGAAAATTAGTTGAATTTCAGTTTGAAGTCAACGGGTGTTCATAAAACTTTCACACGTACTATTAACCGGCTGTGTCTGGCATTTTCAAATTGAGTAATCGACTCAATTGGCTCAATCATTTCCGCAATTTTTTCCACTGCTCCTGCAGCAAAGAAAAATCGCGCAGCGAAAAAAGGCTTCGTATGGTTTCTTTCGCCGGGAACCCTTTTTCAAAAATAAACATGACGAAAATAAACAGCGACATGCCGCTGTATGCCAGTGTTGCAGCCACCGATGCGCCTTCCAGCCCGTACCGGGGAATCAGCCAGAAGGCGGTGGAAAGGGTGATGAGTAAACCGAAAGTTCCGCTCAGCGCGTTCATATAATGTTTACCGATTCCGGAAAAGTAGTGACTGAACACCGTGCCGAAACTCACCATGGCCACACCGGCAGCGAGCGGTGTGAATACATCTTTCACCGGTGAAAAATCTTTGCCGAGCAGCCCCGTGTAAAATTCGGCCGGCAGGAGCAAAAAGAGCAGCAGGCCCGGGATCGTAATCGCTAAGCTGAGCTTGCTGCATTGCAGCGTGAGCCGGCGCGCAAGCAGGCGGTCTTCCGTATTGGCCGTGCGCGATAAAATCATGGTCGCCACACTCTGGCTGAAAAGTAAAATCGCTTCGGCCAGGGAAACGGCGGTAGAGTAAATGCCAACTCCCTGCACACCGTCGTAAAGATGCGTGCCTGCGTAATACACCACCGCCATGCCGCCGATGAGGTAAAAGTTGATCCGGATGCTGAGCTGGTGAGTCAGGCTGGCCACCTGCGTAAAAAAACCGTTCCGGAAAAGCAGGTAAAACGTATCGCGCGATTTTTCAACCAGCTCCACAAGCCGGTGTTTCCAGGCCAGCGTGGCCCCCACGGCCAGTACGGTTCCGTAAGCGATGTACGCGCCCGTGATAAAAACAGCGACGCCTTTTCCTTTGAAAATAAAAATGTAAATGCTCATCGCGGTAATCAGCACCACAGCCTGCAGCAGGAGCAGGAAACTGTACAAACGGATCCGCTCCAGCCCGAGCAGGTAATTCAGGTGAACCGAGTGCAGCGACATCAGCAGGGAAAGTAAAAGAATGTGCAAACCGAACTGCTGGGAAACGAGATTGAAATACACCAGCGGAATGCCGATGACGGTTACGCAGAAAAAACTCCAGGCATACCCGATGCTGAAAAGCTGCACGGCCGGTTTGCGCGGAACGAGGTAAACCACCGAAGGCCCGCCCGCGATATCGCTGAGCAGGTGAATGATGCTCGTGCCCAGCGCCACGAGGCTCATCTCGCCTTTGGTTTCGAGACCGAGCAGGTTCGTGGTGAGCAGCAGCACCAGGAAATTGATCGCTGCTACCGAAAAACGGGCGAAAAAATTGGTCAGAATGTTTCTCAGCATCATTTTTTCATCCAGCCGACGATACCCGCGGCAATTTCATCCCAGTGAAACACGGGCGGTTTCCCGGGCTGGTCTTTCGTAAAAAAATTATGATCGTACCCGGGCATCGGTTTCCAGTCCAGGTTTTTCTTTCCTTTTCGCGTGAATTCGAGGATGACAAAGTCCAGCGTTTCGGGCTGGATGGAATTATCGCTCAGTCCGTAGAGCAGGAGCACCGGGATGTCCAGCTTCAGCAGGTCGTCGACGGGGTGATGATTGTAAAAACCTTCCGGCGCTCCCGGTACGATTTCCGGCGCCATCCGTTTAAACAGCGTATCGATCTGTACCTGTTCCTGTTTTTCATCACCCTGCTGCCGGCGGATATCGGCGGAAAAATTATACGTGCGTGCGAATGCGCTGCAGGAAAGGAAAGCGAGTTTTTTTATTTCCTTGTTCCTCGTGCAGAGATACGAAGCCACGCGCGCGCCCTGCGAATGCCCGATAACCATAATTTTGTCCGGCGCCACCCAGCTTTGTGCGGAAAGATATTTCAGCACGAGTTCTGCGCTCTGCGTGTACCACTGCAGGTTGTCGTTCTCCAGGAATTTCAGCGGCGGCATGTTCGTGGCGGAATCGAGATACTGGAAGTTAGTCGTCGATTCGAAAAAATGATAGACCGGGATGCCGGGCTTGGAAATCACCACGAAACGAAAATCCTGCAGGTACGGCGTGGGATCAAAAGGGAGCGGGGGAGCAAGTCCTTCTTTGACTTCGGAAAAAAGCGGCGTCGGTTCCGAGCCCTGGATAAACAGGATAATACCTTTTTTCTTTTTCAGCGTATCGCTGGAACTTACGACGAAGCGGACGGAGTCGGTGCTTTTGGATTTATCCTTCAGCGCAAAAAAAGCGTATTGTTTTTTCAGCCGTTCCGGGTAATCGCCGTCGCCGGCGAAATAAGAAACAGGCAGCAGCAGGGCCAGGAAAAAAAAGATCAGTTTGTTCATTTGCCTGTTCGTTTGAATTTTTTTCCGAGTACGCGTTTAAAATTGTCTTTGCTGAAGCGTCGTGTTTTCGCATCGAGCAGGTAGGCGTTTTCGCCCAGCGGCGATACGTGGTGCAGCCCGTCGTGATACTTCCAGCCGGCATGCGGTTCGAGTCGCTGCACCGAGGCTTCCCGGAAACTGACGGGCGTGAGTTCCAGCACTTCGTGAAGTACCACGGCCCTGCCGTATTGTTCTGCGCAATCTTGCCCCGGCCGGTAAAGCTTGCCGTCCTTGATAAACGGCGCACCCGCAGGCCGGGCCGAACGGATATCGCATTTCACCGGGTTGTTCGCATGCGGTTCCCAGGGACCTTCCGCCGTATCCGAAAAATAAATATGAAGCAAATGATTCGCCCCGTCGTCGGCACGCGTGCAGAAAAGCCACCAGCGGTCGTTGAACCGGATGATGCCCGGATCGACGGCGGGAAAAGCGAGCAGTTCCGATTTTTTTTCCAGGCGGCCGTTGTTCCAGGTATATGCCGTTGCAGCACCCGATTCATGCGCTTCGGGAATAACGGTGGTTTCGCCGTTCTGCTGCAGCACGAAAGGAAAAGACAAATGCGTGGCGGTTTCCAGCGCAACGGTTTCCGTTCCGCCGGCATATTGCGCGATATGGCCTTTGCCGGTTTTGTAATCGTATTTTTCGTAGAGTATAATTTCTTTCCCTTCGCGGATGAAACCGAACGGATCGGCTTTGTATTTGCTTTTTTCGTCATCGCTGAGCCATTCGACTTCCGCCGGCGGAACCCGGCTGATGATGCTTTCGAGCGGCTGGCGCACGATACCCACGTTCCAGTATTCGGCCCGGAATAATTCGTTCCAGTGAAAAGTGATTTTATTCGTGAACAATTTGAACCAGAATAATTTCACCTGCCAGTTTACCGGGTTGCGGTACACGCGCGCCTGCGTGCTCACCGGCGGGTCGGAAAAATAATGCGCTTTGTTGTGATGAATATCGATGCACACCTGCCGCATCCAGCCCGCGCTGCCCCGCGCTACCTGTTCGAGGTTGGCCGCGTACGAATGCCGGACGGTGCCGAAATGTCCTTTCCGCAGGATGATTCCCGCATCCAGTTTATCGGTGAGCCTTTGCAGGATGGCGCCGGTTGACGGGTACCCGCGGTAAATTTCCCAGAAAGCCGCCGGTCCGCCGCGGATGCGCTGCTCATCGGCATGGTGATACGACCAGATGCCGTAAGTAGCCGCAGTCAGTATTTCACCGCGAAGGATATTAAAACCAAAACGCAGGATGATATCCGGCCGGTATTGCCTCACCTGCTGCAGGTCGTGCTCTGAAAAATGCTGCGAAAATTTTCCGCGCAATACCGGCTTGCAGCGGATCATCGGGACATTTGAAAATTCTTCCTGCATATTTACCGCGTCGTAGATATTTATGCGCAGCAAAAAACGATTGTAGAACCGCCACAAAAAACGGCGATACGGATAACGGAAAATCCGCGAAAAAACGGAAGCTGTTTTTCCCGTTTCATTTTCTTCCGCAACCAGCAGCACAGGCTCCGTGTACGGGAGACTGAGCACCTGCCGGATGCATTCCGCTTCCCAGTCCTGGAATGCATAACCGCGGCAAAAAATCGCGATGCGCAGGTTGTATTTCGGATCAGCGGCCAAATTTTCCCAGGATGTTTTGATAAAGATCGTTCAACTGCCTGCCGACGGAATCCATGCTGTACCTGCTTTCCGCAAAATGGCGTATCGCTTCGCGGGAAAAATCGTTTTTTCTCTTTTTCATCTGCATGATGGCTTCCGCCAGCGCCTGCTCGTCCCCGCAAGATACGAGTATGCCCTGTTCTTCGCTGACCATGGTGGGAATCGAACCGGTTCGCGTGGCGATGACGGGGAGTCCGCAGGATTGCGCTTCGATGATGGTAACCGGCATACCTTCGAAATGACTGAACAGCACAAGTGCGTCGGCTTTCTGCATAAATTCCGCCACACCTTCCGCATCATGGTACCCGTGAAAGAAAACGGTCTGTGAAAAAACGCCCGCCTGTTTCGCCATCCGTTCGAAACCGGAACGTTCCGGGCCTTCGCCCACGATATCCAGTACGATGTCCGTGTGCTCTTTCAGTTTTTGCATCACGCGGAGCAGGCCGCTGATATTTTTTTCGCGATCGACAAGCATGGATACGTGGAGCAGGCGGAGGCCGGGACCAGGCTGCGTTTTTTCAGCAGGCGCAAAAAGTGCGGTGTCCACTACATTCGGAAGCAGGCTATACGTATTATTCAGTCCGTGTCCGCGCATGGCTTCGATCATTTTTTCGGAAACGGCGGTGACGTGACTTGCCCGGGCAACGGCGCGGCGGGTGAAGTTTTGCATGATACGTCCTTTGTAATTGCCGTCCTCGGGCAGGTAGCCCGACCAATGCTCAGAGATGATCAGCGGAACGCGGAGTTTGTCAACCAGCGGCAGGGCTGCTAGTGCGGCAGGCCAAATGACATGCAGGTGAACCAGGTCGGGCGCGCCGTGTTCGTCGATCGCCTCATCAATGCCCAGCCGCATCGCTCCCCGGTAACGCTCCGCTTTTTTCCAGCTGCTGATGAGCGGAATTTTACTTTTTGTTTTGGTAAAATGAACGCGGACCTCGAAAAGGTTTTCGTCCTTCTTCGTTTCGAAAACGAAATTGCCTTGTTCGAGTTCGGCATCCGAATGGGCAAAAACAACGCTTACATTATGGTGTAGCGCGGCTGCGCGGGCATGCTGCTGGATAAAGTTGCCCAATGCGGGAGCGGACAGGCTGGGATACCAGCTCGCGATGAACAGGATATGTTTTTTCTGATCGCTCATGATGCACGGCCGGCAACCGGGCCGCTTCGTTCGGCGTAAATTTCGACCATCGCATCAAAACCGCCTTCGACCGGTGCGTTGATGAAAGGCGCTTCGGGCAATTTGTTTCCAAGCCGGTAGCGGAAGGCGGTCATCTGCAGCAGCACGAGCAGTTCATCGAGATGCTGCATGCGATCGGTACGCGAATGCCATTCTACGAAAAGCCGGTCGATGCGGTGCAACTGGTGTTTACAATCGCGCAATACGTCGTATTCCGCTCCTTCGATATCCATCACAAGCAGGTCGATATTGAGTTCGTTTTCCAGGAGATCGGCCAGCCGCACCGCTTTAACAAAATCTTTGCCTGTGCCGGCCCGGCCTCCCTGTGCGCCGTCGGGCTCGAAGGAAATGTCCCCGTCGCTGGTCCAAACGGCTGCATGGTGTACGATCACGTCCGTAAACGCGTTTTCCTCCACATTCTTGTGCAGGAGCTGTACTATTTTTTCGTCGGCTTCGAACGCCTGTATTTTTGCTGCGGGAAAGCGGCGCTTGAAGTACAGAATTTCAAGACCCATGTTCGCGCCGCAGCAGAATATGACCGGTGCATCGTTTTTGAAATGGAAATCATACGCGCGGTTTACGAAAATGGATTCGTACTGGTTCAGCAGCGAAGCGGAATCGTGCACATGTAGCACATACCCGTTTACGCGCGTGGTGAACGTCGTTTGTGGTGGATGAAGGCGGCAGGTGCGTTTGATGCGCAGCCATTCCCGGTATGCGGGAGATGAAAAAAAACGATACCAGTTTTTAACCTGTTCGCGGATGAGCTGCAGCATAAATCAGCGGAGTTTTTTTGTTCGCAAGCGGATCGAATTACCGATCACGATCACGTCGGAAAATGCCATGGAAAGCGCGCCGATCATCGGGCTCAGCAAACCGGTTGCTGCTATCGGGATGGCCACTACGTTGTAAAAAAATGCCCAGAAAAGATTCTGCCGGATCGTGGTCAGCGTATGTTTTCCGAGCTGGAAAAGCTCGCGGATAATATCGAGGTCACGCCCGGCGAGCAGCACCACCTGCGCCGAGCGGATTGCGGCCTGGGCTCCTTCGCCGGCGGCAATGCCTACGTGCGCTTTGGTCAGTGCGGGGGCATCATTCACCCCGTCGCCGACCATGGCTACTTTGAACTGCCTGTTCAGCTGCTCGATGATCTCCATTTTTCCGCCGGGCAAAATTCCTGCGTGATATTCCTGCATGCCGAGTTTTTCCGCGATCTCTTTGCATTTTTCTTCGCGATCACCGCTCAGCATAATGGTGCGGAAACCGTTTTTGTTGAACCAGCCGATCGTTTCTTTGGCATTGGGTTTAAGCTCGTCGAGCAGGTCGATGGCGGCCATAGCCTGGTCGTCGCGCAAAAGATAAATATCATGTAAAGGCCCTTCCGGCGGGCTTTTCAGCGCTTTGAAGGAACTCAGTCTCCACAAACGGCCCTGCGCATCCGTTCCGGAAATGCCGATTCCTTTTTCTTCCCGGATCCTGCTGAAATCGCCGGATGATTGCACGCCTTCTTTTTCCAGTATTCGCACGAGCGAGCGGGCAACGGGGTGGGACGAACGGCGTTCCAGTTCGAGAATTACTTTTTTCATTTCTTCTTCCGGGGCATCGCCGATCCGTGAAAAATGCGCGATCTCGAAATTCCCGGTAGTGAGTGTCCCGGTTTTATCAAAAACAATGCAGTTCACCCGGGCCAGTTCTTCGAGCGTGCTTCCGCCGCGAATCAGTATCCCGTTACGCGCCGCGCGGCCGATTCCCACCATTACAGCCGTAGGCGTAGCCAGTCCCATGGCGCAGGGACAGGAAATTACGAGCACGGCGATACTGTTCATCAGTGCACGCTGCAGGCTGGTTTCGAAAAAATAAAAAGCGATGAGGAATGTAGCGGCTGCAATCAGCAGCACGATCGGAACAAAAACAGCACTTACTTTATCACCGAGTTTCTGGATCGCCGGCTTATTGAGCTGCGCATTTTTTACGAGATCGATAATCTGCGCCAGCACGGTTTCTTTTCCCACGTTCAGCGCCTGCATGCGCACCGATCCCGAATTCAGGATCGTTCCGCCGGTAACGGGCATGCCTTTGCTTTTTTCAACCGGGATGCTTTCGCCGGTCAGCATAGATTCATCTGCAAGCCCTTCGCCCTGCAGCACGATCCCGTCCACAGGAACGGCATCGCCGGTATTGACGAGCAGGATATCGCCAACTTTGACTTCTGCGGCTGTGATTTCGCGGATATGTTCATGCTGATCGTGTTTTACCACGAGCCGCGCTTTCTCCGGCTGCATGCCCGAAATTTCGTGGATGGCCGTAGTGGTGCGCTTCACCGAAATGTGTTCCAGCAGGTTCCCGAGCAAAACGAGCGTGATGATCGTGGCTGAAGTTTCAAAGAAAAGATAGTCGTGCACGTCATGCCCGCTGTAAAGAAAAATTCCCGCGAGGCTGTACCCGAATGCCGACGAAGAGCCGATAAAAATGAGCACATCCATATTCGGAACGCCGCTTTTGAGCGAACGGAAGGCGCTCCGGCCGAAATGCACCAGGCCGAGCAGGAAAACCGGGATGCAAAGCGCCAGCTGGACGTACGGCTGGTTCAGGAAAAAATCATGCCCGAAAAACATGTGCGAAAAGAAAAGCGGAACGGTAAAGAACAGGCATATCCAGAATTTCTGCGAAACCGAATCCAGGAATTTTTTTTGCCGGGGCCTGTCCGCACGCACTACTTTGTACCCGAGCGATTCCACATCGGCGGTAACCGAGTCGATCGTGCAGTTTTCGCCCAATACGAGCGAAGCATCCCCGGTCGCAAAATTCACGCTTACCGAGCTGTTCCCGCTTTTGGTAAGCTTTCGGGTAATGCCCAGTGCACAATTGGCGCAATCCATGCCTTCGATGGAAAGTTTAATCTCGGTGCTCATAGTAGAGTGGAGGTACAAAGTTACGTATTCCGGGACTCACCCCCCGGCCCCCTCTCTCCGGCTTTGTTAATCCGTTTTACAAGGCCGGGTCG
>VBWE01000021.1 GCA_006218065.1 Bacteroidota bacterium
GGGCCGAGCGTTAAGAAAATGTCCAGTGGACATTTTTAGCGAGGAGCCGGGCTGCAGGGCTGGCCGATTCCGCCCCATTTATAAAAAACAAACGCCACGCAAAAAGCGTGGCGTTGAAGTATGTGGTTCGGGGCGGAATCGAACCGCCGACACATAGATTTTCAGTCTATTGCTCTACCGACTGAGCTACCGAACCAACATGGAATGAACTGTACTGCTTTAAATCTGCGGATTTTCTGCCGGAGAAATCCCGAAGCCTGTCGCTCGGGGCGGCAAATATACAGGATTTTTGAAAAATAAAAATTTATCCTTGCTCCTGCATTCCACAACCCGGATACATTGATATACCGGCGCCCCGGAACAAACCACCCCGCGTTTTCCGATACGGAACGCGCTTTTATTATCTTTGCGTAATCCTCTCAAAATCAAGCAACATGAAAAAAATAGGACAACGCATTATCAGCGCGCTCTTTCTTATGTCGCCGGTCCTGGTATCCGCTTCGGGTGGTCCCGATGCTTACGGTTATACCTGGATCACTTCTGCCGATGTAGGCGGTCCGACGTACAACTGGATCGATATTACCTCACGGCCGGGTGTACAAACCGTTACCGGTCTTGCCGATGACAATTCGGCCGCGGCTATGGCCACAATCGGTTTTAACTTTCACTATTACTGGACTGATGTAACGCAGATGCGAATCGGTTCCAACGGCTGGCTCTCTTTCAACTCATCCGCCAGCAACATTGCTTCCTGCTTTCCGAATATACCCACTGCAGGCGGCGCTGCCGATAATTATCTTTCCGTACTCATGAGCGATCTGAATTTCACAGGCGTCGGGAATCCCGGGCAGGTGCAATACTGGACGAACAGCACGGACTCCTTTATCATTTCCTTTATAAACGTTCCGTACTGGACAGTTAACGCGCCGGGCTGGACGGGATCAAATACGTTCCAGGTTATTCTCTGCAACAGCGACAGTTCAATCACATACCAGTACGGTGCAGTCAGTCCATTCCTGGCCAACGCGGGTTGCAACGACATGGAAGTGGGGATTGAAAACAGCACAGGAACCATCGGCCTGCAGGTATATACCGATGCCATGCCGCCGTCCAATTATGTTATCCGGTTCGACTATCCGAACGTAGTGCTGCTCAGTATCCAGGATGTACTGCCGGAATGGAACTCCAACGTGGACAATCTCTCCGAATTTATTTTCCAGAACGCCCCGGCTACCTTGCGGAGCAATATCAAAAACTCGGGTAACGCAGCCGTCACTACGACCATCAGCCTGCAGGCGTTGATCCGTGATGACATTCCTTCCACGGTATATTCTGCCGCCGGAAGCCTTCCCTTGCTCGCTGCCGGGGACGACAGCCTGTACACTTTCCCCGGTGCATGGACACCCGCCAGCGCCGGGCAATACTCGTACGAAGTGACTACCACCTGCGCGCAGGACATCAATGCCGGGAATAATACCACGATCATTGAATATGATGTGGTGAATGCCTGTGCCCCGAGCATGAACCTGAGCTATGTTACCGGCAATACTCCTTCGACCAGCATCAACTGGAACGGTGGCGCGAACGATGACGGTGCGGCGGTATATTTCAATCCCCCGGTTTCGCCATACACGGTTTCTGCACTGCAGTTTTATATTTCTTCGAATGCCGGCAACGGGTACATCGCCTCGATTTATGATGACGACGGACCGAACGGCGCACCGGGAACAGTCCTGTTTACAACAACTGTCGCTTCGGCTTCTGTAATTACAGGAGCATGGAATACGGTAGTTGTTTCCCCGGCGGTAACATTGCCTTCCGGCGGATTCTATGTAGCCTGGTTCCAGGGCGGCACAAGCATTTTCCTTGGATCGGAAACCACTGCACCGTACTCCCGCCGCAATTACGAAATCCTCGACGGCGGCTGGGCCTCGCTTCGCTATAACGATACGCGGGACCTTTGCATCCGCACCAGCATCAGTGGTTTTGCGACGCTGCCCTTAGCCAATTTCAGTTCCGCGACAACCGGTCCGCTCGATTTTGATTTTACCGACAGTTCAACCGGGCTGACCACATCCTGGGCATGGGATTTCGGCGACGGCAATACCAGCACGCTGCAAAATCCTTCGCACACCTATGCCGCACAAGGTATTTATAACGTATGCCTGATTTCCACCTCGCCCTGCGGATCGGATACAATCTGCCAGCAGGTATCGGCCTGTCTTGCATTATCGGCAAACTACAGCAGCAGCCTCAACGGATCTTCCGTCAATTTCACCGACCTCAGTGCAGGCAGCCCGACAAGCTGGTTCTGGGATTTCGGCGACGGCAACAACAGTACGGCACAAAACCCGTCGCACACATACGCGACAAACGGCACATACAACGTTTGCCTGGTCGCCACCACGGGCTGCGGATCGGATACCACCTGCCAGAACATTACTATCTGTACTCCAGGCGCAGCAGCTTTTACCCTGCTCGACAGCAGCGGAACGGTTACCTTCAGCGACGGAAGCACCGGTAACCCGACAACCTGGTCCTGGGATTTCGGCGACGGAGGAAACAGCAACGTACAAAACCCGGTTTACACATATGCGATCAGCGGAACTTATAACGTATGCCTGGTTTCCGATAACGGCTGCGGCCCCGACACGACCTGCCAGCAGGTTACGATCTGCATCCCGGTCATCGCTTCGTTCAACTCTACCGATACGCTGGGAACGATCACGCTCACCGATATGAGCAGCGGCGGTGCAACGTCCTGGTCCTGGGATTTCGGCGACGGAGGAAACAGCACTTTACAAAACCCGGTTTATACTTACAGTGCGCCCGGTGTTTATAATGTATGTCTCATCGCAACCAGTTCCTGCTCGGCCGATACGTTCTGCCAGCAGATGCCCATCATCATTACCGGTATAGCCGGTGCGGAAAATTCCGTCTTCTCGGTTTACCCGAACCCGGTGCATGGCCTGCTGACTATCCGTTTTGCACAGGAAACTGAAGCGACTGATCTCGTCATTTACGACATGACCGGGCGCGTTGTGCTGCGTGAAAAAACAACAGGCGGTTTTACCCGTGTGATCGATGTGCATGCGCTTCCTTCCGGAATGTACCAGTTGCAATTGCAGCATGCCGGAAGTAATATCCGCTTTGTGAAAGAGTAAATTTCTCTGCAAAATAAAACAGCCCCGACAGTGAATCCGTAAAATCACGCCGGGGCTGTTTTCCTTCAATTTGTTTTTTCTTGTTAAAAAGACGTTCCGGGTTTCCGCGCAGACCTTAGCTTTGCAGCATGCCGATTCACCTGAGCATCGACCTGGGGAACAGTTCATTCAAACTGAGCCGTTTTTCCGGGAATAAATTCATCTCGCAGAAAAAATTCGCAGTCGACGATTACGACAGCGTGCTGGTTTATTGTCAGAAACAAAAAGCCACAGCGGCCATCCTGTCCTCGGTAGTAAAGCATCCGAAAATTTTCGAAAAGGCGCTCCGCCAGATTTTTCCTTTGCTGGTTTTTGATCACCGCACGCCGCTTCCGTTCGCCAATAAATACGGATCGCCGCAAACTCTCGGATACGACAGGCTGGCGGCGGCGGCGGGAGGCTGGCAACTATTTCCCGGTTTCAACGTCTTGGTAATCGAAGCAGGAACCTGCATCAAGTACGACGTGATCAGCAAAAAAAACGAATACCTCGGCGGGGCGATCGCCCCGGGACTGCAGATGCGCTTTGCCGCCCTGCATCACTTTACGCAGAAATTGCCTTTAGTCGGTAAAACGGCAAAGACGCCCTTGCTGGGCAGAACCACCGAAGAATCAATACGAAGCGGTGTGCAGCAGGCCGTGCTGGCAGAAACAGCGGGCATGATCGGCGCGTATCGAAAACAGTTTCCCGGCCTGAAAATCGTACTGGGCGGGGGCGACAGCGCTTTTTTTGCGGGACGGCTGAAAACCCGCATCTTTGTGCGCCCAAATATCGTGGCAGAGGGCATGCATGTTATTCTCAAGTATAATGTCGAAAAAGGTTTCCTGGAAATTTAGTGTGAAGACAATCCTGCTCTCCTGTTCATTTTTCCTGTTTGTTGCCGCCGGCGCACAGGTTACCACCTCGCCTTATTCGCGGTACGGTCTCGGCGATTTCCAGTTTACCGGATTCGTGCAGGGTATCGGCATGGGCGGGGGAGGAATCGGCATGCGCAACGATTCATTGCTGGTGCAGTACATCAACATGAACAACCCCGCTTCGCTGACCTCCAACAATATCGTGGCGTATGAAGTCGGGCTGCAAAGCAATACCAGCCTGCTGCGCAATGATACGGCCAGCGCCGTACTGAATCGTTCCACCCTTTCGCATATCGGGCTCGCTTTTCCCATCGCCAAATGGTGGAGCGGTGCAATCGGCCTGGTTCCTTATTCTTCCGTAGGCTACAACGTCAGCAATTCCGAGGTGCGCGACACGATCGGAAATATCACGTACAAATACGAAGGCTCCGGCGGCATCAGCCAGGTCTTCACTTCCCATGCCTTCCGCCCTTTTTCAGGATTGCCTGCATATTATAAGAATACAAGCCGGTACGATCAGCTCGTCACCTCGCGCGATACAGTGAAACTGAAAAAAGCAATCGCCCTGCGAAACGGCCTGTCCAATATTTCCGTAGGCGCTACCGTTTCGTATCTCTTCGGTCCGCTGAACAATGTGCGCCGCGATATTTTCCCGGATTCCAGCTATTCCCTTAATACGCGCATCACGCGCACCACCACGATACGCGATGTGTACGCCAGCTACGGCGCGCAGTACCGCTTCCGTTTACCTATCGTGAACCCGAAGTATAAAACGTTGAAAAAAGACACCACCGGCCTGCTCTGCGATAAAAGTATCGGCGACAATTATTTCTGTTTCCGGAAAACGCCCGGGGGCGTATGTTCCGATACCTCGAAACTTTTCATCAAAAGTCCGCAGGGCGCGCAGGTTTCGTTCGGAGCCGTTTTTGCATTGCCGGTTTCCGTGCGCGCAACTACCGATCTTTATGCGCAGACCTACAAGCTGAACGCCGGTTTCGAAACGTTTATCGATACGGTTTATAACCAGAGCGACGCTTCGGGCAATATCGTCCTTCCGGCCATGTTCGGTTTCGGCTTCGCGGTGAAAAAAGATTTCCGCTGGCAGTTCCAGGCCGATTATGCGCAGCAGATGTGGGAGAATTTTACCTTCCTCGGCGAAACGACCGACCTGAAAAACAGCGAACGCATGACTGCCGGCGTACAGTGGCAGCCGAAAGTAAATTACCGCAGAAATTATTTCGCCAATGTGCAGTACCGTTTCGGCGCACGTTATTATAAAACGTACCTCGAACTGAAAGGCACGCAGCTTCGTGAATACGGCATTACCGCCGGTTTCGGTTTTCCCGTTCGCGAACTGGGCCGGATTAACCTCGGGCTGGAAGCAGGCCGCCGCGGCACAACCGAAAGTAACCTGATCGAGGAAAATTATTTCCGCGTGATGTTCACCGTGAGCGTCAACGATCGCTGGTTCCAGCGCCTGCGTTACGATTAACCGCTTTCAAAAAAAACTTCCGTGGATACCAGGCACCGCAGAACAGCCGAAGCAATAACGCAGCATACCCGCGGCTTCTTTGTTGTCCTGCTTTTTCCCCTGCTCCTTTTTTCCTGCGTAAACGATCTCAAGGAAGTCCGCACATATACCCAGGATGATACGCTGCCGGTACAGGTGGGCTACGACATCGACGTGCAGTACAACGATTCGGGCCGCGTGAAGGTAACGCTCAAGGCGCCCAAGATCGAAGAGTTCGGCGGCGACAAACCGTACACGGTACTTTCACAGGGCGTGAATGTGAAATTTTACGACGACAGTTTGAAAGTACATACCTCGATGACCTCCAACCACGCCATCCGCCGCGAACGCGAACGGATCATGGAAGCCCGGAACAACGTGGTGGTGGTGAATGTAAAAGGCGAACGCCTGAATACCGAACACCTCGTGTGGGATGGCCTGCGGCGGCGCATATACACCAAAGCGGCGGTCAAGATCACAACGGCCGACCAGGTGATCATGGGAAAAGGCCTCGACTCCGACGAAACATTTACCGATTACACCATCGACAGCGTGACTGCGATACTCACACTTAAAGACGAAGACAACCAACCATGAACCGCTACGTACGTATCTCCGAATTTCTCTGGTTATTCCTGGCCTTTACCTGCCTCTGTTTTTCAATCTATGAATTCGTCATTCTCAAAAACAACGAGCACGGATTTTACGCTATCGGCTTCACATTCATTTCAGCCATGATGTGGGCGCTGCGCCGCAATTTCCGCAAACGGATGGAAAAGCAAAGAGACGAAGAAGGAAACGGCTCGAAATAGCCGCTTCAGCCGGCCCGGGCTGAAATACTAACAACTGATAATCAGTATAATAGACAATATTTTCATATTTCGGGCGAAGGTTCGTATATTCGCGTCCCAATTTCTAAATCTTTTGAACGAATGAGCATTCTTGAACGCATCCGCAGCAGGGCCGGCCTTTTAGTAGGCGTAATCATGTTGGCTTTGCTTGCCTTTGTACTCAGTGATTTTATCGGTGGCCAGTTCGGCCTTTCAGGCGGAGCCCCCGACGCCATTGCCGAAATAGCCGGGCACGAGATCAAACCGCAGGAATGGCAGCAGGTTATGGCACAGGCCGAAAATGATTTCGGTTTGCGCACCGGCGGCCGTGAAAAACCCAACGAGCAGCAGATCGACCAGATGCAGCAGCAGGTTTGGCAGAGCCTGCTCGACAAATACCTCCTCGAAGAAGGCCAGTACAAAGAACTCGGCCTGATCCTGAGCGACGACGAACTTGCCGAACAGATGCTGGGTAATCGCCCGAATGCTGTGATGAAGCAGGTTTTCGGTGATCAGCAGAGCGGTAAAATCGCACCGGGTTTCGGACTTCCGAACGGTGAACTGGATATGAACGCCGTGCGCGAATACGTGAAAAGCCTTTCGCCGGATAAAGAGCAAACCAAGCTGCAGTTTTACCAGTGGGTAATGACCGAACGCGTGGTTCGCGAATTCCTCATCAAACAGAAATACTTCAACCTGATCAAAAAAGGATTTTACGTTACCTCGGCACAGGCCCGCATGGAACATAAAGCCGACAGTACGCTTTATACCGTTCACTACGTAGCGAAAAAATACAGCGACATTCCCGATTCCACTGTCGCTATTACCGACGCGGACCTCAAAGCATATTACGACAGCCACCTGTACAAGTTCAAGGAAAAGCAGAACAAGCGGAATATGGATTACGTCGGTTTCGATGTTTTCCCTTCGGCTGACGATATCGCCGACGCGAAAAAGCAAATGACCGACCTTGCCTCCCTGTTCGAAAAACAAACCACTCCCCGCAGCGATTCCGAATTTGTGATGACCAACAGCAACGGGCAGTACAATGTGCAGAAGTTCAGCGCAGGACAGTTCCCGCTCGGTATGGATTCCGTTTTTCTGAAAACCGAAAAAGGAAAAGTGGTCGGTCCGCTCCAGCTCGGCGAAAACCTCCAGGTGTTCAAAGTGCTTAGCAGCGGCATGCTGGCCGATTCGGGCCGTGTGCGCCATATCCTGATCTCGTACACCGGCAATGGCCGTACCAAGGAACAATCGAAAAAACTGGCCGACAGTCTTACGGCTGCAATCAAAAAAGGAACGAGAATGGAATCGCTGGTAGTAAAATTTACCGACGATCCCGGATCGAAGCCGCAGCCCGATGCGCCGGACGAGAAAATAAAAAAAGGCAATGGAGGCGACTACGGCTGGATCAAGAATAACGGCCAGATGGTTCCTGAATTCACCAACTTCGCGCTCCAGCGTAAAGTGGGAGAAACGGATATCGTGGAAACTACATACGGCTATCACATCATGCAGTGCCTCGAACGTTCGAAAACGGAAAAAACGCAGGTGGAAGTTGTTTCCGTCGAGCGCAAAATCGAACCGAGCGACAAAACCCGCAACGAAGTGTACAACAAGGCCATGACCTTCGCCAATAAAAACAAAACCGGCGAACTGTTCAACGCAGCGGCCAAGAAAGAGAACATAAACAAACTGATTGCTACCGACGTAACGGAAGATGCACGCACGATCCAGGGTATCCAGGACGGCGTTAAACCAATCGTACGCTGGATGTTTGAAGAGAAGACCGCGAAAGGTTCTGTTTCAGAACCGTACGACGTAGGCAACCGCTACATCGTTTGCACGATAACCGCTATCAAGGAAAAAGGATACAAGCCGCTCGAGGATGTTAAACCCATGATCGAAGTGGACGTACGCAAACAGAAAAAAGCCGATATGTTCATCGCGCAGTTCAACAAAGCGAAAGCCTCGAACCTTGACGGCTATGCAGCGAACATGAAAGTGAACGTGATGAGCGCGAATAATTTCAGCTTCAACTCACCGAACATTCTCGGCATGGGTTACGAAGGTGAAATCGCAGGCAAACTGGCCAACATGAAAAAAGGTCAGCTTTCCGGTCCTTTCAAAGGCAACCTCGGCGTGTACATGATCCAACTGGATGAAATCAAGGAAGCCAGCCAGCTGAAAGAAGCCAAACCGAAGCAGAATATGCTCATGGGCATGTACATCTACCGCGTTGACGGTGATGCGTACGAAATTCTGAAAGACAACGCGGACATCAAAGACAACCGTTCGAAGTTTTTCTAAACCATATTGTATTTCATGAAGAACCCGTCCCGAGTAATCCGGACGGGTTTTTTATTTCTCCCGTTTGCAGGCGTTACTTTTCCACATCCATCCGGATCAGCCGGCTGTTGAGCTCCGGCAGGATCCAGCCACTGCGCAGACCGAAACGGATATAATACGGACCTGCTTTGTCCGGCGCTCGGAAATGTACCTGCATCGTGTCACCGTTCGAAATCCGTGCGTTTTTCATATCCGCCAGGTGAATTTCCCGGTCGTATTCCTTGAAAAAATAACGCGTACAAACAAGCGATACCGGGTACAGCGTATCGTGGTTGAAATTGACCGGACCTTCATAAGGAACAAAAAAACGCAGGGAAACAGTTAAATCCTCGCCAGGGGCAACATGATACCAGGCCGTATCCGTCCCGATCCGGATTCCCGTGTAGGAGTGAAAATTATCGATGGTTGTGATGTACATTTTCCCGTGGCTGGTTTCAAACGAGTCGACCGGGAAATGGTGATTCGGAATGGATTTCATAACCAGCGCCACTTTTTTCCCCTGCATGCCGGCGGCGATATCCCAGAGGTCGAACTG
The DNA here is from genome assembly GCA_006218065.1 of Bacteroidota bacterium. GTDB lineage: Bacteria > Bacteroidota > Bacteroidia > Palsa-965 > Palsa-965 > VBWE01. The sequence continues at coordinate 9,285 of VBWE01000021.1, forward strand.
GTTGCGGCGGTACGCGATATTGTTCAGTGAAAGCGCTTCCTCTTTATTATAGAACGAATACTTTGACGCACGCTGGTACGAGTTCTCGATTACCACGGGCAATCCACCGGCATGCCTGTGCACTTCTGTCGCCCAGCTGTCCCAGCCGTAAAATTCGGGAATGACTTTGCTCCCGGCAGCGGGAACGATATCCGTAACCAGGTTTATTCTCGCGAAAAGAAAAATCAACGCCGTGATGAACGAAAGACGGATCGCCCACCTGCGCAGTTTTTCTTTCCCGGAAATATAATCATGCCCGATGACCAGCAAAGGAATCAGCACAGCCGACATCCAGTTTGCTTCCGCAATCGTGTTCAGCGTGGACAAAAGGAAAAAAACAAAAAATCCGAAAAACGCAAAGCGCATGGCGCGATGTACCGGGTCCTGTTTTTTGTTTTTGAACAGGGCCCAGATGAGCAGCACGCTGACCAAAGGACCGGAAACCGCCAGCACGCCGCCGATAAAGCCGATCGTATCCAGCGGGTTGTATTCCGATTGCGATTTTTCCAGCACATGATATTTGTACGACGGGTAATCGTTGACGATCTGCCACCAGATATGCGGGAGATAAAACAATACCGATAAAGCGACTACGGCATAAAAACTCTTCCTGCGAAAAAGGGAGAGATTGGAAATAATCGTGAAAAACAGGATGAGGAAGCCGTGGTATTTGCTGTACAGCATCAGCGCGATCACGAGCGAAAGCAGCAGCACTTCTTTCAGCCCGTCCTGCGCGAGGTATTTTTTATAAAGGAGAAAAAATAAAGCCGTGAATAAAATCAGCGGCGCATCCGGCACGGTGATAAACCCGTACACCTGGAAAACCGTGATCGCGACAAACAGGAAAGCGAAAAGCCGGAAATCTTTTTTCCCGCTCAGCTGGAACAAAACCGGGATCGAGATGGCGCTGAAAACAACCGTTAGCAGGCGCAAGCCCAGTTCCGTATCCGTCAGCAGCGAACCTGCCCTGATCATCAATGCGATCATCGGCGGATGATCGAAATAACCGATATCCAGTTTCCTCGCGTACATCCAGTAGTACGCTTCATCGTTCGCCAGCCCGGTAAAAGCCGCCTGGATGATATTCACCACGAACCAGGCCAGGGTGAAAATAAAAACCGGGTTACGGAAAGAAAAAAAACGGTCGGTTGTTTGATTCATCGTGCAGAGCAAATTAAAAACTTCCTTCAGCACTTCAATAACGTCAAAAGTAACCGATTCGTTGGAAGTGTGAAATTGTTTACGGCCTTGAATTTGTTTCGTAAGTTTATTGTCCACAACCATGAAAGCCATTTACCTGCCCGAAGGCCGATACTGCGGAAACCTCGACAAAAGCATCGGGCTGGATTTTGCATGGCTGTCGTTCACGCGCTATCATGGTGAAGACAGTTTTCACCGGCATTACCATGAGAATTCGTACCTGAGCGTGGTCGGGTTCGGGCCATATACGGAAACAAACAAAACCGGTACCGTAAAACTGGAAAACGGCGAAATCATTTTCCGGCCGGCAGGTTACAATCACGCGAACAGTTTTTGCGGCCAGCCGGGATTGTGCTTTAATATCGAGTTTAAAAAAAACTGGCAGGAGCATACCGATTTCAACTGGAAACTTCCGCGCGACTGGAAAATATATCCCTGCGGCAGTTTCCCTGCGGTTTACAAATCCATGCTCGCATTTATGGAAGGCGATGACCCCGGGCATATTTCAGAGTACCTGTCCGGCTGGTTTTGCGAAATCAACGAAACACGTATTCCGGAAACGGGCTTAGCCTGGATAAAAAAAGTAAAAGACATTCTCGAAAACGAAACCGGTACACACCACAGTCTGCAGGCCCTGGCCGGGCGCGTGCACGTACACCCGGTTCACCTGGCTTCGGCTTTTCGCCGGAAGACGGGTTTTACTATCGGGGAATACCAGCTCCGCGCACGGCTGAAAAAATCGGCACGGCTGCTGCTCAATAGTACGAAAGATATTACCGGCATCGCGCTCGAATGCGGCTTTTACGATACCGCGCATTTCATACACAAATTCCGCGCGGCATACGCGAGTTCCCCTGCCCGATTCCGGAAGAAAATAAAAACTTAATCCTGTACAATTTCCGCAAGCCGGTATGTTTTTACTTTGCATGCATGAACCACCGCGGTTGTTTTTGTTTTGTCGTTATTTCGTTCCTCGTATCTTTTTCTTCCGTCGCACAACCTGACGATTCGCAAAAACCGGCATCCGAAATGAACATATCCGATCTGTATTTCTCGGCATTGCAGGGAGATGTACGCAGCATTCTTCAAAAAACCGATTCTTTTCCCGATGCCGCGCTCGATAAAGAGCAGTTGGATTTCAAGCAGAAATACAAGGCCCGTTTTGTCACCGGCACAGAAGTTTTCGATTACAGGACAAGCGACAGCCTGGTGATCGGCATAATCCGTATCTACATCGGTTACTGGCAGAATGTGCTGCTGAAAAAACAAACTATAGAAACGGCAGACAGCATGCTCAGCGCCCGGCTCGCGCAGTTCACCTGGGAAAATCATTATTCCGGATCCGGGATAAGCCGGGATACGATCGATAAGCATGTTTTTGAATACGCTGAAAAACTGCTCGGCACAAAAGGTATCGGCGTGGCTAACGGGAAAACCGCCGGCATTTACGACCTGCTGGCATGGGGAAAAGAATCGCGGGTAAATTATCGCGTCCGGCTCCCGGAAACAAAAATCGGCGTGAACGTGGTGTTCATGGAAAATATCATCAGCATGGGCTGGGAAGAATACGCTACTTTCGGCCGCTATTTCCCGGGAGGATGGGCGACTTCCGACGCGCTGTTCTGCACCAAAAGCACATACGACCTGGAAAGTGAAAATTTCAAAGTCAGTTACCTGCAGCACGAAGGGCAGCATTTCGCCGATTACATGGTTTATCCTGAACTGTCCGGCGCCGACCTGGAATACCGCGCCAAGCTAGTCGAGTTTTGCTACAGCAAGGAAACGACGATCGACCTGGTCGGATTTTTCATCCGCAATGCGTCGCGCGACCGGAACAATGCGCACGCCTTCGCAAACAGCTGCGTGATCCGGGATTTGTCGAGGGAATTATTTCACGAAGACCTGGTAACCGACCTGGAACGCTGGAAAAAAATGCCGAACAGGAAAATAAACCGGGCGGCCTCCATACTTCTCGCAAAAAATTCGGAAGACCTGAAAAAGGCCGGAGGAAAAACGGTTAAAGAATACATCCGGTAAATACACTCTCTGTCTTCCCGGTTTTTAGCAGCGTTCTGTAAAAATACTACGTGAATAAAACTGTGCTATCGTTGGCGAGCAGCATTTGCGGTACTTGTGTAAAAGCCGTGATCTGACCTCCGGCCATATCCAAAACAAGCACCATATCATAACGGTCGCCGGGCCACGGGTTCACAGGGAGCGTAAAATTTGCCGTAGAAGTATTTGTCTGACTGAAAAACTCATTTAAGATACTGCTGCTACCTTCTTTTTTAGGATCAATGAGAATATCCTGGTGCTGCCATGCAATAAGAACAGCAGGAGCGTTCTGGAGCGCCAAAACGCTCGTTACCATATTTGCATAATCTCCTTTCTTGAAACTCAGGTTGAGGCTGGGATTGGTGCCGGATGTCATCACTTGCATCTTGCCATATAATGCAGAGATGGTTTGATACGGTCGCTGACTGGGTTCTTCCAGATTCCCGTATGGATCAATCTTCATATCATAAGGGCTTGCTGCATAGATAACGTTCGGCGCGGCGAGTTCGGGACTCTGAAAATTTTTATTCGTAGGATAAAACAGGTTCGCTATACCTCCTGCCCGCTCCCATCCCAGCGTAACAAGCGATTCAGCGTCCGCTTGTCCGTACGGATTAATGGCATTATACTCCAAACCTTTGCTGCCGGCAGGCGGATAGGTTCCCGGCTTTTCAGCATGCCGAATGATCATGACTTTTGTAACTCCCATAAATTTTTGCGTGTAGGTTTTGAGCCAATTTACAAAAAACAGCAACATAACCCTTACGTACGAAAAAACGAGTAACATCTCAATTTGTATCGATCAGTAAACCTTCAAATCTATTATTGTTACAAGTCCCGGAAGGACTAAAAATTTCAAACTGACCCGCTGCCTGGTTTTTATTGCATAATGCCGCTTTGGCATCTTTTCTTTAAGTTTGCAATAACGGCTTTCCCCCGGCGGTCGCTAAGTAAGAATCAACCGTCAAAAATTCTCACGATGCGCATCAAACTACTCTTCCACGCGGCAGCATTACTTTTCCCGGTTTTCATCACAGCTCAGCCCGCATCCTGGTCCGCGCGCGGCGTGGGCGGCGGCGGCGCTTTGTTTTCGCCCGCCATCAACCCGGCCAATACCAACGAACTTTTTATCGCGTGCGATATGTCCGAGCTGTTTCACAGTACGGATTTCGGCTCAACATGGTCGCAGGTACATTTTACAGAATTGCAGGGCGGACATAATTCCAAGGTGTGTTTTACATCGACCACGGGCCTGCTTTACAGCGTGAATTACGACGACGATATGCCCGTACCGGCAAAAAGCACCGACGGCGGCCTTACCTGGTCGGGACTTCCCGGCAATCCCGACAACAACGAAGAAACGTTTTCCATTTTCGCCGATTACAATACGCCGGACCGTGTGATCATCTCGTACTACGGTGAAATTTTTATTTCGCAGGACGGCGGAAATAATTTCACATCCATCCACACCGCTATCAACAGCGGCAGCGGCGTAACAGTCGGCGGCGTTTTCTTCGACGGGAACGACATCTGGATCGGCAGCAACGACGGCCTGCTTTATTCATCCAACGGTGGTACTTCTTTTACAACAGTAACAACCACCGGTATTCCCGCAGGCGAACAGATCTGGTCCTTCGCAGGTGCAAAAACAGGAAATACGATCCGTTTTTTCTGTCTCACCGGCAACAGCGGGGATATTTACGCCGGCCTCGTCGGATCCGATTACTGGGATTTTATGCGCGGCGTGTATGCGATGGACTGGGGCACACCCGCCTGGGCAAACTGCATGACATCCAACGGCACGGATTTCCCGATGTTCGTCGCGATGGCCGAAAACGATATCAATACCGTCTATGTTTCGGGAAGTAATAACAATTCCGTTCCGATCGTCATGAAAACAACGAACGCCGGGCTGAACTGGTCGCACGTTTTTAACAGTACGAATAACCAGAACGTCATTACCGGCTGGAGCGGCCAGGGCGGCGATCGCGGCTGGTGGTACGGGGAATGCCCCTTCGGAATTTCCGTAGCGCGCACAAATGCAAACGTGATGACTTTCGGCGATTTCGGATTCATCCATAAAACAAACGACGGCGGAACGACCTGGCAGCAGGCTTATGTGGATGTCGCCGATCAGCATTCCGCCGGATCGAATACGCCCGCAGGAGCACCTTATCACAGTGCGGGAATTGAAAATACAACCTGCTGGCAGGTGCACTGGAGCGGCGGCGCGGATATGTTTGCCGCATTCTCCGATATCCGCGGCGTGCGCAGCGCCGATGGCGGAGCAAGCTGGTCATTCAATTACTCCGGACTGAATGCCAACAGCACATACCGTATCGCGCAGCATCCGTCGAACGGCACGCTTTATTCCGCGACGTCCAATATTCACGACATGTACCAGAGCACGCGCCTGCAGGATAATATACTGGACGGAACCGATAACGAAGGAAAAATTCTGTATTCCACCGACAACGGGCAAACCTGGCAACTGCTGCACAATTTCGGTCACCCGGTTTTCTGGATCACGCTCGATCCGAACAACCCGAACCGCGCTTACGCCAGTGTGATTCATTATAATGGCGGAAACGGTATCGGCGGTATTTACCGTTGCGATGATCTGCAGAATCTCGCCGGATCGACCTGGACTTTGCTCAGCGATCCGCCGCGCACGCAGAAACATCCCGCTTCGATCGTCGTGCTGAACGACGGGAATATGATTTGTACTTTTTCGGGACGCCGCAACGGCGCAGGCGTTTTCCAGAACTGTTCGGGAACATTTATTTATAATCCCTCGAACGGAAACTGGACCGATGTTTCCGATCCCGGCATGTATTACTGGACAAAGGATATTGTAATCGATCCGAACGATGCACAGCAGAATACCTGGTACGTGGGCGTGTTCAGCGGCTGGGGAGGTCCGCCCAACGGGCTCGGCGGACTTTACAAAACCACTAACCGCGGCCAGTCGTGGACAAGAATCAGCAATAACGATCGCGTTACATCCTGCACCTTCAATCCGAATAATGCGAATGAAATTTACATGACCACGGAACAGGACGGTTTGTGGATATGCAGCAACGTCAATGCAGGAACGCCGGCATTTTCACTCGTGAACAGTTATCCTTTCCGCCAGCCGGAACGCGTGTTTTTTAATCCCGCAGTGCCGACGGAAATCTGGGTAACCAGTTTCGGAAACGGGATGAAAACAGGTTCCACCGGTCCCACAGGAATTGATTTTATTTCCACGCGGGAAGCCATCCGCATATACCCGAACCCGGTTTCCGATTACGTGATCGTTGATTTTCCGGCCGAACCGGCGCCGGTGGAATTGTTTGACCTTACCGGCAAACGCCTGCTCCGCATGGAAAACAAGGATCAGCAGGTCCGTATCGATCTCCGTTCCTTCGCTCCCGGCGTTTATTTTATCCGCTCCGGCCGGTTCGCAGAAAAAATAATCCGCAGGTAAATCCGCATGAAACAAAAACCAGGTGATGCGCTCGGAGCGGTTTTCACTCCACTGAAATGGGGCGCCTGGGCCGCGGAACATTTCGGCATAACCGATGCGTGGCTTGGCGGGAAAACGGTTCTTGATCCCACCTGCGGTGAAGGTCACCTGCTCGAAGCGCTTATCCGTTCTGCTCTCGGCAAAGGCGTTTCGCCGGAAAATCTCCCGCTGAACCGCCTGCACGGAATCGAACGGGAGAAAAAATTTCTCGAACAATTCCGCCTGCGCCTGAAGCAGGAACTCGGGATCGATTTCCCGGAAAACAATTTGCATTGCGCCGATTTCCTGCAAAAACAAACCGGTTTATCCTGCGATATTATTTTCGGCAACCCGCCCTGGTGCAATTTCACGGACCTCGCAGCGGATGAAAAACAAATCCTCAAGCCGCTGTTTCACCAGTACAAACTGGTACAGCGTTCGTCCGATATGCTGCTCGGCCATTCGCGGATCGACATTGCGGCGCTGGTGATCGTGCGTGCGGTGCGCGATTCCCTGGAAGAAAACGGGAAAGCATTTTTTTTCGCGCCGCTTTCGCTTGTCCTCGGCGACGGTGCACACAGCGGTTTCCGGAATTTCAACGCAGGCGATGTGCCGTTCAGCATCAATTCGGTACACGACTTCGGGGAAGAAAAAGTTTTTGAGGGCGTGCATACCCGGCACGGGCTGCTCTCGCTTGTGCGCAACAGCAGGCAGGAATTTCCTGTTCCGTATTCCATACTCCGCGACGGAGCCTGGCAACCGCAGTTTGCACAGCCCCGGGTTTCGAGCAACGATGCCTGGAGCATTACCGAGCAGGAAAATAAATTTATCTCCGCTCTTCCCGTGCGCCGTGAAAGCATGCTGAAACCGCGCCAGGGCATCAACACCGGCGGAGCGAACGATGTTTTCCTGTTTCATACTCCCGAAGAAAAAGAAAACGGGAATGTTGAAGCGACCAACGGGCACGGTGAACGTTTCCTGCTTCCCGCGCAGTTTTTATACCCGCTGCTCGGCGCCGAAAATTTCCGCGAACAGGATTCTCCCGCAAAACGTTTTGTGCTGCTGCCCTATCATACCGGCGGAACGATCCTCACGGAAAATGATTTGAACAAACATCCGCTTCTCGCAAACTATCTTTTTCATTACAAAAACCGGCTCGAAGCGCGGAAAGGCACTTTGCTCCGTTCCAAAATGCGCAAAGGATGCTGGTGGGCTTTGTTCGGCGTAGGTTCCTACAATTTCGCGCCGTATAAAGTGGTTTGGGAAGCTTACGGCAAAAACACCTTCGAACCGATCCTGGCCGAAGGCCGCTGGCAGGCCAACCAGTCGCTGCAGGCGTATGTGCCGTTCAGCAACAGGCGGAAAGCGCAGCAATTTCTTCGCCGGCTGAAAGCGCAGCCCGTAGAACGCCTGCTCCGGTCGCAGATGATGAAAGGAACCATGAACTGGGCGCAGCCGGGAAAAATGGAAAAACTGTTTCAATTCCTCGATCTGTGATCCTTGCGGAAGTACCCGGGAATCTAATTCACAATCCACTATTGAAAAATACCCGCCCGGGACGGGAAGAGCTTGAATCCGCCGCCCTACATTCACATCCGGTAAAGTGGGTCTGCTTCGAAATAAAATATTGATCATCACCGGTATTCTGCTCCTGCTGGGCGGATGCACCTGGCTGTTCCTTCTTTTTTCCGGTTCGAAAACACCTGTCGGCGCCGCAGTAAATGCGATCCCGGTCAATGCCTTTTGCGTGATTAAAACCGAGCAGGCACGTCAAACGTGGAAAAAACTCGCGCAGGGAAATATTCTCTGGGAAGATCTCGGCGCCACGCAAACCATCGCTTCGGTAAGCCGCACCGGCCGCCTGCTCGACTCGCTTCTTGAAAAATCGCCCGATGCCGCGAACCTGTTCGAAAAAAATCCGGCCTGGCTTTCGCTGCATTGCACGGGCAACGACCAGCTCAACTGGTTTTTTGCCGTCAGCCTGCGCAGCGCCGGCGATGAAAACGACGTGCATGAATTTATCCGGAATGCCGGCGGCGGAAAAAAAGCACAGGAAGAAAAACATACCGGCGATATTATTTACAAAACCGGTTCCTTTTCCTACGCTGTCCGCGAAGGCATTCTGCTCCTCTCCGACAATGCCGCACTGGTAGGCGCTTCGCTCGACCAGCTGACGAAAGGCCAGTCGCTGATGAAAAACAAACGTTTCGCCGATGTGCTGAACACGGCCGGGGCAAAAGCCGACGGGAATATTTACATCAGCTACGACCGCCTGCCGCTTTTCATCAAACGCATGACGGCAGAAAGTTTCCACGACAATTCGGAAGCGCTCAGCCATTTTGCCGCATGGACGGAAGTGGATCTCACCATAAAGCCGAATGCCGCGATGCTGAACGGATTTACCACGGCCGTCGATACCTCGGGCGATTTCCTCGCGATTTTCAGGAAACAGGAACCGCAGCGGATAGATATGATTTCTATTTTACCGCAGCAGACTTCCACAATGGTTTGCTACGGCATCAGCGATTTTGCGGCATATTATAAAGCGTACGAAACTTATCTCGAGAAGAACGGCCTTGGCGCGGAACGAAGCAGCACGATACTGGGCATGAACAGCCAGTACCGGATCGATGCCGAAGAACTGATGACGAGCTGGGCCGGGAACGAACTGGCTTTGGTTACCACCGCCGGACCGGGAACGCTTGAAGACAATACCTTCGCCGTTATTTCAGCGAGTGATATTACACTGGCGCGTGAAAAGCTCGGCCGGATGAAATACATCACCGACTTCATCGACCGGCAGGCCGCTTCGCACGAAGATATGCTTCCGGATACTTCTTTTTTCAACGGGTATTCCATCCGGCGCATCGGCATCCTGCATCTTGTTCCGGCCATTTACGGTTCGCTTTTCGAGCGCCTGAACAATACGTATTATGCCATCGTCGGGAATTACGTGGTATTCGCAAACAGCCCGGAATCGCTGCGTTCGTTCATTGTTTCGCAGCAGCTGGGAAAAACGCTGGCGAACGATCGCTTCTACATGGATTTCGTTTCCAATCTTTCCGGCGAAAGCAATGTGTATGTGTACTCGGCGCTCCGGAAATCCAAAAACGTGTACAAGCAATTTACCAGCGGCGCGGTTTCCGCAAATATCGAAGATCATGCGGAACTGCTCGGCAAACTGGAAGGCGTGGGCATCCAGTTCAGCGCCAGGAACGGGATGTTTTATTCGAACGCATACCTGCGGCACAGCAACCCGGAAGTGAAACAGGAAGCCAATTCGCTCTGGGAAATCGCGCTGGACACCACCTTCAGTTTCCGCCCGCAGCTGGTGATGAACCACAATACCAAAGCGCTGGATATTTTCGTGCAGGACGATGCGAATACGATTTACCTGGTGAGCAATACCGGGAAAACCTGGTGGAAACGGCAGCTTCCTGAAAAAATCATGAGCGATGTACAGCAGGTGGATGCGTTGAAAAACGGGAAACTGCAGTTGGTATTCAATACGTCCTCTTCCATTTACGTGATCGACCGGAACGGGAAAGATCTCGAGCGTTTTCCGCTGAAGCTGCCTGCTCCCGCTTCGGGCCCGCTCCGCGTTTTCGATTACGAGAACAACCGCGATTACCGGATGCTGATTTCCTGCACGGATAAACGAACGTACAACTATACGATCAAGGGAGAAAAAGTAGAGGGCTGGAAATTCGAGACCACCGGCGAAATTGTCGTCGCGCCCATCCGGCATGCGGTGATCGGCGCGAAGGATTATATCGTGCTGGCCGATCGCAGCGGGCGGATTTATGCAGTTGACCGGCAGGGACGTACCAGGCTGCAGCTGAAGCAGCGGTTGCCCGCCCCGGTGGATTATTTTGTACTCGAGCCGGGCAAGGACCTGGAACGAACGCGGATCACGGGTATCGATTCGGCTGGAAATGTTACGCGGATCAAAATGAACGACGTTCCCGAAAATTTTCAGCTGGCTGAATTTGTAACGAAACCGGCCTTCGAATATGCCGATATCAATGCCGACGGCGTGCGCGAATATATCATGCTCGATTCGGTGCGGCTCAGCGTTTTTTCGCAGGATAAAAAACCGCTTTTTAATTTTGTTTCTGAAAACGGCTTATCGAAAAATATCCGCGTTTTTATTTTACCCGGGAACGATATGCGCATCGGTTTGGTTTCTCCCGTTTCCGCCGAAATTCACCTGCTCAATGGCAGCGGGGCGGAAAGCACCGGGTTCCCGCTGATCGGTAACACGCCGTTCTCGATCGGCAACCTGAATAATGACGGAAACTACGTGCTGGTTTGCGGCGGAAACAGGAATCACCTGTACGCCTACCCGGTAAAATAGGCATAAACAGCAAGGCTTCCAGCCCGGCTAAGCCGGATTATTATTTTTTCCTATCTTTCGGAATATACCAACCAGAACAAATTTTCATTTATGAAACGAATTTACCATGCTCTTCTCGTGCTGTTGGCTTTTGCATTGCCGGCGGCAGCGCAGGATTTCCTTCCTTTTGTCCCGAGTAATTATTCGGGCGTGCAGGGAGTTGATCTTAACCCGGCCAACATTGTGGATAGCCGGTATATCCTGGATATCAACCTGACCGGTTTCAGCCTGCGTTTCAAAAACAATTACATGGGCATCCTGGGCACTGCTTTTGAGAACCGGACCGGGCCGATTCTTCCGCCCGACAGTACGACCGGGTTCCCTGCGTTTGAAGACAGCCTGTTCCTGGAAAAATACCTGGTTGAAAATCTCAACGGGCAAACCAAATCCGTTTTCCTGAGCAACCAGATCCAGATGCCGCTTTCCTTCATTGGCTCGATCAACGAAAAAAACGCGATCGGTTTCCAGTGGAGACTGCGCACCTATTTTAACGTGGACGGTATCGAAGAACCGCTGGCGCACCAGGTTTACAAAGATTTCGACGACAGCACGCTGTACCTCAACCAGCTTACCAACAAACGTATCAGCGTACAGCAAATGACCTGGGCGGAATACAATTTCGCTTACGGGCGCGTGATGATGGATCAGAAAGAGCATTTCCTGAAAGTGGGCGGACGTTTCAAACTGCTGCAGGGATTAGGCGCGATCTATGCGTTTATCGACAACCTGGAATACATGACGCAGTCGGATTCCACGCTGACATTCTTTAAATCGGAAGTGAATTACGGACATTCTACGAACTATAATTTCGCGAGCATCGGAAGCGGAAGCAACGCGTTCACCGATTACTACAAATTCGTTTCATCTCCCGGTGTAGGCCTCGATATCGGCGCGGTTTACGAATGGCGTCCCGACTGGCAGAAGTACAAGTTCGACATGGACGGCGAAACCGACCTGTGGATGAAGAACAAGAACAAATACAAACTCAAAGCCGGCCTCTCGATCACCGATATCGGCAGCATCAAATACAAAAAGGGCGCGCTCAGCCGCGACTTCATCGCCGACATCAACAACTGGAATTTCCGCGATATCAGCCTCGACGGCGATAACCCGATCCAGTCGTTCGATACGCTGGTGGCAAATACGTTTACCGTACAAAACGACAGTAAGGATTTTTTCAGGATGAACCTGCCGACAGCGATTTCCGTTACGGCCGATTACCAGATCTGGAAAGATTTTTATGTCAACTTCACTTCGCATACCGCGGTACAGTGGAAAAAGAACGATACGAAAGTGCACGACCTGACCATGTTCAGCCTGGCTCCGCGCTGGGATCATAAGTGGTTCGGCGTTTTCCTGCCGATGAACTATTCGCAGTTCAAGGAATTCTCTTTCGGTACCGGCGTCCGTCTAGGGCCGCTGTGGGTAGGCACTACCGATCTCGGTTCCCTGCTGCTGAAGAAAAAAGAAATCTACGGAGCCGATATCCATTTCGCGCTGAAAGTTCCGATCATGTACAGCGCCATCAAGGACAAAGACAAGGACAAAGTATCGGACAAGAAAGACAAGTGTAAGGAAGTTCCCGGCGTTTGGGAATTTGCCGGGTGCCCCGACCGCGACGGCGACCATATCCAGGACAGCGAAGACGCCTGCCCGGATGAACCCGGCAAGCCCGAGCTCAACGGTTGCCCGGATAAAGACAACGACGGCATAACCGACAAGCAGGATGCCTGCCCGGATGATGCAGGTCCGAAAGAATTCAACGGTTGCCCGGATAAAGACGGCGACAAGATCATCGACAAAGAAGACGATTGCCCGGATGATGCAGGTCTGCCCGAATTCAAAGGTTGCCCCGACCGCGATGGCGATAAGCTGATCGACAAGCTCGACAAGTGCCCGGATAAGCCCGGCCCGATCGATAACGAAGGCTGCCCGGAAACCGTGCTGCACCTGCTCGACAACGCGACCTCACGCAACCAGATCAGCTCGAGCCGCAAAGCGAAAGATGCCGAATTCTTCCTCTACACCACGCTGCCGGCAGATTCAGTATGCCTGTTCCAGCTTGTCGGTGAAAACACCGAAATGGTAACGGAAGTCATCATCATCGTAAGCGGCAACGCCAAGAAAGCCTTCCGCGATTCGAAAGACCAGCTCTTCCGCTTCCCGCAGAAACCCAAGCCGCCGGCGCCTGTTGTACTGACCAAGCAGGAAGAAGAAATTCTGAAGAAAGCGTTCGACAACCTGGAATTCGAAACAGGTAAAGACATCATCCGCTCGTCTTCGTTCGCTTCGCTGGATGAACTGGCTACGCTGCTCAAGAAGAAACCGACCTGGAAGCTTAAAATTGCCGGTCATACCGACAACGTGGGCAAACCTGCGGCCAACATGAAACTGTCGGAGAAACGCTCGAAAGCCGTGAAGAAATACCTCACCGATAAAGGCGTGGCTGATGCCAACCTGTTCGCTGAATGGTACGGACAAACCAAACCGATCGCATCGAACAAAACACCGGAAGGCCGTCAGAAGAACCGCCGCGTGGAGATGACGATCCTGGATTAACAGATCAATTATCCAACAATAAAAAAGCTGCTTTGAAAAGAGCAGCTTTTTTATTGTGTGCCGGGACTGAATTCCGAACGCCGAATTTCGAATGCCGAATGGCGAAGTTTTTACCTTTATACTATGATCTACGTTGTCAATTTCGGAAGTTCTAAAACGCCGAAGATCGCGGAATGCGTGAAGTCTGCCGGAACGGCGTGCGAAATCGTTCCCTGGGAGAATCCCGGGCTGATCGACCGGCAAAAAGTGAAAGGGATCATTTTCAGCGGTTCACCTGTGTTTTTCACGGAGACGGATTTTACACCTTATGGCAGCCGCTATGCGTTTATCCAGTCCGGTAAAATTCCGACACTCGGTATTTGTTTCGGGCACCAGCTGATGGGACTTTTGCACGGTGCGCAGATTTTTCGCGGGGAGGAAGTGCGGACAACGATCCCGGTACGGATCATGAAACGCGATTTCCTTTTCGAAGGACTGGAAGATACCACTGCCATGACCGAAGATCATACCGAAGGTATTACGCTGCCGCATGGCTTTATACATTTGGCCGCTTCGGCATCCTATACCATCGAAGGTATGCGCCATCCTTTTCTCCCGCTTTGGGGTGTTCAGTTTCACCCGGAAGTTTCGGGAAAGAACGGGGAAATACTGATCGGGAATTTTATGGCGTACTGTAACCGGTAACAAATTGTGACCAGTTATTTTGCATCAAAAAACGGGTGAAATAATGAACCGGAACTGGTCACAAATTGTGACCAGTTGCTTTCCGGGAATCCTGGTCTCTTTTGTGATGATCGCCTGAAAGCCCCATTAACACTGAATTTATTCGACAGCAAACGACTACAAACGGATGCAAACGAGTACATCCGGATACAAACGTTTTCGAACCGGGTAGCTCGGAAGCGACGAAGCATTTTTGCAACCGGTAACAAATTGTGACCAGTTCAAAAAAAGCTTTGCCATGAAAAACATGATTGTACATGCTCGTTATGAATCACTGATCTTCGAATTCCGCGGGCAGAAAATAATGATCGACAGCGACCTGGCTATATTGTACGGGATCTCTACAAAATCATTAAAACAACAGGTAAAACGAAACAAAAATCGTTTCCCTCAGGATTTTATGTTTGTGCTTACGAAAAAAGAGAAGATGGAACTGGTCACAAATTGTGACCGGTTGGCTGCGCTGAAGCATTCTTCTGTAATGCCGCTTGCTTTTACGGAACAGGGAGTGGCTATGCTTTCTTCGATTCTCCGTTCTCCCCGCGCAGTAAATGTCAATATTGAAATCATGCGTGCCTTTGTCCGTTTCCGGGCTTTGCTCAAGGAACATGTAGAGTTGCGTAAAGAGATTGCGGATCTAGACGAAAAAATAGAAAAGATTTTTTCTTTTCTTCTTGAGAAAATCAACGGGCAGGAAAAGAAACGGTCGCGCCGCAGGCAGATCGGCTACAAAATAACCGGTAACAAATTGTGACCAGTTGCTTTCCGAAAAGTATTCGTAGTATTTGTCTGTGTATATTTACCCTTTATGATTCTCAATTACATCTGGCTTTTCTTTTTCTTCGTCGCGTTTATCGTCGGCCTGGTCAAGCTGATTTTTTTCGGCGACCTGGATATTTTCAGCAAGATGATGAACGACGGTTTCGAAGGGGCTAAAAAAGCATTCTTCGATATTTCCCTTCCGCTTGTAGGCATCATGAGTCTCTGGATGGGTTTGATGAACATCGCGGAGAAAGCGGGCGCGATTCATTTTATTGCAAGGGTTACCGGGCCGTTTTTCTCGCGCCTTTTCCCGGAAGTTCCACGGAATCACCCGGCTATCGGGCATATCATCATGAATTTTTCGGCGAATGTGCTCGGGCTGGATAACGCCGCCACCCCGCTCGGGTTGAAAGCCATGCAGAGCCTGCAGGAAATCAATCCCGACAAAGAACGCGCTTCCAATGCGCAGATCATGTTCCTGGTACTCAACACGTCGAGCCTCACGGTTATCCCGGTAAGTATTCTGGCCCTGCGCGCGCAGGCGCATGCCGCAAACCCGGCCGATGTTTTTATCCCGATTCTCATCGCTACGTTCTGTTCTACGTTTGTCGCCCTGCTGATTACCTGCACCCGCCAGCGGATCAACCTGTTCAACCCGGTACTGTTCGGCGGAGTAACGCTGATCACCCTGCTGCTTGCCGGGCTGGTGGTCGGGCTGGCTTCGCTCAACCCAACTAAAATCGGCGGTGTATCGGCTACTGTCGGAAACCTGATGATCTTTCTCGTCATCATTCTTTTCCTGGCGGCGGGCTGGCGGAAAAAATTAAATGTATTCGACAGTTTCGTGGAAGGCGCGAAGAACGGTTTTGAAACCGTGCTGAAATTCGCCCCTTACCTGATCGCGCTGATTACGGCCATTGCCATTTTCCGGGCATCCGGCGCCATGCAATACCTGGTGGAAGGAATCAGCTGGTGCTGTTTCCAGGTCGCCATGCTTTTCAGCGACGGTTCACCCGATATGCGTTTCGTGGATGCCCTGCCTACGGGATTCATCAAACCGCTGAGCGGCGGCGGAGCCAAAGCGATGATGATCGATGTGATGAACACCAAAGGTCCCGACAGTCTCGCCGCCCGGATTTCCTGCATCATGCAGGGCGCTGCGGATACTACTTTTTATATCGCCGCCGTTTATTTCGGCTCCGTGGGAATCCGTAAAACCCGGTACGCCATTCCGTACGGTTTACTTGCCGACCTCGCCGGGATCATTGCAGCGATCATCATCGGTTATTATTTCTTCGGCGGCCAGCCCGACCCGGTTTTCCCGGCTGCGAAGTAAACGACATTCGTCGAAGTTTCTGAAAATCAATCGCCCGCGTTTGCGTTTACTTGTTTTTTTCGTTTCGGACAATCATTTCATGAAAAACAATTATTCATTTATACAGGTATTAACAGTAATTTTCTTTTTTGAAAATAAATAACGGTTAATACATTTGACGCAAACAAAACTTATACACTTATGAAACTCATTCGTTTACTCAGCATTTCGCTCGGGATGACCGGGATGCTTTTCCTGGCATCGTGCCAGAAGGAAACCCTTACGCCTGTCGGTACAGGTTCCGCAGGTATTCAGTCTGAAACCCCGGGACGGCAGCAGACTACCGAAGGAAAAGGAACATACCGGAAAGGTTTGTGGTGGTGTTTCGATGAACTGCATTACGGCTGCAGCGATTGTGCATCGTGCACATGTTATGTTTACCTGTATCCGAAAGAAAGCAGTACGCGCTGGACTCCGGACGAAGTACTTGCCGCTTTACAAAACGGCGGGATTGAATTGTCCGAATGCGTTTCACCCGATTGCACGATGGATTTTGTGAACCATGCCAAAACCGTTTCTGAAGAACAGTGGCTGGTTCCCGGGGTCGACAACCCGGCACCGCGCAAAGTGAATACGTTCAGCGCTTACTATGATGAAGATGGAAACTATGTTGGTGAAGTAACTTATCAGCAGTAGTCCATATGCATTTCACGAAACGTTTCTGGCGATCCATCGTTATTCTGCCTGTCGCTCTTGCTTTGTCTTGCGGCGACAGGCAGAATGCTTCGTCCTTTACTTTAACTCCCGCAGCACAGGTAAATATCGACGAGCAGGAACAGGTTTTAAATCTTTTGCCCACGCACGCCGAATTGCTCAGCGATTCCCTGTTTGCCGCTTATTTTATGGATAAGCGCGCGGTTTATGTTTACAATATTTATACGGGCACGCTGCACGGAACAACCCAAAACCTGGACGGTGCATTAAACTTCGATTCGCTCATGCGGGGCGTGATGACCAAAGCGGAACTTGATTCTATGGATATTCTTCCGCCGGCGCTGCAGGATGAGGACGTTCCATCAAGCGGGGGACTGCAGACTTTTTCCGTTGCAGGCGGCAAACTGTATTGTTTCTATTCTGTGCCGTATCGTTACAAACCAAAAACGGAGAAAGGCAGGCAAGCCATCCTGGATATGATGCCGGGAAATCTGCGCGAAGAATATACCCGGAAGAATCTTGACGTTACCGGGGATGGATACAAAGCTTTCCTTGTCGAAACGGATAGCCGCATACAAATCCGGTCGGTAACGGAAATTCAATATGAAAATTTTCCGCGCACAAAATATGGAGCATATCACATCATGCCGAATGGCGGATTCTATGTTCATGACGGTGTACTTTATGCACGTATTTACGACCAGGCGGATATGCTGATGCCGGCTTCGGCTAAAAAAATAAAAAGCAGCGACAGCCTGCCGATGATCGGCCGGTTAAAACGTTCGGACAACCGATTCGGCTGGCAGCATGAAGTCCTGAATACCAGTGCCATCGATGATTACAGTTTCCCGCCGGTTTATTACGGTTTTTCTTCGCTCAGCTTCCGCGAAAAAAACGATACGCTCCTGCTTTCCTGTGAAGGCGGAATTTTCACCTTGCCGGAAGGAAAAAAATATCTGCTGCAGAAAAAACTGGAACCGGGCGAAGTTTCCATGGGCGCATTCGAAATCCATAACGGGCGCATCCTGTACACCGCTGGCAAACCGAGTCCGAAAGGGTATCTGAAACCCGACAATATGCATTTCTGCATATACAATCCTGCTACGGACCAGGTGGAATACAAGCAACCGTTCCCCACTTTTTCATTTGTCCGAAAAAACGACACGATTGTTTTTATGGATAAAAACAAAGAGCATTACTTCATTGCGCGTTATGCGATTACTGAGAAATAGCCTGCTGGTCTTCGGATTTTTATGCACCTGTGCCTGTGAAACCGCGGTATCGGAAATAGAAATATCTCCCGATCCGTTCGTTTTCGTTTCGGCATTGCACCGGGGGCAGCACGGGAAGCAGGTTATTTTTACGGCCAATCCCGGCGACTGCATCAACTGCCTGAACCTGCTGCAGTTCCGGCTGGGAAAAGCCAGGCGGGAAAATCAGAACCAGGTTACCGTAGTATTGCGGGAACACCGGGCCGTTGAACGCAGGCAATTATATAACACGATTCTCTCCGGGATTGATACGACTATTATTCCCGTGATCTGGAATGATTCGCTTTACAATGCCATCAACCGGGAATACGCGGGAAAATATCCGGGGCAATCGTTGCTGCTGATTTATGATGAATCGGGTAAAAAAATCCTTTGCAAACCGGTTAAAGAAATCCGCGGAGATGAACCGGAAACGGCGGAACTGTTCCAGTAAATTTATTTTTTCCGCAGCCTGATCTGCTGACCGGCTTTGGGTTCTTCGCCGGGTTCCAGTTTGTTGTATTTGCGCAATGCACGAAGTTTTACACCGTAAAGCTGCGCAATGGAGTGTATGGTTTCGCCGGGCTTGACCGTATGCGTATCGGTATCGTTCTTTTTCTTTTTTGGTGCGATGTACAGCACCTGCCCGGTTTCGAGCCGTGCGTCGCGTTTCAGATCATTGTAACGGAATAATTCCGGGTATGCCAGGTCGAGTTCGTTGCTGAGTTTCAGGAAAGAATCGTCTTTCCTGACGATGATATATTTCACCCCGTTGTTTTCGTACATTTTCCTCTGCCCGGATGCCGGGGTTACAACAGCAACGGGCTGCGGTTTCTCTTTCGTGTCAATCGGTTTGGCGGCAGCGCCCTGCACTTTGTCCAGCTCATTGAGGTTATTGGCCTCGATCAGGTCGATCAGCCGGTCGGCATAACGCGGATCGGTGGCATATCCCGCCTGCTTCAGTCCTTTCGCCCAGCCTTTGTAGTCGGTTACTTTCAGTTCGAAAAGAAAAGCATAACGCTGGCGTGTGCGGAGAAAATCCGAATGATCGAGATAGGAATCATATACACTCGGGTATTTCCGGAAACATTCGTTTTTCTCATCGTCGTCCTGCACGTACGATTCACCCGTCCAGCCTTTATGGCATTTGATCCCGAAATGGTTGTTGGCATAAACGGCCAGCGCACTGTTCCCGTTCCCCGATTCGAGCATACCCTGGGCTAAGGTGATACTGGCCGGCACGCCGGAGATGAGCATTTCACGGACGGCATCTTCTTTATACTTATCTACATATTCCTGCGCCGACATTTTGCGTTCGGCCGGTTGGGCAAACAAAGCCGTAACCCCGCTGAAAAGAACGATCAGGGCGGGTTTCAGAACACGGTTATGTATGCGAAGACACTTCATCCTATACAAAACTACCCCGAAGAACAGGCTCTTTTCGGGACAATGGCCCTGCTTTTAAACAGGTTTTTGTTAATAGTACGTTCAAAAGGGCATACTTGTTGTGTTTTTTGTCCCGATTCCGGGGTTTGCGGGCTCACCGGCAATCCCTAACTTTACCGTTATACTCATCGGAACAACCATGAAAAAACGTACTATTTTACTTTGGGCGACCTTATTCCCGGTTATCGCCATGGCCCAGCAGGGCATTCATTATACGTATAAATTCAGCTCGGAAAAGAGCAGCGGTATTATGAACGGCTACTATTCGGAAGCCGGAACGCGGTCGGAAATGGAAGCTACCGCTCCCAATCCGAAGGATCCGAAGCAGTCAATCAGTATAAAAAGTGTCGGTATCACGATGAAGGATAAACCCGATGTACGTTATGTTCTGGATGAAAAAAACAAATCATACACCGAATATAAAAACACCGCTCATACCGGGAACAAGGAAACCTATACCGTCAAAATCGTCGGCGATGAAAAAGTAGGATCGTACAATTGCAAGCATGTACAACTGACCGACAGCAAAGGAAAAGTAACCGAGGAATGGGTAACCAAAGATGTGGCCGATTACGAAAAACTGAAGGAAATCGCATCGACGAGCGAGTACGTGGATAGTGACGGCATGTCGAAAGCGCTGAAGGCTGCCGGTGTGGAAGGCATGATGGTGAAAATGAAAAACGCCGGCGCGCGCGGTGAAACCGTAACGGTCGAACTCGTGCTCCTGGAAAGGAAAGTGCTTGACGTTTCTTTGTTTAAAATTCCGGCGGATTACAAAAAAACAGAAACCCCTGTAATGCCGGGCGCCGGCGGAATGCCTGATTTTTCGAAAATGACGCCCGAAGAACAAAAACAGTGGCTGGAGCAGATGAAGAAACAGTACAGCACACCACCATCCGGCAGCGGCGGTGGAAACTGATTCATGCAGTCCGTATGCTGATTTGAAAATTGGACAATTGAGAAGATTTGAAAATGACAATTACCGGGAGATGCAACTTTCTCCATTTTCAAATCGATTCATTCGTATGCTGATTTGAAAATTGGACAATTGAGCAGATTTGAAAATGCCGATCGCCAGGCAGCGCTATTTTCTCAATTTTCAAATTTTCAAATTGATTCATTCTTTCCGAAGTACTTACGAAGTATTCCCGTATTTCCCTGTAATCCGCCGGAATGAACGAGCAGGATGCGCTCACCTTTACGGAAGAAATTTTTCTGCGCGAGATCATAAAAAGCAAAGAGCAGTTTTGACGTATAGACATAATCCAGCGGGATGGCGGATTTTTCTTCGAACTGTTTTACAAAACCGAAAAGTGTTCCGGTTTGCCGCGCATAACCTCCGAAATGATAATCGCATTGCAGCAGGATTTCCGGTTTTTCAAAAACGTGCGCGGGATAATGCCGGAGAAATCCGCGGATATGTTCGTCCACATCCAGTTGCAGAAACGCCCCGTTCCTGAATACGGGTACGCCGATCACGCGTTTTGTTTTTTGCAGTGAAAGCGCCACTCCTGCCAGCGTTGCGCCTGTTCCGCAGGCCAGCATCACCGTATCGAAATCGTCCTGCGCCGGGCCGATAATTTCTGTGCAGCCGCGCACGCCTTCGGTATTGGAACCGCCTTCGGGGATGGGGTAAAAATCACCGAAAACAGCGCGCAGTTCATTCAAAAACTCCGGCGTGTTTTTTTTACCGTATTTTTCCCGGCTGACATGATGCAGGCGCATGCCGCAGCCGGCTGCAAAGGACAACGTTGTGTTTAACGGTTCGGTTGCTTCGCCGCGGATTATGCCTATGGAAGAGAAATGATGTTCTTTGGCCGCCGCCGCAGTTGCCGCGATGTGGTTGGAAAAAGCGCCGCCGAAAGTGAGTATGGTTTTTGCTCCCGCCTCTTTGGCCGCCTGCAGGTTATACCTGAGTTTGTACCATTTATTGCCGCCATAATGTTCGTGCAAAAGATCGGTGCGCAGGATACCGGCGCTGATGCCTTTTCCCGTGAGCCTTTCATCGTTCAGCATGTCGATCCGCGCCTGCATGACCGGGCAAAGTTATTTTAAAAGCAGGCATAATGTTTAATCGCCGGACAATGACTAATTTTCGATCATGTTCAATTTCTTTGGAAAAAAGCCGAAACTGGTACGTGAAGACGATAAGATTTACATGTATCGCCGCATCACCGACCAGGTCCTGGTAACCGATGCCATTGCCGCTGCGCAGGGCACGAACCTGGTCATTATCAGTTCTTTTTTCGGAGCTTCGCTGCAGCGGATGGAAAACCTGCTGCGCGCACGGTCGTTCCCCTGCGCCGTACTGAATATTCACGATTTACCGGCGCTTCCGCTGAACGGCGTTCCGGCGCTTTTCCTGCTCGATGCGCGGCAGATCGTGAGCAACCTGAGCCTGCAGTCGTGGCTGATGAAGCCGCAATGCTCGTTCCGGTTCCTGTTCACGGAACATTACCCGATCTTTTCGGCAGAACAACAGGCGCTGGACATACTCGAACAGGCTTCGCAGGAATCGCAGCAGCAGGTTCGTTTCTATGCCGGGCTCGACGACAGGCTGTTCCAGGTTTTCGGTGGAAACAATATCATGCAGCTCATGCATAAAATGGGCATGCGCGATGATGAAGTAATCACGCACCCGATGGTTACCAAATCCATCGCGAACGCGCAGAAAAAAATCGAGAAAAAAGTCACGCATGAGTTTACTGCATCCGGCGAAGAAGACTGGTTCCAGAAAAATATGCCGCACTGAGAAGCTGTAATTATTTACGACCTTTGACCCGATGGACGATTCACCGAATCAGAAAAAACTGGAACCGGGTGATTTCTATTATTCGGAAGAAGGGTACATCGTATTTACAGCGCAATACCTGCTCCGCCGCGGTTACTGCTGCCAGAACGGATGCAAACACTGTCCTTACGGTTTCAACAAAAAGACCGGGCGGTTCGATAAGAAGAACGATAATAAAAACTGAATTATGACCACCGGTGAATTCCAGTCACTTATCCTGCGGGGCATACCCGACGATCTTCCCGCTCCAAAAGTTTTCGACGGTTCACTGAATCACGCGCCGAAGCGAAAAGAAATCCTTTCTCCCGAAGAAAAAAAACTGGCTATCCGGAATGCGCTTCGTTATTTCCCCGCAAAGCATCACGCCATACTGGCAAAGGAATTTGCCGAAGAGCTGAAAACATACGGACGGATTTACATGTATCGTTTCCGCCCCGATTATAAAATATTCGCCCGCCCCATCCACGAATACCCGCATCAAAGCATCCAGGCGGCGGCCATCATGCACATGCTGAGCAACAACCTCGACTACGCCGTAGCCCAGCATCCGCACGAACTGATCACTTACGGCGGAAACGGCGCGGTATTCCAGAACTGGGCGCAGTACCTGCTCACCATGCAGTACCTGGCCACGATGACCGACCGGCAGACACTGGTATTGTATTCCGGTCACGCGCTCGGACTTTTTCCTTCGCATCCCGACGCGCCGCGCTGCGTGGTTACCAACGGCATGATGATTCCCAATTATTCGAAACCCGATGACTGGGAACGTTTCAATGCGCTCGGCGTAACGCAGTACGGACAGATGACCGCCGGCTCGTTCATGTATATCGGTCCGCAGGGCATTGTGCACGGCACAACGATCACGATCATGAATGCTGCGCGGAAAATTTCGAAGAACGAAGCGGATGCGCGCGGCCGTCTTTTTGTTTCGTGCGGATTGGGCGGCATGAGCGGCGCACAGCCGAAGGCCGCAAAAATTGCGGGACTTGTCGCGGTTATCGCGGAGATCAATCCGAAAGCGACACAGACGCGGCATTCGCAGCACTGGGTGGACGAAGTTTTCGAAAACCTGGATGAACTGATCGCGCGGATACGCAAAGCGCAGTCGGTGAAAGAAGCCGTATCGCTGGCTTACCAGGGCAACGTGGTGGATCTCTGGGAAAGGCTCGTAAAAGAAAATATGCACGTGGACATGGGTTCCGACCAGTCGTCGCTGCACAATCCCTGGGCGGGCGGTTATTATCCTGCGGATTATTCGCTGGAAGAATCGAACCGCATGATGGCGGAGGAACCGGAAAAATTCCGCAAGGCCGTGCAGGAATCGTTGCGCCGCCAGGCTTCGGCCATCAATACGCTGGCGGCACGCGGCATGTATTTTTTCGACTACGGCAACGCGTTCCTGCTCGAGGCTTCGCGCGCGGGAGCGGACCTGCTGAAAAAAGATGGCAGTTTCATTTATCCTTCTTACGTGCAGGATATCCTCGGGCCGATGTGTTTCGATTACGGTTTCGGTCCTTTCCGCTGGGTATGCACGTCCGCCGATCCCGCCGACCTGGCCGAAACAGACCGGCTGGCGCTGGCTGTGCTGGAAAACATGTATCACGAAGCGCCGGGCGAAATCAAACAACAGTTGCACGACAACATTCTCTGGATCAAAGACGCGATGGAGAATAATCTCGTGGTGGGTTCGCAGGCGCGCATTCTTTATACGGACAGCGACGGGCGTATCGGCATTGCGGCGGCGATCAACAAAGCCATCCGCGAGGGTCGCATCAAAGCGCCGGTGGTACTGGGCCGCGACCATCACGATGTTTCGGGAACGGATTCGCCGTACCGCGAGACTTCCAATATTTATGACGGGTCGCGTTTCACTGCGGATATGGCCGTGCATAATTTTATCGGCGACGGGTTTCGCGGTGCGACCTGGGTGAGCCTGCACAACGGCGGTGGCGTAGGCTGGGGCGAAGTGATCAACGGCGGGTTCGGGCTGGTGCTCGACGGCAGCGAGGACGCGGAAAGAAGATTACGTTCGATGCTTTTCTGGGACGTGAATAACGGCATTGCACGCCGCAGCTGGGCGCGGAACAAGGAAGCGATCTTCACCGCCAAACGCGCCATGGAAAACGAACCGATGCTCAAAGTAACGCTACCCAACCTGGTTGACGACCAGTTGCTGGATCATCTTTTTTGACAATCGCCGCTCCGGCCGGTTGAGTTCTGCTGATTATCATCTTCCCCGGCAGTGACTTTCGTCACTGCCACGCTCTTTTCCAGGCGCTACTTTTGACGCAGTCATGAAATCTGAATTTTTTCGTTTCGTGCTCGTGTGCCTGCTTTGCATCGCCCTTGTAACAGGTATCGTATTCATAGCAGGGGCGTTCCATTAAAAACCAGGAATCATGAAAAAGAATATGGGAACAGCAGACCGGGTGATCCGGCTCGTACTGGCTGCAATTTTTGCGGCGCTTTATTTTACCGGAACAGTAACCGGCACATGGGGGCTGATCCTGCTCGTACTGGGCGGAATCTTCGTATTCACTTCGGTTATTTCGTTTTGCCCGCTTTATACGATTTTTGGGCTGAGCACCTGCCCGGTGAAACAACATGGCTCCTGAATTGTTATAATCCGTGCACTACCGTAAATTTGCGACATAATACACCAGGCTATGTCTTTGCTGAAAGAAGGGAAGTTGTACAGTATTTTTAATTCGAAATGCCCAAGCTGCAATGTGGGTGAGTTATATCCCGATCGCAATCCCTATCATTTACAGAACCTGGCGAAGATGCATAAGCGGTGCAGTTGCTGCAGGCAGACCTATGAACCGGAAACCGGTTTTTATTACGGCGCCATGTATGCGAGTTATGCGCTTTCCGTCGCAATCGTGATGCCCCTGATGGCTGTTCTCCATTTTGTTTTTCACCTGGAGGTAATCATCATGTTTTCAATAATCGGCGGCTTGGTTCTTGTTATGTACCCGCTTATTTTCCGCTGGTCGCGGAATCTCTGGCTGAATATATTCGTGCCTTACGATCCTGAAAAACGCAGGGCTGTTCTTTCAGGCGAGATGAAATAAGCCCAAATCAAGTGTTAGAAAATATTCAGGCAGCAGTTTTTTTATAGGTACTGATTTTCTGACGCTTAGATTTGTGAATCCTCCGAAGGAGTCCTTCGGACCGAAAGCATCAGACCGTAACAGACAAATTCTCGTCTAATGCGTAATTCGGGATAAAAAACCGGCAGTCCATTTCAGGCGGACTGCCGATTTTTTGTGCATTATATCAATGGCTGATCAGCAATTTCCTGGTAGCCGTTCCTTCCGCCGAAACCAGGCGCACGATATATACACCATTCGTCCAGTTTCCGACATCTATTTTCGTCGACGTGTTCAGCTGTTCAGCAAAAACAATTCTGCCGAAGGCGTCGAAAATTTCCAGCTGCATTTGATTCGCAGTAACAGGCAATTGAATTTCCACCATGCCCGAAGCCGGGTTGGGGAATAAATTCATTACGCCGTTCACTCCGGCAGGATCGTTAGTTCCGGTGAGAAAAGTAACCGTAATACTTTGGCAGGAAGTGCAGCCGCTCGCATCCGTTACACAAACCGTGTATGTGCCGGGACAAAGATTATTGATCGTTGCTGTTGTTTGTCCACCCGGGCTCCAGAGATACGTATACGGCGCTGTTCCGCCCGTTACTGTAGCCGTCGCTGTTCCGTCGCAGGTTGACTGCGAACTGGCCTGGGTACTGTTTGTCGTTACCGAAGGTCCCTGCTGCATCGGCGGGGAGGTAGTCAGTATAAACGTGCCTGTACAGCCGTTCGGATCTGTTGCGGTTATGGTGTAAACTGAAGCCGGGCAAAGCGTTGATACAGTTGCGCCGGTCAGGTTTCCCGGGTTCCAGGTGTACGTATACGGTCCGCCGTTTCCGCCGGTGGCGTTGGCTGTTCCCATCGTAAAGCAGGCGCAGGTGGTGGAAGTTCCTGCAGTAGCTACAACAGAAACCGGCTGTGGTTGCGTGATGGTTACAGTAACCGTTGCGGTCTGCATAAGACTATCCGTTGCAGTTACTGTGTATGTGCCTGCACAAAGTCCGGAAGCGGTTTGCTGGTTGCCCCCGGAAGGAGCCCACGAATAAGTATAAGGCGGTGTGCCGTTGCTGGCTACCGCTGTTGCTGCGCCATTACAACTGTTGTTACAGCTCGCATTTACCTGCTGCATAATCTGCACGGTCAGTCCTCCCGACGGGGCCGTAATGGTAACTGTCTGGCAACTGCTGCACCCGTTTACATCTGTTACGCAAACAGTATACGATCCAACGCATAAATTATTGATTGTAGGAGTCGTCTGGCTGCCGGGCGTCCACATAAACGTGTACCCCGGTGTTCCGCCTGTAACTACTGCCGTCGCCGATCCGTCGCAGGTGGAGGATGAGCTGGCCTGCTGAGCCGATGTGGAAACAACAACTGGTGTGGGCTGTACGATGGTTACAGTAACTGTTCCTGTCTGCGACATCGCATCCATCGCAGTTACCGTATATGTTCCTGCGCACAACCCGGTTGCCGTCGATTGGTTTCCTCCCGAAGGAGACCAGGAATAGGTGTACGGCGCCATACCCCCGCTGGCAACGGCAGTTGCAAAGCCGTCGCAGCTACCGTTGCATGTTGCGTTACCCTGTTGCATGATCTGGACAACTATTCCCCCGGCATGTGCCTGCCTCGTGTTAAGAAATAGCAATAGAATCGCAGCCGTGAAGGCCATGTAGTAGTGTTTCATAGTGATTTGAGTTTTGGTTTGCCAAGAGCAATTTAATACAAGTTCCGTCAGCAGGCAAACCCGGCCTTGATTTCGTGGCAGGAAAATTGCATATTTGTAGATAAGCACATGCTTACTACCATGAAAAACCTGCGTAAAATCGGCCTTTTCGCTGTGGCTGCTTTTGTTTTAGCCCTGCCTGCCTGCCAACCCGAGGAGGAGGAACCCACTCCGACCGACGACCGTGACAAGTTTGTAGCCGCCTGGACCTGCGTGGAAAACAGTACGAACAGCGGGCAGACCACGTTCAACGTGCATATCAACAAATCGACGACCAACAGTGCCCAGGTGAAACTGGAAAACCTGTACAATATCGGGCAGGCGTTCAGCGCTGTTGCGGATGTGAGCGGCAGCAACCTGACCATTCCCCAGCAGGTTTATAACAACAAACCCCTGCACGGCAGCGGAACCATGGTAAGCAACAATACGATCAACATGACCTATTACGTCGATCTCGGCTCCGGCAATATCGATACCTGCACGGCCACACTGACCCGTCAATAAAAGCGCCCCCGATCAAGATGTCTTTCTCTTTTTCCCGCATAAAAATCCTGGCTTTTACGGCCGGGATTTTCTTTTCGTTCCTGCTGCCTGCACAGTACAGCGGCAAGGAATTAAAATCGATCAACAAATCGAAACGGTATTACAATGACGGCAAATACGAAAAAGCGGTAAGTTCACTCGAACATATCCTGGATGCACATGAAACCGACGGCGAACTCTGGAACCTGATGGTGCATTATAAAGCGGCGCGTTACGAGGCCCAGAAAAACAAAGAAATGGCCGACCTGATGAATGTGCTGATGGCGGGCATCAATAAAGGAAAAAGCGTAAGTATTTCCATGGATAATTCACTTTCCACGCGCTATATGGGTGAGTATCTCTCCGCCTGCAAACGGGCCACGCTTTGCGCCGACAAACAATACAATGCGTCCGTCATCCTCCGCAATATCTATATCGACGAGCCGGTGGATACGGGTGTAAGCAACGAAGCGAAAGAAAAATTCGGCGAGGCGGAAAAAGAATTCCAGGCGAAAAATTTTGCCAAAGCCGTCAATCTCTATAAACAGGCGCTCGACCTGGACAGCAGTTATTACAAAGCCGGCCTTTATCTCGGCGACAGTTACTGGAACGACAACCAGCCCGAGCAGGCCGTGAAATATTTCAAACGTTCGATCAGCCAGGAACCGGGCATGCTGGAACCGAGAAAATACCTGACGGACGCGTATGCCTCCATGAAAGAGTATGATCTTGCTTATAACGAATGTGTCAATGCCATACTCATTCATCCCGATCTAAGTATGTTTGCCAAGCTCAGCGATATCTGCGAACTGAAAGGCAAAACGTTCGACCGGCACTGGATGGCGCGGACCTTTTACACCAACGATCCGAAAAACGAACAGGGACCGATTGCCGAACTGCCCTGGAAATATTACCGCGAAGCAAAAGAAAAAATCGCACCTTACTGCAACAGCGGCGGGATGATCGACAAAAGCAATTCGCTGACGAAGGAAAAGTATATGGAATCGTATTGCTGGGAATACATGCTCACGCAGTATAAAACCGACGATGCAAAATTCGTTTTCGCGCGCAAAATGCAAAAGGCAGGCCAGCTCGACTGTTATGTTTTACTCAGCATGTACCATATCGGTATCAACGACCAGTTCATTCATCTTGCAAAAACAAACCCGGATAAAATCAGGGATTACATCAAAAATTATTTAGTCCAGTAAACTATGCGGAACAGTTTCCTTGTGCTTTTCTTCGCTCCCCTGCTCTTCTTCTCCTGCAAGAAAGAACAGCCGGAAATTCCGAAGATCGCTTTCAAATCTGCTAGCGGGCTTATTTCTGCGGACGCCATTGTGGCCATGGGCGATACGGTTTATGTAACCATCCTGGCGGACAAAACCGATTTCGACCTGCATTTGT
The DNA here is from genome assembly GCA_006218065.1 of Bacteroidota bacterium. GTDB lineage: Bacteria > Bacteroidota > Bacteroidia > Palsa-965 > Palsa-965 > VBWE01. Next base: position 38,766 of record VBWE01000021.1, read on the forward strand.
TTTACGTCGGTTATGCCTACGACGGCGTAAGCCTGCCGACTACGGACTTCCAGGATTTCGCTTCCCCGGCGGAGTTCAGCCACATGGAAAAAAATTACCGCATCATCACGCGCAACAGGCCGGGCAATGAGCGCTGGGTATTTTCAGTAAATGACAGTGAAGGACAGATCGCGGAGAAGGAAATTAATCTGCGGGTACAGTAAACTCATTTCCGATTTGCGATTGCCGATTTTGCGATTTTTCTCTGCGTAAATTCTGCGTCCCTGCGCGGTAAAGTTTGGATTCCTCTTATCTACCGCGAAGACGCTAACGGTTAACCTTAAATCCAAAATCGGAAATCCAAAATCAGAGCGGAATATTTCCATGCTTCTTCCGCGGCAGTTTGTCCGCTTTATTCTTCAGCATTTCGTAAGCCGCGATCAGTTTTTCGCGCGTATCGGCCGGATCGATCACCTCGTCGATAAAGCCGCGTTCGGCGGCGCGCCAGGGATTGGCGAAATGGGCGGTGTATTCTTCCACTTTTTCGTTCAGCTTCGCAGCGGGATCTTTTGCGGCGGCGATCTCGTTTTTGAAAATAATTTCCGCCGCGCCTTTCGGACCCATGACGGCGATCTCGGCGCTGGGCCAGGCGTAATTCATATCGGCGCCGATGTGTTTGGAATTCATCACGTCGTAGGCGCCGCCGTAGGCTTTACGGGTAATGACCGTAATGCGCGGAACAGTGGCTTCGCTGAATGCGTAAAGCAGTTTTGCGCCGTTGGTGATAATCGCATTCCATTCCTGGTCGGTGCCGGGAAGGAAGCCGGGAACATCCACCAGTACGAGCAGCGGAATATTGAAGGCGTCGCAGAAACGGACAAAACGGCCCGCCTTGGTTGACGAATCGATATCCAGTACACCGGCAAGTACCGCGGGCTGGTTGGCCACAATGCCGATGCTGCGGCCGGCAAGCCGTGCAAAACCGACTACGATATTTTCTGCAAAATTTTTATGTACTTCCAGGAAAGATCCTTCGTCGATAATGCCGCTGATCACTTCGCGCATATCGTACGGCTGGTTTGGGTTTGCCGGGATGAGCTGCCCGAGTTGCGGCCGCTTTTCATCGGCAGGCTCGTATGCAAGTACAGGCGCTTCGTCCTCACAATTCTGCGGCATGTAACTTACCAGCGAACGGATAGTATGGATGCAATCTATTTCATTCGTGCAGGCAAAATGTGTCACACCCGATTTGCTGGAATGCGCCGCAGCGCCGCCGAGTTCTTCGGCAGTGACTTCTTCGTGCGTTACCGTTTTCACCACGTTGGGACCGGTAACGAACATGTACGAAGAATTTTCCACCATCAGGATAAAGTCGGTGATGGCCGGCGAATACACCGAACCGCCCGCGCAGGGTCCCATAATGGCTGATATCTGCGGGATGACACCGGAAGCCAGCGTATTGCGGTAAAAAATATCCGCGTAACCACCAAGCGAAACCACGCCTTCCTGGATACGCGCTCCGCCCGAATCGTTAAGCCCGATAACCGGGGCGCCGTTTTTCATAGCGAGGTCCATCACGCGGCAGATTTTTTCCGCATGTGTTTCGGAAAGCGATCCGCCGAAAACCGTAAAGTCCTGCGAAAAAACGTAAACAAGCCGGCCGTTGATGCGCCCGTATCCTGTAACGACGCCGTCGCCGAGGTATTTTTCCTTTTCCAGGCCGAATTCGTTCGAACGGTGCGTAACGAACATGCCGATTTCTTCGAAACTGCCTTCGTCGAGCAGGAAATGCAGCCTTTCACGGGCAGTCAGTTTTCCTTTGGCATGTTGCGCATCGATACGTTTCTGGCCGCCGCCGAGCAGCGCAGCATCGATTTTTGCCTGCAGTTGTTTGCTTTTGTCTTTCATCAAAAAATCCGTGCAAAAAGTTTTCCGTCGATATACCGACCTTCTTTCAGATAAGCTTTGCGAAGATAACCTTCTTCCTGAAATCCGTTCTTTTCAAGCACCCGCTGCGAAGCGATATTGAACGCAAAAATCGGGGCTTCCAGCCTGATCAGTCCCAGCTCTTCGTGCCCGTAACGGCAAAGCGCAGCCACCATCCCGGTCATGATTCCCTTTCCCCAGTAAGGCTTGGCCAGCCAGTAGCCGATTTCGCCCACGTGCGGCTTGAACAGGTTGAAATTATGGAACCCGCCGCCCCCGACCAGGATATTGTCCGGCTTTCGGCGCAAAACCCAGTTTACAGGTTTACCCATCCGCGCGGTTTCTTCCCTGCAATGATCGATGTACCATACGCCGTCCGCTTCTGTATATGGAAACGGTATGGTAAGCGTACGATCGAAAATTTCTTTTTCGTTCAGCCACTGCACATAGGTTTTCTCATCGCCGGGCCGGGGAAGTCCGAGGTAATAATTTTCGTCGAGGTTGATGCGGGTAAACATGGGGTAAAGATAAAAGTTTGTGGTACGGGGACTCACCCCCCGGCCCCCTCTCTCCGTCTTCGACATGTCAGCAGAAACGGAAGATCGTTTTGCGTCGAAGACGCAAAGAGGGGGAG
>VBWE01000064.1 GCA_006218065.1 Bacteroidota bacterium
TTTTCTCCATTGATATGTAATACCGGTTCCGGTTGCAGTTACTGAAAAGCTTACGGAATTATTTTCACAGGTTATTTGATTGGCCGGCTCTGAGGCAATGAGCGGAGCAGAGGTGCCGCCGCAGCCGGGAGGCATGATCGCGGTGATCGCAGCCGTACCCAAAGCGCCTGTTGTGGTCAGCGCCCGGCCGTTAAGATAAACTCCTGTGGCCAGGTTCATCGCCCCGTTGTTGCAAACAATCGTTCCGCAGAAAACGGAGTAATCATTTATGCTCACTGCGCCCTCGACCATCCAGAAGACATTTTTAGACTGTGTTCCGTTTATCATGCGCACATTGGAATATGTGCTTGTCGTAAGAGCGCCGTTTATCTTGATAACAAATACGGCATTCGGATTACCCTGTGCGTTGAGGAAGAGCGTATCGGTAAAAGTTACCGCTGCATTCATCAGGTATGTATGTGGGGTAAGCACCAGGTTATTTCCAAACTGCACAGGATAAAGTAATTCGATATCATAGAGCAGCGTATTGAGGTAATTATACGCAACCTGTAAATCGGTTGCGCATAATGCCGTGGAAGCATCCGGAACAGTGTGAATGGCGCCGGTTACAAATAAAGGATTGAATCCGGTGGCCGACCCGTTATTGGTTCCGACATCGCCGGTAACATAGGTTACACCTACATTGGTAACAGGTCCGTCGGTAGAGAATATCGTATAACATTCCGCAGAGCCGAGTGAAGGTGCCGGTGGTCCTGTAAGTACGGGACTTCCGCAACCGATGGGAGTATATGCCAGCACACCGTCAAGCGTAATTGCCCCGGCGGTTGACAAAGCCCTTCCTTCAAGCGTGTCGCCCGTACTCATATTGATGGCGGCGTTATTCGCGATAATCGTTCCCCGCATGGTCGTTGCCGGGGCCATGCTTACGAGACCTTCCACTTTCCAGAACACGTTACATGCCAATGCGCCGTTGACCAGGTAAATTTTAGAAGATGCGTTTGTGGAAAAAGCACCCTGTATCTGGAAAATAAATACGGCATTGGGATTTCCTTGTCCGTCCAGGGTAAGACCCAGGTTCAGTGTTGCAGGACTCGCTATCGAATATACTCCTGCATTGAGAATCTGCCCATTCCCAAGCAGCGGCGCAGGAAAAAAAGCAGGAACAGTACTGTTCAGCTGATTATAAGCCAGCAACAGGTCGGCAGAACACAATGCGCTTGCACCGTCATTGTCGTGCATCACGCCGTTCACATTTCCAAAGCCGGTACTGGATCCGCTGTTCGTTCCTGTATTTCCCGTAACATGAGAAATCCCGGTGTTACTTACTGCGCCCACAGACGAGAAGAGTACAAAACCGGCAGCAGTACCTAAGCTGGGTGCCTGCCCGAAATTTAAAACAGGGAAACACCATAGCGTAGCAGCTGTTATAATAAGGAGTAGTTTGTTTTTCATGTGATTGGATTTATTGTGAATTAACTTTCACAGGACAAAGGTGAACTTCTGAAAAGCCGCATGTGTTACACAACTTCAGCGAAGTGTTGCATCAATCACACATCTGTCCTGTAATGCAATAGTTCTTTTTGTGTTGAACTATATGCGCGGATTTGACACGGTATTTTCCGGGATGATTTTTTTGGGAGGAGGGAAGGGGTGATGCGAAAACGAAAGCGGTAATTATTTTTTCAACGAGATGCTGTCAAGTTTGCGCGTGATTTCCCTGAGTAAGGCAAACTGTTTTTCCTGTGTTTCAAAAAGAGTTTTGATTTGTTTTTCGAGCAACAGGTCTATTTTTTTATGCATGCTGCGGATCTGCATTTCCGCTTTAAGATTGATCAGGTAGTCGTTTTCACCTCGTGTCCTGTCTTTTTCTTCCACCCGGTTCTGGCTCATCATGATGATCGGGGCCTGCAAAGCGGCTATGCAGGAGAGTATCAGGTTCATTAAAATAAAAGGGTACGGGTCAAACTTATAATGCCCGAGTGCGACCGCATTAAAAACAACCCAAAGCGCCAGTACGATGAAAAATGAAATGATAAACTTCCAGCTTCCTCCGAATCGCGCGACTTTATCGGAAATACTTTGCCCGATCGTGAGTATCTCTTCCGGGGGATTTAAAAGATTATGAATAATGAGTTTTTCCGCTTTCAGCGTATCCTTAACGATCTCGTGCAGTTTGGTAAGATGACTGTTTTCGTCAGCCAACAGTTTATCAATTTCTTTGTTGTCCATAGCAGGTTTCATTATCCGGAAAAGCTTGTTACGGCTTATCCGATTCGGATAACAGTTCTCTTTCAAAATAAACAAGTTCATTCCGTTCGGGATCTTCCTGTATTTTGCAGTAATAAATATCGTCGACATAGCGCCGGATAACCAGTTTCAGTCCGGGGTTTACTTTTGCATAAACCACTTCGCCTTCTTTATACTTATTATTTTCCATAGCTGCTATAAGTTGCATTTATCGGTAGTGTCTCAGTTTGGTTACTTCGGACACACATCTAAAGGCACGCCAAGACGTACTTGCTCTTCGAACGCAAAGACCGCCAGGCGTGTTGCTTTTTGCGTGCTTTGCGGTTAAACGGAATACTGAAAGAATCTCCATGCTCATTTTCAAACGGAGACATTACCCAGCTTTCAGATACACCGGTTATGTGTGATGGTTAGCTTGTTTTACCAATCGCCTGATTTCCGCTGCCCGGTGCTTCCACCGGCTGTTGCGAAGATTATCGAGATATGTAAATAAAACCGCCAGCATAACGAGTGATATTACTCCTGCTGCACTGTAAAGAATGGTGTTCATGTGTTTTGTATTTTAAAGTTGTTCATCTGTAATCATATTGCGGAATGTGGTTTCCGTCCCCGGTATATCGTTCCTTTTTCAATGGATGTGTTTTTCGCACCAGGTCATGGTACTGAAGATCGCGGCACGTGTTGTCAGTGAAAAATATCCACTGCTACGAACCCGGCGGTTACCAGTACGCCGACAAAAACAAAAGCCACGGCGAACATCAGGAGGTAGTTGTTGATACTGAGTTCGCGGAATATTTTTTTGACCGGGTAAATAATGAATGTTCTAATGGGTAAAACCGCCACTTTGTCGAACAGGCGCAGTAAATCGAAAACGTCCCGCTCTCTTTTGGCAACACAGGCAGCGCTTTTTTTCTGTATTTCTTCGATTGCGCCCGGTATTTGTTCCCGGGAACTGACCAGGATTACTTCCGCTTTGCGATTATGTTTTTTAATGAGATCGTATGTCTTCCGCCTGTTAACCGTCTCCGCTTCCTTTTCATTTAAAAAGTAGTCAAGAATAAAAACAAGCGATTGATCGTTAATGTCCGGCAGGCAGTAATTTATATCGTGAAAAACAGCCACGTTTACTTTTCCCCCAAACCGGCCCGACAGGTACCTGCTCAAGGGAGCGGCGATTAATGCATTGTCGTCAAGGATTACTATATGTATTGGAATTTTTCTCATTCAAGGTAGTAGTAGTAAAATTTCCAAGTGCTGTGTTTTGATTACACAAAGGACGGGGCATTCACACAGCAAAACCTTACACGGAGATAAAATAAACTTACATATATCACATATTTTCCGGGCTGCTCCCGGCTTCCGGCAGACTTTTGAAAGACTCCTGTTGTCTTATTCTTCAACCCGGGCAGATTATTATCTTTATTGCAGTCTTTCCACCGCGTCAGACGATACTTAACGGAATAACTATGCACCGGAAACAACAACCGATTCCTGTCTGGATACTGCGTTGTCTTTTTCTCGTCCAGCTGTTTTGCCTGGGCGGACTTACGGCTTTTGCACAACAGTCCCGTATCGATTCATTGAACAGGATTATTAAAGCGGCAAAGCACGATACGGCTGTTGCAGCGGCTTACGTGGGCCTCACGGAACTGTTTTATTCTTCCGATCCCAATACGGTTATTCCCATTTCCGAAAAAGGACTCGCCCTGATTGAGGAAAATATCGGGGGTACGAATAAAACGGAAAAAGCGTCTTTCCTCCGCAGCAAAGCCGATCTCGTGAACAATATCGGGGCCGTTTTCCTGCTGAGGGGAAAAATGGATACCGCGCTTTTGTATTTCGAAGAGGTCCTTAAAATCTACGAAGAGGCCGGCACCCCGGAACGTACGCCGATCACGTTAAATAATATCGCGGTTATTTATTACAAACAGGGCCTGATAAAAAAATCGCTGGACTATTACCAGCGCAGCCTGCAGATGAGAGAAAAACTCGGGGACAAGGCGGGAGTCGCACAGTCCCTGAGCAATATGGGCGTTGTTTATACGAACCTGGGACAGACAGAAAAGGCGCTGGAATATTTCGAGCAGAGTTTGAAAATCCGAAAAAAAATAGGCGACAAACCCGGCGCGGCGTATTCTTTAAACAATATCGGTGCGATATACAGGAGCCTGGGCCAGATGGAAAAAGCGAGAACGTATTACGCCGAGTGCCTGGAAATTTATGAATCGCTCGGTATTAAAGTCGGTATTGCCAATACGTACAACAATATCGGGAGCACGTATGATGCAAACGACCCGGAGAAAGGGCTGACTTATTTCGAAAAAAGTTTCAGCATCTATGAAGCGATCGGCGATAAGCAGGGCATCGCTAACTCTTCCAACAGTACAGCCATCGCCCTGCTGAAGCTGGATAAAAAAGAGGAAGCGCTGCGTTTTGCCACGCGCGCACTCCAGGCCGCACAGGAAGGCGGCTTTGTCGAGTCGATACGCAATGCGCACTTCGTGCTTTCGCGGGTCGACAGTGCGCTGGGCAAAACCGCGGAGGCGCTGGCGCATTATAAGGAATTCGTTACGTACCGCGACAGCATGGCCAACGCCGCCACACGCAAAGCCGGCATCGAAAAACAAATTCAGTACGAATACGATAAAAAAGAAGCGGTGCTGAAATCCGAACAGGAAGAACAGCTGAAAAGACAAAAACTGATCAACTGGTTCATCGGCATTTCGCTGGGACTTGTCCTCGTACTTTCCCTGCTGCTGCTGAACCGCTTCCGGTTAAAACAAAAACACCGCTACCAGCAAAAACTCAACCAGCAGCAGAAAGAACAGGCGGTGGCCGTAATGGAAACGCAGGAACAGGAACGGAAACGCATCGCGGAAGACCTGCACGACAGCCTCGGGCACCTGCTTTCTACGGCAAAACTTCACCTGCAAACGCTTCCCGATGAACAGAAACCGCTTGTCCGGGCGTCTGTGCAGTTGCTGAACCAGGCTTCGGAAGAGATGCGGAATATCACGTTCAACCTTATGCCGCACGCGCTCGAAGAAGGCGGACTTGTTCCCGCACTGAACGAACTGGCTGCGAAGGTTACAAGTTCGGGACTGGTGAAAGTGACACTGCACGTGCACCACATGGATCACCTCATCCTGGAAAAACAATCACAGTTCAATATTTACCGCATCGTGCAGGAAGCGGTGAACAATATCCTGAAGCACGCGGAAGCAAAGGAGATCAACATCCAGCTGGTCGGGCAGGACGATCATCTTTCGATCATGATCGAGGATGACGGTAAAGGATTTGATCCCGGCGAAAAAAAGAGCGGAAGGGGATTGAAGAATATCGTAACGCGTTCGCTGTGGCTGAAAGGAAGCATCAATATCGACTCGTCGCCCGGCCGCGGCACGACGATCACCACTGAAATACCGGTATAAGATGAGTATCAGGATTATTATTGCCGACGACCACCGCGTATTTATCGACGGTATGAAATCGCTGCTCAAAGAATTTCCCATGATCGAAGTGATCGGGGAAGCGGAAAACGGGAAGCAACTCCTGGAACAGGTGGAAGCCCTGCAGCCGGACATCGTGCTGACCGATATCCAGATGCCGCTGATGGACGGCATTGCCGCTTCCCGGGAAATTCACAAACGTTTTCCCGGCATAAAAATCATCGCCCTGACCATGCTGAACGAAAGCGTGTACATCAAAAAAATGCTGGAAGCCGGCGTGTCGGGTTACCTGATCAAAACGGTAGATAAAGAAGAACTGATCCGCGTGATACAAAAAGTGGCCGGCGGGGAAAAACATTTTGGTGAAGAAGTCACAAACCGCTTGCTGCATAATTTTACAGGCCGTTCGCAGGCGGGAGAAAACCCGGCAGATATACTGACCAGGAGAGAAAAGGAAATACTCTCGCTGATTGCACAAGGCCTTACCGATAAAGAAATCGCGGAAAAAGTACACCTCAGTTCACTGACTATTATCTCGCACCGCAAAAATATCCTCGGCAAACTCGGCCTGAAAAATAAAGTCGAACTGACCCGGTTCGCCATCGAGCACAACCTGGTTCCCTGATCAGTAATTTCTCTCCGTACCGGCTACGTTGTATTTGCAGCAGCAGATATGAGATGTGAGACTTGAGATA
>VBWE01000022.1 GCA_006218065.1 Bacteroidota bacterium
GGAGGAACAACAACCACAACAGGTGGCAGTACGACAACAACTACAGGAGGTTCAACTACGACTGGCGGAACTGATGTCGCTGCAACTACCGGTGGAAGCACGACCGGAGGAACAACTCTGACTCCCGTTAATCCTGCAACAGGACAGGTATTTACTCCCGAAGAAATTAATACCGTAAGAACCAGTGTTCCGTACAAAAATTATGTAACGCTGAAAACCGAATCCGAGGCCGCCGCTGCAAAATCTGCCGCAGAGCAGAAACAAGCCGATAATCACCAGTCCACTGCGGATAACTACATCCGCCAGTCGCAGGAACTGGTAGAGAATGCCGGCGGAATGACCGACCCTGAACGGAAGCAGGAAGCGCTTGACAAAGCCCGCGAATACGACCAGCTCGCTGCAATCGAAAAAGCAAAAGCCGATTCGATGCATGACCTTTCCGAAAATTCGGCAGCAGATTCACGCACAAAAACAACGGAAGCAGAACAGTTCCTCAACGATCTCGATAAAACGACATACGACCAGGTTAAAACAGTTGCTGATGCTGACCGCACGGTGAAAACCGGTTCCGGAACGGATGTCGCGACTACCGGTGGTGGTACAACAACAACAGGCGGTACTGATGTTGCTACAACTACCGGAGGAAGCACGACTGGCGGAACTACTACCGGTGGCTCGTCAACGACCACAGGAGGTTCAACAACAACGGGTGGAACAAACACGGTTCCTGCCGGAGAAAATCGTTCTGCCATTGCTTCACGTTTGAATCCGAACGAGTCATATGCAGTAAGTACCCGCACGGTTTACTCAAATAATAACAGGATTCCTGTTGACGCAAATATCCCGCAGGGACTGGTGTACCGTGTGCAGGTAGGCGCATTCCGCAACCCGATCCCGCAGGATGTGTTCAAAGGCATTTCACCGATCAACGGCGAAACCACGCCGCAGGGCATTACACGGTACACAGCAGGATTGTTCACCAGCTTTGCAACGGCCAACGCGGCGAAAGAAGAAATACGCGACCTCGGTTTCCGCGATGCGTTCGTGGTTGCTTTCCTGAACGGCAAACGTGTTCCGATCGACCAGGCGGGACTGGCCACCGGTGGCACCACTGGCGGTTCAACAACTACCGGCGGAGGAGCAACGACTGCTGCGGGCGGAAGTACGACCGGATCGACAACCGGCGGCAGCACAACTACAACGGGTGGTTCAACAACTACGAGCGGCGGAACGGATCCTGTAACAACGGGCAGAGCAGCGGCTTCAGCCGGTACGGCTGTTTCTACGGATGTGGCGCAGGTGCAGGGATTGTTCTACACCGTGCAGGTAGGCGTTTATTCGCGGCCGGTGAGCAATACACAGCTTTATAACCTCACCGACCTGTTCAGCGAAAAATTGCCGAACGGATATACGCGTTACAGTTCAGGAAAATATAATTCGGCCGGCGCAGCTTCCGAAGTGAAAAACAGGATTGTTGCACGCGGTATCCGTGATGCATTTGTTACCGCATACTACAACGGCAAACGCATTTCGATGAACGAAGCGGCGAATATCCAGGGTAATGGAACGCAGCCTTCGGGAACCGGTAGCGGAACAACCGGCGGCAGCACGACATCTGACCCGGTGAATACCGGTGGAGGAACAACAACTACTACGACAAGTGGCTCAACAACCGGAGGAAGTACAACCGATCCGGGAACAGGAACAACAGCGACTACCGGCGGTTCGTCCACTTCCACGACAACGGATCCTGATCCCGTAATTGTGCCGGACAATACACCCAGCGCGGTGCTTACTGATCCGGGCCTGGTGTACCGTGTGCAGATCGGCGCATTCCAGCAGGAAGTTCCCCTCGACATCGCGAATAAGTTTTTCCAACTGGCGAATCGCGGTGTGCGGAATTACAAAGACATGGAAAACGGGAATACCGTTTACGTTGCCGGCGCTTCCGGGAAATATGCGGAGATCACCGCGCTGAAAGACGAAGCGATATCCAAAGGCATTGCAGACGCGTTTATCGTGGCATTCATGAACGGTAAAAAGATTTCGCTCGACGAAGCCAAACAGCTAAGCGGAGAATGAGTCCCGGGAATTCATAAATTTGTACCCATCAAACGCATACCATGAAGCAGTTTTTTTCACATACGGGAACCGAAACGGAACTTGATCTCGAGCTTCTTGTCCAGGAAGTGGATCATAAAGACCTCATTCTGTATAACGACGATGTGAATACTTTTGAATTCGTCATCGATTCGCTGATCAAAGTCTGCGGACATGAACCGATCCAGGCCGAGCAATGTTCATTTATTGTGCACTTCAGCGGAAAATGCGCTGTTAAAAAAGGTGAATTCTCGGAACTGGAACCCATGTGCACAGCCCTCCTGGACCGCGGGCTTTCCGCCTGTATCGAATAAGGCACGCCATTTGTAAAATCTCCGTAAGGGCGGCTACATCTACCGTCCGTATAAAAGTAAGGGCGATTCAGTGAATCGCCCAACGTAGTACCGAGTACCGATAACTATGCGAAGCTATAAACTATATGCCGCCCTTACAGCCATCGCGCTCCTGGGCCTTTCCTGTTCCAAAGTTCCGATCACGAACCGCCGCCAGACCAATCTTTTTTCCGAATCGGAGATGATGAACCTGGGCCGTCAGAATTATACGAAGTTCCTGCAAACGAACATGGTTGTTCCCGTGAGCGATCCGCAGACCGTGCTGGTGAAAAAAGTAGGAAACAATATTTCCAAAGCGATCACCGATCACCTGAAAACGATCGGGAAGCAGAAACGCATTGCCGGCTACGTGTGGGAGTTCAACCTCATCAAGGACGATAAAACCGTGAACGCCTGGTGCATGCCCGGCGGAAAAGTAGCCGTGTACACCGGCCTGCTGCCCGTTACCAAGGACGAAGACGGCCTGGCCGTTGTGATGGGACACGAAGTGGCGCATGCCATTGCCCGTCACGGTAACGAACGCATGAGCCAGGCTACGATGGTGAAAGCCGGCGGAGCGGTAGTCAGTGCAGTGGCCGGGGCTTCGGCATCTACTGCCGGGTACCAGAAAGCATTTGAAAACGTGTACGGCGTAGGATCGGCCATCGGGCAACTCGCATATTCGCGCAAGCACGAAACGGAAGCGGATAAACTCGGGCTCGTTTTTATGGCGCTCGCCGGTTACGATCCTTCCAAAGCGGTTGATTTCTGGCAGCGTATGGCAGCTAACGGAGGCGGCAATGTTCCGCAGATCATGAGCACGCACCCGAGCGATGAAAAACGGATTAAAGACATTAAGGAATTTCTGCCGACGGCGATGAAGTATTATAAGAAGCCGGTTCCAGGTAAGTAAACCGAATGTTTAAACAAACAGTTTTACTGTTATTTCTTATAGGCTCTTTTTCTGCTGTCGGGCAGAAGATTAACTATGCTATCTGGCCTTTGCTGAGAAAAGTTACGGATGTTGATACCAATAGCATAATCAACAAAAAAAATAATGTACGATTATTCATAGACTCCGTTTATTCAGGTTCTTACAGCGTAAAAGAAGTTGAAATTTCCTACTTCAATCCGGACGGTACTATTTTCGCAAAATCGGAAATGCAGGGGCACGCCCCAGGTGTCTGGTCTTATTCTAAATATGACATTGCGCCGGATAGCAGGGTAATACGTGTTAGTAATTTTATGGTGAAAGGAACAGACACCTCACTTTTGGGTATTAGAGAAGTTCTTCAGTATGATAAGCAGATACGCCCGATTTCGCAAAGAAGGTGGAATAAAGTAAAACAACCGAAGCATAATCCAAAGACCGAAAAATATAATCATATTATCTGGAGCTATGTAAATACGGAGGCGTCTAAAAGATTCCCGGCCTCCGATTGTTCTGAATATCTTTCTCATTATACTTATGATTCTGTCGGTTATGTCTGCATAGAAGATCAGATTGACTTGTTGGGAAATGATACGCTTGCTATTCATAAATATTATCGCGACTATCTAACTAATATTAGGAAAGCGGTTCATTCCGTAATACTGGATTCTTCGACCCGGGCTATTCTGATCGAAGACTCACTTTATGAGCCGATTGAAACCAAAACGATAAAAAACGGAGAGTTGGTGGAACATACTGTTTACAAACATCAGTACCGTGCAGAACGATTGGAAAAAACAAGTGTATATAATGCGCTGAGAAAAAGTGGAACCCCGATCCTTACAATGGTATATCGTGGCGATTCGCTATGGATTACTGAACCGGGAAAACAAACGATTAAAATTGAAACGAAAGATCACAGCCAGGGTTTTATACCACCGCCACCGCCTCCAATAATGCTTTTAGAGCCAATAGCAGAATTTATTACCACCGAAAAAGAAAAATCCGGAGTTATTCGCAAGGACTATATTAAGGGAAAATCGAAATACGATGCGCCATACAAATCAATCTGGTACGATGATAAGGGTTTGGTTGTCGGCTATAAAGAGCATGGGTATTATGTTGTTCGTAGGAATGTATGCAAGTAATTAGTAACCTGTTTTGCCTGTAGAATTCATTTGTGTTTACTGCGAATAATGCGACGTAACCGCTTCCTGTCCGGTATAATTCGGCCCGGTGGTATCATCAGAGCCGAGGAATTTTAAGCCCAATTCCACGACCAAAGTACTTTTGCGTCGGATAATTTTTGACCGGGTATGGTAATCTATCCCGTGTGCTGCGAATTGTTTTTTCAGGAAAACGGAAGCATCTTTTCCGTTGATACGGATATTTTGCAGATCAAGATTGGCGATGAATAAACCGTCTTCCGCCAGGGCAGTCAATGCCGTTTCGATTATCCGCAGTTTGTCGCCGATGTAATGCAATCCATGTACACACGTGATAAGATCGTACTTCCGGTCCGGTTTCCAACCGGCCAGCGGCACGGGTTCAAAATCAAGGCAGGTAAGCCGGTCGTCTCTTTTCCGGAAAGCATCGAGCAGGTCGATTCCTTTTAATCGTGCTTTATGCTGCAACTCTTTGCCGGCAAGAAATTCAGCCGACTGGATTAACGCATTACCTTGTCCGCAACAGAGATCGAGCCAGGAAACAAAACCGGATCGCTGAATTTGTTGTTCCAGGAATTCCTCCGGTTTGAATTTAAATTCCTGCTCATAACTGTTTACTCCGCTGGCATTCCGCTCCCGGTTCATCCGCGAATTGGCAACAACAGCAGACCAGTTCAGTTGGTTTTCAGAAAGCAGGGGCATGGGTTTCAATAAATCTGGCCAGGATGGAAAGCCTTTCAAATTTACGAAAACCGTGGAGCAATAGCAACGAATCTTTTCAGCAAAAACCTATCGCCTCGTTTTTTTCTTCGCTTTCTTTTTCACTGCAGTTTTTTTCGCTTTGGAAGCGGGCTTCGCTTTTTTGTTTTTAGGTGCGAGTTTCCGCTTTGCTTTGGCTGTTTTTTTGGCCGAAGTTTTTGATTTCTTCTTAACGGGCGCTTTCTTTTTTGATGCGGTTTTCGTTCCCGTCGGAGAAGAAGCAGGAGCGGTACCTGTTACGGAAGAGGAAGTACCGTCCGGCGTTACCGGTTTCACCGGGGCGCTCTGGCCGGCCAGCAACTGCGACAGGCTTTTGAAAAGTGCAGCGTTGTTCAGTACATAAAAAGTACCACCGCGGCCGTTCTGGCTGCTGTTGCATTTCTGGTTCGCGTAGGCGTAGCCGGGACAAAGTCCGCCCTGCTGGTTCATATCGCCGAAAACACAAACCGGTTTCGAACTGTCTTTGGATATGCCGATTTTGGCGTGGTTGTACCCGTCGCCGTCGCCTCCTTCCAGCCCGATCGTTGTGCCGGCCCAGTTGCCCGTGGTGGCGATTTCTACCGGGCCCGGTTTGCCGAGCGAAGCAGACCAGCAGGAAGGCATGCTTTTGCCGTCGGTGGAATAAATCTGCGGACTGGCCCACCAGCTGGCTACGCGCATGGGGAGGCTGTTCAGCTTCGCGGAAACCATTTGCCATACCGGCACATTCAGCGCGGAAGGTTTGGAGATCAGCTGCACCCCGGAAGAAAGCGTTACCATCGTAGCGGCAGTGGAACTGCTTTGTTTGCCGAGTTGATTCACTAACGCCTGGATATCGGAAGGACCGCCGTTCTGCACAATTTCCGGCTGCGTGATATCGGTAACCACGCTGGAATTGATGAGCGCTTTGAGGATGGACGAAAGATCGCTTTTGTTGATTTTCAGCGCGAAAAAATGCTGCGCCACTTCGATATCGTCGTCGCTGCTCACGCACCCGAGCGTATTGCCGTCGTTCATGCGCGGGTTGACGCTGCTGGCCGAGCCCGGCCATGAAGGTGTGGAAACCTGCATCACGAATCCTTCGCCGGCATCGTTCCAGGCTACCATGCCTTTCGAATGTCCCCAGGGACTACTCTGT
Organism: Bacteroidota bacterium; assembly: GCA_006218065.1. Lineage (GTDB taxonomy): Bacteria > Bacteroidota > Bacteroidia > Palsa-965 > Palsa-965 > VBWE01. The sequence continues at coordinate 6,406 of VBWE01000022.1, forward strand.
GTAGCGATCGGGTTTCCGTAAAACTGGTCGTTCCAGAGCACGTAAAAATATCCGGGCGTATTGTACACCTGCCCGAAAGTCGCTCCCAGCGGGTCGTTGGGCGTGGCGCCCACGCAGCCTGTTCCTTTTACCAGCGCCGGGTTTTTACTGGTAGCAAAAACATATTGCTGGCTGTGGCCCGCAGGATAGGTTTGCACGGTTCCGCCGAAAATTCCGGGCGTGCCGGGAGTCGGGTACACGCCGTTGTCGCAGCCCGGGAACGAAGCGCCGTTGAATTTGTAAACGAAAAGCCATTCAACGGGTTGATTTTTTCCCGCCATGGGTGATGGCGCGGGTAGTGCAGAACCGGTGCGGTTACTCATAAATTTCCTGGGTTGATTTTATGCGGTGGAATTGATTATTGATTTGCTTTTATTCCCGGGTACTCTTTGTAATTCTTTGTGCCTTCCTGTCTTCGTGGCAGAGACCACAAAGGCAGAAAGACACAAAGTCACACGAAAATGATACAAGCGGATATCCGTTTATTTTCCTTTTGTAACCGTACTGTCCTTCTTCGGCAGAATGGCCTGCGATTTCACCGTGGCATGATGAAAGAGGAAACTGAAATCGGAATTGTACTTCGTTGCCGCTTTGGGTTTCTGGCCGGCGATAACAGCAAACTTGTGACAATTGATGCAGCTTGCATTGCCCTGGATATACGTTTCCATCGTGGTATTCGCCAGGAACTGCGGGGCATTCACCGTATCGAACGGGGGACCATCCACTTTGCCGCCCCATTGTGAACCGATGAGCCGGTAGTTTTCCCACACGGTTCCTTTCAGTTTGTCACGCCACACATCATTCACCAGTTCGGTGTAATAATAAACCGGGTACAGGCGAACAACCTGCGTGCCGAACGATTTTCCGCCCTGCTCGCCCTGGACTGTGGTGGCGTAATCCTGCGCGTACGGAGGCGTGGGCGACCATTTCACCACTTTGTCGCCGGACTTGGGTGCAGGCGGCGTATTTACCGGGCAGCCGATGCAATTCGGATCGTAAAACGAGTATTCTTTCCTCGGCGGAGCAGTCTGATCTTTCTGCAGGTTATCCGGAACATTGTCGATGTGCTCGAATGTACTCCACACCATAAACTGTCCGAACAACTGTTCCGTTTTGTGAATGATGTGCAGTCCCACCAGCCCGACTTCCGCCTCAACAGTCAGCGGCTTTCCGTTGGTCGTGTACGCGGAATCGATGTAGATAATCGCGGGCTGGTGATAATAGGTTGCCATACTATCGGTGCCGCGTATAAGAATACGCCAGGATGCTTTGATTTCGATGGCGCCGGTGGTGTTGTTCTTTTTCGATCCCTGCGGAAGGCTGACCGTATGTCCGAGCGAGTCGATCCACTTTACCTGGCCCGCCTGCGTATTCAGGTTGTTTTTGTTGATGTATGTAAGCTCATCCGGGTTGATGCGTTCTTCAAAAACCGCGTAGTTCAGGTTTTTATCGATCAGCGCGTTGCCGTCCGATTCAACCAGCAGCGAAGGATTGTCGAATTTCAGGCTGTCGGCATTGCTGAATTTCGAAGTCATGTACAGGATTTTTTTGTTGGCTGCGGCGCCGCTGCGCACAGCGGGAGGAACGAATGAAACCGGTTTGGTAAAAACCGTATCCGGATCAGCGTAATGTTCCCAAACGCGCGGCGAAGTATAGTCTTTGGAAAAAGCGCCGGGTATCGGGTTCCCGTTCCCGTCAGCCGGCCAGTTCAGCGCAACGAAGGACTGCCAGGAAAAAATATCGAAATACGGCTGGCGCAGCGAATCGAAACCGGCGCGGTAACCTTCGTTGACAAGCGAATCGGGAATGGCGATGATTTTGGGAATCATGCTGCAGAATGAATCTTTTTTCGCGCTGTCGGGACAGAAACACATATCCTGGATATTCGGCGGAAGCGGCGGAGCAGGAGCAGGGCCGCATTTCTGAAAGATCATCGGTGCCGCGATCATGCCGATCAGCGCCAGCAGGGAGATGTATTGCCTGTTCATCATGGGAAGCGTTTTGGTCAAAGGAAAGAAAAGGAAACAGAAGCAGATTTCCCGGAGTCCGTTGATAAGTTTTAATCGACTCCGGCCGGGAAAGAACTGTATCTTTTTTCATGCTTTTCGTTATACAGGCGGCAAATACTGTACTCATGAAAAAACACTACCTGTTAACCGCAGGCCTGGCGATATGCTGGGCGCTGCTCACCAGAGGACAAGACGTTCATACCTGCGGCACGCCGCCCCCGCAGGGAAACCTGCTGATGCAAAACGATCCCGCTGCGGAGCAGAAGCAGCGCCAGCTTGCCGCAGGCGGACCGTTGGTACTCCCGGTTATTTTCCACGTCTTTCACAGCCTGTACTCGAACGACCTGTACGGAACAGGAACCAATGTTTTGCGCCAGGACCTGGAAGACATGCTGAATTTCACGAATACGCTTTTGCGCAAACAGAATCCTGATACGGCATTGATCCCTGCTCCGTTCCAGCCGATGGCGGCCGACTGCGGGATCGAACTTTGCCTGGCGCAAACCGACCCGAACGGGAATACGATGTATGAAGCCGGGGTGGTACGTGTCAATGCGGCGACCAGCGGCGTACCGGCTGCCCTGTTTACACAACCCACGCAATTCAGCCAGAATTATGCTGCGGCATACGCCTGGGATCCGACCCGGTACCTGAACGTGTGGATCATGCCGATGTATTTTTACTCGAGTTATGCAGGCTGGGGCATGTTCCCCGATTCTTCAGGACTGGCCGGGGTTGCAGCGAGCAATAACAACGGCGCCGGCGACGGGATTTACATCACTTACCTGGAAGTAAATTCACAGACGAGCATCATGGCGCACGAGATCGGCCATTTTCTCGGCTTGCGCCATGTGTGGGGAGATTCGAATTGCGGTGATGATTATTGCAACGACACACCCACACAGGCTGCCTCGAATTCCGGCTGCCCGGCATTTCCGCATATTTCGTGCAGCAATGCTCCGAACGGCGATATGTTTAATAATTACATGGATTATACGACCGACGCCTGCAAGCATTTGTTCACGTACGATCAGAAAATACGGATGCAGACGGTTCTCGCCAACAGCCCGCGCCGGCGTGAGCTTCCGTTGTCCACAGCCTGCACGCCGGGGACCACGCTTCCGCCGGTCGCTTCGTTCGTCAGCAGTCCTGCCGTGGCCTGCGCCATGCAACCGGTACAATATTCCGACAACAGCGGGTATCAGCCGACTTCCTGGCAATGGATTTTCCCCGGCGGATCGCCTGCGAATTCCACGCAGCAAAACCCGCAGGTGATGTATGCCATGCCGGGAATATACGGCGCCACGCTGATCGTTTCGAATTCCGCAGGAAGTGATACCATCAGTATCAGCACGACGGTAAGCGTATTCGGTTACGGCATTTTTCCATCGGCAGAAAATTTTGAAAGCATGCAGGTGCCGCCACCCAACTGGGACCTGATGAGTATCGTGGGCAATATGCCGCCGCCTTCATGGCAACTGGCCGGCGCTTCGGCTTACGGCATCGGTTCGTATTCGATGTCGATATTCAACTGGAATTTTCACCCGGTGCGTTCGCAGTTGCTGGATTTTTCCAATTACGCTTCTCCGACTTTATCGTTCGATTATGCTTGCGCACCGCACGCACAATTCCAGCCCGATAATTCCGACTGGATGTACATCCAGGTTTCTACCGACTGCGGCGTGACGTTTTCCAACGTGCTTTATCTCGACAGCGTTGCGCTGAACACGGCCCCGCCCGCGGTGAATTTCGTTCCGAACGTTTCGCAGTGGCGGCACGCGGTGGCCGATCTCTGGGCGTATGCCGGCATGGCGGGTGTTTATGTGCAATTCGACGGGCGCGCTTTGCCGAATTACCTGTATCTCGATAATATCAACCTTTACGACCAGGGCGCGATGAGTGTACAAACCGTCGCCGGCGAAAACACGATGACACTGATGCCGAATCCTTCGGCCGGGGAAACGAAAATTCATATCTCATCGTCCGGAGATAACAGGAGTATCGAAGTTTGCGATGTTACAGGCAGAAAAATAGCAGCCTTTGCAGTTACCAAAGATGATTTTGTACTCGAAGAGGAAACCGGTAAACGGCTGGAAGCCGGTATGTATATCGTAAGTTTCCGGCAAAATGGAAATCTCCGCAGCAGCCGGCGACTGGTTATTGCGGCGAAGTGATGGAAAAAATTCCGGAGCCGGTTGACATGTCTTTTATAAATGCGGCAGGGGCGATCTTTTAGAATCGCCCCTGCGGTAATGTTACAGGTTTTTTTTAATGCGGCTTATGCTTGTCGTCTATCAGTTTGTCCATCGACATCATCTGGCGCATGGTCTGCTGCATGCCTTCGGCCGATCCGTCGAGGAAAATCACGTTGCCTTTGGAATTTTCAGCGAAATGTTTGATGGCTTCCGTCCACATGGAAAAGAGGATTACCGAAGTATCGAGGTTGGCCTGCTGCATTTCCTTGGCGGCGCTGGTCATACCCTTGGCCACTTCTTCGCGGAAGAGCGCCACGCCCTGGCCGTGCAGTTGCGAAGCTTCCCGCTCGGCCGTTGCGGAGATTTTGATCGCGTTACCTTCGGCTTCGGCGGCTTTTGTTTTCGTGATCAGTAAGGCCTGTCCTTCGTTTTCGGCGGCGGCTTTGAGGTTGCTCGAAGCAACAACCTGCGCCATTGATTTCATAATTACATCATCGAACGTGATATCGTTCATCTGCGCATCGAGCAGGTGATAGCCCCATTCTTCGAGCAGGTGATCGAGCTGTTCTTTCAGGTGTTCGGTAATTTCACGGCGCAGGCTGAGTACTTCCGCCTGTTTGCGCGTAGCCACGTAGCCACGGATAACGCCTTCGATCGTGCGGATCAGCGCCTGCATGAAACTGCGCTCGTCCATAAATTTAAAGGCTACGTTCACCAGCGTTTTTTCCTGCTGGTCGATTACCGCGTAAAGCAGCATCGCTTTGAAATATACATTGGCCTGGTCGTTGGTGATGGCCTGGAATTCCAGTTCCACCGAACGGTTCTGGATAGAAATCCGCCTGTTCACTTTTTCGATCAGCGGAATTTTGAAATTCAGACCCGGGGTCATCATCCGGCGGTATTTCCCGAAAACAGTAGTCATGGCAACTGTTCCCTGCTGTACGGTTGCAAAACATCCGAAGAAAAGTATCAGGCCGAAAAAGCCGAGGACGGAATAAATAATAATATCTGTCATACGTGTAGGTGTTGTTTATGGGGTAAAAGTAGGGATGTAGGCGATGCATTGCAATACTCAGCCGAAAAAAGAACTTGGCGGATAAAGAATTACGGTAAATACCGCATTAGTCAAGGCACTCTGAAGAAGGAACGCTCAATGATCAACTCCCATCGGACAAATTCATTGATAATTGAGAGTTGGGTGTTTGGCGTTGTGCGTTTTTATTTCATCGCGCTAACTTACTTCATCCCGCTTCTCCAGCAGCACCACATTCTCCACGTGATGCGTATGCGGAAACATATCCACCGGCTGCACACGGGTTACTTTGTATGCGGCGTCAAGCAGGGCCAGGTCGCGGGCCTGGGAGGCGGGGTTGCAGCTTACGTACACCACTTTTTTCGCGCCGCTTGTTGCGATGCAGCGCACCACGTCTTCGTGCATACCCGCGCGCGGCGGATCGGTAATGATCACGTCGGGTGAACCATTTTCGGAAAGGAAAGCTGCGTTGAAAATATCTTTCATATCCGCCGCGAAGAATTTACAATTCGTGATCCCGTTCATCGCCGCGTTTTCACGGGCATCCGCAATCGCGGCTTCTACATATTCCACGCCGATTACTTTTTTCGCCTGCTTCGCCACGAACTGCGCGATGGTTCCCGTGCCGGTGTACAAATCGTAAACTGTTTCGCTGCCGGTAAGTCCTGCAAACTCGCGCGCTACTTTATAAAGCACGTAAGCCTGCGCGGAATTCGTCTGGTAAAACGATTTCGGCCCGACTTTGAAACGCAGGTCTTCCATCGCTTCGATGATATGATCGTTGCCGTGAAAAAGCTGAATGTCGAGATCGCCGATCGTATCGTTCGCTTTCGGGTTGACCACATACATCAGCGAAGTGATCTGCGGAAATTTATCCCGCAGGGCCTGCAGCAGCAGTTGATGCGATTCCGGCTCATCGTCACAGAAAACCACCAGTACCATGATCCCGCCGGTGGAAGCGGTGCGGACGATCAGGTTACGCAGCAGGCCGGTTTTATTCCGGATATCGAAAAAAGAAAATCCGTGCTCGTCCGAAAACGCTTTCACGAAAAGGCGGATACTGTCCGAAGGCTCCTCCTGCAAATGACAATGATTTACGTGCAGCACTTTATCGAACGTGCCGGGAATGTGAAAACCCAGCGCATTGCGGTTCTGCTGGTCGAAGGCCGCGCCGCTTTCCACTTCTTCGTTCGTCAGCCAGCGTTTATTGGAAAAACTGTAATCGAGGCGGTTGCGGTAATAATATACTTTTTCCGATCCGAGGATGGGCTGCAGCGGCGGCAGGGCGATTCCGCCGAGCCGTTCGAGCGAGTCGAGCACCTGCTGCTGTTTGAAATGCAGTTGCCATTGGTAGCCGAGATGCTGCCACTTGCAGCCGCCGCAAACACCGAAATGTTCGCAGGCGGGTTTGGTCCGTTTGTCGGACTGATGATGAAAATGAATCGCTTTTCCTTCGGCGTAGCGTTTTTTCTTGCGCGTAACCTGGATATCCACGACATCGCCGGGAACGGCGTTCGACACGAAGACCACCATATTATCCACGCGGGCAATGGATTTTCCTTCGGCCACGGCGGATGCGATTTCTACATTTTCCAGGATCAGCGTCGTTCTCGGTTTTTTCATCGCGGCAAAGGTAACCGCTTCTTCAGCATTTCGAATAAAAACCCGTTTGCAGGAAAACGGTTTTTCCGCGCAGCGCTCCGTGGAATTTTTGTTTGCGCAGGAAATCAGTGAAGGATTTCAGCAGCACGTCCATCGCTTTTTTTTCGTCGAGCGATTTGCAGTAAAAATTCGTTTTCGCGATGGAGCAGGAGAGGAGTTCGCCGCTGTCGCTGATGCTGACCATAAACTGGCCGCCGAAGGTTTCGCATGATCCGCAGCGCATGCTGAATCCCGTTTGCGCCAGCACACGGTCCAGCCCGCCCGACTCGCGGTATGCGCGCAGCAGGTCGTAATACGCGTCTTCCTGCGCTTTGTTCATTTTACCGGATCGCAGCGTATCCGGACCGTTCAGCATTTTTGCGGTTACTTTCAGCGGGATGGAGCGCAGGAACCCGCCGTCGCCGTAAGGAATATCAAGGTAATACTCGCCGGGAACAGCGGGCGAGATCAGTTGCGCCGTATCGCCGTTCGACCAGCGGCGCGGACCTGCACTTGCCGTTTCGAGTTTGTACCCGCCGTACTGCCAGCTTCCGCTGATCACCGGGCGGGGCAGTTCGAAAGGCAGGGAAGGATAATAGAACGCCCGGTAAGTTCCCGCAGTGTCTTTAAAAGCGAGCTCGATGATTTTACTGCCGTCCGGTTTCACCATGTCAAACATGATGTTCTGCTTACTGTTCTGGATCTTGCCGTAATTGGTCAGCATGTACCCGTTTGCTGCGCGGTGTGCGTTGCCGGCTGCGTCGCTTACCAGTTGAGGTTTACGGGTGTACGACCAGACGAGTTTCGCCGTTTTTTTTGCGTCGTCCATTTCATATTCCATCGCGCGGGCGGCGTGTTTTCTCTTCGCGTCGGCATACCCGTTGTCGAAAAGCGTCATGCGGTTGCCGCCGGAAAAACGGGCGTCGTGCTGGCCGAGAAAAGGCAAACTGTCGTTCAGCAGCTTGATGTTATTCCGTTTTCCGCCGAAGCGCCAGAGGATCATGCCCGTGTTTTTCTGCACTTTGATGATCTCGTTCGAATAGCGCACGGAGATGAGCAGGTACTCACCGGCGCTGTCCTGGTCCACGGAATTGAAATGCGTGATGTCGATTTTCGCCGTATCGTTCAGGTAAATTTTTTCCGCGTCTTCCAGCCGGAAATGCGGAGCGGAGCGCCATTCGTACACCAGTCTTTTGTTTGCGTCGAGTTCCTGGATCACGCCTGTGATCACTTTGGCGCGTTTGCTTCCCGCCAGGTTTTTCTGCTTGAAAATTTTGTAACGGCTCATGTCTTTCTGCTCGATCTCTTGTCCGAGCAGCAGGAAATGCCCGTCGGGCAGCACGACAAAATCATGCGAATCGGTGGTGATGCCGTTTACACAGCTCACCGAATCGATGATCCGGAAATTTTTGTCGAAGAGGTAAAATTTATCCTTCCCGAAAAAAGAGATGATTCCGTTCGCATGCATTTTGAAATCGGAACCGGTATGGGTAAGGCGATAATAAACCGTATGCCCGTTGCCGTCCATAATCACCTGCTGGCCGGGCATCGTATCGTACATCACTTTCATGCGGAAGGAGCGGAAGAAATAATAACCGGGGCTGGCGGCGCTGTCGTAAATGGTGACTTGGCGTTCCAGCAACTGCGCGCGCGCCGGGCAGAAGAGCAGGAGCAGGAGTAAAACGAGCAGGCCGGTTTCCAGGATTTTACGCATCGGGTGATTGTATCGCGGTAAAAATAGGATTATAAAGAAGTCCGGTAAAAAAAATGAGTCTGTTGCACCAGTTCGGAGTTTTATATAAAGTCGGTCTCGTCCCGATAGCTATCGGGAGCCGCTCGACCTGACAAGTATCCATAAAACTCCGAACTCAAAGCTCCCGACTCCGAACTGGTGAACGATTCATTCCGCAGGAATTTTATAACAATCCATTGAACAACCGGCGATCTTCGTATGTTGAATACATGGCTATGAACATGCAGACTCCGCGACAGATTTTGGACAAATTCTACAAGGACAACCGGCTTGGCGACGACGGCGGGCAAAGCAGCAGCAGTGTGAAGATCGAACTCGCGCCGAAAATCAATCTCTATTTTCCGAATTTCGATTCGCGGCGGAAAGCCGTGATGAAGCACGATATTCATCATCTCCTTACCGGCTACAAAACTACGCTGGCGGGCGAAGGAGCGATCAGCGCCTGGGAACTGGCTTCGGGCTGCTGGAATTACAAGGCGGCTTTTATCATCAACCTGAGCGGGCTGATGCTCGGTATGCTGGTGAACCCGCTTGCCGTGCTGCGGGCTTTTGCGCGGGGGCGGCGAACGAAAAACCTGTATGCGGATCCGTTTTCCAATGAAGAGGCGCTGGACAAACCGATCGGCGAGTTGCAGGCGCTTTTTTTACTGGACAAGTTCGGTATCGATCAGAAACCGGGCTTTGCCGATGTGCTGCTTTTGCTCGCGTTTCTCCTGCTGGGACTGGTTAACTCGCTACTATCGCTGGTTTTGTTGCCATTCCTTGTGATTTACAGTTTGTACGTTGTCATCAGCAGAAAGGGGAAATCCTGATTTTGCAGGTGTTTATTTTGGATAATTCGGCTTCAATACCGATATTTGCCGTCCGTAAAAATGCGGATTAAATCTAACTAACTAAAAACCAGTAACATGCCTGCAAAAATCAGACTACAGCGTCATGGAAAAAAGGGTAATGCCTATTTCCATATTGTAGTTGCGGACGGTCGTGCACCTCGAGATGGCAAATTCATTGAGAAGATAGGCACGTACAACCCGACTACCAACCCGGCTTCGATCGAGATCGATCATGAAGCGGCAATCGGATGGCTTAAAAACGGCGCTCAGCCTACGGACACCTGCCGTGCGATTCTTTCGTACAAAGGCGTACTCATGCGCTACCACCTGCACAAAGGCGTGCTGAAAGGCGCCCTCACACAGGAACAGGCCGATGCGAAACTCGAAAAATGGCTGCAGGAAAAGCAAGCTAAAGTAGAGGCCAAAAAAGGCAGCATTGCCGACAGTACCCGCGACGAAATGAAAAAACGTCTCGATGCTGAAGCCAAAGCCAACGCAGCCCGCGCCGCGAAAATCGCCGCTAAAAACGCCGCTGCCGTTGAAGTACCCGAAACTCCTGCCGCAGCCGAAGAAACTGCTGCACCGGCAGAAGAGAACAAGGAAGGGTAGTTTTTCGCAAAAACTTACAGGTACTTATAACGTTTGCGTTGTAACAGGTACTTGTAGTAAATACTTCGTATGGGCGATGCACTGCATCGCCCATACTTTTAGGAACTGTTTCAACAAACCGTTTTGGGGAAAAGTTTTGGAAAAAGAAGACTGTTTTTGCCTCGGTTTCGTTTCAAAGGTTACCGGTACTGCCGGTGAGCTCGTTTTCCAGTTCGACGTGGACGATGCTTCGCGGTACCGTGAACTGAATATGGTTTTCGCGGAAATAAACGGGGGACTGCTTCCGTTTTTCATCCGGCGTATCCATATCAAAGGCAAAAGCGCCGTAGTCCTGCTCGAAGGAATAGATACGAAAGACCAGGCCGCCATGTTTGTCCGCGCCGGCCTGTTTCTCCCGCTGGCCATGCTGCCTGCGCTGGATGAAAAACAATTTTACCTGCACGAGATCGGCGGATTCGAAGTGATCGACAGCGTATTCGGTCTGGTGGGAAAAGCGACCGGCGTACTCGAATACCCTGCCCAGCGTGTGCTGCAGGTGATGCGCGAAAGGCAGGAAATACTCATCCCGCTTTACCCGGGCGTGGTCGAAAAAGTGGACCGCGATAAAAAGCAACTCCTTGTAAAAGCTCCCGAAGGACTGATCGGCCTGTATATTGATCTTTCCGCACCGGATGCATAATGTTGCGTTTTTTTCAGTAGCTTAGTGTTACATACGGGGAATGCATTGCATTACCTGCATAGTATCACTTAAGACTTTCCGCGTTGAAACGCTTTTATGTCCAGCAATACTTTTGCGTTCAAGCAATTTACCGTCAGGCAGGATAAGTGCGCCATGAAAGTGGGGACCGATGCGGTTTTGCTCGGGGCCTGGGTAAATACGGGCGGCATAAAAAACATACTCGATATCGGTACAGGAACGGGCATTATCGCGCTGATGCTTGCGCAGAAATCCACCGCACAGGTCGAAGCCATTGATATCGACGAAGTAGCCTGCATCCAGGCGCGGGAGAACGTGATGGAAAGCCCCTGGCACGAGCGTGTTTCCGTTCACCAGTTCGCCCTGCAGGATTTTGCAGCCCGCGCCGGGAAGAAGTTCGACCTCATCGTGAGCAATCCGCCTTATTTCGTCGATTCGTCCAAAGCCTCGGAAGAAGCGCGCTCCAAAGCCCGCCACGCCGACCTGCTGCCGCCCGAAGCCCTGCTCGACGGTGTAGCTAAACTGCTGGATAAAGAAGGAAAGTTCTGCGTGATCCTCCCGGTCAAGGAAGGCGAGGCTTTCCGCGAACTGGCACCGGGCAAAAAACTCTTTCTCAATAAACTCGTGCGTATCAAAACAACGCCCGAAAAGTCGGAAAAGCGACTGATGATGCAATTCGGGTTTATGCAGAAAACATTTTCAGAGACCACGCTCATTATCGAAAAAGATAACCTGAATGAACAGCACTATACGGATGAATACAGAATTTTGACAAAAGATTATTATTTGTACTTTTGAACAATCGTACCGTTAGATATTGTAATAGTAAGTTTAGTAGTTACTTAGGAAAAGCGCCGAAAAGAAAAAATCAGATCAACTGGTTGAAAAGTCTCCTTCACTGTTGAAAACTAAGCTCTTATCCGTTTGCGGCGGGCCGCAAGTTTTTGTCTCTTTGTAATCTTGTAAAATAGCTGAACACGATAAATTTAACATGTCAATTTAATTTTAAAACTAAAACACCATGAGCAAAGAAGTAAACAAGGAAAAGCTGAAAGCGCTGCAATTGACTATTGACAAGCTGGAGAAAACTTACGGAAAAGGTACGATCATGAAACTGGGCGATAATGCGATCGAGCCCATGGAAGTTATTCCTTCCGGATCATTGACACTTGACATTGCGCTGGGCGTAGGCGGTTATCCGAAAGGCCGCGTGATTGAAATTTACGGACCGGAATCATCCGGTAAAACGACACTGGCTATTCATGCCATCGCAGAAGTTCAGAAACAGGGCGGCATTGCTGCTATTATCGACGCGGAACATGCGTTTGACCGTTTCTATGCACAGAAACTCGGCGTGGACATTGAATCATTACTTATATCGCAGCCGGACAACGGGGAGCAGGCGCTTGAAATCGCCGATAACCTGATCCGCTCGGGCGCTATCGATATTATTGTCATCGACTCGGTTGCGGCGCTTACGCCCAAGAGCGAGATCGAAGGCGAAATGGGCGACTCCAAAATGGGACTGCATGCCCGCCTGATGTCGCAGGCTTTGCGCAAACTCACGGGGACCATCAGCAAAACCGGTTGCTGCTGCGTATTCATCAACCAGCTTCGCGAGAAGATCGGTGTGATGTTCGGCAATCCCGAAACGACCACGGGCGGTAATGCGCTCAAGTTTTACGCTTCCATCCGCCTGGATATCCGCCGTGCGGGCCAGCTTAAGGACGGGGAAGTGGTGAACGGCAACCGCGCCCGCGTGAAAGTGGTGAAGAACAAAGTTGCTCCGCCTTTCCGCATCGCCGAATTCGACATTCTTTTCGGAGAAGGTATTTCCAAAGTCGGTGAGATCATCGACCTCGGCGTGGAACACGGAATCATTAAGAAAAGCGGTTCCTGGTTCAGCTACGAAGACCAGAAACTCGGGCAGGGACGTGATGCTGTAAAACAGCTCTTCGCCGATAACCATGAACTCGCTGAGCAGATCGAAGCCCAGATCAGGGCTGTGCTTGCGCCGGCGGAAGAGGTGGTGGTGTAGTCATTTCTCGACTGCCCCGCCTCCCAAAGTTGTACGGCGGGCAGGCGCTCGGACTGTGTATTGCGTTCATTTCTCGACTACCGCTCGAAATGACGAGATGGTAGAAAGTATAGATTACTGTTCGAAATGACGAGATAGCAGAAAGGATAGATTACTGTTCGAAATGACAAGTTGGTTGATTGACGTGTAATTACTAATAGTTTGCACGGAATGAAAACAAAGTGAATACGTTTAACGTATAAAAATCACAACATCCCGCAGCTTGCGCATTTGTGCGTAACTTCGGGATGTTTCTTTTTATAAGGAATGATGTACATGAAAGCAATTCAGATTCTTGCAGTTTCCGCGCTGGCGCTGCTTGCGGGCTGTGGTCCGGAAACCAGGGGAGTGGGGACTGACAGCGTGAAGATCGATTCGTCGCAACCCAAAGAACTGCAGGCGATCAACATGAAACTGCGCCAGGATCCGAACAACCTGGATTTGTATCACGAGCGCGCGAAATATTATATCGGCAAAAAGCAGTACAAGGAAGCTTCTGCGGATATGCAGCGTGTACTGAATATCGACAGCAGCAAAACGGTTTACCTTATGACGACAGCGGACCTGTGTTTTTTCCAGAACAAAACAGGCCGTTCAAAACAGTTGCTGGAGCGCGTGATCCTGCTGGATGAAAAAAATACGGAAGCGCGCCTGCGCCTCGCGCAACTGTATGTGTATACCGATCAGTACCAGCGCGCCCTGAACCAGCTCGATTCCACGCTGATGATCAACCAGAATATCGCGGAAGCGTATTTCATAAAAGGCATGGTGTTCAAGAAAACCGGCGATACGGCCAAAGCCGTTTCGAGCCTGCAGACGGCGGTGGATCTCGATCCGGAATATTACAACGCGTTTATCCAGCTGGGCATTCTTTTCGCGGAGAAGAAAAGCAAACTGGCGGAAGAATATTACCAGGACGCGCTGAAGATAAAACCGGGAAGCGACGAAGCGATGTACAACCTCGCGAAATATTACCAGGATATCGGCGAGATCAACCGCGCGTTGGACGGCTACACTGCTTTGCTGAAAGTCTATCCCAGCCATTTCGATGCGCATTTCAACCTGGGCGTGCTGCATACGCAGCAACTGAAAATGTACGATGAAGGAATAAAGTATTTCAACCTCGCCATGCAGGATAATCCGCATGAACCGCGTGCGTTTTACGGCCGCGGTTTTTGTTACGAGATGAAAGGCGACGCGAACAAAGCGATCGAAGATTACCGCCAGGCCCTGGTGATCGATCCGGGTTACGAGAATGCGCGGATATCCATTGACCGGATATTGAAAGGGGAGAAGGCGAAGTAGTTTTTAGTCTTTTCCGGGCATTTAAATTTCGAATCTCAAACGTCAAATTTCGAATGCCGAAGTGCGCCAATACTCTTTGTCATTTATCATTCGCCATTTGGAGTTTTACATTAATGCCTGGAAAGGATCAGGTACTACTTCTCAAACGGCAATCTTCCTTTGTTCATCCGTGTGGAGATTGCAAACACAAGTAAGGTCATCACTGTCCCGATCAGCGATCCGAAAAAGACGTCGCGGAGGAAATGCTGCGAAAGGTACATCCGCGAAAAGCCGATAAACACGGCCAGCAGGAACATCCCGGTTTTGGCCCAGTTGTTTTTCAGCAGGATGGCCAGGCAGAAACACAAAGCAAAAGCCTGCGTACTGTGCCCGGAAGGAAAGCTGTCGAAAAGATAATTTTCCACCCAGGGAACAAAACGCAACTGCTCGTGGATGGATTCGAAATACACTTTAGGTCGCGGCTCGCCGGAGAAAATCGTATGCTTTAATGTTTGTGTAACGGCTGCTGCGGTGATCATGGCCAGCCCGGTCGTAATTCCTGTGCGCAGTCCTTTCCACCAGAAAATAAAAATGCCGATCACAAGTCCCGTTACGCCGTCGCCGACATAGGTCATGATATAGAAAAACACGTCGGCGAAACCGCTGTGATGTGCGTTGATCTCCAGGTGGATTTCCCGCTTGCTGTACATCAGCAGGCAGGCCGCAGCAATACATGCAAAGCCTAAGTAAGGAACCAGGTAAAAGAGATTTTCCTTAATGAGTCTTTTCATCGTCTCATGTTTCGCGTTTAAAGTTCAATGTTTGAAGGCAAGCAACATTAAACTTTAAACCTGGAACTTTAAACGCAGTGAGGAAAGTACGTGGTTAATATGATCCGAGACACTTCATCAGCCGGGTGATCTGGGAATCCCAAAGTTGTTTGAGTGTAACGATATCATCTTCGTTTTCGCCGAAGTCGGTAACCAGGAGCGCGAGCTGTCCGGTCATTTCATCGGGTACGATCCGGAATTCCAGGTAGGTGCCGTCGGGCTTGTCGAGCCATTTCAAACGCATATGACTGTCGAGCTTGGCGCTTACGATCCGCGCATACTGGATGGCACCGTCCCAGTTGAATTTATAGACATCGTTTTTCAGGTCGACTTCTTCGGCGAACCATTCGACCAGTCCGCTGGGAGTGGTCAGGAAATCGTACAGCAGGGTAACCGGCGCGCGAAAGAGGAACTCGAGTGTGAATTTTCCCTTGGGTTCGGCCTTTTTCGCGGTTTTTTCCGTTGTCATGGCCACATCGCGGATGATATGCGGGTTGACCACTTCGGTTTTCACGACGCGTTTTTCGCCGGGGGGAAGTTTTTTCTTTTTGAGTGCGTTGAACTGGGCTTTCAGTTCGGGGGGCGGGGGCCCTTTCTTGATAATATGAATTACTTCATTTTCTGGGTCTGCAACAGGAGGCACAACTACGGCCTTATTATTCGTCTTCACAGGAACTTCTTTCTTTTTATTTACTGGCTGAACCGTGACTGTTTTAACAGCTTCAGGTTTTGCAGGTTTTACTGGTTGTTTTTTGACGGGCGCTTTGACAACCGGCGCCGGTTTTTTCGGTTTGGCCGCCGGGGCTTTAGCCTTCACGGGCTTTTTGGTATTGGCTTTCGAAGGTTTGGCGGCTTTTTTAGATTGCGGTTTGGCCTTCGCAGCGGGCTTTTGTTTTTTGGGCGCAGATTTCACAGCCGGTTTAGCCTTCTTTATAGGCGCCGGAGCTTTCTTTTTCTTAAGAGGGGGGGCTTTCTTTTTCGGTACCTGTTTCTTCTCTTTCTTAGCCATTCCTGTGATAATCAAATGAATATGGAATTTTTCGATGAATTCCGGGGGAAAAGTATAAAAAAATATCAATATGTCAAGGCAGAAAATGAGGAGTATTCCACAAAGCCATGTATAAAGATCGTACCGCGTTTGTAAGTACGGAAAATACTATATTTGCGCTCCTAAAAAAGCCCGCTGACGGCAAAAAATTATGGCGAGGTAGCTCAGTTGGTAAGAGCGCAGGATTCATAACCCTGAGGTCGAGAGTTCAAATCTCTCTCTCGCTACAAAGACTCACGAAAGTGGGTCTTTTTTTATTCTTCCGGGAGCAAGATTCATATCCGCCTCCTGCGGACGAAGAGTTCAACTCTCGCTCGCTACAAAGGCCCGCAAAAGTGGGTCTTTCCCTTTTATAATCCCCCGGTCCCATCCATCCGGGCAGCAGGCCTCCAAACTCCAGCCCGGTTTCCATAAGTGAGAAAATAGTTTACATTTATTAATATAATAGCTGTGCTTAATTTTCTATTAAATAAAAAGAGAAAATACAAATCACTAAAAACTAAAGAATGGCCGTACAACAGCAAGAAAAATACATCGCCGGCTTTTTCAGTTTCGGACACCGTACGACGATTTCAGTTTCGGACACCGTACGACGATCGGAGCTGGTACGTCCACATATCTTCCCGGAACGGGCGAAGCAACGGAAGTGGCCATACTGATTCCCCGAACAGGAATACTCAAAAATCTTTCCTGGGATTGTCAGTCCAACGGACTTACCGGGACGAATAACAAATTCATCATTCGCGTCGGAGGGCTGCATGCTTCGGCTACTTCAGCAGCGCCGAACCTTACGGATGCGTTTACCGTGTCTTTGGATGAAGGTCAAACTTCCGGTACAGGTCTTCCGTGGAACTTTGCAGTCAGCGCCGGTCAGCGGGTGGCTGTTTTTGTTCATGCAAAAGGAGGCACCAACATTTCACGGCTCCGGGTATCGTTTGAACTTGAAGCGGAACGGGATAGTGTGGTATGGCAACCTGTTGATTTGGTGACTTCCATGCTTGCACCAACCGGGGTTGCGGTAATACCTATGGATACCGGGGAACTGACAGGGAAAGGGCATGACTATTATTTCAGAGTAGCCGCTTCAGACGGAACAGATTGGACGAAAGCTTCTAACCAGTTGCATTTCAATCCGCCTGAAGATACTTGTTGCGGTATCCGGATTTCCTGGAATCCCGTTTTTGGAGCAACGAAATACAGGGTTTACAGGGCATTGACTATTTATGGTGAATACAAGTATATCGAGACTTCGGATACCAGTTATGACTATGTAGGCGATTCCGTTTTTAAAGTGACCGGTTCACCGCCTGAAGTGACCACAGCGTATATCAATAAACTTTCTGCCGAAGGAGCAAACTGGATCATGGGAGGCGATGTTGGAATCGGAACCACAACACCGCAAGCCAAATTGGATGTTCGCGGAGCAATAAAAATTACCGACGGTACGGAAGGAGTGGGCAAAATTCTGACAAGCGATGCAAAGGGATACGGAACGTGGACTCCTTTGCCAACACTTGGACAAACATTGAAGCATGATGGAACAGGCTGGCAAGCCGACCAGGCGCAGCAGGAGGGAGCACACCATTATGTTATCTACTCCAATTCAACCGCCACCTCTTATTTCAGAGGAAGTGTGGGTATCGGTACTTCGACGCCACAAGGAGAGTTGGAAGTAAAAGGTTCGGTCCAGGTAACCGGTACTACGGGTTCTGTCAACTTTATTCGCCTGGACAGTACGGCAAACCCGGGAGGGTCGGTATGGTGCCTGGGTTCAAGCGTTCTTGCTGCCGGAACCTTCAGCATTCTCAACGCAATGAATAATACCAGCGGTATGGCTGCATTAAGCATTCTGCCGGATGGAAACGTAGGAATTGGCACCTCAATACCGCAGGCCAAACTGGATGTTGCCGGTACTATTTCCGGTTTCGGGATTGTACCTATAGGATCAATTATTGCCTGGCATAAATCGTTGCCCGGAATGCCCGGCTTACCTGATGGCTGGGTGGAGTGCAATGGCGAAAAATTAAACGATGCGGCTAGCCGGTTTCATAACCAGATGATTCCGAATTTGAATCAGGCAGGGAAATTTTTGAGAGGTTCCGACATTTCAGGAGCAATGCAGGTAGATGCGTTTCAAGGACACCATCATATTGTTGAAAATGGTGCCGATTCAAGTTATTATCCTGGCGGAACATTTCAAATGACTGTTGGTACCAATTCTCACAATGCTGGCAGGGTTCAAGCTCCGGCATCTGACGGAAAAAATGGAGAACCAAGAATCGCCAATGAAACCCGCCCGAGCAATATGTCTGTTGTTTGGATCATGCGGGTTAAATAAATGGCAGATCCATTAAAAATACAAATCACTAAAAACTAAAAAATGGTCGTACAACAGCAAGAAAAATACATCGCCGGCTTTTTCAGTTTCGGACACCGTACGACGACCACGTATCTTCCCGGAACAGGCGAAGCAACAGAAGTGGCTATTATTATTCCCCGGACAGGAACCCTGCGGAATCTTTCCTGGGATTGCCAGTCGAATGGCCTTACCGGTGCAAATAACAGGTTCACCATTCGTGTAGGAGCTTTGCATGCTTCACCCAATGCTTCCGCGCCAGCGCTGACAGATGCGCTGGTTGTGTCGCTGGACGGCGGAATTACTTCCGGCACAGGCGTTCCGATGAACTGCGAAGTGCGTGCGGGGCAGCGGGTGGCCGTTTTTGTGCAGGCCAGGGGAGGAACGAATATTTCCCGGCTCCGGGTTTCTTTCGAACTGGAGGCGGAACGCGACAGCGTGGTGTGGCAGCCGCTCGACCTGGTGACTTCCATGCTTACGCCAGCGGGTGTTTCAGCAAGGGCCATGAATACCGGGAAGCTCGCCACGAACGATTATTATTTCCGGGTGGCTGCTTCGGATGGCACCAACTGGACAAAGGCGTCTGATGAACTTTGTTTTAACCTGCCTGAAGGCAGTTTCGGCGTCCGCCTTTCGTGGAGTCCTGTTTTCATGGCGACGAAATACCGGGTTTATAAAGCCTGCCTGGTCAACGGTGCGTATATGTACAAATACATCGAGACGTCGGAAACGTCTTATGATTACGTTGATGATTCCGTATTTACCGTCAGCACACCGCCCGAAACGACAACGGCTTACATCAACAAGCTGGCTGCCGAAGGAGCAAGCTGGATTATGGGAGGTAATGTAGGCGTGGGTACCACTATACCGCAGGCCAAACTGGATGTGCACGGCTCCATAAAAATTACGGACGGCAGCGAAGGCCCTGGCAAAATACTGACGAGCGATGAAAAAGGAAACGCCACCTGGACATTCCTGCCCACGCTCGGACAAACGTTGAAGCATGACGGCATTGGCTGGCAAACGGAGCAGGCGCAAAACCAGGGGCAGAAGGTGAGAGAAAACGGTTACGTGATTTATTCCGGATCGGCCGGGATCAGTTATTTCGGAGGAAATGTAGGAATCGGCACTTCGACTCCGCAGGCGAAGCTGGATGTGAACGGCCCCATAAAAATTACTGATGGTACCGAGGGTGCTGGAAAAATCCTGGCTTCTGATGCTGCCGGGGCAGCTTCGTGGCAGAATCTTGTAACTGTGCCTGTCGGAGCAATTGTTGCCTGGCATCCACATATCCCGGGAACACCCCGTTTGCCAGATGGCTGGGTAGAATGCAACGGACAAACATTAAACGATCCGGCCAGTACGTATCACAACCAGGTAATCCCGGATTTGAATAGTTCGGGAAGATTCCTGAGAGGTTCGTCAAAATCCGGAGTGATGCAGGAGGATGCTTTGCAGGCGCATAAACACGCTGAACCCGGTCATGGGCATGCAGTTGCCTGTAGTGCTCATGGAGTCGGGCAGGGAGGCTACGGAGATTATGTCACACATTACGGTGGCGGTTCGCCGATCCATACTAATTCGGTAGCCGTGCAACTTGGAGACCCGGTGGATTCAGGAACAGGCGCGGGTGTTCCCCGGACAGGCAACGAAACCCGCCCGGTTAACATGTCCGTTGTCTGGATCATTCGGATTAAATAAACGGCATGAAATTATGCACACTGCAAATTCCCGGAAACATTCCCGCTTACCGGCCCAATCCTGCAGCTCATCGAATTGCATTTCCATTCCTGCGGAAAAAAAGTATCTTGTAGCATGCTGAAAAAACACATCCTCCGGGCGCTTCTCTGCCTGTTTTTTGTGGCCGCAGCCGCGATCAACGGGGCTGGGGCGGTTCAGCATACCGCGCAATCCAAACCGATTGCAGCGAAAAAAGATCCCGCCCCGCTGCCTTCGACGGAAAAAGCGTCAGAAAAAATCGATAATAAAGGCATCCTGCAGCGGGCTCCGCAGGTCAACGAATCCGTACCGGTCTCTTTAAAAGCCGGTAATTCCAAGCAGGCCCGCCGTGAAAATACACGGGAGCTTTCCATCAGCCGCGCGCTGCACTGTTTCATCGCCGCGCAAAACCGTTCCTGTTCCAACCAGTCGGCCGATACGCCGATTTTCCTGCTGCACTGCGCTTTACTGAATTGAGACGTATACCCGCGTTGCTTCTTTGCGGGCGGCCGTTTTCCTGCAAACCGGGAAAACCTTTCCTGCGTTGCCCGCTGCGGGCGGCGTCTGCGTATTCACTTTAAATTCTTTTTTATGCTGGAAAACCAGGAACCGGAAAAAAAGTCCGGCAAAGGGCTGGGCTTCATGCTGCTCGTCATCGCGGTAGTCAGCCTGGTCATCATATCAGCCAAATGGCTGATCGGTTGATTGTATCACCATTTAAAAACCAATGAAATGAAAAAAATAAAATTCATCATACCTGCCTTGCTCTTTTTGTTCCTCGCCGCCTGTTCGGGTGGCGGGGAAAAGACCAGCATCGATTCGGTGCAGAGCAATTACAAATTCGTTTACACGGTCGTAACCATCGAAGGTTGTGAATATTTCCGTTACCAGGGTGCGCACGGCTTCCTCAGCCTCGAGCATAAAGGAAACTGCAGCAACCCGGTTCACTGCCGCATCGATACCAATAAAACCACCCATGAGAAAACGCACGAAACTGGCTATTAAACTGACCCTGCAGCATTTTCGCTCGTACCTGCTTATTGCGCTGGGCATATGCTCGGCCGGTTTCGGGCTGAAAAGTTTCCTCCTGCCCAACGGGTTTATCGACGGCGGAGTAACGGGAATATCACTGCTGGTTTCCAGCCTGACGGATTTTTCGCTTTCCTGGCTGATCCTGCTGATCAACCTGCCTTTTTTCTGGATCGCGTATACGCAGGTAAGCAAAATATTTTCGCTGAAAACACTGGCCGCTGTAATATGCCTGGCGCTGGTGCTCGCCCTGGTCAGCTTTCCCGTAATCACGCAGGATAAAGTGCTGGTGGCCGTTTTCGGCGGATTTTTTGTCGGGATGGGGATCGGGCTTTCCATTCGCGGGGGAGCAGTGATCGACGGAACGGAAGTGCTGGCCTTGTATATCAACCGGAAAACGGGACTTTCCATCGGCGATATCATCCTGCTCATCAACGTGGTCATTTTTATCAACGCGGCGTTCCTGCTCGACGTGGAAACCGCATTGTATTCCATACTCGCTTACCTGGCGGCTTCCAAAACAGTGGATTTCATCGTGAACGGGATAGAAGAATATACCGGCGTCACGATTGTCTCCGCCCGCAGCGAAAAAATCAGGCAGGTGATTATTCACCAGATGGGACATGGCGTGACCATTTACAAAGCGAAAAGCGGTTACGGGAAAAAGGGACAGTCCGGCGACGATATCGACGTGATCTACACCGTAATCACCCGCCTGGAAATATCGCGATTGAAAGCCGAAATCGACCGTATCGACCCGGATGCTTTTGTAACGATGAACAGCCTCAACGATATCAAGGGCGGCATTGTTAAAAAGAGAACGATTACGGATTAATCTCCGGCTTGTAACTTCCGCCGCGGCTCATCCGTCTTACAGCCGGAACCAAGACAGGTGTTTTTGGTTTACTTGCAAAGCTCACCCGGAACCTGTCCGCAACAGGAAACCAGCGTATTGATTGCGCTGTGTTTTCGAGCGGGCAACGCATTCCGGGTGATTTTTTTCTCGCGTTTTTCGCAATAAAATAATCGACATTTCGTAACCTGCATCTTAAACCGATTGGCATAAAATATGATCTTAGTTTTACAGTAGTGATCCAGGCTCATTTTTCTCTTTGTGTTTCTTAGTGCCTTCGTGTCTTTGTGGCAAGAGCCATACCGGGCAACGGGACACAAAGAGAGACTGAATGATCCTGGGAACGATTCAACGTACAAATACGAATATGAAAACATCCCGGAAAAAAATTCAGCACCTCTACCTGCGTGCCGGCTTTGGTGAAACGCCGGCGTATATCCGCAGCAAAATGACGTCGGATATCGGGAGTCTTGTCGATGAACTTTTCCTTGAATCGGAAAAATCTGTTCCGCTCGACTTCCTGCCCAAACCGAAAACCAACCGGAAAGGGGAGGTGAGGCCGCTTCAGATCGTGGCGCTGATCCTGCGTTCGCAGAAGGAAAACGAACGGCTCAACATCGCCTGGCTCTCGCGCATGACTTTGCGGAAAGGACGGCTCCGCGAAAAGATGACTTTTTTCTGGCAGGATCATTTCGCCTGCTCGGCCCCGTTTTCCTGGCTCATGCAGGTGCAGAACAATATGCTGCGCGAACATGCGCTCGGCAGTTTCCGGAAGATGCTGCACGCCATTGCCCGCGATCCTGCGATGATCATTTACCTGAACAACCAGCAGAATAAAAAAGCGCGCCCGAACGAAAACTTCGCGCGTGAAGTGATGGAACTGTTCACCCTGGGCATCGGGCATTACACCGAAAACGATATCAAGGAAGCGGCGCGCGCCTTTACCGGCTGGTCGGTGGACAGGAGCGGGAACTACAAATTCGAAGCAAACGAGCACGACGACGGCGAAAAAACGGTTTTCGGGAAAAAAGGAAATTTCAACGGCGGGGACATCATCGACATGCTGCTGGAACAGAAGCAAACCGCGCGGTATATCTGCCGCAAAATTTACCGGGAATTCGTGAGCGAGTTTGTGAACGAAGACGCGGTGGAAGAAATGACCCGGATTTTTTACGAATCGGATTATAATATCGGTAAACTCATGCGGCACGTGTTTACATCGGAATGGTTTTACGCCGATGAAAATATCGGCTGTAAAATCGCTTCGCCGGTAGAACTGATCGTGCGCCTGGTCCGCCTTACGGAACTCGAATTCACGGATGAAAAATCGCAGCTCGAACTGCAGAAAGTACTCGGCCAGACTTTATTCTTCCCGCCGAACGTGGCCGGCTGGAAAGGCGGGCGGAACTGGATCGACAGTTCTTCGCTCATCATTCGCCTCAGTATTCCCAAAGCCATGATCGACGGAAGCGCGCTGAACCTGAATGCGAAACCGTTTTTCGAAGAACTGGAAGAGAAAAAAAACAAGGAAGTGAAAGTGCGCGCCAACTGGAAAAAGATCGTGGACCAGCTGGCGGTCGTTCCCGACGAAGATCTGGAAGAAGAACTCACCGCCGCACTCATCCAGTCGCCCGCCGGCCGCATCGACCGCGAACTCCTGCGGAGCCTGGTCGATAAATCCACGCGCAACAAAAGAGTTGTGAGCACAGCCGCCGCGCTGATGTCGATGCCGGAATTTCAGTTGATCTGAGTAAAATTTCTCACAGTAACTATAAACGAAATGTCAGCATACATCGAAATATGTCCGGAACTAAAAGCAAAGGGCAAATGCAAAAAGCAAAAATAACAAGACGTCACACTGAGCGGAGTCGAAGTGTGTGTAACGCGGTCTCTTATACACACACTTCGACTCCGCTCAGTGTGACATTTTCGTTTTTAATACTCTGAAAGCATTTCTTTTGCCCTTTGCTTTCTGCCTTTTGCCTTTTTTCAGCACAATAGCATGCAGAGCCTGGATTTCCAGCAACATCATTAAACAATACTCAATATGAAACGCAGATCATTCATAAAAAATACGTCACTCGCCGCGGCAGGAACTTTCCTGGTGCCGGAATTTCTGAAAGCGATGGACAGTTCGCCGGACAATACCGCCGGCAAAGGGAAAGTACTGATCGTTATCCAGCTTTCCGGAGGTAATGACGGTTTGAATACGATAGTTCCCTACGGCGATGATCTCTACAAAAGCAACCGCACCAAGCTCGCGCTGAACGGGAACGAACTGATCACGATCGACAATCATGTTGCGTTCAACGCGCAGCTGGCCGGGCTGGCGGATATTTTCCACGACAACGGCCTGGCAATCCTGAACAGCGTCGGTTATCCGAATCCCGATCGTTCGCATTTCCGGTCGCTCGACATCTGGCACAGTGCAAGCCATGCGAATGAATACTGGCAAACCGGCTGGATCGGGCGATACCTGGATGCCGTTTGCAAAGGTTGCGGGAAACCGTACACGGCAATCGAAGCCGACGATACGCTGAGCCTCGCCCTGAAAGGAGAAACCGTAAGCGGCATCGCCTGCCGTGATCCGAAAACATTCAAACTCACCACGGCCAACCCGATGATCCTGGAAACTGCCGCGCGTTACAAACCGCACGATGATGATCACCACAACGTGGAATACCTGCGAAAAACGCTGGCCGAAGCTTCGCAGAGCGCAGCATACATTTACGAGCATTCGAAAATTTACGCGAGTACACAGGCCTACCCGGATGCGCCCATCGGCAGGCAGTTGAAACAGGTTGCCGAACTGATCTGTTCCGGTTCGGAGACGAAAATCTACTACGTGTCCATGCCCGGATACGATACGCATGCTTTACAGCGCGGACAGCAGAACCGCCTGCTCGGCCAGTACAGCAAAGCGCTCAAAGCTTTGTACCTCGACCTGAAAGCCGCGGGGCGCTGGAACGATACGCTGGTGATGACCTTCTCGGAATTCGGACGCAGGGTGAAAGAGAACGCCGGCGACGGCACCGATCACGGCACGGCCAACGTACTGATGCTTGCCGGCGGAAACCTGAAACAAAAAGGCGTGATCAACGAAGCGCCCGACCTGAAAAACTTAGTGGACGGCGACCTGGTCCACAAAGTGGATTTCCGGAACGTGTACGCCACTATCCTGCAGAACTGGCTCGAAGCCGATGCGGAGAAAATTCTCGGGAGGAAGTTTGAGAAGATGGATTTTGTGTAAAAAAGTACCGCGAAGAAACAAAAGGAACAACAGTTCGCGTCTTTGCGCCTTCGCGGTAAGAAAGAGTACAGCTACTAATTCACTCCCAGTACCCGTTTTTCAAATTCCGCTTTCGTCATCTGCGTAACAGGAACTTCAATAATCCGTTCGCTGCCGGTTTTCACTTCCCCGGAACCGAAATAATATTTGTCACCTTTCTGGGCGATGGCCACCACGTTAACGATACGCCCTTTGGGAATGTTATCGAACTTAACCGTTTTATCAGCGCTGTAATAGTATCCGGGCAGCACGGAATTCAGGTCGGTGAAAACCATACGTATCGCAGGTTTCAGGGCGGTGTCGGATTTCACGTACAGGTCGACGGGATCTTTTTCTTCGTAAAATTTATCGCAGTTGATCCAGCCCAGGCGCGAGCTTTGCATGAAGTAGTAATCGAGTTTCGAATATTCTTCTTCCGATTCGCCTTCACTATCGTATGTTTCGCCGGTTTCAGAATCGACCACCGTTTTCGGCGTTTCTTTCTGCGGCTGGCCTTCTTCGCGGATGGAAGGCAACCAGTTGGTCAGTCCATCGGTGTGCCGTCCGTAAAACGTGCGCATGCCTTTTTCTTTTTTTGCGCCGTTGGTCGGGAACATCACCGTCATCGGTTTACCTGAAAGCAGCCGGAGTTTTTTGTCGTTGCATTTCGCTTCGATGTGGATCATGCCGCCGCTGATGAGCATGCGCCCGTAACTGTGCGTGGTCAGTCCCGCCGCGATCATATCACTTTTGGAATAATATTCGCGCAGGCAGAATTTTACGCTTGCGCAGGTCACCGGGGTACCGTCCATGTACACCAGGGAATTCGCTTCGATCCTGATGATGGTGCCTTCCCGTCCGTAGATTTCGATTTTCGAATTCGGGTTGCCGGTAAATTCCTGGCAGTCTTTCCAGGCCAGCACCATCGAATCGCTGCCGGTAAAAGGAATTGGCTCGAAACCTTCTTTGTACAGGATAATGGAATAAAGGCCTTTCACATTCGTCATGCCCCGGTACGCGCCGTTACTCACTTCACTGACCGGGTGTTTTTTCGTTTTCCCGAAAGGTTCCATGCTCACGGCGTACGAAACCACGGCGATGTCTTTCTTCACGAGGTAATCGATGATGGTGGAGCATCTTTTCTGCGAAAGAATGTAACGCCGTTCGTCGTCCATTTTGTTTTCTTCCTTGTCCAGCACACGCAGGCGAATACGGTTCCCGCGCTTGAGCACATCCCAGGCGCTGTCGATCTGCGCCATCACGGGTTCATCCACTTTGATGCGCTTTTCCGGGAACTCGACCAGGCATTCGGGAAGCTCTTTTTCTTCGCTTTGCGCCGAAAGCGTTCCGCCAAAGCAAAAGCAGGCGAGGAGGAAGGGGACAATTCGTTTCATCGGGAGAGGTATTGGATTCTTAAAGACGGGCGAAGCGGCGTTTATATTGCTTTTGCGAGGTACGTTTTTTCCCGGGTGAAAAAATATACAGTAATTCCCGTACATGTGTTTTCCGGTGCCGGTTCATTGTGTTTTTCTTCCGGGTGACCTCTATAGCTCTTGCCACAAAGACACGAAGGCACTAAGAAACACAAAGAATAAATGAACCGGAAACTAAATGCCGAACGCCGAAGGAAGACGGTTCAGGATGCACACTTCGGCATTCGACATTTTTTGGTTCAATCGTCCACCTTCAGCGAATGCCCCATCTTGTCGCGCTTGGTTTCGAGGTACAACTTATTGTGCTGGTTCGATTTGATTTCCAGCGCCACGTTATCCACGATTTCCAGGCCGTAGCCCATCAGTCCCGCACGTTTTTTCGGGTTATTGGTCAGCAAGCGGATCTTGCTCACGCCCATATCCCGCAGGATTTGTGCGCCCACACCGTAATCGCGTTCGTCCATGCGGAAACCGAGTTCCACATTGGCTTCCACGGTGTCGCGGCCTTCTTCCTGCAATTTGTATGCTTTGAGTTTGTTCAGCAAACCGATACCGCGTCCTTCCTGGTTCATGTACACGATCACCCCTTTGCCTTCCTTCTCGATGATATCCATGGCTTTGTGCAACTGCGGCCCGCAATCGCAGCGGCATGAACCGAAAATATCACCGGTCATGCACGAGGAATGCACACGCACGAGCACCGGCTCGTCCTTTTTCCATTCGCCTTTGTAAATGGCGAGATGCTGCTGGCCGGTGCCTTTGTGGGTATAGCAGGCCATGCGGAATTGTCCCCATTCGGTGGGCAGGGCCACGTCCACGTCTTTTTCGATCACCGTTTCTGTGCGGAGGCGGTATTCGATCAGATCTTTGATGGAAATTACTTTCAGGTCGAAGCGTTTGGCGATTTCCAGCAACTGCGGGAGGCGCGCCATCGTGCCGTCTTCGTTCATGATCTCCACCAGCGCGCCGGCGGGTTCGAAACCGGCCATGCGGGCGAGGTCGATCGTGGCTTCGGTATGGCCTGCGCGGCGCAGCACACCGTCTTTCTTCGCGCGGAGCGGGAAAATATGGCCGGGCTTTCCGAATTCTTCCGGTTTGATCGTGGGATCAATGAGCGCCTGGATGGTTTTCGAGCGGTCGTGCGCGGAAATGCCGGTGGTACAGCCATGCCCGAGCAGGTCGATGGAAACGGTGAAGGGCGTTTCGTGCAGGGAGGAATTCTTCTGCACCATGAGTTCCAGCCCCAGTTCATTCGCGCGGTCCTCGATAATCGGCGCGCAGATCAGCCCGCGGCCGTGGGTGGCCATGAAATTGATGACTTCAGGCGTAACGTTGCGTGCGGCTGTGATAAAATCGCCTTCGTTTTCGCGGTCCTCATCATCCACCACGATCACCACTTTACCCGCTTTGATGTCCGCTACCGCTTCCTCGATTTTGTTCAGCATTTTTCCTTTTCTGATTAAGTACGCAAAGGTACGGAAAATGGGGCATGAGATTGACTGGAAACAGGGGACGTTTCAGATCATTCAGTTGTTCTTTGTGCATACATCTTGCCACAAAGACACCAGGTCACGAAGATGCACAAAGAGAAACGGAATCCTATTCGTAATTCGATTTATACCTCATACCGCGCCAGCGGCGTTACGTCCTGCCCGCAAAATTCCCCGCGCTGGTATTTGAAATAACCCGCCATCGCGATCATCGCCGCATTATCCGTACAAAACGCAAACGGCGGAACGAATAATGTCCAGCCTTTTTCCTTCGCTTTTTCTTCCAGCGCTTTCCGCAGTCCGCTGTTGGCCGAAACTCCGCCCGCAACCGCAACTTGTGTCAAACCGGTTTCGCGAACCGCCTGGTCCAAACGTTTCACCAGCGATTTCACAATGGCCTGCTGGATCGAGGCGCAGATATCGTTTAAGTTTTCTTCAATGAACTTCGGGTTTTCGGCCGTTTTATCGCGGATGAAGTACAGGAATGCCGTTTTCAGTCCGCTGAAACTGAAGCCCAGGCCGGGAACCTGCGCCTCCGGGAAACGGAAAGCATCCGGGTTGCCATTCACCGCATGTTTATCGATGAGCGGGCCGCCGGGGTAGGGAAGACCCAGTATTTTGGCCGCTTTGTCAAATGCTTCGCCGGCGGCGTCGTCCTGCGTTTCGCCCAGGATTTCAAATGTGTACGGGTCGCTGACTTTGACTAATTGCGTATGCCCGCCGGAAACGGTGAGGCAGAGGAACGGGAATGCCGGTTTGTCGCGGCCCGATCCGTCGTCGATGAAATGCGCGAGGATATGCGCCTGCATGTGGTTTACTTCGATGAGCGGGATGTTCCTGGAAAGCGCGAGCGCCTTGGCAAAGGAAGTCCCTACCAGCAGCGCGCCCATCAGCCCGGGGCCCCGTGTAAAGCTCACCGCAGTAAGGTCTTCCGGCCCGATCACGGCCTGTTTCAGCGCGGATGCGATTACCGGTACGATGTTCTGCTGGTGCGCCCGCGAGGCCAGTTCGGGAACCACGCCGCCCCATTGCCGGTGAACCTCCTGCCCGGCCACAACATTGGCAAGCAATTTGCCGTCTTTAATAATAGCAGCGGCCGTTTCATCACAGGATGATTCGATCCCCAGGAGTATACAAGAAGGCCTCTGCATGGAATGTTTACCTTTGAAAGTTATAAATAATCCGATTGAAAACGCTGCACAAAATTATCAAAAAGCTGTTCCGGGGCGCGCTCTGGACAGGCGGCGTTGTGATTATGCTGCTGGTCGTGGCGTATTTAGGCCTGCGCAGCCCGGCGGTACAGACCTGGGTTTGCGGGCAGGCGGCAGACTGGTTGTCGGGCGAGCTGGGGACTACGGTGCGCGTGGGCGGTGTGAATATCGAATTCGTGAAGAAAATCGTTTTCGAGGACGTGTACATCGAAGACCTGCACAAAGATACGCTGCTGCATGCCGGGAAACTCAAAGTGGATGTTTCCGCGTTCAGCTACAACCAGCGTTTCATCGATATCGGCGACGTTTCGCTGACGAATACCAAGGTTAAACTGAAGAAATATGCCGGGGAACGCGGACTGAATTACCGGTTCATCGAAAAGTATTTTGATTCGGGCGATACGATAAAAACCAAAAGCAAAAATCCCTGGAACCTGCAGCTGCGCGGGGTTACGCTCACCAATGTAACCTTCGCGTATATCGATACGCGTTTTTCAGATACGACTTTCGGAGTGGATTATGAAAATATCCGCGCCAGCCATATTAACGCCAAGTTTGAGCATATACAGCCCGGTGATTCCACGTTCCAGATGGACATCAAGTATTTTTCGGCGCAGGAAAAAAGCGGGTTCACGGTGCGCAATCTTTCCGCGCATGTCACCACGGGCGAAAAAGCATTCGAACTCGACCAGCTGAACATCCGCACACCCGAAAGCACTATCAACGGTTTCCTTGGTTTTCAGTTCAATTCGTTCGACGATGTGGAAGATGATTTTGTACATAAAGTCAAGCTCGACGGGCATTTCTACAATACCTCGATGGACCTTTCGGATATTGCCTATTTCGCGCCGGAGCTTCGCGGTATTCACAAGCGCATTTACCTTTCGGGCGATGTGAAAGGGAAGATCGACCGGCTGCGCTGCAAGGAAATCGATATCCGTTTCGGTGCGAGTTCGCGGCTGGCCGGCAATTTCAGTTTCGACGGTTTGCCGGATATCGACCAGGCGCTGATGAGTTTTAAAATCGACGAGTTTAAAACGAATAAAAAAGACCTGGAAGGCGTTCCTGTTCCGCCTTTCGAAAAAGGCGAACTCGTTAAGCTCCCGGATAATTTCGGTATGCTCGGCGAGATGCGGTTCAAAGGTACCTTCGACGGATTTGTGCACGATTTCGTGGCGCACGGGGAAGCGCACACCGCGCTCGGCGATATTGCCATGCGCGAATTCGCCATGGTGGACCAGGGTGAAGGCAAACTGATCAGCTACGAAGGCCAGCAACTGGAAGCCCGGGCATTCGATATCGGCCGTTTTATCGGCGTGCCGGAAATGGGACGCATCACGGCGAATTTCAAAGTGGAAGGCAGCGGACTGCGAAAAGAAAATATTACTTCCGTACTCGAAGGAACCGTGAACAGCCTCGATTTCAAAGGATACACGTACCGCAATATGGGCGTGAAAGGAACGTTGAAACGGAATCTTTTCGATGGTGATCTTAACGTGCAGGACCGGAATATCGACCTGGATTTCAGCGGGAACGTGGATTTCAGCGACAAGAATAAACCGGTGATGAATTTCAACGCGAACATTGGCAATGCGAACCTGGTGGCCCTGCACCTGATGGAAGGCAAAGATTCCGTTTTCGTTTCCGCGGAAACGATTTTCAGCCTCGAAGGCGATAACCTTGACAACCTGAAAGGCCTGGCGACGATCAGCGACCTGAAATACACGCGTAACGAAGACGTGTACAAAGTGAAATCGATGACGCTGCAGGCCAGCAAAACGGAGAAGGGCAAACGGCTCGAGCTCAATGGCGATTTCATCAGCTCGTTCATCGAAGGAAAATTCAACCTCGGGCAATTGCCGAAATCCATTTCGCAGATACTTTCTAATTACATGCCGGCTTACTTTCCGCCACTGGATAAAAAAGAAGCGGATAAACTGGTCGGGCAGGATTTCCGTTACGATTTCCGCCTGATCGGGAATACCCGCCCGGTGCAGATTGTTATTCCCGGCATCGAACTGGCGGCAGGCACACGGCTGCACGGAAACTACGGCAGCGAACGGAATTTTTTCAGCGCGTTTTTCAATTCCGATTATATCGAGTACGAATTGCGCCGTTACGAAGGTATCAGCATGAGTTCCAGCAGCACGCCGAGAGGAATCCTGTACGAAGGCAACCTCGGCCGGGCGCGGCTCAGCGATACGCTCTGGCTGGGTAATATGCGCGTGATCGGCGATGCGAAAAACGATACGGCGACGTATGCTTTCGACTGGGATAATAAAACGGGTAAAAAGAACAGCGGGAACCTGAACGGATTTATCCGTTTCGAGGATACGAAATCGCTGGTGCTTGCCGTAAATTCAGGAATGTTTTTCCTGGAAGACTCGCTCTGGACTGCCGACCGCGGGGCGAGGGTGCGCATGGATTCGAGCCGGTTTACGGTGAAAAATTTCTGGATACGCTCGGGTGCGCAGGCCGTCGGCGCGGAGGGAATTGTTGCGAAAAACAATACCGATTCGCTGAATATTTACCTGAAGAAATTCAATCTCGGTATCGTGAACCGCTTTACCGGGAACGGCATGGGC
The DNA here is from genome assembly GCA_006218065.1 of Bacteroidota bacterium. Taxonomy (GTDB): domain Bacteria; phylum Bacteroidota; class Bacteroidia; order Palsa-965; family Palsa-965; genus VBWE01. The sequence goes on from VBWE01000022.1 coordinate 38,398, forward strand.
CTGAAAGGCACGGTGGACGGGCATACCGCGCTGCGCGATATTTATAACGACGTGCTCTTCAATAGCGATATCAATTTTAATAACCTGATGGTGAACAAGCGCGGTATAGGCGACGGAAACGTAAAAGCCAACTGGGATCCGAAAACCGAAGCGATCACCATGCGCGGATCTTTCGATAAAGTGAGCTCTGTAGCCAATACGCCGAAAAACAAAAGCCTCACGTTCGACGGGAAATATTTTCCGAAGAAAAAGGAAAACAGCCTGAATATCGGCATCCGGGTGCTGGACATGGAACTCGATATGTTTGCGCCGTATGTGAAAGACTATTGTTCGTATTTCGTCGGGCAGTACAATGGCGAAGTAAGCCTTACCGGGACGCCCGACAAACCCGTGCTGAACGGCGAACTGAACGTGTACGCCAAAAAAATCAATATCGATTTCCTGAATACGTTTATCACATTCCCGTACCAGAAAGTCGGGATCGAGGAAAATTCGTTTTTCGTGGAATCGTTTAAAGTCTTCGATCCCCAGGGTGATTCGGCCGTACTTTACGGTCACGTTTTCCACGATCACCTCACCAATTTCCAGCTCGATATCGACGCTTCGATGAAACAGTTCCAGGTGCTGAATACCACGGCGCGGCAGAACGAATATTATTACGGAACACTTTACGCCACCGGCAACGTGAACTTTTTCGGCTTCCTGGATAATATCCGGATCGATGCGGATATTACCACGGACAAGAAAACGGTGACTGAACGCATGACCAAAAAAGTCCTGTATTCCAGTTTCAATATCCCGATGGAAACCGTGCAGGAGGTGAGCGACAATGATTTTATCACTTTCGTGAAGGATACGACGAAGATCAAGCCCAGGCCGCAGAACAGCGGCTCCGGCATCGAGATGAACCTGAACATCGAAGCCACGCCCGATTGCCAGGTGAAAGTAATTTTCGATCCGAAAGTAGGCGATGAAATTACCGCGAAAGGAAACGGCCGCCTGGAAATGAACATCGCCCGGAACGGCGATCTCAGGCTCAAAGGATTGTACAACGTGGAGTCGGGAAGCTACCTGTTCACGCTGAAAAACTTAGTAAACAAACCTTTTGTGATCGACAAAGGCGGAACGATCAAATGGTCCGGCGATCCGTACAAAGCGGATATCAACATGACCGCGACGTACAATGTAACCACGTCCGTCAAGCCGTTTTTCCCGTATGATTCGCTCGATATCTTCAAGCGCCAGTATCCCGTGGAATGCAAACTGAACCTGAAAGGCGACCTCATGCGCCCGGATATCGGCTTCGATATCGAACTGCCGGGCGCCGATCCGCGCGTACAGGAAGGCGTAGCGCGTTTCCTGCAAACGGAAGAAGAACGGAACAAACAGGTTTTCGCCCTGCTGGTGATGAACAGTTTCATTACGCCGCAGGAATACCGCGACCTGGGTTATTCGGCCGGCACGAACAACGCGTTTGCATCCACCGGCAGCGAACTGCTTTCGGCGCAGATCAGCAATTGGCTTTCGCAGATCAGCAAGGAATTCAACCTCGGCGTGAAGTACCGGCCGAACGATGAACTTAGCAAGGAAGAACTGCGCGTGTACATGGGTACGCAGGTGTTCAACGACCGCGTAACGATCGACGGAAACTTTGCTGTAGTGAACCAGTCCACCAATAACGTAGTGGGTGATGTGAACGTGGAGTATAAAATCACCGACGACGGCAAAGTGCGGCTGAAAGCCTTCAACCGCTCGAATGAAAATACGCTGACCAATGGAAACGCACCGTACACGCAGGGAGTCGGTGTTTTTTACCGCGAGGATTTCAACACCGTCCGCGAACTTTACCTGCGGTATATGGAATGGCTCAAAACCAGCCGCCCGAACGAACCGAAACAACCGGAAGTACCGAAACAGTAAATAAGACTCTTTGTGTTTCTTTGTGCCTTAGTGCCTTTGTGGCAAGAGAGCCGTACAGGATAGCCGGGAAGTTTCCGGATGATCGCGAGAAATGGTGTTTTTCTTCAAGTGAATTATTATAAATAATTGATTTTTAATTCAATAAATAAATGAAAAGAGTCCGGCTTCTCGATCTCGCCAAACAAATCCGGGCAGCGATTGACGAACGATTCGGCAACGAACCAATTTGGGTGGAAGCCGAAACGGGCAATATCCGGGCTTCGCAGGCTGGACATGTTTACCTCAGTTTACTGGAAAAATCCGCATCCGGCGAAGCCATAGCCGAAGTTTCCGCCGTGGTCTGGAGCGGCTCGGCCGTAATCCTCCGGCAATTCGAGGAAATAACGGGCCGCCCGTTCGCCGGGAACCTGAAAGTATGCGTACTCGTGCGCGTGGCCTATCATGTTCGTTTCGGCCTGAAATTAGTGATCGAAGGCATTGATGTGGCATACACCATCGGGGAACTTGCCCTGGAAAGGGAAAGAACCCTGCAGCAACTGGCCGCGGACTTCCCGGAATACATCAGCTACCGTAACGGGCAGGTGGATTCCGCCAACCGCCACCTGGAAAAACGGGCGGTGATCCAGCAAATAGCCGTGATCACCGCGCCCGATTCCGAAGCGCTGGCCGATTTTATGTACCAGCTGGATCATAATCCGTTTGCGTACCGTTTCCGGGTAAAGTTGTTCCCGGTAGCCGTGCAGGGCGAGCAGGCCGGCCCGCAAATGGCCCGCGCCATCCAAACCGCTTCGGCAGAAAGTCCGGATGCCCTTGTCCTGATCCGGGGCGGCGGCTCGCAGATGGACCTGTACGCTTTTGAAAACGCGGAACTCGCCGCCGCCATCGCCAGGAGTCCCGTTCCGGTACTGACCGGGATCGGGCACCACCGAAACCAGGCTATTGCCGATTTAGTAGCCCATGAAAGCCTCAGCACGCCTACGAAAGTAGCCGAATGGCTGATCGATTACGCCCGGACTTTTGAAGTGCGGATACTGGAGTTGCAGGAAGAAGCGCTTGAACTTACGGCAGGCTGCCTGGAAGCTGAAAAACAGCGGCTGGAATCAGCTTCGCGCGGACTGGTTTACGCCGTGCGTACGCTGCGTGAAAGCCAGCGCCACCGGCTGGAACGACTGGCTATGGCCACGCAGCATGTAAGCCGTTTATTCCTCGAAAAACGCAAAAACGCGCCGGAACGGCTGATGAAAGACATCGAAGGATCGCTGCGGATGAACGTACTGCGCCGCCTGAACCACCTGCAATTGCTGGAAGCGACCGTAAAGCAGGCGGCGCCGGACCGGATACTGCAGCGCGGTTTTGCGATGCTGAGCGTGGACGGAAAAATAACAGCAAACGGGACAAAAATCGTTCCGGGCCAGGACCTGACCGTTATACTTGCAGATACGGAAATTGACACCACGGTGAAACAGGTCCGGCTGCACGAAAAGAAATCATCATGAAAAAACAGCCTAAACAGGAAGAACTCACGTACGAAACGGCTATGGCCGAACTGGAAGAGATCGTACAAAAGCTGGACAGCGACAGCGTAGCCCTTGACGAACTTGCGCAGCTTGTAAAACGGGCGAACGAACTGGCCGCTTTCTGCAAAAACAAATTACGCGAGATCGAATCGGAGCTGGAGAAGCTCAATCCCGGGAAGGAGGATTGAAAACCTGCCCGGCACAGAACGTTCAGTCTGCTCAAAAAAAGCCCGCCTGCTTTTCCTGCAGACGGGCTTCACTTACTGCTACGGCATTACTTTGCCCGTTATCATAGAACCTTTTTGATTTACTGCGCTTACCCGGCCGGCACGGCAGAAGGCGCCGGCGTTGTTGATGCCGGGATGATCTGCGGCAGTTTGTCCGGCTGTAAAAAATCGGCCATGTAAATGGGAGAAGCGACCTGTACGACAACGGCATTGTCTCCGCCCTGAACGCGGCAAAGTGTAGCATTGCTGAGTATGGCAGGGAGCAGGTTACCTGTAACGGCGTCAAACCGGCCTGATTGGATCATGCTGGTATAATCCTGGAATGCTTTGGCTTCGGCATAAGCAGGTGCAACAAAACTTTCATCGCTGACCGTTACCACCGGGTTATTGGGATCGGTTACATCCAGCACCCCGAATTGCAAAGCCAGCCCGATGTTGAAAGCTCCGGCGCCATTGGTGATTACCTGGAGCTGAAATCCCGTGATTACTGGTACTAGGTTTGTGGATGCCGTCGCAGGAACGGGTAAAAAACTTTCCTGGTAAGTGCCGATGCCTGAAAACTGCATATTGCCCCAGTTGGAAGAATCGCTGTAAAAATCACTGCTGGGGTAAAGGCCCTGTGTGCTGAATGCCAATCCTGCGCCGACCTGCACAACAGTGCCCTGCAGGCCGAGAACTTTCACCTCACTGCCGCTGCCTTGGTTGACATGCAGGTAACCGAGTGAGCCGAAGAATGAATTGGGGTAATCCGGATTATTGGCCAGTGAAACCGGGTAGGAGCAGAAGGCCCACGAATAAGGGTAAGTTTCGCCTCCGCCATTGGGAGAATCTCCGCCCGACCATACGGGTATATCAATGGTAATATGATTATAGGTTACCGAAGGCGGCAACGGCAGCGAGAAGTAAGTGCTGTTAAACTGCTGCTGGTCCGGTGTGCCGCTGGACAGGTTTTCGAACTCCTGTGTAAACTGGTTCCAGATGCTTCCGGCTGTGGCATAATCGCCAAAATTGGCAGCGATGGTACTGCCTATGCTTACACAATTGCTGGCAGAGCCCGTAGAAGTAATCAGCAGTTGCAGGGCGGAATCGTGAATATAATACACTAAGGCTACCAGGGTATGCGTATAGCTCATTAAACGCAGCACCGATTCATACTGTGTTTCGTATTTGTAAGTATTGCCGAGCAGGCTTTGGGAGGTGTTTGACTGGGCATTGGAAAGTATCTGGATCCAGGTTGGCAGGGCATTGAGTCCCAGCGTGCTTGAAGATCCTGCAGGCACGCTGGTGGAGAAGATGCCGGACAGGCTTGATACGCTGGGGTCCATAATGTTGATAGGAGCTGATCCCACCAAAAGATTTAGCATGGATAAAGCCCCGGTACTTGTTGAGGTTCCCAGGCACCAGTCGCTGAAAGGGATATTCTGTCCGTTGCTTGTAATCATACATGTGCCTGATTGATTGGAAACCGAGGCCAGTTCGGTCTGGTATTGCTTGATAACCCCGTGTGCGTAGCCGAGCGAGTTGGCGATACCCGACCATTCCTGGGTCAGGGTTTGCTCCTGGATAGCAGTTACCACATTCTGTAGTCCTTGGACCACATCTTGTTCCAGGGCCTGGAGTAGGTCTGCTGTATCGGGCCCGTTGCCAATCAGCGCGCTGATCAGGTTGGTTTCATTGTCCCTGTTGTCGTACACAGCTTTCAGTGCCTTAAGTACTTTTACAACGTTGTCAAAATCCATTTCCATGTTTTTTGTGTTTTTAAGGTTGGTTAATAATTTTTGATGATGGCTCGTTTATTCTTATTTTTATTCATGATGAATCTGTATCAAGTCAAAAATATTTTACAGATATATCCGCTAAACGAAGTGGTTACAGGCAACCAAACTTTGTGGATGAATAGCAATAAACCAGGTAAACGACCACTCAGGGCCACTGATTTATTTTTATCTATAATTAACATTATGTTAAGTAGTATGTTAATGAAATACAGATAATAACGATATACACCCCATTCCTAACTCAACAGTCCAAAATAAAAACCCGGGGAGTTTATCCACCGGGTTTCTCAAACAATTCTATAAAACCTTTACGCTATTCCGGATACTCGTCATTTCGAGCGGTAGCCGAGAAATGACGAAAAACCTACCCCTTCTTCAACAACTCCTTAATCCGGTTGTAGTTATCCGTATCCCCAATCTGCCCGTAGGAGATTTTAAGCATATTCAGCACATCGCGGTCCTTAGGATTGATCTTATTGGCCTTTTCCAGCCACTCGATGCCTTTTTTGATCGGCGCTTCCCACATGGTGGAATACTTGGCCGCATCGGCAATCGTGCTGTTGGAGCGATTGTAATACTCCACGCCCTGGTTGTAATACAGGTATGATAGTTCATAATGCGGTTCAAATGCAGCCGGCTTAAGCTGTGCGGCTTTCAAAAGCTGCTCTTCCGATTTGGCGATCAGTTCCTCAAAGTTCTTGGGCTTGGCAGTCGGTTTTCCCTCGGCGTCGTTCGGGTTAGCCATCCGTGAATACACCTGGCCCACAACCAAACGCAGGTCGCCGTCTTCCGGGCGGGCGCTGATGATGGTGTTCAGTTTGGTTACCGCATCGCTCATCTTGCCCTGTTTAATCAGGTCGTTCACCACTTCAACCAGCAGTTCCGAATCGCTCGGGTAAAGCTCAAGTCCCTTGTTGATCGCTTCCTTTGCCTTCGTTTCGTCGTTCAGTCCTTTGTGAATCTGCGCGATCTGGTAATACGTATGGCCCTTGCCGTATTTGAAATCGGCCAGCTTGCTGTAGTAGATCAAGGCTTTATTGAAGTCTTTTCCGTAAAGTGCACAATTTGCGGTATTTACATACAGGCCAGTGTCCACTTTATTGCCGTAAACCACCAGCGATTCGATGGCTTTTTCGAAAGGCGCCAGGGCTTCCAGGTACTTCTTCTGGTTGTAGTTGGATACGCCGATGTTCTGCAAAGCATAGTTGCAGTCGCGGATGCCGGGCATAATTTTGTCGGTATAGACTTTCTTGCTGTCCAGGTTGTAGCCTTTCAGGAAAGCCGCCGTAGCTTCAATTACATTAACCGGGTTCATATTCCCGTAGGCTGTCAGCTGTTTTTTGCCGGGATCGGTTACATCCTTCACCAGTGCGAGCTGATCGCTGAATTCCTTCTGGAATACGGCTGTATAAATTTCGCCGCGGTACACCCAGGTTTGCGGCTCGTCCTTCACACTCGATTCAGGCAAACAGGCCTTGTCGATACTCGTTTTGGCTTTTGCCAGCGAAGCCGGATCTTTTTCCCTGTTGTAGGTTCCAAGAGCCATGTATGCCGTAGTCCGGTCAGCCTTTGTCTGCGCTACGCCGGTCTCCGCAACGAAAGCAGAAACCAGTGTGGCCATAATGAAATACTTTCTCATCCTCATGATGGGTTGGTGAATCGTTTATTATTTCTCGTCGTTATTTTCTTCAACATCTGTGCCATCGTCGCCGTTCTCTTCATCTTCGGCGCCGGCATCATCAATTTCTTCGTCGGCAGCATCCGCCGCAGAAGTATCCACCGAGCCGTCAACAGCCACGTGTTCCTCTTCCGGATCTGTTTCTACCACGGTTACGGCTGCAATCGCGTCGCCTTCGCCGAGGTTGATCAGCCGCACGCCTTGTGTGGCACGGCCCATCACGCGCAGGTCAGCTACCATAAGTCGGATAGTAATACCGCTCGAGGTAATGATCATCAGGTCGTTTTCGTTTGTAACCGCCTTGATGGCTACAACCATACCTGTTTTCTCGGTGATGTTCATGGTTTTCACACCCTTGCCGCCACGGCTGGTTACGCGGTAAATGGCTTCCCCGTTTTCATCATCCACGGCCGAGCGTTTTCCGTATCCTTTTTCGGAAACCACGAGTACCTGCGGGCGGTTATCGCGCGGAATGGCGATCATACCCACTACTTCGTCCTGCTCACCGGCCAGCCTGATGGCGCGCACGCCCGAAGCGTTGCGGCCCATAGCACGGAATTTAATCACCGGCTGCCCGTCGCGCATGATCATCTGTTCAAAACGAACCATGCGACCCATTTTCGAAGCGATCATGATCTGGTCGTCGGCTGTGATCAGCGCGGCTTCCACGAGCACATCGCCGTCGCGTACCGTAATAGCGTTGATACCGTTGGCGCGCGGGCGCGAATAGGCTTCGAGCGAAGTTTTCTTCACGATGCCCTTCTTGGTGCACATCAGGATGAAATTGTTGTTGATGTACTCCTCGTCCGTCAGGTTTTTGACGATGATGTAGGCACGCACTTTATCGCCCGGGGGCAGGTTGATCATGTTCTGGATCGCACGTCCCTTGGAGGTTTTATTGCCTTCCGGGATTTCATACGCACGCATCCAGAAGCAGCGTCCCTGCTCGGTAAAGAAGAGCAGGTAGGCATGCGTATTGGCGACAAACAGGTGCTCCACGAAATCCTCGTCGCGTGTGGCCGAACCGCGTGAACCGCGCCCTCCCCTGTTCTGTGTCCGGTATTCGGCAAGCAGCGTGCGTTTTACGTAACCCATATGCGAGATGGTCACGATTACATCTTCATCCGCGATCAGGTCTTCCATGCGCTGGTCGTCAGCGGCATAAACGATCTCCGAGCGGCGGGCATCGCCGTATTTGGTCTTTATTTCATTCAGCTCGTCCTTGATGATTTCCATGCGCAGTCCTTCGTCATTGAGCACATCGCGCAGGTATTCGATCAGTTTCATCAGGTCGTCATACTCCTCGCGGATCTTGTCGCGCTCCATGCCGGTGAGCACACGCAGGCGGAGTTCGAGGATGGCGGCCGACTGGATTTCGCTGAGGCCGAAGTTCGACATCAGGGCTTCTTTCGCTTCGTTCGGCGTGGCGCTCTGGCGGATGATGCGGATCACTTCGTCGAGGTGATCGAGCGCGATCAGGTAGCCTTGCAGGATATGCGCGCGTTTTTCAGCCTGGGCAAGATCGTATTTGGTGCGGCGGACAACCACTTCATGGCGGAAGTCCACGAAATTCGAGATCAGGCTCTTGAGGTTGAGCATCACCGGGCGGCCGCCAACCAGGGCGATGTTGTTGATGCTGAAACTGCTCTGCAGCGCGGTGTATTTGTACAGGTTGTTGAGGACTACGTTGGCCACAGCATCCTTCTTGAGTTCATAGACGATGCGCATGCCGTCGCGGTCCGATTCGTCGCGCAGGTCGCTGATGCCTTCGAGTTTCTTTTCGTTGACCAGCGCCGCGGTATTGGCGATCATTTGCGCTTTGTTCACCAGGTACGGGATTTCCGTAACGATGATGCGCTCGCGGTTGCCGTTTTCCATCGTTTCGATGACGGCTCTTGCGCGCATTACCACGCGCCCGCGGCCGGTTTCAAAGCCTTCGCGGATGCCGCTGTACCCGTAAATGATGCCGCCGGTCGGGAAATCGGGCGCTTTAACGAATTTCATCAGCCCGTCGATGCCGATTTCGCGGTTGTCGATGTACGCGATGGTTGCGTCAATCACTTCCGACAGGTTGTGCGGGGGCATATTGGTGGCCATACCTACGGCGATGCCCGATGCCCCGTTGATGAGCAGGTTCGGGATGCGCGTGGGCATAACGGTCGGTTCTTCGAGCGAGTCGTCGAAATTGGGGCGGAAATCCACGGTATCCTTTTCGATATCCGCGAGCATTTCTTCCGCGATCTTGCGCAGGCGCGCTTCGGTATATCGCATGGCCGCAGGCGGATCGCCGTCAATCGAGCCAAAGTTGCCCTGCCCGTCGATCAGCGGGTAACGCAGGCTCCATTCCTGGGCCAGGCGTACCATGGTATCGTAAACGGAACTGTCGCCGTGCGGGTGGTATTTACCCAATACTTCACCCACAATACGCGCCGACTTTTTATACGGACGATTCGACATAACGCCCAGTTCGAGCATGCCGAAGAGTACCCGGCGGTGAACCGGTTTCAATCCGTCGCGCACGTCGGGCAAAGCCCGCGACACAATGACCGACATCGAATAATCGATGTACGAGGCCTTCATTTCATCTTCAATGTTGATCGGGATAATTTTTTCGCCTTCTGCCATAACCAGTTAAAATGTCAGTCTTTTTTCGTTTAGCATATCCTGTACGGAGTTGTCCGCGTTTTATGGAATCAGCAGAAAAAATCGATCTTTTAAGTACTGAAAAGACGACCGAAAAGCAGCTATTCCATAAAGCAAAAAACGACCCCGGAAAGGCTCACGAAATTAGTCATTCTCCGGCAGAGAATTGCATGGTTTTTGGGCCATAGTTATTAACATTTTCAGGTGTAAAAAAGGCAATCTTTCAACAATAGAATATAAATAAGCGTTCTACTTTTGAAAAGGCTTGAAATCTCCGTATTTTCGGAGCTTAGGGTTAAGTAAATACTATAACGAGCAAACATTATGGAAGCGAAATTTTCACCCCGTGTAAAAGATGTGATCACGTTTAGTCGTGAAGAGGCCCTGCGTCTCGGCCACGACTACATCGGAACAGAGCATCTTTTGCTTGGAATCATCCGTGAAGGAGAAGGAAGCGCCATCAGGCTGCTGAAGAATATGAATGTGAACCTGGTTGATTTGCGCAAGGAGATCGAGTCGATGACTTCCGCTTCCGTCCGCAAAACGAATAACAACCTGGGCAATATTCCGCTGGTCAAGCAGGCCGAACGCGCCCTGAAGATCACCTATCTCGAAGCAAAAATTTTCAAAAGTGCTGTGATCGGCACCGAACACCTGCTGCTTTCCATCCTGAAGGATGAAGACAGTGTAGCAACAAAATCACTTATGAAATTCAGTGTGGATTACGAAGCTGTAAAAAGGGAAATTGAAGCGAACGGCGGCATCACAGGCGCAGAACCGCGCGCCGAGAACCCGCAGGGCGGAACACCCGACGACGAAGGCGAAGAAGAAGGCGCATTCGGCAGCAGCCAGAAAAAAATCAGCGATTCGAAATCGAAGACGCCGGTACTGGATAATTTCGGCCGCGACCTGACCAAGATGGCCGAAGACGGCAAACTCGACCCGATCGTGGGCCGCGAAAAGGAAATCGAACGCGTTTCGCAGATCCTCAGCCGCCGCAAAAAGAACAACCCGATCCTGATCGGTGAACCCGGCGTGGGTAAATCGGCTATCGCCGAAGGTCTCGCACTCCGCATCACGCAGAAAAAAGTATCACGTGTGCTGTTCAACAAACGCGTCGTTACACTCGATCTCGCATCGCTGGTAGCCGGTACCAAGTATCGCGGCCAGTTTGAAGAACGCATGAAAGCGGTGATGAACGAACTGGAAAAATCGCCGGACGTCATCCTGTTTATCGACGAGATTCATACCATCATCGGCGCCGGCGGAGCAAGCGGCTCGCTTGATGCAAGCAATATGTTCAAGCCCGCCCTCGCGCGCGGCGAAATCCAGTGCATCGGCGCAACCACGCTCGACGAATACCGCCAGTACATTGAAAAAGACGGTGCGCTCGAACGCCGTTTCCAGAAAGTCATCGTGGAACCGACCACGCCGGACGAAACGATCCAGATCCTGAACAACATCAAGTCGAAATACGAAGATCACCACAACGTAACGTACACCGACGACGCCATCAAAGCCTGCGTTTCGCTTACCGCGCGCTACATCACCGACCGTCACCTGCCCGACAAGGCGATCGACGCGCTGGATGAAGCCGGTTCGCGCGTGCACATCACCAACATCAAAGTGCCGAAGAACATTCTCGAAGTCGAAAAACAGATCGAGGCGGTAAAAGAAGAAAAGAACCAGGTGGTGCGCAACCAGCGCTACGAAGAAGCTGCACGTCTCCGCGACAAGGAACGCCAGCTCCAGGAACAACTCGAAGCCGCCAAGAAAGCCTGGGAAGAAGAAACCAAGAGCAACCGCGAAACCGTAAGCGAAGAAAACGTGGCCGAAGTGGTTGCTATGATGACCGGAATTCCCGTACAGCGCGTGTCGCAGAACGAAAGTTCCAAGCTCGCCACGATGGGAGAAGAACTCGCGGGCAAAGTTATCGGCCAGGAAGAAGCGATCAAAAAAGTGGTGCGCGCTATCCAGCGTAACCGCGCCGGCCTGAAAGATCCGAACAAACCGATCGGTTCTTTCGTATTCCTCGGCGCTACCGGTGTGGGCAAAACCCAACTGGCGAAAGTCCTTGCCAAATACCTTTTCGATAACGAAGATTCGCTTATCCGCATCGACATGAGCGAATACATGGAAAAATTCGCCGTTTCCCGCCTGGTGGGCGCGCCTCCCGGGTACGTGGGTTATGAAGAAGGCGGACAACTTACTGAAAAAGTACGGCGCAAGCCTTACGCCGTAGTGCTGCTGGATGAAATCGAGAAAGCGCACCCGGACGTATTCAACCTGCTGCTGCAGGTACTCGACGATGGTCAGCTCACCGACAGTCTCGGCCGCAAAGTCGATTTCAAGAACACGATCATCATCATGACTTCGAATATCGGTTCGCGCCAGTTGAAAGATTTCGGTCAGGGCGTCGGTTTTGCGACCGGCACACGCCAGGAAGCGTCGGAAGATTATGCGAAAGGCATCATCGAAAACGCGCTGAAAAAAGCGTTTGCGCCTGAATTCCTCAACCGTATCGACGATGTGGTGATGTTCAACTCGCTTTCACGCGAAGACATCCACAAGATCATCGATATCGAACTGCAGAAGCTTTACGGCCGCATCAGCCAGCTCGGGTATACCATCGAGCTCAGCGAAAAAGCGAAAGACTTTATCGTGGAGAAAGGCTTTGACGCCCAGTACGGCGCCCGCCCGCTCAAGCGCGCCATCCAGAAATACATCGAAGATCCGCTGGCCGAAGAAATCATCAAGTCCGGCATCAGCGAAGGCGATGAAGTGAAAATCGACCTGGATGACGAGAAAAAGGATATCGTAATCACGGTTAGCAAACCGAAAGCGAAGAAGAAAAGTAAGGAGGAGTAGGTTTTGCGTCATGCTTCGTCCCGATAGCCATCGGGAGCCGCTCAGCATGACAAGTATGTAAGATGACGGAAATGTAAACTTACCTCACTCCTGCCCAGTTAGAAACAAAAAGCCAGATCGTTTATGATCTGGCTTTTTCTATGGTTTATGGTTATTCTTTTGCTCATCGTCGCAGGATTTGGTTTCCGGAGCCTGGTCTGCATCCGCGCGGGGCTTTCTTTTTCCTATTTTTGATCGTGCTAAGAATAAAAGCCCTGAACGAGGATACGATCATCGCACTGGCTACCGCGCATGGAACGGCTGCGATTGCCGTTGTCCGGCTTTCCGGTCCGAAAGCCATCGCACTTACCGAGCAGGTTTTCCGCGACAGCAAAGGCGAAGCCAAAACGCTGCAGGATAAGCCCTCGCACACCATTCATTTCGGCCTGATCAACCAGGGCGATGTGATCCTGGACGAAGTACTCGTCAGTCTTTTTAAAAATCCGCATTCCTATACCGGCGAAGATGTGGTGGAAATATCCTGCCACGGATCGACGTATATCCAGCAGCAACTGCTGCAGCTCTTCACGCATCTCGGTGCGCGGCTGGCCGAGCCGGGTGAATTTACGTTCCGCGCATTTATGAACGGAAAGCTCGACCTGAGCCAGGCGGAAGCGGTGGCAGACCTGATCTCGTCCAATTCGGCCACTTCGCAGCAGGTAGCCATCCGGCAAATGCGCGGCGGTTTTTCGAATTCGATCAAAGTGCTGCGCGAACACCTGGTCAACTTCGCTTCGCTGATCGAACTGGAGCTCGATTTTTCCGAGGAGGACGTGGAATTCGCCAACCGTGACGATCTGAAGAAACTCCTCTACTCCATCCAGGCCATCCTGCAGCGCCTGATCGATTCGTTCGAACTGGGAAACGTGATCAAGAACGGCATTCCCGTGGCTATCGTCGGAAAACCGAATGCCGGGAAAAGCACGCTGCTCAATGCTTTGCTGGAAGAAGACCGCGCCATCGTCAGTGAAATTCCCGGCACCACGCGCGATACGATCGAGGACGAAATCACGATCGACGGCGTATTATTCCGTTTCATCGACACGGCCGGCATCCGCAGTACCAGCGATGCGATCGAGAGCATCGGCGTGAGCAAAACCTTCGAGAAAATAAAACAGAGTGCGATCGTACTGTATCTTTTCGACGTGCACGAATTCACGCAGCGCGCGCTGAATGAGGCGCTGGACGAACTCCTGCCGCAGATCGGCGATACGCAGATGCTGCTCGTGGGCAATAAGATCGATACGGAAGACCTGAATTATATCCAGCAGGAATTCCAGGATTACGATGTACTTTATATTTCCGCCAAGCAGAAACTGTTTATCGACGATCTGAAAACCAAACTGCTCAGCCTGTTCGACAGCCGCGCGATCAACATCACCGAAACGGTGGTCACCAACGCGCGCCACGCCGAAGCCCTGCGCCATACCAACGGCGCGATCAACAAAGTGCTTGACGGTCTGAACCAGGGACTCACCGGCGATTTGCTGGCGGCTGATATCCGGCTCGCATTGGTTTACCTCGGTGAAATCACCGGGGAAATCACGAATGATGATTTGCTGAAGAATATTTTCGGGAAGTTTTGTATCGGAAAGTAACCAGCCCAAAGCAAACCACCAACAAACCTTTACCAACCATTGAAAACAGCCTGTTTCAGGCAGTTTAATCCCTATTCCTGTTTATAGATATTTTGCTTTGATCGTTGGTTCTTTATCGAATATTTGTACCTTCGTTGTACCTCGAACGGGTTGAAGGGTAGTTTTTGTACCTCAACCCATTTTTTAGGCGAAATTATGGCACTTAAATACACTTAATGCTTCTTATTGCTACTAAATGAGTTCTAATATCAAGGTACAAAGAATCTGCCAGCATTGCGGCCAGGAATTCACAGCACGAACAACCGTTACCCAATACTGCGGGGACAGTTGCGCCAAAAAAGCCTACAAAGCCAGGCAGCGTTCGGCAAAAATTTCAACGAGCAACGACGAAACCAAACGCTTTGTTTCCGGGCCGATTGAAATAATAAAGACTAAAGAGTTCCTGACCGTTCGTGACGTTGCCACACTTTTAAATTGCTCGCTCCGTACCGCTTACCGTTTGATCGAAACCGGAAACATAAACGCGGTGAACCTGGCACAAAGAAAAACACTGGTAAGACGTTCGGACATTGATAAACTGTTTGAACCCTCCCGCCCTGTTTCAACTGCTCCCGATACAGAAAGCATACCCGAAACGGTTAACTATGAAACTGCCAACTGTTATACTATCAGCGAAGCCATAACGCGGTGCGGTATTTCAGAAAGTGCATTTAGAAGTCTGCTAAACCGGCACAATATCCCGAAGTTCCAAAAAGGACGTTCCGTATATGTTCCCAAAACCATTATTGAAAGTTTATTAATTAATCTGCAAAGCACACAAGGCAAATGACGATCAAAGTAAAACTAAGGCAAAAGGCTATTTCGGGTAGCAGAAAAAGTTTGTACCTGGACTTTTACCCTCCTATTCCGCACCCGGAAACGGGCGAACCAACCCGCCGGGAGTTTTTAGGTTTTTATATCCTGGAGAAACCCAAAAATCCTATTGATAAGCAGCACAACAAAGAAACGATGCAACTGGCAGAGCAGATCAGACAGAAACGTGAGAACCATATTAATAAGCCGGAAATATATACCGGTTATGAAAAGGAACAACTGAAAATAAAAGAGCGTGGCGAAACAAATTTTGTTGAATACTTTAAAGCATTAGCCGACAAGCGCAAAGCCTCTAACCACGATAATTGGATTTCGGCTTTTAGTTACCTGAAGAACTTTACCGGCGGCGTACTGAAATTTGCCGACCTCAACGAAAAGTTTTGTAACGATTTTAAAGAATACCTGCTGACCACCAAAAGCAACAAAAGCAGCAAAACAATCCTTTCGCAAAATTCGGCGGTTTCGTATTTCAATAAAGTAAAAGCAGCCCTGAAACAAGCGTATAAGGACGGGTATTTACCGGATGACCTCAACAAAAAAGTTGAACCGGTAAAGACCGCCGAAACACAACGCAATTTCCTAACTATTGAGGAGTTAAACCAGCTTATTAAAACCGATTGCCAAAACCTGTTATTGAAAAATGCAGCCTTGTTTTCTGCCCTTACCGGATTACGTTTTTCAGATATTCAAAAGCTGGTTTGGGGTGAAATTGAATTTATTAAAGGACAGGGATATTATATTAAATACACACAACAGAAAACCAAAGGCGTTGAAATGCTGCCTATATCGGAACAGGCATATACCCTGCTGGGGGAACGAAAAGCCGCAACCGATAACGTATTTGCGGGGCTGACCTATTCGGCCTATTCCAATAAACACCTGTACCAGTGGATTGGGGCAGCGGGGATTTCAAAAGATATAACCTTTCATTGTTTCCGGCACACGTTCGCCACGTTGCAACTAAGCAACGGTACGGATATTTACACTGTTTCAAAAATGCTGGGACACCGGGAACTGAAAACTACACAGGTTTACGCTAAAGTAATTGACCAGACCAAGCGGGCGGCAGCAGATAAAATAAAGTTAGAATTTTAGAACAGAGATACTTCTATCCAACTTTTTTATGACGGATAATATAGAATTACACCAGGAAAACATTTGGAGGTTTATTGATATATCAACCAGATGTTCTTTTAAATATTTTAAAGAAAACATTTCAAAGACTAATCCGTTTTCTCCACTACTTGCACCATTTGTTAATAATGCAAGATTGTACTTTGAGCAGTTCAAACGTGAATTGGTTATACAATTATCAAAAGCAATAAACCCAGCCCCTATAGGCATAGATTTGCGCTCCCGGTTTTACCTAATGATTGACCGATACACAAATTGGTATAGTAAGAATATTGAAAATATTAACAGTTTAGGCCGCAACAATGTTTTTGAACTAATGCTGAATATTATTGGTGATACAAAAGCAGAAATAGAAAAATATTTTCCTGAAAATACTTTATCCGAAAAAATATTCCCAATTAACATAAAGCAACAAAAAGAAGATTTACAACAAATTTTCAGCGATGAGGAGAAACGCTATGCAAAAGACAAAAAACGAATTGTAGCAAAACTAAATACTATACTTGAACCAGAAAACAAAATCGCATTTCTAAAAAACGAACTGCGAGTATTTTATGAAGGATTGCAGCCTGTAACCACAGCAAGTTCGGGTGTTATACAACAGTTCCCCACGTTTCAAAATAAAAAACTTTTTTTAGATCGTTTCATCGAAACTGAAATTCAGAAAATCGAAAACGGTGTAAATTCGTCTCCCGTTCAAAAGCCAGAACATTCACTTCGAGAGGTTGCATTATTTCTATTTTACAACGGCGAAAAGGTCGACAAAAAGAACGCCGATCAACTGGCAAAAAAATATAATCACAAATCTGGTCAGAAATTATATCAACTTTTTACTTTTTACTCCAGTAATAGTAACCGGATTCAGCCAGAGGAAACCAAAAAAAAAGCAGCAAACAAAATTGCTTTACTTAATAGGGTAATAACAATGCTTAACGGTGCTCCCCAAGCAAAGGCTAAAGACGAATTAAAAACAATGACCGCAAAGAATAAAGAGTATAGCCCATAAAATAGTAACCGGTTATAACCGGTTACCTCTTTTTCGATGGACAAACATTTGTGAAAAAAAAACAGATGAACAATCCATTTGAAAACATTGATGCTCGGTTGAGTAACATCGAAAACCTGCTACTTGACCTGAAACACAAAGCCCCGCAAAGCACTAAAAATTCCGAAAATGAGGAGTTAATGACCGTTCAGGATGCAGCGGCGTTTTTAAAACTATCCGTTCCGACTATTTACGGGCTTACACAACGGGCAGAAATACCCGTTTGTAAGCGCGGTAAACGGCTATACTTCTCAAAACAGGAACTTAGCGACTGGATTAAGGCAGGACGAAAAAAAACGTTAATAGAGTTAGAGCAGGAAGCGGAAACATGGTCAAACCCCAACCGTAAGCGAAGTAACCTTAAAAAATGATCGACTTTATCAAAGGTCGCATCATTAGCAACCCTGCACTGGCAGAAACTTTAAGAAACGGTATATGTGAGCGCGTCGATATTAACCACAAGACCGCCGAAACAGATACCGCGATTTTTCGCGGTAAAATCGGCGATTTTGAAATACTTGTTTATTCGTCGAACTTAATTCGCGTGAAAGGCAGCATACACAAATACTATGAAGGAGGAACAAATAGTTCCGACTTTACTTACTCCATGTTTCTGAAAACAGTTAACCGGTTTTGCGGAGAACTGGGAATAAAGCCTATAGACTTTCTATTAGAAAACGTCGAATTTGGTGTAAATATCCTCCTGCCTTATTCGGCTAAAATCATTTTGGATAATGTTGTTTGCCTTAAAACAGGTTTGCCATTCAGCCACCAGCAGGGCGGTGGATTGTGTTTTAAACGAAAAGAATACAGGCATAAACTGTACGACAAATCCGCACAGTACCAGTTAACGGGTTTCCTCCTCCGCTACGAAATTCACGCAGACAAAATGCGTTTAATTACCCCGGTGAAAACATTACACGATTTGACAATACCGGAAGTTTGGACTATGTTTCAACAGGAATTATGCAGGTACTTTCAAGAAATTATCTTTACTGACACATACACTCCGGAAAAACTAAAAAAATGGAATAAGAAGTATTACAAGCAATACGCCGACAAAATCAATAATTCGCGTTTCTGGAAAGGCTTGGCAGGTATTGACCGTTACCGCCACCATCTACGTTTAAAACGATTACAACAACAGGGAACGCATAATTTCAGTATTGAGATCGTTAAGTTGATAGAGAAAAAGGCAGTAGAACTAAAAAGCAGGTAATATTTCCCCACTTCATATACTAAGTGAAAACATTACAAGGTTTTTCTATTATTCCTTAGAAATTTAGGTTTCCCAGCCATGCCCCGACATTCTACCCTTCCCACGTTATTCGATGAATGTAAAACCGTTTCGATCAACGACCTCAAAAAATGGGGCTACCTGGTACGGGGTAAAAACCCTGCGGGGGTTATCACCTGGAGGCGGCGCGGTGAAATTACAGCGCAGATCAGCATAGCGGTATTAATGGCAACCGCTGCTCCCTGTGTGGAGCTGGATTACAGGGTAAACGGAGAACCCCGCCAGATAACCGCAGAATTAACGGCTATACCCTCTAATTTAGGCCGGGGGCAGTTGTGGTACTTCATCTGCCCGCACACCTCCAGGCGTTGCCGCAAACTGTACCTGGTTGACGGTTATTTCTATCACCGCTCTGCATTTAGGGGAGTGTTTTACAAACAGCAAACACTATCCGAAAAAAGCAGGGATTTGTATATTTTTTTTAGAGATACATGGTTGGCTGAAAACGGGTGCGACCAAGTGTACGAAAAGCATTTCCGCAAAAGCTATAAAGGAAAAATGACAAAACGTTACCGCCGGGTATTGCGGCAGATTAAACGGGGTGAAGATTTAAACAAGGAGGTATTATGTATGTAACATCTTCGATTACCGGGACACGTATTGCACCCCCAGCGTCCTGCAAATAAACCATTCCTGGAACGGTATCAATTCCCCGCGTTCCGGGTTCCAGGCGGTTGCTCCCTGCTTTGCCCGCAGGTGTTCAATATGCGGCTGATGTTGCTGGTAAACGTGTTTAAAATCCAAATCAGAAACGATTACGGCCTGCATCAGATCAACGGCTAACTGTTCCCGCTCGTTCAGATGAACCGCAAGAGGGAATTTTTTATCCAGGGCAACCAGTTTCCGGATTATTGTTTTTTTCTCCTGCTTTGCTTCGCTTTCAATTACCAGCATTTGCAGAAACAGCCGGGCAGCGGTTCCGAAGTGTTCACGGTCTGCGGTTCTCCAGTTAATGTTCTCCATTGCTTCCAAAGCATCCGCATACATACCCTGCTGATAAAGTACGAGGGCTTTGATATAAAACGTTTTCCCGTTAGGTTGCAGCGTTAATGCTTCGGTAATGGCCGCGGATGCAGGAACAGGTTTATTTTCTGCGAAATACGCGCAGGCTTCTACCTCCAGCAAAGCCCGGCGTTTTTCCGTCTGCTCGGCGTATAAGGGCAAACAGTGCTGTATTGTTTCAATCGTTTGCGGAAACCGCAGGAGGGCGAAATATAGCCCCGCTAATGCAAAGTAGGTTTCGCGTAGCTTGTTCCCGTCCTGCAAAGCCGGATGTTTTTCAATTAGCCGGATTTGTTTTTTCCTGCACTGCAAAACCTGTTCACGGTTCCCGCTTTTGGTTGCCGTGTGTGCTTCGGTTTCCAGCAGCAGAAACGCTGCCCGTGCCGATCCCTGTAAATGCTCCAGCGTTCGCAGGTCGGCTAAACGGCTTCGGGTTGTTTCCGGTTCATCCAACTGCGAAAGCAAATACAGTTCGTTGCACGTTATTTCAAACTGCCACTGCCTTCGCGTTTGACGTAATTGATTTTCAAACCGCTGCTGCTGCTTCGGGGTAACCTGTGCCAGGTAGGTTAACGCTTGCAACTGTTCGGCGAAAAACTCAAACCGGGCAGCCTTTTCGCACGCCGCATACAGGCGGTATTCGGCAATGGCATACAGGCCACGTTCTAATAAAAATTCGGTTTGGTATAAACGGGTTCTTACTTCGGAAAGTGTTTTCCGGTGTTCGGAAAGTATTTCAATCCGTTTGGTATTTACGGGTAACGTTGCCGCCTGGATTACTTTATCTTGCAACCGGATTACCAGCCGACTGAATGCAGCTACTTTGCGCCGACCATACAGCAGATATTCCAGGTCATGTTCTTTATAGGGTTGCGGTATGCTTAACAGGTGCAGCAGTTTCAGGCTTTTGCTTTCAAACTTTTCGCCCCTGCTGTCAAAGGCTTTCAGGTAGTTTGTTACCAGGTGGAGTTCGTTACTGGTTAACGTACTTACAAGCTGCTGGAGGCTTTTTATTCCGCTCATGGTTTTTTCGGTTTAGTGAAACCGCAAACACCACTTTCAAAGATGTTTTATTTTGGGTATTCCCTCCAAATGCAGGACGTTCAGATACACACACCCAACTGAAATACAAAACAATACAGCGGTATTAAAAACACCAGGCACACAAATAGCAGTATAGCAAACGCTCCCCCGGTGCTGCCTGGTTAACGGGCGGTTGTGCCGTTTGCGTTATTTTACCGGACAACTGTTTAAAAATCCGGAGTTCGCTGTAAATTTCGCTTTCGGCTTTATCTATCTTTGAACGTATGAACGTAACACTGACAAAAACACAAAAAATATTAGTCCAAAGTTCCGGCGACATTGCCCGCATTATGCGGCAAATATTGCTCCGTGAAAACCGGATAAGCAGACAGCGCGAACACCTCTGGGCAGTTGGCCTGAACGCTGATTTCAGTATTCTGTATGTGGAATTAATTGCTTTCGGGATACCCGGCAAAGGCAAAATAAAGCCGATGGAAATTTACCGCCTGGCACTGCCAAAAGATGCAGCCTATATTTACCTGTGCCACAACCGGAAAACGGCTGACATGGCTGCACAGGCCGACGACAAGGCGTTAACCGACCGTATGATACAGGTAGGGAATATTGTAGGTATAACGTTTTTTGACCATGTAATAATTAACGCAAAGACGGAAGACTATTTAAGTTTTCAGGACGTAGGGTTAATGGATGAACTGCGGAAAAGTACAGCCTGGGTTCCGAAGTTTGAGCAGATTAAGAAAATTAGAGCAATGGCAAAACAAGAGGGAGAACTATCAAAAGCCCGCATCATTGCCAAAAACATGAAAAAGAAAAAACTGGATGTTGCGTTGATTTCGCAACTGACAGGGTTAGCGGCTGATGAAATACGGAAACTCTAATAATACCTTTTATAGATCAGCAGAACGGAAATAGAATTTATGATTACCAAAGAAACCGCCTACAAAAAAATCGCTGAACTGGTTGAACGGTTTGAGGAGCAGTTTGCCTCTTACAAAAAATCGGAATACAACGAAACGTTAACCCGCCGTGATTTTATTGATCCGTTTTTTAAAGCCCTGGGGTGGGATATTGACAACGAGCAGGGCTACGCCGAAGCATACCGCGAAGTAATACACGAGGACAGAATAAAAATAGGCGGGGCAACCAAAGCACCGGATTATTCCTTTCGGCTGGTTGGTGGTAAACGTTTGTTTTTTGTGGAGGCAAAAAAGCCCAGCGTTGCAGTAAAAGAGGAAATACAACCGGCGTACCAGGTACGGCGTTATGGCTGGAGCGCAAAACTGCCGATAAGTATAATAACCGATTTTGAGGAGTTCGCAATTTACGACTGTACCAAAAAACCAAAGCCGACCGATAAAGCTGCCGTTGCCCGGATTAAATACCTCACATTCCGCGAATACTTGCAGGAGTTTGAGTTTATCTGGAATACCTTTTCAAAAGAACGGGTTTTAAAAGGCAGCTTCGATACATTCGTACAAAGCGATACGCACAAAAAAGGAACGGCCACCGTTGACAAAGATTTTTTGCAATCGCTGGACAGTTGGAGAACACAGTTAGCGAAAGCAATAAGCAGCAGCAACAAAGACCTGGACGAGGACGAAATAAATTTTGCCGTTCAGCAGCTTATTGACCGGATTATATTTTTACGCATTGCCGAAGATCGCAGCGTTGAGCCTTACGGCAATATGCAGGGCGCGTTAAAAAGCGGTGATTATTACCATAACCTGTTTGACCTGTTCCGCGAAGCCGACGAGAAATACAATTCCGGCCTGTTTGATTTCAAAAAAGATCAGATCAGCAAACACCTGAAAATTGATAACAAGATTATTAAAAACGTTATCAATGAACTGTATTACCCGGAAAGCCCCTACGAATTTTCGGTTTTATCGGTTGAAATTCTGGGCAGTGCTTACGAACAATTCCTGGGCAAACAGATTAAAATAGATAAGGCACACCATGTAAAAATTGAGGAGAAACCCGAAGTACGAAAAGCAGGAGGAGTTTATTATACTCCGCAATACGTAGTTGATTATATTGTTAAAAACACCGTTGGTAAACTGATTGAAGGCAAAACGCCAAAAGACATCAGCAAAATAAAAATAGTTGATCCATCCTGCGGCAGTGGCAGTTTTTTGATCGGGGCTTACCAGTATTTGTTAGACTGGCATAAAGACTATTACAGCAACAAGGGCAAACCCGTCAAAGGCAAAAAAGACAACCCGCTAACACCGGACGGCAACCTGACCACCGGCGAAAAAAAGCGCATACTGCTGAATAATATTTTCGGCGTTGATATTGACGTTAACGCGGTGGAAGTTACCAAACTCTCGCTTCTGCTCAAATGTATGGAGGGCGAAACCAGTGCCTCAATAAACAACCAGCTAAAGTTTTTCAACGAACGGGTATTACCTACCCTGGACGAGAATATTAAAAGCGGAAACAGCTTAATAGATACTGACTTTTACGAAACCCAACTGGATTTTGGAGAGGAGAAAAACATTAAACCGTTTAACTGGCAGAAAGGGTTTCCAACGGTATTTCAGGAAGGAGGGTTTAATATAATTTTAGGTAACCCTCCTTGGGGAGCAAATTTGAGTAATGATTCTATTATTTACTTAAAGAAAAAGCACCATTCTATTATTGTTAGAATGATTGATTCCTATATGTATTTCATTAATCACTCAATAAACATTTTGAACAAAGAAGGTTATTTGGGCATGATTATACCAAGCACATTTCTTAATCAGGTTGACATGAAACTATTAAGAAAAAAAATAATCGAAACCAGTAACATAAATTCGGTAATTAATCTTGGTGAAAAAATATTTGGTTCAAAAGTCTTAAACACTTCAACTATTCTCATTTTTCAAAACACAAAAAAATCGGATAACAAAATATTGTTAGGTGATATTAGAAACATAAATCTTGAAGAGAAAGCAAAGCATTTAAACGAACTAAATGCTTCAAATAAAAAGGAATGGATAGATTTAGTTAAGACGGATGAACAAACAACTTTTTTTACCTTTAGTACATTAAACGTATCACTTTTATCTAAGTTAAGATCGAAACATCCTAAGTTCAAAGACATTTTAGATGGTGAGGTACAAAGAGGGGTTAGCCCTGACTATGCAAAAGCTGTCATACTAACAAAAGATGAAGCAAAAACAAAAAAAATAGAAACCTCAATACTCAAGCCTTTAGTATTAGGAAAGCATATCACAAGATACACTAAGCCCAATTCTGACGTATTACTCATTTACTTAACCTCAAAGGATGATTTAGAAAATTACACGAATGCAAAAAAGCACTTATTACAGTATAAAAAATTTATTACTTGTAGAGAAGTTGCCGAAGGAAAACATAAGTGGTATTCATTACATAGACCACGAAACCCCGACATTTTCAAGAAAAATAAATTCATTGGGCTTACTACAACCAAAAAACTTTGTTTGATATATGACGAATTTGGTTATTACACCACCGATGCGCTTTATGTTTTTAATGTAAAAAAAGGTGTTCATGAGAATAGTGTTTTAGCTGTTTTCAACTCTAAAGCATTTCAGTTTTTATATGAAACAGCAATTCAAGGAGGACAAAGGGTTATACCACAGGTAAAAGCTGCAAACCTTTATGAGTTGCCATTTCCAAATGCTACCAAAAAAAATTTAGATTTAGAGAAATTAACAGAACAGCTTTTGGAATTAAATCAAAGGAATAAGGAAATAAAACTCGACAGCAAACGGCAAGAAATAAAAAGTAAAATTGACTACTGCGAAAGCCGTATAAACGAGATCGTGTATCAGTTATACGAACTTACCCCGGATGAAATAAAGATCGTTGAGGAGGCCAGCAAATAAGCGGAGGGTAACCTATTTACAACAGTTAGAAATTGAGCAACGATTTTAAAAACCCGTATGCCGAATTAGGCCGTGCTGATTCCGCTAATTATATTACTCCTGACGAGGCCGTTATATTGCGCGATGGAGGGCGTAAAGATTTTTACTGCCCGGATAGCGACTGCCGCGACCCTTACAGGAGGTTATCACTTGTTGAGCAGAAACATAAAAGACCATTTTTCAGACATTACCACGGCTACGATCACAACAGCAACCCGGAAACCCTGCTGCACAAATTAGCCGTTAAATGGTTTGCAGACAAAACAGCCTTTGAAATACCATCACACGAAAGCGAAGGTAAAGCACTAAAGCAGCAGACGGTTCAATTAGATGCGGCTAAAACCCGATTAGAGTACAACATTGCAAACACAATAAGGCCGGATGTTATGCTGCACACGGAAAGCGGTTTTACGTTCGCCGTTGAAATCGTTGTTACAAGTGACGTACACAGTGCCAAAGCGAAGAAAATAGAACTGTTCAATTTACCCACGTTGCGAATTGATTTTAGCCGCTTTTATCTGTACAACCGGGAACGATGCCAAACAGATAAACAGTTTATCGAAAGCAGTTTAAACCGGTTGCTTGCTGATATAAACCTGAAAAGCTGGGTAAAGCCTCCCGCCTGGGATAAACTGCCCGCTGAAATAGAGGTAATACAAATAACAGAACCGGCAAATGAACCCGCAACCACACACACACCACAAAATGAAAACACCGGCTGCTTTGTTATCCTGCCGCTTATTGGAGCAGGGTATTTGCTTTATACGCTGCTGTGATAAGCCCGGCAATAATCCGGCGAAGATGAAACACCGGCACAAATCTGTACCTTATTTGTACCTTTGAAACTACTGAAACGCTGAAAGCACCGCCAAATAAGGGAATAAAACCGGCGGTTACTTTCTGTATCGGAAAGTAACCCCCTGATCAAGCCGAATACTAAATTCCCCAACATCCACCCATCCACAAACTTCCGCTATTCATCCCCGAAACTGGCAGTTCCTCTCTCCTGCATTATCTTTACGGAAACCGGTAGCCCGCTTTGAATCCTGTTTTTTATCGCCTGCTTTTCCTGTGCACTTTCTTGTGCCCCGTCCTGTTATCTGCGCAGGAGCAGGATTACATCGTGCATAAAAAACTGTACACCTACGCCGATGGCCTGCCGGGCAACAAGGTGAACTGCGTGGTGCAGGATAAACTGGGTTTTATCTGGCTTGGTACGCCCTATGGATTGTGCCGTTTCGACGGGCAGCATTTCCAGTTTTTCACTTCCAAATCGCACGGGCTGCAGAACAAGCCGATCGTTACGCTTTATTCCGACGGCTATACGGGACTGGTCATCGCCTACCAGGAAAATTTTTCCGACATCAACGCGGGCTACGATGAACTGGATGTGATCGATATCCGCACGTTTAAAGTCAAACCGATTGATTCCGTTTATACCGGCATGCCATTTGGCCGCGACAAAGTGAAGAACCTGGATAAAACCCGCAACAATGAACTGACCGGTTTTTGCTTTGCACCGTATGATTATTTTGATTTCAAACTTCGTACCAGTGCGCCTGCCTGGGTGCCCGACACGGCAGGAGTGCTGCACAAAAAAGAACAGAAAATCAAAAAGCTGGTTCGTTTTGTTACCGGTCCCGGTCTTGATCCGGCTGCGCCCGGAGCGATTGTCACAAGCGATTACAATGCGCAATCCGATCTCAACGGAGCCGATGCTATCCTGATGGAAAACCAGGAACTGATTCTGAAAGCAGGAGGCAAAATGTTTTACCTGTATAAAGACGAAACCGGGTACGTGGTACTGCATATCAATGTTTTCGGCCAGTTCAATATTTATTTTATCGGGTACGGCGGTGATGTGCGTTTCCTGGGAACCGGAAAAGGTTTGTACGGCAAGCATATGTTCGATGCATCGAACCGTTACTCCAACTCCTTTTATGGTCTTGAAATCGACAGCGATCAGTTCATTTCCATCATCTCGAAAGAAAAAGGCGCTATCCGTGTTACCGGCCCCGGTGACAGCGAAGCCCTGCAAAGAGCGCAGCCACTGCACGATATTACTGACCGGCTGGGTAATTACTGGATATGTACCACGGAAGGCCTGCTCAAAGTGCACATTTCGCCGAAATATTTTTACCCGCTGTATTCAGCCGCACAGGAAACCCGGCCCGGCAACCAGGCTGCGCGCGGCATACTGGTTACACCTGATTTTTCTGTCGTGTCGCTGACCAGCCACGTAAACATCCGGCATGCGGGAAAAACGATCCGTATCGAAAACAATATCAATCATTCGGCGCTGTATCATAACGGCACGTTGTGGCTGGGTTCGTTTGACCTGGCGACGTTTGATTTTGCAACGGGCAAAACCGTTACGAAAATGCGCTCCGCGAGCGATGAAATATGGAGCATGTTCCCGCTTCCGGGTAACCGCATATTGCTGGGCTGCACCAAAAATCTCGACGTGTATGATTGTGCCGCCAACCGCGCAGCACAGGCAGATCATGGTTCGTTTCCCGCGCCGCAATTAGTGTACCGCATGTTCGGCATTACGCAGGACCAGGTATGCTGCGTAGCCGATAACGGTATTTTCATTGTGAACGGCGAAGGACGTGTAACCGATTACTTCGGAAAAAACGCGAAGCCCGCCGGGAACCGCTTGCCGTTTGAGGGCATCAACGATCTGCATATCGACGCCGAAGGGACCTGGTGGTTTGCCACGTCGCGCGACGGCCTGGTGCGCTGGGACAGGCGAAACGACCGCTTCGGCTACTTCGGCGTTGATGAAGGTTTTTTGTCGGTCAAGCTCTGCCGCATCGAAGAAGACCGTTCGGGCAACCTGTGGATCAGCACGGATTTCGGACTGGCGCAGTTCAGCAAAACCACGCAACGCGCACGCATTTTCACCACGGCCGACGGTTTGCCGCACAATGAATTCAATCGCAGTTCCAGCTTTAAAGGCCCGGACGGTCTTTTGTATTTCGGCACGATCAACGGCTGCATACAGTTCGATCCGTCGGCGCTGACGGCGTTAAAGCAGGACGTTTCCTACCCGTTCGTCATCACCGGGCTGAAAAAATTCAACCCCGCATCCAACGAGCAGCTGGATGTTTCGGCCGAACTGGGCCGCAACGGTTACCTGGAACTGCAGGGCAGCAGCAACCTCAACATCTCCGTACTGCTGCTCGACCTGGAAGATCGCGCGCACCTGTATATGTACGAAATAGAAGGTCTCGACAAGTCGAAAAACTATTCGTACGACGGGGAGATCAACCTGAGCAACCTGCCTTACGGAACGTACACGCTGAAAGTCGGCGCACAGCATGCTGACGGAACCTGGAACAGTACTCCCCTGAAAATAGCGCTGCATGTGCTTCCCCCTTTTTATAAAACGTGGTGGTTTATCAGTTTGGTGATTGTCTTCCTGGTGCTGACTTTGCTCTTGTATTTCCGTTTCAGGATCAGGAAGATCAGCAAAGAAAAGATCAGGCTTGCAGAACTTGTTGAAGAACGGACAAAAGAGCTTCGCGCATCGCTGACCGAGCAAACGGCTTTGCTGCAGGAAGTGCATCACCGCGTTAAAAACAACCTGCAGTTTATCGCCGCCATGCTGCAGATGCAGATCAAAGCGACGAAAGACGAAACCAATAAAGCGGTTCTGAAAGAAACATCCCTGCGCATCAATTCCATGAGCCTGGTGCACGAGATGCTTTACAAAAAGGACAAGATGGAATTCATTCCCATCAATACGTACCTGGATGAACTGATTTCCAAGCTGAACGAATTAGTTTATGCAAAGCAGTTCCCGGTAACGTTCAGCCTGGATATTGATGCAGTAAAGTTTAACGTGAACGACAGCGTGGCGCTGGGCATGCTCACTTCCGAGATCATCAGCAATTCCATCAAATATGCATTTGCCGGGAACATCAGCCCGGTTATCCGGATCAGTTTGAAATATCATGCGGAACAGGAATGCATTTATTACAGCATTCGTGACAATGGTCCCGGGATAGACGAAAACACGAAAGGCAACGGTCTTGGCCTGCGGCTGATCGATATTTTTTCGCGTCAGATGGAGGCTACATACAAAGCCGGTAACGACAACGGTTTAACCTATTCATTCGAAATACCATACAAACCCGATGAACAATCCATTTAAGATACTGATCGCAGACGACGAGGTGCTGATTGCCGAGTTTCTGAAAGATGTGCTTGCCGAACTGGGCTATGTGAACCTTGTGCTCGCCCACAACAGGAGACAGGTGATGATCCAGCTGGAAGAATCCAGGCCCGACCTGGTATTGCTCGATATCCGGATGAAAGATGACCTGGAAGGTATCCAGATCGCCGAACGCATCAACGCCGATTTCAAAATTCCGTTCATCTACATCACGGCGCAGTCGGACAAAGAGATCATCCAGAAAGCGCTCGGCACAAAGCCAGCAGGGTACATCACCAAGCCGTTTAAAGAAGCTGATGTGTTTGCAGCCGTCAAACTGGTAGAAGAAAACGCCGAAATCAACAATGAAAAATTTCTCGTTTTCAAAGACGGGTACACTACCGTAAAAATATCGGTTGATGATGTTTTATATGCCAAGAGCAACGACAATTATATTGACCTGTACACCACCACGAAAAAATACACACTCCGTTATACGCTCGAATGGCTTTGTGAGCATGCTCCCGTGGGGATGTTCCACCGCACACACCGTTCGGCCGTAGTAAACATCACGAAAATCACACGGGCCACATCGAAATCAGTTTTTATCGGCGATGTTGAAATACCCGTATCGCGCGGCAACCAGGTGAAACTCTGATCGGCATACTTTTTCTCAAACAGTAAAGCCGTATCGGAAACGATGAAGTTTTTTCTTTACGCTCCTGTTTCCAGGAACCGGCTCGTCATTCGGCTACAAAGTTTTGCTGTTCATCCCGGTTTTGCAAAAGCAGCTATTCGGTGTCTTTGTTTTGCACAACGAATATCATTCATGCAAAACCAGATAACCATGATAAAGCAAATTTGTACACTGATTGTCGCCGGAATCCTGTCGCTCCCGGGATTTGCGCAAACACCCGGAGCTGCGCTTCATTTCAACGGCGGCGAATTAGTTGAGATATCGTCCAATGCGGCGCTCAATTTCAACACCGGTACTGTCGAATGCTGGTTCAGGCCCGATGCGTCCGGAAACAACCGTTGCCTGATGGGCATGCGATCATCCTTTTCGGGCACGCGCTGGAGCATTCACGCAAACGAATCGAACAACGAAATCGGTTTCTGGAACGGATCTACTTTCATGGCGCTTCCGGCTACGCTCAACCCGGGGACCTGGTATCATGTGGCCGTAGTGATGGGCAGTTCTTCCACGGAAATTTACCTGGACGGAACCAGCATCGGTACAGTCGCGCTCACACCGGATACCGGTCCCACCGGTGTTTCGCTCACCATAGGCGGTCATTATGATATCTCCTGGCAGATGGCTGAATATTACTACGGTGCGATCGATGAGGTGCGCCTGTGGAACCGGCAGCTTTGCGGATCGGAGATCCAATATTATATGACCGGTGAAGCCCAGGCCGGTGATCCCGGGCTGGTGGCCTCTTATCATTTCAACCAGGGCAACGCCGGGGCAAACAATGCCGGTGTAACAACACTTACCGATGCGAGCGGCAATAACCTGCACGGGACTTTGTCGGGCTTTACTTTGAACGGTTCTACGGAGAACTGGATCGCGCCGGGCGGAGTGACTTCAGGCAACAGCCTTTCCGTTTATTTTTCGAGCAGTCTTACATCCTCCACTAATATTAACTGTAACGGCAATAACACCGGCAGCGCCACCGTATCGGCTTCCGGTGTTGTTCCGATTACGTACAGCTGGGCGCCTTCGGGCGGAACCGGCGCCACTGCATCGGGACTTGCGGCAGGCACATATACCTGCACGGTATCAGCCGGCTGCCGCATCAGCACACATACTGTAAACATCACCCAACCCGCCGCGCTCACCGCATCGGGAATGGCCACGACCAACTACAACGGATTCGCCATCAGCTGCCCCGGAAATTACGACGGACAGGCAACCGTAATTCCTTCAGGCGGCACAACGCCTTACAATTACATGTGGAGTAATGGCACCATTGGGCAAACCATCAACTGGATCGCGGGAGGTGTATATACCTGTACAGTAACGGATGTAAGCGGATGCACAACTTCCGCGAACGTTAATATGTCGGAGCCTGCACCAATCAGTACAATCAACACTCCTGCCCACATTTCCTGCAACGGCGGAAATAACGGGGCAATTAACCTCAGTACTTCCGGTGGCGCAGGCAATTACACTTACCTCTGGTCGAACAATGAAACCACGGAAGATCTGAGCGGACTCAACCCGGGCAGTTACAGTGTGACGATAACCGACATGAACGGCTGTACCGGTACTTCTTCCATAACAATCACGGAGCCCGCTTCGGCGCTCTCGGTAACATCATCCAGCGGAACAATACTTTGCTATGGCGATACGACCAGTGCAAGCGTATCGGTTTCAGGCGGTACGCCCGGGTACAATTATTCCTGGTTGTCTTCGGGAGGAAATTCTCCTATCCTTTCTGGCGCTGTTTCCGGCGGATATACCTGCGTGATTACAGATGCGAACGGTTGCAGCGAAACCGGGATCTTTTACATCACCGAGCCTGCGGCCATCAGTCTTTCGGGCACGGTATCCGGTGCAAGTGGTTGTACCACCAGCGATGGCATTATCGATCTCACTGTTTCCGGCGGAACTGCGGGATATACTTTTGCCTGGAGTAATGCTGCTTCAACGGAAGATATTTCATCGCTGGATGATGGAACGTACTCGGTGAGCATGACGGATGCAAACGGGTGCATGGACTCCATTTCATTTACGGTAACCGAACCTGCTCTGCCCGCAGTTACATACACCGAGCCGATGGATACCGTTTGCCAGTCGACCACAACGCCTTTTTCACTCAGCGGCGTATCGCCCGCCGGCGGAACGTGGAGCGGCCCGGGTGTAACAGGAACGACGTTTGATCCGGCAATCGCCCAACCTGGAGCCAACGTAATTAATTATACTTACACCGATGGTAACGGCTGCAGCGCATCCGCTTCCGATTCCATTTTCGTGGATATCTGCACGGATATACCGGGAAGCACGTTGCAGCATCTGAACGTGTATCCCAATCCCGCCAGCGGCAGTTTTTTTATTGTACTGCCCGGTGTCCGGGATGCAACGGTAGAAATTTTTGCGGCCGACGGTCGTCGGATTTTTAATCGCAACTATTCCGGCACGGGGCAGGTTGAAATCAATATTGCCGGTGAAGCGGCGGGTATTTACCTGGTAAAACTGACCGGTAACAATGGGGTGTACACCAGCCGCCTGGTACGCAGGTAAACGTCCTTCTTCCTGCTGAATGGCCAAGCCGCATCGTATACTGATGCGGCTTGTCTGTTTTAATTGCTCATACAAGCAGAAATAATCGTGATATTGCATGACGCACCGGGAAATAAAACAGCCATGATAAATGCGCCTTCTCTACCCGACCCCAGCCTGCTGCAGCAACTGGTGGAAATGAAAATGCCCTTCGGAAAATATAAGGGAACGCTGATCTGCGACCTGCCGACTTTTTACCTCGAATATTTCGCGCGGAAAGGATTTCCTGCCGGGAAAATGGGCATGCTTTTATCCACCATGCACGAAATCCGCCAGAACGGTTTGGATAATTTGCTGCGCCCGCTCCGGAAAAGAAACTGAAGTTTTCCTGCGATGGTTTTATCCCGCAAAAAAGCAGAAATTCGTTCCGGGAATGAAAAAGAAAGAATGCCCTTCCTGCGCTATGATGAACAGGTTTGATCCTTTAATTCCGGCCGAAGAAACCGTAACCGTTTCACCGGCCGGGTTCGGGTAAATGCTGATGCGAGTTTCAGCCGATGCCATTTGTGCTGCGCCGGTGCAGATAAAAACACTGATGGCAACCGTATCGGAACTGGTACACCCGTTTGCATCCGTGACATCAACCGTATATGTAGTGGATACCGTCGGCGTAGCTACAGGACTTTGGCAACTTGTACAGCTCAGGCTTCCCGCAGGCGACCAGGAGTAAGTTACTCCACCGCTTGCGTTCAACGTGATATTTCCGTTCATACATATCGTATCATTGGCTCCTGCATCAGCAGCTACGGAGTTTACAAAAACAGTGATCGCATCACTGGCTGTACATCCGCTGGCGTCTGTAACAGTCACAGTATAAATGGTTGTTGCCGAAGGACTGGCGACCGGGTTTGCGCAGGTGCTGCAGTTCAGTCCCGCGGCAGGCAGCCACTGGTATGTAACGCCGCCGGTTGCGCTGAGCTGTGTACTGCCGCCTGCACAAATCGTCGCATCGGCGCCCGCACTGGCTACAGGCTGCGTAACAGTTATTGTTTGTGTGGCAGTGTTGCACCCGTTCCCGTTACAGGCCTGCAGGCTGATCGTATAAGTACCTGCGGCTGCGTAGCAAACGGATCCCGGGTTCTGCAAAGTGGAACCGGAAGGATTTCCACCGGTAAAAGTCCAGCTCCAGCTGGTGGGCAGTCCCGTGCTGTTATCGGTAACGGTAATACAGCTTCCCGGGCATGTGGACGTTGAGCTTAATGAAAACGCGGGCGTCGGCGGGTTGGTGTTTGTGCCCGTGATGTTGATGTTGTCGATATAAATATTGTTCCCGTTGTGATTGCGGTTCTGGAATGCAAATGTTACGGAAGTCTGGCCGGTATACGCATTCAGGTTGACCGTTTCCGTGCGCCATTCTGTTGCCGCAGGTATAAACGAACTGTTCGTATTCGGCGCTGTTGCAAGCGTGGTTCCGCCTTTGCTGTATACAGGCGTCCACGTTTGATCACAATCTGTAGAAACATAAACGTTCAGCGTGTCGAGATTGCTCGGACCGTTCTGCCGTGCATAAGCCACGTCGAAAGTCATGCTTGCCGTACTTAAAGATGCGAAATTGAGTTTCATCGTTCGCATTTCGTCGCGCGTGTTCGGCGCGTTGACACTGTTGTTGGGAAACCATGCACAGGAACCGGTACTGCTGAATCCACCCACGCTTGTATTGTGCTGCCAGGTATTTCCGTCATTCGCATCATCCACCATCGCCCAGTTTGCCGGTAGAAAAGGCAGCGCCTGGAATCCTTCCACAAGCGGCAGCGGCTGTGGATTCATTACGGTTACTGCAACCGTATTCGTAGTTGTGCAGCCGTTAGATGCAGTACCGGTAAAGCTGTATGTCGTCGTTACAGTCGGCGATGCTGTTACCGACGCGCCTGTGGTGGAACTCAATCCTCCGGGCGGGCTCCAGGTATAGGAAACAGCGCCTCCCGCATTCAGTACAACAGAACCACCCGAACAGATGGACGGCGCTGACGGTGTGATGGCCATCGCAGGTCCCTGGTTCACGGTAATGGTGATCGAATTGGTTGCCGAACATCCGGTGGTGCCGGTTACCGTGTAGGTTGTCGTAACAGTGGGCGTTGCCGTAACGCTCGCGCCGGTGGTAGAACTTAATCCGCTTGCAGGGCTCCACGTATAGGTTGTAGCTCCGCCGGCAGTCAGCGTGGTGGAAAATCCCGCGCACAAACTCGTTTGTCCCGCGCTAAGTGTTACCGTGGGTGGCGAACTGTTGCTTACTGTAATGGTTTGCGTGCTGGTGTTACAACCGCTGGCATTGCAGGCCTGCAGGCTGACCGTATATGTGCCTGGCGTACTGTAGCAAATCGTTGACGGATGCTGTACTGTTGACGTACCGGGACTGGCGCCGTTGAATGTCCAGGTCCAGCTGGTCGGTGAATTCGTACTGTTGTCGGTGAAGTTGATGCACTGTCCTATGCATACGTTGGTAAGACTGGCCGTGAATGACGATACCGGCGGCGGCAATTCATACCACCTGGCCACGCAGCTTCGCGGAAGCCCGTCGGCTGTGGTAAAAGGTCCGCCGGCGTAAAGCTCACCATTATAAACTTCGATCGCCTTCACGTAATCGTTCATACCGCTTCCCATCGCCGACCAGGTGGATGTATTCGGATTCCATTTGGCTATTTTACTGGCCGGCGTAGTTCCCGCATTCAGGAAATCTCCGCCGACAATGATGTTCCCGTTGTACTTGCCAAGGCCGCGCACATAATTGTCAACTCCCGAGCCCATCGCCTGCCAGGCATTCCCGTCATAAACAGCAACGCCACGGCAATTCGGATCCCCGTTGACTTCCAGGAAATGCCCGCCCATATACAGTTTATTCGCCTGCTGATCCACATAAAAGCAACGAACGGTACTGTCGAGTCCGCCGATGATATCAACGCCGCTATTTCCGCCAACCCAGGTTGAGCCGTCCCACTTTACCACGCGGTCGCAGGCTGTGCATCCTGCTGCGTTTGCAAAATCTCCGCCTGCCCATAATTCACCGTTATAAACGGCAAGTCCGCGTATATCGTTATCGAAATCGGTAACGCCGCCGATCGGCACCCAGGTTGTACCTGTCCAGCGCGCAATGCGTGAGCAGGGATTTCCATCGCAGGTAGTAAAATCGCCTGCGGCTACCAGGTCGCCGTTCCATACGATCAGGCAAAGCACATCGTTGTTAAATCCCGTACCCAATGGCTGCCAGGCCGAACCATCCCAGCGGGCGATACCGTTGCATCCCACGCAGGGCTGGTTCACATTCCAGAAATCACCGCAAACGATAAGGTCGCCGTTATATTCAACTGTTGCACGGCCTACAATACCCACACCGCTGCCAAAGCACGACCAGCTTGTGCCATCCCAGGAAGCCACGCGCCCGCAGGGCGAACCGAAACTGCCGACATCAACCAGCGTATTGTTCCAGAGGCACATGCCGTGTGTACTGCTGTTGAGCCCGGATGCACAGGGCTGCCAGGTTTGCGCCTGCAGGGATACAGCCATGCAGGAAAAGAGGAAAACGATCAGTTTTTTCATCAGGTGAGGGTCATTTACATGTAAAGCCAAGATTAAGCTAAAGTAATGCAGAATGGGATTCCTGCCAAATCCCGGCAAGAAACGATTTAGGCAAACTGGTGAACGCAAAAAAGCGGAAGGAAACTACTTTCCTCCCGCTCTTCTGAAATGATCAGAAACGTATTTTAATTCCCTTTGTAATCCGGGAATCTTCCAGGCGTATAAGGCGCTTTGTTGTTATCGAGTGTTTTCTCCAGTGCTTCCACGCGCTCTTTCAGGGCTTTTACTTCGCCATACACCGGCCCGAACGCTTTTTTCGCATCGGCCAGTTTGGTTTCATACGTGCCGGTTTGCTGCGCGGACGTAAGCCAGAGGTTGCCCACGATATTTTCCACCAGGCCGGTCAGCCCCGGGAGTGTTTCGTATTCACGCTTAGCCACGCTGCCGTCGCCGTTGAATTTCTGTTCCAGCGTAGCGATCGTGCTTTCGATGCTGCGGATTTCTTTCACCAGCTGCGCCTGTTCGGGCGACAAATTCACCACGGCCTTTTTGATATACTTCATCCGGTCTTTCAGTTCGCCGAGATAGCTCGATGTGCCGAGTACAGTGCGGCGGAATTCGCCGAGATCTTTGTTGAACTGGCTCAGCTGCGCCTGGTTCACCGGGAGCGAGGAATTGCCCAGCGTTTTGAAATTGAACGAAACCGGTTCCGCGATTTTTTCCGTCACGCCGTTTTCTACTTTCATCAGTGTCGCCGTGTAACGTCCCGGGATCGCAAGCGGGCCCTGGTCTTCGCTCTCGTACGGATTATCCGGATCGGGCGTGTAGAAACTCACCGGGCTGGTAACATCGTGACGTCCGTTCCAGTTCACGCGGTGCATGCCTTTTTTGGCGGGCTGCTTTATACTGCGTACCGTTTTCCCTTCGGCGTCGCTGATCACCAGCAACAGGTACGGCGCTTCTTCACGGTCTTCTATCCTCAGGCTGTCGTGCGAAGGATAAGGCACAGCTTTGTTGTTCTTCACCAGTTCCTTTTCTTTTTCCTTGCGCTTCTCCCTGATGGTTTTGTAGTCGTCTTTCAGCCAGTAGGTAATTACTGCGCCGGGACCGGGACTTTCCGAAACGAAAAAAGATTCGCCCTGGAAAGATTTGCCCTTATGCCCGAAAGGCGTGGAAGGAATGTATGCCAGCCCGTCTTTCACGGTGAATATCTGCGCTTTTTTGTCGAGATCTTCTTTCTTCAGGTTCTGCAGCGGCGAATAATCGTCGAGAATATAAAATCCGCGCCCGAAAGTACCGATCACCAGGTCGTTTTCACGTTCCTGGATAGTCATGTCGGGAACGCAGACTGCGGAAGGAAGACCACCGCTCAGTTGTGTCCATGTTTTGCCGCCGTCAACGGTAAAATACAAACCGAATTCCGTTCCCACGAAAAGCAGGTTCGCGTTTTTATGATCTTCAGCCAGGCAATACACCGAACCGCGCGCAGGAAGATTCGCGCTGATGCTCGTCCATGTTTTTCCCTTGTCGCTGCTCTTCAGCAGGTAGGGTTTGAAATCGCCGCCGCGGTGATTGTTCAGGCAGGCGTAAATCACATTTTCATTGTGGCGCGAAGGATATACGTTCTGCACACGCGTGCGCTCCGGGATGCCGGCAAACTTATCCGTCCTGCTCCAGGTGCTGCCGCCGTCGGTAGTGACTTGAATCAGACCGTCATCCGTACCGGCAACGACGAGGTTCTCATTTTTCGCCGATTCGCCGAGAGCCGTGATATTACCGTAAATGGAAGTCGAACCGTTTTTCTGTACGCCGTCCATGCCCCACACTTTACCCATCACCGGCCATTTGTTCCGGTCGCTGCCGCTGGAAAGATCACCGCTGATCACTTTCCAGGAATTGCCGCGATCGTCGCTGCGGAAAACTTTGTTCGCGGCGAAGTACAAACGCGTATTGCTGTGGTTGCTCATCAGCAGCGGCGCGTCCCAGTTCCAGCGGTAGGCTTCCTCGCCGGCTTTTTCCTGCGGCCTGATGTCGAGATATTCACCGGTGCGGCGATCAAAACGGATCAGTCCGCCGTACTGCCACTGCGAATACACAATGTTCGGATCTTTCGGATCGACCACCGTTTCGAATCCGTCGCCACCTACAGTAACGAACCAGTCGGTATTGATCACGCCGGTAGCGCTGATGCTGCGCGAAGGTCCACCCAGCGTATTATTATCCTGCGTTCCGCCGTACACATTGTAAAACGGTTCGCTGTTATCCACCGATACGCGGTAAAACTGCGTGATAGGCAGGTTCGATTTGAAATCCCAGTATTTCGCGCCGTCGAAACTTTCGTACAATCCGCCGTCGCAGCCCGAAAGCATGTGGTTCGTATTCGCCGGATCAATCCAGAGCGCGTGGTTGTCCACGTGCTTGTGCTTTTCGCCCAGGTTGCGGAATGTTTTGCCGCCGTCGTTGGAAACCTGGATCCACACATCCATGCTGTAAAGCGTATTCAGTTCCGTGGGATGCGCAAAAATTTCCTGGTAATAATTTCCTGCCGTAGCGTATTCGCAGCGCTTTTCCCAGCTGGCGCCGCGGTCGGTGCTGCGGTAAACGCCTTTGCCTTCTTCCGCTTCGATAATGGCGTAGAGATAATCCCCATTCACCGGCGAAATGGCCAGCCCGATACGTCCCATATTGGCCGAAGGAAGCCCGTTGGTCAGCTTGTTCCAATTGGCTCCGCCGTCGGTGCTCTTGTAAAGCGCCGATTCCGGTCCGCCGCCGATATACGTCCATTCCTGGCGGCGGCGCTGGTGTGCACAGGCATACAGCACGTTGTGATCGTGCGGATCCATATGTATTTCATTGAAGCCGGTATTTTCGCTGACGAACAAAATCTGCTTCCAGGTTTTACCGCCGTCGGTGGTTTTGTAGATTCCGCGTTCTCCGCCGGCGCTCCATACCGGGCCGTAAGCTGCGGCATACACCACGTCGCTGTTGGCGGGATCAACCACGATGCGGCCGATATGCTCGGACGTTTTCAGGCCGACGTTTTTCCAGCTCTTGCCGTCATCCTCGCTTTTGTAAATGCCGTCGCCGTAACCTACTGCGCGCTGGTTATTGTTTTCGCCGGTTCCCACCCACACCGTGTGCGGATTGTTCGGGTCGATGGTAACGCAGCCGATGGAATACGAACCCTGTCCGTCGAAAACGGGGCTGAAGGTTACGCCGGCGTTCATGGTTTTCCACACGCCTCCCGCGGCCGCCGCGATGTACCACTCCGATTTATTCGCCGGGTTTACGGCCAGGTCGGCGATGCGGCCCGAAGTAACTGCCGGACCGATACTGCGCATGGTAAGCGCGTTATAAGTGGCGGCATCCGTAAAGGGATCTTTTTTGGTTGTCGTCTCTGCAGGTTTCTGCGCGGAGACCGGTTCCAGGCACAATGCGAAGGCCGGGAGAAAAAGGAGAATTTTCTTCATGACAGGTTTTTGAACGATTGCAAAGCTAAGAGACTTTAAGGAAAAGGCATGACGGCATAAATAAGCGGTAAAATGCTGTGACATACGGCATAATCAAAAACCGGGGTTTCACTATTTTTGAAAAAAAACTGCCGGTGACTCAAGGACAATTAATTGCCCAGTTGATGGATAATACCCGCGACCTGGTTCATTTTTACAGCAGCAAAATCGAAGAGGAACACTGGATGACGCGGCCGGAGATGAACGGTGTGCAGATGAATTCCACATTATGGACGATGGCTCACCTGGCCTGGGCGCAAAATTTCCTGATACTGAAAGGATGTTCGGCACGCGACCTGGGCCGCGACTGGATGGAATTGTTCGCCATACGAAAAGAAATGCCGGCTGATGAGCATGTACCCGCTATCAGCGAAATCCGCCTGGCGCTGGATGATATTCATAAAGCGGCTGTCGAAGTGGTTTCGGCATTGAGCGAGGAAGAATTAGCAGAGCCGAATAACCTGGATGCAAAATTCAAACGCGGCAATACCAAACTGCAGATCATCAGTCATCACCTGCGCCACGAAGGTTGCCATATCGGTCATCTCGGCTGGCTGGCCAAGACTTTCGGCGCCAAAACGGTTTGATCCTTTTTTGCAGACAAAAAACCGCCTTTTGTCTATTTTAAGCTCCCATGTCCGGAAATGGACTGATTTTTGTCTTACGGCTTATAGATTAAACCATCCGGTTTTCAGATCGTCTATCATTAATAACAAGCAAAACCAACCGACTATGAACATACGCAGACTCTCTCTACTGCTCGCCATCGTCCTCCTGGGCGGCTTTTCCGCCCGCGCACAGGACAGCAGCACAGCCGAAGACTCGCTCGGCCTGCCCGGCGACAACCTGGATCTTGCCGGCGTTCTTGAACTTTTCAAGAAAGCGGAAAGCCTCGAAGCTTTTGAAAAAGCGCTGAATGAAGAAAGCAACCAGGTAAATAACCTGGACCTGAACAACGACGACAAAACGGACTATATCCGCGTAGTGGATGAAATGCAAAATGATACGCACGCTATCATTTTGCAGGTTCCCGTCAGCGCAACCGAATCGCAGGATGTCGCCCTGATCGCCATTGAGAAAAACGGCGCGGAATCGGCGCAGTTGCAGATCATCGGTGATGAAGAACTGTACGGCGAAAACTACATCGTGGAGCCGCAGGAAGAAACCGAAAAGCGCACGAAAGGCCCTTCTCCCGAACTGGGTATTGAGTATCCCGCGCCCATCATCATTGTAAACGTATGGGGCTGGCCCGGCATCCGCTGGGTTTATGCACCGCGTTATGTCCGCTGGGTTTCTCCCTGGCGCTGGGCTTATTATCCGCCCTGGTGGAGACCCTGGCGCCCGGTGATGTGGCGTGTGCATCATCATCACTGCATGACACATTACCACCCGTACTACCGTCATGCGCATACGGTTCGCGTAGTACATGCACACGGACATTATCATGGTCATGTTCACCGCACACATTCTGCCGTAGTTCATAATCACTATGCTCCGCATCATGCACGCTACCAGGCCAATCATCCGCGCGGAAGAGGCCAGCAGGGTGGCGGAAACGGTAATGTAAAAGCCCGTGACCGCGGTACAGGACAAGCCACAGGCCGCCAGCAGCAAGGCAATAAAGGCGGAGTAAACAAACAGAAATCCGGACAAAAGGCCAGCCCGAAAAGCGGCGGAGGCCACAAGCAGGGCGGCGCTCCCAAAGGTGGACGCGGCGGCGGTGGTGGAAAACGCAAATAAGTTTTATTCAGATCATATACAACGCCCGGCCGGCAAGGGAAACCTCGGACCGGGCGTTTTGTTGCCGTACCGATGATGAAAATCATAGCCCGGTCGTCCCGGCCTGCGCATCTTTGACAAAAATCAAAAGACATGAGCAAACTGACTGCAATCGGGCTGGACAGCAAAAAGTCCAAAAAGCTGGCCGATAAACTGAATGACCTGCTGGCCAACTATTCTGTTTTTTACCAGAATACACGCGGATACCACTGGAATATCAAGGGCGAGAAGTTTTTTGAACTTCACCTGAAATTCGAGGAATTATATAACGACCTGCTTTTGAAGATCGACGAGGTTGCCGAAAGAATACTGACGCTCGGCCATACGCCGGAGCACAATTATTCCGCTTACAAAAAGCATTCGAAGATCAGCGAGAGCGGGCGGATTACCGACGGGCACAAAGCCGTTGCCGAAATCCTGCATGCCTTCAGCGTGATCATGATCATCCAGCGCGACCTGCTGAAACTCTCTGCGGATGCGGGCGACGAAGGAACCAATGCGCAGATGAGCGATTATATCCGCCTGCAGGAAAAACTGGTGTGGATGTATTCGGCGTTTTTGAATAAGTAGCCCGTAAAAGCGAGGTTATGCAGTCTCCGGGGTAAATATCTCCGGAGATTTTTCTTATCTTTTGGTGCGTGAAATTACCCAAACACACCATGCGTACCTTAAACATCCTCTCCCTCCTCCTCCCCGCCATGCTCTCAACGGCTGGGCTGGAAGCGCAGCAAACCGTTCCGCTGCAACTGCAGGCGCCGGTGGAAAATGCGACGCCTGCGTTTCGCAACGACCGCGCAAGCTGGCAGGAAGACGTTTCGCAGCGGAAAGCCAACAGCAGCACATATCGCACAACCGACGGACGGATTATCATGCATTACAGCAGCCGCCCGGTGAATTACAAAGACGCATCCGGCCAGTGGCAGCATATTGAGATCAGCCCGAAAGCCACAATACAGGGCTGGATTGCCGAATCGCAGCCCAACCCGGTTTACCTCCGCACGGACGCGTCCTGTTTGCTCACGATTGACGAGTACCATGTTTTCGGTTTCAGCCGCAACGTTACGATCAACGGCGTCGCTGCAAAAAGCACGGTACCGAAACAGGAAGAAACCGTGCTTACCTTTTCCGATATCCTTCCCGGCATTGATAAAGTATGCGAATTCCGTTACGATGCGATCAAATACAATTACGTGCTGCACAACGCATACACGGCAGGCAACGATTTGCTGATCGAAGAGGAATACGAACTGCCGTACGGCTTTAAAGCATCCGTTCACGCCGGCGAATACAACGGCAAGGATGAAGTATGGCTGCAGGATGCACAAGGCGCGATTCGCTCGAAATTCCATACCCCGGTTTGCTTCGACGCGAATAAAAAAACGATCGCCGGCGAATACGAACTGAAGAAAATAAACGGGAAGCATAAACTGATCCTGCGCGTTCCCGCCGCCTGGCTGAACGATCCGCAGCGCGTATACCCCGTAGTCATCGATCCGCTGGTAACCGGTCCGCT
Source organism: Bacteroidota bacterium (assembly GCA_006218065.1). Lineage (GTDB taxonomy): Bacteria > Bacteroidota > Bacteroidia > Palsa-965 > Palsa-965 > VBWE01. The sequence continues at coordinate 80,716 of VBWE01000022.1, forward strand.
TACTACCTGGACCGGCGGCGCCATGCCGTCGTGCTTTTTGCCCGCTTATAATGTGGACAGCATACAGGTGTGGAAACCGGCGCAGGTCACACTTACCGGTTTTTATGTGACCGGCAGTTATTACGCCGATCCGTTCACGCCGGCGCAGATGCACAACGGGCGTATGTTTTTTTCGACTACCTGCAGCCAGGGACCGGTTCTTACCGTTGCGCCGCCCACCGGCAATACTGCGGGGACAGCGTACCTGCAGGATTTCGATTATCGTCCGCAACTCACCTGCTGCTGGCCCAATTCCTGCAGCGCGCAGCAGTTCTGGCTGCGCATGCACATCGCGCGCGATAGTTTCAGCACGGGTTGCAATACCACGTATGTGCGTTACGATCCGTCAACCACTTCCTGGCCTTTCGAAGCGTATATGGAAGGACGTACCGTGGAAAGCGGCGGCGTGGGCTGGAACGTGCTCGGAAGTCCCGTCTGTTCCGACGACTGCAGCCTGACCGGAACCGTTTACATCCGCTACGGCGTTCCTCCATATACCATCACGCATCCGTGGATGATCGGATCGATGACGATCGGGACTAATATCCAGCCCTGTTTTACCGGTATCACGAACCAGCAGTTGAGTTTAACCAATCCGAACTGCCCGCAATACTGCGGAAGCAACCCGCAACTGTCCATCCCGCCGCCCACAGTATATGATGCCTGCAACCTGCCGGTAACAACGTACGTGAGCGATACGGTCAATATTATTTCCGTTCCGCTGATCACGGCTTCGCCCGATCCGTCGGAGATCTGCACGGGCATGATACAACCGGTAAACCTGAGTACCTGCCTGCCCTCCGACCCGATCACCTGGACAGGTTCTAACAGTACGAACGGTACGGGAAACCTGCAGGTGGCCGATACGAATTCCGGCACAACACCGCTGGTGATCACGTACATCGCGACGAGTTCGGTGAGCGGCTGCCCGGTTCCCGCCGATACGTTTACGGTAACGATCAATCCGAATCCCGCGGCTGATTTCACCTACCCCACGCCGGTCATCGCCGGGCAACCGATGCAGTTTGCGGATGCGAGTACCGTTTACGTGGGAACTGCGACCATTTTCAACTGGGAATTCGGCGACGGCAGTCCCACGATCTCCGGTAACGATTCCATGCCTGTACATACATTCGGCGCGCCGGGCGTTTATACGGTTTGCTTCGGCATCATCACCGATGACGGATGTTCCGATCGTATCTGCGAAGACATTACCGTAATTCCCGCCGAGATCGTTCCGCCGAATGTATTCACGCCTAACGGCGACGGCGTAAACGATATGCTTACGTTTACGTACCTGGAATATTTCCCGGACAATACGCTGCGCATTTTCAACCGCTGGGGAAATATGATCTACGAAAAGAGCAGTTACCAGAACGACTGGAACGCGAAAGACATCAGCGACGGAACGTATTATTACCTGCTCGAACTTCCGGATAAAAAATACTCCAGCGTGCTGACGATCATCCGATGAGAATCCTGCTATTTTTATTTCTTTCCTGCGGAAGCCTGTTTACTGTCAAAGCACAGCAGTGCATGACTTTCCAGGAACTGAACAAAAACGAAAACAGGATGGCTAAGCTGGATTCACTTTTCCCCAGCGCCGTTGCGGGCGATACGGCGAATAAAATTTTTCCCGGCAAACTGCAGCAGGAATTCCAGGCCGCCTGGGGAAATTATTTCAGCGGACTTTTTCAATACCTGGCCGATAACGGACTGGTCTGGGGAGAACAAACATATTGCTTCAATAAAATTTATTTCAGTCCCGACGGTTCCGTGCAATACTGGCTGTTTAATTTCAGGCAGGCTGACAGAATACACCCGGATTTGCAGGATCAATACCATGCGCTGATTACCTCGTACAGCAAAACGCACAAGATCAAGATCAAAGCGGGTTCGTTCTTCTCGCAATGTGCTTCCGTTGATTTTATCGATGTCCCGCCGAAGAAAAAACGGAAGAAGAAATGAAAGCATTGATTTTTCTTTCCTGCTTTTCCCTGTTTTTATCGTGCGCCACGACGAAGAGTTTTAAACGACACACCGGCAGCCCGGTCACCTTTGATGTTTTTGAAAACCGCGTGGAAGTCCGCTTGCTGGACAGCAAACGTTGCGCGAAACGTTACGCCGCGAAATACAGGTACATCAAAATTCATCGGATGGATTCTGCACAGGCCGGCTTGTCTGTGAAAACCGGCGGCAGTTTCTCCGGCGAGGAAACATTTTACCGGACCAGGAGCGAATATGTCCGTTATGAGTTATCGAAGGAAAAGAAAGATTCCGTTTTCCTGCCGCTGGAAATAAAATGGAGTTGGTAGTTTTTTCTGCGCAGCGAAGAACGGGGGGACGTCATTATAATGATGTGTTCAATAACTAAACCCCCAGCAACTCCTTCGCATTCTCCATCGCCGCATCGCCCGGTTTCCCGGCGCTGAGCATTTTGGCGATTTCTTTAACGCGTTCTTCTTTATCCAGCGCTTTGATGCGCGTAACGGTGCGCTTGCCTTCCTCCTGCTTGTATACAAAGAGATGCGAGTTTCCTTTGCTTGCTACCTGGGGCAGGTGTGTGATCACCACGACCTGCATATTGCCGGCCATCTGTTCCATGATGGTTCCCGCTTTCGCCGCGATGTCGCCGGAAATTCCCGTGTCGATTTCGTCGAAAATAATAGTCGGCAGCGCGGTGAGTTTGGTGATGAGCGCTTTTAAACTCAGCATCAGGCGCGAGAGTTCACCGCCCGAAGCCACTTTGTCCAGCGGCTTGGCCGTACTGCCGGCATTCGCGCTGAAAAGAAAAGTCACTTTATCAAGTCCCGTTTCCCGCGGCTGATCCACGGCGGTGAGTTCCGCTTTCAGTTCGGCTTTGGGCATGCCGAGTTGCGCGAGTAAATCACGGATGGCTTTTTCGATCTTAGGTGCGGCGTCGCTGCGTTTTTTGCGGAGTTTCGCGCCGGTATCGAGGACTTGTTTTTCGGCGGCTGCGAGCGCTTTCTGCGTTTTGGCGATCTGCTCTTCGAGCGAACCGATGGCGTATATTTTTTCGGAAAGCGATTCGCGTATGGCAATCAGTTCTTCAATCGTTTTTACGCCGTGCTTCTGCTGGAGCCGGTAAATCGTGTCTAATTTTTCCTGGAGCAGTTCAATGCGCGCGGGATCGTGCACGATGGCGCTTTCCAGTCCTTCCAGCTCGCGCAGGATATCTTTCAGTTCGATCAGGCTGCTGTTCACGCGCTCGGAAACCTGCGCGATCAGCGGGTTAAAACGTGCAAGCTGCGCTAAATTCGCTTTAATCTCGCCGAGTGAAATCAACAGGCTCTGTTCGCCGCCATCGAGCGCAAAAGCGGATTTTGAAAGCCCGCCTTTGATGGTCTCCGCATTTTCGAGCGTTTCCAGTTCGCTTTCCATATTCGCCTGTTCGCCGGTCTGCAGTTGTGCAGACTCGAGTTCGGTGAACTGGAACTGGAAATAATCGAGATCCTTTTTCGCCTGCGTTTCGCGCGCGACGAGATCAGCCAGTTCAGCCTGCCCTTTTTTGTATTCGCTGAAATGCGTTTTGTATTCCGCCAGCAGCGCGGCATTCCCGGCGAAAGCATCCACCACGTCCAGTTGGAAAGCGGAATCGTTCAGCGTCAGTGTTTCGTGCTGCGAATGCACATCCACCAGGCGCAGGCCGAGTTCTTTCAGCACGGCGAGGTTCACCGGCGTATCGTTCACAAAAGCGCGCGACTTCCCTTCGGGATTGATCTCCCGGCGGATGGTAGTCGTATCGTCGTAGTCGAGTTCGTTCGCCTGGAAAAACGACTTCAGTTTATATCCCTTCACCTGGAAACTCGCTTCCACTACGCATTTCTTCGATTTATCCTGCAAAGTCTGCGTATCCGCCCGCTGCCCGAGCAGCAGGCCCAAAGCCCCGAGCAGGATCGATTTTCCCGCACCGGTTTCGCCGGTAATAATGGTCAGCCCTTCCGGGAAATCAATGGAAAGTTCGTCGATGAGCGCGTAATTCGAAATGGTAAGATGCCTTAACATGTAATGTTGTACCAGAAAGTAAGGGCGATGCATCGCATCGCCCGATATTTTATAGATATTCTACAAAATGCTATAAACTTACGCCGTAACCTTCTTCAATATCTCCGCCATCGTTTTACCGATCACTGCGGGTGAATCGCAAACATGGATGCCATGCTGGCGCAGAATTTCCATTTTGGCCTGCGCGGTATCGTCTTTTCCGCCCACGATCGCGCCGGCGTGGCCCATCGTGCGGCCTTTGGGTGCGGTTTGCCCGGCGATAAAGCCGACAACCGGTTTTTTATTTCCGTTCGCTTTGATCCAGCGTGCTGCGTCGGCTTCCAGCGTTCCGCCGATTTCACCGATCATCACGATGCCTTCCGTTTCGGGATCATTCATGAGCAGTTCCACCGCTTCCTTGGTCGTGGTGCCGATGATCGGGTCGCCGCCGATGCCGATAGCTGTAGTAATGCCGAGGCCCGCTTTCACGATCTGGTCGGCCGCTTCATATGTAAGCGTTCCCGATTTGGAAACGATGCCGATGGTTCCTTTTTTGAAAACGAAACCGGGCATGATGCCGACTTTCGCTTCGTCTGCCGTGATGACACCGGGACAGTTGGGACCGATGAGCCGGCAATCTTTATCCGCGAGGTATTCTTTTACGCTGACCATGTCCTTTACAGGAATGCCTTCGGTAATGCAGACGATGACCTTAATACCTGCATCGGCCGATTCCATGATGGCGTCGGCTGCGAAGGGCGCAGGAACGAAAATGATCGATACATCGGCGCCGGCCTGTTTTACGGCATCCTGTACCGTATTGAAAACCGGGCGGTCGAGATGCTTTGTGCCGCCTTTTCCGGGCGTAACGCCGCCGACCACGTTCGTGCCGTAAGCGATCATCTGTTCGGCATGGAATGTTCCTTCACTGCCGGTAAAACCCTGGACAATGACTTTCGAATTTTTGTTTACGAGAACGCTCATAAGCTGGTAAATGGATTTTGCGTTTGTGGAGTCCAAAAATAAGGTTTTTGCCGGCTCGTAAATCATCAGGCGGGATGAGGCGGGGAAATATTATCAACAAGATTTGAAAATGGGTATTTTTGACTTAGTAATGAACAATACAATCAAGATCATACTGGGCATAGTAATAGGTCTCGGGCTTATTTATGCAGGCGTTATGTGTTACCTAATGTGGAGTGTTACAACCAACATCAATGACGCCAATGAGGCGATTGATAGAGGATTTGAAAATATCCGGCAGAGTAATGCACCAACATACGAGTTCCAACCTTTCGAGAAATCAAAGACGAAAGAAGGCCAGAAAGCAGACTCGACAGATTCAGGGAGAACAAAAAGATTGCAAGAGGATATGTCAGGGTATTTAGATTCTGTGAAGAACGGTAAATAGTTTACTATATCTCATTAGGCGCGAAGAAACAGTTTGCATCTTCGCGGTGAAGATTTTATGCCCTCCCCATCGCCCCTGCCGCAATCCACGCCGTAGTCCACGCCGACTGGAAATTAAAGCCGCCGGTAACGCCGTCGATATCCAGCACTTCGCCGGCGAAATACAAACCGGGACAAATGCGGCTTTCCATGGTTTTGAAATCCACTTCCTTCAGCGAAACGCCCCCGCAGGTCACGAATTCCTCTTTGAACGTGGTTTTGCCGCTCACCGGGTAAGTATCGTTCTTTCGATGCCGCTTTTCTGCAACAGGAATTCCCACAAGCGCCGCGGTAAATGAAACGGCGAAAACGAAGCGACCTGTTTCGGTCCTTCCTGTTCGCGCAGGCCGGACAAAAAATCGCGCAGTTCTTCTTCTTTCATTTTCGGCAGCCAGCTCAGCCGCGCATCGAATTTATAGCCGGTATCGTACAACGTACGCGCCGCCCAGGCCGATGTTTTCAACACCGCCGGACCACTCATGCCCCAGTGCGTGATCAGCAGCGCACCCTCCTGCCCTTCTTTCGTCCCGGGAATTCTGACGAGCACCGGCTCGCTGCTCAAACCCATCAACTGCGTGATCTTATTTCCCGGCATGTTGAAGGTAAACAGCGAAGGTACCGGCTCCACGATCGTATGCCCGGTTTTGCGGATGAAATCGTACGCGGCCGATTTCGGGTGACCGCCGCAGGCCACTAAAATATTGTCGGCAGTTAATGTATGCTCGCCGCCTTCGTCTCCGCTCAGGCTGACGAGCAAGTTGAATTTGTTATTTACTTTTTCAATTCCGGTTACCTCGCAACCCGTGCGGATCCGGACCTTGTATTGTTCCGCTTCGTGCAAAAGACAATCGATAATCGTTTGTGAATTGTTCGTAACCGGGAACATGCGGCCGTCGTTCTCTGTATGCAGTTCCACGCCGCGTTCTTCAAACCAGCGGATCGTATCGTTTACACTGAACCGGCTGAAGGCCTGCCGCAGTTCTTTCCCGCCGCGCGGGTAGTTTTTCACCAGCTCGGCATTATCGAAACAGGCATGCGTCACGTTACATCGTCCGCCGCCCGAAACGCGCACTTTGGAAAGCAGCTTATTGCTTTTTTCCAGCAGTATGATTTCTGCCTGCAGGTTTATCCGCGCCGCATTCACCGCTGTGAAAAAACCGGCTGCTCCGCCGCCGATGATTACGATCTGCTGCTTTTTCATGCTTCTGCAAAAATGCGGAAAGGAATCGGGATTTGACCGGGTTAATTCACATTGAAAAAAACACGTTGAATTTATCCCCAAAAATTAACTGCTCCACCCCCGCCCGGCTTCACCGCTGATCTCGTAAAAGAATGAAACCGGATCAGTACACAAGCAGTTTCTGCTGGATGGTGCGATCGCCCTCGCGTATCAGAACGAGATATGCACCAGGTGCCAGTTCTCCGGGCTGCATGAGAAAGCCGCCGCCCGGGGTACTTTCTGCACGATTCACGATTTTGCGGCCGGCTGCATCATAAATCTCAACCTGCGGCGGAATTGTTCCTGCTGCGATGTAATCAATATGCAGCACGCCTGATGTACTGACCGGGTTCGGGTACAGGTTCACACCGGCAGCCGCATCCTCCTGCACAACATCCGGTTCAGCATACGGACGGTGCGAATTATCGCCGTCGGGCAGCGATGTATTGAAACAATCCGTAACAGGTACACCGGCATTGGTACGCACCACCGAAAGTGCAAATGTGGATGCAGACGGTTGCATCATAACAGCGGTTGTCGGTACAACAGTTGCGGCAAGATTAACCGGTACGGTTGTGCTGACCGACTCGTTGCACCCGGAAGCGCCATTGTGATACGCACTCACAATTGAAAAACGACCGGGCTGTGACTGGTTCTGATTTGAACCGGCCAGCCAGAATCCGCCGTTTGCAAAATGCTGTTCGATGCCTGCTGCAATATCATTACCTGCTTTTCCATACGTCGCCTCAAACTCCACGGTGCCATCCGCAGGATCCAGGCGGAGCGCAACCATATCGGTCCCGTTCACTGTCCCGTTGGAAGCTGTTCCTGCAAGGTATAACCGGCCGCCCGAGTTGTCACAATCACCGGCGACATTGTCTCCGCCGGCACTGTAATCATATTGTTTACACCATTCTACTGCCGGTATTGTTGTTTTAATGGTTGCTGCCCATGCATCACGAGTATCACCGTCGTTGATCACGATGTCGGATGTTTCACCCGCCAGGTGCATCGGTAACTCGGGACTGCCTACATTGGTGCGGGAAATTGCTTTGATACGGGTGGTACGTTCAAAATCAATCATGAACGGCTGGCCGGTTATATTTCCGTTTGCCGGATCAATCGTAAATACAAATCCCCGGCCCGCCTGGTTGGCACTGGCTGAGGCAGTTGCATTGCCTGCAATAAAAACGGTATTGCTGTTTATTGCAATGGATGCGGGCTCTTCCACTTCAGTAACGGCATCGGAAAAGGAATCAAGATTATACACGCGGAACCAGTTGATTGTATTTGTCACTGTATTCATGGACAATACAAAACTGGACTGTCCCGACTTGGGTATAATGCTGTTTGTGGTTACTGTTCCCGCAATAAAAACATGATCTGAACGAAATACTCCGTTTATAGTCATCGGTTCGCTGCCCACTGCAGTAACCTTGAAAACAGTGGCATTTGAAATGGCAGGAATAACTTCCTTCGCCGAACGCACACTGCCGTCACCGTTCAGCGTCAGCACGAACAGGCCGCTGCTGGTCAAGTAACCTCCTGCGACGACAATCACCTGTGTCGGAGTGGCCGAAGTTGCGCCCGGTGCAGAAACACCTACCGGGAGAGGATCCAGTGTGACGGCGCCCTGCTTCAGTTCGTAGTGGCTGCTGAAGGTGTTGCTTGTCTGTGCAGAAGAACCGTTTTGCGAATAACGAACAACATCTATTACTTTTTTGGTTACCGGGTTCGTTAACAAGCCACTGCCGGTTACTATCGGAAATGCACCCAGCATGTCTGTTTTTATTGCAATATCCTGTACACTTAAAATATGGTCACGGTGATAATAAGTGACCTGCGCTGCCACCTTTTGTGAATTTAAAATACTTCCTGCAAGAGCAATGGCGATATAGATAACCGACGTGTTTTTCATAGGTTGCTGTTTATGGTTTGCCGCAACGTTACACTCGAATATCATAAGAGGTATAGGATGATCTGCCAGCAGCGCAGGACAAAATGTCCCGGCATCCGCAATGTGCAAGCGAAGCGGAAAATCGTACACCCGGAAATGCCTGTGGACTTATCCCGGTCGAAAAAAACGGAAGCTTAAAAAGATGTTTGGGTGAGATGTGATGATCTGCTTATCTGACATTGCTTTAAGCTGACTCAAAAAAATAAGGAGCATCTTTCGACACTCCTTATTTTATTTATTTCGAATCCATATTATCGCTTAGGCCCGAAATTCCATGTGGCGTCTTTCTTGAAGTATTGCATGGCCGTTGCACCGGGCTGTCCATTATAGTGGATATATAACTTATACCCTGTATGGCGGAGAAAATAGGCGTGTGCGGCGTCATTATTCGGAGTGAATTTTGACCGGAGGCTAAACCAGCCGGCATCGGTCACACCTCCCTGGTTCGGGTTTTCAATATAAAAAACCGCAGCCTCGGAGAATTCCGGTTTAAGTATGACCGTATAATCGTTTTGTGGCGTGTAAAACTGGTTCGACGCCGAATCTACAAGCACACAGGCGTTCGGCGCAATATCTGCACGGTACCGCACTTCAATGGTAGAAATGGCATAATTACCCAACTTGTTTTTGTCTACCAGTTTAAGATCATTCGGAACATTTTTATTCCGGCTGATAAAGAAATTGGTTGTCGCTTTGTTTACAACAGCATAGGTCTGAAGGCGATGTCTTCCGTAAGCCTCAACGATTGCAACCGGTGTTGTCGGAGGAGCGACCAGGGAGCCTGCTTCGATGCTCCAGGTGGCGTCTTTTATGAAACACTCGTTGCAACGGCCGCTGGTACTGTTATCAGCCCAAAGAACAAAACCGCTGTGTCTTAAATAACGGGTGGAGTCGCTCCATGTCCGGTAGCTTTTCCAGCCGGCGCCGGCAGCGGAATACAAAGGACTGACTTCGCGGAAAGTGGCGTTATCTGTTCTGCCGTCCATCAGGTTGACATTGTTGGTCGCCTGGTCCCAGGTCAGGTATTTGGTAGTTCCGTTCAACTGGAAAAAAACTTTCCCGTTTTCTCTTATAACATCTATTTTCTGCGCCGATTCCTGTGAGCCTTTCAGGATTTTAACCGCTCCGCCGGAAGATTCCACTCCCATAAACCAGTAACTGGCGTCAGCGCCGTTGGCTCCGCCGAAGATGCTGTAAGCTTCAACAATAGCACCGCCCAGGGTGCCGTTCTGCGCGGATAGTGTTATTCCAGTTATACCGAAAACGGATGATAACGCAAGAACAGATGTGATTTTAATTTTTTTCATATGTGAGTGGGTTTGGTTCGGTTTAAAGATATTGAAAACAGGTATATCTCAAAACGGTTTGAAAATGGCCATGCCCCCGGTTCTCATGAATCAAACGAATAAGCAAACAGCATTGTAGATTTTACTTATAGTTGTGTAAGATTACTGCGGTTTTGCGAAACGTGATTGCGATTTTTGAAGGACTTGCGTAAGTTTGGATGGTGGCGTTCATTATAAATGATAACCCGGCATACACGAAAAAATAATCACATAAATATACGGCAATGGGAAAAAACAAAAGTGAGAACAAACCGAGCGAATCTGTTCAAAGTCCTTTTGCTCAGACGTTCTTCCACGGCACAAAGGCTGACCTGGAGATTGGCGACTTTATCGAAACGGGTATTAACTCAAACTATGGACAAAAGAAGAAAGCGAAATATATTTATCTCACCGCTACCCTGGATGCTGCGATTTGGGGCGCTGAACTTGCTTCAGGCGAAGGACCTGAAAGAATATATTTAGTAGAGCCTACTGGCCCGATTGAGGATGATCCCAACTTAACAGACAAAAAATTCCCGGGTAATCCAACAAAGTCTTACCGCTCGGCACATCCGTTTAAGGTTGTTGGCGAGATTACTGCCTGGCAGGGACACGCATCAGAACAAGTCAATGCAATGAAAGACGGATTAGCCAAACTCAGGGAACAGGGTATTGAGGCAATCGAGGATTGAGTAAAAGTAAAACCAGGTTGGCGGTCATTGCCCAGGCAAAACCGGGAAGAACAGCCACATCAAAAAAACAATAACGGAATTTTAAAATGAGCGATATACCATTTCAGACAATAGATTGGGACAAAATTCCAAAAGTTGAACACCCCGGCGAGACCGGAACTTCATTTTGGCAGACGGTGCAATTGGAAGGGCTTCGCATGCGGATTGTAGAATATACAAATGGCTATATCGCGGATCATTGGTGTCAAAAAGGACACATTGTACATTGCATAGAAGGCGGGTTTGTCAGCGAACTTGAAAATGGCGACGCGTTTTCTTTAAGCCAGGGAATGACATATATCGTTTCGGACAACCTGAGTTCGCATCGTTCGGTTTCAAAAAATGGCGTAAAGCTTTTAATTATTGACGGGGATTTTTTGAAAAGCTAACCGGCGAAAATCAGGCAAGACAATGAACATCGAAGAACTTCTAAGCGACAAGGAGCAAAAACCAAAAGCAAAAACAGGAACGCTGAGCAGGTGGCTGCTTGATCAGAAGATCAGCGCAGACGACCTGGTGACATTTGCCGGAACAGCGAAAGATCCTGCAAAAGCCACCTGCATAGAAGCGCTGGAGTTTGCCACAAAACAAAAACCGGCCATCGCCGGGCAGAAATGTTTTCAGTTCGTAACGCAAAGCTTAACCGCAAAAGCGCCGAGAGTAAAATGGGAAAGCGCGAAAGTGATCGGCAATATTGCCCACCTGTTCCCCGGCAAACTGGACGAAGCAATTAAAAACCTGCTGGACAATTCGGAACACGAAGGAACGGTTGTCCGCTGGAGTGCGGCGTTTGCTTTGGGAGAGATTTTAAAACTCAAAACGAAGCATACCAAAAACCTGCTGCCGGTCATGGAAGCGATCTGCAAAAGGGAGGAGAAAAACAGTATCCGGAAAATATACCTGGATGCAATCAAAAAGGCGGTGAAGTAACCAGTATTCACCATTTGCCATAGTACCGGAGACAGCAGCGCGTAACACATGACCAAAAACGAAATCAAACTCTTTTTCAAAACCATCCGGGAAGGTAATCTTGCGCGGATCGCAGAACTTGTCCGGTCGGACAAAGCATATCTGTCTGTCTGCAACTTCGCTCCGCCGAAAAAAGATGACGGGCAATCGGGGCTGCAGGTCGCTTTTAAAAGCAGGAATATTGAAATCGCACGATTTTTAATTGAGCAGGGAGCGGATGTCAATTTCAAAGAGAAATCGGCAAACGAATGGAACAGTCCGGTGCTGCATTTCTGCATCACAGCAACCGTTTTTAATACAAACACCTTGCAGAAAGACAGGAGCAGGTTTGATTTCGCCTTACCGGTGCTGCAACTGATGATGGACAAAGGCGCGGATCCGAATGCAATCGATTCTTACGGCAACAATTGCCTCAACAGGGCGATTTTAGATGCTGACCAGATGATCGATCATCCGAACGCAAACCTGGAAGACGATATCCTGCTGAATCAATTACGAAGCGTTTTCCAGGTATTGATCGCCGCAGGCGCTGATCCGCACAAAAGCAATGACCGGCGGCCAAGCGCTGATACGCACCGGTCAGACTACGGACTGGAGCAATATAAATTATGGTGAAGGCAGTAATTCGTTTGCAGTACACCGCCTGACGAAATAAAGTAAAACCGAAACGGTAAACATCTGTTTCTTACTTTTGACCCCGATGCTGATTCCCGAAAACATATCAAAAGCAGAACCCGCTGCCCCGATGATCGAAGCGACGAATATTGTCAAATCGTACGGCGCATTGCAGGTGTTGAAAGGCATCACGCTGAGCATCGGTAAAGGCGAGATCGTTTCCATTGTGGGCGCTTCGGGCGCAGGGAAAACCACGCTGCTCACCATTCTCGGCACACTCGACAATCCCGACGGTGGCACGCTGGTTATCGACGGGCAGGCCATTCACGGCATGAAATCGAAACAACTCGCGGCTTTCCGCAACAGGCGGATCGGTTTCGTTTTCCAGTTCCATCACCTGTTACCCGAATTCACCGCGCTCGAAAACGTCTGTATTCCCGCGCTCATCGCGCGAAGCAATAAAAAAGACGCGGAAAATAAAGCGCTCGGACTACTCCGTATGCTCGGCGTGGAAAGCCGCGCGAAACACAAACCTTCCGAATTGTCCGGCGGCGAACAGCAGCGTGTTGCCGTTGCCCGCGCGCTGATGAACGACCCCGCCGTAATTCTCGCCGACGAACCTTCCGGCAACCTCGATTCGGTAAATGCCAAAAATCTCCACGAACTTTTTTTCCAGCTGCGCAAAGAGCTGAACCACACATTCGTCATCGTTACCCATAACGACGAACTGGCCGCCATGGCCGACCGAAAACTAGTGATGAAAGACGGTGTGATTGTGTAAATTTTCGTTTCACAGGCCGGTAGGAAATAAGTATGGGCGATGCACTGCATCGCCCATACATCTCTTTACAAAGGCCTGTAAGCCGGGTTTTGTCCGTTACACCGAAGTGCAACTGGTCCATCATTTCTCTGGGACGAATGTCGCCATCCGCCTCAAGCAACCTACCCGCTGCGATTCCTCCGCCTTCCGGCAGATTCCGGCGACGAGCCGTCGCCCCTTCCGGGCTAACCGGAAAATCGCAGCCTATTTGGTTTTTCAACACCCGGGGTTTACCCCGTGCCGCATCACTGCAGACACGCGTGCGCTCTTACCGCACGATTTCACCCTTGCTTGCCGAAGCGTCAGCGGTTTGTTTCTGTTGCACTTTCCGTCGTCCGCTTACGCGGACGCCTTCCTGTTAGGAAGCGGGTTGCCCTGTGTTGCCCGGACTTTCCTCTGCCCGCTTGCGCGGACAGCGATGAACCGGCCTTCGGCGCAAAGGTACGTAAATGGTACATTGGGCGATGCAGTGCATCGCCCTTACGTAACGATTACTTCCGTTGCGCCGAAACCGTATTTCTGGAAAGATCCGTCGTGGAAGCGGATGCCTTTGTACGTGGAAAGTACACGCCGGATCTCGTTTTTCAGGCGGCCGTTGCCCACGCCGTGGATGAAAATGATTTTGCGCAGGTGCATGGCGATGGCTTCGTCGAGTTCCTGCTGCATGCGTTTCAACTGTACGTCGAGCAACTGCGCATTGCTCATGCCCGACCAGTTGTCGAGCAGTTCCTCGATATGGAGATCGACTTCTTTTTCGAGCAGTTGATTTTTGAGATGCGGCTTGGAAACCGGGGCTAAAGGCTGCTGTTTTTCTTTTTCCTGCATCATCCGGCGGATGTCTTCGGCCGTCAGCGGTTTTGTTTCCGCGGAAGCTTTGACTTCCAGCGGAAGAACTTCAAAAACGCAGGCTTTTTTTCCGCTCAGCAGGTGTTCGGTGTACGTACTGTCCTTGAATAATTTCACGCCGCGGAAACGGATCATTTCCGAAACCGGCGCCCGGTATTCGTACGGTTCTTCGCTGAAAAACAGCAGATCGACCTGGATCGTGGCCCAGTTATCCACTTCCTGCGGCGTAAGGCTTTCCACATCCGCCTGCCGGCGCGGGCCAAGCGTACCGCCCTGCACGGTGGAAAAAAGCCCCTGCTCCTTCAGCGAGAGCGTATAATAAATATCGTATTCCGTGTGATTGAAAAGCACCAGGTCGAGTTTACCCGCCGAAGGGAAATGCTGGTTCTGCGGGATCAGCGCAAGGTAAATACCGTCGGGCTGGCGGGTGTGCACGTTCGATTTTTCGGACGGGTTATTTTCAATGGCCGGTATTACTTTTTCTTCTTTGCGCGGCGGATTTGTTTTTTGTATCGGGTCGGACGGAACAAGCTGATCAACCGGGAAAGGGAACTCGAAACCGTCTTCCACTTCCACCATCACCTGGTTGTTCCCGAGAAAGCGCGTGATCACACCTTCTCCCTTCTCATTCAGGAAACGCACCTTATCACCTTTCTGGAGTTTCATGGTACAAAAGTAAGCAACGGTTCCATTTCCGATTTCCGATTTCCGATTTCCGATTGGCGATTTTACCGTGGGTGGGGTTGTGTGAAATCGAAAATCGCCAATCCCAAATCGAAAATCTGTTTTTCTCTTTCCGTGAAAAACAAAAAAGAAAATCACTTCGGAATCTGCAATCGTTAAAGTCCGTATATTTGTGCCGGGTAAGTCTTATACGACCAGCTCCTGTTGAATCCCCCAGGACCGGAAGGTAGCAAGGGTAAATGGTTGAGCGGTGCGATATAAGTAGCTTACCCACTTTTTTTGCCTTTTCGCATCGTTTAACAATTCGCTGCGTTTTCCCCGTCCTCCGAAAAGGCTATATTTGTTCCACCAAAAAAGAATACGATGTCACAAAACAGAGCCATGCATTCGCTGGTTTTTTGTCTCCTCGCCGTCATACCTGCTATGATTCTCGGAGCATTGACCTACATGACCGGGATGGTCGGCAGCCCGCTCAACTATCTTTCGTATGCTTTCCTGATCGGGGCCCTTGTTTTCGGGCAGTTGCATTGGCGTAAATCAGCCCAGGGCGGATATATGACCTACGGCCATGCTTTTGTGTACGGACTTCTTTTCAGCGTTTGGTACTCGCTGATTATCGCTTTGTGGACATACATCTTCATGACCTTTATTGCAACAGATTTTGCCGACCAGATCATGGAAATGTCGCGCCAGCAGATGGAAGCCGATAATCTTCCTGAAGACCAGATCGATATGGCCTTATCTATTACCAGCAAATTCATGACGCCGGGCATTATGGTGTTTTTCGCTATCCTCGGCGGCCTGCTCCTGGGCACCATATTTTCCCTGATTACATCGGCCTTCACCAAGAAAGACCGCAACCCGTTCGATCAAATGCAGGATCAGATGCAGCAGCAATACAATAACCCAAAGTAATTCATGGATATTTCCGTCGTTATTCCTTTATTCAACGAAGAGGAATCGCTGCCTGAACTGCATGACTGGATCGTGCGTGTGATGGATGCGAATAAGTACAGCTATGAGATCGTTTTCGTGGACGACGGAAGCAAAGACAAATCCTGGCAGATCATCGAATCCTTATCCGCGAAAAATCCCCACGTGCGCGGCATCAAATTCCGCCGGAATTACGGCAAATCTGCCGGGCTGCAGGCCGCTTTCGAAGCTGCGCAAGGTTCCGTAGTGATTACCATGGACGCCGACCTGCAGGACAGTCCCGAAGAAATCCCTGGTCTTTACGATATGATCACGAAAGAAGGCTACGACCTTGTTTCCGGCTGGAAAAAGAAACGGTACGACAACGCCTTCACGAAAAATCTTCCGTCCAAGCTCTACAATGCCACCACGCGCTGGATGAGCGGCGTAAAGCTGCACGATATGAACTGCGGCCTGAAAGCCTACCGCAACGAAGTCATCAAAAGCATCGAAGTGTACGGCGAAATGCACCGCTATATCCCGGTAATCGCTTCCCGCGCCGGTTTTACCAAAATCGGCGAAAAAGTAGTCCAGCACCAGGCCCGCAAATACGGCGAGTCCAAGTTCGGTACCAGCCGTTTTGTCCGTGGTCCCCTCGACCTGCTTTCCATTTCTTTCGTTTCGAAATTCGGCAAAAGACCGATGCACATTTTCGGATTGCTGGGTGCTTTGATGTTCATAACCGGCCTCGGGCTGGCGCTCTGGCTTGGGATCAGCAAATTACTGTACCTGGCTAACTTTATAAAAGCTCCGCTGATCACCGACCGCCCCGAGTTTTACATCGCGCTCACCTGCATGATTATTGGTACCCAGCTTTTCCTCGCGGGTTTCCTGGCGGAGATGATTGCGCGGAACTCGCATGACCGGAACAATTATTTGGTGGAAAAGTCAATCGGAACAGGGAAGAACGTTTGAACGATCCTTTTCTGATTTTCGATTGGCGATTTGGGATTTCCGATTGAATCAGTTCCTGTTTCCTTTACTTGTTTTGTTACTTGCTGTGAAAATGGCAGTTAATTCATTCGCCTCTTTAAGCAATGCAGTTATCACCGGCCCATTGGTTATCCCGGCCTCGATAAGCAGTTCCATCCAGAAACAAGATTCGTCCGCCTCTTCCTCAACGATGCCCATCTTGGAAATAAAATCAGCTTTAGACCTCGCCCGGCAGACAGACCGGTAATTTGCCGCTACAGATGTGGCTGATCTAAGGAGTTGCTTCCCGATCACATCAGATTCCCGCCCGGGAGGAAGTTCCCTGGTCAGCTTAATCACTTTAATAGCAAATACTTTTGTTCTTTTCTTTAAAACATCTTGAGTCATCGGTACTGTTTTTTTGATAATGGCCGCAAATATCAATGTATATTATGCATTATTCCAAACGCGGATTCAAGAAACAGCAACGTGTACAGCCCTACCAATTATATATAATTGGTAAAAAAGCGAAAAAATTTTCAACAGCCCCGCTCAAATCGAAAATCCCAAATCGCCAATCGAAAATCGGAAAAGGATCTTTAAAATATAACTATTGCTATTCCCGTTACTTTTCCAGTTGAACATCATTATTCCATTGGCCCGGTTTTTGAACGGTTTCCGAAAGGGCTTTTTCGTATTTTAGTTGCAGTCTATGAAAGCACGCCAGATTTTACTCCCCGCCATCCTGCTTTTTGCAGTGGGCACTTTGAACGCACAGGTCGCCACTGCGCCGGTCGTCGATACCGTTAAAAACAAGCTCGACGCCAAAGGCCGCCGGCAGGGCTTCTGGAAGCGTATTGACCAGAACGGGCAGACTATTTTCCAGGGTACTTTCAAAGACGATAAGCCGATCGGGAAGTTTGAGTATTTCGACGACCAGGGCCGGATCATGACCATTTCGCATTTCGCTCCTGATAGTAAAACCTGCCGTTCCACACATTACGATGCCAACGGGAAAAAACAGGGCGAAGGAAAATACGTGAACACAGGCCCCGGCAAATGGGCTAAAGACAGCGTATGGCGTTTTTACAACCCGCTCGGCAAACTTGTTTCGGAAGACAATTACGTAAAGGGCCTGATGGACGGCGTATCCAAAGTGTATTTCCCCGAAATCGCGAAAGTGATGCGCGAGCGGAACTACAAAGCCGGGAAAGTAAACGGGCTGAGTACGGAGTATTTCATCGACGGAACAAAAAAGTCGCAGACCAACTACGTAAATGATAAAATGGACGGCAAAGCCACCTGGTACTATCCTGACGGCCGCCCCAGCGTAATGGGAATTTATAAAAACGATTTCAAGGAAGGCACCTGGATTTATTACAACCAGGACGGCAGCGAGAAATTCCGCCAGGTATATATAAACGGGAAACTGCAGGGAGAGGAAAAACTCATTACTCCCCAGGAAATGCAAAAGCAGAAACAGCAGTACGACCAGCAGCAGCAACAGAACCCCGACGGACCGAATCTTCCCGGCGGAGGTTACTGATTCCTGCACGGAAGCAGTCTCTTCTTATCTTTAGCGCATACCGCACCCCTTTTAAAAAAGGCCTGTTCAGCATCATCCGTTTTTTCGGAAAACCTCCCGCGCGCATATACCGGCACCTGCATTTCAAAGGCGTTTTTACGGTTAAAGCGGATACGCAATCCACATTCAGGATCAGGCATTATGGTTTCCAGATCGAGAACGAAATTTTTTGGGCCGGGCTGGAAGGCGGATGGGAAAAAGAATCGTTCCGTATCTGGATCGCGCTTTGCCGCGACGCTTCGGTCATTCTCGATATCGGTGCGAATACCGGCGTTTATGCGCTGATCGCCAAAGCCGTCAATCCCGGCTGCAAAGCGTACGCATTCGAGCCGGTGCAGCGGGTATACGAGAAATTGCAGGAGAATATCCGGCTCAACGGGTATGACATTACAGCCGTTGAAAAAGCCGTTTCCGATCACGACGGCGCTGCCGTGATTTACGATACGGATGACGAGCATAATCTTTCGGTGACCGTAAATAAAAAAACAGCAGCCGGCGCAACCATCGAAGTGGAAATAGAAACCGTCCGCATCGATTCTTTTATACGGGAACAAAACATCGGCAGGATCGACCTGGTCAAAATTGACGTGGAAACCCACGAGCCCGAAGTACTTGCCGGTTTCGGCAAATACCTGGCCCTTTTTCGCCCCAGCCTGCTGGTTGAAGTATTGAGCGACGAGACCGGGCAGAAAATCAACGCGCAGGTAGCAGGACTCGGTTACCTGTTTTTCAATATCGATGAGCGGGGCAGTTGCCGGCAGGTGGAGCGGATCGTTAAAAGCGACTGTTTCAACTACCTGCTCTGCAGCGAAGCCGTGGCGGCGAAACTCGGGCTGATAAAACCATAACCGGCAGCAAACATTCCTTTTCTTACTTTTGCGGGGCAAAACGATTTCCGTAACCCAATCGTTCCATGAAAAAAATCTCCGCACTTTTCCTCCTGCTTTTCCCGGTTTCATTTATCCAGGCCCAGTCCACGGTAACCTGCGACAGCATTATACAAACTTCGACCTGCGCGGGAGGCAACGTGATCATCCCGTTTACCGTGAGCAGTAATTTCAACTTCGGAAATACGTTTACAGCGCAGCTGTCGGACAACTGGGGATCGTTTGCCAACCCGGTCAATATCGGTTCATCGTTCTGGTTCACAAGCGGCGTTATTTTCGGAACGATCCCGGTCAGTGCGAATTTCGGTTTTCTTTACCGTGTCCGGATCATCTCCAGCAACCCGGTGGATACCAGCAACAGCAGTCCGAATACGCTGGTCGTTACACAGGTTGCGCAACTGAATACGATTTTCGCAAATCCCGGTGATACAGCCTGTACCGGCGATACGATCACGCTTTTCGCTGTAAATCCTGCCTCGGCCTATTCCTGGTCAACCGGCGATACCACGCAATCGATACAGGTAACGCAGTCCGGCGTTTACTCGGTAACGACCACAGATTTCCTCACCTGCCAGAGCACAACAAGCGATACGATCACCTTCGTTTCCTGCGTGGGAATACCGGAAAACAAGAATGATGCGGCTTTTGAAATATATCCGAACCCGGCCGACGATCGCATTACGTTGAAATGGACAAACAAACCGGCCGGTGATTTGACAGTACGTATTTTCAACATATTCGGCCAGGATGAACGTGCCGGGAAACCGCTCGCATTGCCGGGTAACGAGTACCAGGTTGATATTTCCGGGCTGTCCGGCGGAATCTATTTTCTCACCGCAGAAAATGACGGCGTGCGCACAGTGCGGAAGTTTCTTGTAAAGTAATACGACTGTATTTCCCTGCCTTGCCGGACCAGCAGCAGTCCATGACTTCTTGTTATTGATTCGTTAATGCCAGCAGGTCCGTTTCCGGAAGGCTGGAATCCTGCGTATCTTTGCAGCCTGTCTTCGCCGCAGCGTGTTACTCTTCTTACAACACGGCTCCGCGCAGGCAAGCAGATTATGTACAACGTCACAGGCACCAAAAAAGGAAAAGTACTCGTAGCCATGAGCGGCGGGATCGACAGTTCCGTGACCGCGCTGATGCTGCACGAGCAGGGATACGACGTGATCGGAATCACTATGAAAACCTGGGATTACGCGGCTTCGGGCGGCTCGAAAAAAGAAACCGGCTGCTGCAGCCTCGACTCGATCAACGATGCGCGTATGCTGGCCGTGAACCTCGGTTTTCCGCACTATATCCTCGATATCCGCGAAGAGTTCGGCGATTATATCATCAACAATTTCGTGGAAGAATATCTCGCGGGACGTACGCCGAATCCCTGCGTGCTCTGCAATACGCATATCAAATGGGATGCGTTGCTCAAGCGCGCCGACCAGCTCAACTGCGATTTCATCGCCACCGGTCACTATGCGCAGGTGCGTGAAGAGAACGGCCGTTACCTGGTCTCGAAAGGCCTGGATGAAAATAAAGACCAGTCGTACGTGCTTTGGGGACTGAAACAGGAAAGCCTGCGGCGGACCCTTTTCCCGGTGGGCGGTTTCCGGAAACCCGAAATCCGGAAAATGGCTGCTGATGCCGGTTACCAGGAACTTGCGAACAAAAGCGAGAGTTACGAGATCTGTTTTATTCCCGATAACGACTACCGCGCTTTCCTCCGCCGTAAAGTGGAAGGACTGGAAGAGCGTGTGGACGGCGGTGATTTTGTGCTGGCCGACGGAACCGTAGTCGGAAAACACAAAGGATACCCGTTCTACACCATCGGCCAGCGCAAAGGCCTGGAAATCGCGCTCGGTGAACCGATGTTCGTTACGCAGATCGTTCCCGAAACGAATACCGTTATCCTCGGCACGAAAGAAGAACTGGCGAAACAGGAAATGATGATCCGGGATTATAACCTTGTGAAATACGAGCGCCTTCCCGCGGATTTCGAAGGCATTACCAAAATCCGCTACAAGGATGCCGGTACCATGGCCACGCTTTCCGAAGAACCGGGCAAGTTGCTCAAAGCGCTTTTCCACCAGCCGGTAAATGGCGTGGCGCCGGGACAATCAGCCGTTTTCTACGAAGGGAATGACCTCGTGGGCGGGGGATTTATTGCCAGGCCGTAGTCCGGGGACTCACCCCCCGGCCCCCTCTCTCCGTCTTCAACATGTTTTCAGAAGCAGGAAGATCGTTTTGCGTCGAAGACGCAAAGAGGGGGAGCCACAACTTATAGTAATAGGAACTCCCCTCTTTGCGGCTTTGTTTTAAAAGAACTTTTCTTGTAAATCAGATTAACAAAGCCGGAGAGAGGGGGCCGGGGGGTGAGTCCATTTTCACTATCTTTATTATCATACTTCCATGAAAAACCAAACTTTTATACGCCAAACGGGCGCCTTTTTTGCTTTTGCTTTCCTTTTGCATTCCTGCAAACCTGATCCGGTCACTATTCCCGATCTCGGTTATAATTACGCGCCGGACAACGTGGGACATTACGTGATTTACGAAGTGGACTCTACCGTGTACGATGATTTTACCGGCGATACCAATTATTACCATTACCAGTTGAAAGAACTCGCGGAATCGGAATTTACCGATAACCAGGGGCGGCGTGCGCTGCGTATCGAGCGCTGGGTACGGTTTTATGATGATACGATTTCAGTTGACAGTCTTCCGTGGATTTTGCACCGCGTATGGTATTCGGTAAAAACACAAACCGGGTTTGAGCGGATGGAAGAAAATACGCGTTACCTGAAACTGGTTTTTCCGCCGGTGGAGGACAAAAGCTGGAACGGCAATACATACAATACGATCGGCAGCTGGGATTATGAATACGAGAGCGTGGACCAGTCGTACAATGCCAACAGCGACCTGCTCGATTCTACACTTGCCGTTTTGCAGCGGAGTAATATAAACCTGCTCGAACACCAGTATTACCACGAACGTTACGCCCGGAATGTGGGCCTTGTGGAAAAAAGTGTGGTAGATGTTTTCGATACGGCGCTTGTCGTCGGGGTTCCGGTACTCAACCGGATCGTGGGCGGCGTAAAAGTGAATTACAAGTTGCTGAGTTACGGAAACTGATTACTTCTCCTCTACCCGCATCTTATTGATCCGCTTCAGCGGTCCCTGGCAGAACTGGCCGTGACATCCGGCGCAGGCGTTCACGATATTATTGAAGTTCTGTGCACGGTCCGTCGCGTCCGAACGTTTGAACTTTTCATACGCCATCAGCCAGCTGTTGGCATACACGTTAAACGTAACGCGGTCGAGTGTACTGTCTGTCGCTTTTGCCGTAGTCAGCGTTTTGAAGTTTTCCGGGAAGTTGGCCGGCATTTCGGTGTGCTGCCCGATGAACTGTTGCGTATTCTCCGTCCATGCCGTCATTTCGCGCATGAGTATGGCCAGTTCGCTGTCGCCGTTCGGGTTCAGCGGTTTGGTTTTGCAGGTGTCGGCTGTATCGGATTTTTTCTCCGCTTCAGCCGGTTTTTCCGTGCAGGCCGGCAGCAAAGTCAGTGCAATGATACCGGAAATTAAAAGCTGCTTCATTTTTTGATGATAACGCCGCGCGCTTCGAACGAGAGTTCGATTTCAGGCTCGGTGATTTTTTCGATCTCCGCTTTGCTTTCCCCGGCATCTTCGGCATAATGGCGAAGTTCGGCGACACTGGTCGTATCGAGATACGCGAAACCGTCGATATACACGGTCTTGCCAGATGCGTCCTTGGGAACGAAGAAGGCGTAATCTTTAAACGTAACGCGCATGCTCTGCTCATTGCCCAGGTCCATTTCCATCCAACAGCCTTTTTTCTGGCATACACCGTTGATGGTACCTGTTACTTTCATCGCAAGTGAATCGAGCCCGCGCATTTTGCCCATCACTTCGGCAACCGGCACAGCGCCGTCAGTTGAAATCGTATCACCGAAATACGAAAGTGTAGTGTCCACTTTCGGGGCTTCGGGTTTTGTGGGATCTGCATTTTCTTTTTTGGCATCGCCGCAGGATGCGAATACTGCGACGGCAAAGCATAGGAAAAGTGACTTTTTCATTGTTTTGTTATGGATTCGGCTGCAAATGTAAAGCAAAAAACACCCGGCCGATAGGATTAGCATTTCATTAACAAAACCAATTGTCCCTAATTTTTCCCGGGACAAAATGCATGTAAATACCTGCAAAAAGGCATGATGTGAAATCCTTTGCCGGCTGATTTCCCACGGCTTTTAAGTAACTTTACGGGAAATAATTGGCTGCATGAGAAGACTGCTACGCTTTATCTTACCGGGTATAATATGCTTTGCGGCTGATCTCCCGGCGCAAACGCCGCAGAAATACTGGGTTCAGTTCACCGACAAAAACAACAGCCCCTACTCCATCTCCAATCCGTCGGCCTACTTAGGTTCCCGCGCGCTCACCCGCCGCACCAGCCAGGGCATCGCTATCGACTCGCTCGACCTGCCGGTGAATCCTGCATACGTCAGCGGTGTAGCGGCTACCGGCGTTTCCATGCTCGGCAAATCGAAATGGCTCAACGGCGTGATTATTTTCACCAATGATACTAACGCCCTGCTTACCATTCAAAGCCTGCCCTATGTAAGCACCATGTTCAACGTGGGCCGGGAACGCGAAAAGCCGCAGGATAAATTCAACGAAACGTTTTCGGAAACTATACATAATCAGCGCACCGGCGCGATGAATGCCAGTACGATCAATTACGGTCCTTCGTTTACCCAGATCAATATGCTCGGCGGCGTTTGCCTGCACAATGCCGGTTTCCTCGGCCAGGGCATGCACATCGCAGTAATCGACGCCGGTTTCTGGAGCGTGGATACGGTAAACGCATTCGATTCGCTTTGGACGAACAACCGGATTCTCGGAACCTGGGATTTCGTGCAGAACAACGCTTCCGTTTACGAAGACGATACGCACGGCATGATGGTGCTTTCGTGCATGGGCGGAAACCTGCCCGGGCAGGTAGTCGGTACCGCTCCCGAAGCGAGTTACTGGCTGCTGCGGAGCGAAGAAGCGGCGACCGAGCACGTAGTCGAAGAATATTTATGGTCCGCCGCCGCCGAATTTGCCGACAGTGTGGGCGCGGATGTGATCAACTCTTCGTTAGGCTATACGCAGTTCGACAATCCTGCCGAGAACCACGTTTTTGCCACGGATATGAACGGGAATGTTTGTCCTTCTTCCGTTGCGGCGGATTTCGCTGCAAGCCGTGGAATCGCCGTGGTGGTCAGCGCAGGCAATTCGGGTTCCGGCTCCTGGCGCATGATCGGTGCGCCGGCCGATGCCGACAGCGCGCTGGCTATTGGTGCGGTGGACAGTGCGGAACTTATTGCGGGTTTCAGTTCGCACGGATTCAGCGCCGACGGGGATGTAAAACCGAATGTATGCGCGCAGGGTTCGGGTGCGGTTGTCGCTGCTCCCGGCGGCGGGACCTGGAACGCGAACGGCACTTCCTTTTCCTCACCGATCACGGCAGGACTCGTGGCTTGTCTCTGGCAGGCGCATCCGAACATGACCAATATGCAGGTGCTGCAGAATATCGAAATGAGCGCTGACCGTTTCGGCAATCCCGATACGCTTTACGGCTACGGCATTCCCGATTTCTGCGCAGCAAACATCACGCTCGGCGGAACCGGTGGTATGAATTTCAACGAAGGCGACCAGATCAGCGGCGTTGGTCCGAATCCGTTTACCGACAAAATCGAGTTCAGCTATTTCGCTACGATCCCGCAGCAGATCCATGTCGAACTCTACGACATCCGCGGCCGCATGCTCATGCATGAAATCCTGAACGCGCAGAAAAATTCGGTCAACCGTTTTTCTATCGGGCAACTCGAAACTGTTGAACAGGGACTTTACCTGCTGCGCATTACTTCCGCTACGGGCGAGTGGACGCATAAGCTGGTGAAGAAGTAGAGACGCTCCGGGAATTAATTTCAAATGTAAAATGGCAAATGATAAATGTAAAAGACAAACACTTTGACATTTTAGATTTGTCATTTTGCATTTTTCATTCGCATTGGTATTTCAGGAGCAAGTAAAATCAAAAACCGCAAGCCCGGGGAACAAAGAGGCTTGCGGTTCTACCAAACAAAACAAACGGAGATTTCACTTCCCGAAGAAATGGCAGCAGTCGGCTACGGCGTACCTGCCGGAACCACGCTTGCGCGTCATCTTGCGGTATTTGACACGGAAATCACGTTTGAAACTTTTCCAGCCCCGTTTCATCGAAAATGAATGGGATTTTTTATGCGAGCCGGAACCGCCCGATGATGCTTTGCGCTCGAAACTCATATTTACTTTCGGGAGATTGATCTCCGGCCTGTTGATCTGTGGAACGCCGATCGATACCTGCGGAGCCTGCACTTCTATGGAAAGCTGCCGGGGCGCCGACATCCCGCGATCACCCACATTATCCAGGTTGATCATCTGTTCGAAATTATTATCGTTCGACGCAAACTGGTTATCCAGCGGGTTCGAAATATTTCCGCGGTCTCCTCCCCTGCTCTTGTTTCCGCCGCGCGATACATTTCCACGATTCACGAGGTTGCTCACATTCGACGTATTTCCGCGATTTACATCCCCGCGGCTCTGTATATCGCTGAAATTCGAAATATTAACCATCACCGGTGCGATGTTGCCGTAACTGGACATCTGGCTGATGTTCGTCGCCATCTGCACAGGCGGATTATCATCGTCATTCTGTATGAATTGTTGTTGATTTTGTGCAAATGAATTTGCCGCGAGAAGAACGGCTGCCGGGAGGAATATTTTTTTCATGCGCGTAGCGTTTTGTGCATTTGTATATGCAACTATACGGCATGAAAATGTCCGGGTAACGGGCTTAGGATAATTTAACGAAAGCGCTTTTCTGCGGGCGCGGGATTGTTAAAATTTGCTTGGAGTGCCGGAACTTTCCGGGCATGAATGGCGAATGTCGAAGTTTGTTTTCCGTTCGCAATTCGCTGTTCGATATTCATCATTCGGCATTCGGCATTCGTTTCAGAATTACTTACTACTCCGCAGGAGCAGCCGGCTGCGGCAAATGATAAAACACGCAGCGGTCGAACGGTGTCCACAGGCTTACTTTTACGCCGGCGTACCGGAGCGCATTGCCTGTCCACACGTTACAGGTTTTAAACAAACTGTACTTTTCTTTCGCTTCATAAAAAGCATCGTATTTCCCATAGCCCGGCACCTTGATATGCTGCACCTGTTTTGAAGCATCCAGTTGAAACGTGCGACTCACAAAATCGCAAAGCGCGCGGTACTGTTCTTTCGAGATGCGGACCACCGAACAGTTTTCGCCGGCCGCGGGAAGCTTTTTTCTCCAGGTTACATGCATGGCCGAAGAACTCAGCCAGAACGCCGCTTTCAAAGCCGTACTCGCTTTCAGATCGGCCCAGGTGGGCGTTTCAATATAAAATCCTTTATCGCCCCAGCCCAGCGAAACAAATCCGAAGGTGGAATCGGCAGCAGCAACGTCGCGGAAAGAAAGCATCGAAGACCAGTCGTGTATTTCATGCTTCACGGGCATTATGATATCCGTGTGCACACCGTTACTGTAAATGGCGATGGTGATACCGTCTTCCGTTTCTGCAAAATCCGTATTCGACGGAATCCAGGTGAGGACAAGCATGGTAATCCCGTACATGAGCAGGAAAACAAAAAAGCCGAGAACTGAACGGAGGACTACCCGGAACAGCCGTTTATACCAAGGACGGGACATTATTCAAATGTCGGAAAGAAGCGGGTTGGCTCCGCCAGCCTTATCAAATTTTAACGGGGAAGGATTTTAAACGGAGGTTCCGTTCCGCTGTGATGTCCACATCCGTATGAAATGTAAAATGTCAAATGATAAAGTCAAAAGTGAAATCACTTTGACATTTAGCCTTCGAAATTTGACATTTGAAATTCAGCCTCCCGCACTACTGTACGCTCATCACTTCGATATCGAATATGAGTGTGGCTTTGGGCGGGATGATGGGCGGGCGGCCATTTTCGCCATAGGCTTGCTGGTACGGAATTACGAGGCGGAGTTTATCACCTTGTTTGGCAAATAAAAGACCTTCATCCCAGCCGGGGATCACGCTGCCGGTTCCCAGTGTAAAACAGTACGGCTTGTTTCCCCGGCGCGAACTGTCGAAAATATCCCCGTTTTCGAGATAGCCTGAATAGTGTACGCATATTTTTTTCCCGTTACCGCATGATGCTCCGGCGCCCTGTTTCACGATACAGGCTTCCGTTCCACCGACGGAAGTATGTTTTTCCGCCCCGGTAATGTCATACTTGACTTTGCCCACTTCTACCAGTTCCATGTCAAACATTAGCGTGGCGTTGGGCGGGATAAGTTTCTGGAAACCTTTTTCCCCGTAGGCCAGCGCAGGCGGAACGATCACTTTTATCCTGTCGCCTTTGTGCATCAGGGCGACCATTTCTTCCCAGCCGGGAATCACCATTTTGAGACCAAGCACGAACGGCAAAGGCTGCGCGCGTTCCACGGATGAATCAAACATTTTCCCGTTGAGAAAAAATCCACTGTAATGCATTTTTATATCGTCACCTTTCACGGGCATCACGCTGTCTTTGTTCTGTGCGAAAATGATGTACTTCAGTCCCGAAGGAGTCGTAATCGTATCATGCTTTTTAGCAGGCACCCAGGGTTTCAGGCCGGGAGTAATATCGAGCAGTTCTACTTCGAAAATAAGGACTGAATTGGGCGGAATGCCGGGACGCGCATTCGCACCGTAAGCCAGTTC
>VBWE01000023.1:0-3420 GCA_006218065.1 Bacteroidota bacterium
GTGAGTGATATGAAGACAGTATTTTGGAAAAGAGACGAAACTCACCCGGAGAGAGGGGGTCGGGGGGTGAGTCCCCCCGGACTACCTACCCGATAGCTCCATTTAGCGAAGCCTGCCGCCCGAAACGCTTCAGCGCACGGATATGTGAACGCAGGGCATCACCGAAAGATTTATTTTCAAGATACGGTACGCCGAATTCTTCGGCAGTGGCTTTGGTGATGTGTGCAATGGCCGGGTAATGTACGTGGCAGATGCGTGTGAACAGGTGATGCTCCACCTGGAAATTGAGTCCGCCGACGTACCAGGACAGGATTTTATTGTGGCGTGCAAAATTCACTGTCGTATTCATCTGGTGAATGGCCCAGTCGTTCTCAATAACGCCATGTTCGTTGGGCATGGGATGCGAAGTGCCTTCCACGGTATGCGCAAGCTGGAAAATAACGGTAAGGATGACCCCGGAAATGAAATGCTTGAGCAGGAAGCCGACCAGTACCTGCCAGAAAGGGATGCCGAGAATCGCAGGCAGGGCCAGGAAAAGGGAAAAGTAAAATATCTTCTGCACGATGATGCGGAACAAAAGTTTCCGGTTCTGCTCTTTTTTATTGTTGTTCACCCCGTTGGCGGTATACCGTACATACTGGGCAAAGTCCTTCAGGACAACCCAGTAGAGGGTCGTGATCCCGTAAAAGAAAAAAGCGAAAATAAACTGTCCGCGGTGGTGCTTTTTCAGTTCGGTATGCGGCGAAAAACGCATAATGAGCTTATCTTCAATATCATCGTCCATATGCGTAATATTCGTGTACGTATGGTGCATGATATTATGCTGCAGTTTCCAGTTGAACACCGCGCCGCCAAGCAGGTTGAGCGTATGGCCCATCATTTTGTTGACCTTC
The DNA here is from genome assembly GCA_006218065.1 of Bacteroidota bacterium. Lineage (GTDB taxonomy): Bacteria > Bacteroidota > Bacteroidia > Palsa-965 > Palsa-965 > VBWE01. The sequence continues at coordinate 894 of VBWE01000023.1, forward strand.
TCGTTCGAAGAATATGCACCGTGGTTGGCGTCGTGCATTACGCTCATGCCTATACCCGCATGACATACGCCGATCAAAGCCCAAAGGCCGAGGCAGGCGCCGAACGAAAGTTCAAGCGTCATCATCAGGACCAGGGGCAGGAGGTAGCCTGTCAGGAGAACGATCGATTTGATAACCATCTGGGCATTGGCATGCCGCGAGATATTATTCTCCTTGAAGTAATCTTCGACTCGCTTTTTGAGGGTGGGAAAAAAGAGCGATTTGTCTTTTGGTATAAACCTAACCTGTACTTTCATCAGCGCTTTTGGTGCCGGGAGGATTGGACAAGGGCACAAGCAAAAGTACTCATTCTCATCGACATGGGGCAGCAGTCCATCCCAAAGGATTAACATGAGGCTGTCAATTGCCCGGTTTGCCTCGTTTTTTGTCTCCGGATGCCTTTGCAGAGCCCATCCAGGTGGTTTTTACCCTGGAAATGGAATAAATACAGGTTTTGGGGAAACTACCAACTAACCTGGTTTGGTTCCAACTGAATGGAGCAGCCTGTTGCGAAAAATCAGCTTACTGTTTCTCTTTCTTCGCCACCATCGTCAGGATCGTCGCGATCATGATGGTTTCGCCGGTTTCATCGTATGCTTCCACTACCCATTTTACGATGCCTTTGGCTACATCTTCGGGCGTGCGTTTTTCCTGGTCGATCTTTTCTTTCACGGTCAGTCTCACGCCGAAAGTTGCGCCCGGATAAACGGGTTTGGTAAACCGGCATTCATCTATACCGTAATTGAGCAGCACCGGTCCTTTTTTCGCATCCACGAACAGGCCGGCGGCGGCGCTCAGGATAAAATACCCGTGTGCCACGCGGCCTGTAAAAATGGTGCCTTCCAGCGAAGTGGCGTCGGTATGCGCGTAGAAATGATCCCAGCTCACGTTCGAGAAATTCACGAGATCGGCTTCCGTTACCGTGCGTTTGGCGGTGACGAGCGTTTCCCCGATTTCCAGTTCCTCGAAATATTTTTTGAACGGATGCACGCGATCCTCTTTCTGTTCCGCTTTCGGCATATAGTTTTTGAAAATATGGGTGAGCGTGGTCGGTGATCCCTGCACGGCTGTGCGCTGCATATAATGGAACACGCCACGGATGCCGCCCATTTCCTCGCCACCCCCCGCACGTCCCGGCCCGCCGTGTACAAGATGTCCGAGCGGCGATCCATGCCCGGTACTTTCCGCAGCACAGTGACGGTTGATGACGAGCATACGTCCGTGCATGCAGGCGCTGTTCAGCAAAAGTTCCGCAGCCACATCGTCGCTGCCGGTGAAAATACTTCCGACCAGGCTGCCTTTGCCCATCTTCGCAAGCTGCGCCGCTTCGTCGAGTGTTTTGTACGGCATGATCGTCGTAACCGGTCCGAAGGCTTCGATTTCATGCGGCTCCGTTTTTTTGAACGGATCGTTGCAGTAGAGCAGGGTAGCGGGATAAAACGCGCCCTTGGTTTTATCGGCTCCCATGATTTCGAGACTGTCATAATTGCCGTACACCAGCTCGCAGGCGTTCATCAGCGCTTTTACTTTGGCCTGCACATCGGTTACCTGTTCGCGCGTGGCGAGCGGTCCCATGCGGACGCCGTCTTTGCGCGGATCGCCGGTGACATTGGTTTTGAAACGATCGCTCAGCGCTTTCGAAACAGCTTCCGTTAAATTTTCAGGAACGATCACGCGGCGGATGGCGGTACATTTCTGCCCGGCTTTCACGGTGACTTCGCGCACCACTTCTTTTATAAAGAGCTTGAATTCTTCCGTATCCGGTGTGGCATCCGGGCCAAGAATGCAGCAGTTCAGCGAATCGGCTTCCATGTTGAAGCGTACGCTGTTCGCAATAACGTTCGGATGCGATTTCAGTTTTTGTCCCGTGCCGGCCGAACCGGTGAACGTGATCACATCCTGGCAATCCACATGCTCGAGCAGGTCGCCCACGCTTCCGCAGATCAGCTGGAGCGATCCGGCAGGAAGAATATTGGACGCGATCATCTCGCGCACCATCAGCTCTGTGAGAAACGAAGTGGCCGTTGCAGGCTTCACGATAGCGGGAACGCCGGCGAGCAGGTTCACGGCGATTTTTTCGAGCATGCCCCAGCAGGGAAAATTAAATGCGTTGATGTGAATGGCCACACCTTCGAGCGGCGTGTAAATATGCTGCCCGATGAAATTCCCGCCTTTCGAAAGCTGTTCCGGTTTGCCGTCGAGCGCAAAAGGCTGGTCGGGCAGTTCGCGGCGGCCCTTACTGGCGAAAACGAACATGGTACCGATACCGCCCTCGATATCGATCCACGAATCGACTTTGGTGGCGCCGGTGGCGTACGAAAGCTCGTAAAAAAGTTCTTTCTTCCCGTTCAGGTACTGCGCCATGGCTTTGAGCATCCGCGCACGCTGGTGAAAAGTCATTTTGCGCAGGACGGGACTGCCCACCGTGCGGGCGTACTTCAGCATTTCCCTGAAGTCGAGCCCTTTCGAGCCCGCTTCGGCAACGGTT
>VBWE01000023.1:3476-70298 GCA_006218065.1 Bacteroidota bacterium
CATTCGCCGAGCGCGTAGTTTTTTAGTTTGGTTGCCATATATGGAATGCTGTTTCGTTATTCAAAAAGAGGAAGCCCAAAAATAGGAAAACAACGGGGATTAAAGTCGTGGAAACAACTTGGTCACCTCCTGCCTAACCATGATGAAAGGGCCTGATTTTGCATTATTTATGAACAAAACTACCTCGCGGCTTGACATTGGACAGTTATGCGTGTAAATTGGGGCGAGTAAATAATACCCCTTTTGAAATTAACTCCTGTAAATAACTGCCAGTCATGTTTGAATTCAGCCCGAAGCAGCGCCAGCACCAGTATGGTCATGATGATGACGAGAGTTATGCTTTGCGTTCCCCGAAGAAAATCAAGGCGTTGAAAAAAGCAGAAGCTGATTCGGGCGAAGAAGTGAGCCAGGCGATTGAGCCGCATAAAGCAAAAGGCGCCGCGCAGCCCGCTGATCATATCGTTCAGCTGGAAAACACAGTTCGTGCGGCTGCAGATCCGATCCTGGCAAAGGTGGGCCGCAGTACAGATGATTGTCCGTGGCTGGAACATTTGCTGCAGCATTACAGTACGCAGAGTATAGATCAGATTGCATCTGCTGCGGGAGTAGCGATGGCTGCTGTTGGCGGGGGAGTGATGGCTTCAGTTATGCAGGCGGGAGCCTGGTCGGGTGCGCTGGGCGCCATTTCGGAGCAAGTAAAAACCTCTGTTCAGCATTGGGTTACAACAGGCAAAATTACAGGTGTTCCACAGGACATGCTTAATACGCTGCCTCCGAGATTAAGGGCGGAACTTTTACTGGCGATGAAAAGCGAAGCGACAGTACAACGCAAAACAGAAGAAGGATCGGAAAATTCGGAAGCGAATAATGCGGAGCATGCGCTTGGCCAGTTGGAAGGCGGCGGTCAGTCGCTGGACGGAGATACGCAGGGTAAAATGGAAAAAGCGCTCGGTACCGGGCTGGGCGATGTAAAAGTACATACCGATGGAAAAGGCGCCCAGGTAGCGCAACAGAACAAAGCGCGTGCGGTTACCGTGGGCAATCATATTGCATTCAACAGCGGCCAGTACCAGCCGGGGACGCCGGTGGGCGATGCGCTGCTGGCGCACGAACTGGCGCATACGCAGCAACAGTCAGTCGGTGCCATGACCAAGGAAGAGGGCGGGGGGAACGAATCGGCGCTGGAACGTGAAGCGGATGATGTGGCTGTCAGCGCGGCGGCGGGCATACATGGGGGAGAAGAGAGTTGGCTGAAGAGTTTCGGGAAGAAGACGGGTGCGGCGTTGAAGACGGGGTTGAGGTTGCAAAGGTGTTCGCAGGAACCGGCGGATGAGCAGGTAAATGATACGGTTGTTACGGATACGGTTTCTACGGAAAAGAAAGAAACGTTTACAGAACCTCCTTATACGGACTATATTTTAGACAGCATTCCCATTACATCAATAAACGATATAAAAGCACAAGGCCTGACGGAGTTTACCTCCAAAGGGTTATTGATGCATACTTCGGAATTCAAAGCGTTCACTAATCCTCCCCATGATCTTTCTTATGGTGAAGCGATGAATGCCACTATGTTGATGTTTAACGATATGGTAAACGGACTCGCGTTCAGACCGATGGATCAATATGCACTTGAAGCCGCTGCGACTCCATTGGATGAAGAAACTAGTGCGATGTCCAAGGACGCTGTGATCCAAACCAATCCTGCAATATGGAATCTCGTTAAAGATGTCAAATCTGATTTTGACGCATGTGCAGATATCAATGCATTGGAAACCAAGCTTATTGAAAAATCAAAAGGTATCTGGAATGCTGCCAAAGGAACGGAATCTGATGAGCCTGTTTATTGGGCTCGTTACCGTATGAAAAAGGTGCTTCGGGAGAATCCACTTCTGCAAAATAATCTGGGTGAAATGAAAAGGTTGTTTATAGTTCTCGAGGATAATTCAAGGGGTAGAACAGACGTGTTGTTTGATGTTACCGCTGCGACGAATAAAAATGTTAAGAGAGTACTGATCAGCGGATTTGACCCATACCAGGGAGGCACCAGCAATCCTTCCGGTATAGTAGCGCAAATGCTTGATGGGAAAATCATTTCGCACCAGGGAGAAGAGGTGGCCGTGGTGGAAGCCGTTACCTTCCCGACCCGTTACAGCGACTTTGACGATGGTGTAGTGGAGAATTTTTTCAAACCATATATCGCCAACGAAGAGAATAATATTTATATGATCATGACTGTTAGCCTGGATAATGACGCGACATCAATGAATCTTGACCGGTATGCGGGGAACATACGTGCAGGATGGTATGAAAACGAAAATATCGCTATAGGTATTCCTATCTTCTTGCCCGAACCATTGCCCGGGCAGGCGCAAACATATTATGAAGATATGATGCGTTCGTACAATACGGCAATTTCAAAGTTTAAAATATCACAACACCCTGATTATGTACCACCTGTGATTGCCGGAGCAAACTATGACAAAACAATAACATTCATGAATGATTTTCATGCTCTGATGAACCGGGAAATAGAAAATCCCCATAGCAGGGCGTCCTATTTTGCGTTCCCTTTTATAAATGCTCCGGCATTTATTGAAACGAACTTCCCGGTTAATGAAATGCTTGATGAACAAAATAAACCGAAAGACATGGTGGTACACCAGAACTATTCGTACTTAGACGCATCGGGAACTCAGGACAGTGAAGGCAAAGAATTTGCCAAAAAATCAACTGACCTTAACGAATCTCCGCCTGCAGATAACATAAAAGCTACCCAGGGACCAGGGGGAGATTATTTGTCAAATGAAATGTTTTACAGAGTTTCCTGGATGCGTTATCAGTATAATAAAGATTTACCCAACGTACATTTACATATTCCCAAGGTCGGCAATACACAAGGTTCCGGAGGAACCTTCACCATCCAGGACATTTATACGCAGGCAGAGGGAATCCTTGCCCTGGCCGTAAAGAAGCAAATGGAAAAAGATCAAAGTGAAAAGAAAGAATAATGAACACCCATAATCCTTTCATTCTGTATTTTCTGTTTGCGGCATATAGTATGTCAAACTGCGGCCTGCACCAGGAAACCGCGAATGAAAAAAAACATAACGATGAACCGGCTGCTGATCCTGTTGCGTTTTTTTACCACGTAAAAACTGCTTCCGGAGATTGTTTTATTGATGAATCCGGTAAAAATTATTGGCCGGCCGGATTTTATAAAACAACCGGGCATTGGGAGAGTAACCGGTTGCCGATTATTATCGGTGAAAAAAAAGGCTATGTTAATTGGTCTGGTGATACAATCATACCTCCCGTATTTTCCGAGACTTATTCTTTTGAGCAAGGCTATGCTTTTGCCAGGCAAGATCAGCTTTGGGGTGTGATTGATACAGGTGGAAAATGGGTGATACCTCCTCAATATCATCATATCCGGTATGCGGATGACAAAAAAGCAACGCTTTATAAAAACAAAGGAGATGTGCAGATTCCTTTTGAGATGTATAGCAGTGATACCAGCTTGTATCTGTCGTGGTTCGACAGTCATATCGAATCTGGAACATTGATGGTCAAACGAAATGGTACATGGTCATCAATGAATTTGAAAACAGGAAAAATAGCAGCTTGGGTATGTGATTCATTAAACATTTGGTCAGAGAAAAAAATAGCAGTCAGGATGAATTCCGGGTGGGGATTTGCAGATACCGCTGGCAACATGAAGGTTCCTGCAATTTATCAAAAGGTCGGGAATTTCCAGGAGGGATTTGCCCCGGTAGTTCTTGCTGGGAAGTGGGGATATATCGATACATCCGGCAAAATTGTAATTCCTGCCTTATATGAAAAAGCACAACCGTTTACGAAAGGATATGGAAAAGTAAAAACCGGCAGCAATGCGTATAACCTGGTTACTTCTTCCGGAAAACTTCTTTTTGAAAAAGGGTTCACTAATGTGCGTACCCTGGGAAATGAAATTTTTGCAGTTCTGGAAGCTGACTTGTGGTATCTGGTTGACGAGAAAGGAAGAAAAATCTCTAAACCTGGTTTGGAAGACATATCCGATTATGAATCCGGGGTTGCTTTTGCGAAACAAAATAAACTTTGGGGGCTTATTGATAATAAAGGAAAATGGTTGGCTCCTCCTCGTTTTTCAGATCATGGATATTTTGTCGCAGGCACTGCAGGGTTTAAAACCACATCCGGCTGGGGGTTGATTGATACTAACGGAAAAATTGTACAAGAACCTGTTTTGGATAATATTTTGCACCAGTACAAAAATGGCGTTGTCCTCGTCAAAAAACAGGGTAATCAACTATTACGAAATAAAAGCGGAATAATAATCTGGCAAGAGCAATAAAAAAATCCGCATATAATTAGAACGAATCCTTGAACTCCTTCAACCAGTCCGCTCGTCCGCTCCTGTTCTGGTCCCTGATCGGCCTGCTCGCCGCATTTCCCGTTTTCCTTTTTTTGCTGAATAAAAATGGCATTGGCTGGAGTCCTGCAGTGGGTTTAACAATGGTCGTCATCGCTGCTTTTTTCATCCAGGCATTCATCGTAAAAATATTTTCCGGGAAAGAATCGCACGTGTTCTACCGGCAACTGCTCGGAATTCTCGCAGCAGTATGGTTATGTGCATACCTGGCTGGTTTGCCGGTTCTGAAAGTGATGGATTGTTTTATACTTTCCTTCGGTACCTTCCATGCATTCGCCCGCATCGGCTGTTTCCGTGCAGGTTGCTGCCACGGCCGGGCTGCATCAAAAGGTGTCTGTTATTCAAAAGAGCACGGCATAGAACCGCACTATGAAAACGTTCGTTTATTCCCGGTGCAGCTGGCTGAAGCTTCCGGCGTTACGCTCATCGCTGCGTCCGGCATACTCATGTTCTTTCATGCACATGCGGATGGCGCGGTTTTCACTTTTTACCTTGGTTCGTATGCCGTACTGCGTTTTGCATTGGAATTTTTTCGGGGCGATACAGATCGTCCTTATAAGCTGGGACTTTCCGAAGCACAGTGGACTTCCTGGTTGATCCTGGCCGGTTTAACGGTAACTGGATGGGCGGGCGGACTGCCGGCTTCGATAATACTTTACGCAGAAACAGTATTTATATTTTTGCTTGCATGCTTGTGGATATTCTATTTCCGTTTTCTTCCGGTTGTGCAGACCCGCCAGGTGAATTTTATAGATGAGTTCGCCCGGTGGTTGCATGCCCGGATGAAATCCGCTGATCCGTATGAAATAGCCGTAAAAAATACAGGGTTTGGTCTTCGCCTGTCTTTCCAGCAAACCGCCGCGGAGCCTGCACAATACCTGTTCGCATATTCCGGACCGGTTGAAAAAAATGCACAAGCCATGAGCCGGTCCAGCATGAAAATGTTGAAACGGATTTTTTTTCCGCAGGCGGACGTGGCAGAAATAAAAAAAGAAAACGGGTTCATCTTTTTCCTGGTTACCGTTAAAAAAACAGCAGCATGAACAAAACGTTGGACACGGCCGATCTTGATCGTGAAATAGCCTGGTTTCAGCTGGCTTCACGGAAAGACGGAAATAAAAGGACGGAACTTACAGACCTGCCGGTCATGCAAAACGTTTCATCACCGTATGCGCATATGGTAAACAGCCATAAACTTTCTGCGGATGAGCGTTTCATTTTCATGCTTGCTTTCCTGCCCGCATTTCGTCCTGATCTGCTCAACTGTTTCCTCGAAGAATCGGGCAAAGATGAATACGCTTCAACGGCAACCGGCGGCAGGCGCGGAAAATACCATAACGGTTTTTTGCCGACGGTTCAGACGGCGCTTTTCCTGCTCGCAGGAGATGATACGGCACGAAGGGCGGAAATATGGAGCCATTTTCAGCGCAGTTCCAAACTGGTGTCGCGGGGACTGATCCGCACGGATATCCCGGATAACGGCGAACCTTTGCTCGCAGCTGCAATCAGCGTTCCTGAAGACCTGCTGCAGAAACTGCTTGCCGGCCAGGACATGCTGAACGACCCTGATTTTCCCGTGGAAGAGATTTCTACCGTGCGGAAATGGGAAGATCTTATGCTTACCCGGTTCCAGGAATCGCTGGTCAACCAGCTTTTCAACTGGATAAAACACCGCGACAAACTGCTCGATGAATGGAATATGAGCAAAACACGCAGCAGGGGATTCATCGCTTTGTTTCACGGTTTGCCCGGCACAGGAAAAACACTGACGGCGAAACTGATCGGCAAAAAAATAAACAAAAAGGTGTACCGGGTAGATCTCTCCAGGATCATTTCGAAATACATAGGCGAAACGGAAAAAAACATTTCCAGGCTGCTTGCCCGGGCAAAACAGGATGACGCTATTCTCCTGTTCGATGAAGCCGATGCTTTATTCGGAAGAAGAACTCCCGTTCAGTCCGCGCACGACCGTTATGCCAACCAGGAGATAGCATACCTGTTGCAGGCTGTAGAAGACAGTGAAAACATGGTGATTCTCACCTCCAACCTTTTTGATAATATCGATAAAGCATTTGCAAGACGGATTCAGCTCGTCGTGCAGTTTCATCACTTCAATGAAGAACAGCGTGAGTATTTCTGGAAAAAATCATTCCCCGCCGAAGTGAAAATGGCCGCGGATATTGACTGGAACAAGGTTGGAAGAGTGTACCTGCTCACGCCCGACCAGATCGAAGAATCCGTTCGTTTTATCCTGCTCAATATGCTTGAAAAAAACACATCCGAACTGACACAGGCCCTGCTTGTTGAAGGCATCGAAACATCCTCCTGGGCGCGGGGTGAAAAACCTTCCATGTGGGCCTGATTGCCCGGTGAAAAAATATCCCCGACCAAATCCGTCTTTTTCCGTTAATTACTATCTTTGAAAGGATAAATGACCGGGTATTGCAGCCCGGTTATTTTATCTGTACACGTTAAAATTTTTATGGAGAATAACGAGGAGAATTTGCCGGGTGATGAGCAGAAGCTGACGCCTGCCACGGAAACGGAAAACAACGTTACCGCCAGCCTGACAGAAGTACAGGCCGATATTGCATTGCCTGCCGCCACCGAACATGACCATGAAGACGATGCACACGACGATCTTCACCCGGAAGAAGATTTTTCCGGCTTGGGGAAAGACGAGCTGCTGCAGAAAATGGAAGAATGTTTCGCCGCTGCCGATCCGGAGCAGGTGAAGCATACCGTACGGAAGCTGAAAGAAATTTACCGCGAACATGCGCGTGAAGAACTGGAAGCGAAAAAAAGAGCCTGGGAAGAACAGAAAGAAGATGAACATGACCTGTTCATGCCTTCCGCCGACAAGCGGGACGAGCGTTTCGAGGAACTGCTCCGCAAATACAACCTGAAACGTACGGACAGCCGTCGCGACCGCGAGAAACAGCTGAAGCACAATCTCCAGGTCAAGCTGACCATCATCGAAGAACTGAAGCAGTTGCACGAAACCAGCGACAGCATGCAGAAGGCGTTCGACAAACTCCAGGACCTGCAGACGCGCTGGCGCGAAGCCGGTGCGGTTCCGCAGGGATACTCCGACGATTTATGGAAAAGCTATCATCATCATATCGCCCGTTTTTATGACGTGGTGAAAATCAGCCGTGAACTTCGTGACCTGGACATGAAGAAAAACGCGGAGCTGAAAGAAGAACTCATCGCCAAAGTGGAAGCGCTGAAAGACGTGACTTCGGTTCGTGATGCGCTTCACCAGTTGCGCGATCTGCATGCCAAATGGCGCGAGATCGGTTTTTCGGCGAAAGAAACCAACGACGAACTCTGGGAACGCTTCAAAGCCGTTTCGGATAAAGTACACGAACGCCGCAAGGAACTCGAAGCCGGCCTGAAAGTACAGCGTGAAATAAACCTGAAAGCCAAAATCGCGCTTTGCGAGGAAATGGAAAAGATGGCCGAAACCACCTATGACTCGCACAAAGGCTGGCAGGACGGGAACAAAGCGATCGAAGAAGTTTTCGGACGCTGGCGCAAAGTCGGTTTTGTTCCGAAAGAAGACGAAGACAATACCTGGAAACGTTTCAAGGAAGCGCGCAATAAATTTTTCCGCAACCGGGAAACGTTCTACGGCCAGCAGCGCGATATTTTCAAGGAAAATCTCCAGAAAAAAATCGCGCTTTGCGAAGAAGCCGAAAAACTCCAGGAAAGCACCGACTGGAAAAATACCGCGAATATTTATAAGAAACTGCAGGATAAATGGAAGGCCATCGGGCCGGTTTCGCGCAAGCAAAGTGACCGGTTGTGGAAACGTTTCAAAACCGCAGGCGACAAGTTTTTTGAAAACCGCGGCAAACATTTCGCCGAATCCGACGCCGCGCTGGCCGCCAATGCCCAGGCCCGCGAGCAGTTCATCGCCGGCATGGCTTCGGTAGAACTTACCGACAACCTGAAAGACAATAAAGCGGTGATCGCTAAAATCCAGGAAGACTGGAATGCGCTCGGTGAAATGCCGCGCAACGACAGGAACCGCCTGGAAGCCGCTTTCCGTGAGGCGATGAGCAAAGTGTACGAACTGCTCAAAGAAAAAGCAGGCGGTGACGATAAAGTACTGCAGCGATTGAAATACGAGCAGCTGAGCCAGACCGAAAACGGCCGCGACCAGCTTTACCGCGAACGCATGAACCTGCAGGATCGCATCAAAAAGCTGCAGAACGAAATCAATACGCTGGAAAACAACATCGGCTTTTTCGGAAAATCCAAAGGCGCAAAAAACCTCGTGACCGAATACCAGGAGAAAATAGACGCAGCCAAAACGGAAGTGGATAAACTGAAAGTCCAGCTGAAAATGATTCCCCGCGAATAATTTTCACATCACGTTACAGAAAGTCCGGAGGGCAGCTTGCTTGTATTCTATTCGTATCTTGTCTTTTCAAGATGAAATGCTTTCGTCACATTTCCCTGCTCATCCTGCTGGCTCCGGCCTGTGTCGTCCAGGCACAAACTGCCGACGAAATGCGCGAGGATACCATGCTTTTCGAAAAACCGGTTTGGGGATTCTGGGCCGGTCCTACGATGGTGCAGGCACTGGAACTCGACGGTTTACCGGTTTCGCAGAACATCAGCCCGCGCGCTTCTTTTTTCGGTCACCTGGGCGCTGATTATACATATCCTTTCGGAATTCGTTTCGGCCTGAGAACCGGTTTGCAGGTAGCCTGCGCGCCTTTGCGTACCCGTTTCGACCTGCTCCGTTATCCGACCAACGGCATGAGTGCGGATATGCAGGGCGTTGTGCTGGCCGATTACAGCTACTGGTATGCGGATATTCCTGTTCAACTGGAATTTCGTCGCCGGGGAGGACGGCATCATTACCAGGTTTTTCGTTTCGGCGGACTGGCTATGCTGGCGCCGGTCTGGAAAAAAACATTTTTCGCGCTCGGGCAGGATGCATCGAACGGCGGACAACTGACTGTTTACGAGCTTAACCTCGAAAGCGCCTCGTCGCTTTTCGTGCGGCCGGGACTTTCCGCTTCCGTAGGACTTTATATGGTACAGGTCAATCATCACCTGATTACGCTAAACCTTTCGGGCCGCTACCTGTTTAAACCGATGCTCGAAGGTTCGTACCGGCTTTTTATCGGGACTGCGGATGATTCATCCGGCAGTGCGCGGCTCTCCGGGAATTATATCGGTTTCGAACTCGGTTATTCCTTTACGCGTTTCGATCAGCAGGAGAAAGCTTCACAGCAATAGTTTTTTTGTCCGGCCGGGCATCTAAACGCTCAATATCAAACGCACAACGCCCAGGTATCAACGAGTCTCCGATGAGCATTGAGCGTTTGGCGTTGAGCGTTATTGCACGGATGATCGACATTTTATAAAGTCTTATAAATAAAAACGGCTCCGATTTTCATCGGGGCCGTTTTTATTTATTGCTTTTACCAATTACTTGGTGATAGTCGCTTTTTTCATCACACTGTGATCACCGGCCTGGAGGTGGAAGAAGTACATACCGGCGGGCAGGCTGCTGCCGTCGAATGTAGCTGTGTATTCACCTGCAGCCCTGCTGCCATAGTCGATGCTGGAAACAACTTCGCCGAGCATGTTGGTTACGATCATCTTTACGTCAGCGCCTTCGTTGAGCGTGTAGCTCAGGTTAGCGATGCCCGAGAACGGGTTCGGGTAAAGATTCATAGAACCAACAGCGCTGTACTCGTTCAGGCCTGTAGCAGTAACCGAGAATGCCTTGGTATCCTGCGTGCCGGTGAAGTTTGTATTGTTGGTAACGGTTGTTGTTCCTGTAGTGATGCTGTAGAAACCGTTTCCGTATGCACAGCACATGCCGTCGCCGTAGCTGTCATATATTTCAAAACGGTAGCAATCGTTCGGAGCATTTACGTTGACCGGAGTCTGCGGGTAAGCACCTGCGCTCGACATGTTGGTGTAAGGTCCGCCCTGCGAAACAACAGTTCCTGCCGAGTTAAACAGTTTCCAGGTTGTTTCTGCGCCGTAACGATCCGTTGTGATGTTGATCGTCAGGTTGTTCGAAGTAGCAGCCAAAGTAGAGTAGATGATGTTCTGGCTGATGACGTCGTTCGAAGCGGAAGCATCACCCGAAGTGGTAACCGTGAAGGTTACGTTCTGTGTGCTGGTGATGTTGCCGGAGAAGGATACTGTAGCAATGCCGTAAGTAGCAAGGCTGCCGGTGTAAGTTCCTGTACCAAGCGTGTTTACTCCCGAAGTAGCTGTTACTGTAGCCGATGTAAGCGGAGTAAGACCGTTGTTCTGGATAACAACCGAGAATGCAGTTGTTCCGCAGGTTGCAGTAGCGCCGGTGTACTGGAGAATAGCCGCGTCAATAGGCTGACTTGCAGGAGCAGGGCACTGGCCCATTTCGGTAGCAAGCTGCGCAGTTGTGATCTGGCCTACTTCTTCAATAATACGGTTCGGGCATACTTTGTAAATAGTCGGGAAGTAGCCGATGTTGTAATCATTGTCGAAAGTAGTCGTAGCTGAAGAAGACGGGTTGATGATCGGGTAAGGAGTACCTGCAGTCCAGTCGCCCTGTGTATTGGTGCCTGTACCCTGAACGTCGGCAAGTGTGGTGGCTCCGTCACCTTCAATGTAGAACACCATGGCCTGGTTGGTTCCGGGAGGACCGTACTGGTTGTAGAAGTTCTCCAGGTTGCCCGAGTTGTGGTAGTTCCAGCAAGGGCCGCACCAGGTAGCAGATACGTCGATGATTACGACTTTGCCCTGGTCAAGATAATCGTACAGGTGGTGGGAGTTACCATTGATATCGGTAAACGTCCAGTCAGGAGCGATGCTGCCGTTAGCAAGCTGTGCGAATGCACCCGTGCTGAGAAGAGCGGCTCCGGCAAGAATAGATAAAGTTTTTTTCATGTCGATCCGAGATTTGTTGTTGTCGTTTTTGTTATGAAATCAAATTTAGAGAATTTAAAATCAAAAAACCAGAATAACTATTTAAAAGCTATTAGGTTTTGAAAAGGAATAAAACAGCTTTTTGGAAGACATTTGTTCATTGTAATGCCCATTAATACTGAATTTTTTAAACAAAACGGCAAGGTGATTCATTAGATTTTGATCTGCATTTTGTTCAAAAAGTCCTATTTATTAACCGAAGTAAAAATGACCCTTAAAAAAGCGGTTTTTACATGCCCATTTCCATCCCGTCGCCGCCGCTTTTGGTGTTTTTGCGTTTGAAGAGCGCGGCATCGAATTTCCCGAACCGGTAACTGAAATTGAGCCTGAAAATCTGCTGATCGCGGACCCGCCAACTGTCCTGGACAAAATATTCCGATTCGCTGTGCGATGCAGAAATACGCGTTTTCAGGACATCGTTGACGCTTACTGAAATGGTAGCGACTTTGGTTTTCGGGAAGGAATAGCGCGCCGCGAGATCCAGCGAATAATTCGGTTCGTTATACCCCTGGACAGAACTGGTGCTTCCGCCGTACATTCCGCCGCCGCCCATGCCGCCCATTCTTCCGCCGCCGCCGCCACCTGCGTTCGCTGTTTTGGAATTATACTCACCCATAAGCTGCAGGGTGATGTTTTTCGGAAAACGGAAAGTAAGGTTCAGGTCGGCATCCCAGCTGAACAAGGCATTGGTCAGGCCCGTGCTGATGTTGCTGCCATCAATGCCCGTATAATAGGCGCTGACGCTCGGGTTGATTTCCAGCCATTTTTTTGCCGCAATAGTTGCGCTCAGGTCTCCGCCGTACGTATAACTGTACGATGCGTTTTCATACGTGTTGATAAGCGCGTCGCGGCCGAGTGTGCTGTCATATTCGGTGACCTGGTACCGCGTGATCAGTCCCTGCGTATTGCGGTAAAAAACAGAAGCGAGAATATTCGTTTCGCGCGAAAAAATGCGCATGTAGGTGAACTCGGCTTTGTAGGCGAACTCCGGTTTCAGCAGGGGATTTCCGCGGCTGAGGTTGAGCGAATCGCTGTAGTCGGTGAACGGCATGAGCTGGAAAAAATTCGGCCGGTTGATCCTGCGCGACATACTTAACTGGAAATCATGCTTGTCATTCGGCTTGTAACTGGCCGAAGCGCTCGGGAAAAAACTCAGCGGGTACAGGTTCCGGAACGTTTCTCCCGTGGCGTTGAGCTTGCCGCGATAGTCGGAACTTTCCAGGCGAAGCCCGGCCTGGTAACTGAACTTTGTTTTTATCGCGTGGCTGAATGTACCGTAAGCGGCGTAAACATTATCCGTGTATTCGTAATCGCTGTACTTGTTTTCAATCGTGTCGTATTTTGCCGTCGCTTCATTATAAACGGCTACATCGGCGCCGCTGGTAAAGAGACGTACGGAAACACGCGCGCCGGTTTCGATTTTCATTTTATCGTTCAGCGGCGTAACGAAATCCGTCTGGCCCGTCAGGAAACGCGTGCCGCCTCCGCCCGACTGCTGCTGCAAAGCAGTACGATCGGGAACCAGCTGGCCGGTATCGAAATAATTCGTGGTGGTTTTACTCGAGTTTTCGGAAGACGCCGAATTGTAATTGATATCCGCGGTCCATTCTTTGCCCTCTTTGGTAAAAAGTTTTTTATAAAGAAGCGAGGCCCCGTAATTTTCAAACATGCGTTTGCTGTCCGTTATTCTTTCGTAATTGCTGCTCGTAGTGCCCGATGCATGCAGCGTATCCGTTGCCGCAGTCTGCTCATCATAAGGCTTGAACCGGCCGGTAGTATATGATCCCGAAAGCGTAAGCGTGTTCCGGTTGTCGATAAAGTAATCCAGCCCGCCGCGCCCGGTGATGAATATGTTGTTGAATTCGGAATGACTCGTCTGGAGCACGCTGCTGTTCGGCGTTTCAAAAAGGTTGAGCCGCGTGGTTTCCCCTTCGCTGATGGAAAGGCGCTGGTTGACGTTGGCCGAAGCAAACATGTTTATTTTACCCTGGCGTACGTTGATGTCCGCGCCTCCGTTCATTTTGGTACGCTGATCGATACCTGCGCGGATATTCCCGTTGTACCCGAAACGGCGGTCTTTCTTGAGCACGATGTTGATGATTCCTGCGCCGCCGCCCGAGGCATCGTATTTGGCCGAAGGCGAAGTGATCACTTCAACGGTCTGGATAGCATCGGCCGGGATCTGGTCGAGTGTAAGCGTGGTCGGTCTCCCGTCCACAAAAATCTGCGGCGCTGAATTCCGGAGGCTGACGTTTCCATCGAGATCGACGGAAACGGTAGGAATTGTTTTCAGGGCATCTTCCGCAGTTCCGCCGGTGGCTATCGCGTTCTTGTCCATAGTATAAATGCGGCGGTCGGGTTTCAGCTCGACGGTAGGAGCGGTTCCGTCGACCACCACTTCTTTCATTTCCTGCGCACGGACTTTGATGGCGATATTGCCGAGATCTTTATCGAACGATCCCTGCGAAAAAGAAACTTCCCGGATGAGCGAATCATAACCGATGGCGATGATGCGCAACGTGAACTTCCCGCGGACCGGCACATTCTCCAGGTTGAAATCTCCGTTCGATTCGGTGATCTGTCCTGTGATGAGCTTGCGTTTCTGGGTTTTGCTTACCGAATCGAAAATGCTCTGGAAAAGCGTGACGGTTGCAAATTCAACGCCTTTTTTGCCGGACTGGTCAACGATTTTCCCGTAAAACCTGCCGGTCATATTCATGCCGCCGCGGCCGCCGCCGGGCTGTGCAGAAAGAATCCCGGCGAAGAGTATAAAAACCGGGAGAAATACATGCCTTGAAAATCTTGCCATCCGCGCTTCTGTGTTGTAACAACAAAGTTAGCAATAATCATGCTGAACCCCGGTGGCGAAAGCGCTTTTGGATAAACGGTTAATATCGGGGATGTGTGGAAATTGCAGCCAATTACGAATTTGTTACGAATTTACGAATGAAGTACAAGTCGTCATCCTGAAAGAAGACATTTCAATTCGTAAAATTCGTTTTTGATTCGTAATTCGCTGCAATAGTTATTCTTCCTCGTCTCCCGAAATTTCCTCTTCTTCCGGAACGGGAAGTTCCACCGGGAAATCGTGCTTGCTGATATATACGCCGGGAAAAGGATTCACATGCGGATGCTTGTCCTTGAGGAAAAAGAAAAAATGTACGTCGCCTTTTTTCGTGACGGATTTTTTGGTGTCCCTGATCAGTTTCCGCGAAACGGCGAAACGGGAAATGTTTCCGCCCGCGGTTTTGCACTCGCAAACACACATGCCGGGAATGTTGAAGCGGAACGGTTTATCGCCGTCCATGCCTTCGAGCGCGTATTCCGTATTGTTGTGAATGGTAAAATCAGCAACGTCTTCGCTGACTTCGAGCTCGTCTTCCCAGTTGTACTTTATGTTTTCTTCACTCTCCTGTCCTTCGTGATTGCGATCGGCATACTCCTGGCTGAACGCGGAGTTGATTTCTTTTATGGTGATCGTTACGTGCATGTTTTAGTTAGTGTTTATCCCTGCGGGATAGTGAACGGAATTTAATGCCGAACTCCGAATTATCGAAGTATATATTTTGAAACAACGTAATTCGGCATTCGCCATTCTTTTTATTTCCGATGATTTATGATTTTTCCCTGGAGCCCTCCGAACGTTACCTGTTGTACACTATCGCTTTTCAGGAAATCGTGCGGAAAACCGAGTTCGATGGCGCTTACTTCGTTCAGTTGCTGAAACTGTTCCGCGCTGATCTTAGCTTCCACGCACCCGATACTGTCTGTTAACTGCGCAGCGTTGCGGCAACCTACGATCGGGAACATTTGCGGATGCTGTTCCATCACCCAGCGCAGGGCCACCTGTCCCGGCGTGCACCCGGCGGCTTTGGCGATCTCCGCTACTTTCTGCGCGATAGCCATGCTTCTTTCGTTCAGGCGTTTCGAGCCTTCCTTCAACCGTTTTGCGGAATCATTTTTGCCGAGATACTTGCCGGTGAGTGCGCCGCCGCCGAGCGGAGCCCAGGCTGTAACGCCGATGTCCAGGTGATGCGCCATGGGAAGCAGGTCGCGTTCCGGCTCGCGCTGGATCAGGCTGTATTCCACCTGGAGGCCGATGAACGGTGTCCAGCCGCGGAATCCGGCGATCGTATTCATGCGGCTCACCAGCCAGGCCGGCGTGTCGGAAATGCCAATGTAAAGTACTTTCCCGGCGCGGACCAGGTCGTCCAGCGCGCGCATCACTTCTTCTTCCGGCGTGGTGAAATCCCAGGCATGCAGCCAGAGCAGGTCGATGTATTCGAGGTCCAGGCGGCGAAGGCTTCCTTCGACACTTTGGATTAAATTTTTGCGGTGATTGCCGCCGTCGTTGATGCGGTTGAATTTGGATACGAGGGAATATTTTGTCGCCACAACCAGTTCATCGCGGCGGCCGCTTTCGTTTACAAATTCGCCGAGCCAGGTTTCGCTGGTGCCTTCGGTGTAGCGGTTGGCCGTATCGATAAAATTTCCGCCGGCGTCGAGAAACGTATTAAAAATGCGCCGGCTTTCTTCCTTGTCCGCGCCGTATCCCCATTCCGGACCGAAAGTCATGGTGCCGAGACAGATTTCCGAAACGCGCAGGCCGCTTTTGCCGAGAAGTTTGTAGTGCATGTGGTCAGTATAATTTTGGCAAATGTAACGATAAGCTCCCGGGATACGATTCGTCCGGGAAATCAGTATTTCGATTTGATCCAGGACATATAATCGAACAGCAGGACCGTCGTTTTTTCTTTTTCATCACCGGCAAGTACGGTTTCCAGGTTTTTCCCGAGCTGCGCGAAAGCCTGTTTGGAAAAAGTGGCCTTCGTGAAAAAAGCGGCGAGTATTTTATACGAAGTGTAATCCAGTTTGTCGTTCCGGATCATCCGGCTGAAATCTTTCCCTGCGAGCTCCATGCCGACATGATCTTTCAGTTCGAAATAACAGCACATGCGGATGAGCCGTGCGCAGCATTGAGCGTCGAGCCGGATATTGCCGTACGATTTATTGTTGACACGATGCACGTACCCGAGACATTCTTTGTACCGGCCATTAAAAAAAAGAATGCGTGCTGCGGTCGCGTCGATGATGATGTGCAATTCAGTTTCCATTTTTTCCTGCACAGGCTCAAGTTCCTTCATCAGCCGGGGAAGCTCCGCCAGTCCTTTCTGGTAATCGCCCGATTGCAGGTAGAGTTCCATTTCCCGCATCACGCAACGCGGAATAATTTTGCTCATCATGGCTCTGCGATGAAAAGGAATTACTTTCTCCAGCACGGTTTTAATCCGGGCGATCGTGCTGTGAAATTTTTTCTTCTGGCCGAGAAAAACGTAAACGGTCAGCAGGTTGAGTGCCGGCGTAAAATAAAGCATGGGCCGGTCGGCAAGAAGCTCCGGCGATTTTTCCAGGAATCCCGCCTGCCGGAGCAGCCATTTTTCAGTCCCCGCAAAATCACGGCGAAACCAGTGGTGCGCGATGTGCAGGTCGTTGAAAATTTTCTCGGCGTGAAAGTTTCGTGCAGCGGAATCTTCATTCATGAACGGTTCCTGCATCAGCCCCCGGACTTTATCCGTACTCTTTTCCCGTTCCCATACGTATAGCCAGAACAGGTCCTGCGCCTTCTTGAACCGGCGGTATTCGCCGATTGCTGCCGTGAGTTTTTCCAGTTCGGATTCATGCCGTTTGATACTTTGTGCGACTGCCCGGTAGTCGGCCGTGAAGTGATTGATTTCCGTTTCAATACGGATCAGCGCGATGCTGAGTTCTTCACGGTGGTATTTTTCCGCCAGTAACCGTGTTTTCCGGGTCGCTTCGCGGCTCATGTCGGTCAGTCCTTTCTCGCTGAGAATATGGATATCGGCCATACGTGCATAAAGCGTGTTGGTCGCATCACTTTCCGAATGAAATACACGCAGCGCGCGCAAAAGAATTTTTACCAGGTAGTTTTTCTCGAAAGAAAGATTTTTCAGAAATGATTCTCCCTGCAGTTTTTTTTTCAGGAGGTCGTCATCAAACGTTTTCATTTTATCGAGTACGTCGAAAAGTTTCAGGTAGTTTTTTTCTCCGCCGGTTGCGGAAGAAAAAAGCCGGAAAAACCGCTTTTCACTTTTGCTAAGTGACTGAACCAGCCGGAAAGCATCGTCTTTGGCGACCATGATCCTTATTTTGGATTACAAAGAAAAATAACTCGTTTTTCCTTAAAAACAGGTAAAAATAAGTGAAATATTATTTTGGAACACAAAGAATAAATCTTTTTTCACCTTGTTTCGGGTAAACAGGGAGGTGAAATTTGAGACAGCAAATAACAACGCGAATGAAAAACCAATTCAAAATGGCCATGGACAAAAAAACACT
Source organism: Bacteroidota bacterium (assembly GCA_006218065.1). GTDB lineage: Bacteria > Bacteroidota > Bacteroidia > Palsa-965 > Palsa-965 > VBWE01. Next base: position 21,211 of record VBWE01000023.1, read on the forward strand.
CAACCGGATGGTTGAAAAAATCAAGTTACAAAATAAACCGGGGCTGGCCGGATTGATCCTCGGCTTGTGGATCGCGGCGTTCCCGGTTTCTGCGCAAAACTACAATTGGGCATATCCGCTCGGTTCTTCGGCATCGAGCGAAATTTGCCGCGACGTAGCGGTGGATCCAAACGGAAACGTACACGTTGCCGGCACTTTTCAAAACGTCATCGACCTGAATTTTGATACTCCGGTTTACAGCCAGACGCCCGTGGGAGGCACAGACGTTTACGTGGCTTGCTACAGTCCGTCCTCGATGCATTTGTGGTCGTTTAAAATCGGTTCTGCCGGTTACGAAGATATCGCCGGCGTGGCTACTGACGCGAACTCGAGTACTTATGTAACAGGTACTCTCGTGGGTACTGCTGATTTCGATCCGGCTTCCGGTGTGTATAATCTTACACCGCAAAGCACGCAGGATATTTTCCTTGCAAAATATGACGTCAACGGCCTGCTGCAATGGGCGATCAACATTGGTGATGTCAGCGGTTACTGTGCTGCCGGCGATGTTTCGACCGATGCCGCCGGTAACGTGATCATAACGGGCCAGTTTGATGGTACTACGAATTTTAACCCGCTGGGCACGCCGATCTATCTCACACCGGATTTCTCCGGCGACATTTTCGTGGCGAAATACAATGCTTCGGGTATTTGCCAGTGGGCCTTTGCGATCGCTTCGCCCGGTACGGATTTCGGGCGGGCGGTGTGCACAGATCCTTCCGGTAACGTGATTATTACCGGGATGTTCAATGGTACGGCCGATTTCGATCCGGGCGTCGGTACGAACTTGCTGTCGGCATTACCCGGTAATTTCGATATGTATCTTGCCAAATACGATGCCGCCGGAAATTATCTCTGGGCACACAGCTTTGGGGACGCTCTTTCGGATATGGGAAACGGCGTTGCTGCGGATGCTTCGGGAAATGTTTTCCTGTGCGGTGATTTTTACGGTACAGTAGATTTCGATCCCGGTTCCGGTGTGGCAAATGAAACTTCCGCAGGATACATAGATGGATTTCTTTCGAAATACGATCCGGCGGGAAATCACCTCTGGTCGTTCAACCTCGGTTCGACCGGCGTGGAAAATATTTCGGACGTGGAGATCAGTCCTGCGGGAAACGTACATATAACCGGTCAGTTCAGCGGCACGGTCGATTTTAATCCTTACCAGGGAGCTTCGAATTTAACTTCGAACGGGAATGAAGATATTTTCCTCGCTGCTTATACAAATGCAGGTGCGCATATCTGGTCTTTCAATACCGGTTCCGCTGCTACGGAAAAAGGGACAGCCATCGCTTTAAGCGGCAGCGGTTATTTATATGCAACCGGTTTCCTGGCCATGCCTGCCGATTTCGATCCGCTGAGTGGCACCGCGACCGTTACACCGGGCGCGATGGACGGTTACCTTGCTCAATACGAAGCCTGCTCGGCTCCCGTCCTTTCGGCAATCAGCGGCTCGCCGATACCCTGCGCCAACGGAACAGCCACCTTCAGCGCTTCGGCGCCGTGGACGTACTCATATTCGTGGAGTCTTCCACCGGGGTGGAGCGGTTCGTCGTCGACCAGCAGCATTACGGTAAACACAACGACTTCGGGCGGAACAATATCTGTAACCGCTACAAACGCCTGCGGCACGAGCGCCCCGCAGGCAATGCTGCTCAGTATGGCTGCACCGATCACTACTTCGCCGGGTTCCGGAGTCAATGTAGTTTCCTGTTATGGCACATGCGACGGACAGGTAACGATCAACACGAGCGGCGGAACACCGCCGTACACGTACTCGCCTTCAACAACGAACCTTTGCGCCGGTACGCACACTTTTACGATCACCGACAATGCCGGCTGTACCGCTACGGCAACAGCGACTGTCGCTTCGCCGCCGCAACTTTTTTTGTCGGTTAATAACGTATCACCTGTCTGCTCGGGCACGAACATTACGCTGACTGCAACAGTATCGGGAGGCTCACCCGGTTATTCATACCTGTGGACGCCGGGTAATCTGACAACGCCTTCGATCACAACCGCGCCGGCTTCGACAACGACTTATATCTGCACCGTTACCGACGCTGCCGGCTGCACGCAGGCTTTTTACCGAACGGTGATCGTGCATACGCCATTGGGACAGATCGGGCCGATCAGCGGACCGCAAACGGTTTGCAGCGGAAACCCGTATTCATATTCTATTCCCTTCAGTCCGAATATTTCGAGCTGTACCTGGACCCTGCCGCCGGGCTGGAGCGGATCATCCACAGGTTCAATTATTTTTCCCACTGCCGGAGGTTTAGGAAACATCATTGTTACGGCAAACAACAGTTGCGGAAGCAGCATTCCCGATACGCTTCCCATTGCATCGAATTACCTGGCGCTCACACTTACACCGGTGTCGCCCACCTGCAACAGTTTGTGCAACGGGAGTTTGATTCCGTCGATTTCCTCTTCCAGTTCATTCATGTTTCCGCCGCCGACCTATTCGTACTCCATGCAGCTGAACAATCTTTGTGCAGGAACATATACGGTTACGGTGACCGAATCATCTACCGGTTGCACGGATACGGATACGACAACCATCCTGCAGCCTGCAGCGATCACGGCCAGCGCCACTACCGCGCAGCCTTCCGTTTGCACGGGAAGTTGTACGAACCTGAACGTGAATGCTTCAGGCGGAACGGCGCCGCTCAGCTACCTGTGGATGCCGGGAAGCATGATTGTCACCTCGCCCAATGTTTGTCCTGCCGCGGCAACTACCTATACCTGCACGGTGACAGATGCCAATAACTGCACACAAAATACAACGGTGACCGTTTACGTCGATCCGTTTCCTGCCAATGCCACCGCGATTTCAGGCGCCGGCACGGTTTGCCAGAATCAACCCGGAGTAATGTATAGCGTTGCGTCCATTGCCAATACGACGGGTTATAATTGGATTTTACCTGCCGGCGCTTCCATTGTTGCGGGAGCGAACACGAACAGCATTACCGTTGATTTTTCCGCTTCCGCGGTATCGGGAAATATTACGGTAGAAGGGACGAATGCCTGCGGTGCCGGTGTTTCTGCTTCACTGCCCGTAACGGTCAACCCGCTTCCCGATTCAGCTTTGGCGATCACCGGTTTGCAGAATATAATCATCTGTCCGCAGGCTACCGGCATCACGTTCAGCGTACCGGCAATCGGAAACGCGGCGTATTATGTATGGTCGCTGCCTGCCGGTGCGTCGGTTACCGCGGGCGACAGCACGAATACCATTACCGTTGACTTCGCGGTGAATGCGTCTTCGGGACCTGTTACGGTTTATGCTGAAAATGCCTGCGGCACCGGCGCACCGGCATCGCTTGCAGTAAGTATTGACCTGGTTTCTGCACAAAATGTGTGTATGGTTACGGTGAATGCAGTTTCCACTTATAATAATATCGTTTGGGAAAAACCGGTAACAACGTCCATCGATTCGTTCCGCATATACCGTGAAATAACGAGCAGTTTCGTGCATATCGGTTCGGTTCATTATGATTCGATGAGTACTTACGTGGATTCCGTTTTCCTGCCGCTGGCTAATCCGAATACGACGAACCACCGCTATAAAATTTCGGCTGTTGACAGTTGCGGAAACGAAAGCGTACTCAGCCAGCATCACCGTACCCTGTTCCTGCAATCGAATGTAGGTATTGGCAATACGGTAAACCTGAGCTGGAATTTATATGAAGGCGCTGCGGTGAATTTTTACCGGGTTCTTCGCGACAGTACGAACCTCGGGAACTGGGAAGTAATCGATTCCGTGCCCGGATCGAATACGGTTTATACCGATCTGAATCCACCGCTTTCTGTTTCTGTAACGAATATCCGTTACAAACTGCAGACGAACTGGGCGACCAGCTGCAGTCCCAGCCGAGCAATCAATACATCGGAATCGAACCTGAAAGACGTTCCCACGCAAACATTTTCGATCGCGGAAAATAACCCCGGCGCATGGGTCAGTATTTTCCCGAATCCATCCCAGGGATCGGTCAGTATTGCTTTCCCGGGCAGCATGAGGGGTGGTACGATCACCGTGCGCGATATTGCGGGCAGGATTGTTCACAGTGAAATACTATTGGCAAAAAACGGCGCCGGAAACAATTTTGTTCAGTTGCTCGATTTGAGCAAACTGGCGAAAGGAACATATACGCTGGCGCTGGAATCCGGAAAACAGATCATACATAAAAAACTGATCCTGCAATAATGGAAAACTGCTGCTGATTATTTCTTCGCACCGCCTCAACCGTCTGTTTTGCTTCGGCAAACGGAAAGACGTATCTTTAACTGTGCGCCCGTTTTGTTTTTTACTTTTCCTCGCCCCGTTTCTGTTGAACGCGCAGATCCCGGTTATCCCGGTATTCCGCGCCACGCTCCCGGATACGCTGCCGGAATCGTCAGGACTGGAATATATCAGCGATACGAGCATCTGGTCGCATAATGACAGTTATCATCCCGGCGAAATTTTTCAGATCGACACGGCAGGACAACTGCACCGCGTGATCCGGCTGCTCAATGTTCCCGCCGTCGATATGGAAGATATGACGCAGGACAGCGCAGGCTGGTTTTACATCGGCGATTTCGGGAATAACAACAACGACCGTACGAACCAGCTTGTTTATAAAATTCCGCCGCCGCAGTCCATCGCGGGCGACAGCATCATTCCGCAGATCATCGCATTCGGTTTTGCGGACCAGGATTCGTTTCCTCCGCCGGCGGAAGAAAAAAACTTCGACTGCGAAGCGATGTTCCATTTTGGTAATTCGCTTTACCTGTTTTCCAAAAACCGCGGAGCTTCCACCTACTCGCGCATGTATCGTATGCCCGACACAGTCGGAACTTACAGTCTGGCGCCCGTGGATAGTTTTGACACGCAGCATTACTGGGTCACTTCCGCCGACATCAGTCCGAACGGGCAATACATGGTCCTGTTTTCCGAATGGAACATGTTTGTGTTCAGCAATTTTTCCGGCGACAATTTTTTCCAGGGAAACGTGGTTCATCTGACCTTTCTGCCGTACACGCAGAAAGAAGGCGTTGTTTTTGCAAACGACAGCACCATTTTTATGACGGATGAAACCGGCTACCTCGGCAACGGTAAAAAACTGTACTCGCTGGATCTTACGGCCATACTCACCGCTGTGCCTCTCCAATCCGCGCAGGATCAGCAGGTGAAAATTTTTCCGAACCCCGCGGCGGATGAAATGGAAATCCGCACACCCTTTGCCCGTTATAAATGGACTATTTCATCTGCCGCAGGCGAAACAGTGAAAAACGGTTTTTCTGAAAACGCCGCATGCCGCATCAGTACCAATATGCTTTCGCCCGGGATGTATTTTCTCCGTATCGAAAGTGAAGACGGCCGTTCCGCCGTTTTGCCGCTTGTCCGCACGCGGTGAGTCCGAGCGGAAGAAGTACTATCTTTGAAAGAACACGAAGCACAATATTTTTCCTGATGAAGAAAGCACTACTCGGCATATTCAGCTTTTCCTTTTTCTGCGGCTCGGTATATGCACAACCTTTCGCCGTTAAAAATTCCGGCGACGCCCGTTCCTTCCGCGAATTGCAGCGGCAGTTCAACGCCTGGAAAAAGAACACGGATTTGAACGAAGCGAAAAACTGGAAAAATTTCAAGCGCTGGGAAGCCGACATGACTTTGCATACCGGCGCCAACGGTGAACCGGTTGATCCTACGGAATATTTCGACGCCGCAGTTTCCGTTGCGCAGGAAAAAGAATCGCGCAGCCGCTCACAATTCAGCAGTGCCTGGTATCCCGCAGGACCGAACGCCATCCCGAATAACCTGACCGGCTACATGGAAAACGGGATCGGCCGTATCAACTGTATCGCGTTCGATCCGGCCGTCGCTTCTACGTATTATGTCGGCGTGGCGCAGGGCGGACTCTGGAAAACCACGAACAACGGCACGAGCTGGACACCGCTCACCGACAACCTGCCGATCACGCGCATCAGCGATATCTGCATCGACCCGAACAATACGAACACGATTTATATTTCCGTCTGCGATTTCGAATACATCGGTTTCGGTTTGTACCTGAACGGACGCAAACGGCATACGCATTACGGTCTCGGCGTTTACAAAAGCACCGACGGCGGAACGACCTGGCAGCCGACCGGGCTTTCGTTTCAACTTACCGATGGTGATGCGTCGCTGATCCGCAAAGTACTGGTGGATCCCGGCAACAGCAATACGCTTGTGGCCTGCGGCGTGTCGGGCATGTACCGCTCCACCGATGCGGGCGCGAACTGGAATATGGTGATGGATTCGCTCATGTGGGACATGGTGCAGGACCCGGTGAATCCTTCCACACTTTACGCGGCATCCGGCTGGGTTTATAATGCGAACGACGGTTACGCTGCGATTTATAAATCCACGGATTTCGGTTCCAGCTGGACGATGCTGAACACCGGCATCCCGGGAACGGGAACAGTGCAGCGTATCAAACTCGGCATTGCGCCGTCGGACAATACAAAAATTTATGCGGTTACAGTAAATATGCAGAGCGGCCTGCACGGAATTTATAAATCATCGAATTCAGGAAACACCTGGCAGTTCGTCAACCCGTCGGAAAATGTTCTGGATGGCGGGCAGGGCCAGGGCTCGGGCGGACAGGGGACGTACGATCTCGGTTTTATGATTCATCCCACGAACAGTGACATATTATACGTGGGCGGCGTAAATCTATGGGGCTCGTCGGATGGCGGGCAGAACTGGGACCCGGCGAGTTACTGGACACTCGATTACGGTCCGACGGTGCACGGCGATATTCACTTTATTGAACGGCAGCCGCTCACGGGAAATATTTTCCTGGTCAGCGACGGCGGTGTGTATCGCACGACTTCTATTTCCACGATTACCTGGAACGATGCGAACAACAATATTCCCTGGCCGACGATCTGGACCAACCTGAGCGACGGGATGCAGGTGACTTCGTTTTACCGCCTGTCGAGTTCGAAAAATTCCGCTGGCCGTTTGCTGGCGGGTGCGCAGGATAACGCCTCGTTGTATTTCGACGGTACTTCCTGGTTCACGATTTTCGGCGGCGACGGTATGGACAATTACCTCGACCCGGTGGATAATAATGCAGGGATCGGTTCGAGCCAGTACGGCTACTTTTATTATACGAACGACGGCGGCGTTTCCGGTTCATCGATCGATCCGAATTACAATTTCGAAAATGCGGAATGGGTTTCGCCGATCGCCGCCGATTATAATAACTACGGAACGCTGTACGCCGGTTTTGAAAATGTGAGCCAGTCGACCGACGGCGGCGCCAGCTGGCAGTACATTTCCAATTTCCCTTCGCCGCTTTACGGGAACGAAGTAGTTGCGCTGGCCGTTTCCAATTCGAACAGCAGCGTGATTTATGCCGGGCGCCGCGTGCGTTATGAATATGGTGTTCCGGGAAGTGTTTTTAATACTACCGACGGAGGCGCCAACTGGACGGATGTTACGGCTGGGCTTCCCGATTCGCTGTATTACACGGGTATCGAGATCAGTGAATTTGATGCGAACCGCGCGTATGTGTGCATGGCCGGTTTCAGTGCGGGCAATAAAGTGTTCATGACTACAAACGGCGGATCGAGCTGGACGAATATTTCCTACAACCTGCCGAATATTCCCGTGAACTGTATCCGTTACATTCCCGGCAGCGGCGGCGACATCGTGATTGCAACCGACCTCGGGATTTACGAGCTCGATTTTTCATCCACCACCTGGGTGAACCAAAGTCTCGGACTGCCGAACGTGATCTGTTCGGATATCGAGTTCAATACGGCGCTGAACAAAGTGTACATTTCCACCTTCGGTCGCGGCATCTGGGCAAACGATATCGGCATGTTTACTTCGAATCAAACGGTGTATTCGCCGGAAACCGCCATCGAACTTTTCCCGACTGTGAACGACGGTTCATTCACGATCCGTATTCCTGAAAATACAAACGTAAAAGGAACCGTGCAGTTCGATGTGATCGACGTTACCGGTAAAATCGCGCATTCGGTTTCGTTCGCGGATCAGAAAGTAACCAATCACCGTCTCCGTCTTGCGCCCGGCATATATTATGCCAGGCTCACCGGTGAAGGTATCAGCGGCGTACAGCGTTTCATCGTTCAATAATTCCTGATTTTATCCTGATGAGAAAATTTATTCTGCCCGTATTTTTCTTTGCAACGGTATCGCTTTCTGCACAAACGGGAACGATCATCACCGGCAAAGTGAACGATTCAAAAGGCGATACGCTGAAGTTTTACTGGCCCAGCGATTTTGTGGTGAACAGCGAGCTTTCACAAACGGTGATCGTTGACGGCAAAGGACGTTTTACCGTGCTTGTCCCCGTGGAAAGACCTATGTACATGGGCGTTTACAGCGGCCGCGAATCATCCGTGTTTTACATCGGCCCGGGCGACAGTCTCAAAATGGAATTCACCAGCCGCAAACCGGACAAGACGATCAAATTTTCCGGGAAGTATGCTGCGGACAATAATTTCCTGCGCGAGTATATGGAGACGTTCAAATCTTTCCGCCAGGAAAATGCGCAGCACCAGCAGAAAGATTCCGCGAAAGTTTACCGTGCATACCGCGACACGCTGATGAAAAAACAACAGCGTATGATCTCGGCAAGAAAGAAAGAACTCAGTCCCGGTTTCGTCCAGCTGATCCGCTCCGATATGATGTACTCCGCCTGCCTCGATAAGATCGGTTACGTCAAATCCAGCCGCATGTACAGCATCAGGCCGGGCGAGGAGGAAAGTAAACTTCCCGGGCATTACGATTTCATGTACAGCTACGGCATCATCAACGATTCGGCGACGGTGAGCGGATATTATTCGCGGTTCATTGACCTGTACCTGCGTCACCAGTATTTGCGCACGGTCAACTTCAGCAAGACCGGGAAAAATCTCACGGCGGCGGAATTATTTGCGTTTGCCAAACTGGTGCTTACCGGGAAAACGCTGGACGAAGCGATTGCGAACTTGCTGAAATACGCACTCACCACCGAAGAAGTGGAACCTGCCGGGCAGATGCTGGACTGGCTGAAAACGCACGGCTATTCCAAACCTGCAGTGAACTCGCTGGAAGGCGAATACAAACGGATACTCGCTTTCGGTCCCGGCGCTCCCGCTCCCGATTTCACGCTGAAAGATGAGAACGGGAAAGAAGTTTCGCTTTCGTCGCTGAAAGGTAAAGCCGTTTACCTTGACTTCTGGGCTTCATGGTGCGGTCCCTGCAAAAAAGAAATGCCGAATTCGGTCGCGCTGAAGAAAAAACTGGAAGGCCGTAACGTGACTTTTGTTTACGTGTCGATCGACAAGGACGAAAACGCCTGGCGCAGTTCGATGAAGCAGATCAACGTGGAAGGTATTCACCTCTGCACCGGCGCCGCGAAAAACGAACTGATCGGCAAGCTCTACAATATCCAGTTCATCCCGCGTTATGTGATTATCGATAAAGAAGGGAAAATTGTGGATGCCCACGCGCCGCGCCCTTCCGACAGGCAAACGGAACAGGTATTGATGGAATTGTCGAAGTAAAAACCTCGCCTGTTAACACACGCTTAATCTATTCGTAAACTTCCCCGAACCGTTTCTTCGGAATCGTGAACTTAACTTTGTGCAACGATTTCGAAAAATGAAATTTATCCGCATCATCCTGTTTACATTGCTGCCTTTCGGGGCTTTCGCCGGGAATACCAACGACGAAGCGATCCGCATGCAGGTCAGCGGCAAGGTGGTCGATCAGTCTTCACTCGAAGAACTGGCCGGCGTTGAAGTACGCATTAAGGATACCGATATTGTAACGTTTACTGACTTCGAAGGCCGCTTCAGTTTTGGGAACATTCCCGCAGGAAGCTACACGCTGGAGTTCCGCATGGTCAGCTATTCCATCCTCCAAACCATTTCCGACGAGCCCGATCACCAGCTCGATCTCACCGTGGAAATGAGCGGCAACTGATTTTTTCAATATTAAGTTTTCCCGGAATTTTGAATAAAACGGACTGGTTTTCACCTATTTAATGCGTTTGTTAAGTCAAGGTTATCAAATGGTTCCTTGGAGTTAACCTTTCACCTGATCTTTGGTAATGTATAATTAACAAAGGTTCAAGTTAACGCATTTAAATACCAGGGAGAGATGAAAAAGCTGTTGTTTATGTTACTCGCGATCCTGTTTTCAGGAACGGTCATGTTCGCGCAAAACATCAGTCTTGTAAACGGACTGTATGTTGACGCATCGGGTACTCCGTACACCGGTGAACAAAAAACATATTATTCCGAAGGCCGGATCAAAGCCGTTTATTCTATCAACAATGGAGTGCTTGATGGGAGCGCCGTACTTTATTATACCAACGGTTCGAAAATGGAAGCCGGTTCATACACGGAAGGTCAGCGCAACGGTTTGTGGGAAAGCTGGAACGAGCAGGGAAATAAAACAGGTGAAGCGTCTTTCAGCAAAGGCATCAAACATGGCCGCTGGTTAGTTTGGGATGCAAGCGGACAAAAACGCACCGAGATGTTTTACACCATGGGCAAGAAAAGCGGCACCTGGAGCATGTGGAATGAACAGGGAGAACTGACGAGCCAGAAAACATATTTGCCCGAGCAATAAGAGTTTGTTGAATAGTGCAGTTGTGTAAAGGTCGTTTCTGAGGATGCGGCCTTTTTTTGTTTTTAAAAAATCAAATACCAACCTCCTCCGAAGGAGTCCTTAGGACAAACATCAATATTATCAAGACGTCATATTGATAAACCGATGTTAGCCATTGTTATATTGGCTTTAGCCTGGACTTCACTTTGTCAAAAAATGCCTGGTAATCGTTTTTCATTTCAGGTCTTGCTATACCTGGGAAACCGCAATACTCAAAACAGATTCTTAAATAATTTATAAATGTTGTGTTATTCGGCTCATTCAGAAAATTGCTGTCAATGCTGGGTTGACTGGTAATTTGTATGGCATACACTTGCCCACCACTAACATTGTCTTTATGTAAGTCATCAGCTGCTAAATCCAAAAATGCTGTTCCCGAGGTTTCATCGTCAACGTATTGCTGAATATCTTCTCGCCACGATTTTTCGGTGACAGTTTCCACAACAGCATCAAGGCTTGCAATCTGTATTGGGTCAGCCATTTTCCACATAAAATTTTCATTGTTTTCATAATCCCATGCAAAGTTCACTCCACCAACAATTTTGTAAAAGTGTTTTAACGAAAGAGGAACGAACCCAAAGGGTTTAACAGCATTGTCAAGCTCATCAAGTAAAGAGCCAGTTTCAGGCAATGGTTTATGAAGCGGTTTTTCAAAATTATACTTCGGTTCTGTCTTAAAAAGATAGTTAACGTTTTTAAGCTCGGCATAAATAATGTCAAGGTTATATGCCACTCTCTGAAAAGTTTCAGTCATTACTTTTTCTATATCAGCCAGGTTCTCCGGCAAAAATGCGTCTTGTCCCAAAGCATAAATATCTTGGTAAACTTCTTTTCTCTGCCCGTTAATATATCTGTCGTAGAGTGTCATATTCGGGTCTCTAAATAGTAGTGTTTAATTGGTAGATTGGTGCAACTATTTCAAATATACGAATCGGAGAGGGTGCGTTTCTGAGGATGCGACCTTTTTTTGTTTGCAAAAAAAATCAAACACCAACTTCCTCCGAAGGAGTCCTTAGGACAAACATCAATATTATCAAGACGTCACCCTGAGCGCAGACGAAGGGCGTGTAATACAAACCGTTGTACATAAGTACCAGGTACACGCCCTTCGTCTGCGCTCAGGGTGACGTCGTTATATTTTAGCTACTGGAATAGTTTTAAAACCTGGTATTTATCCGAAGGGCTCCTTCGGAGGAAGTTTTTCCTCAAATCACCTTTCTATGCCCCACCCATACAAACCGCCGATTTACAAAATCAGGATTCACAAAACAGGCATTCCCCGCAGGGTTCCCGCCCGAAACGTGCAGGTCGCTGAAAGCCGCATGCTGGTTCACCCAGATGAAACCGGTGAGGTTCACAGAAACGGGCACAAAAACGTCTTCCATTTCGCGGTAAATATGTTCTTCCGTCGCCGCGTCGGTCGTGTAAGCCGCGCAGGTAATCGCGCCGTGCTTCGCGGCCATTTCTTTGGCGAGTGAAACGGATTCTGTCGTGTCTTTCGTTTTCACCAGTACGATGATCGGTCCGAAAAGTTCCCCTTCAAAAACGACTTTGTCCTTCGATTCCACTTCGAGCATAACCGGCGAGCAGGTCATCGCTTTTTCAAAACCGGGTTGCGCAACGATCTTCGCTTCCAGCAAAACTTTGCCGAGATTTTTGGCATTGCGCACGCGGTTCAGTGTATTTACATTCTGCAGAGCGGCCAACGTTCCCGCTCCCGTTTTAGGATTGGCGACGAGGTCTTCGATCTGTTTTTTGAAACGCGCCGCTACTTCGTCGAACGGAACCAACGTATCGCCTTCTTTCACGCCGTTTGCGGGAATGAAAAAATTCTGCGGCGAAGTACACATCTGTTTCGAATACAGGCAAACGGAAAAAGCGAGATTCTGCAAAACGGCATCGAGATTCACTACCGAGTCGAGGATGACGGAATTTACACCAGCTTTTTCCGTGAAGCTGATCTTCCCCGGCAGCGCTTCGATATACTTTCCGAAAGCCGATCCGCCGGTATAATCAATCAGTTTCACGGATGGATGTTCCGCGAGTTTTTTGGCCAGCGGCGTTTCGGCTGAATCGGCGGCAAGTTGGATCGTGTTCGTATCAAAACCGTTTTCGTGAAGTACTTTCTGAATTCGGCATCGAATTCCAGGTCGGAAACGTGCTGCAGCCGATCACCAGGCCCACACCTCTGCCCACCGGTTTGTACGTTTTGTGCAGCTTCACCGAAATTTTTCCCATCGGTTTTTCCCAGTCCGTTTCTTTCGGAAAACGGATAAGCTCGGCATAGGCCATCGCCAGCGCTTCGAGTGCGCGGTCGGCGGAATGCGGTCCCGATGCCTGGAAAGCCATCATGAACGACTGGCCCGTGGTGTGCATCGTGGCATACGCGATTTCGAAAAAACGCGCGCGCATCCGATCCAGCGATTCCATCAAAATACCGGCCCGCATTTCCACGCCTGCATCCTGCCAGGCCCGCCGTGATGAAACCGCACGCGCGACCAATGTTTCCGCATCGGAAAAAGGGTAGGTGATCCCGGTTTTTTCCAGTGTGTACGGAGAAACTTCTTCCCCGGCCTGTTTCGTTTCGCCGGTTTGTAAAAGATCAGCGAAAGGTTTTCCCCGGAGATTTTCAAAAGCCGTTTTGCCTTTGGTGTTTTCATCTTCCCCGTATGCGCCGGGATGTTCGGGATATGCCACGAAATAAAAACGCCGGTGCAGGGCGATCATGGCTTCGTGAAGCTGTGCGTTGTGTTTTTCGAAGAGGTTCATGGAGCAAATATAAGTATGGGCGAGGCATGTAGTAAATATAAGTAAGGGCAGGACAATGCCCCCGCCCTTACTTATATTTACTTTTTTTCTCGTTTCTTTTTCCGCGCTGCGCGACGCGCTTCGATCTTGTCCGGGTCGATTCCCCAGGTCCTGACTTTATAAGTCGCTACGGCTTTGTGATTGATAAACAGGGTAACGAAATGCAAACCGCGTTTGTACATCGGGAGCCGGACGCGCGTTTTTGTGTTTGCATCGCCCGGTTTTATTTTCGGTTTGTAATACGGGCAATCGGGCTCCAGCGCGAAAGTAACGGAATCGGAAAGCGGGATTTGCGATTTCCGGTACGAGAGCCGCAGCGGAATCCGCACAAAAGTAAACCGGTGCGCCCGCCCGGCAACGGCCCGCAGCCCAAGGGAATCGTAATTCTTCCATACGATGGGGCGATGCAAAAATTTATGCCGCGATACTTTTTTATCGAGCAACTGCCATTTTTTTTCGCGGGGAAAATGCGAGTAGGAAAAAAAATCCGGGCCGGATAAAAAATAAACTTCGTTAAAATGCCGGGTATATGTTTTCGTTTTTTTATCATAATACCCGCTCGCCCAGGTGGCATCCGTAAGGTACCAGTTCCCGCCCAGTTTGATCGCGTTCCAGGCGTGGTGTTCCAATCCTTTTAGGCGTTTCCCGATATCATCCGGTTCATTCCGGGCATAACCGGTGATGATTTCGCATTCCAGCCCGATCTCTTTGCACATTTCGAACAGCAAAGCGGCGTAGCCCTGGCAAACAGCTTTGCCGGATTTCAGCAACTGCCCGGGGTCTTTGGTGTACACGCCTTCCGTGTATTCGAGATGATCGCAAACCCAGCGGAGGATCGACCTGAATTTTTCCTGTTCGGTGGGTAAGCCTGCTGTGAGGCGATGCGCGATGTCCACGTATTTTTCGCCTTTCCCCATCACCGTATGTGCGGCGATGCTGTCGGCTTTCCGGTAATCGAATGCCCGGTAGTCCTGCGCATGCGCAAAGCCGTGAAACAACATAACGAGGATCAGGAGAAGCCGGGGCATGATGTAAATATACGCAGCAAAAATACGTAGGGGCGCTTCTGCAGAAGCGCCCCTACTTGTAACAGGTACAAAACTTTTACGGCTGATCGTAGTCCACCACGACCGTGGGCGTAACCGGGTGCGACTGACAGGTCAGTACATAGCCCTGTTCCACTTCGTCGTCGGTAAGCGCGAAGTTGTTGTCCATGATCATTTTTCCTTCCAGCACTTTGGCGCGGCAGGTGCAGCAAACGGCTCCTTTGCAGGCGAAAGGCACGTCGAGCCCGGCATCCAGCGCCATGTCGAGCACTGCGGGGCCGTCGGTTGCCAGTTCGAAGGTCGTTTTCTCTCCGTCCATAATCACGGTAACCTTCGAGGTGATATTTTCCCCGGCCGTTTTATTTTCGGCGGGAGCGGCCGTTTCGCTGATCACGGCGGTGAAGTACTCAATATGAATACGCTTCTGATCCGCGCCAAGCCCGGTGAGCGCCTGCTTCACGTTTTCCATCATGGGCCCGGGGCCGCAGATGAAGTATTCGTTATTGCCTTCCAGGTCGATATGCGAACTGATCAGTTCTTTTGACTTTTCCGCAGTAAGCAGTCCGCTGTGCAGCGCGTCGCTTGCGCCGGATTCGAGTACATGATGCACGCGGAGGCGGGACGCATGTGCCGAAACGAGGGCATCGATCTGTTTTTTGAAAATAACGGATGCTTCGTCGCGGTTGCCGTAAATCAGCGTGATGCTGCTCCCGGGCTCGTCTTTGAGTACGGTTTTGATGATGGACATCATCGGCGTGATCCCGCTTCCGCCGGCAAAAAGCACGTAGTGTTTTTTATTTGCAGGATCGAGGGGCGAATGAAAATTTCCCATCGGCGTCATCACCTCGATCGTATCGCCGGCTTTCGCCAGGTCGTTCATATAAGAGGAGCCGCGCCCGTCTTTCACTTTTTTGATCGCCACGCGCAGTTCTTTATCGGCGGTGGGGCTGCTGCAGACGGAGTAGGAACGACGGATTTCTTCGCCGCCGATCATCAGCTTCAGGGTGAGGTACTGTCCCTGGATATACTTATAGTCGTTCTGAAGCGCCACCGGCACGTCGAAAACAACCGATACGCAATCGGCGGTTTCGCGGGTGATTTCAGCAATCTTCAGGGGATGAAATTTCGCCATCAGCGTTTTGATTTTTAGCAAAGTGGCAAAATTAGGATTATCCGCGAAACTGGCCAATGATAATATCCATTTGTTTCGAAACACCCGCGCAGTAGCTTTGGCACAGGATCGGGGAGGACAAGGCGGCGGAATCCGTATATTTGTATCTCACAGAACCGACAATACCACCCGTTATGGAAGATACTGTAAAGCAGGAAGATCATTTCAACGAAAAGCTGGAAAAGGGCGATTTCATTGAGCCCAAGGACTGGATGCCGGAGAAATACCGGAAAACGCTGATCCGCCAGATCTCGCAGCACGCGCATTCGGAAGTCGTGGGTATGCTGCCCGAAGGCAACTGGATTACCCGCGCCCCGAACCTGCGTCGTAAAGCCATCCTGCTGGCCAAAGTGCAGGACGAAGGCGGTCATGGCCTGTACCTGTACAGCGCCGCAGAAACACTGGGCATCAGCCGCGAAGAATTGCTGGACCAGCTGCATACCGGCAAAGCCAAGTATTCGAGCATTTTCAACTATCCTACGGTAACCTGGGCCGATATCGGCGCCATCGGCTGGCTGGTTGACGGTGCGGCGATCATGAACCAGGTGATGCTGCAGCGCACGTCGTTCGGTCCGTATTCCCGCGCCATGATCCGTATATGTAAAGAAGAAAGTTTCCACCAGCGCCAGGGCTATGAAATTATGGTCGCGCTTTCCAAAGGCTCTGCCGAACAAAAGCAGATGGCGCAGGACGCGCTCAACCGCTGGTGGTGGCCCACGCTCATGATGTTTGGTCCGCCCGACGCGATTTCATCCAACAGCGCGGATTCGATCAAATGGAAAATCAAACGCGAAACGAACGACGAGCTTCGCCAGAAATTCGTGGACCGTACGATCGCGCAGGTGGAATACCTCGGGCTCACGGTTCCCGATCCGAAACTGAAATGGAACGAAGCCCGCGGGCATTATGATTTCGGTGAGATCGACTGGGCGGAATTCAACAGCGTAGTCAAAGGAAACGGTCCCTGCAACCGCGAACGCCTGAAAGCGCGCGTGGGTGCACATAAAAACGGCGAGTGGGTGCGCGATGCGGCCACGGCTTACGCCAAAAAACAGGCAGCCAAAGCGGCCGGAAGCTTAGTCGCATAATACAGAAGGAAACGGAACAGCAGAACAAAATCAACATGAGCAACAGCAATAATGAATGGCCTCTGTGGGAGGTTTTTGTTCAAACCAAATCGGGAATGCCGCACAAACATTGCGGAAGCGTACACGCCCCGGATAAAGAAATGGCGCTTCAGAATGCACGCGATACCTATACCCGCCGCAACGAAGGCACCAATATCTGGGTGGTTCCCGCGGCAGCGATAACGGCTTCGAGCCCGGAGGACATCGGACCTTTCTTCGATCCGTCGAACGACAAGGCGTATCGCCATCCTACTTTTTACACGATTCCCGAAGGCGTTAAATATATCTGAGCGGCATCATCATGAACAAGCAAGAAGCACTTATTGATTATTGCCTCCGCCTCGGCGACAACAGCCTGGTACTCGGTCACCGGCTGAGCGAATGGTGCGGACACGGCCCGATCCTGGAAGAAGACCTGGCCCTGGCCAATATCGCGCTCGACCTGCTGGGACAGACCCGGAACCTGTTTACATACGCCGCTGCCGTAGAAGGCAAAGGCCGGACAGAGGACGACCTGGCATACACCCGCAACAATTATGAATTCCGCAACGCGCTGCTGACCGAACAGGCCAACGGCGATTTTGCCGTAACCATCGCGCGCCAGCTTTTTTATACCAGCTACGCCTGGCTGCTTTTTACGGAACTGCAGAAAAGCAAAGACGAAACAATCGCCGGCATCGCTGCCAAGGCGCTGAAAGAAACCAGTTACCACCTGCGTCACTGCAACGAGTGGACGATTCGCCTGGGCGACGGTACGGAAGAAAGTCACCGCCGCATGCAGGATGCCGTGGACAGTTTGTGGATGTACACCGATGATATTTTTGCGCAGACCGAAGGCGATGCGTTGCTCATCAAAGAAGGCATTGCCGCAGATGCAGCGACGCTGAAACCGAAATGGGATGCGATGATCAAAGAAACGCTCACGAAAGCCACGCTGAAAATGCCCGAAGGCGGTTTCATGATGAAAGGCAGCCGCGAAGGAAAACATACCGAACACCTGACGTATATTCTCGGGGAGTTGCAATTCCTGCAGCGCACGTACCCGGGAATGGAATGGTGAATTAGGACATATAATAATCTCAATCGTCACCCTGAGCGGTAGTCGAAGGGTGTGTAAAAGGGACTGTACTACACACCCTTCGACTACCGCCCAGGGTGACGTCTTTATAAAAAGACCATGAACCCGGAAATAGAAAAAATTTGGAACGTATTACAGGAAGTTCCGGATCCGGAAATTCCCGTAATCAGCGTCGTTGAACTGGGCGTGGTTCGTGCTATTGAAAAATCCGGCGAAAAAATTATTGTCTCCGTTACTCCGACATACACGGGTTGCCCGGCGATGAAGATGATGGAAGACGATATCGTGTCGAAGCTGAAAGAGAAAGGTTACACCGATATTCAGCTTCGTACCGTGCTCAGCCCGGCCTGGACTACGGACTGGCTCAGCGATGCGACCAAAGAAAAACTCCGCCGATACGGTATCGCTCCGCCCGAAAAATCCACCGCCGATAAAAATGCGCTGCTCGGAAAACCGCGTGAAGTAAAATGCCCGCGCTGCGGTTCTGCACACACCAGCATGATTTCGCAGTTCGGTTCCACGGCCTGTAAAGCCTTGTGGAAATGCGACGACTGCCAGGAGCCCTTCGATTATTTCAAGTGTATTTGATTGGAGTTTTTGTTTTCCTGTGAAGGCAAAAAATGTAAAATTTCAAAGGCTAAATGTAAAATGTAAAAGGCCTTCCGCACAGGAACACGCATTTTGCATTTTGCATTTGTTATTTTTTTCAAAAAATAAGGACTGCCTCACTTTCGGAGACAGTCCTTTTCATTTACACACATTACGCCTGGTCAGCGGATGAGTTGCCGTTTTTATTTTGTTCGCCGGTGCTTCGGCTCAGCTGGTTCAGCAATTGCATACCCAGCAGTCCGCTGATGGGGCCGTTGCTGTCGCCGCTTCCGCTGCTGATGAGCACATCGGGAATAATTTTAATCTTATTCGATCCGATGGCTTCGGTGACTTTGAGCTGCGTGAAATTATTTCCGCCCATGGCTTCGACGGCGAGTTTGTAGGACTCGGCGCTCGATTTACCGATGGCGAGAATTTTTTCCGCTTCCGCGTTACCGGTGAGCAGGATTTTTTCTGCGTCGGCTTTGGCCAGCAGTTTTGTTTTTTCCGCTTCCGCATTGGCGAGCAGCCGTACTTTTTCCGCATCACCGCTGGCCTGTACTTTCACGCTCTGCGCTTCACCTTCCGCTTTTTTCACGGCGGCATCGGCGATGCGTTCGGCGATCTGCACACCCTGGTCGGCTTTCACCACTTCTTTCTGGATTTCGGCGATGGCTGTTTCTTTTTCCAGCTTCTGGCGTGTTTCCTGTGCCATGCGCTGTGTTTCAAACGTGATCTTCTGCTCTTCGGCCAGTTTCCGGTCGGTGAGCGTTTTCATCAGCGACTCGGGCGGAACGATGTCGCCGATCAGCGTATCCACGCCGAATACGTTGTACTGTTCCAGCACTTCGCCGATGTGTTTCTTGGCCGATTCCTGGCGTTCTTTCCGCATTTTCAGGAAAGCGATCACATCCGCATCCTGTGCCGAGTTCCGGAAATAATTCCCGATCGTCGGTTCGAGTACCTGGCTCACGAGGTTATTCATGTTCCCGAAACGCGCAATCACTTTCGGCGCTTCGGTCATCGGGATATGAATGATCTGCGACACGTCGAGATTGAACGGGAACCCGTCTTTCGAACGAACCGTGATCGTGCTCAGGTGCTTGTCGAGCTGGTGCGACTCGGTGCGCGCCGAAGCCCAGTTGAGCACGAGGTTGGTCGTGGGAACAAATTCCACGCGCATGATGAACGGGTTGATCGGGTATTTCCCGGGCCCGAGCGGCTCCGCCCAAACGCCTTTGTGCCCTTTCGCCACGATGTTGCCGTGCTTGAACTCTTTTCCGCTGAGGTCTTCACCGTCCTGCCCGAAATACGAGATCACCACACCGACAAAACCGATCGGGATCTCGGTCATTTTTACTTCTTCCACCTGGATGAACCAGGGGTTGAAATAATATGTACCTGCAAGGATGACCTGCGGCTGAAGACCGCGGTTCCCGCCGCCTTCGAGGAAAGCATCGGTATCCTGGAAATTATTATGCCCTTCGATCATCCGCCCGGCAATATGTCCCTGGTCGATGGCGGCGCCGTCGAGCGTGGTGATGATGCCGACCATGTTTTCATGAATGCTCAGCGCATCCACGATCTGCAGTTCGAAAAGAAATGTGTTGATCCGGTATGTACCCGCAGTGAGAAAAGCGGTCTGCCGTCCTTTCCGTCCGCCGTTACGGATAAACGATTCGGCGTCCTGGAATGAATCGCAGGAAACTTTGCGTGCGAGAATGCGCCCGGTTTCGAGTTCTTTACCGTCCTTGGAAACGATCAGCCCGACTTTTCCCTGCGGCACCACAATGAAAGGCTGCAGCGTGATTTCGTACTGCCAGATCCATTTCCAGAAATAGATACCGGGAGCAAGTGCTTTGGCCTGGAAACCCGCTTCGCCGTTTACCGCGATGATGCGGCCGTCGGGCAGT
This sequence comes from Bacteroidota bacterium, assembly GCA_006218065.1. Lineage (GTDB taxonomy): Bacteria > Bacteroidota > Bacteroidia > Palsa-965 > Palsa-965 > VBWE01. The sequence continues at coordinate 41,650 of VBWE01000023.1, forward strand.
TCTTTGTCTTTCCCGAAGAGGACGAATTTTTTCGTGACCAGCCCGATGCGGTCCTCGGGAATGATGATGATTCCGAAAAGACGGAAAAATAATTTGTAAAAAACCAGTACGAATACCGGCACCAATAGCCATAGCCATGGCAGGAACCTGTGAAAGTCCATGATTGAAAAGTTTTAGAAGTGAATGTGGATTGTGAAACGGTGTACCTTATTTCCCGCCCGGGGAACTTCGGTAATGCTGATGCTGTGACATCTTTCAGGTGAGATTACAGTATAGACAACAACGGGCATTGAACTTTGTTCGGACGGATGAGCGATTTTTCCCGGGCACAAAAAAGCCCCCCGTAAACGAAGAGCTTTTGAAACGATGGGTCGCCTGTTCGCGGAATGGCAAAAAATGTAAATCCGATAGCTATCGGATGACAAAGGCTGCATGTAAAATGTAAAAGGTGTGATGCTGCGGGTGAGGACTTTTACATTTTACATTTGAAATTTTATATTCAGCCTTCTTCAGAACATAATCTTATAACTCAGCACCGGGATAAGCGGTGTCTGGTATTCCCATTCGATGATTCCCTTTTCTTTATTGTAATAACGTCCGTACACATTTTTGCGGTTGGTGGTGTTCTGAAAATCCAGCGCGAGTATCGTCGTCATTTTCTTCCGGTTTGTTTTCAGGCTCACCCGGCTGTCGAGACGTAAGTAGTACGGATTCTGATCTTCGAATGCGCGGTTCCATGCAAGTTGTTCTTCCCCCGCGGCATTGGAAGCGGCCAGGTCGATCGGGATGGTGCGCAGGCCGCCGGTGAAAAGACCTTTCAGGTTAAAACCGAGCGTGCGCCGTTTCCCTTTTTTGAAAACGATTTCTTTGCCGGCGGTTAACGAAACGGTATAATTTCCGTTGAAACGCGTATTCCGTTCCACGCCGTCAGCGCCTTTGTATTTCGAATCGTAAATGGAAGACGAGAGCAGGAAATAATAATTGTCGCTGAAAAATTTCTCGAATGTGAGCTCCAGTCCTTTGTTCGATCCGGTTCCTTTGTTCGCAAGACTGTCGGTGAAATAACCGCCTTGGCTGTTCAGGATCGAATAGATACCCGAGAATGCATCCGGCTGCCCGGTGCGGATGGGGATGTTAAATAAAGCCTGGTAATATACTTCCATTTTCAGCCGGAGATGTTCGGCCAGCAGCAGGTCGTAGCCGGCGACGAAATGATGCGCTTTGGTGAAACCGAGATCTTTGTTGGGCTGAACGATGGAACCGTCAGACAGTTTTACTTCGGCGAAATACATCCCGAGCGGCTGAACCTGCGAATGCAATCCGTACCCGAGACTGAACGATTGCCGTTCCGTGGCATCCCATTTTACCGAAATCCGCGGCTCCACCGACCAGGTATTGTTGAGCGCGAAATGCAGGTAATGCAGCCCGCTCACAACCGCAAACCGCTCGCCGAACCGGTGTTTCCACTGTGTGAAATACTGGAGCAGGAACGTGTTTCCTTTCGAATTTACTTCCGTTTTCAGCGTCGCCGAACTGTCGGGTTTGTATTGCTGAAGCAGGTCGTAGCCGGGCCGGCTGACGATCAGGCCCTGGCGGAGATGATTCTTCGGATTGATCTTGCGGTTCATCACCGAGGAAAACGAAATCCGCGGTTGTACAAAACGTTCGCGCTCGATCACGATGTCGTTATAATTGTCGTCGATCCTGTTCCAGTTCGATTCGTTCACCGTGCCCGAAATAGCGAGCGCCGTGCGCAGGTACATGTTTTCGTTCAGTTGCAGCGCATGTGTAAACCCGGCCATCCCGGTATTGGCGCGAAACACACCGAAGTACCGGTCGCTTTCGTATTCCCATGCCGAAGAATCGCGGTTGGCGTCCATATGCTGATCGCTCAATCCGCCGAATCCGAAAAATCCGAAAGTACCGGCTTTGCCCGCGGGCAGGCTGATGTTGTACGATAAATCCTGGAACGTGGTAACGGCATCTCCCAGCGGCACGCCGATTTTGGAAAGAATGCCGAGCGTGGAGTAGCGGTAATTGACCAGGTACGATCCGCCCTTTTTACCCAGCGGTCCCTCCGCTGCCGCGTCGATGCCGAGTACGCCGGCCTGGAAAGTGTATTCTCTTTTTTCGTTATTCCCTTTGCGCAGTTTCAGATCAAAAACGCCGGAAAGCGCATTGCCGTATTCCGGTGCAAAAGCGCCCGTAGAAAAATCGGAATTGGCAAGCAGCTGCGCGCTGAGAATGGAAATGCCGCCGCCAGCCGCACCTACATACGAAAAATGGTTCGGGCTCGGGATATCGATCCCGTCCATACGCCAGAGCAAACCGTTGGGCGAATTGCCGCGGATCACGATATCGTTGTTGCCGTCGCCGGGAGCGGATACGCCTGCAAACGAAAGCGCCATGCGCGCGGGATCGTTTACTGCTGCGGCATAACGCTGCGTTTCTTCCACGGAAAAAGTACGCGTGCTCACGGTGGACATATCGTTCTGCGGGCGGTCTTTCCGCGCGTTGCCGGTGATTTCCACTTCTTCCACGGATTGTACGGTTTCTTCCATGCCGATATTCAGCACGACTTCCTTGCCGGAAGTAACATCGAGATTCGGAATCAGTTCTTCTTTATAGCCGGTATAGGAAATGCGCAGGTTCTGCCGGCCCACGGGTACTTTTTCAATTTTGAAACTGCCGTTGATATCGGTTGTCGCACCTTTCAGCGGATCGCTTCCCACGACAGTGATGACAGCGCCGATCAACGGGGCCTGGACGTTCTTGTCCATAACCTGGCCGCGGACGGTTTGTGTGAGTTGCTGTGCGCAGATATCGCCGGTGACGGACAGGAATGAAAAAAGAAAAACGTATTTATGAAACATAGGAACCTGGTTTTGGTATAGTGACAACCCAACCGGTTTTTTCCCCTATGCCGGTGTAAAAAGTATTTATGCTGTGAGCAATGAACGCTCAATGTCAAACGCTCAATTATCAATATTCATCGGATAACACCTTGATAATTGTGCGTTGTTCATTTGGCATTGAGCGTTCATTTTTGTTCCAGCGGTTCAGAAGGGATGCGCACTTTGTAAAAACAGGAGCAGCGCCGATCAGAACAGGCGAATGCCGGCCTGGAATCCCGGCCACATGGTGAACCGGTAGCCGCTGGAAAAGTTTTTCGTGTACACACTCAACGGTGCGATCTGCCCGGCGAATTCAGGATCGGGCGTGTACTGCGTATCGTACAGGTTGGCATTGAACGACGCGCCTGCGAACAAAGCGACTTTAGGATGCAGCTGGTACGTGAACGAAAGTTCCGTGCGGTACATCTGGTTGAACTGCCAGGAATCATTTCCGAGAAAAACTTCGTGCGCGCTTGCATCGAAAGTCAGGCCGGCTTTTTTGCCGAAACGGGCCTGTGTTCCCACGCCGTATCCTGCTGTAAAGGCGAACTGGCCGGGAACCGGGTGAAATCCGCCGGCGATGATATTGTAAAACTGGCGCGAACCTGTCCGGAAACGGAGGTTGATGCCCACCGCTTCGTTGGTTGAAATTTCCAATTGATGCACGCCGCTCCGCACGAATGATAAAAAACCGACCGTCGCGCCGTCGCAGCTGTCGGCGATATTCAGGAAACTGACCTGCGCGCCTTTCACGTAACCGGCTACGTTGACGAGACCGGAAACCTGCGCACCGTTTACCGTTTTAGCCGCGTTGATCAATCCCGCCACCTGCGGTCCGCTGGATTTCGCCGCGTTGATTAGTCCGGCCACCTGCACGCCGCAGGTATCCGTCACATTGAAAAGTCCGGCGAGCTGCGCACCGCGTATCCGTTTCGGCTGGATATTTCCCAGTCCCGCCACCTGCACGCCCTGCATCGGTTTTTTGTTCACGTTGAAAAGTCCGGCCAGTTGCACGCCTTGTACGGAATCGCGGCAGAGATTAAAAAGTCCGCCAATTTGCACGGCATTCGTTTTTCCGTAATTCATATTCACCAGTCCGCCGATCTGCACGCCCTGCACATTTCCGCCGCAGGCGTTGAAAAGTCCGCCCAACTGCATGCCGCGTACATCATTGCGGTTGATGTTGAAAAGTCCGCCGATCTCCGCACCCTGCACACCGCCCGTATAACCGCCAAGTATGTTGAAAGAAAAACGGTAACTGATCGTGCTGCTCAGCGCGCCGCTTGTTCCGAAACCGGGAATAAAAGAAACCTGCCAGGAACGCACACCGGTCAGGTCGCGGATATTCATCGCGGCAAGACGCTGGCGGAACGTGGTGAAATGACGCACCCAGTAATTTTCGTTGAATGTCATTTCCGGATTGATATAATGGAGATCCGGTTCAATGGCGAGCGGGGGCGGACCAGGAGAGAGCATGATCTCAATCGCTTCTTTTGTCGCGGGCTGCACGAAGATCACCGTGTCGAGATAATTTTTTTTGCTGACGGCGATCGCCTGTCCCTGCTGCGGCGATTTCTGGATCGGGAGTTTGAAAAAACCGGCGCTGTCGCTGAAGGACGACGACATGGACGCGGTATCGTACACGCTGGCATACGCGAGCCGTTTTCCCGTTTCGCGATCGGTGATGTAACCGGAAACGATATATCCCGTGTGCTCTTTCTTTTTGGGCCTGGCGGCGACAGGCTGGACCGGCGTGCGGGTGAGGATGAGATAATTGTCGCGCTCCTTATAAGTGATCTTTCCTTTAAACAACTGATCGAGTACCTGTTTCACGGTTTGCCCGCCGGCTTTCAGCGAAACGATACTGTCGCCGTTGATGAGCGCGGCATTGTACGAAAAGTGAAAATTCCCTTTCAGTGCGACCAGTTCCAGTGCGTCGCTGAGCCGCTGCCCGCTGATCTCTATGTTAACGACGCGCTGAAGCACCGGCGTCTGCGCTTTGCCGGGAACGATCGCGGAAGCAAAAGACAGGATTGAAAAAAATAAAACGCGCAGTTGTTTCATGGATCAGTTCACGGAATCTTTTTCGAGTGTGATTTGCGCATTATCCCGGACAATGCGGATGCCGAATGTTTCGCGGAGCAGTTCCAGCACATGTTCGAGCGATTCGTTTTCATACGTCGCTGTCAGGCGCATGCTGCGCAGGCTCCCGTTGCCGATGCGGATATCCGCGCGATAAAACTGGTTGAGAATAGCGACTACTTTTTCGAGTTCCGTATCATTGAAAACGAGCTTGTGTGTTTTCCAGGAATCAAAATTCGGATCGCGGTTTTCGTTTTCCGCCAGGCTGCCCGATGCCGGGTCGTAGTGACCTGATTCGCCGGCGGTGAGTATAAGGCTGTCGTTCCCGTTTGCAAAAAGTACGCGGCCCGTGGCGACAACTACGTCAACGCTTCCATCGGCTTCCGTATTTACGTTGAACGAAGTACCCAGCACGCGGACGGTTGTTTTTTCGCCTGCTTCGATGATGAAAGGCTGTTCCTTGTTATGCGCCACATCGAAAAACGCTTCGCCGGTCAGTTTTACGCGCCGTTCTTTTCCTGCGTTGAAATTTTCCGATGTAACAAGCACAGCGCCGCTGTTCAGCGTGATCCTGCTGCCGTCGGCAAGCGTATCGTTTTTCGGACGATCACTTGCTTTATAAGTGACCGCGAGTCCTTCGGCTGCCTGTTCCCGGCCGAAAATAAAGTACGCGGCAACGGAAACCGAAAGCAGGAAAGCGAATACGGCTGCGGCGCGGTACATGAAATTCGGCTTGCGTTGTAAGGGAATAATTGTTCCGCCGCCGTTCATTTTGCGTTTCACTTTTTCCCAGGCGGCATCGGTATCGGCTGAATAATCGGCGGCTATATTCCCGGATTTCTCCCAGATTTTTTCCAGGTCGGCAAAAGCTTCCCGGCGCGAGATATCTTCATCCAGCCATTGGGCTGCCCGGGCCTGTTCTTCTGCCGTAGCCTCCCCGGCCAGCAGTTTCGCCAGCAGTTCGTCCATGTGATCGGTGTCGGGTTTGCTCATGATTTTTGGCTTTAGCTGAACAGGAGTATAAAAACAGGAAGCAGGTGCAGGTATTCGGCGAGCCGGATGCGCAGTGTTTTTAGCGCTTTGCCCATCTGGTTCTCCACGGTTTTGACGGAGATGCCGAGGACTTCCGCGATTTCACGGTAACTCAGCCCTTCGAAACGGCTGAGGCGGAACACGTGCCGGCAATGTTCGGGAAGTTCCCCGATGGCGGCCTGAATTTTTCCTTCCAGTTCTTTCGCCTGCAAAGCGCTGCCCGGTTGTTCCTGCTGCGGCCGATCGTGTACCTGGTTCTGCATATAAGCCTGTTTCACTTTTTCGTGTTTGATCTCGTTCATCACTGCATTATGCACAGCGCGGAAGAGATAGGATTTCAGGGAACCGCTGACTTGAAAGTTTTCGCGTTTTTCCCAGAGTCTGCAGAACAGTTGCTGAACGACTTCTTCGGCGGCATCGCGGTCGCCGAGCAGGCCGGAGGCGTACCGGGAGAGCGGCTGGTAATACGCGCGAAACACATGCTCGAAGGCTTTCTGATCGCCCCGGCTGATCTGAACAGGAAGTTCTGTTTCGTCGGTGTACACAGTTTGTCTGATCCGGATGAAGCCGCAAATTTAGCCTTGTTCCGCTTGATTTTGATTTCTTATCTGTGTTAAAGACAACCCGGGAAAGACCTACCCCTATGCCCGAGAGAAAAAAAGCAATAAAAAAGCCGCCCGGGAAAAGCGGCTTTCGTTTTTTTTGAAAAAATCAATCATCGTCTTCCTTAGCTCCTGCAGGTATATCCTGCGGGACTGTTGTTGCGCCTGCCGTTTGTGAATGCCTGATCTGTCCGCCCAGGTAACCTGTCCGGGCCATAGCGGAGAAAGCTGCTGCGGAAAGAAAGAGGGTAAGCACAAAGACCGGTTTTGCCGCCGTTTTTTTCAACCTGTCGAGGATGATCGCAAGCAGTGCAGCGACCCCGGTGATTTCCATAATCCACAGTGCAAGCATACCGGCTTCTTCATGGACTTCAATCACCGCTTCAGAAACTCCGGGAACATTTTCAACCAGTTCCTCGGCCGCTTCACCCGTTGCAGGCAGCGGAATGGCAATCAGCGCCATCATAAACAGGATATAACCGGCTGCCAGTTTCAGCGTATTGTTTTTCAGAATAAACCCGAAAGCGAGGATAAAAAGGGCGATCACCGTACCGATGATCGGAAAATGATTGAGCAGGAGATGAAGATGAGCGGTAGTCATAACATTTGTTTTTTGAAAATGTATTGCAACAATGCAGACGTATGAAAACGTTGCATGGAATAATAACCGGTACAAATTTTCATTAAAAGGAAGCGGTGAAACAATGACCATAATCACCCCGGGAATAGTTAATTGTCACAGTTTGCGAAACAGTGGTTTGTTACACGATAACCGCCATGGTCATTGAATATGATGAGTATTTCATTTTTACTGATGCATTTTGTTTGATCCTGCAAACAGTAAAGAAAAAAAGCAGTTTTATGTCTTTTACAAATGCGCCTGTCCTGCTTCAATTCAGTATCTTTGAACAACAACAAACCTTAAAGGCACATGAAAAAAAATTACACCTCAAAAATGCTGCTTGGCATCGGCGTTTTATTGTCCGGCTTTGCCTCCGCGCAATGCCCCGCGATAACCTGTCCGTCCAACATCACGGTCAGTAACGACTCCGCTGCATGCGGCGCTGTTGTTACGTTCGCAGCGCCGTCCATGACGGATCCCTGCGCGGTAACTACACAAACATTCAACTACTCCGGCGCTATTGTAAACTGGACAGTCCCGGTGGGAGTGACCAGTATCCGTATCGAAGCGCGCGGTGCGCAGGGCAGCTTCAACACCAGCTCCACTATACAGCCCGGTATGGGTGCAAGTATGGCCGGCGATTTCGTGGGAAACGGTGGCGGCGGCGGAACATTTGTGACCGACATGTCGAATAACCCGATGATCATCGCGGGCGGCGGCGGCGGAAGTTCCGGCGGAACCGATTCTCCCGACAAGCACGGGCAGGCAGGAACTACCGGCGGAACAGGTGCAGCCGGCGGCGGTACAGGCGGTACGGCAGGCAGCGGCGGAAACGTCGGGGTGTCCGGCTTCCAGTCAGGCGCCGGCGGCGGACTGCTGACCAACGGAGCTGACGGCTGGACGGCAGGCAGCGGCGGTTTTGCTTTTGTAAACGGCGGAGCAGGCGCTAATGTCGGCTTCGGCATCGGCGGTTTCGGCGGTGGCGGAAACGGATCAGGTTATGTAGTTGGCGGCGGCGGCGGCGGATACTCCGGCGGCGGCAGCGGCGGCAACTCGTCAAGCGGTGTCGGTGGCGGCGGCGGATCATATAACGGTGGAACCAACCAGGTGAACGCAGGCGGTGTAAATACCGGTAACGGTTTGGTGACGATCACCTATACAGGCAGCGGTTCACTCTCGCAAACACAAATCGCCGGATTAACGAGCGGTTCTACTTTCCCGGTAGGCACAACGGTACAAACTTTTGTAGCTACTGATGGCCTGGGCAATTACGACACCTGCTCATTTACTGTTACTGTAAACGATGCAGAATCCCCGGTGATTTCATGTCCTTCCAACATCACCGTGAATGCTGATTCAGGTATGTGCTCGACTGTTGTGACGTATGCTGCGCCGAATGCGATAGACAATTGCTCGATCGACAGCACTTACATGAGCGCAGGTCTTTCCAGCGGTTCTGCATTCCCTGTTGGTACAACGACAGTGAGCTACACCACTATGGACGCTTCCGGAAATTCTGTTTCCTGTTCGTTCGATATTACCGTTACCGATAACCAGTCGCCGGTATTTACTTGTCCCGGAAATATGGCGGTGAATGCCGACTCGGGTATGTGCAGCGCGGTTGTAAATTACTCTGCACCGGTTGCAACGGATAACTGCAGTGTAGCATCGGCTTCGATGACCGGCGGACTGGCCAGCGGATCAACTTTCCCGCTCGGTACGACAACAATTACGTACACCGCAACAGATTCTGCAGGAAATTCATCCACCTGTTCGTTCGATATCGTAGTCAGCGACAGCCAGGCGCCGGTAATGACCTGCCCGGGCACGATGACGGTTCCTGCTGATTCCGGAAACTGCTCCGCAGTAGTTACGTTCAATGCTCCGTCAGCAACGGACAACTGCAGCAGTGCATCCGTATCGCAGACCGGTGGTTTGCCAAGCGGTTCTGCATTCCCGGTCGGCACAACAACGATCACGTACACAGCAACGGATTCTGCGGGCAATTCTTCTACATGTTCGTTCGATATTATCGTAACGGATAACCAGGCGCCGGTACTGACTTGCCCGATCGACATCAGTTCGTGCAGCCCGGTTGTATCGGGACTTACAGCTTCCGCTTCTGATATGTGCTCCGGTATTGATTCGCTCACATACACGCTGACTGGCGCAACCACCGGCAGCGGAACCGGCGACGCAAGCGGAACCACATTCAACATAGGTTCTACAATTGTGACGTATACTGCAACGGATTCTTCGGGCAATTCATCGACCTGTAACTTTACAGTTACCGTAAACCCGCTGCCGGTATTGACGGTGAGTGCAAGCTCAACGACTGTTTGCGTCAGCGACGGACCTGTAGCGCTTACCGGCACACCCGCAGGCGGAACATGGTCGGGACCGGGAGTAACCGGTTCCACATTTAACCCGGCTACTGCGGGAACAGGAACACAAACGGCAACGTACAGCTACACCGATTCGAACGGATGTACGAATACCGCCGATCTCGTGATCACGGTAAATGCCTGTGTAGGTGTTGTGGAAATTGCAGGCATAAACGGACTGCAGGTTTACCCGAACCCGACGCAGGGCAACCTGCAGATCGTTCTCGGTGCAGAATATGCCAAAGTTGATTTGCGCATTGCACAGATCAACGGGCAGATCGTTCAGCAGGAACAATTCAGCAAAACAAGTTCGATCAGCATGTCGCTTGAAAATCTCGCTACAGGAATTTATTTCCTGACGATCAATGCGGATGACCAGGTCAGGACGGTAAAGCTGATCCGGAATTGATTTTTTAATTATTTTAAAATAAAAACGGGTGTTATTGAAAAAATAGCACCCGTTTCTTTATTGTTCGGATGAACGGTTCCTGCTTCGGTTCACCGGCAAATATAAAAGTGATTTTATGCCCGGAAATCGCGCTCTCCGCGTATATTTGTTTACTTTTAACAAACAACAAACCTGATAAAACACATGAAAAAAACTTACACACCAAAAATCCTGTTTGGTCTCGGCATTTTATTTTCCGGCTTTGCCTCGGCGCAATGCCCGACAATAACCTGTCCGTCCAACATCACGGTCAATAACGATTCGACATCGTGCGGCGCGGCCGTTACATTTTCGTCACCGGCTATCGCGGATCCCTGCGCAATCACCACACAAACATTTGTCTTTACCGGATCGCTGCAAACTTTTACTGTGCCCGCAGGTGTAACGTCTCTCAATATGACTGCATCAGGAGCGCAGGGCGGTTCGGTTACTACAAACTGCGCAGCAACCGGAGGTTTGGGTGCGCGTATGCAGGGCGATTTCGCCGTTACTCCCGGTGAAGTGCTGAGTATTATGGTAGGCGAACAAGGCCTCACCAATGGTTCGGACGCAGGCGGCGGCGGCGGTACTTTTATCGTACGTACCGGTAACATAGCCCTGCTGGTGGCAGGCGGCGGTGGCGGTGCAACCAACAATATCGGCGGCTGCGGATCAAACCGTAACGGTCTCGACGCTACTATTACTACTTCAGGTACAGCCAGCGGCAACGGTGTTGTAGCAGGTGGCATCAATGGAAATGGCGGCGGCGCCAGCGGCGGCTCAGGCGGCGGCGGCGGCGGTTTTCTTACCGATGGCGTGGCCGGAATGGGACTTCCCGGCAATAACGGTAAATCCTATCTCAATGGCGGAGCAGGCGGCAATGGAAATAACAATGACCGCGGCGGTTACGGCGGCGGCGGTGCAGGCTGGTTTACTGGCGGCAACGGCGGCGGCGGCGGCGGATATTCCGGTGGAGCTACCAGCGGCTCACAGCCCTTTACCGGCGGCGGCGGCGGCGGATCATACAACATCGGTACAAACCAGGTAAATACGGCCGGAGCTCAAACCGGAAATGGTTCAGCGATCCTCACATATGCTTTTAGCAGTACAATCACCCAGACACAGATCGCCGGTTTAGCCAGCGGTTCCAGTTTCCCGGTTGGTACAACGGTACAAACTTTTGTGGTTGACGACGGCAGCGGAAATACGGATACCTGCTCGTTCACTGTTACCGTAAACGATACACAAGCTCCGACAATTTTGTGTCCTTCCAACATAACTGTGAATACTGATTCAGGCATGTGCTCGGCTGTAGTTACCTATGCCCCGGTAACCACCATAGACAATTGCTCGATCGACAGCACGTATCTGAGTGCCGGTCTTTCCAGCGGTTCTGCATTCCCGGTCGGTACGACAACAGTAAGCTATACTACGATTGATGCTTCAGGAAATTCCGTTTCCTGCTCGTTCGATATCACCGTTACGGATAACCAGGCCCCGGCATTTGCGTGCCCCGGTAACATGGCTGTGAATGCTGACTCCGGCATGTGCAGCGCAGTTGTAAATTACTCTGCACCGGTTGCAACGGATAACTGCAACTTAGCATCAAACACGATGACCGGCGGACTGGCCAGCGGATCAACTTTCCCGCTTGGTGCAACAACGATCACGTACACGGCAATGGATTCTGCAGGCAACAGTTCAACCTGTTCGTTCGATATTGTTGTCAGCGACAACCAGGCGCCGGTAATGGCCTGCCCGGGCACGATGACTGTTCCTTCGGATTCAGGAAACTGTTCTGCAATAGTTACGTTCAATGCTCCGTCAGCAACGGACAACTGCAGCAGCGCATCTGTTGCTCAGACCGGTGGTCCGGCAAGCGGTTCCGCATTCCCGGTCGGTACAACAACGATCACGTACACGGCAACGGATTCTGCGGGCAATTTTTCAACCTGCTCGTTTGATATTATCGTTACCGACAACGAAGCGCCCCTGGTACTTTGCGTAGGCAATGTAACCACCTGCGATTCGATTGTTGTTTTTATCGGAGCTTCGGCTTCTGATGCGTGTTCCGGCGTTGGTTCACTTACCTATACGCTGAGTGGAGCAACCACCGGCAGCGGAACAGGTGATGCCAGCGGAACAGTATTCAACGTAGGTGCAACACTTGTGACGTACACGGCAACGGACTCCGCAGGAAATTCCGCGAACTGTTCCTTCACGGTCACTGTAAACCCGCCGCCGTTCCTGGCTGTCGGTTCAAGCTCAAACATGGCTTGTCTCAGCGACGCACCGGTAACACTGAGCGGTGCACCGACAGGCGGAACCTGGTCTGGACCGGGAGTAACCGGCTCTGCACTTAACCCGGCTTCGGCAGGAGTTGGCGTACATACGGCAACATACACGTATACCGATTCGAGCGGCTGCACGAACTCGGCCGGTGTGATTATCACAGTAAATGCCTGTGTGGGTGTTACGGAAATCGCCGGCATAAACGGACTGCAGGTTTACCCGAACCCGACGCAGGGCAACCTGCAGATCGTACTCGGTGCAGAATATGCCAAAGTCGACCTGCGCATTGCACAGATCAACGGGCAGATCGTTCAGCAGGAACAGTTCAGCAAAACAAGTTCGGTCAACATGTCGCTTGAAAATCTCGCTACAGGAATTTATTTCCTGACGATCAACGCGGATGACCAGGTGAAAACAGTGAAGCTGATCAAAAACTGATATTGATTTTCGTTAAAATAAAAGCGGGTGTGATTGAAAAATCATACCCGCTTTTTGTTTTGTATGGATAGAGATACTGCATGCTTACTCGCCAGGTTTGGAATATTAAAGACCCGTCGACCCCATAAGGATTCGGACTTTGCAGTACCAAACTTTACCTCAGAAGACAGTCAGCTGATTTGGCTATATGATTCTACTTTTATAAAGTATCCATCAACTCCGCCTTCGTCTCTCACCAAACTGCCCGTAACTTTCCAGAATTTCATGGAGCCGCGGCTTCCCTGGTTTCGGGCAAAGTCCTTTAATGCGCTTTCACTTTTAAATGCATGAACAGTATCTCCTTTTTTGGGAGGGTCGCTGTCGAAACGGTATCCGGTTATCGCCGTGGCTATTTTGTGTTTATTATTAATGTAACACTAACATATGCATAAGCAAAATAAAAAGCAAACATTTAGTTTGTAATATTACTTATTAATTGATTATTTTTAATAACCTTGTTTTGCTAAACTATTCCCATTTCCCACCACCTAACACATATGTTATGTCAAACCGCCGAACCACAAGGTTTTCCCTTCTTTTCTGCGCTTGTCTTTTTTTGATAGTGAACTGCGGAAAAAAGATTCATCCCCCCCAGGTATTAAAAGCTTATCCTTATGGAAATGATGCAACCATGTTGTCTTTCAGCTTCCTGGCAAACATCAATACTTACCTGCAATCCAGTCCTGCCGGTTTGAAACAGCATGCGGTGACGGCTGTGGGCAATGTTTTACAGAACCCCAATGTGAGAGGAATGATCGGAGACTGGCGGGTATTGTGGGGACCTGTTTCTTATACTGTGGATACGTCGCAGATAGACAGTTGCGTTTCAGATAATCTGATGCTGCTGCTGAGAGGGCCGGATCCTGCTAATCCTGCGAATTCTATTCTTGTGCTTGCCATTGCCGGGACGAATGGTATATCAGCGTATGACTGGGTGAGCGAAGATTTTGCGGCTGATACTATGGCATTGTGGCCTGCTGCCCGCCCTTCGGGTTCGCCCTGTAATATGTCTTATTTCAGCAACCCGGTACTGCAGACAAATCCTGTGATAACGGATACGGGAAGATATATTTCTCTTGGAACAGCTAATGGCCTCGATATTCTCTTTAATAAGATGAAGGACGACAGCAAAGGATCAATTACAGATTTCCTGAAAATCTACCTGGGAAATCAAACCGGCACAATTCCTTTCTACGTCACCGGGCATTCCCTGGGCGGGGCATTGTCTCCCTGCGTTGCTTTATCCCTTTCAGACAATCAATCGTGCTGGGATCCGGGAAGGAAAACGACTGTTAAGTGTTACTCTTTTGCGGGACCAAGTCCCGGCAATCAGAAGTTTGCTCAATATTTCCTTGCCCGGTTCGACACGGACAAGTTTAAAGGCATTTACAACTCGCTGGACGTAGTGCCGCATGCTTACCAGTCATCTATGATGGATGATATCCCCACGTTGTATCAAAGCTTGTATTACAAACTGGATAAACCTTGTTTTCTTCAAAAGTTGTTTGCCTGCATCGATGGAGAGATTTCCGGCTTTAATTACACAACGCTCTACCAACCCGCAGCCACATTTACCGGAACGACCACATTTAAGGTTGACAGTATGTATAAGGCTAATTATGATTCTATGTACAATGCTCCTGATTTTCCTCTCGAGAGTAAATACAATGCCTACAAGGCGCAGTTATGGCATTATTCCTGTGCCGGCGGTGCCATTCTTCCGCCAACCGATGCCGAGGCGGCCCCTTTCTATGCAAATACGATGTGTTTTGGTAACCTGATGTCCGAGCAGCATGTGGATGGGTATGTAACGCAGTACAAAATTCAACGCGTGTACGGGGTAATTATGTCCAATCATGCGCCCTCGAAAATTCCGAATGCGGATGCATTGATCTGGAAATTACTTTGTGCCCCCCTTGTAAAAAATTGCCTCCTTTCATCCTGGGGATGTTATTGATAAGAGAAAACAAAAAATCCTGCCGAAGAGCAGGATTTTTTTAGTGCGGACGGGGGGACTCGAACCCACACGCCTTGCGGCACCAGATCCTAAGTCTGGCTTGGCTACCAATTACAACACGTCCGCTATAAGAACAAAAGTATTTTCCTTCGGAGGCAGGTTACAACACGTCCGCTGAAGGAATGCAAAGATACAAAAACCTGCCCTGGGCCGTTTAGCTGATCAGCTTCATGCTCGTTTCCCAAAGTTTTTCCGCAACTGCGGCGTCATATTGTATAAGATCGCGCGCTTCGGGTTTGCCGGGCTTTTTCAGGAAATACCCGCTGAATGTAGCGGCGTCATCTTCGGCCAGGTAAATGATATTGTTCGTCAGTGCATCCGGCGATTTGCCGAGCACGTTGACCATCAGCCGCATGAAACCGTTCAGCTCGCGGCTCACACCGGTCCTGGCAATGCCCACATGCAGGATGTTGATGACTATTTTTTTACCGGGATGACGTTTGGCGAATTCCTGCACAAAGAGGTGATTGCTCAGCATCGACTGTCCCATGCTGCGCATCATGGAATGGTTGTTTTTGAGCGAAAGGTCATCGAAATAAATCTGCGCTTTTTTCATCGTGGGAGCGCCCACCATCACGATACGCGCCGAAGCCGGTTTCCCGAGCAACGGCATCAGCAACTGGGTCATCGCAAAACGGCAGAGGTATTGCGTGGCGAATGCCATTTCCATTCCGTCGGCGGTTTCTATGCGTTTCGGATAAATCACACCCGTGGAAAGGATGAGCGTATCGATGCTGTCGGTTTTTTGCCGGACGAGTTCGGCCACTTTTTTCATGCCCGCGACGGAAGAGAGATCGCCGGTTACCGCTTCTATATTCTCGTTACCGGATTTCGATTTCAGTTCCTGTAAAGCTGCCGCTGTTTTTGCTTCATCGCGACCGTGGATGATGATGCGGTATTTTTTTTTGGCGAGCACTGCCGCAGTGGCTTTGCCCATGCCGCTGTTTCCCCCGAGAATGACGATCGTTTTCATGACGTGGTTTTCAGTTCAGTATTTCACCGTATGTAAAACAGAAAGGTATTGCTTTTGTTCGACACGGTTCAGCGCAGCATCTGCCGGAGTCCGGAAACAAAAAGTTCCGGGTTTTCAAACGGCGCGTAATGCCCGCAGTTCGGGAGTGCGGCAATCCGGGCGCCCGGTATGTTCTTCGCTGCATCCTGGAAAACGATATCCGTAGTCAGCTGCGGGTGCAGCCAGCGGTTGGGAATCACCAGGTCCGGGTTGCCGTATAATATGCAAACCGGGATGCGCAAAGCCGGGAGAAAATCATACACCGGTTCATCCAGCATGCCTTTTATGGATGCGATGAGCATGACGCTGCGTTCGTGGAAATACTTCGGATCGGCATGAACGGTATGTTTATGCAGCAGTTCTTCGCCGCGGGCGGGATTGCCGATGAAATGCGCGAGTAATGTTTGACGAAGTTGCGCAGCGTAATCCGGATCAGAATAGGTTTTTTCCGCCCATCCGGCCAGCATCTGTTTTTCAGGCGCAGTAAATTTTTCAAGGCCCGCGCTGTTGATCAAAACCAGTTTCGAAATCCGGGCCGGGGCGCGCAAAGCCGTGATGATACCGACCTGTCCGCCCATCGAGTGACCGCAGTAAATCACTTCGTGCAGCCCGAGCGCATCCAGGCATTCGAGCACGATATCCGAATAAAACGACATGGAAAACGATCCGCGCTGCCGGTGCGATTCGCCGTGCCCGGGAAGATCGATCGTGATGCAGCGGAATTTTTCCCGGAGCAGGTTCACGGCATATTTCCAGATGAAACCACTTTCGGAAACGCCGTGCACGAAAAACAAAACCGGTCCGCTGCCGCAGTCGTGATATGCGATACGCAGTTTGGATTTTGGAAGAGCGAGGAAACTGTTCATGGAGATCAATCGTCACTAAAGTATAAAGGCGCTAAGGTAGTCCTTCGCGCCTTTATGATAAAAAGAGTATGGTAAATCAGTCCCGGTTCGAGAGAAACTTATGAATCGCCGGTCCAAGTTCCTTCTGCGTGCGCGACCCGACGAAAACGCCGATATGCCCGCCGGGGAATTTATAAAGTTCTTTGTCCTTCGTGCCCACGTGATCGTTAAGCGGGATCGTGGCTGCGGGCGGAACGAGATGGTCTTCTGCTGCGTAAATATTCAGCAAAGGCATCATGATATTTTCCAGGTTCACTTTTTTTCCGCCGACAACCAGTTCACCTTTCACCAGTTTGTTTTCCTGGTAAAGATCTTTCAGGAACTGGCGGAAACATTCGCCGGCCTGGTTCGGGCTGTCGTTGATCCATTTTTCCATGCGCAGGAAATTCATGGTCTTCTCTTTGTCCTGCAGCGTATCCACAACGCCCATGAATTTATTCACTTTCATCATCGGCTTCAGCAGGGCGAAACCGTTGTTCATGAAATCGCCGGGTACGGAACCGTAAGTATCCACGAGACGATCAATGTTCATGTCTTTCGCCCAGCGGAAAAGCAAACCGTCGTTGGTAGAGAAATCAATCGGCGTAACGAGCGTTACGAGGTTCCGGATTTTTTCCGGATGCAGGGCCGAGTAAATCGTGCTGAGCGTACCGCCCTGGCAGATGCCCATCAGGTTTACTTTTTCCACCTTGTTGTTGCGGCGGATAAAATCAACCATCTCGTCGATAAACCAGTTCACGTAATCATCCAGCGAAAAATGCTTGTCTGCACGTGTCGGGTAACCCCAGTCGATAATGTAAATATCGAATCCCAGGCCGAGCAGGTTTCGCACCAGGCTCCGGTCGGGCTGCAGGTCGAGCATATCGTGGCGGTTCACCAGCGCGTACGAAATGAGCAGCGGCGTTTTAACCGTTGCTTTCGTTTCGCGGGTGTAGCGGTAGAGTTTTACTTTCTCCTGCCGGAAAACCAGTTCTTTCGGCGTAGCGGCAACTTCCACGTTTTCCACCTGTACCAGGTTGCTGTAACCGTTGGCCAGCTTCGCGGCGTTTTCCGCCATTTCCTTGACGAGATTCTCGTTAGCCATTTTTCTTATTAAGCAGTAGCCGCTTTCTTCTTCGAAGATTTGGCTTCTTTCTTTTCTTCTTCGTTTTCCCCGGCACCGACTAATTTTTCAAGCTGGCGGACGCGCTTCTTCAGTTCATAAATGGTCTGGTGAAGTTCGTCGGCTTCCGTGCGGAGCACAACCGGCAGGGGCTGAAGCGAGATCTCGGCTACTTTTTCGAAATCGTTTTTGATTTCGAGGCCGAGGTCGAGCAGTTCGCCCTGGAGTTTGGAATACGCCTCGGTGCGGAACAGTTCGACAAAAGCCGATTCGTTTTTGTTCACCCAGTTCTGGAACACCTGCTGGAAATTACTCATGTCGGTTCCTTTCTTCGATTCTTCGAAACTGTCGAAAACGAATTTCTCGAAGTTCTTCGAACCGGTGGTATACATCAGGTGCTGAAGTTCATTGAGCTTCTGCCCGTACTGTGAAAAACGGTCGAGCTGCTTGCTGAAAATTTCATTCAGTTCACTTTCCTTGCCGGGAGCGTAAAGGCGGATGAGCGGGTTGATGCTGCGCTGGTACACGCTGAAAATATTGTTCTGCGCGTTCTTCGGATCGTTTCCGAAAAGCAGGAATGGCATCAGTTGTTCAGCCTGCGGCATGTTGCCGGCATATTGCTGGAAAAGATGACGGTTGTGGTTGTTGATCACTTCGAACCAGCCCGAGAACTGGTTATAAAGGTCTTTCAACTGCACGGGAGAGATCGCTTCGAAACTTTTATCCATCAGGTCCTTGAATTTACCTGCGTCGAAATATTTCTGGAATGTTTCGGGCGTGAAATTCTTCTCGCTGATGCTCTTGTAGAAAGGAGCCCATACTTCGTAAAGTTTGAAGTAGGTATTCGACATGTTGACCATGTTCTCGTATGCTTCGCGGGCCGTGGTGTCGCCGATATTGGGCGTCATCGCCTTGAAAGGAGCGATCCACTGGTTCATCCAGCCTGAATTGGTTTCCATCCACTGTTCCTGCGATTTGCGGAAAGCGGCGAAGGCGTCGTTCGGGTTGGCTGCCGTAAAAGGAGCGAAGAATTTCTGGGAATTGTCAAACCAGGTCTTCATCGAATTTTGCTGCGACTCGAACCATTGGTTGTACAGGTCGGCCGGCTTGCCGCTCCCGTTGAAGGGATTGCTGAACAGCGTTCCGGCGGAAGCGGTATTTTTTTCCGATGCTTCGCGTGCAATCTCGGTTTGATTGTTGAGCCACTCCTGGTAAATATCCGTGCCTTTTTCAAGGGCCTGGCCGTTTTGCACAGCTTCCTGGAGTTTTTGCGTGCTGGTTGCCCAGTTGTTCATCAACTTGTTGTTGGTTTCCACCCACGCGTCGAAAATGCTCTTGTTGTCCATTTGTGTAAAGTGTTGACTTTTAGTGATTTGGCCTAATGCAGGCCGCTTTCAGGCTGCAAAGGTAGACTTTTTCCGGCGAAAGTCAAGCAGAACCTGTTATGAAATCATAAATTCATCGGCAAATACCCATGTTTCGTGGAAATAAAATTGCGGTTAAGCGGAACAGGATGCGGCCGAACTTGTTTATTTTCGCTGACCCATAAACAAGGAATCATGATCGAACAAGGAGAAGTTTACACGCACGAATTTTCATTCAGCCAGGAAGACGTGAAACAGTTTGCCGCCGTTACCGGCGATAATAACCCGGTTCATCTCGACGCGGATTATGCCGCGGGAACGATGTTTAAACGTCCCATCATGCACGGATTTTTAGGCGGAGCTGTTTTTTCCAAAATTTTCGGAACGCTTTTCCCGGGCGAAGGAACCATTTATCTGAAACAATCGATGGCCTTTATGCGCCCGATGTTCGTGGATACCGTGTACGAAGCCCGGATCACGGTGAAAGAGATCAACCGCGAAAAACACCGTATGGTGGTGGATACTGTGATCGCCGAAAAAGCCAGTAACGACGTAACGATCAGCGGCGAAGCAACCGTGATGAACGTGAACCGGATTTAAAGTCCGTTTACAATTCCTGCGGAATAAGCCAGTGTGTTGATGAACCAATTTGAAAATGGAGAAGATTCGAAGATGCGCACAGCCCGGCGCGCCGGGCATTTTCAAATTTTCAAATGGAGAAATTGATTCATTGTAAAAGAGACGAAGATTTGGACTCCTGATTCAAAATTCTTGCTTATTTTGAGGCACTGTGAAGGAGGGGCGAAATGGAAAACACAACTAGCTGTTTTATTACAACACTGGAGAAAGAGGGATATCTTCTTTCCAAAGTACGGTCGGGGGCGGAGATCGGGCTGGCGGAAGCCAAAGAGAATTCCGCTATCGTTTCGGGGCTTTCAGCCGGGGATATTTACCCGATCCTGGTCGATATCCGTACAATAAAATCCATTTCGAAAGAAGCGCGGGATCATTTCGCCATGCGCGACCGGGAACCGGGAGTCAGTGCAATCGCGATGCTCGTCGCTTCACCGGTGAGCCGGATTATCGGGAATTTTTTCCTCGGACTTAACCGCCCTGCCGTTCCCACGCGTATGTTTTCCTCGAACGAAGACGCGCTGAACTGGATAAAAAAACGCATCAGGGAAAAACAGGTCGGGGCGGATGAGCGGCATGCTTGAAGAAATCGCTTTGAAAATCGCCGCTTTGTCGGGTGTGCAGCCCGAAGCAGGCGAATCCGGTGAGTCCGCCACCCTGCGCGGACTGGACATGATCGAGAAACAACTGCAGCAGAAAGAAAAAGAACGGATCGAAAATACGCGCCGGATCAGTGAGCTGCTCGATGTGGTGATGGCGCTTGCCGCGCTCGACTATTCCAAAAAAGCGATCGTGTCGGATGAGCACGATCATGTGGATGCGATTGCTGCGGGCATCAACATGCTCGGCGAAGAACTGAAAGCATCCACCATTTCGCTCAAGGAAAAAGAAGTGCTGCTCCGCGAGATCCATCACCGTGTGAAAAATAATCTCCAGGTGATCTCGAGCCTGCTCAACCTGCAGGCGGGACAGATCACCGATGAAACCGCCCGCGAAAAATATGCCGTGAGCCGCGAACGGATCCGTGCGATGGCGCTTGTACACGAAAAACTGTACGAATCGAAAAACCTGTCGGGAATCAACTTCAGCGATTACGTCCGCTCCCTGGCCCATTCGCTCAACGTAAGCTGCAACCCCGACCCGGACCGCATCAGGCTGGAAGTCGACGCCAGCGACAGCAGCCCCGGTTTCCGCATCGATACCGCTATTCCATGTGCGCTTGTACTGAACGAACTCCTGCTCAACGCATTCAAGCACGCATTCCCGGAAAATAAAAAAGGACGGATCGATGTTTTTTTCGGTTCCGATCCCGAGAATGCGGAGTATTTCCTGCTCCAGGTAAGCGACGACGGAATCGGAATTCCCGAAGGACTCGACCCGGAACTGTCGGAAACTTTAGGTTTGCAGCTCGTGCACATTCTCTCGGAACAGCTCCAGGCCAAACTTTCGGTCAACAACGAAAACGGTGCGCATTTTACACTTCGCTTCCGCGGGGAATAAAAACAATGCCGAATTTCGAATGACGAAGTGTATCATTTTACTTCGCCATTCATTATTCGATGTTCGAAATTCGACATTTAATTCCAGGAACTTTCCCGAAGGGATGAATATCCATACGGAATACAAAACCGGGATCCCTCAACACCCATCAGGAGGAACCCCGGTTTACCAAACAGTTAACAACCCGTCAACTGGTTATTGCCTGATCATTTTACTTGTGATAATTCCTTCGCCGGTAACCAGCGTTACAAAATAAATTCCCGCAGCGATTTCGTTCATGTCCAGGTTTGCGCTGAATGATCCTGCGGCATGCGCCCGGTCTTCAAAAACCGTCATCACGCGTTTTCCGCCCAGGTCGCTGATATAAAGCGAAGCGTCGCCGGCATTTTTTATGGAATAATGTACGTTTGAAAAACCTGCCGACGGGTTGGGATACACCTGCATCGTGACAAACTGTTCTGCCGGGATATCGTTTACCGCCGTGGTGAAATTGGTGGTCAGTGCAGTTTCATTTGCATTCAGCACCCAGCGGTTCCCGTTGCCGGTGGTCGACGGTGTGCTGTTGGCGGCGTAATGCGCGACGAAAGCGACGAGACTGATTTTCGAATCATCATAATTCGCCGGTACGGTGTAGCTCACCGTCGTGGAATAATTCGTGGAAAGCGCCGGCGAATTCGGAATCACGCTGCTTGCTCCCCAGGTCGGCGTAAGCGCAGCACGCAATACATGCCGGTGCGGGTACCCGCTTATATAGGAAGTCGAACTGTTGTACTGGCCCGGGTAATGCGTATTCGCGAAAGTGGCATCGTAGCATTTCTGGTCATAGCCCGTGCCGCTGCCGATCACGCTGTCTTCCACCAGGAAAAGGCTGATGCGGTAATCGCCGTTCGGAACAGCCAGCAAAAAATTGGCCGTTACCGTAGCGCTGATCTGCCGCGTGGAAGGATTATAAGTCCCCTGGATATTCACCCCGACGCGCGGCGACTCGGTATTGATGAGTCGTGTAACCACGGAATCGAATCCGCCGACAGGCATATACGGTTCGCTGGCCAGCCAGGGATACGTTACGCGGTCAATCATGATGGCCGGTGCAAAACCGAATGAAGGATTGGCGAATTCCTGTTCGATGGCATCGGTAAACGTATTGCTCATGGCATCGGTGCCGAATCCTTCGTGTATCGTCAGCAGTACGGTATTCGCGGTGTGCTGGTCGTGCCACTGGTTAACGTTCCACGTTTGAGGAGGGCACATGCCGCAAAGCGTGGTGGTGAACTCTTCCATCAAAACCCGTTTAACAACGGGCTGGGCAGACAGGTTCACGGCCAGCGCCAGGCTGCAGATCAGTATGAGTTTTGTTTTCATGTTCATGACGTTCTTGTTTTAAGTACACCGCAAACCTCGGCCAAACAAGTGCACCGCGCCACCCGAATCAAATCAAAAGTTCCGTTTCCGATCGCGGTTTTCTTCTAACTCTTCGCGCATGCTTCGCTGGCTGATATGCGCATCGATCCAGAGCAGGTAATCGAAACCGTTGAAATTGGAGATGTGCTTCAGGCGATCCGGAACCGCTGCAATCTGTTCGCGCAGTTTCGAAAATGCCGCTTTCTTTTCCGCCCGTGTCGAAGCCTGCGTGATGTACGTGGACAAAGCCGTGGCCATAATGCCGATGAACGCGAATTCGTCGGGCAATTTTTTCAGGTGATTGCGCAGCGAACGGATACGGTAATGCAACAAATCAAGATCGCCGGTTTCATAATAGATGACCAGCCCGAGCAGCATGACTTCCGGGTGCACATGTTCATATAAACTTTCCAGTTTGCCATGATTCCGCAGCGCTTCGCGGATTTCTCCCTTGTAAAGTGCGGCCTGCGTCATGTTGGTGAAGAGAATATTCACCAGGCTGTTGCTGAAACGGTACGCGTTTTTTTCGGCAACCTGCAGCAGGTTCCTGCTTTTTTCGTAGGCGGAATCGATTTGTTTTTCCCCGAGCAGCAAAGCGATATGATTGTTCACCAGGTTGATGTACGCATCGCTGACCCGCGCGGTAAGCAATCTCGGCGGAATGCGCTGGTAAAAACGGTTGGCTTTATCCACGTACTTGTCAAGGCCTTTCTTCCCGAGATTTTTATACGCGATAAACACGTTGTTCAGTGTGGAGAGGTATTCGAAACTGCGCAGAAAAATTTTCTTCGGCTCGCTTTCTATTTTCTCCGCCAGCATCACGCGGTATTCGAGGCTGCTTTTCCAGTCGTTCAGCAAACGGTAGCAGGTGCTCATGGTTTGCGCATATTCGCGCATCAGGGTGAAGTCGAGCCGGCCTTCGGGAACCAGGCGGTGCGCTTCGCGGATCCATTTTTTCACTTCCGTTTCCTCCGTCTTTGAAGGAGGCGTTTCGCGCGTGATCAGTTTCCAGGAAAGCACATTGATCCGGCGAAGCTGCAGCCAGATGTTCAGGTGGTCCAGGCGTTCGTCGAGTTCGCCTGCGCTCACGTTCCCGGTTTGTTTTAAACGCGGTTCCGCGAGGCCGGTGCGTAACTTCCAGTCGAGACAAACCGGGAGGAAAACGAGCTTGTCATGTTCCAGGCAAAGCCGGTAGGCCTGGTCGATACAGCGGCGCAGGCTGGCGTATTGCTTTTTCTTCAACAGGATTTCCGCCTGCATGAATTTGCGCAGGATCAGCGTTTCCGGCGAACCGTTCGCATGATAATTTTCCAGGCTGCGCAGGGCCGTTTCATACGCGTAATGTTTCAGGCGTTTATAATAATTGCTGTCGCTGATGCCGAGTTTTTCCTGCAACTGCCGTTCGTCAAAAACATCCTGGCGGTCGAGCTGGCGGATCAGCTCGTGGTAATGTTTGTTCGCTCCCGACTGATCCGCAAACAAGGTGAGGTAGCGTTTCTCGTTCATGTCGAACGATTTGACGAGCCGGAATAAATTTTCGGAAGGTGTTTTCATTACTGTTCAAAGTTCCATGTTTAAAGTTTCATGTTCAGATCGCTCAAACATTGAACATGAAACTTTAAACATGGAACATAAAACATGAAACGGTAAGCGTGCTACCATTCAACGATCAAAAAGGTTTCCATCGCGATACGAGTTTGGTTACAGACCAAATGTGCAACTGCTCCCGTTCCGGAACTACCGAAATATAGTCAAAAGTTACAATTCAGATAAACTCCCGGAATTTGTACTTGTTTTCCGAAGCTGTGGCATACTTGCTATCCGAAACTTACAGCTTCGGACAACAAGTGATTAGCTTCTCTCTTCCCAGATGCGGCAGAGGTGGATGATGGTGAGTACGGCTTTCTCCATGTCCTGGACGGAAACCCATTCGTGGCGGGAATGAAACGCATGCTCGCCGGCAAAAATATTCGGACAGGGAAGTCCCATAAACGAAAGCCGCGACCCGTCGGTTCCGCCGCGTATGCTGGAACGAACCGGCTCGAGTCCCGCGGCGCGTATGGCGTCCAGCGCGTAATCCACCACCTGCGGGTATTTGTCGAGCACCACTTTCATGTTGCGGTATTGTTCCTTTATTTCCAGTTTATAAGAAGACCGCGGGAAATTTTTCATTACTTCTTTCACCGTTTTTTCGAGCAGTTCTTCTTTCGATTTCAATCCTGCGTCGTCGAAATCACGGACGATGAAACTCAACGTCGCTTTTTCCAGCGTGCCGCTGAAGCCGGTAGGATGGAGGAATCCTTCCTTTTTCTCCGTCGTTTCGGGCGAGCAGGTATCCTGCGGAAGTTTTTCGAGAATCCGCGCGCCGATCTTCAATGCGTTTTCCATTTTGCCTTTCGCGAAGCCCGGGTGGGTGCTCACGCCGGTGATTTCGATCGTCGCTCCGTCGGCCGAGAATGTTTCATCTTCAAGATGCCCGGCCGATTCGCCGTCCATGGTATACCCGAAATCCGCACCGAGTTTTTTCATATCCGCTTTGTCCACACCGCGCCCGATTTCTTCGTCAGGCGTAAAAAGAATCCGGATCGTGCCGTGTTTCACTTCGGGATGTGTAATCAAAAAATGCGCTGCATCCATAATTTCCGCAAGACCGGCTTTATTGTCAGCGCCGAGCAGCGTAGTCCCGTCGGTGGTGATAATATCATTGCCCGTCTGCTTCAGCAGTTCCGGGTGCTCCGCGGTGCGGATGATCTGCGCAGGATCGCCGGGCAGGATGATATCTTTCCCGTCATATTTTTTATGCAGCTGCGGTTTTACATTTTTCCCGCTGCAATCGGGCGAAGTATCCATGTGCGAACAGAAACAGATCACCGGTACTTTTTTGTCCGTGTTCGACGGAATAGTAGCGTAAACGTAACCGTGTTCATCCAGGTGCGCATCGGCGATTCCCATGGCCAGCAATTCTTCCACGAGCACGCGCCCAAGGTCTTTTTGTTTTTCAGTTGAGGGGCAGGTGGGAGAAGCGGGATCGGATTGCGTATCGATTTTTACGTAACGCAGGAAACGTTCGGTAACGGTGTGGGTGATGTTCATGGCGATGATTTTGAGAAGGTGAAATTAAGGAAGATTTTGCGCTGATTTTTCAGCCGAAGGGAAGTGAAAAATCGCACATTTTGCAGCAAGAAAATCGTTTTCCGGGCAAAATCATTTTTGAAGAACCCAGTCACAGCAAAGGTTTTTGATCGCCAGGATCGGTTGATAACTTTTTATTCGTCGAATTAACCACCTGTTTTTGGGTGATTTTTTTAAAAACTACATAGTTAATCATTTAAAAATCAGCACATTAAAAATATTTTAACAATTTATGCCCTGTAGTAAATTTCAAAAAAAGGGTATTGACAGCATAGACTATTGTTTCGGAACTTTAACGGTGATGTAAATAGTTATGCTGGCGATCCTGTGATCGCTTGAAAATGTATTATTATGGAAAACGATAAACGCCCGAAGTTCGAATTTATGTACCGCGATGAAGATCCGAATTACCAGCGCCAGGCAAAAATCCGACGAAAGAAAAAGCTCGACCAGTATAATAAAGATGCTGCATTGTTCTATCAGCGTAAAGCGGAAGAAGAAGCGGCAGCTACTGCTGCGAAATCCGGCTTATCGGTGAGCGATCCGAGTGATGCCGCCGAACAACAGGCCGATACGATTGCCAGGCAGGTGGTAAATAATGAAGAGGTTTCACCGATTTCGGAAACCAGCACGAGCGAAGTAAATACCAAGCAAGCTGGTGAAGTTCCTCCCATTACGCCTTCATTTGAAAGTAAGCTGAATTCCACCAAAGGCGGCGGATCATCGCTGGATGAAAATACCCGTACAGAGATGGAAGGGAAGATGGGTGCGGATTTTTCGCAGACGAAAATTCATACCGGGAATGCGGCTGCGGAACTTTCGCAGGAAGTGAACGCAAAAGCGTTTACGCACGGACAGGATATTTATTTCGGCGGAAAAGAATCTCCTGCCAACAAAGAACTTTTAGCGCATGAACTGGTGCATGCGGGGCAGCAGAATAAAGGACAGGTTTCAAGGAAAATTTACCGGACAATAGATCAGCCCGGATCGATTAAAGTAATACAGAATTATTTTAATGCACCGGTTACAGGAATATGGGACAATCAAACAACCACAGCAATTGAAGGGTTTGGTATAAAAGCCACTGATCATCCGGCCATCATAGACAAAATGATTACGGGTATTGTAGGAGCGAGCAGGGTTGCGATGAAGGATTATGCGACAAAAGCAGCCCAGGTTCTTCCGCACCTGGAAGCTGCGCAAAAGAAAGCAGAAGAAGGAATTATTATCAGTAACATAGCGGAAAGAACACTTGGTGGTTTTCGTGATCAATTTTACAGTACTACTATTGACCAGTTGAAAGAAGGCATGAAGCTGGTGCTAAACATGAAGCTTGTATTGCCGCTCAATATGCCCCAGGATGATACGCCTGTCCCCGATTTTTTTAATGCCAGGTTTTCAGATTTCAAAAAAAATGTCGAAGCAAATAGCCGGATTGCGGAACTCTGGCCCAGGCTGAAGGGAACAAAAAAAGAAGAAGAATATGTTCCGGCTCCGCTCACTCAGAAAGAAATTGATTATGAAACCAAGCACGAAACGCTGATAGTTCCGCCATTGGCCGGAACAGTTAAACGGAACAGCGAAGAAATAGCAGCAGAAACGTTCAGTGAATTTTATGCCGCAGATTCATTTCTTTTCGGAGGAGAAAAAACAAAATCCTTATCCATGGAATTGAGTGAGCGTAAGCCACCCTATACCAATCCGGATAAGATCACTATTACGACTTTGTCTGCAGATATTCTGAAACGTAAAGAAGAAGTCATCGCATCATTGTCTGCATACGATCCCGATTCGTATGACCGCGATGTGATCAAGTACCAGGGGTTTGTGGATAAAAAAAACGAAGAAAAAACGAAATATAAGGAGAAGTACAAGGGATACGAAAACGACAAAAACTATATAGCCAAGATAAAAGAGTTTGATGAGAGCATTGCACAGAACACAAAAAATGTAGAGACGGTTAAGAAGAATAAAGAGCTCTATATCAAGAATGTCGTTCATGCAATTAATACTTCTTTGACGGAGATCAATAATATTTTCAATATTATAATTTTCACTTCGATACGTTCTAATGCCACCAAAGCGATTGAAGATTATAATAATACCCAGAACGTGAAAGGACTGGATAAAGAACTGGAAGAGAAACGAGCCGCAGGGCTTGCCGATCCCCAGGAGTTTCAGAAACTGATCGCACTGGTAATGGACAATCTCGATATCAGTCCGGCTTCAGCAGGAATACTATCTATTCATTTTGATGAACGTATTCTTCCATCGAAGAAAGAGGCCGTTGTTACGGATTATATAGAGGAATCTCCGTTCGTCAACTCGTTCGAAAAAATGAACAAAGGCGACGCTTTTTGCGGAATCATTCTTTTTGAACGTGGTAACCAGAAAACCGCTTTGCTCAGTCTCGAAGCTTTTGACAACCGCAAGCGGCTGGAAGAAGTTATACAGGATGTGGCCAATGCGAAGGGAAATGAGGTACGCACAACTACTTATAAAAAGAAGGAATTTGCACCGAATGATCCGAGGATAGCCCAGGCAATCACTGAAAACAATACGATTTGGACCGATCCGCGATCCGTGCGCATTATCCAGGACATTACAGGGGCCCCGATTACAGGAATATTTGATGAAGATACGGTTGATCATATAGCACATTGGCAAGGCCTGCATGGAATAAAAAATACACCGGGTGTTGCCGGGCTGGAGGAGTTGCAAACCATGTTCAGCGAACTGACCGGAACAGTAAAACATGTTTCCAAATCAGG
>VBWE01000023.1:70309-124552 GCA_006218065.1 Bacteroidota bacterium
AGGGAAGCTCGAGAAAAAGCCTGCAAAAGGAGCTTCTTACAATAGCGCTATCCAGTTGATCCTGGATTATTATAATTTTTACGACGAGCTGGAAAAAATTAACGAGGAAGGAAAAATAGACCAGTCTGTGGTACCGTCGGCACCAAGAACGAACCAAACGTCGGATGAAGTTTTATCCATGTATTATCGGAAAGATTCTGATGCCGGAAGCGGTCGGGAAGCAGCAGCAACATACCCGAGTAAATTTTCGCCGAGTTTGGTCATGATCGGAAAAGAAAATATTACTTCTTTCACCATGCTGGTTACCACCATTGCACATGAACTGGTCCACGTCAAGCAGCATACCAAAGGGGCAACCGTTCCCGGCGGGGCAACGGAACTCTTCCCGGAAATGATGGAGATCCGGGGTACATTTGGCAACATTACTCTTCCGGGCAGGACTGTAGGCGTCGTCAGCCAGGATTATTACAGGGGTTCCTACGAATATCTGAAGCTCAAAGAAATGAGCGACTCCAAGAAGTACAGGAAAGACAGGAACGAACTGTACACGCTGTACAAAAAGCAGTACGCTACCGGGTTAACCGAAGCTCAGAATACGATCGACAAATACAAAAAGGAAAAAGCGGATGCTCAGGCTAATATCTCCAAAAGTGTTTATTCAACAGAGTCGCCGGTATCTCTTACCAATTACGGAAATGCCATGGCCGTCATACAAAGGCATAATATGGCAGAAACAACGCTACCCTTACTCGACGCTGCATATGATTTCGTCGATCAACCCTATGATATTGTGCGATTGAATACTTTGCAGGCCAAATTCGTTCCTTTTTCGGCAGCAGAATGGGCAAATTATGGAGATTATCCCGACACCAAGCTTCCCGAAGTAAAGGGAACAGTCAACAAGGATTATGATATGATCCGCGCGCAATTGTTCTTCCCGCTGCAATGGACTGATGCCAAAGTCAGCATGGAAAAGACCAATATCGCCGCTCAAAAGACCAAGATGGAAGGAGAATTAACAACCCTCGAAACCGATCGCCGCAAACTGGAAGTGGATCCGGTTACAAATGCAAAGAAAATTGCTGATATTGATGTGCTGATCACAGCTAAAAAAGACAGTATAAAAGCGCTGCAGGATCAAATAGATAAGATCAATACCCAATATGATGCTTTTAAGAAGGCTGTTGATTATGTCGGCATTGTGCAATTGCACGACAGGCTTAAATAAACCGGTCGGGCGCAGCAGGATACTGCGTTTTTTATTGTCTTCCCTGGCATTTTTTTTCTTCATGCCGGTGTCCGCTTCTCCCGGCCATGTCATTGTTATTGATTGTAAAAACCATCCGGCGATCCTTGATTCCCTGCGTAGTCATCAAAAAGCGGAAACAATTGTTCTGCTGAATTTTGCCCATGCTCCGGCCCGTATTATTATGGCTGAACTGGCGCGATTTCCCGAATTAAGAAACGTTTCAATTTCCGGTGCGGAAAAACTGGATGGACTGGAACTGCTGCTGAAAGTCAAAGAAATTAACATAACGGAAAGCAATGTTAACACTTTCCCATCCCAGCTTTTCCTGCTTCCGGAATTGACAACATTGAGCATTGATCATACGGATCTGCGGGAACTGCCCGAGGCGTTTACCCGAACTTCGAAAGTGAAAGAACTGACCTTGTCTCATAACCGGCTGACCGGACTCCCGGTAACGATCGGGCTGCTTTCGGAACTGGAAGAATTGAATTTGTCATGCAATCTTCTGGAGAACCTGCCGGAAAGTTTTTCCCAACTCCATCGTTTACGGAAGATAGATTTTCGCGGCAATCTTTTTGCAGAACAACCTCCTGCGATCACCGACCTTTTGAAATATCATGAGCAGCAGTATGAAAAAGCAATGGCTGAATACCGGGAAATGGTTCGACTGGATAGCCTGCGCTGGCAAAAACAAATGGATAGTCTGAAAAAAATACATAATAAAAATGGTTCTCTTCTGCCGGTGCGTACTATGATCGGGGAACCGTGGCCATTTACGATTAAAATACTTTCTGGCTGGGAGTGCAGGAATAATAATTATTGCATTCTTCCTGCAAATGTCCGGGGTAAAATTACCGGCAATCGCATAGAACTGGACTCCGCTGACAGCAAGACAATCGCCAGTCTTGTAAAGTATCGATGCCTGGAAACGATTATAATCCGGTCATACCAGGGAGAAAAAATGCCTTCCGACTTATTGCTCTTTCCTGATTTAAAGCATCTTGAAATCACCTCCGCGCCGCTGTTAGACTGGTTGCAGGCTTGGCCGCTTATCCTGGCAATACCTTCGCTGCAGGAATTATCTCTTGCAGATTGCGGTATTCGTAAGCTTCCGAGTATGCATATCAATGCTCCTTTGGAATATTTATCGTTAAGTGGTAACAAGCTCAGAAAACTTCCCGATAATATTGGTATGATCGCTTCACTTCGGAAACTGGATGTTTCAAAAAACAAGCTGCGACGACTCCCTGAATCACTTTGTAAAGGAACTTCGCTTTCCGAAATTGTTTGCAGGCAAAACCGCATTCATAAGATACCAGACTGCCTGAGCGGTAAGATCATTCGTTGAACTGGTTTTAATATGTACAAATGATCCGCTCAAATATGATTATGGATTATTCCAATGAAGAGTTTGGTATTTTGCTCCAATTAAATTAGTTGACGTGGCAGAGATTGAAAATAAATAACAGAACATGAAAAACCATGCAAGAGTTTTATTGCTGTCTTTCGTTTTAGCAATATTCCAATTTGTCTTTGTCTCGTGTTTAGGCCAGGTGTCCGGCAATCGAACGATCTCGGATCCGCAATTGGGCGAGATAGCGGAAGTGCGAATTAAAGTGTCGGATGCCGTTAATAAAATACTGGATAGCCTGAAGACAAATAAAGTAGATACCCTGCTCGTGTATCAAATGTCATTTGAAGGGGAAGCCAATTACCCGCTTCCTTATTTGGATGAATACCGGGCAAAGTTTTCCAAGAATGCAGTCATATTGCCGCTGTCCCATGCCCAACCGGCCTATATTTTCTGGAAAAAAAACGGACATTATTATGTAAAAAAAATCGACCAGTTTTTTCAATATACAACGATTGAACGTGAACGGCATACCGTATTCCCGTTGTTTGACTTTTACAAGAGGGAGCGAACCGTACTAAATTCAGAAAAACTGTTTTATGAAAACCGGATAGATTCTGTTACAGGAAAACCATATCGTTACGCAGGAGATTTTTCAACGGACAATATCTACCTGGCTCACTTTGAAAATAACCGTACATCAATTCTATACCGGGCAGATTCTGTATTGTATTCCAGGAAACTGAACAACTACTTGTTTCAGCCGATGGTTGTGCATTCTGTTCCCAGCCCGTACCCAAACCCGATCGGTAACGATGAAAAGAACTATTTTAACAACCAAAGCATGAAATTTGTAGCATGGTCAATGCTAATCAAGAGTGAACTTTTGAATACGGAGATGCAGATGCTTTGGAGAAGAGAATCCTTAAGCCGAAAGTAACATCCTGATCTTTATTGAACAGAATGCCTTTGTTTTTCGGATTCTTTGATTCCTTATTTATGTGATAAAATATCAACAAAAAATTTGTATCAATCATTCAGGATATTATCTTTGCCCGAATTAAGCCGGAAAAAATAAATAACCGGCAGCATTATGCCGAGCAGGTTATTTGTTCTTCTTGCCCTTGTATCTGTTTCCGTCCGCGCGCAAACCGTTCCCGATTCCACTTCCGATCCGCTTATCAATTACGTGATCTCGCTGAGTGAGCAGGTGGAACGTGAGCAGCGTTTTACGGATTTTTTCAGTCCCGACAGTATTTCTTCGCTGCCGGTAGGCATTGCAAAAGAGATCGGCGGAACGCGTTACATCATTGCTATCGACAGTGCTTTTTTTACGCCGGCAGGCGCGTTCTTCAATGCGTATATGGCTCTGCAGTTTCCGAATTCGGACAAAAAAATCGCATTCGCTGCGAAGCATGTACGCTTCAACCCGAGAGGCGTAACCGGCGGAAACCTCGCGCGGCTGATGCTGGTGAGCGAACATAGTTTGGACATCGGGCCGCATGTAAAACTGAAATTGAAACCCGACGGCCAGAATTTCATCGACTGGGATTGCAGCGGTTTCCAGGGCGCAAGCATCAAAGGCTATTTTGAATTCAGTAAAGGCAAACTGCTGCCGGATTCCACGCAAACGACCGACCGGGCAGTTACCGCTTCGTTTCAATTGTACACGAACGATATCCACGATTTCATCACGCAGGTGAATATCACGCCGTTTTGCATCACGGGATTGCGCGACTGGTCGTTCCGCGTTACAAATGCTACGGTAGATATGAGCGAACTGGCGAACGCGCCCGGCATGTTTTTTCCTGTGGGCTACCCGAACAGTTTACCGGTGTGGACGGGATTTTACCTGCGCGATCTGACCGTAAAACTTCCGCCGGAACTGGCGCGGAATGGGCAGCGGAGCAGTATCCAGGCTTCGCACCTGCTGATCGACAATATGGGTGTGAGCGGACTTTTCCAGGCGACGAATGTTTTTTCGCTGGGCGAGGGAAGCATGAGCGGCTGGGATTTTTCGCTGGACGAGATCGGCGTGAGCCTGCAGTGCAATGCGCTGAACGGCGGCCATCTCGGCGGAAAGATTCATGTGCCGGTGATGGACAGCGCGCAGAATTTAATTTACGATGCCGACCTGTTTTACAATCCGCAAAACCACGAAGCGGATTATTCTATTATCGTTGCTGCGCAGCAAAATGTTCACCTTGATGTTTTCGCCGCAAACGTAGATATCTACCCGACCACGCAGGTCACCGTGCTGAAACAGAACGGTGTGTTCAAACCGAAAGCCGTATTCAACGGCATGATCACCGTGGATGCCGGTAAATTCAAAACCGCGAAACTCGGTTTTCAGCGCGTTACACTTATTACTGCGCGTCCGTATATTATCGACGGTGTTTTCAGTTTCACGAATAATGCGTCGAACGACACGACCAAAGCCGCTAATTTTCCGCTCACGTTCAACAGCATCCAGCTTGCGCTCGATCCGCAGGGTCATCCACGCATAGCGGCCGATGTGATGCTGAAGTTTACGGATGACAATACCGGTTTCACTGCCGTAACGCGCGTGGAAGTGATCGGCAAACTGGAAGAACAAACCGTGAGCATCACCGGCGACGTTCCGCAAACCGTTACCAAAACAAAATGGAAATACGACCGGCTGCGGATCAATGCGATTTACCTCAGTGTGCAAACGCAGCCTTTCGTGATGCGAGGTACCGTGATGTTTCGTGAAAATGATCCCGTTTACGGCGACGGTTTTTTCGGAAACATCCGCTTTATAATTCCCAAAGCGATGAATGATACCGCGCAGCTCACGGCCTGTTTCGGCAGAACGGCATTCCGTTACTGGTACGTGGATGCTTATGTTCCCACGAATATCCAACTTGGAACCGCACCGGTTACGCTCACGCGCATCATGGGTGGAATGTATTACCACATGTCGCCCGCGCGCAATTCGCCTGCTGCGGCGATCAGCGCGGTCAATGCTTCCGCCGTGCCGCCGCTCAACCAGCCTTCGCAGGTTTACGTTCCGGACGAAAATACGGGCATCGGTTTTAAAGCGGGTACAGCATTCCGTTATACGCCGAGCGAAAAAGCGTTCAACGGCGATGTGCTGCTCGAAGTCGCATTTAATTCAAACGGCGGATTGAGTTTCATCCGGCTCGACGGAAACGTATATATGCTCACCGACCGCACGAACCGCCTGCAGCCGAATGCCGTAATTCCTGTCCGCGGCAGTACGTATATATTGTATGATGCGGATAATCACATTTTCGATGCGAACCTTTCCGTGCTGGTCAACGTGCAGAATACTGTAACCGGTAATGCGAACGCACACGTTTATATTTCACCGCAGTACTGGTTTGCCTGCGTGGGACGACCGACCGCGCCTGCAACGATCAGTATCGCGAACCTCGCTTCGGCGCAATCGTATGTGATGATCGGAAGCCAGCTCGAACCGATGGCTGCACCGCCTGCTGAAGTGGCCTGGCTGGTAAGTCAGAACGGGTTGAACAACCAGCGCAATCAAACGCAGCTCAGTTCCGGTTCTGGTTTTTGCGCGGGCGTGCGGATCAATTCGGGATTTTATAAAGAATTCGGCTGGGATTTTTTCTCCGTTTACGGCGGATTCAATTTCGGAACCGGTTTCGATATGATGCTGGTGAATTACGGGCCAAATGCACATTGCACGACGGGCGAACGTGCCGGATTCAACGGCTGGCAGGCACAGGGACAACTTTACATTTACCTGCAGGGAAGCGTGGGTGTGTATGGACGTTTTGCCGGGGATGATTTTAATATCCAGATCATGCAAGCCAATATTGCCGCGATTGTGGGCGGGAAAGCGCCGCGTCCCACGTACCTCTACGGCGCGATCGGCTGCCAGTACAATATCCTCGGCGGACTGGTGAACGGCAGTTTCAATTTTGATTATGTATTCGGGCAGGATTGTTCCGTAGTGAACTGATATGAAGAAACTGCTTTTTTCCTTTTCATTTATAATGAGTCTCGCTGCCCCGGCACAGCAAAATTCTTTTGCGCTAAAAAGCAGCGTAAAGAAAAAAAGTATCCGTATCCGCATCGCGCCGGTAAGTGAAGCGGTTTGGAAACAAGTCCGCACAGAAGGATTGATCATGGAACGGATTACTCTTCCGGCTAATACCGGTATTCCGCCGGCAGCCGCTTTCCAGGATGCACAGATTGTTACCACTGTCCCGTTGAAGCCGCTGCCGGTTTCCGATTCAGCCGCCTGGAAAAAGCTGGTTAAAGAAAATCCGGATGCGGTGCTGGCGTACCAGTTCCTGTATGAAAACAAATCCACGAAACAGGAAACGGCCAAAGTGAAACAGCAGAAAACGGAATTGCTTTTCGGTTTAACCTTGCTCGCTGCCGATCTCGATGCGGGGCTGGCGGATGCGCTTGGCCTGCTGTTTACGGATTCACTGGTAGATATGAAACCGGTTTGTGCCTATCGTGTGCGGCCGGCGAAAAATATTGCGGGAATAGTTCCTGCTGTAATTGTAATCGATGCTTTGGCAGAAAGTATTTACCCGGAAATAACCGGGGTGAATGGAAAATTTCGTGACAGGACCGTGAAACTAAACTGGCCGGTGAATAAACTGGCTTCGTTTTACAGCGGGTACAGTATCGAACGTTCATCCGACAGTATTCACTTTGAGCGGGTGAACAAAACGCCGGTGATTCACGCCTGGTCGCAGTTTGAAAAAAATAAAAGTACGCTGACGTTCAACGATACTTTCCCGGAAAACGGCAGGCGCTACTGGTATCGCGTGCGCGGCATCAACCTGTTCGGCGAAATCTGCAATTCATCCAATGTTATTTCCGGAACGGGCTATGCAGCTTTGCACGCTTTCCCGGTAATTGATTCCGTGAGTACGGAACAAAACGTACGTATCCGCATCCGCTGGCATCTGCATGATCCGGCGGACCAGCAGCGCGTAAGGGAATTTTACCTGCTCCGTGCCGAAAAAGAAAACGGGAAGTATGTTCAGATCAGTAAAGCGTTACCGAATAGTTCATCTGGATTTACAGATGAACAACCGCTGCGTTCGAATTTTTACAAAGTAGCCGCGCTCAGTTTCGGAGGAGATACTGTTTTTTCTTTTTCGGCGATGGGGTTGACGTATGATGAAACGCCGCCCGCCATCCCGCAGGAGCTCCGCGCGACGGTTAATGATAAAGGTTTGGTAAAACTAACCTGGAAAGCGAATACGGAAAACGATCTCCGGGGATACCGCGTTTTTAAAAGCAACAGTCTGCGGGAAGAATTCGTGGAAGTGAGCCGGAAGATTATTTTGAAAAACGAATTTACCGATACCATCACGCTGCATTCGCTTACGGCAGAAGTATATTACCGGCTGCAGGCTGTTGATCATACCTTCAACAATTCAAAACCCGGCGAGCCGGTCAAAGTACTTCGCCCGGATACGATCGCGCCGGTTGCGCCGGTAATTAAAACTCTCTGCGTTCAGCCAACCGGTATATCCATGCGTTTTATCCCGAGTACGAGCGAAGATGTTGTGCAATACCTGCTCTACCGGAAGACGGATGAAAAAACGGATACTTTACTGCGCCGCTGGCCGGCACCTGATACGCTGCGCATATTATCGGATACGCTCGTGCATGCAGGTCACGGTTATCGTTATCGCTTGATGGCGCTGGATAAAAGCGATAATGCCTCCAATTCCAACCAGCCGTACATATTTTACGAAACCGGGTCACGAAAAAAAATGAACAGCCTGGAAGCCGAAGCGGACCGGGCCGGTCATTATATCCTGCTTCGCTGGAAAGCAGAGCATCCCGATGTGTACAGGTTCGTGATTTACAAAGCGAAGAAAGGCGAACCGCTGCGTATTTTCCGTACGCTGAAGCCGGGAGAGGTTTCAGTAAAAGACACGGAACTGTATATCGGGAATCATTACGTTTACCGCATCAAAGCGATATTGACGAGCGGGGCGGAGACGGAATGGAGTGATCTGGAGGAAGTGGAGTATTGAAAAGTCAAATCGAATTCCCGTACTTGTTTTTATACTCCGCAAAAAACGACGCTTCATAACTATTCCCGACCGGGATTTCCTGGCCGGCGCAGCTGATTATTTTATTCCGAACGGATTCGATGCGCGCAAAAGGAATGATGAATGACCGGTGAACACGGATAAAATCACCGGAAGGCAGTTTGATCTGCAACGCTTTCAGCGTCATTCGCGCAACTACCGGCCGCTGGTTTTGAAGGAATATCCGTACATAATCGTCGAGCCCTTCGATATAAAGAATGTCGTCGATATTGATTTTGATCAGGCTGTAGTCCGCGCGGATAAAAAGCACGCGTTCTTTTTCATCGGGGATTTTATGCTTGAATTTATAATATTCCTGGGCTTTGGCGGCGGCTTTCAGGAAACGTTCATATGTAAACGGCTTCACGATATAATCCACGGCATCGAGCTCGAAACCTTCGGCGGCATATTCACTGTATGCCGTGGTGAAAATAACCATGGCATTCTGCCCGATGCTTTTGTAAAGATCGATGCCCGACATCGAGGGCATATTGATGTCGAGAAAAAGCAGGTCGACCGGGAATTTCCGGATATGCTTCAACGCTTCACTCGGCTTGTTGAATGTTTTATCGAGCGTAATGAAATCGGTTTTCGCACAAAAGTTCTCTATGATCTTCAGCGCAGGTAATTCATCGTCGATAGCAATGGCCCTGATCATACTAAGCTGATGCTGAGTTTAACGGAATAATACGTTGCGTTGTCGTCCACCAGCAGTTCGTGCCTGCCGGGATAAACCATATTCAGCCGGTTGCGCGTGTTTTTGATGCCGAGTCCCTGGCGGCGGTCGTTACTCTTCTTTATAAATACTTTGCTGTTCCAGACCGAAAGGTGCAGCATATTTTTCCCGATGGAGACGCCGATTTTTATCTCCGAATTTTCTTCCGCATTGATACCGTGCTTGAATGCGTTTTCAACGAACGGAATGAGCATCAGCGGGGCGATCAGGAAACCCTGCATGCTGCCGGAAACAGAGAGTTCGGTTTTTACGGAGTTCCCGAAGCGCAGTTTCTGCAGGTCGATATAGTTGGTGATGTATTCGATTTCGTGATCGAGCGGAACGAGTTTCTTGTCGGATTCTTCGAGCATGTAACGCATCATGCCGGAAAGTTTGACGATGGCTTCCGAGGTATGCTCGGATTTATCGATCGAAAGCGAATAGATGGAATTCAGGATATTGAAAAGGAAATGCGGGTTGATCTGCGCTTTGAGGTACGATAGTTCCGCTTTCTGTTTCGCACTTTCCGTTTCGCGAAGCCGCCCGCCGATTCTTAAAAGCATGGACAAGGTGAGCGGGAAAAGAAACTGCAGGAAACGCTGGCGCAGGTCGAAAAGTATGCCGGCAGGACGAGGCGGACGCACATGCACTTCCGTTCCTCCCGGCATAATTCCCGGCGGGAGATGTGGAGGACCATTGTCGATCGCCAGTGCAGGAGGCAGGAAGAATGTAACGGCGAAGCAGGCCAGTATGACCACCGCAAAAACGAGATGCTTTTTTTTGAAATACAGGCGCGGGATCAGCAGGTAAAAATTCAGGTAGAAAAACCCG
This sequence comes from Bacteroidota bacterium, assembly GCA_006218065.1. GTDB lineage: Bacteria > Bacteroidota > Bacteroidia > Palsa-965 > Palsa-965 > VBWE01. Next base: position 80,533 of record VBWE01000023.1, read on the forward strand.
ATCATCACCAGGTAAGTCAGGAAATCAACCTGGAATGGCCGTACCCGGATCAGTTCTCCTTTATTGAAGTCGGGCGAAAATAAAACAGGCAGCGACAGGAATGCCAGGCATCCGAAAATGTGCAGGAGTATGGTTTGCCATTTTTTTGACATTGCACTGGATTTCTGATTGACTTACCGGGCAACGGCAATTTTACTTGTGCCGAGCAAATGCCCGTCGGTACTAAAAACACGCACAAGGTACAATCCTTCTGCCGCGCCGCTGAGATCAAAACGCAGGTTTTCATTTTCAAAATCAAGCCGGCTGATCACCTGCCCGTTTACATTGATAAGTTCTGCATAATCGTGGCCGGGCGCAGTGCAAAAAACGACTGCGGAAGAAGAAGCCGGGTTCGGATATACTTTTAATACGCCGCCCGCAGTTTGTTCTTCTATACTGTTCGGACAATTCATTGTTCCGAAAGTAGTCGGCGGTGCAGTTACGAAAGCCCCGGTACCATTGGGGCAACGGCCGGTGGAAATATCCGGGTACTGCTGGTTGAACGCGATGGTGTCGAGAATCACACTGGCCGCATTGCTGAGCAGGATCGCTTCTCCGCCGGAAGACAATTTGAAATTGCAATGCAGGTACGAACCCGTGGAATTGTCTTCATCCGCCCAGACGATGAGGTACCCGTTACCCGGGATCACCGTATTTTCCGGGAAAGCATATTTGAACAGGTTGTTGATGTCGTCCGAAAGGTACAACCCGAAAAGGCTGAGCGGCGCGGGCGTGCGGTTGTATAATTCGATCCAGTCCTCGTGCTGCCCGCTTTCATCGACGGCATCGGCCACGTTGTCCGCAAGAAATTCGTTGATCACCACTTCGCCTGCGGATGCGGTTTGAACGGCGACCTGGATGGAATAAAATTCGTGCTCGGCGCGTTCGGGCGAAAACATACCGGCTGCTGCATTCTGTGCATAAATATAGTATTGCATCAGCGCCGATGTGGCCGTCATGTATGCGCCGTAAATATTATCACCCGCCGTTCCGTCATGATGAAGTCCGTCATCATACATCGCAACCCGCGTAAACGGTTTCGAAACCTGGTCGCGGTAACCGAGCCAGGCGTTGGTTGTATTCGTAACGAGGGCGGTGATCCAGATCGTATCGTTGCTGGCAGGGGCTGACGGGCTTGCGGTAACTGTACTGATTGCCGGCGGCGCCTGCTGAAATTCGGACGTGGATGCAAGGTACGTCGCGCGTGTTCCCATGAGCGTGGTAATGCCCGGAATATTTCCGATGGTGGTATTCATCGCCTGCTGGAACTGCGCGTACGTATAAAGTCCGTAGTTCTCGGCCTGCACGGAACTGTCGACCACAGTTTGCAGGTTTTGTCCCAGCGTTTGATACGCACCATTCGCAAAAAATTCGCTGGTGATGGTACGCATGTGCGCGATGTACATTTTCTGGTACGTGGTATCGGCCAGCAGTTTCATGATGAGCGGGCGTGCGCCGTTGGTGGAATGGAGCATCGGCGACATCTGCTGCATGCCGGAAACCGACAGGATTCCCGAGCCGGTGTTCGTAAAACTTCCGAAGCACATGTTCAGATCCCAGATGACCGGGTTGAACCGGCGGTTGCCGTCGCGGTACAGGTAATAGTTCTGCGCGAAAGCGCCGGAATAGCTGTCGAGATTTACCGTCACGTTATTATACGCCAGCATCCAGAGCGCGCGATCAACGTCCATTATTTTGTGGATATACGCAGAAGCGTTGTTCAGCGTATCGCAAAGCTGGATGAGGTCATTCCAGGCAACGGCCGATTCAATTTCATAACGGCTGTAATAATTCGCGCTGTCGGTTCCCAGGTAAAGCAGGTTGGGAATCTGCCCGCTGATCACGTTGGCAGGATTGCATTTGAAGAAACTGTTTTCCGACGAGTAAAAATGCGTGCTCAGGAAATTTTTTTCGATACTTTCTGCGCTGCTGTAAATGCCATAGTATATGCCGTTGATGAATACGCGGGCGAAATTGCATTTCGGGGCATGCATGTAATTGCCGAGAATGTCGTAAGCGAGCACTTCGCGGATGGAACTGGGATCGGAAAAACCGTTGCTGAGTTTGATATCATCGTAGCCGAGGTAATTCGCATTGGCGTGAATGTAATCGAGTTTGATGTGCAGCGGATTTTTTACGCGGGTCGAATCAAACGAACTGTTGCCTTTGTATTTCACGCCGGCGCTGTCGTAAATCACGCCGTTTACTTTCACCTGTGCAGCAAGCAGGTAACCTTCGGCGCCGTACTTCGCCGTGTCCATCCGGTAATCCCAGTCGGGCTGCGTGAGCGTGATCTCGATAACCTGTATCGTATCGCGCGCGTAAAAATCAGCCTGCGCCGCCGCGGTAAAATGGAGCAGGAGCAGGGCAGCAAACAATTTTGTTTTCCTAAAAAAGGGGGAAATGCAAAATTTCAAATGCCAAATGCCAAATGTAAAAGCTGCGGTTCTGTGCATGGGCACTTTTATATTTTTCATTTGAAATTTTGCATGGGTCATTTTTTCAGCGGATCAATACCCGCGACTGAATACGATACGTTTCACCGTGCCGGCTCCGTTGTTATCGTAAACACGGAGCATGTACATACCGTCGGGCCTGTTTTCCCTGCCGATGGTGACTGATTTTTCCCCGTTGGATTCAAAATTTTCAAGGATCCGCCCGGTCATGTCGGATAAAACAAGTTTGTAATTTCCGCCTGTGCCGCTGAACGAAACGGTTGCGGATTCCGACGCCGGGTTGGGCAGGATGCTGAAGAGTTCATCGTCGTGCGACTCAGGAACACCTACGCTTGCGCAGTTTACGCAGGAAGAAAAACAGACCGTAGTCAGCATCTTATGCCCCGCCGATACCGTGTCGCGGTTGCCGTTTGTGGCGCAGGCTCCGGGAACGGTTTCGTAATCGTTTATGGTATTTCCGTTCGCGTATTTATACTCGTAAGCAAAAGTATTCATGCCGGTATCCACATACGCGATGTATTCGTAAACGTCTCCGTCGAAGCTGAACATGCGCGTAGTGGCGGGATCCCATCCCTGGAAACTGCCGGCGACATGTACGCCGTTCGGGCTCACGGATGTTTCATTCTGCATATCGACGTAAAAACGGAGGAGGTATTTGCCCGCAGGCGCATTTCCGCCGAACACGATCGGTCCGACCAGTTGCGTATCGTTCGACAGCGAGTCGATATAAATCCAGCGGTTATCGAGGAAGTTATAATTCACCCGCGACTCAAGCGGAACGAATTCCTGCTGGTAGCCGAAAATCCCGTTCACGAATTTGAATTCATAATGCCGGAATGCTGGAATATCGACCACTACGGAATAAATATTCGTATCGCCCTGTTCCTGGAACATTTCCGTGATGCCCGGGTCCCAGTCGGTTGAAAAGCCCGCCAGCACCTGGAAATCGCCCGCAATATGCACGCTGGACGTATCCACTGCTTCGGCGGACATGTTGACGGAGAACTTTACTTTTTTAGCGAATGCGCCGGTGCAGATGAATACGGCGAAAACGACAGCGATATACTTTTTCATAGTTCGGGTTGTTGAATATTACCTGGAAACGGAGAACATGCGGTTGGCCGTGCCGAGTTGTCCGGAACGGACGCGGGCATGGTAAATGCCGTTTGCGAAAGCGGACATGTCGATGCTCTTTTCGTTTTTCGACTGCATGACCAGCCTTCCGTAGGCATCGTAAATGCTGATCTCGAATTCACCGTTTTCGAAAAAGTCTCCTTTGAAATTCAGGATGCCGTTGGTCGGGTTCGGGTAAATCGTGATCTGCTGTATGTTGTTGACTTCCGAAAGCCCGGTGGACAACTGGAAATCGAAATTCGCGGAATACATATATACGCATCCGTTCGAATCGGTGATGCGCACTAAGTAAATGCCGCTTTGTGCTGCGGTGTAATTCTGGCTGGTTGCGCCGGGAATCTGTACGCCGTTCAGGTACCACTGGTAGGTGGTGGCTGCGCTGGAAGTAAGCGTGTTGCCGTTCTGTGTGATGGTGGGCTGCGCGGGCGCTGCGTTATTTATAAAGCAACTGGTATAGCGGTGCGCCTGCGGCACGTTGCCGGAAGCGGTGAATGTCCAGAGCTGCGTTCCGGCGGAATTGATTTCGTAAATCGTTCCCGCGGTGGCGAGACAAACCAGCATATTGCCGTTCGGGTATTGTTCCGAATTGCCCATGTTGCTCGTGTAGCCGTTGCAGGCATGACGCAGTGTGTACGTGGAGGGCGTATAAGCCGTATTGGGCGTATAGGAATAGTTGTAACCGCTGTACGGCGGGCTGGCCTGGTCAACGGAGGATTGTGTATTGGAAATTCCTTTGTTGTTCAGCGCCACGAGATAACCTTCGTTCGGGCAGCCTTCCGGGATCCAGTGCGCGTCGTGGATCACGTTGAAAATGGTCGTGCCGCTTTGCCCGTAATTACCTGGGTTGCCCCAGCGGTAAAGAAAATCGCCGCCTTTGCCGGAAAGCCCTGCAGTATGTCCCGCAGCTTCCGCGGTGGTGGTGCTGTGATCAATTACGTAATATTCGTCAGCATTGTGTGCGCTCACGGTGACCTGGTCAAGCATGGGATTGTAATCGATTCCGTTCATGTGCCACATATCCTTGACCGGGTTGGCGTTGATATCCCACAGTTCCGGGTAATCCGCCGTGCTGCTTACGTAATTGTCTTTCGACGCATCGTAATCCTGGCAAAGGTGATCCCAGAGATTCCACTGCCATACAATGGTTCCGGTGGTTGCACCGGTAGGTTGTACTTCGATGATTTTCTCCGACCACATCGTGATGGCCGACTGGCAACCGGCCTGCGTGGCCTGTGCGGCGGTTTTTACATCATACACGATCATGAGCACATTGCCGTTCGGCAACGGGCAGATGTCGTGGTGCGAACATTCGGTAGTGGAAGAAACGACATAATCCCAAAGTACGGTTCCGCTGTAATCCACTTTCATGATTTCGCCGCACATGCCGCCGCCGGTGAGCGAGTTCCCGGATTTTTTCACTGTTCTCCACAGTGTTCCCCCGGGCGTGAGGTAGGAGGAATACCCGGTTTGTTTGGTCGAGGCGTGCGTCCACGTATGATATGTTGCACTTGCAGTATCCATCAGGTACGTGGTGGTGCTGTTTTGCACGCTGTACAGCGTATACCCGGCATATTGCTGTGCGTTAACTTCTGCGGAGCAGAGAACCGCCGCAATGGCAAAGCAGTTCAGGGCGAATCGTTTCAGGAGCATAGAGTCAATTTTACGATAATATTAGGGATATGTAAAGTCCGTCCCAAAAGAAATCGGTGAACGGCGGTTTTTTATCGGTGTACAAAGGTTAAATCGCTTTAGATGGATAATCCGGCAGGTTGTTCCTTACTGCGACAGCATTTGAACGCAATATGCATATCCTGTATCTCTTCCCTGCAGCAGAATTCCCGGTTATTGGACGTATTTCTCTATGTTTGGTTTAAAATACAAGACAGATGAACCGAATTTTACTTTCCCTCCTGCTGGTTTCCGCATCAACAGTATACGGGCAGCTGAACATTGATACCCTGGCTTTCCAGGATTTTGAAATAACGCCGGCAAGCCCGGTCTGGACCTTCACCGGCCCGGTGATATACAACAGCGGTTTTTCCACCGCATCGGCAGCTCCGCCGAACAGCCCGATCGGCATTGGCGGATCGCGCGCCTGGGAAACGACAACCAACAGCGGCGGACTCGTACTCGATTTTGCCAATGTGACGATTCCCCCGGGATATGACAGCATCCGCGTCCGGTATAACCTGGCTGCGATGAACCTGAACGGCAGCACAGGAGGCCCGGATAACCTGGATTATGTGCTGACTGCCGTGAGCACCGACGGGGGCACTACGTATTATAATCGCCTGCGCATTCGCGGAGCCACTACGGACAACTGTTTCTGGGCTTACAGTGCAACGGGTGTCGGTAAAGTATATTACCAGCCGCAAACGGAAGCTTTGTTCCAGCCCACAACCAGCGGACTGCAGACTACGCTCGGTTTCAGTACCTGCGAAATCGTTTTCCCCGGTTCGGTAACGCAGGTGCGCGTCCGGATTACCGGGCGTTCCAGTTCTTCCACGGATACCTGGCTGGTGGATAATCTTGTAATGGCCGGCGAAAATATTTGTACCAGCAGCAGTTCCTCGATCAGCCCGGTTGCCTGTAACAGTTATACCAGTCCCGGCGGATCGGTATTTACAAGTTCGGGAACGTATGCCGACACGATTCCGAATTCCTCAGGCTGCGACAGTATCATCAGCATTAACCTGACTGTGAACAACGGCAGTTCCGCAACGATCGCTGCTGCAGCCTGCGGCAGTTATCTTTCACCTGCGGGAAATACGTACACGAGTTCAGGCATGTACATGGATACGATTCCGAATTCTTCCGGCTGCGACAGCGTGATCACGATCAATCTTACGGTGAACAATCCGACTGCGGCAACGATCAGCCCGGTAAACTGCGGCGCATATCTTTCGCCCGCGGGGAATACGTACACGAGTTCAGGCATGTACATGGATACGATTCCGAATTCTTCCGGTTGCGACAGTGTGATCACGATCAATCTTACGGTGAACACGATTGATACGTCAACCAGCCTGAACGGCGCTACCATTACGGCCAATGCGACAGGCGTATCGTACCAGTGGATCGATTGCAATAACGGGAATGCTGCAATTCCAGGCGCGAACGGCCAGTCGTACCTGCCTGTGGCAAACGGATCGTATGCGGTTATTGTAACGGATTCCGTTTGCAGTGATACTTCTTCCTGTGTGCAGGTGCTTTCGGTCGGTATGAATATGCAGCAGGTTCCAGAAGGAATTACGATCAGTCCGAATCCTTCTGCCGGAATATTTACCGTCAGTTGTGCCCGTGGCTTCAGTGATGCGACCTGCACGCTGACCGATATGCGTGGCCGTATAGTTTTCCGCCGTGAAAATCTTTCGGGCACTGCGCTGACTTTTGATATCACGGAAAATGAAAGCGGTTTCTATTTCCTGGAAATCCGGCAGGGCGGAGCAGTGCAGCGCATTAAACTGGCCAGGTAGCCGGTTTTCGGCGTTTTTCAAAAAGGGCGGCTGTTTTTTTATTCTGCCTGAAACCCTGTATTCATGGGCTTCGGATGGATTTTAACAGGTGTAAACATCCGCCGCATTAGGTTTCCGGGTATATTGGGAGTACCTTTGTATCTATTATTCAGGCAATTGTATTTCTTCCTGCCCCGATCGGTTTCCTTTCACCAGCAGTTTTTACTACATCCTTCCTGACGAAAAAAGGCGTGTCCCCTTTTCGGGCACATTATATTCATCATTTCAAAATCAGTTCAAAATGAAAAATGGTAAAGTAAAATTCTTCAACAACGTAAAAGGTTTCGGCTTCATTACTGTTGAAGGTACGAACGAAGAAGTATTTGTTCACGTTTCAGGTCTGAAAGACGAAATTCGCGAGAATGACAACGTTACATTCAACCTCGAAGAAGGTAAAAGAGGCTTGAATGCCGTCGATGTACGTCTCGCGTAAGTGATACGTTAAAACTTAACAAGGAAAATCCCGCACTGATGAAGTGCGGGATTTTTTTTGTTGGACAAAATGTGATTCGACTTCGATAGTAAAAAAACAAAACCCGATGGTTTTCAGCATCGGGTAATCCGTGGAGTCGGCGGAGGGCTGAGCGTTAAAAAATGTCCAGTGGACATTTTTAGCGAAGAGAAGAGCCTGGCTTCAGGGGTAATGAAATTAAGTTGATTGTCGAGTTCGACAAGTAGTGCTTTAAGGAGTTCATTCACAAATTATGGTCAAATTTATTAACTTTTGAAACTGTACTACAATTTTTATTGTGCAATAGCTGTTTTTATTTGCATAGTGTAAGCGGAAAAAACACCTAATGCTTTAGTGCCTGTGATATTGTTTGGCGGATTTGAGGGTGTTGAACCGCCACCGGGTCCATTGCCTGATAATTGTGATAAAGTGTAATAGTAATTGTAGGTGTTCACATCAATGCAGCACATGGTTACTTTTACGGAATCGCCTGCATGTATTTCTACATCCTGACTGAAAAGAGGGTTTTGGTTAAGAGTGCCATTGCCAACATTATCGTTGCTGACTAAATATGATTTGGCTGCTTTGCCATTTGCTGACAAGAAAAAACGATAACTGTTACCTGATACAACAGGGTCAAGGTAAAGAGGGACTGCACCGAAAGTTGTTGTGCTTGAACCCGGAATTGCAAAAGGATTGAAGCGAATGGAATCTAAATTTACTTTGTATGGCATGGTGGAAACTGCATTGTATTGTTTGCCTTCGGCAATTACTTTTAATGTGTAAGTGTTTCCTTGTGTGCCTGTGATGCTATGTGTTTGATACAAGCCCGAAATAGTTTCGGTGAGTGTATCAACAACTCCTGTGTTATCAGAAATAATTACCAATGCACCAGTAACGGGTGGGTAATTGTTTGATTCGCTGAAGTTAACTGTCTTTGAAAGTTTTACTGTGTATGGTGCAGGTTGGTCAGTAATATTTCCTTCAATTACTATTTGCGGACTTGCAGAGTTTAAATCAATGTTAATTTCTTTAGTGCATGATGCAAAAGAGAAAGAAGCGATAATGATGACGATATAATTTTTCATTGCTATGGTTTTTTAAAATTAAAACTTGAAATTGTAAGTAACAGATGGAATCCAACGGAACAATGATGTTTGAGTAGCTACGGTTTTTGTCGGGTCACTATCGCTGTTGGCAAATGTGATAGTATAAGCGTTTTCTCTTCCATAAACATTATACAAACTGAAATTCCAAGACGATTCATATTTCTTTTGATGTGGTTTGGTGTATGTAGCACCAAAATCTAAACGATGATAGGCAGGCATACGATAGCCGTTGCGTTCGGTGTAATAAAAAACGGTGTTGCCTCCAATGTCATATTTGCCACTTGGAAAAGTAACAGCATTCCCTGTGTTGTACACAAAGAGTGCAGAAAGCGACCATCGTTTTGTGAGTTCATACATCGCTACAACTGATAAATCATGTGTTCGGTCTTGCTTTGCGTTATACCAATTGTTATCACTAATGCCATCAATTTTTCTTTCTGTTTTAGAAAGTGTGTAACCAATCCATCCTGTGAATTTTCCCTGTGTTTTCTTTACTAAAAATTCAACACCATAAGCCCTGCCTTTTCCATAGAGCAATTGGCTTTCAATGTCGGGTGCAGTTTGTATGTCAGCACCGTTCTTATAGTCCACTTGATTTTGTAAGCCCTTGTAATAGGCTTCGATGCTGCATTGATATTTATTGTCTTTGAAATTCCTGAAATATCCTAAACTCATTTGGTCTGAAATTTCAGGTTTAATGTTATATGAATCTCCAATCCATTGGTCGGTAGGTGTACTGCTTGTACTATTACTCAGCAAATGCATGTGTTGTGTGTTTCTTGCATAACCACCTTTGATACTGCTTTTTTCGTTGAGCAAAATGTTGAACTGAAAGCGGGGTTCAAGATTGTAATAAGTTTTGCCAAACGCACCCGAAGCTAACGCCACAGTATCGGTTAAAATGCCTTTTTCATATTTTTTATAAGTATCCCCACCTAAGATGGAGTAAGCACTAAATCGCAATCCATAATCAAAACTTAGTTTTTTGGAAACCTGCATCGTGTTGTTGGCGAATATTGCATTATCCCATCCATATCTTCCCTTTTTTTCTTTCTCATTTATTCCTTCGCCACTAAAACGACTTGGAATAATGTTGTGGTAAATGCTGTTGAAACCAAATTTCAATTTGTTTTTATCATTGATAAAATAAGAAAACTCCTCCTTTAGATTCCAATCTTTTATTTCAGATTTAATATTGAAATCGCTGCCATTGCTGTTTAGTTTTATTTTGTAACTATAATCGCTATATATGATAGATGTATTGGAAAATACTTTTGGTGAAATGATACTGTTCCACCTCAATGTTCCAGTCTTATTCCCCCAATCAATTCCGAATGTATTCCCGAATCCAAGATTATCTCTGCCAAAATATCCCGAAAGGAATATTTTGTTCTTGTCATTAATAGTGTAATTGGCTTTTGCATTAAGATCATAGAAGTAGAGTGAGTTATTCTTATAATCATTGGTGAGTTTAAGAAAAACATCGGCATAGGTCCTTCTTCCTGAAATAATGAATGAACCTTTGTCTTTGACTATGGGACCTTCAATACTGAGGCGGCTGCTGATTAAACCTAAGCCACCTGCCACAGAATAATTTTGATTGTTTCCCTCTTTCATTTTTACATCTAACACAGAAGAAAGACGACCACCGTATTGTGCTGGACTATTGCCTTTTATAATGGTAACATCCTTTAACGCATCACTGTTGAAAGTGGAAAAGAAACCCAATAGATGAGATGCGTTATAAACAGGAGCTTCGTCAAGCAATATTAAATTTTGGTCAGATGAACCTCCACGAACAAAAAAGCCACTGTTACCTTCGCCAGCCGATTTAACACCAGGTAATAGTTGAATAGTTTTAAGAATATCTTTTTCACCAAAGATTACAGGGAGTTTTGCAATTTCTTTGATGTCAATTTTTTCTACACCTATTTCAGTTTTGGTAAGGTTGTCATCTTTTTTAGTTGCGGAAACAACTACTTCTTGTAACGCTAATGAATTTTCAATCATAAAGCGGTCGGACTTGATGTTTGCATTTAGATTGATAAATGCTGTGTCGGATTTATATCCGATGAATGAACAAACGATGTGATATTTTCCTTCGGGTAAAGTCAGTGAATAAAATCCGTATTCATTGCAGGATGCCCCCACTCCTTTAATTTCTAAAGGGAAAACCGTAACGCCAATCATAGTTTCACCACTTTTTTTTTCTTTAATAGTTCCGCTGATGGTAAATTTTTGCTGTGCAAAAAGTTGACTACTCAAAAGCAGTAAAAAAATTGAAGTGATAATTTTATTCATTTGTTTGTTGTATTGTTAGTTTAAATGAGTTGCGACAATTTTTCCATCAGCCAGTTCGATGGTTCTGTCGCTTTTATTTGCGAAATCTAAATCATGAGTAACAGCAATGATGGTTTGCCCAAAGTCATGAGTTATTTTTTGAAAGATTTCAAAAACAATTTGTGTGTTCCTGGAATCTAAATTTCCAGTAGGTTCATCACACATAATTATATCGGGGTCGTTGATAAGTGAACGGGCAATGGAAACTCTTTGCTGTTGCCCACCACTAAGTTTGTTTGCAGGTTTTAATGCCTGGTCTTCCACCCCTAGAATTTCTAATTTATGATATGCTCTTTCTTCAATTTCTTTTGGCGAATACTTTCCTAATTTTAATGCAGGTAGCATCACATTTTTCAAAGAAGAAAATTCGGGCAACAAATAATGAAACTGAAAAATAAAACCAATGCTTTTGTTTCTTATGTCGGCAAGTTCATTTGGTTTTTGCCCGGTTATTTTATCGCCTAGTATATCCAGTTCACCTGTATAGTCAGTGTCCATGGTACTCAGGCAATAGAGTAAAGTTGATTTTCCTGAACCGCTTTTTCCAACAAGTGTAAGAAATTCGCCTTTGTAAACATTGAATGAAATATCGTTCAACACCTGAAATTGTACAGGGTCGTAAAAATATTTTGAAATGTTTTTTGTTTTTAAAACAATCTCCTTCATTTTAATTGGTTTTTATTTTCTGAAAATAGATACAGGGTCAACATCTGCTGCTTTCTTTGCTGGGAAATAACCTGCAAAAAGTGTAACGAAGATTCCTATCAGGAAACTTTCCATCATCAGTGATTTTTCAAATGAGATGGGGAAATAGCCAACGGGACCACCTACATATACATTTTGCATAATGAAAATGAGCAGGCTGCCCAATAGCAAACCTGCCGCCGCACCTATTAAACCCATAATCAGGGCTTCGGTAATGAATATTTGTATTACATCGCTGCCTCTGTAACCGGTGGCTTTGAGTATGGCAATATCGTTTATCTTTTGTGTGATAGTAGAACTTAGAATATTGTAAATACCAAATGCAGCCACTACTAAAATGGCAAATGAAATAGCACCAAACATGATGTTCCTGGTAGAAGAAATTGCCATTATATCGGCATTGGTGGTTTTCCAATCTTCAACAGTGTAATTAGTGAGTTGTTGCAATCGGTTCATATACTCGGTAGAATTATTGTAGTCAACTGTATTGGCATAAATGGTATTTACATACGAAGAACTTTCTTTCAAAAATTGCTGTGCAGTAGAAATGTTTACAAATGACTTTGCATTGTCCACCATACTGCTGCCCAATTCAAATATTCCAACGATTTTGAGATTTTTACCCACACCAAAAGATGATGATACAGAAATATTATCGCCAACCCTTACACCCAATTTTTCCGCGATGCCACTGCCTAAAATAATTCCGTTCATATTATTTTGAAGATCGGAAATGCTGCCTGCCTTCATATATTTCTGCGTATTAAACATGGAGTTGTATTCTGCAATGTTCACTCCGTTGCCTGTGCCTTTTACCTGTGCTGTTCCTTTGTTGTAGAATGCACTGAAATCAACCTGCATAATGACATCAGTAATGTAGGGTTCCTTTTTTATGATGCTGATTAACTGTAACGGATTGATTATTTTCTTTGAATTGTTTACAATTTGAGAATTGATAATTAATGCCCGACTGTTTTCATACTTGCTTAATGGTTTGGTTTGTTCATCATCTTTATAAATTTTGATGTGGGCTGTGCTTTTAAAAGTTTCAGCATTTTGGAATTTATCAAAACCATTCGTGAGTGAGTTCATAAATAAATAGATGGACAAGCCGATAGTAACGCCCAATGCTGCAACAAGAGTTTGCTTTTTTCTTGTTACAATATGCGTTATCGCTATTTCTAAATTTGCTTTTTGCATGTTACCTGATTTGATTTTGTTCCAGTGATTTTTTTTCGCCACTTAATTTTTCTGTAACTAATACATCGCTTTCTGAAATACCTGAAACCACTTCAACGAATTCATTGCTATATGCACTGATTTCTATCTTGACAGACTCTTTCTTTCCCTTGATTTGCACGGTGCCATCCAACCCTAAATAGTTTCGGGGTATCAACATCACATTTTTCCTTGTTGCAGTTTGAATATTAGCTTGTAATTGTGTTCCTGTGATTTTAAAATCCAATGGGTCGGTAAACGAAAGTTTGCATATGAATGATTGCGAAGCATCATCAAAGGCAGGGAGAATTTCGTGAACTGTTCCGTTGTAATTTTTTTCTTTGTCGGTGTTGAGTTGAATAACACATTTCTGCCCAATTTTTATTTTACTGATATTACTTTCGTCCACATTCACTTTAGCATACAAAACATTTGGATCGCCAATGGTGGCAATCACATCGCCTTTTTTGACATAATCGCCTGCCTGTTTTTGTTTTTTATAAACCCTTCCACCTACAACGGCTTTTATCTGATTATTGCCAAAAAGTGTTTGTTTGATTTCCTTACTTGCTTTGTTTGAAATGAGTTGTTGTTCGGCTTGCTGCTGTGTCAGCTTGTAGTTTTCTTGTGCCGATGTATAATTGTTTTGTGAAGTGATGTATTGCAGCCACATATTTTCATATTCGGTTTTTGATACGGTATTTTTTTCAAACAGTGTTTTGTATCGCATGGCTTGTGTTGAATCAGTTTGCAGTTTTGATTTTGCAGTGAGCAAATTGCTTTTTGCCTGTGCTAGTGCTGGGGCATTGTTTTGTGTATTTCTCTCGGCAATCAGGTACAATGCGTTGGCACTTTCGGTGTTGAAACTATTTTCCGGGTTTTCAACAGTTGCCAAAACAGTTCCCGCATTTACAATATCGCCTTCCTTAAAATTGATTGCTGATAAGTAACCATCGGTTTGTGCCGTGAGGTTGTAAGTATTGTTTGCTTCCAGCACTCCGGCCGCAAAAACTATTTCGGTTACATCTTTTTTTACGGGCGATGCTTCCTCTGTTTTTTTTTCACATGATGCCAGTACCACAACAGATAAAATGATTAGCGAAAATTTTATTGGTTTCATTGTATGTTGTTATTGATTTTGATTTTTGATTGCATCAGCATTACACTTACTGCCGATGAGATATAATTGTAATTACTGTTCACCATTGCGTTGTAGCTTGTCAGCAATTGTGATAAATTGATAATGCCCTGCTGATAATTTTCCAAATTCTTTTTGTAGGAATCATTTTGTAGCAAAGTGGTATGTTCGTTGGTACTGAATTGAGAAACTGCTTTTTCGTAGTCAATGTTCAATTGAGAAAAATCTAATTGTGATTTCAGTTTACTGTGTTCGGAATTTTCTTTAGCTAACTGGGAATCATATTTGGCTTTTGAAATTTGCGAAACAGTGTTAGCCGAAGGGATTTGCCATACAGCTTTCAGTCCAATGTAATTGCTGTTTATCCAGTTTACATTCTTATCAACTAAACTAAAGTTGTTGCTGTATTGCTGATTGGAGTTGGAAGCAAAAGCAGAAATGATTGGCAATATGGTGAACTTTAGCTGCCGGTAATTATTGAAGGCGTATTTTTCTTTCAGCAAACTATTTGTTGTGTTCAGGTTGTTGAGTTGAATGGTGGGTGTTGTGCTTTTATTGAAAGCAATATTTTCCTGAATGGTGATGGCAGTTGCATCAGGAATATCACAAAGAATTTTTATTGCGATGTATTGCTGCTGAATTAAAAACTGAATTTGTGAGGCAGATTCTTTTGTGTTTAAAAAATTTACTTCTGCATCATTCACATCCTGTTGGCGTGACATGCCAGCATCAAATTTGGTTTTCACCATCTGATGCAAAGTGTCAGCGGTTGCAACATTTTTGTTAGTTGATTTTAACTGCTCCTGTAAAGTCAGAATGTTGTAATAAGTGGCTGCGATATTTTCATACAAAGATTTTTGAGAAAGTTTGTTGTCGGTGGTCGTTGATTCAATATTGATTTTCGCTAGTTTTAAATTTTGCCATCCGCTTACATTCAATAATTTTATATCTGCATATTGGTTGAAATTATTGGTATAGGGAATACCTGTTTGTATTTCACGATAAGTGCCGGGTGTGCCTCCAAATGCTTCTGCCGGAAAATAGCTTACGGGTAACTTGGTGTTATCAGTAATATTTAAGGAAATATTTGCATTCAAATCAATAATACTTGCAATAGCAGCCAATTTTGCTTTTTGTGCTTGCGAAAATTTTATTTCGCCTGAATGTAGTGTTGTGCTTTTGTGTTGGGTGTAAGAGAACACAGAATCCAAAGAAGGAAACGCTATCTGTGTTGTTTCCTGTGCATTGCTGTGTAAACAGAATACTAAAAGCAGCGTTGCAATAAGTAAGCTACTGAATAATGATGCTGGTATTTGTGCCTTTTTGAATTTCATAGTACAAAAATGAAATGAAAAAAAGCGCTGTAAAAATTATTGAGAAGAAGGTAGGAATGTGAGCGAAGAATGCAATACTTATGCTATGAAGAACAACAACTATTCGCCATACCGCTTGAAAAACTCATCAGTATAGGTTCTGCCAATAGGAAATTCTTTGTCGCCAATGAAGATAGTTGTCCCCCTAACCGCTTCAATTTTGCTGAATGGCAAAATATAGCTGCGATGCACACGGATAAAATCATTAGAAGGCAGCTTTTCCACCATGTCTTTCATTGGCATTCGTGCCACCACCGTTTTACGGTCTTTGATAAAAATTTTGAGATAGTCGGATAAGCCTTCAATGTATAGAATATCTGCCAGTGGAATTTTTACCAAACTAAAATCCGCACGAATAAAAATGTTCTTATCAGCACTATCGTCTTTCTTATTAATGAAGTTAAAGTATTCCTGGGCTTTTGTTATGGCTTGTGTAAAGCGTTTCTGATTAATAGGTTTCAGTAAATAGTCTATGGCACTTAACTCATAACTAACGGCTGCATATTCACTAAAAGCAGTTGTAAAAATTACCATTGTGTTTTGCGGTAGTGACTTTACTAAATTAATACCAGTCATAGCAGGCATTTGTATGTCCACAAAAATTAAGTCCGTAGGGAATTTTCGCAAATGCTTTAGTGCTTCATTAGGCTGGGTGAAAGTTTTTTGCAGATTGACGCTATCGCTTTTATCACATAACGATTGAATTACTTTAAGAGCCAACGGCTCATCGTCTATTGCTATTGCATTTATCATTCTAAGTTGATATGAAGTGATACTGAAAATTCTTTTTCAGTATTATTAATAACAAGTAAGTGCTTTGATGGATAAATTAAGTTCAGCCTATGCCGGGTATTTTCAATTCCCAATCCGCTGTTTTCAGCAATATCTCGTTGAACATTAACTTTATTATTTACAACACTTAGTTGAAGTTCTGTTTTATTTATCGCTATTTCTATTTTGATATGGCTTTTTTGTTCGGAATTTACGCCATGTTTAAAAGCATTTTCAATAAAAGGAATTAGCAACATTGGTGCAATTTGAAAAGCAGGGATATTTTCCAAATAGTGATATTCCAGTTTCACACTTTTATCCAATCGCAATTTTTGCAGTTCTATAAAATTGTTGATGTAATTTATTTCATCTTCAAGTGGAACAAAATCCTGCTGAGTATCTTTCATGGTATAACGCATCATCTCGGAAAGTTTATCCACCATATCAGCCGCCTTTGGCGATGTATCAATTGCAGTTGCGTAAATGTTATTCAACGTATTGAACAAAAAGTGAGGATTTATCTGTGATTTAAGAGATGCTATCTGTGCCGAAAGCTTTTCCCTTTCAGTTTGTTTTAATCGGTTATTAACCGCTAATAAACTTGACGTTATAATGGAGATAATCAACATTAACACCCCATTGATTCTAATAACGGGGATAATTTTTTCAAGAATAGGGTTCGCATTGACTAATTTTTCGGGGTTAAAATCAGAAAATAAAAACATGATGCCGGGAAGCAAAAAAGCAGCGAGTATAGCTAATGAAAGAAGAGAAAAATAGAACCAATATTTTTTCGTAAGTAGATACTTGGGAATGAGAAAAAAGTAGTTGAAATAAAATATTGCAATCAGTACAGCACTTAATGCAAAAACCGGAGTTACAGGAATTGTATCAGATGAAGGAACAATTGACTTGAATACCTGATGGGTAGATAAAAATGGTACCAGCAAGAGCAAAGCCCAAGCTATGATATGAATTGATATTGTGGCGAACCTGTTTTTCATTCTAAAATTAATTTATCCTACAAAGCAAAAGTATTTGATAATAAGGATAAAATAATTGCGGAAAAGAGAGCGGATTTGTAGAGGAAATGAAATGGAGGTGTACTTATCTTAAAAGTTTTCAACTATGACACCAAAATTGATGATTGCCTTGATTTGCTCCTAAACCTCGATAAATACTACGTTACAAAGAATACAGAGGTCAAACAGAAGATAATTGGTTCGATGTTCCCCGAAAAGCTCACTTTTGAGAATAATGAGTATCGAACCACAAAAACTAATGAAGCGGTTGAGTTGATTTACCCGATTGATAGGCAAAAAAAGGAGGGAAGAAATCTGAATTTTCAGAATCTTCCCTCCGAGTGGAGTCGGCGGGAATTGAACCCGCGTCCAAACAAGGAACGACTATGCTTTCTACATGCGTAGCTTCTTATTGTTTGTCGGGCAGAACCAGGTCCAGAAGCGCACCGAATTCCGCCTTAGCTTCTTGTAGCACAGCGCCGCCGAAGCGTCAGCGCCTGCTCCCCGTATTTATGGCGCTCCGGTCCGGGACGTTACGAGAAAAAACTTCCCGCGGAGCGTTGCCGTGTTAACTCTTAGAGTTACGCAGCAAGGGCGTAGTTAGACTCGCCTTTTATGGTTTTGAGAGTTATGTTTTACGGGTTATGCTCACAACACCCGGCATGCTTACACACCCGGTCACCTGCTGTCAAAGCCTGTCGACCCCTGGGGAATAAGGACTACAAAGATACGGAAAATAGCCGCTTACCGGCTGATATAAATTACGCCGATACAGTCCAGCGCCGTGCAGTTCGTCCCTTCGCGCATCTCCAGATTAAGGTGCATCACCGCGGTTTTCCGGGAAGAAACAAGGACCGTTTTTTTCGCGTAGCCGATCATTTTCGCTTCCAGGCCGACTTGTGCGGGCAGATCCGTACCGGCCGGAATTTTGATTTTGTACCGGCCGTCGAAGTCGCTGCTCGCGCCGGCGATGACCTGTTGGTTCAAAGGATTGATGATAAGGACCGTTACAAAAGGCATCGGTTCACGCGTGGCGGCATCGGTGATGATCCCGGAAATTTCCCTGCTTTCGTTAAGCTTTTCCGGAGGATTGTTTTTCAGAAAGGTATCCTGCGGCGCTTCCGGCGCAAAAATGCAGGACAGGCGGACGACCGAACTGAAACGCGCGTCTTTGGTGCGGCAGCGTATGCCGAGGAAACGCCGGTAATGCTGCAGCGATCCGCTCATGCTCCAGCTCATGGCCGCCACATATTTTTCCCTGCGCAGCGTGCGGATGATTTTTTTACCGGCACGGCGATCGCCGCTTATCGTTTTCGCATGACGGAAATTTCCGCGGTGCGTGATCGTAAACTGCAGGGTGCAACTGTCGGACGGTGAACGGAAATCGATTTTACGGATCCGGCTGACGAGCGAATCGTTCCCGATCACGACGCGGGCGTATTCCGTTCCGCCATACGCCGGCTGGATCATGGCGCATTCCGCCGCGCTCAGCCCGCTCCACCGTATCCAGGCTTCGAGTTCGGGAACGGTAATTTCGCCGAGATACGCATATTGAAAATCCGCATTGATTTTTTCCGCGAGCGCCCGCCCGGCCGATTGTTCGATGAGATAACCCACCGCGCAAATATTCCTGCGGGCATCGATGAAACAGGGACGATGTTCGCCGGGAAATTTTTTGTTTTCCGGGAAAGCGCCGGCTATTGTGTACCGGTGCAACTGGTCCAGCAGCAGGCTGCGGTGTTTTTGCTGTTCCGCATCCAGGTGATTCACCGGCGCCGCGCGAAGCAATTGTTCCACGTAAGCGAGATGCGTTTGCACGCGCAGTTTGCCCGGACAACCGGGAAGCGGAGACGTACCGAAGGTTTTGTAAAAACTTTCGTCGCCGATCGCGGCGTTGATACCCGTATTTCCACGCACGAACGGAATATCCGCGATGAAAAACAAAAACAGGATAAGCAGGCGTTTTATCATCTTTGATTAAGACGCGATAACTGGTGAAAATACATAAAACCGTGACCGGAGTCCGTTAATAACTTTCTACTGTTTTTCTATGAGGTATTATTTCCTTTTGCGAGATTGCCTCAAAATAAACCTTGAAAATTATGAATGGTACGTTCAAAAACATCGCCTGGGGGCTTATCGGTATTGCGGTAATCATCGGGCTTGCTTTACTGCTGATCCGGAATGAAAGCGATAAAGAAAGCATCAAACTGGCCCAGCAGTGTGCGGCCGGCATCGGGCTTGCTTTTTTGGTTGTCGGATCCGGGGTGTTGCTGATGGACAAAGACGCCCTGCGCGATTCCTGCACAGTCAACGGGGCGAAGCCGTTCAGCTTTTCGCGCGTGCAGATGTGGTGGTGGACTTTCATCATTCTCGGTTGTTACCTCGGCATTTACGCCACAACCGGCGAACACTGGTCGATGAACCAGACCTGCCTGATCCTGCTCGGTATCAGCGGTGTTACTACGGCCGGTGCGCGCATGATCGACAATAACCAGACGAATGATGCGAATACCACCCGTCACCAGGATTCACACGTTTCGCAGGGCCTGCTCCGCGATATTCTTTCCGATGAGAACGGGATGAGCATACACCGTTTCCAATCGCTCATATTCAATATCGCCTACGGTTTGTCTTTTGTCGTCGAAGTTTTTTCGGACATCAACAAAAATGCTTTCCCGGTTTACGATGCTACTGTACTCACTTTGCTTGGCGTAAGTTCAGGTACATATATCGTGATGAAGATGAATGAAAACCAGACTGCCGTTGCACCCGCGGCTCCTCCCGCCAATAATCCCGTGCAGCCAGTCAACAATCCCGTGCCCCCGGTGAATAACAATAACCCGGTTCCGCCCGCGAATAACGTGAACGACGAACTCATCGACGCGAACCCGAATCCCGACCAGCCGCAGGATCACTAAGTCCAAAAGAAAAAACACATGTCCTATATTGTAACTGCTTCCAGCCTCAACCTCCGCCGCGGTCCTTCCATCAACGATCCGGTCATCGGTTCCCTGCCGAACGGCACGACCGTGAACGTGATCGAAAAAACGAATGCCGACTGGTGGAAAGTGCAGGCCATGAACGGAACAGCCACCGGTTATGCCGCTGCAAAATACCTGCGCGAAATTCCCGTTGTCAAACCTCCGGCGGACATGAACCCGCACAAAGTAACGCCGGTTCATTATCCCACCAGCCCGCAGTCGAACCGTAATTCCATCAACTCGCGGCATTGCCCGCTCAGTGAAACGGATCTGCCGAAACGGAATACGGCAGGTAATATCCAGTCGAAAAACGCCGACGCACACGCGATCGTCGCTTACCTCGATGTGGTGAACAGCCTGCGCTACCAGCGTACCACGCAATCCACCTACTGCAATATTTATGCGTACGATTTCTGCTACCTGGCGCAGGCTTACCTGCCGCGGGTGTGGTGGACTTCGAAAACGCTGATGGAATTTGCAAAAACTCCGGGGTACAATCCTGCGCCGGCTTATGCGAAAAACGTAAACGAACTGAATGCCAATTCGCTTTTCGACTGGCTGGAAGAGTGGAGCGACGATTTCGGCTGGGTCCGCGCAACCAGTCTCGACGAAGTGCAGGCCAAAGTAAACGAAGGGCGCGTGGGCCTGATCTGCGCGAAACGGAAAGTACTTTCACGTTCCGGGCACATTACCTGCGTCGTTCCGGAAATTGCCGGGAATCCGAACGTTGCGCTTCGCCAGAACGGCAAAGTAGTAGCGCCGCTCCAGAGCCAGGCCGGGGCCACCAACAAAAAGTTCTTCGCTACCGTTTGGTGGACCAGCAGCGAATTCAGCGAGTTCGGGTTTTGGTATCATGATTGAAATACCAACTTCCCAATACCAATTTCCAAAAACCAGTTCAATAACTAAAATGTAACGACGTCACCCCGAGCGCAGTCGAGGGGCGTGTACTACATCCTGTGTACATAAGTTCCAGGTACACGCCCTTCGACTGCGCTCAGGGTGACGTTCTGATCATATTGGTTTTTGGAAGTTGTTTTTTGAAAATAGTCAGTTCATCACAAACTTCAGCGTAAAATGATTGCCGTTCCCGTTTTCCTGTTCCAGTGAACCTTCCAGCCGTTCGGCCAGTTCACTGACGAGCGAGAGCCCGGTCGAATTTTTTATTTTATCGCCATTCTGCCGGCCGTTATCGGAAACTTTGAGCGAAACTTTATTGGCGAACTGCTGCAGTTTGACCGTGATCGTATTGTTTTCTTTTTTGTCGAACGCATGCTTCACGGCATTCGAAAGCAGTTCATTCACCACCAGCCCGGCGCAAACCGCTTTCGACATGGGCAGCATCATCGGGTCGAGGAGCGTGATGAGTTTTATGCCGGCGTCGGAAAGCAAAGGCCTGTAGGTGCTGCAGAGGTCGAGGAGGAAATCGCGGAAGTTTACCGTGGAAATGCTGTCGCCCTGGTAAAGCAGGCGGTGCGTGGTGCCGATGCTGCTCAGCCGGGCCAGGCAATCGTCGAACAACTGGCGGTGGTATTCGTCGCGGGCGGCTTCGGCGTGCAGGCGCAGGATATCGGAGATCAGGTCGAAATTATTTTTTACGCGGTGGTTGACTTCGCGCAGCAGCAGTTGTTTTTCCGCGAGCGCGGCTTCCAGGTGTTTCTGCGTTTGCCGCCGGGTATGTGTTTCGAGCGTGAGCGCGATGATCTGCGCGACGGAAATGCCGAACTGCCGCTCTTCCACACTCCAGTCGCGGCGCTGTTTGGTTTCTTCAAAACAAACCACGCCGATCATGCGGCCTTCGATGCGGATCGGGACATCCATCATCGAAATGATGCCGTTCGGAACGATGTAGCCTTCGGCCAGTTCGCGTGTTTTCGGATCGTGCGCGGAATCGGCGGTTACAATGATCTCGGCCGATTCCAGCAGGCCGAAATATTCGGGCATCGTATTCCGGTGCAGTGTAAGATTGGGAAGCATACCCGTTTTGATATCGTAATTCCCAATGCTGCTGATGCTCCTGAAATTTTCGTCGATGCGCCAGATATTCATGCGCTCCACCTGCATGGCTGCGGAAACGACTTCGATGATTTCGCGTATGGCTTCATCGAACCGTCCCTCCCGCAGGTGCTGCGAGCGGTACAGGCGATCTTCGGCCTGGCGGAAAAGAGCGGGATCGGTGGGCATTTTTTTTATGTATTTATCCCTGCGGGATAGTGAGCGAAATTCGGAGTTCAGTATTCGATTCTGTAAAATGAAAACATTTGTACCAACTTTATGCTTAAGTTAGCGTAACATCCTAAGCTAATATATACGCTTTGCCCGAAGAGGCCAAAAATCACGTATGAAACATCAACTGCCCGACGGTATTGACCTGTATTATGAGCTGCACGGACCGGAAACGGCGGAGTACACGGTTCTTTTTCTGAACGGACTTTCGCAAAGCACCCTGGCCTGGGCCGCTGTGGCACCGGCTATTGCGGCCGGGAACCGCGTGGTTTTGCTCGACCTGGTTTGCCAGGGACAATCGGGCATAGCGGAGGCGTACCGGAATTTCGACGCGCATGCTGCCGATGTCCATCACCTGGTACAAGCGCTCGGCCTGGACAAAGTCGTGCTTTGCGGGATTTCCTACGGAAGCGCCGTCTCGCAGCATATTCTCGTCAACCACCCGGAACGGTTCAGCGGCGCTTTGCTGCTTTCCACGTTCGGACACAATACGCCGATCTTCGAAGCCATCGGGAACAGCTGGGCTGCGGCGCTCCGCACGGGAGGCTACCCGCTCATGTTCGATGTGATGCTGCCCACCGTGCTCGGTGAAAATTATTTCATCAAGCCGTTCATCCCGATTGAAACGCTGAAAGAAGCGCGCCTGCAGACCGGGCTCAATCCCGAAAGCCTGATGAAACTGATGATGGCTACGGATGAACGGAAAGATTACCGCCACCGCTTGCCGGAAATCAAAGCACCGGTGCATGTCATACAGGGCGAGATGGACATACTCATCCCGCCGAAGATCGCGAAGGAAGTCGCCGACCGCATCCCGGGATCGCAATTCACCGTGCTCGAAGGCGTAGGACATACGCTGAACCTCGAAGCGATTCCGCAGACGATCGCGGCGATTAAAATATTTCTGGAGAAACTGAAACGGTAATTTATCATCTAATCAAACAACAACCGGGATGAGCGAAGTTATAATAGCCGCGGCATCGGGACTGATCGGAACAATGATCGGCGGATTGATCAGTTATTTTATTCAGAAAGAACAACTGAAAAATGAGATCCTGAAAATCCGCGAAGAGAATAAAACGGAATTCCAGGCGGAACAAACTGCCCGGCATTTTCTCAGCCATGCCAATTATACGGACCGTTCGTTCGAAACGCTGCAAAAACACCTCGGCGGTTTCGAAGATGATGAATTGCGGAAAATACTCGTGCGGGCCGGTGCAGTCCGCGTTTACCGGGATGACGGCAGCGAATGGTGGCGCCTGCTGAGCCGGATGGACGAATATATCTCAAGCAAAAAAAAGTAAAAGAAACTTCGCATTTTTCACACCCGTTGTTCCGAAAAATTAATCCTCCTTGATACCTCTTTCCGTTATGAAAGATCCCGTTATTCTCCTGCAGAAGAGAATTGTCACCCCGGCAGTACTTTATCTTTCTGCGCTGATGTATGTGTTTGCCACTGTAGCGCTGGTGATCTGGGGCATCAGTACCTGGCTGGGCGAAAGAGCGCCCGACTCCGTGGAGGTGCTCACACCGTTCATGATTCCCGCAGCCGTTGTTTTTATCCTGCCCGGACTGGCGATTTATTTCCTGCGGAGCGGCAGCCTGCTCGTGATGCGCAACAGCCGCGATGAGATGGAAGTGGATTGCCGGCTGCCCGGGCGGGATGCGATCACGGTGCGCGCGCCTTTTAACACCGAGTTTCATTGCGCTACCGAACCGGGGCACAACGGCACGACGGAAATTATTACGTATGCTTTTTTTATCAGCGATGCCAATGAAAACCTGCTTGTGATCAAAAGCAAAAAAGGAGTGTACGACGTGATCCAGCCGCACGGGTACCAGCAGCTCAACCGGAAAATTCCCCCGGGAAAATGTTTTTATGGTCCGACGGAAAAAATCCGGGAAATCTTCGCTCACTGGCCGTGAACGTCAGGTCAGCCGCTTCCTGTTTTTCCAGAGCAGCAGCCAGAGCACGGCATACACGATGGGTATGCGCATCACTTTAGCCACGGGCAGTCCCGCATAAAGTTCCAGCGGCATATCGACCAGGAATGCGAGTGTGAAAAGCTGGATTCCCCATTTCTTCCATTTCCAGGTTCCGAATGCGCCGGCGAAAATGATCATGGCGCTGCTTACATAAATCCAGAAGAGGATCGGGGTGAATTTCGGGAACTGCAGCATGAATTCCTGCCGGATGACGATAAAGTAAATAGTTGCAGCTCCTGTGCCGGCCATCGTCAGCAGGAGAAAAATGCGCAGCAGGATCGCCGCTGTGTTCATCAGTATTTATTCAGGAAATGTTCTTCGAGATCGAACGTGGATCGTACGCCCACCTGTTCGTATTCATTTTCCAGCCAGTTGTCGGCCACGCGGCGGCCCTCGGTTTTCAGGTGCTGGAAAAATTCCCAGGACGTATTCAGCTTGCTCGAATAACTGAGCGAGTCGAGCACTTCGTAGCCGGAAATGGAATGCACAAAAATTTCGCGGTCCTGTTCTTCGAGCTCCACGCCGCGGCGGATCAGTTCGTTCCGGTAGTGGATCATCTGCATCTCGTTGATCAGGCTGCTGTTGAAGCTGATCTCGTTCACGCGTTCGGTGATGTCGCGCGCGGTGGTCGGCAATTTTTTGATGTTGATGGAATTGATTTTCACGAGCACGATATCATGCGTAGTCGTTTCACGGATGAGCGGCGACAGCGGCGGGTTGCCCATGTAGCCGCCGTCCCAGTAAAATTCCCCGTCGATATTCACCGCCTGGAAAAGTAAGGGCAGGCAGGTGGAAGCCAGCACCGCATCCACGGTGATCTCGTGATTATGAAATACGCGCGCCCGGTTCGTTTTTACATTCGTGGCGCAGATGAACAGTTTTTTCTTGTTGTAATGCTGCAGCTCGTGGAAGTCGATCAGCTCGTTCAGGATGTCGCGGAGCGGATTGTAGTTGAACGGGTTGAGCTGGTACGGCGAAAGCGATTGCGAAATGGTATTGAAAAAAACGAAGCCCGGTGAATTGTTGATATCGCCGAAGTTCCAGTAACGGTCCCAGGGCGAAGGCTTGAACATGTGACTGCCGAACTGCGAAACGCGTTTCCACAATTGTTCGAGCAGGTCTTTCGCTTTCTCCGGTCCGCCTTTGTGCAGTCCGTAAGCCAGCGCCACCGCGTTCACCGCCCCGGCGCTCGTTCCGCAAATCCCGTCGGCCACGATCTCGGGCACTTCCAGCAAGCGGTCGAGCACGCCCCAGGTAAAAGCCCCGTGCGCGCCGCCGCCCTGCAGGGCCATGGCGACTAATTTGATGTCTTTCTTCTTCGCGGTCATTTTAAGATGCGTAAAAGTACGAAATGCGTGAAGCCGCCGACATCGCTTGTCGATACCGGAAAACGTTTGGTCGAAAACTTACTGTGCATTCCAACCGCCATCAATCGGCAGTGCAGTCCCCGTAATTAAATTTCCCGCATCGCTGCAGAGGAAAACGCAGATCGCGCCGATGTCTTCCACTTTCACGAACTGTTTTACGGGCTGTTTCACGAGCATCACTTTTTGAATGACTTCCGCTTCGCTGATGCCGTGCGTTTTCGCCTGGTCTTTGATTTGATTTTTCACCAGCGGCGTTTCCACGTAGCCGGGACAGATGGCGTTGCAGGTTACACCGAAAGGCGCACCTTCGAGCGCGACTACTTTCGAAAAACCGACAATGCCGTGCTTGGCGGCCACGTAAGCCGACTTGAATTCGGAAGCGGTGAGTCCGTGCGCCGAAGCGATATTGATAATGCGTCCCCATTTCCGTTCTTTCATGCCGCGCACGAGCAGGCGCGTAGTATGAAAAGCGGCGGTGAGGTTGAGGTCGATGATTGCGTTCCATTTTTCAACGGGAAAATCTTCCACGGCCGCCACGAACTGGATACCGGCATTGTTGATGAGCACATCGACAGAGCCGAGATTTTTTTCCGTTTCGCCGATATAAGTTTCAATTTCGGCAGGATGGAGCAGGTTGGCGGGGGAGAAATACGTTTTTACGCCGAATTCTTTCCCGACTTTGGCGGCTGTTTCGGCGCCGTCGGCTTCCAGCCCGTTAAAGGATATGGCATAGCCGGCGCGGGCCATTTCGCGGGCAATGCCCAGGCCGATGCCGCTGGTGCTGCCGGTGATTAAAGCTACTTTCTGAGTCATTTTATTTCGGTAGAATATTTCGCTAAGTTACATATTACAACATCCCGGAAATGTTGGCAAACTGTTG
This sequence comes from Bacteroidota bacterium, assembly GCA_006218065.1. GTDB lineage: Bacteria > Bacteroidota > Bacteroidia > Palsa-965 > Palsa-965 > VBWE01. Next base: position 107,247 of record VBWE01000023.1, read on the forward strand.
AAAAATCGGCCGGGATGGCCGGGGCTTTTGGCTAACTTTGTTGTCCTTTCGCCGCTGAATTATGCTGACCATTGATCCGAAAGAACAAAAAGTATCCGCTGTGCACCAGTACCTGCTGCATGCCGTGGCGCCGCGTCCCATTGCTTTTGTAAGCACCGTGGACAAAGACGGCCATCCGAATCTCAGCCCGTTCAGTTTTTTCAACGTTTTCAGCGCCAATCCGCCGGTCGCCATTTTTTCACCCGCCCGCAGCGGCCGTACCGGCGCGACAAAAAACACCTTCGATAACGCGAAGGAAACCGGCGAATGTGTGATCAACGTGGTGAATTACGCGCTGGTCCAGCAGGCTTCGCTCAGCAGTACGGAATACCCGAAAGGCGTAAACGAATTCGTGAAAGCGGGACTCACCGAAGAACCGTCGAAACTGGTCCGCGCCCCGCGGGTGAAGGAATCTCCCGTGCAGCTGGAATGTAAAGTGCGCGAAGTGATCGAACTCGGGCAGCAGGGCGGCGCAGGAAATCTCGTGATCTGCGAAGTGCTTTTGATCCATGTTGATGAAAAAGTACTCGGTGAGGATAATATGATCGACCAGCATAAGATCGATCTCGTGGGAAGGCTCGGCGGCGACTGGTATTGCCGGGTTTCGGGCAATGCGCTTTTCAAAGTGGCCAAACCGCTGCTCACCATCGGCATGGGCGTTGACAGCCTGCCGGAACGGATCCGCCTGAGCAATGTGCTCACCGGGAATCACCTCGGCCAGCTCGGGAATACGGAACAGTTGCCGCAAAGCGAAGAGGTAATCAGCTACCGGAATTCCGGCGCTATCGGCGAAGCTGCATCACATCGCGGCGCGTTTGCTCGACGAAGGAAAAGTGAATGAAGCGTGGAAAGTGCTGCTGGCGGCGGAGTTGCATTAGCATGATGAATACTTACGAATCAGGAAAAATATTTTTATAAACACGTAAACTCAAGTCTCATGTTCAATATCACAGGTACACTCAAAATGAAAAGCGCCGAGCAAAAGGTGTCTGAAAAATTCCGTAAACGCGATTTCGTCCTCACCGACAATGCATCGCAGTATCCGCAGTACATCAGCTTCCAGCTGGTACAGGATCGCTGCAGCCTGATCGATGGATTCCAGGAAGGACAGGAAATCCGTGTATTTTTCAACCTGCGCGGCCGCGAATGGCGCGCTCCTTCGGGAGAAATCAAGTATTTCAACACGCTCGAAGCCTGGAAAATCGAATCCGTAAGCGCACAGCAGCCTGCTGCGAATACTTCGGCTACGGTTACCCCGGATGTAACGACATTCTCCGGCGGAGAAGAAACGGACGATCTGCCGTTTTAAAAAGTCAGTGATTGATGATGATGAGCTGCGTTCCGGGAAACCGGGGCGCAGTTTTTTTAGTCACATTTACTTTGAGGGCAATTAAAAAACGCTCAACACCAAATGTTCAATTAGCAATGTTCATCGGACAAATTCACCAGCCTGCCATAGCTGTGCGGCGGGCAGGTTGTTTCTTGTGCGTTGTGCGTTTGGCGTTGAACATTAATACCTTAAAGGAATAAAGACGTTCTTAATTACCTGATTGGTAAATTTCAATGGTGGAATCGCGCTGGAAATAGAGCCGCTCTTTTTCCATCCGCACCGCCCGGAGCGTGCTGTCGGCAAGTGCGAGTTTTCCTTCTTCCTGTGTACCGAGGTGGTAACTGTTCAGCCCGCCGTTTGCAAAATAAAAAATCACATCGCCGTTGACCTGGAAATTTTTCAGGCCTTTGACCGGTATCGTTTTATAATACGTTCCGAATACGTCGAAAACCAAAATGCCGGTTGACGGGTTGTTCAGGAAAAGCCGGTTGCCGGATTCGAGCAGGAAAGCGGGCTGCAGTTCGACATTCAGTTGCTGCGCAAGATTCCCGGTACGGTGACTCACCTGCAGGTTGTTCTGCAAACGCACCAGCTCGAAATTCTGCTGATCGTAAAGCCAGAGCGCATTATCGTACGAATTGCAGACCAGCGTGGCCTGTGCAAAACCGAGATCCTGCAAACGCACGGGCGATCCGTTCAGGCTCATCGTATTGTCGAGAAAAGCGACCTGCGAAAAATTCCGGTAAAAAAGCACGATGCGCAGCAGGTTGGTCGCGTCCACTGAACTGATTTCCCCGGCTGTTTTATCGCTGAAGCTGCGCTGCAGGTTTCCGTCGCGGTCGTATTTATCGATCCGCTCGTTTTTCATCACGTAAAGATTGCCCATCGGGTCGGTGGTGAACTGCACGCCGGCAAGCGGAAGTTTTTTCACGGGCTTCAGATCGCCTTCGGAAAAAGCGCAGAAAATAAAAAGCAGGAAAAAAGCGAAAATCCGCATAGGCGTTTATCGGCAAGCTTTGTACCAAAGTTAAGGAATCCGCGCTTAAAGAGCCTTACGGACGCCCGCAACCGCCAGCACTTCCTCCAGCGTTTTACGTTCGTTGCTCAGCCGCGGTACTTTGTGCTGCCCGCCCAGCTTGTCTTTCGACTTCAGCCACTGGTAGAAAGTGCCTTTCGGAACGGGAATAACGGAAAGCGGCTGCAGTACGTAATTGTTGTACCGTTTGGCTTCGTAATCGGAATTCAGTGCCTTGAGTGCGTTGTCGAGCAGCTCGGAAAAGTAACCGATACTTTCCGGTTCTTTTTCAAATTCGATCACCCATTCGTGCGCGCCGCTCGTCCTTTTGCCCATGAAAATCGGGGCGACGGTGTATTCACTCACGGAAGCGCCGGTTTTTTCGCAGGCGATCTCCAGCGCCCGTTCCGCATTTTCCACCATCACTTCTTCGCCGAACACGTTAATGAATTGTTTCGTTCTTCCCGTGATGCGGAAACGGTACGGCGCTGTGGATGTGAACTGGATCGTATCGCCGAGCTGGTAGCGCCAGAGCCCGGCATTGGTGCTGATCACCATCGCGTAATTTTTCCCGGGTTCCACTTCTTCGAGCGAAATAGCTTTGCCGTTTTCTTTATTCCATTCTTCCGCCGGGAGAAACTCGTAATAAATCCCGTAATCGAGCATCAGCAGCAGTTCGTTCGAATCTTTCTGATCCTGTATGCCGAAAAATCCTTCCGATGCATTGTACAATTCGAGGTAACGCAGGTCATTCCCGCCGATCGTTTGCCTGAGCTGTTCGCGGTAGGGTGTAAGGCTTACGCCACCGTGGTAATAGACTTCGAGGTTGGGCCATACTTCGCGGATATGTTTTTTTCCTGAAAGATCCAGCACACGTCTTATAAGTACAAGCATCCACGAAGGAACGCCGGCCATGCTCGTCATGTTTTCGTTCATCACGGCCTGCGCCATCTTGTCTAATTTTTCTTCCCAGCCGCTCATCAGTGCGATGGACGAATGCGGCGCGCGCAGCAGGTCGGCCCAGAGCGGCAGGTTCTGGATGATAATCGCACTCACGTCGCCGTGATAGGATTCCGTTTCGCTGAAAATATCGGTATGGTGACTTCCGCCCAGCGCGAGATTTTTCCCCGTGAAAAGCTGGTGGTCCGGATAATTGTTGCAGTACAGCGAAACCATGTCCTTGCCGCCGCGGTAATGACAGTCTTCGAGCGCTTCGCGGCTTACGGGAATGAATTTGCTTTTGTCGCCGGTAGTGCCGGATGATTTGGCGAACCAGAGAATTTCGTCCGGCCAGAGTAAATTCTGCTCGCCGCGCCGCACCCGGTCGATCCAGGGTTTCAGCGAATCATACGTTTGAAGCGGTACGCGTTCCCGGAATTGTTTTTGCGTTTTGATAGAACGGTAATCATATTTCCTTCCCCATTCGGTTTCCGCACCCGAAGCCATGAGCCGCTGGAACCATTCGCGCTGCACCTCGCCCGGGTATTTCATAAACAGCTCGATCTGGTGCATACGTTTCACCATGAGCCAGGACGCGATGGAATTCAGCAAAGCCATATCAGAGACTGTTTAAAATCAAGATCACGGAAATAAAAGTAAACAATTCAATACGTCTTCGGTACCAGTTTGCAGTTGGCAGTTTGCAGTTGGCAATTTTTGTTCTGTTTAAACAAGGAGTTCGTCGGTCCTGACGACTTCCCTGTAAAACCAAAACTGCCAACTGCAAACTGCCAACTGCAAACTGCCAACTGCAAACTGGTACAACAATTCATCCCGAAGGGATTTTAAACAGTTCCTCAGGAAAGCCCTTTCTTTTTCTTGATCCCAGTAAAGTACTTCGAAATTTCTTCACCGGAAAGTGCGTTGAAGCACATGTCTTTCGTCAGCATGCCTTTCCGTGCCACGCAAACGCCGTAGTACATATCGAGCAAGCCGTCTTTTTCGTGCGCATCCGGGTTGATGGAAATCTGCACTCCCTTTTCCAGGCAATACGGAATCCAGCGCCAGTCGATATCCAGCCGGTAAGGATGCGCATTGAGTTCTATGATCACCTGGTTGGCGGCGCAGGCATCGATAATTTTTTTGTGATCGACCGGGTATCCTTCGCGCGAAAGCAGCAGGCGGCCCGTGGGATGACCGAGTATCGTGGTGTACGGATTTTCAATCGCGCGAAGCAGGCGCGTGGTGGCTTTTTCCTTGTCCATCTTCAGTCCCGAGTGAACAGAACCGACGATGAAATCGAATGTCTTTAAAATCTCCTCCGGGTAATCCAGCGAGCCGTCATGTAAAATATCCGATTCGATGCCTTTAAAGATCCGGAAGGGCGCGAGTTTTTTATTCAGCGCGTCGATCTCTTCCTGCTGCGCCGCAACACGATCGGCTTTCAGCCCGTTCGCATAAAAAGCCGACTGCGAATGATCGCAGATGCCGAGGTAATCATAATCGAGTTTTTTGCAATGCTCCGCCATTTCCTGCAGCGTATGCATGCCGTCGCTCCAGGTACTGTGGTTGTGCAGGATCCCGCGCAGGTCGGTCATTTCCACCAGCTGCGGAATTTTGTTCTGCTGCGCGAGCAGGATTTCGCCGCGGCCTTCGCGCAGTTCCGGTTCGATGTACTGCAGTTTCATTTCCGCGAATCCCGCTTCTTCCGATTTTGCGTTTGCGGGAATGGCAATATGTGCGGTTTCGAGTTGTTCCAGGTGTTCGGGCGAAGCGCTGTGCGTGAGCAGGGCTGTGTAAAACTCACCGGCGGTGCATTGCGTGATCCCGACGGGAACCCGGTGATGGTTTTCAAAATCGTCGAGCGAAATATCACCTTCAAATGCCACAACCGCTTCGATGCTTTCCACGATCTCGCATTTGCGGCGAACGGCGCCGGCGAGTGAAACGAGTTCCGTTTTGCACTGCGCTTTCAGGAATTCCACCAGCCGCTGTGCTGTTGCTTCTGCCGTAGCGTAGTGAAATTTCCCTTTCGCACCCATATTGAACTCGATGGCTTTCCGCACCTGTTCCTGCGTCTTCGTTCCGAAACCTTTCAGATCGACGAGCCTGTTTTCGTGGCAGGCGTAAAGCAATTCGCCTACGGATTCCACTTCGAGTTCTTTCCAGAGCTGCGCTACTTTTTTCGGACCGATGCCTTTTACGCCGAGCATTTCGATAACTCCGGCCGGGGTTTTGTCCAGCAGCGCCTGCAGTTCTTTGGTCACGCCGTGCTGTTCGAGTTCAATGATTTTTTGCGCGATGCCTTTGCCGATACCTTCTATCTGTTCCAGCTCTTCGAGCGATTTCCCGGCAAGATCGATCCCGGTTTTGTCGAGGCGGTAAGCGGCGTTGCTCAGCGATTTTACTTTGAACGGGTTGTCCCCGTGCAATTCCATTAACTGTGCGGTGAGTTTCAGTGCGTGGGCGATATCTTCGGTTGTCATGGATCTTGTTTGTTTTGTAAAGATAAAAAATCGGCAGGCCGCGATTAAGAATTGATGACAGATATTCCTAAACAAGAAGACTGAAAAACAACCAAGGAACACAGAGTCTCCGTAGTACTCTGTGTTCTCCGTGCCTCTGTAGTAAATCTGGAAACCCAGGTTATTGTACTGGCAAGTTAACGGTTCTGTATTTTCTAATAACCCAATTCGTATTTTTGATACCAGATGAGAACAATTCTTTTTTCGCTGCTGATCCTGTTTTCAGCAAAGCTTTCCGCACAATATGGCCCGCAACCGCCGTTTACCGTTGAACTGGAACCTGTAGTTACCCTGAACCCGCTCCCGGGCATGCATTCTTTTGCTTTCGCGAAGTCGGGCAGCAAGTGGCTTTTCGTGGGCGGACGGATAAATGGGCTGCACGGTTTTTCCACGAACGACAATTTCGCGGTGGAATATGCGAACTATAACGTGATCGTGATCGACACGGTCTCCTGGCAGTATTATACTTCACCGCTCACGGGTCTTGCACAAGGTATCGCCGATCCGCTCACGTCCACGAACATGCAGTACGTGCATAACGGGAATTACCTGTACATGACCGGCGGATTCGGCTGGGACAGCACAACGAACCGTTATGTAACGTATCCCACGCTCACGGCCATCGACGTGAACAATATGATCAGTGCCGTGATGAGCGGAGGAAATATCGCCACGCATATCCGGCAGATCGTGGACACTAACCTGCGTGTTTGCGGAGGGGAAATGTACATGCTCAACGGCCGTTATCATTTGCTTTTCGGTCACGACTTTCGCGGCCGTTATTCCGATCCGCCTATCCCGACTTTCACGCAGGTGTACACGCGGCAGATACGCTCATTCGACATCGTGGATGACGGCGTAAATCTTTCCGTCGCTAATTATTTCACGATGACGGATACGAATAATTTCCACCGCCGCGACCTGAACGTGGGACCGATTCTTCTTCCCGGCGCAGTGCCGGCACTGGAAGCATACAGCGGCGTTTTCCAGAAAGGTATCGACCTGCCCTGGCCTTCGCCGATCGTATTTGACGGAACGGCCACGGTGATGGACAGCAGTTTCACGCAGCAGTTCAGCAATTATACCTGCCCGCTGCTCCCGGTTTTCGATTCGGTGCACGAAAGTATGTACACGGTTTTTTTCGGCGGGATGAGCTGGTACGATTACAATCCGCAATCCGGCCTGCCGGTTTATGATTCGCTCGTTCCTTTTGTCAGCGACATCAGCTGTGTGATCCGCGATGCCGCCGGTAATCATGCCGAAGGTGTACTTCCCGAACAAATGCCGGGCCTGAAAGGATCCAACGCCAAATTCGTCTGGAACGATTCCGCCGCGCATTTCTCCAACGACGTACTCGATATCCGCAGTCTCAGCGGACGCACGCTGGCCGGGTATATCGTAGGCGGAATCCGTTCGGATGCGCCCAACCGGCCGAACATCACTTTTGCGCACGATACCGTATACCGCGTGTATATTACGCCGGACCAGGTTTTACTGAACGCAAAAAAAACGGACGCGGTGGAATTCCTGCGCGTATTTCCGAATCCTGCGAAGGAACAGGTTTGCGTGCGCATCAAATTGCAGAACCCGTCGCCGCTTCACCTGCAGCTTTTCGATATGCAGGGAAGGATGGTGCGGGAGGAAAAAATCGCACAGGCTTCCGGCCAGCACGATTACTTTTTGTCGCTGAAAAACGTGGCTGCCGGTTCGTACCGCCTGCAGATTACCGGGAAGGATTTCCGGAAAGTGGAGCAGGTGGGCGTGATACGTTAGGTTCGTTTTCCTTTCCGTAGCCCGGTTTGTTTTTCTTTCGATACAAACTAAAGGTACACAGAGGAGATACAGAGCACACTTGATCCGCGCGTCACGAAATAAGCCGCTGCTGCCGGGGCAGAAATATCCATCGGAATTTCCAGTCTTTTCATTTTCGGGTACTTCCTGAACCTCTGCGGCTGCTCATCCGGGTAATTAAATAGTTAAGCTTAATCGCTGTTTTTTGCAGACGAAAGCAATTATACCATCTACGAAATCCATCGGTAAATTACAAACGGTAATCCGTAAACTGCGGATTACCATCCGTCAACTCGCTGCTTTTTTAATGATTCCCGCGTATAGTTTTGCCCCGGATCAAAAACAGTACGGATTCACATATTAATTGTCAGTATTTGTGAATGTGAAGCATACCTGTAATTAAAATCAATGAATAAACAGCTCTTCCAGGGCTTTACCAGCCTTTCTGATACCGGGGGATCCGGCGCGTTTTCCGAAAAGCGTACGAGTAGGAAAATAAATACACAACCCAAAATGAAATCACTCTTCTGCCGTTCCATGTTCCTGGCTGTTGCGATTGCAATCACAGGAAAAATTTCAGCTCAAAATACATTTCCTTCGTCGGGGAATGCAGGGATCGGAACACTTACACCGGTCAAACCGCTGAACCTTAAAGGACAATCACTTTTTGAAGCGATTACCACCGGCGACGGCGGCGGTCGTTTTTTCTTCGACCGTCCGAACAGCACCAGCTATGAAAACATGCTATCCTTCAGTACAGGCGGATTCGCAAGCTACAAATGGCTGATGGGTATGGATAACGATGCTTCGGACGATTTCCACGTATTCGGTCCGGGCGCAGTTAGTATGATCAATATTAAAGGCACTACCGGTTTCATAGGACTCGGTTTGAATTCGACGGTTACGCCGCTATCCCGTCTTCACGTAAACGGATCTGCTGTTTTTGCAGGAAGCGCTTCCGCCACACCGGCCAGCGCCGCGTACATCCGCGGAACGAACAGTTTGTCCACTGCTGCACTGCCGGATTATACCTGGTACGGTGATCTCACTTCCGGTCTTTTTCACCCGGCTGCGAGCGTGATGGGGTTTTCTGTTGCCGGCGCTGAAAAAATGCGCATCCACTCGAATGGAAATATCGGCATCAGTACCACCAACCCGCTGCAAGCGCTTCATGTTTCAAACAACGTGCTGATAGACGGATTTTCGTCCTCACTTTTTTTCGGAGAAGTAGCCGGAACGTATGCTTATGGTGAATACGGTATTGAATATGATAAACCGGTCGGTCTTCCCGGCGGACTCAATTTCTGGAAGCCTTTCGGTGCACCGAGCAACGGCGCACTGATGAACTATATTCTTTACCTGAATGATAACGGCAAAATCGGTATCAATACGAATAACCCGACGGCACAGCTTACGGTCAACGGTAAAACACTAATCGGCGATCCGGCTGTGGTGAATATCAACACAACCGGTAACTATAACCTGTATGTGCAGAATGGAATTCTTACTGAAAAAGTCCGTGTATCTGTAGTGAACACTGCGCAGTGGGCGGATTATGTTTTTGCCGATAACTACAAACTGCGCGCGCTGAGCGATGTGGAATCGTTCATCAAAACGAATAAACATTTACCCGAAGTACCCAGCGCTGACGATGTGCTGTGCAACGGTGTGGAAATGGTTGAAATGGATGCCACCCTGCTCAAAAAAGTAGAAGAGCTCACGTTGTATATTATCGAACAGAACAAGCGCATCGAGTCGCTGGAAACGAAACTGAAGGACAAGCAATAAGCCGGCGTTGACCTTATAAAAACCTGACGCTATGAAAAAACTTATTGTAACAGCAGGGGCCATCCTGCTTCTCCTGCCGGTTCTGTTTGCACAGAGCAGCTGGTCGCACATGGGTCCGTTCAAAGACAACAGTCCCGGTAACCTGTTTGAAACAGGCCGCCTGGATGTGGTTCGTCTGCACCCGCAATTCGACGGGACGACCAATAAAACCATTTATGCCGGTTCGGCAGGCGGAGGCTTGTGGAAAACGACGGACAATGGAGTGAATTGGGGAAACATTAATACGGTGAACCTGCACTTCAGCGGTATTTCTGCTATGGCCATCGAACCCGGCGCCAACGGACCGGTTTATGTTGCCGATGAAAGCTGGGTAGGACCAAACGCTACTGCGGGTGGTACAGGAGGGATCTACAAATATTTTCCTTCGAGCAGCACCTGGGCGAATACCGGTTCATTTCCCGGCGCAGTTCAACCGTTCTACGTCAACAATATCCAGATCCATCCGTCAAACAGCGCGTATGTTTTTGCCTGCACCAGCGCCGGACTTTATCGCTCGGTCAACAGCGGTACAACATGGACGCTTGTCCAGCCGGGCGCTATTGAAAACGTGACGTTCGTGCCACGCACGGGCGGATCGGGAACGTACCCGTATTACATCTACGCCGGTGGCCGCATGGCCTTCGTTGAATCGGCGGATGACGGGGCTTCGTTTACAAGTATCGCTTCCATGAACACGCTCTTCGCGCAGTATGATGATGTGTACGTGGATATCGCGTACACCGCAAGTTCCACACCGGGTATTTATTACGTGTACGCTTACGGTGTTGTTTACCGGGCGGGAACGCCGATCGTGGTGAGCCGTGATTATTACAACAACCCGGCTACGGTTACCAAAGCCACCGATCTGTTCAAGTACACGTATGATGCGAATACTTCCACCTCGGGCAGTGCGGAGGTCGTCCGTTTCAGAACACACGATGATTCGGAAGACCGTCTTGCGATTGTTGCAAGCGACCTGCTGGTATGGATGGGCAGCACGGCGGTTTACAAATGGAACGGCATCACGGGCAGTCTTTACATTGCCGAAAATGGCGTGGATTCCAACCAGCCGGGCCCCGGGCTTGGCTACAGTAGCTGGACTGTTCACCCGGATATGCATGACTTCGTAATGTTCCCGGCATTGAACCGCATCTACATCATGTGCGATGGTGGCGCGTATATCAATACGTACACCACGGCGGCAAACGGCGTCTGGACAAATTCCGTCCAGATGATCAACAACGGGCTGCACATTTCGCAGGTCTGGGGTTTTTCCGGTGCGGAAACAGAGCCGGAATTTTTTGCCACGGGCGAAGCCGATACAAAAGGATTTATGAATATGACCCTCGGCAATTCGCTTGGCCTTCCGACGACTTTCCGCAATTTCGGCGGCAATGAACCACCGGCCGTGCACATCGATTTCTTTAACAGCAACAATATGTTTTTCAGAAGTTCTGCTTACGGAATGGCCATGTCTTATACGACCAATAAAAACGTGTCCCTGGCATCGTACCAGAACTCTGCACTGGCGCCGGACCCGGTCGATTTCTGTACGACGGTCAGCAGCTGGCCTTCGGGAACTATTTTTGCGACGAATACGTTTTACCAGGATCCGAACAGGCCCGATAAAATTTTCTACGGACTGAATGATAACCTTTCGGAATTCTGCCCGGGCAGCAAAAAATTCCTGATGAAGTACCGGCCATCCATTTATCACAACAGCACGTATTATCCCGGCGAACCTTTGAAATGGATGAGCTGGTATAACGTGCCTACCGGTATGGGCTTTTCGCGCGCGAACAAAAACAGAGTGTATTTCTGCACCAACAATCGCGTTGTGCCTTCCACCGGTGAATATTTTGCCGGGCAGGTGTTCATGTACACGGGTCCCGATATCGATGATTCCTGGGTAGGTCATAATGAAAACCAGTGGCAGCGCATTACACCGGACTTCACTGTTCCCGGGCTCGTTTCCGTTCCGCTCACGGTTTCGGAAGCGTACGAGGTATGGTACACGGGCATGGTAGCCAGCGACTGGGATCCGGATCGCGCATGGGTAACGATATACGATGTGCCGAACAATCCAGCCGTTAAAGTGCTGAAATACCAGAGCGGAACCTGGACGGATTACAGCACCGGCATCCCGGTGGATGAAGCCGTGCTGTCGTTCGTGTATGAACAGGGAACCAACGACCAGCTTTACCTGAGCACCAACCGCGGCGTGTATTACCGCGACGCCACGATGAGCATGTGGATGCCTTTCATGAACAATCTTCCACACATTCGCGTGAGCCAGTTGCAGGTAAATTATCACGAGAACACGGTGCGCGCAGGTACTCTCGGCCGCGGCGTATGGAAATCACAGCTGAACTGCCCGGGTTTGTATAATGTTACAAAAACCGGGACTACTTCAGTTTCCGAATTCACAGAGGCCACCAACAACATCACCGCGCAGAATCTTACGATCACCAACGGTTCTGTAGTTTACCGCGGCGGCGCTTCGATTGACATCCTGCCGAATTTCCTGGTAACGGCGAACGGCTCGACGAATTTCCTGGCATTCATTCACGGCTGTAATGTGGCGGGAACGTCTTATTTCCGCGAAGAGGGTGAGGAAGAAACCACGCAGGAAACGGAAGATATCGAACTACCCGAAGAACTGCGCCAGGATTTTGTCGCATTCCCGAGCCCGAACGACGGAGTTTTCTTCATACAGAAACGCAAGGATGAAGAATCGGGCGAAGAAGGTAAAACGGAAGAAGCCGATATTTTCATTTATGATACGATGGGCAAACTCATCATGTCGCTGACAGATGTAACGGATAATACCGTTCGTGTCGATATGACCGGTGCGCCCAAAGGAATTTACCTTGTGCGTTGTATCATGAATGGTCATGTGTCAACACAGAAAATCATCTGTAAGTAAATAGTGAGCAGAGGAAGAAAAAACTGCCGGTTCTGAAAAGACCGGCAGTTTTTTTTAATGCATTCAAAAAGAATATCCCGCCCCGAAATTCCCGGTGAATTCACTGAACGGGCTGCTGCTGCGACTGGCTGCAAATTTCTGCACATACGCAGCAGAAAGACTGAGCGAAATTTTTCCAGTCTTTTCATTTTTCATCTTCGGGTTCCATCCGAAACCGGCGCGGTTGCTCATTACGCTGCTTGTTCCGTTCCCGTTTTGCAAAACCAGGTTGTACGTACTTCCGGCAGTCACGCGGAGCGTGTTTTTCAGGATGCTTTTGGAAAAATGAATTCCCGGGCCGGTGTAAAGTATATTTCCACCCTGGGGCAGTTCGCTGCGGTTGGCGTTGGCTGTAACGGCAAAATTGGTTTTCGATTTGGAGAAACTGATCGAATATGAAAGATTTCCGTTGATCACCGAAACCGGGACGATGCCGTTTATCCCGCTGCCGAATAAACCGGGATCGCTGACTGCGCCGGTGAACTGCCCGGTAACCTGGTACGAACCTGAAAACTGCAGCGTCTGCGGAATTTCTTTTTTCCCGAACCGGTAACCGCTGCTGAAATTAGCCTGCTGCGTGAGCTGGTAAAAATTCAGCGTATCAAGCGTGACCTGGTAAAAGGGATCGGTTTGCGGAAGCTGCCGCGTGAAACTGCTGAAGTTGGAATACGAAGCGGTGATATTCCATTTGAGCGAAGGCTGGCAGGACAGGTTGACCGAGTTCACCCATCGTTTCGTGGTATTCAGTTTCGTTCCGTCGAGGTTATTACGCTGCAGGCCGGAGTTCGCGGAAAGATTCAGTTTGCCTTTCCAGAAAAAAAAATTCGGCGCGACAGTGATGTTTTCCAAATCGTTGTTGAAGAAATACGCGCCGAGCGTCTGGTATCCCGGCGCAATCCGTTCGTAGTTCAGCGAAATGCCGTAGTCCTTGCCCTGCCAGCCCGCGCTGGATTTTACAGCGTCGAAAAATTGTGAGTTCGGGCGTGCGCAGAAAATTACCGGCAATTTATTTTTCACTGCTTCGCCCAGGCTGTCCGAAGGATTCGTGTTCTGCGTCAGGCCGGAAAGCGCATATTCCGCTTCGAGCCGCAGTTTTTTCCAGAGCAGTGTTTTCCCGGCGAGACTGACTACGGCGTTTTCCATCGGGCTGATCTGTGCGCCGGGCGGAATGAAGAGCAGGGAAGTTGCGTCGTCGTGCGCAGCAAAATAAGTAAGCGCAAGGCCCTGACTGTTTTTCTCATAACCGATTTTTCCGCCGTAACCCATACGTTTGTAGGAGATGCCCGCATCGGAACTTGTCAGAGCATCATATTCCACGGCTTTTTTCAGGCGACCGTACATGCCGGAAAATTTCCAGTGCTTCGGGCTGAGCTCGATTCCGCCCCCGAGAAAAATATGACCGGAAAGCGTGTACGGAGAAAAATTCATCGAGGTAAAACCGCCGTAACCTTTCGCCCATTTATAAGTCGGTGTTACGCCCTGGATATTGAACGGCTGCGTATAACTGCTCTTCCGGTTGGTGTAGCTGTACGTGAAAGGCAAACTCACATCCAGGAAATTCATCGTGACGTTGCCATTGAAAAACCAGTTGAACGGATCCCGCCGGGAATTAATACCATCAGCATGATAAAAGATGGAGCTGTATTGCAAACCTCCGCTCATAGTAAACATGTCTTTCTCGCCGATCTTCTCAAGGTTCTGCGCATGCACGATGTTGAACAGGAAAAAGTAAAACAAAACGAGGGAAACTGTTTTGCGCCTTCGCGTCTTCGCGGTGAAGAACAGGAACGGATATTTGAACCTGCGTATCATTTCAGTGACTGATCATAAAAACAATATTCCGCGCATCGTACTCGCCGATCGCCCGCAGCAGGTAGGTTCCGTCGGGCAGGCTGGAAGACAGGCCCACAGGGAGACTGATGTAATCCGTCTCCTGGAAATGCTGCTGGAAATGCAATACGGATAATCCGTCGAAAACCTGGATGACGAGATTTTGCTTTTTGAACAGGTCGACGCCGACCGTAAACTGCCCGTTGTTCGGATTTGGGTAAAGCCACAAACTGTCGATCCCGTTCAGGTTGTTCTGCGTTGCAAAACTCGTGTCGATTGGCCCGGCGTGAACCAGCTTCGTGGTGTCGAGTACGCAGTTCCCGAAAAAAGCCTGCATGGTAATGCTGAAATAACCGGTATCGGGAAGTAATATCACGGGACTGAACATGCTTCCGCCGATGATCTGCGCGCCGAAAGGTAAAATCCACTGCACGGAATCCGGGTGCGGATTGCTGATATCGACGAGCACCAGCGTATCGCCTTGCATCGTATTGGTGGCTGCAAGAAAATACGGTTGGGGAAGATTGCTGTACTGGTTGATCACCGCCATATCCGTGTGCGTGCAGCCGAGCGAATCCATGATCGTGATCGCGTAGGTACCGAAAGCGTAATTGCTGAAAACCGGCGAAGCGGTGAAAGGACTGTTGTTGACCGAGTACGTGTAAGGTGGAATTCCTCCGCTCGCATATACCTGGATGTTGCCGGTATTGCTGCCGTCGCAGTCCTGGAAAACGTCCAGCGAATCGGAAATGTCAGGCGGAATAAAAACGATCACGGTATCCGATCCCGCGCAGCCGTTACTGCCGCTTGCATTTATAATGTATGCTGTCGTATCCGGAACCGAAACGGTATTCGTTGCACTTGCCGGGCCGTTGCTCCAGTTGTAAATTAAATTCGGAATCGTTCCCTGCGCAATAGCCGTAAGTGTAACCGGCGTGTTTTTACAAACCAGCGTATCGTTCCCGGCGCTGACGATGATCAGCGGCAGTTGTGAAACGTGGACCGAATCTGTGCGGGAGCATCCGTTGTCCGCGCGAACCGCCGTAATGAAATACCAGCCGGTATCGCTTGCTGTCGCCGGATCGTTCGCGGTAAAATTGTTCGGGCCGGTCCAGTTCAGCGTGGTATTTCCCGTGAGCGATTGTGCGTCGAGTATTGTGCTGCTGTTGGAGCAGGTGAGATTCGTATTTCCCGGCAGGATGGAAAGATTGGGCGGTGTAATATCCTGCGCGATATATAATACGAGTGATGAATCGATGCAACCGTTATCGGTACGTACGATATGCAAAGTATAAAGTCCGGTTGCCGTGAGTGTAGCCGGGTTCGGGAAAACAGTTCCCGATGTATCTGTCCACGAAAAAACGGTACTCAGCGAATCCGATCCGCCGAGCAGCACGACGTTGGTTTGCGCACAGGTAATCGTATCCACAGCAACCGGTCCGACAGGAAGCGGGTGGCTCAGCAAAACGGCGTTCGGAATATTTTGATTGAGCACCGGTGCGAACTGTGCGCTGTCTTTGCACCCGTTATACAGATCCTGCACGAGCATATAATGATTGGCGAGATTATTCGTTGCATACGGATCGGGATGATACGTATTCGACATGTCGGTTACGTCGCGCCACCAGATTGCCACATTTGGTGTAGATGAAGAACCGTCGAGCAGGGCAGGAGCGGTGCAGGAAATGTAAGCGGGTTGTGCGGGAACGGTGACATCCGGCGAAACAGTATCGATAGCAACGTTAACCGTATCGTTTTTCATGCAACCTGTAATCGTATCGGTAACGGTGAGCAGGTAATCGCCGTTCATATACAGAGGTGTCGTAATATTCTGCCCGCTCTGCGTGGAATTATCCGGCAGCAGCCAGGTGTAATTTACACCGGGAGTCACGGAATTTCCATTCAGTATGATTTGCGGGAAGTAACAGTTCAGCGTGTCATCCTTTCCTGCATCTGCGCCGGGCAAAGGATTCACCGTGATGGACATACTTCGCGGCGCGCCGGGTAAATTGCAATACGAAACGGCAGAAACGCTGAGGTTACCGGACGTGGCATTTGCTGAAAAACTTACGGTTACGCTGTTTCCTGTTCCGTTGATCACGGCGCCGGTTCCTGAATACGTCCAGTTGTACCCCGTGGCGTAAGGCGGAACCGAAACCGTGTACGTTACGTTCTGCTGCCCGGCACAAACCGTTGCAGTGGAAGTGGTGAACGCAGCCGGTTGTCCCGGCGCAAGGCAATATACCTGGAATGCGGAATTGATAATATCCGTAACGTAAAGCCGGTTGCGCATGCGGTTCAGCAGGATGGTGCCCGACGGAACGGACGGATTCCAGGAAGAAAGTATGCCTGTTGTACCGACTGATGCGAGATAATTCCGCGCGGTTGAATTCACCGTCGTGAAATTTCCGCTGATGAAAATCTGTCCGTTGTACAATTCAATTTGTTGCAGGTACGCGTTGATCGCCGGGTTCAGCGCAGCGACGGGCGTATTGTTCGCGGCGTTGATCGCTGCGAGGTACGTACGGTTCTGCGATCCGTAATACTGCGTAAAACTTCCCGCGATGTAAAGCTGGTTTCCCGAAAGCGCCATATCGCACACCGTATCGTTCGGGTTCGCATTGAAAATATCGGTTGTCTGCGTGGCGATATCCAGGCGCATGAGATTGTTATACCCGAGCGCAGCAAATTTTCCGCCGATATACAATTTGTTGTTGCTCACGATCAGCGATTTCACCACGCCGAAATCATGCACACCGCCTGCTGAAGGATCCCAGGATAATTCAGTCCCCGTTACCCGGCTGATCGCACCGATGGAACGGTTGAACTGCGCCCCGAACTGCCAGAAATCCCCGCCCACAAAAATCGTATCGCCGCTCACGGAAAGTGCAATATCGTAAGCCTGGTCAACAGGAAAAGTCCATACGATACTGTTTGTTGCCGTGCTGAAAGCCACAACCTGCCGGTCTTTTCCGTTTATCCAGTAAAGCATATTATTCCGGTAAACGGTTTTCGGCGTGGCGAAAGTGGAAATATCAACGCCCG
>VBWE01000024.1:0-20622 GCA_006218065.1 Bacteroidota bacterium
AGCATTTTGGAAAAGAGACGAAACTCACCCGGAGAGAGGGGGCCGGGGGGTGAGTCCCCCGGACCTGTATCTTTTTCCCCTCACCGCATTATATAACCAGAAATGCCGGAAACGCCGGGGCCCCGCGGAATATGGCAAGAATGCAGGTCTGTATCTGCACCCCACATACTCATTAACATCTGAAACCATGAAAACGGTAAAGCAACTGGCTTTAGCCACGGCTATGGTCGTGACTTTTTCGATCTCCGCTTTCGCGCAGAAAAATTTTATCTGCGATGCGGATAAAGCGTACGAAGCAAAACAGTATTACCATGCGCTCGAACTTTATAAGAAAGGCCTGGCGCGCATCGACAAAAAAAATGAAAAGGCAAGATGCATCTTCCAGGCTGCGCAATGCCACCGCGCGATGAACGACTGGCGGCAGGCGGAAACCTGGTACGCCAAAGCGGTGAAAGCGAAATACGAAGATGCGCGCGTGTATCTCTACCTCGCCGAATGCAAAAAAATGAATGAGAAATATGCCGAAGCCATCGAGCAGTTCACCAACTACAGCAAGGAAGTTCCGGATGACCCGGCCGGCCGCAACGGCATAAAATCGAGCGAGCTCGCGCTGAAGTGGAAGGAAAACCCCACGCGATGGAAAGTGGAAAACGAAGTGCAGTTGAACTCGCCGCAGTACGATTTCTCGCCCGCGTACTACGACAAAAAACACAGCTCGCTGATCATTTCATCCAAGCGCGAGGGCCAGGCGGGCGGAAGCAAAGTGGATAAGAATACGGGTAACATGTATTCCGATCTTTTCGAAACAAAGATGGGCAAAGTGGTTAAACAGCAGGGAAAAGAAATTCCCCAGTGGAGCGCACTCACCCCGCTGGCAGCACCCGTCAACACCTCGGCCAATGAAGGTTCCTGCGTGCTGAATAAAAAAACGGACAAAATGTTTTTCACCCGCTGCGGCGAGGAGAAAAAGAAAATGGTGACCTGCAAAATTTATATGGCCGAGCGGCAGGGCGCCAGCTGGAGCGCCGGTGAACTGGTCGATTTCAGCCTGGATGCCGCCACGCTCGACAGTTTCAATTTCCGTCACCCGGCGCTCAGCCCGGATGAAACGGTGATGGTTTTTTCATCGGATATGCAGCAGGGTAATTTCGGTGCAGGAAATATTCCGGCGACGTCGGACCTCTGGATGTCCGTTTACGATAAGAAGACCAAAAAATGGGGCAGGCCGGTGAACCTCGGTTCGGAAATCAATACCACCGGCCGCGAAGCGTTTCCGTTCATCCGCGAAGACGGCACCTTGTATTTCGCATCCAACCAGCATCCCGGCATGGGCGGAATGGATATTCATTCCGCTGCGCGAAAGAACAAGGAAAACTGGCAGTGGGCTTCGGTTACCAATATGCAGTCGCCGATCAATTCCGCCGCCGATGATTTCGGTATTATTTTCGACGGACTGAAAAACCGCGGCTTCCTGACTTCGAACCGCGAAGGCACAA
Source organism: Bacteroidota bacterium (assembly GCA_006218065.1). Classification (GTDB taxonomy): domain Bacteria; phylum Bacteroidota; class Bacteroidia; order Palsa-965; family Palsa-965; genus VBWE01. The sequence continues at coordinate 1,497 of VBWE01000024.1, forward strand.
AAGGCGTGGATGACATCTGGCGTTTTTACCTGCCGCCCTGCGTGCTGGATATTGAAATCACGATGAAGGAATGCAAAGCGCAGAGCGCCTTCGCCGGCGCGTCCGTCAGGCTTGCAGGCAGCGACGGATCTGCAGTGGAAGGAACATCGGACCAGCAGGGAAAGCTGGGATTCAAACTGCTGCCCGAAGTTTCGTATGTCGTTTCGGTGCTTCCGTACGATGCGAAATCGGGCGGAAAAAAATACCTGGAACCGAAAGAGAAATACCGTTTTTCCACGCTGGGCACATCCAACGGTTTCGACGAATGTTCTGCGCATTACACGTATGAATGCTGCATCGGTATTGCCGAAGATACCGTTGACATCGCTTTCCCGGCTGTGCTTTACGATCTGACAAGCGCGAAACTGCGCCCCGAATCGAAGGACTCGCTCAATGCACTTTACAAAACGCTGGTGGAATATCCGAACATTACGATCGAGCTCGGTTCGCATACCGATTGCAGGGCCAGCGACCCGTACAACCTGAAACTTTCGGAAGCACGGGCGAAAGCGTGCATGGATTACCTGATTAAAGAAAAAGGTATTCCCGCATCGCGCATCGCTTATAAAGGATACGGTGAACGCCGCCCGCTCAAACTGCCCGACGGAACAGTCCTGACCGAAAAATATATCGCCGGGATAAAAGACAAAAAACAGCAGGAGTATTACCACCAGCTCAACCGCCGAACCGTATTCCGCGTAACCGGTTTTGATTATGCCGACCCAAACGCACCGAAAATCGACCGGACTATTGTTGTGCCCATTATCCGCGACAGTTTCTGGGATGAATCGGATGAAAAGGGGCAGGATTAAGCAAAGTCATAATCCTTAACTTTTGAAAAACAGGAGATTGCGGAATTTTCGCAGTCTCCTGTATCTTTTTTACTCCCAGGCGTTATATGGGTGAAAAGGCCTGTTCCGGCTCAAAAACAAAGCAGTTTTAAAGCCTGGCAAGTATTTGTTCCGAAGGAATATTTACTTATTTTAGCAGCCTATTAAACGTAAACTCAAACCATAACACTATGAAACTGGTAAAGCTACTTGCGACCTTCGTCCTTTTCATGGCTTTCTCTGTAGGCGCTTACGCCCAGAAAAACTATGTAAAAGATGCTGACAAGGCCTTCTCTGCAAAGCAATACTATAATGCCATCGACCTTTATAAAAAGGCCATGGCTAAAATCAAAAAGAAAGAAGAAAAGGCGCGCTGCACCTACCAGGTTGCCCAGTGTTACCGGGCGATGAATGACTGGAAACAGGCTGAAAGCTGGTACGCGAAAGCCATCAAGGCCAAGTACACAGACGACAAAGCGATCCTGTATCTTGCCGAAGCCAAAAAAGTAAACCAGAAGTACGACGAAGCGATCACCACCTTCCAGGACTATAAAAAAGCCGTTCCCAGCGATCCCGCCGGTGAAAACGGTATCAAGTCGAGCGAACTTGCCCAGAAATGGAAAGACAGCCCGACCCGCTGGAAAGTAGAGAACGTGGCACAGGTAAACTCGAAAGAGTACGACTTCTCGCCGATGTATTCGGATAAGAAGCACATGTCCATCGTATTCACCTCCAAGCGTGAAGGTCAGACCAGTTCGAAGATCGACCCGAACTCCGGTATCATGTACTCGGATATCTTCGAATCGAAAGTTGATAAGAATGGCAAATGGAGCGCGCCTGCTGTCGTCAGCGGTGGCGTAAACAGCCCGGCTAACGAAGGCGCCTGCGTCATCAACAAAAAAGCCGACAAAATGTATTTCACACGCTGCGGCGAAGTGAAAAAGAAAATGGTGACCTGCAAAATCTACATGGCAGAGCGTAAAGGCAATGCCTGGGGTGATGCGATCATGATCGATTTCGGCATCCCGGCTGAACAGCTCGACAGCTTTAACTTCCGCCACCCGACACTTGTTGCTGACGAACTGGCGATGGTGTTTTCTTCAGACATGCAGCAGGGCAATATTGGCGCAGGAAGCAACCCGATGACCTCCGATCTTTGGATTTCCAACTACGATAAAAAGACTAAAAAATGGGGAACTCCCCGCAACCTCGGACCCGGCATCAACACAACCGGACCGGAAGGTTTTCCTTTTGTTCGTGAAGACGGAACACTTTATTTCTCTTCAAGCGGGCATCTCGGCATGGGCGGACTCGACATTTTCTCCGCTCAGCGTTCAAGCGCCGACAAATGGGAATGGAAAAACGTAGAAAACCTGAAATACCCGCTCAACTCAAACGGCGATGATTTCGGTATCATTTTCGACGGCAAAAAAGACCGCGGTTTCCTCACTTCGAACCGTGAAGGCACAAAAGGCGCCGACGACATCTGGCAGTTCTACCTGCCGCCGCTGGTGTTCAACCTCGATGGTGTTGTACTCGATTGCAAATACAAAGTGCCGGTTACCAAAGCGGTTGTTCGTCTCATCGGTTCCGACGGAACTGCGGTGGAAGAAAAAACAGACGCTGCCGGGTATTACAAATTCAAGCTCCTGCCCAACGTATCGTACGTAGTTGCCGTTCTTTCCGATTCGGCCCGCAGTACAAAGGCGGAATACTACCTGAACCTGCCGGATAAAGAAAAAGGCAAACTGACTACCGTAGGTGAAGACAATTCGAAAGATTACAAACAGGATTTCTGCCTGACACCGGCTGAACGCGAAATCAAGTTCCCCGCGGTACTGTATGACCTTGCCAAGGCCAACCTTCGCCCGGAATCGAAAGATTCGCTGAACTTCCTGTACCAGACGCTGATGGACAACCCGACTATCGTGATCGAACTGATGTCGCATACGGATGCCCGTGCATCGGATGCCTATAACATCAAACTTTCACAGGCTCGTGCCCAGGCTTGCGTGGATTACCTCGTAAAAGAAAAGAACATTCCGGCCGCACGTCTCAAAGCCAAAGGATACGGCGAAACCAGCCCGCTCCGTTTTCCCGACGGAACGGTTCTGACCGAGAAGTATATCAACAGTTTTAAAGTGAAACAGGAGCAGGAACGCCTGCACCAGTTCAACCGCCGCACCGTATTCCGTGTAATCGGCTGGGATTATGTTGATCCGAATGCTCCGAAAATTGATCGTCGTGTAATTAAACCTAAAGTAATAGACAGCTTCTGGGGAGATACCGATATTTCCGACAGCACAGCAACCGATACTCCGGAACCCGGAACAGGTGGCGGAACCACAGGTACTACCGGTGCAACAGGCGCAGGTGCAGGAACCGGCGGAACAGCTCCGAAAGCAGGTGCAACCGGTGCAACAGGAACCACGCCGAAAACAGGTGGAACCGGCCCGAAAAAACCGAACTAATTGATTCCAGTATATATGGAAGGCTGTCCGAAAAGGCAGCCTTCTTTTTTTGTGCTTGCGGGTGCTTTCAGAACATTTTTAACGCTCAATGCCAAACTCACAACGCTCAATTTTCAATGAATTTGTCGGATGATCATTGATAATTGTGAGTTTGGCATTGAGCGTTAAAATGCCCGGAGGATATACGCAACTTCCTTTTTTGCACCAGGTTGTAAAGTTTTCAAAAGTCTTTACCCGGCTTCCCCGCGGTATTACGATCTTTGCACCACGATCATAATATTCATGTCCGACCTGAAATACAACCAGCGCGGGGTTTCCGCATCGAAAGAAGACGTTCACCAGGCGATCAGCAAAATAGACAAGGGACTTTTCCCGAAAGCGTTTTGCAAAATCGTTCCCGACCTGCTCAGCGGCGATGAAGATTATTGCCTGGTGATGCATGCCGACGGTGCCGGCACAAAATCGTCGCTTGCGTATATATACTGGAAAACTACCGGCGATCTTTCCGTTTGGAAAGGAATTGCGCAGGATGCCGTGGTGATGAATACCGACGACCTGCTTTGCGTGGGTGCGGTGGATAAAATCATGCTTTCATCGACGATCGGGCGGAATAAGAACCTCGTTCCCGGCGAAGTGATCAGCGCCATCATCAACGGAACGGAAGAAGTACTGCAGCAAATGCGTGATCTCGGTGTCGGCATTTTCAGCACAGGAGGAGAAACCGCCGACGTGGGCGATCTCGTCCGCACAATTATTGTGGACTCTACCGTTGTGGCGCGCATGAAACGCAGCGAAGTGATCAGCAACGACAATATCCGTCCCGGCGATGTGATTGTCGGCCTCGCTTCATCCGGGCAGGCCACGTACGAAACGGAATACAACGGCGGCATGGGCAGTAACGGGCTCACTTCCGCACGGCATGATGTATTTGAACACGCGCTGGCCAGAACATTCCCGGAAAGTTTCGATCCGCAGGTTCCCGAAAATCTCGTATATGCCGGGAAAATAAAACTCACGGATGAAATTGACATCGGCGGCGGAAAAAAAATGACCGCAGGCAAACTGGTTCTTTCGCCGACACGCACCTATGCACCGATCGTAAAAAAAGTACTGGAAAAACACCACGCACAAATCCACGGCATGGTGCATTGCAGCGGAGGCGCACAAACCAAGGTGCTGCACTTCGTGGATAAAGTACACGTGATCAAGGATAATTTATTTCCTGTTCCGCCGCTGTTCCGCCTCATTCACGAGCAGTCGGGAACAGCCTGGAAAGAAATGTACACCGTGTTCAATATGGGTCACCGCATGGAATTTTACGTTCCGGAAGCCATCGCAGCGGATATCATCGCCATATCGAAATCGTTCGGCGTGGATGCGCAGGTCGTGGGCCGGGTGGAAGAAAGCGATACGAAAAAACTTACGATCCGCAGCGAATTCGGGGAGTTTGTGTATTGATCCGCTCTTCGTATGCAGAGACCTCCATCCGAAAAGACAGGCCCGGGCGCCGGATAATATGGGGGCCAAAAGCAGTACCTTTGCCCCGCTAATTCAGAATTAAATCATGATCGAAAAACTCAATGCCATTGTTGCCCGCAGGGAAGAAGTGGAACGCCAGTTGTCGGACCCGGCTACGATGGATGATATGAAGCTTTTTGCCAGGCTGAATAAAGAATATAAAGATCTGAAAGTGATTGTTGACGCGCGGGGCGAGTACAAAAAAATGCTCGACAATATCGCATCCGCCAAACATATCCTCGCCACGGAAAAAGATTCGGACCTGATCGAACTCGCGAAAGAAGAGCTGATGGATCTCGAGCCGAAACTGGGGCCGATGGAGGATCATATCCGCAACCTGCTCATCCCGAAAGACCCGGAAGATGCGCGCAACGCGGTACTCGAAATCCGCGCAGGCACCGGCGGCGACGAAGCCAGTATTTTTGCCGGCGATCTTTTCCGCATGTATGCCCGTTACTGCGAGCGGAACGGTTTCAAAGTGGAAGTGGTGGATGTGAGCGAAGGATCATCCGGCGGGTACAAAGAAGTCATTGCAAACATTATCGGTGATAATGCCTACGGTACGCTGAAATACGAATCGGGTGTGCACCGCGTGCAGCGTGTTCCGAATACGGAAACGCAGGGACGTATTCATACTTCCGCCGCTTCCGTGGTGGTTTTGCCCGAAGCGGATGAAGTGGACGTGGTGATCAACCCGGCGGATATTGAAATGCAGACCGCGCGTTCGGGCGGTGCGGGCGGACAGAACGTGAACAAGGTGGAAACGAAAGTGATGCTCACGCACAAACCCACGGGCATCGTGATCACCTGCCAGATCGAACGGACGCAGCTGGGCAACCGCGAGCGCGCCATGCAGATGCTCCGCACGAAACTGTACGAGATCGAGTTCCAGAAAAAAATGGAAGCGGTTACCAAAAAACGGCAAACGATCGTTTCTACCGGCGACCGCTCTGCGAAAATCCGCACGTATAATTTCCCGCAGAGCCGGATTACGGATCATCGTATCGGGCTTACGCAGCATAACCTGCAGCCCTTTCTCGACGGCGATATCCAGTCGATGATCGACGCGCTGCAACTGGCGGAAAATGCGGAACGGTTGAAGGAAGGCGTGGCGTAAACAGGTGGTGTTTATCCCTTCGGGATAGTCCCGGCTTTAATGCTGAATTTCGAATGCCGAACGCCGAATGGCATTGTTTCAATATATACACTTCGTTATTCGAAATCCGGCGTTCAGCGTTCGGCATTCGAAATTCGCGTGTCATTCGTACCTTAGCATCCCGAATGACACGCGAACACATCTTCGAACAGATCAGGCTGAAGAAATCTTTTCTCTGCGTCGGTCTTGACACCGACAGTACCAAACTTCCGAAACATTTACTGAAGCACGAAGACCCGGTGTATGAATTCAACCGGCAGATCATCGAAGCGACGCAGGAATATTGTGTGGCCTTTAAACCCAACCTGGCGTTTTACGAATGCGACGGGATAAAAGGCTGGCAAAGCCTGGAACGCAGCCTGCGTGCGATTCCGTTCAACTGTTTTACGATTGCGGATGCCAAGCGGGGCGATATCGGGAATACTTCGACGATGTATGCGAAAGCGTTTTTCGAAAATCTCGGTTTCGATTCGGTAACTGTTGCGCCGTACATGGGCCGCGATTCGGTAAAACCGTTCCTGGCTTATGCCGATAAATGGGTGATCCTGCTCGCGCTGACTTCCAACGAAGGATCGGCCGATTTCCAGCTGCAGGCTTCCGGTGATGAATTGCTGTTTGAAAAAGTGCTGCGCACATCGCAAACCTGGGGCAGTACGGATAGTATGATGTACGTGGTCGGCGCTACGCAGGCTGCCATGATGAAAAAAGTACGCGCGATCGCTCCCGATCATTTTCTGCTGGTGCCGGGCGTCGGGGCGCAGGGCGGAAGTCTTTCCGAAACCGCCGCGAACGGAATGAATAAACAGTGCGGCCTGCTCGTAAACGCTTCGCGAAGTATTCTTTACGCTTCTTCGGGCGAAGATTTCGCAGACAAAGCACACGCAGAAGCAAAAAAACTCCGGGATGAAATGTCGGTTCTCCTCGACAAATACCTCGGTTGAAAAAAATATCTCTCTATAGAGAGATACCTTTCCTTCCTGTTTTTTTAATTTGGAAATTCATTTTTCCTGTCATTACATTTGCCGCCCTGTTTGAAAAGATGGAGTAGTATTTTGATGTAATAATTTGTTTTGCGGAAAATTCCTCTGGTTGGTTTAATCCGGGAGTAGCACTTAAAATCGGAATATGTAATTACTAAGCGGCAGTCGGCAGCAGCAGTCGGCAGGGAACTGATATCCGCATTATTGTAAATTTTAATTTTAAATAATATGATAGCGAATGGTTACAAAGATTTAAGAGTTTATCAATTGGCATTCAAAGCGGCCGGAGAAATATTTGAATACTCGAAAAAATTTCCCAAAGAAGAAAAGTATTCGCTTACCGACCAGATCAGGAAATCTTCCCGTTCCGTTTGTGTCAATGTCGGCGAAGGGTATAGAAAAAGAATTTACCCGAAACATTTCACAAGCAAAATGACGGATGCGGACGGGGAATGCACGGAGACCATGATCTGGCTGGACTTTGCGTATTCATGCGGTTATATGGAATCAACGGTTCATGCCTCACTATTCAATATGTACACCGAGATAGGGAGAATGCCTGGCGCAATGACCAATAATGCGGACAGGTTTGGTCCTAAATAGAAACCAGGCTGCCGACTGCCGCTGCCGACTGCCGCTTAGTAAAGACTTTTGTTTTATATGAATCTATTAATTGTAACACGATGAACAAGTTGACGAAGTTGAATGTGATGAACGAAGATTTTTTACAGTACCTCTGGAAAACCCGCTGTTTTGATCACCATTTTTTAATGACCACCGAAGGCGAATCGCTGGAAATTATCCGGCAGGGTATGCACAACCGCGATTCGGGACCGGATTTTTTTAATGCCCGCATCCGTATCGGTGAAACGGTTTGGGCAGGAAATGTGGAAGTACATCTCCGCGCTTCCGACTGGAAAAGGCACCGGCACGATGATGATGACGCATATAATAACGTGATCCTGCATGTGGTTTACGAATCGGATGAACCGCTGCGGCGGAAAACGGGAGAGCTTGTCCCTGCGCTGGAACTGCAGGGACGCATCGATACGAAACTGTATGACCAGTATCTCCGCCTGCAGCAATCCCGCAGTTGGATTCCCTGCGAGAAACAACTGAAAACGGTGGATTCGCTGACGATGACCGGCTGGCTCGGGCGGATGATGGTGGAGCGGCTCGAACAGCGTTCCGATGCGATCCTGCAAAGCCTGTACCTGAATAAGAATAACTGGGACGAAAGTTTTTACCGGCACCTGGCGCGTTATTTCGGGATGAAAGTAAATGCCGATCCCTTCGAATGGCTCGCGTCCTCGCTGCCGTATAAAATACTGGCGAAGCATGCGGGACAGGTGAACCAGGTGGAAGCGCTGCTGTTCGGGCAGGCCGGGTTGCTGCCGGAAAAAGAAGGCGACGAATACGTTTGCCGCCTGCGGAAAGAATATAATTTCCTGAAAAAGAAATACCAGCTTAACGGCCTGCAGCGCGAGCAGTGGAAATTTATGCGGATGCGTCCCGTGAATTTTCCGACTGTGCGGCTGGCCCAGCTCGCGGCGCTTATCCTGAACAACCCGCGTTTGTTTCGCAGCTGTATGGAAGCGGAAACGCTCGAAGAACTGCAGCAGCTTTTCCAGGTGAAACCGTCGCCTTACTGGCATTACCATTACCGTTTCGGAATGCCGGGCGACCGGCGGACCAAATCGCTGGGCCATCTTTCGGTTCGTACTTTACTCATCAATACGGTGGCGCCTTTTCTTTTTGTGTACGGTCGCAGGAACGGGGATGATCGTTACTGTGAGCGGGCGCTGGATTTCCTGACCCGGCTGGAAGCCGAAGACAATACGATCATACAGGGATGGAAGCAGGCGGGACTGGTTCCCGGCTCGGCATTCGAATCGCAGGCTTTGCTCCAGCTGAAAAAGCAATATTGCGATTATCGCCGCTGCCTCGATTGCGGAATCGGTTGCCGGTTACTCAAAATTTCGTAAATTAGTTGTCAGAATCCGCGAAGTATGAATAACCGTTTTGTCAACTCGATCGCATCCTGGTTTGAACAGCGCGCTTACGGCGTTTGTTCCTGGTGGGGAAAAAAATTAGGCATCCGGGCGACGACCATCCGGATGTATTTTATTTACCTCTCCTTTTTTACTGTGGGTTCCCCGGTGATTCTTTATTTCATTATGGTCTTCATCCTGGAGCATAAAGAATATTTCAAGCCCTGGAAATGGTTCCGGCGCCAGCGCACCAGCGTTTGGGACATCTGATTCAAAAGGCAATTCTCAACTTCTAAACATCAACTTCGAGGCGCCGATATCCTCCCGGCATAGCGGCTGGGTTTTGGCTATTGAGATAGCATCGGAAATTGGTTTTTGGAACTTGGTATTTGGTTTTTGGAGATTGATTTTTGAAAGTCGGATTATACTAACTTTAGCACTTCACGACAGCATCGCATAGTGTCCTCATTTCGCCTTTTTAAAAAAATGTACTGGTCCGCAGGTTTGCTCCTGCTGGTCGTATTGATCGGTGCAAGCGGTTATATGCTCATCGAGGGATATCCTTTTCTCGATGCCTTGTATATGACCGTGATTACCGTAGGAACGGTGGGCTTTACCGAGGTACACCCGCTGAGCGACGCGGGACGTATTTTTACGATTTTCCTTATCATCACCGGTTTTGGTACTTTTGCTTACGCTATCAGCTCGTTTACGAGTTACCTGACGGACGGAGAGTTTAGAAAGTATTACCAGTTTTATAAAGTAGTGAACGCCATCGAAAAACTAGACGGTCATGTGATTATCTGCGGTTACGGACGTAACGGGCGGCAGGCGGCGCATGTGCTGAAGCGTCACGACAAGCGATTCGTTGTAGTGGAACAGAAAAAAGACGTGGTCGATACGCTGAATCACCGTTTTTCTCACCTGGTGCTCGAAGGCGATGCCACGCAGGACGAGGTATTGCTCAAGGCAGGCGTGGAAAGGGCCAGTGCGCTGATCACTACGCTGCCGATCGACGCCGACAATCTTTTTATCGTACTCTCGGCGCGTGCGCTGAACAAAAATCTCACGATCATCAGCCGCGCGTCGGATGATAACTCGGACCGGAAACTGAAAACAGCCGGGGCAAATAACGTGATCATGCCGGATAAAATCGGCGGCGCGCACATGGCTTCGCTGGTGCTCAAACCGGATGTGATTGAGTTTATCGATTACATCACCGGGCAGGGCGGCCCCGAAATCAACCTGGAAGAAATTACATTCGATAACCTGCCCGAACCGCTGCGCAACAAAACGATCCGCGATCTCGAGATCCGGAACAAATCCGGCGCGAATATCGTGGGATTCAAAAAAGGGAACGGCGAATATGTCATCAATCCTTCCGCCGATACGCAACTGATTCCCGACGGAAAACTTTTTGTACTCGGTACGCCCGAACAGATCGGGAAGCTGCGGGAGTTGCTCTCCTGATATGTTATGGACAGATCCAGGAAAAAAATACTCATCACCGGGAGCAACGGCCTGCTCGGGCAGAAATTAATTTACAACCTGCTGCAGCGCGGAAACTTCGATATCATCGCTACTTCCAAAGGGGAAAACCGGCTGATCAGGCGCGACGGGTATATTTACGAACCGCTCGATATTACCAGCCGCGACGAAGTATTCGCACTCTTCCATAAATACCTTCCCGACGTGGTGATCAATACCGCTGCGATGACCAACGTGGATGCCTGCGAAACCAAACGGGAGGAATGCCTCGCGCTGAACGTTACCGCTGTGCAGCACCTGGTGGATGCCTGTTGGGACATCGCTGAAAAAGATCCGATCGTGAATACGCACCTCATTCATCTTTCCACGGATTTTATTTTCGACGGAACAGCCGGTCCTTATAAAGAAGATGATCAACCGAATCCACTCAGCTATTACGCCGCGACGAAACTCGAATCCGAAAAAATCGTGCGCGAATCCAAACTGAAATGGGCCATCGTGCGCACGATCATCGTTTACGGAATCGTGGATCATATGAGCCGTTCCAATATCGTGCTCTGGGCGAAAGACGCGCTGGCGAAAGGACAAACGATCAACGTGGTGGACGACCAGTTCCGTTCGCCCACGCTGGCGGAAGATCTCGCCGAAGGCTGCCTGCTGGCCGCTGAAAAAGGAGCGACCGGGATTTTCCACGTTTCAGGTAAGGACACGATGAGTATTCTCGAACTGGTGCATCGCGTGGCGGATTTCTGGAAACTCGATAAGTCACTGGTGAAACCTTCGAAAAGTGATTCGCTGAACCAGCCCGCGAAACGCCCGCCCCGCACCGGCTTTATTATCGACAAAGCGATCCGCGAACTCGGTTATGCCCCGCATAGTTTCGAAGAAGGACTTGCGGTATTGAACAACCAACTCCGTAAGGGCGATTCATAGTAATCGTTGCGGTGGACCGTTTAGTCTCCGTGGTTCTCCGTTTTCTCCGTGCCTCTGTGGTTGTTTTTTCCTGGAAAGTTTTCGAAGAATCTCCTAAACACGTATCCCGATCACGCAAATATCATCCACCTGTTCGCGTTCTTTTTTCCATTCGGCGAGTGACTTTTCCAGCAACTGTTCCTGTTCGCTCATCGCGGAAACGTGAGCCGATGCCAGGAGTTCCTTAAAACGCCCGGTCATGAATTTTTTTCCGCCCGGGCCGCCGAACTGGTCGGCATAACCGTCGGAGGTCAGGTAAATACAGGTTCCCGTATTCACAGAAATTATTTCCGTCCGGAAAGTCCGCAGTTCTTCCGTCTGCAATCCGCCGATCGATTTTTTATCGCCTTTGATATCCGCCAGTTTTCCGTCGGGCCCGACGAGCCAGAGCGGCCGGTTGGCGCCGGCAAAGGCGAGCTGGTTGTTATTCTTTTGGTGACGGATAACGACTACATCCATGCCGTCGCGCGTTTCCGAATCGCCCTGCTGCCGGAGCGCGAGACGCACACCTTCGTGAAGCGCGCGTAAAATTCCGCCCGGGTCGAGGATTTCTTTTTCCACGATGATCTGCTCGAGCAGGTTGAAGCCGATCATGCTCATCAGCGCGCCCGGAACGCCGTGCCCGGTACAGTCGGCCAGTATGGCGAACGCGTACCCGTTTTTTTCGCCGAACCAGTAAAAGTCGCCGCTTACGATATCCTTCGGACGGAAAAAAACGAAAGAGTCGGGGAACATTTTTTTGATGAACGAATCGTCCGGCAGCATCGCGCGCTGAATCCGCCGCGCATAGTTGATGCTGTCGGTGATATCCTTGTTTTTTTCCTCGATCACTTTTTTCTGGTCGGAAATTTCCGCCGTACGTTCCTGCACCTGCTGTTCCAGTACGATGTTCTGGCTCTCGAGTATGCGCTGCCGTTCTTTTTCCTGTTCGATGGACTTCGCTGAAAGCGTTTCCACTTCGTGCAGTTTGGCCTCGAGGCTCCTGTTGGTCCGCGCAAAATCACGCGCGAGATAAATGGACATGGACAGCGGAATGCTGATGAGCGCCAGTGCAAAAAGCAGGAGCAGCAAAACACCCATGATGCTGTCGTTCAGGTTCACATCGTTACCTCCGACAAAAGCGGTGACCATGAGCAGGGTCATGGAAATGAAGAACAGGGCGAATAATCCCATCCCTGTTCCGATGATCCAGGCGCCGCTTAATTTTTTGCGGATGGCGATCACGATGTTCCTGATCACATCCACGGCGACCAGCGGAGCCAGCATGAGTACATAAATAAAGAACGAGATATCCGGCGCGATCCAGAGCGCTGCGAGTATCACCAGGCTCATGAGTCCGCTGATCCAGAGTATTTTCGGCAGGCGGTTCCGGAAAAAAGAATAGACGAGCAGGTGCAGCGTGAAGAGTACGAAAGGGAGGAAAAAAACTTTGCCGAGATCGGCCCAGCTGACAATCACCGGGTTGGTGCTCAGGGTTTCCACCAGCATGGAAGTGAAGGTGAGCGAGATGGAAACTGCGAAAAGAAAAAAGTAAAGGTTCGCGCGCTTGGTTTTGTACGCCAGGAAAAGCAGGAGATGCACCACGGCGAAAACAAAAAACAAACAGGCGACCAGGCAAAGCAGGGTGAGATACAATTCGTTGAACGTGATGAAATAATCCACGTACTCGTCATTATCGCGCAGGTTGATATTGAATCCGCCGGCATTCACCCCGCGCCCGTCGTAGCTCCGGTCGATCGCGTGATTTGAATAACGTACCGCAAGCAGGTGCGGGCCGCTGTGGTGAACGGCAAATGACACCGGCCGCGCGTTGGCCACGCAGCGGTTTTCCAGCGCTTCGTGCGCGCTCACTTTTCCGAAGGTGTGCAGCAACCGCCCGTTGAGGTAAATTTCCGACGCGCCTTCGTGTTCCGGGATAAAGCAAAGCGGCTGATTCGCCAATGACGAATCGACCGTGAACCATAAACGGAACCAGCCGATGCCTGTAAATGTTCCGGCCGGGATACTGTCGGGCATCAGCCGCGTGTCGATACTCGTCCAGGCGCTGTCGTTCAGTTTCGGGTCGGCGCCGCGTGCGAGGTCGCCCGGGTGATACACCCAGTTTTCATTCAGCTTTACAGGAACGTCCGGGGAAAGTTTGCCGGCATGAAAAATGAGCCGTTGTCCGAAAACGAAATTCGTACAAACAAGAAGTATCAAAAGAGAAAGGAACCTGCGCACAATCAAATATAGAAAAAGCGGGGAGACGGTTTAGATTGTTTAACTGTGCTTGTTGTCCGAAACTGCCAGCTTCGGACAGCTATCTATGCTATGGCCATATAAACAAAAGCTCCCGCGAGATACCCGGCAAGCGCCGGCAGGGAAATTTTTTTCAGGTACCAGAGGAAAGAAATTTTCTCAATTCCCATCACGGCCACGCCGGCCGCCGACCCGATTATGAGAATACTTCCACCGGTCCCGGCGCAGTATGCCATAAATTCCCAGAAATAATGATCCGTCGCAAATTGCTCCAGCGGGTACATGCCGATAGCGGCAGCCATTAAAGGCACATTATCCACCACGGCGGAAGCCAGCCCGGTGGAAATTGTGATCACATCAATATTACCGATCGTGTCATCCATCCACAGCGAAAACCTGCCAAGGATGCCGGCGCTTTCGAGCACACTGACCGCCGCCAGGATGCCGAAAAAAAACAAGACGCTCGGCGTATCGATCCGGCGAAGCGCATGTGCAACGGAAAGCGCATGTTTTTCTTCGTCGTTCTTTTTCTTGTGCACGATTTCGGTGATCACCCAAAGTATGCCGACGCCGAGCAGCATACCCATGTACGGTTCGAGGTGCGTAACGGTTTTGAAAACGGGAACCAGCAGCATGATCGTCATCCCGCTGAAGAAAACAATATTGCGTTCGCGCGCGCTGGTCTTTTTATCGTTTTCGGGTTCTTCTTCTTTCGGGCGGACGTTCGCTCCTTTCAGCCGGGGCAGGATGAACAGCAGCGGAACCAGCATGCAAACCAGCGAAGGCAGGATCAGTTTCAGTATGATGTTCGCCGTTGTGATGCGTTCCGCAATCCAAAGCATCGTGGTGGTTACATCGCCGATCGGCGACCAGGCCCCGCCTGCATTTGCCGCGATAATGACCAGTCCGCAGAAAAGCAGCCGGTCGTTCCGGTCGCCGATAAGTTTGCTCACTAAAGCCACCATCACGATCGCGGTAGTCAGGTTGTCGAGTACGGCCGATAGAAAAAATGCCGTGAAGGAAACGATAAGCGCCAGCTTCCTTTTGTCGGTTGTTTTGATCCGGCGGGTAATGACATCGAACCCGTCGTGCGAATCGATCAGCTCCACAATAGTCATCGCACCCAGCAGGAAAAACAGGATCGCCGCGATGCCGCTGATATGATGATCGAGCTGTGCATCCACCGAAATCTTGCCCGCCTCGGTTTCCTGGAAGAGAATATAAATCGTCCAGCAGAGCACGCCGGTAATCAGCGCCGATGCCGATTTGTTCACCTTCAGCGGGTGTTCAAAGGCAATCGCGAAATAACCGAGTGCAAAAACGACCAGGATCAATACCGTCATCGCGGGTAAAAGTACGAACTGGAAACTAAAAGGTTGCTTCCGGCGAAAACTGATCGGGAAGACCTGCCGGACGCGATAGAAAACCGCAGGCTCTTAACCATCAAAACCGTGAAATAAAACGCTCAATGCCAAACGCCCAATTAACAATGAACATCGGACAAATTCATTGTGAGTTGGGCGTTGAGCGTTTGATATTGTGCGTTCCTTGTTCAGAAGGAATACGTACCAAAACTTATATATCTTTGGCTCTTATACATAACCATCCACTATGAGTCTTTTCAGAAAAAAATCATTGGAGTCGTTACTGGCCCAGGCTTCTGATTCGGAGAAAGGCCTGAAACGAACGCTCGGCGCAGGTAACCTGGTTGCACTCGGTATCGGTGCGATTATCGGCGCCGGTCTTTTTGTGCGTACCGCGGCCGCTTCGGCAGAAGCATCCGGTTCGGCAGTAACCTTGTCCTTCCTGGTCGCGGCAATCGGCTGCGCATTCGCCGGTTTATGCTATGCGGAATTCGCATCCATGATCCCGATCGCGGGAAGCGCCTATGCATATACGTATGTAACCATGGGCGAACTGGTCGCCTGGATCATCGGCTGGGCGCTGATTATGGAATATGCGCTTGGAGCGGCAACCGTATCTATCGCCTGGAGTGAATATTTAAACAATCTGTTGGGAGGCAGTATTCCATATGAATGGTGCCATTCCCCGTTTGAAGGCCTGTACAAAGTAACAGGCGATGCCGTTACACAGGTCTCATCATTCTTGCCGGAAGCTGCGAAGTCGGTTAAAGAAGGTGTTCTGCTCCTTACCGAAGAACAGTATGCCAAACTCCCGGCCAACCTTTCTTCACTCGTTGACGTTACACACGGTTTCCTCAACGCCCCGGCTTTACTTATTCTCCTTTTGATCACGCTCCTGCTGATCAAAGGCAGCCAGGAATCGGCTATCGTAAATGCGATCATCGTTTTTGTGAAAGTGGCTATCGTACTCCTGTTTATCGGCATCGGCTGGCAGTTCATCAATCCCGCAAACCATACACCGTATATGATCCCCGAAGACTATCCCGGGCATGAAGGTATTTTCAAACACGGATGGGGAGGCATCCTCGGCGGTGCGGCGATCGTATTCTTTGCATTCATCGGTTTCGATGCCGTAAGTACCGCGGCGCAGGAAGCCAAGAACCCGAAACGGGATATGCCTATCGGTATCCTGGGATCACTGGTCGTTTGTACGATTCTCTATGTATTGTTCGGACACGTACTGACCGGTGTAGCAAACTGGACGGAATTCAAAACAGCCGGTAAAGAAGCTTCGGTAGCATACGCCATCGAACATTACATGCCCGGTTATCACTGGCTGGCGACTGCTGTAACAGTAGCGATTCTCGCCGGTTTCTCTTCCGTGATTCTTGTGATGCTGATGGGACAGAGCCGCGTATTCTATACGATGAGCAACGACGGCCTGATTCCGAAAGCCTTCGGCGTACTGCACCCGAAATTCAAAACACCTTATAAAGCGAATATGATTCTCTTTGTATTCGTCGGTTTGTTCGCGGCCTTTGTGCCGGGCAGCGTGGCGGGCGACCTGACTTCGTTCGGGACGCTGTTCGCCTTTGTGCTGGTCAGCGCGGGCGTGTGGATCATGCGCGTGAAGAGTCCGAACATCGAACGTCCGTTTAAAACGCCGATCTACCCGGTAGTATCTTTCCTCGGCGTGGCGATTTGTACGGCGATGATTGCTGCGCTCGATCTTGAGACACTCAAAGTGGCCGGTATCTGGATGGCGCTCGGCCTCGTTATTTATTTCCTGTACAGCAAGCGCAACAGTAAATTGAATAACAATAAGTAACTTTTGATTCAATCAAAAACCGCAATCAAATTCTGATTGCGGTTTTTTTATTCAGGAGATAATGAGCGAAAGCAAAGGAATGCAGCGCCGTCTCGGGCTTTTGGATGCGACGATGATCGTGGCGGGCTCGATGATCGGTTCCGGAATTTTTATCGTGAGCGCGGATATCGGGCGCACCGTAGGTTCTGCAGGCTGGCTGCTCATGGCCTGGGTGGTTGCCGGACTGGTTACGCTGACTGCGGCGCTCAGCTACGGCGAACTGGCCGGGATGATGCCGGAAGCCGGCGGACAATTCGTGTATATCCGGCGCGCTTTCGGAAAACTGACGAGCTTTCTTTACGGGTGGACCGTTTTTATGGTCATCCAGACCGGTGTGATTGCCGCGGTGGGCGTGGCTTTCGCGAAGTACACCGCGGTACTCATTCCCGAAGTGGGCATGGGCGATCAGAATATATTATTTCATATCGGAACGTTTTCAGTCAAGGCCGGGCAACTGGTTTCCGTCGGCGTGATCATGCTGCTCACGGTGGTGAATTTATACGGGGTGAAAAACGGTTCGCGGCTGCAGGTGATTTTCACTTCGGCGAAACTGCTTGCACTGCTCGCGCTGATCGTACTCGGTATCGGTGTGGGTATGGGCAACGGTACGCTCGCGCAGAATTTTTCCGATGCCTGGAGCGCTTCCCAAACCGTGAAGAACGAAGCAGGAGAATGGGTCACCAGTTCGCTCGGTGGATTTGCCCTGGTACTCGCGCTCGGTTCGGCGATGATCGGTTCGCTTTTTTCGAGCGACGCCTGGAATAATGTGACCTTCATCGCGGGCGAGATCAAAGATCCCAGCAAAAATATTCCGCGCAGTTTGTTCCTCGGTACACTGATCGTAACCATTTTGTACGTGCTGGCCAACGTGGCTTACCTCTCGCTGCTGCCGGTGCACGGTGTTCCGGATGCGGCGGCCGGCGTGGTGGAGCAGGGTATCCAGTTCGCATCATACGATACCGATCGCGTAGGTACTTCAGCAGCTATGCTTATCTTCGGTGATCCGGCGATCATCATGATGGCTGTACTCATCATGATTTCCACGTTCGGATGCAACAACGGGCTGATCCTCGCCGGTGCGCGTTTGTTTTACGCCATGGCGAAAGACGGGTTGTTCTTTAAAAAAGCGGGCGCGCTCAACCGCCACGGTGTTCCCGGGAATGCGCTCATCTTCCAGGGTATCTGGGCGAGTATCCTGTGCTTTTCCGGAACCTACGGCGACCTGATCGAATACGCGACTTTCGCTTCCCTTGTTTTTTACATGGTCACCATCGCCGGAATTTTTGTACTCCGCAAACGCGAGCCCGATGTGCCGCGCCCCTATAAAGCCTTCGGCTATCCTGTAATTCCTGCATTGTATATCCTGGTCACGCTCTTCATCTGCGTCTGCCTGCTGATCGACCGGACAGAAAGCTGCGTGGCCAGCCTCATTATCGTGGCGGTCGGTTTACCGGTGTATTTCTTATTTAACATGCGGCGTAAAACGGGCTGATTATTCCCGGGTTAATCTTCGTCTTCCGAATTGTAATTGTTTCGTAGATTCGCCTACGAATGTTCCGTCAATTCATACGCAATTACTTTACATTTAACCGGCGCGAGCGTAACGGTTTGCTCATCCTGCTGCTGATTATCTCCGGGCTCGCGGTATTTCTTTTTTTGCAGGAACGTTTGCTTGCTTTGCCCGACTATGATTTCAGCGGATTTAACCGGCTCGCAGGCTCACTGCATCCGCACGAAGTGAAAACCGCCCCGGCGCAAAAAGATTCTTCCGAAAAAGACAACCCGCTTCCTTCTCCCGCCCAGGCCGCCGGCGAACATTCCATTTTCAAAAAGCAGGAACTTTTTTATTTCAACCCGAACGGACTTTCCCTTGAAGACTGGATGCGGCTCGGTCTCAGTAAAGCGCAGGCGCAGTCGGTAAAAAATTACGAAGCCAAAGGCGGGAAGTTTGAAAAGAAAGAAGACCTGAAAAAAATATTCGTCATCTCCGCCGCATTTTACAGCCGCGTGGAAGATCATATCGTTATCCCGCAGCCGCAGTCCGCGCAGCCTTCCGCCGGGTACGTGCAGCCCGCGCCGGAAAAAAAGAAAAGCGGATCGCAGGTAGTAGAGCTGAACGCCGCCGATACCAGCGACCTGGTGACTTTGCCCGGGATCGGGTCGGTTTTCGCGCGCAGGATCATCGCTTACCGGAACCGGCTCGGCGGGGACA
>VBWE01000024.1:20655-72111 GCA_006218065.1 Bacteroidota bacterium
AGCAGGTGCGCGCATTCGTGAAAGCCGATGCGGCCTGGCTTTCCAAAATGAATATCAATTCGGCGGATGTGAACGAACTGAAAAAGCATCCGTACATCACGCCTTCGGTAGCCACTGCCATCGTGAGTTTCCGCAAGGCGCACGGACCTTATAAAAACCTCGAATCGCTGCAGCGCGTGGATTTGGTGAATGCGGATTTATACCGTAAAATTGCGCCTTATCTCACCCTGTGAACGTGGAAAAAATCAGGCAAGCCATCCGCACCGTTCCCGACTTTCCGAAGCCGGGGATCATGTTTAAGGATATCACGCCTTTGCTGCAGGATCCTGAACTGAGCCGCGAAATCACCGAAGAGCTTGCGCTGCAGCTTGCCGGCAAACAGATTGATGCTATTGTCGGTGTAGAAAGCCGCGGTTTTCTTTTCGGTTTTGCACTGGCCGCCGCACTCAAAGTACCTTTCATCCTGGTTCGTAAATCGGGCAAGCTGCCGTATAAAACCATCGCCACGGAATACGCACTGGAATACGGTACCGCGAAAGTGGAAATGCACACCGATGCCCTGAAAGCAGGCTGGAATGTGCTTATCCACGACGACCTGCTCGCTACAGGCGGAACAGCCGCTGCAGCCGCACGACTGGTTGAAATGCAAAACGCCCGGGTAGCAGGCTTCGCGTTTATCGTTGAACTCGGCTTCCTGAACGGCCGCGCCGCCCTCACGGGATATACCGACGAGATCATAAGCCTCGTTTCCTACGACGGGGAGTAACAGCCTGCCATAAAATTTACACCAGCGGTTAGGCTTGTTCGGCGCGGAACGTTATTTTTGCAATCCTACGTACATTTATAAGAGAAGTAAATCATGGAACCTGTAAACACAATGACCCAAGAGGCGCAGAGCATGGAATTTTCGCTCAATGAAAACCAGCTGATGATCGCTGATATGATCCGCCGCTTCGGCGAAGAACATATCCGACCGAAAATGATGGAATGGGACGAAAGCCAGGAATTCCCGGTCGACGTGTTTAAAAAAATGGGCGAGCTCGGCCTGATGGGCGTGCTTGTTCCGCAGGAATACGGTGGTGCGGGCTTCGGCTATTTCGAATACGTAACGGCCATTTCCGAACTGGGAAAAATCTGCGGATCGATCGCGCTTTCCATGGCCGCGCACAATTCGCTTTGCACGGGACATATCCTGCAGTTCGGCAACGAAGAGCAGAAACAGAAATACTTACCCAAACTCGCCACCGCAGAATGGATCGGCGCCTGGGGACTTACCGAACAGAATACCGGTTCCGATGCAGGCGGCATGCTGACCACGGCTGTCGCTGACGGCGATCATTATGTGCTGAACGGATCGAAGAATTTCATCACGCATGCTATCAGCGGAAATGTCGCCGTAGTGATCGCACGCACCGGTGAAAAAGGCGATGCGCACGGCATGACCGCGTTCATCATCGAAAAAGGAATTCCCGGTTTCGCTCCCGGCAAAAAAGAAAACAAACTCGGTATGCGCGCGTCGGAAACGGCCGAGCTGATCTTTACGGATTGCCGTGTACATAAAAGCCAGGTGCTCGGAAAACCAGGCGAAGGATTTATCCAGGCGATGAAAGTCCTCGACGGCGGCCGCATTTCGATTGCTGCGCTTTCACTGGGCATCGCCAAAGGCGCGTTCGAAGCTGCGCTGAAATATTCGAAAGAGCGCCAGCAATTCGGAAAACCGATTTCGCATTTCCAGGGAATCGCGTTCAAACTGGCGGATATGGCTACGGAAATCGAAGCGGCCGAACTGCTTACTTTCCAGGCTGCCGATATGAAAAACCGCGGACTGAAGATGACGCGCGAAAGCGCTTTCGCGAAATATTACGCGTCTGAAGTCGCCGTGAGAGCGGCAACCGAAGGCGTGCAGATTTTCGGCGGATACGGTTATACCAAAGATTTCCCCGCAGAAAAATACTACCGCGATTCCAAACTCTGCACCATCGGCGAAGGTACTTCCGAAATTCAGAAATTAGTTATCGCCCGCGAAATTCTCAGGTAATTTATCCAGTAATAAAAATTCATACAGCCGCTGTAAAGGCGGCTGTCTTATTAAACGATCGCATGAGAAATATTTTTTTCTTCGTCCTGCTCGCCGCATTTACCCCGCTCGGCGCGCAGGAAAAAGCCCCCGAAAACTGGTTTAACCTGTCCTATCAAACAGAAAAAGTGCGCGGCGTGCAAACGGAACGTACTTATAATGAACTGATCAAAGACAAAAAAGGGAAGACGGTGATCGTTGCTGTAATCGACGGCGGAATTGATAATAACCACGAGGATCTGAAAGATATGATGTGGAAAAATCCCGGCGAAATTGCAGACAACAAGATCGACGACGACAAGAACGGGTACATCGACGATGTGTACGGCTGGAATTTTCTCGGCAACCAGAAAGGGGAAAATATACGCTACGAGCAAACCGAATTCACGCGCCTGTACAAAAAACTGAAACCGAAATACGACGGCAAACTGCTGATCGACGTACCCGCCACATCCCGCATGGAATTTGAGCTGTACGAAAAAGTACGGGGTGAGTATAACAAGCAGCTCACCGACATGAAGAAAAACAAAGTGCTGCTCGATACGATTGTCGCCCTGGTGAACGACATCAAGGCGCAGCGGAAAACGGATTCGGCCACATTCGCCGATTTCAAAGCGTACCAGCCTTCGGATGCGTTCAAAAAACTGCACTTCGCCCTGAAGATCGGTATCAAGGATGAAAAAACCTGGAACGAGGCGATCAAGGAAATCAAAACGGGCAAAGAGCAGATCGACGCGTCGATCAACCATCACCTGAACCTCGATTTCAACCCGCGCAGCCTGGTAGGCGACGACCCGGAAAACCCCAATGAACGTTATTACGGGAACAACGATGTAAAAGGTCCGGACGCTTTGCATGGCACACACGTCGCGGGAATCATCGCCGCATCGCGCAATAACAATATCGGTATCAAAGGCGTGGCTGCCGATGTCCGCATCATGGCCATCCGCGCAGTTCCCGATGGCGACGAACGGGATAAGGACATTGCCAATGCGATCCGCTACGCGGTGGATAACGGTGCGCAGATCATCAACATGAGTTTCGGAAAATCATACGGAACACATAAGGAAGCCGTGGATGAAGCGGTGAAATATGCCGAAAGCAAAGGCGTGCTGCTTGTTCACGCGGCCGGGAACGACGGTAAGAATAACGACAATACGGATAATTTTCCGAGCGATACTTATAAAGGAGGAGGTTCCCCGAATAACTGGATCGAAGTTGGCGCGCTTTCCTGGAAAGACGGCAAAAGAGCCGTGGCGCCGTTCAGCAACTACGGCAAAACGGAAGTGGATGTTTTTGCCCCTGGAGTAGCGATCAATTCCTGTAAAACCAACGGCGGTTATACCGAGCAAAGCGGTACCAGCATGGCTTCGCCGGTTTGCACGGGGGTTTGCGCGGTACTTAAAGCGTATTATCCCGATCTCACGCCTGCACAGATCAAAACGATTATCGAAAACTCGTCGGACAAATCACTCGCGAAGAAAAAAGTAATCACACCCGGCACGAAAAAGAAAAAAATAAAGTTCGGCAAACTGTGCAAAACCGGCGGATTTGTGAACCTGTACGAGGCGTTTAAACTGGCGGAGACAACGAAATAGTAAATTGCTTTGCCCGGCGGCATTATTTTTTTTTCAACGGGCGGATTTTGATAATCCAAGTCCGTTCATTACATTTGCAGCCCTGATAAAAAAAGGAACAAACATGATCATAGTACCTGTTAAAGAAGGCGAATCGATCGAAAAGTCGCTGAAGAAGTTCAAAAAGAAGTTCGAAAAGACCGGTGTTGTCCGCGAACTTCGTGATCGTCAGAAGTTTACGAAGCCTTCGGTGCGCAAGCGCGAAGTGAAGCTCCGTGCCATTTACCGTTCGCAGATGCAGTTGGAAGAGCAGCAATAATTCTTTGCTCCTCTTATTCAGATACTTGTAAAGAAATACGCATTTCAGGCTATAACTTTTTATCCGGGTTATACGTTTACTGAAGTGCGTATTTCTTTTTATTTTCTCTGTGAGCGACGATCTTGTTGAACGGTTTATCGATTTTCTCAGCTACGAAAAGCGCTTTTCGCCCCACACGCTTGTTTCTTACAAAAACGACCTCATCCAATGCCGCGAGTATCTCGAGGTAGAATACGAACACGTTGATTTTCTATCAGCGGATCATGCTATTATTCGTTCCTGGGTTGCACAGATGCTCGAAAAGGGAACTTCTGACCGAAGCATCAACCGAAAAATCAGCTCATTACGTACGTTTTATAGGTTTCTTATGCGGGAAAACCTGCTGAAGGTAAACCCCATGCTCAAAGTCCAGGGCCCTAAAACGCCCAAGCGCCTGCCCGAATTCGTGGAAGAAAGCCAGATGCACACATTGCTGGAAGACCATATCCGGCACGAACGGGAGGATGAAGGGGCGGATCCGTTCAAAATCATGCAGGCCCAGCTGATTATCGAACTGCTTTACGGAACAGGCATGCGCCGGGCCGAGCTGATCAACCTGGAACAGGGGAATTTCGACCGGGGCAAATCAACCGTCAAAGTCCTTGGAAAACGGAACAAAGAACGGATCATTCCGGTCGTACCAAGACTTAATGAATTGATAACCAAATATATAAAAGAAAAAGAAGCCCGTGGTATTCCTGCTTCGCCCGACGGAACGGACTACCTGTTACAACAACCAAAAAACGGTAAAAAACTGGCCGAAAACTTTGTTTACACCCTCGTAAAAAAGTACCTTGCACAGGTAACCACTATTGCTAAAAAAAGCCCGCACGTGCTGCGTCACTCTTTCGCCACCCACCTGCTGAACCATGGCGCCGACCTGAACGCCATCAAGGAGCTGCTGGGTCATGCGAATCTTTCGGCGACGCAGATTTATACGCACAATACCGTTGAAAAACTGAAAAACATTTATCACAAGTCCCACCCCAGGGCCTGACCATATTTCACTAGAATTATTCACCCATTAATTTAAAAAGGAGGAAAAAATGAATCTCCAGATCCAGTCCATCCACTTTACTGCCGATCGCAAATTGCTTTCGTTCATCGAGGAAAAAGTCGGCAAGCTTAACCAGTTCTATGACGGTATTATCAGCGGAGAGGTTTTCCTGCGCCTGGATAAATCCGAGGCGAGTACCAACAAGGTAGCCGAAATCAAGCTCAACGTCCCGGGGAAGGACATCTACGTGAAAAAACAATGCAAAACCTTTGAAGAGGCTATCGATACAGGGGTTTTAGCGCTCGGCCGCCAGGTAAAACGATATAAAGAGAAGGTAAAAGGATTGTAGTTTTAACTGCCTGATGCATTTCCGGGGCCGTTCTGACTGAACGGCCTCTTTTTTTGCTCTTTTCGGGCCGGCCGAATTGTCTAAAAAAAAACAATGGAATTGTTACCAATCTGATTTTTTTATACATTTGCAGTCCTTTTTAAGGAGGGTTGCGGCATTTTCGCAGTCTTTATCGTTCTTTCAAACCTTGTTTTGAAGAAGGAATGCCGATGTAGCTCAGTTGGCCAGAGCAGCTGATTTGTAATCAGCTGGTCGGGGGTTCGAATCCCTCCATCGGCTCCCGAATTCACAGCCTATCGTAGGGGAGATACTCAAGCGGCCAACGAGGACAGACTGTAAATCTGTTGACTTATGTCTTCACAGGTTCGAATCCTGTTCTCCCCACTACAAAGAGTTACCCCCCGGGTAACGTTTTTGATGGGTTGTGAAAAAAGCAGAAGTAGCTCTCCGGTAACAATCGGGGAGATGTTTCTGAAAAGCGGAAGTAGCTCATTTGGTAGAGCATCAGCCTTCCAAGCTGAGGGTGGCCGGTTCGAGCCCGGTCTTCCGCTCAAGAGTAGGGACTTCCGGGCGAGAAGTTTATCCCGGTGAAAATCGGGAAGCCCGGTTTTCCGCTCAAATGAATGTCAGAGCGAACCTCTGAACAGCCGTCGGATGTGCAGCACCGAAGCGAACAAACGACTGTAACGGCCGTTGTAGCTCAGTGGTAGAGCACTTCCTTGGTAAGGAAGAGGTCGAGGGTTCAATTCCCTCCAACGGCTCAGAAAATTGCCGCAAATGGATTCCGGCCCGCGGCGCCGGGAAAAACGAGTAAACACATGATCTGCGGAAACGCAGTGAAAAATTAAAACAAAGACAAACAATAACAACTTTAACACAAACTAAGCTATGGCTAAGGAAAAATTCGAACGTTCCAAACCGCACGTGAACGTTGGTACCATCGGTCACGTTGACCACGGCAAAACTACCCTGACTGCCGCCATTACGACAGTTCTGGCCGGGATGGGCCTTGCCCAGGTCCGTGACTTCTCGTCAATCGATAACGCTCCCGAAGAAAAAGAGCGTGGTATCACCATCAATACATCACACGTGGAGTATGAAACCAAGAATCGTCACTATGCGCACGTTGACTGTCCCGGTCACGCTGACTATGTGAAGAACATGGTTACAGGTGCTGCCCAGATGGACGGCGCTATCCTGGTTGTAGCTGCTACAGACGGCCCGATGCCGCAGACGCGTGAGCATATCCTGCTCGCCCGCCAGGTTGGTGTTCCGAAAATCGTCGTGTTCATGAACAAAGTGGACATGGTTGACGATCCGGAACTGCTCGACCTCGTGGAAATGGAAATCCGTGAACTCCTGTCGTTCTACAAGTTCGACGGCGACACTACGCCGATCATCCGCGGTTCTGCTCTCGGCGGACTGAACAACGAGCCCAAGTGGGTTGAAAAAATCGTTGAACTCATGGATGCGGTTGATACCTATATCCCGACTCCGGAGCGCGATCGCGACAAACCGTTCCTGATGCCCGTTGAAGACGTGTTCTCGATCACCGGTCGTGGTACAGTTGCCACAGGCCGTATCGAAACAGGCGTGATCAACGTAGGTGAGGAAGTGGAAATCATCGGTATGCAGGAAGAGAAACTGAAGTCGACCGTTACCGGTGTTGAAATGTTCCGCAAACTGCTTGATCGTGGTGAAGCCGGCGACAACGTTGGCCTGCTCCTGCGTGGTATTGAAAAAGAAGCGATCCGTCGCGGTATGGTTATCGCCAAACCCGCTTCGATCACTCCGCATACTATTTTCAAAGCTGAGATTTACGTACTGAAGAAAGAAGAAGGCGGACGCCACACTCCTTTCCACAACAAGTACCGTCCCCAGTTTTACCTGCGTACAACCGACGTAACCGGGGAAATCGAACTCCCGGCAGGACGTGAGATGTGCATGCCCGGCGACAACGTTACGATCACGGTAAACCTGATCGTTCCGGTTGCTATGGACAAAGGTCTCCGTTTCGCCATCCGCGAAGGCGGCCGTACCGTAGGTGCTGGTCAGGTAATCGAGATCGTGAAGTAATTCACGAACGGGAAACAGATCAATCAACAACTAAAGGTGTACGCTGAAAAGCGGTACACCTTTAGTTGCCAAATAAAAGTACCCGCCGCGGGGCAATTACGGGCATAGTTCAATGGTAGAATAGCGGTCTCCAAAACCGTTGATCTAGGTTCGAATCCTGGTGCCCGTGCAAATCTGCCGAAGTAAAACGCAGAAAGGAAAATAAAGAAAGCTGCAAGCCATGAATAAGATCAAAGCATATTTCGAAGAGGTCAGCAACGAACTGCTGAACAAAGTAACATGGCCCACCTGGAGTGAATTGCAGGAAAGCGCAATCATTGTTATGGTTGCATCCATTATCATCGCGCTGGTTGTCGGTGCAATGGATTTCGGCTTCAACAAATTGATGGGACTGATTTACAGCCTGTGATCCCGCCCCGCATACCAGGGAAACGCAGGCAGTTAATAAGCACAGTTAGGAAATCACGAACATAAGCATCGCCGACCAATGAGCGAAGTCAACACGAAGGATTCACAGGTAAAGAAGTGGTACGTATTGCGCGTAGTGAACGGCAAGGAGAAGAAGATCAAGCAATACATCGAATCGGAGATTACCCGTCTCGGAATGCAGGACTATGTTTCACAGGTCCTGATCCCGATGGAAAAAGTAATCCAGATCCGCAACGGGAAAAAAGTAAGCAAAGAGCGTAATATTTTCCCCG
The DNA here is from genome assembly GCA_006218065.1 of Bacteroidota bacterium. GTDB lineage: Bacteria > Bacteroidota > Bacteroidia > Palsa-965 > Palsa-965 > VBWE01. The sequence continues at coordinate 28,791 of VBWE01000024.1, forward strand.
GCTACATTATGCTTGAAGGAGTGCTTACGGGAGAAATCCCGCACGTGATTAAAAACATTACCGGCGTGATCGGTTTCCTCGGCTCGAAGAGCGGGGAAGCAGTTCCGCTTCGCCTGGCCGAAGTAAATCGTATCCTCGGCAAGGTTGACGAAATGGCCAGCGCGGAAGAAACCATGCTGAACACGTTCGTCGTGGGCGAAACCGTCAAAGTAATCGACGGTCCGTTCAATACATTCAGCGGCGTGATCGAAGAGATCAACGAAGACAAGAAGAAGTTGAAAGTGATGGTGAAAATCTTCGGCCGCAAAACTCCGCTCGAGCTCAACTACATGCAGGTTGAGAAAGAGTAATTCAATTGCTGTTACGCGCTTCCATCATAACAGAACAAAAATCAGAATTCAAGAAAACTGAACAATGGCAAAAGAAGTAAGTGCACTGATCAAGCTCCAGATTAAGGGTGGCGCTGCCAACCCTTCACCTCCTATCGGTCCCGCACTGGGCGCCAAGGGCGTGAACATCATGGAGTTTTGCAAGCAGTTCAATGCCAGGACCCAGGAAAAAGCAGGAAAAGTTCTGCCGGTAATCATCACGGTTTATACTGATAAATCATTTGAATTTATCATTAAACAGCCGCCGGTTGCCGCACAGATCTTAGAAGCGGCAAAGATCCAGGGCGGATCGGGCGAATCGAACCGGAAAAAAGCCGGCTCCATAACCTGGGAACAGGTGCGCCAGATCGCCGAGGCGAAAATGCCCGACCTCAACTGCTTTACCATTGAGTCGGCCATGAGCATGGTTGCAGGTACTGCCCGCAGCATGGGTGTCAGCGTAAGCGGTAACAGCCCGCTGGCTGCAAAATAAAAAGTAAACCCGATGGAGTCGGCGGATGAAACAGGCCGCGACGTTTGCACATCACAAAACCAAATCAATGGCCAAACTGACCAAAAAACGCAAGGCGGCGTTGGGCAAATACGACCCGGCAAAAGCCTACGCACTCGCTGATGCAGCGAAAATTATCAAGGAAATTTCCACTACAAAGTTCGACTCTTCCGTCGATCTGAGCATCCGCCTGGGTGTTGACCCCCGCAAAGCCAACCAGATGGTGCGCGGAACGGTTACCCTGCCTCACGGCACAGGTAAAACGCTGCGTGTACTGGTGATCTGCACTCCCGATAAAGAAGCCGAGGCAAAAGCTGCCGGGGCTGATTTTGTAGGAGGGGATGATTTCGTACAGAAGATCAAAGAAGGCTGGACTGACGTGGATGTAATCATCACCACACCCAGTATGATGGGAAAAGTTGGTGCACTCGGTAAAGTACTCGGTCCCCGCGGCCTGATGCCGAACCCGAAAACGGGAACGGTTACCATGGAAGTGGGCAAAGCCGTTACTGCGGCAAAAGGCGGCAAAGTCGATTTCAAAGTCGATAAAGCCGGCATTATCCATACTTCGGTTGGAAAAGCCTCTTTTGATGCGCAGAAAATTGCAGAGAACGCCAACGAAATCCTGCAGATGATTATCAAGCTGAAACCGGCTTCGGCGAAAGGCATGTACCTCGAAAGCGTATTCATCTCGAGTACCATGAGCCCAAGCGTACAAATCGAAACCAAAACGCTTGCATCATAAGCTCACGCAGCTTGTAATAAGTGAATGGTATGAAAAAAGAAGAAAAAACAGCGATCATTAACGACCTGGCCGAGCGCCTGAATGCCAACAAGCATTTCTATCTCGCCGACACAGCCGAACTCCCGTCCGACAAGACGAGCAGCCTTCGCCGCATGTGTCACGAGCGGAAAATCAAAATGTTGGTGGTGAAAAACACCCTGCTCCGCAAAGCCATGGAACGCACGAACGACGAAGGCTTCAAGCCGATGTACGACGTGCTCAGCGGTCCGATTTCAATTCTTTTCTGCGAAACAGCCAGCGAGCCCGCAAAGCTCATCAAGGCTTTCCGCACCAAGGAAAAGAAACCGATCCTGAAAGCTGCCTATGTAGAGGAAAGTGTATATATCGGCGATGACCAGCTGGATACGCTCGCTTCGATCAAATCGAAGAACGAGATCATTGGCGACATCATCGGCATGCTCCAGTCTCCTGCGAAAAATGTCATCTCTGCTCTCCAGAGCAGCGGCGGCAAAATCGCCGGCGTGGTGAAAACACTCTCCGAACGTCCCGAATAAGGATGCTCATTACTGAAAAAAACACAAATCAATTCACTCAAGTCTAATTCTCAAAAACCAAATAAAATGGCTGATATCAAAGCTATCGCTGAAACCCTCGTTAACCTGACGGTTAAAGAAGTGAACGAACTTGCAAAAGTTCTGAAAGATGAATACGGAATCGAGCCTGCAGCTGCTGCTGTAGCTGTAGCTGCCGTCGGTGGCGGCGGTGCCGCTGCTGCTGCTGAGAAAACGTCGTTCGACGTGATCCTCAAGTCGGGCGGTGCAAACAAACTTGCCGTAGTGAAACTCGTGAAAGACCTCACCGGTCTTGGCCTGAAAGAAGCGAAAGACCTGGTTGACCAGGCTCCGAAGCCGCTCAAAGAAGGCGTAGACAAAGCTACTGCGGAAGATCTGAAGAAGCAGCTTGCGGACGCAGGCGCTGAAGTGGAGGTTAAGTAATCTCTGCTTACGGCCTGCTCCGTGCGGGAATAGACCTACATCCCGTCCCGATGCAATCGGGACGGGATTAGGTCTGATCCCATTTGTTGTTTACAGTTCTTTTATTTCACCATAATACCTAAGGCCTTGGAAGCTAAAAAACAACAACAACAACGCATTAATTTTGCAAAGAGCAAACAGCTGCTCGACTACCCGGATTTCCTGGAAATTCAGCTGAAATCCTTCCAGGATTTCTTTCAGCTCGAGACCACCAGCGAAAACCGCAAAGACGAAGGTTTGTTCAAAGTGTTCAGCGAGAATTTCCCGATCTCCGACGCGCGCAACAATTTCGTGCTCGAATTCCTTGATTATTTTGTTGATCCGCCCCGCTATGCACTCGATGAGTGTATCGAGCGCGGACTTACCTACAGCGTTCCGCTGAAGGCAAAACTGAAATTGTACTGCACCGACCCGGAGCACGAAGATTTCGAAACGATTGTGCAGGACGTGTACCTGGGAACGATCCCGTACATGACCCCGCGCGGTTCTTTCGTGATCAACGGCGCGGAGCGTGTTGTGGTATCGCAGCTTCACCGTTCGCCCGGCGTGTTCTTCGGACAGAGCCGGCATGCCAACGGAACGAAACTGTATTCTGCGCGTGTTATCCCGTTCAAAGGTTCGTGGATCGAATTTGCCACGGACATCAACAGCGTGATGTACGCGTACATCGACCGTAAGAAAAAGCTTCCCGTAACCACCCTGCTCCGTGCAATCGGTTACGAAAGCGACAAGCAGATCCTCGAACTTTTCAACCTCGCCGACGAGATCAAAGTGAGCAAGGCAGCTCTCAAAGCTGTACTCGGCCGCAAACTCGCCGCACGGGTATTGAAAACCTGGGTCGAAGACTTCGTGGATGAAGATACCGGCGAAGTCGTTTCCATTGAACGTAACGAAGTAATCATCGACCGTGAAACGATCATCGAAGCACAGCATATCGACCAGATCGTGGAAGCGAACGTGAAATCGATCATCCTGCACAAAGTGGATATCGCTCACCTGGATTACTCGATCATCTACAATACGCTCCAGAAAGATACTTCCAACTCGGAGAAGGAAGCCGTGGAGCACATCTACCGCCAGCTGCGTAACGCTGAACCGCCCGATGAAGAAACCGCACGCGGAATCATCGACAAGCTGTTCTTCAGCGATAAACGCTACGATCTCGGCGAAGTGGGACGTTACCGCCTGAACAAAAAACTCGGGATGGAAACGGACGTCGACACACGCGTACTGACCAAAGACGATATCATCGCGATCATCAAATACCTGATCGAACTTATCAACTCCAAGGCTGATATTGACGATATCGATCACCTGAGCAACCGCCGTGTCCGTACTGTGGGTGAACAGCTTTACTCCCAGTTCGGGGTAGGTCTTGCCCGTATGGCCCGCACCATCCGCGAACGTATGAACGTCCGCGACAACGAAGTATTTACACCCACCGACCTGATCAACGCCAAAACATTGTCGTCGGTGATCAACTCATTCTTCGGTACCAACCAGCTTTCGCAGTTCATGGACCAGACGAATCCGCTGGCAGAGATCACGCACAAGCGTCGTCTCTCTGCACTCGGACCCGGAGGTCTTAGCCGCGAGCGTGCAGGCTTCGAAGTGCGCGACGTTCACTATACGCACTACGGACGTCTCTGCACCATCGAAACGCCGGAAGGTCCGAACATCGGTCTTATTTCTTCGCTCTGCGTATATGCGAAAATCAACAAACTCGGCTTCATCGAAACGCCTTACCGTACGGTTACGAACGGTAAAGTGGACGTGGACAAGTCTGTGATTTACCTCAGCGCGGAAGAAGAAGACCAGAAAATCATTTCGCAGGCCAACGTGCCGATCGACGAAAAAGGCAAGTTCCTGGATGCCCGCGTGCGTACCCGTTACGAATCGGACTACCCGGTTGTAGAGCCTGAGAAAATTTCGCTGATGGACGTTGCGCCGAACCAGATCGCTTCGATCGCGGCTTCGCTGATCCCGTTCCTGGAACATGACGACGCCAACCGCGCCCTCATGGGATCGAACATGCAGCGCCAGGCCGTTCCGCTGATGCGCCCCGAAGCGCCGATCGTCGGTACCGGTCTCGAAGGCCGTGTTGCCCGCGACTCGCGCACGATGCTCGCAGCCGAAGGCGACGGTTTCGTGGAAATGGTCGACGCTACCGAAATCGTGATCCGCTACAACCGTACGGACAACGATCGCTTAGTGAGCTTCGACGACGATATCAAATCGTACAAACTCACGAAATTCCGCAAGACCAACCAGAACACGCATATCAACCTGCGCCCGATCGTGAAGAAAGGCGATAAGGTGAAGAAAGGCCAGATCATGTGCGAAGGCTACGCCACGCAAGGCGGAGAGATCGCGCTGGGCCGTAACCTGAAAGTGGCGTTCATGCCGTGGAAAGGGTACAACTTCGAGGATGCTATCGTGATCAACGAGAAAGTGGTCCGCGACGACATCTTTACTTCAATCCACATCGACGAATACGTGATGGAAGTGCGCGACACCAAGCGCGGTCTCGAAGAACTTACCGCCGATATCCCGAACGTTTCGGAAGAAGCGACGAAAGATCTCGACGAGAACGGATTGATCCGCGTAGGTGCAGAAGTAAAAGAAGGCGATATCCTGATCGGCAAAATCACGCCGAAAGGAGAAACCGATCCTTCGCCGGAAGAAAAACTGCTGCGCGCCATCTTCGGCGACAAAGCCGGTGACGTGAAAGACGCTTCGCTCAAAGTTCCCCCGTCCATCCGTGGCGTGGTGATTGACAAGAAGCTCTTCTCGCGTGCGATGAAAGACAAAAAAGCGAAAGCAGAAGAGAAAACGCTGCTCGAGAAAATCGACAAGGAAGAATCGCAGGAAGAAGTAGCCCTGAAATATCGCTTGGTTGAAAAACTCAGCTCGATCCTGAACGGCGCCACTTCGGCCGGTGTGTTCAACAACCTGAAAGAGGAGGTTGTATCCAAAGGCACGAAGTTCTCGCAGAAAGGTCTCGAGAAGCTGGACTACATGAACATCAACCCGCACAAGTGGACGAATGACAAGGAAACCAACGAACTGGTCCGCTCGGTCATTCACAATTACACGATCAAGTTCAACGACCTGGGTGGTGTTTACAAGCGCAAGCGTTTCGCGCTGCAGGTGGGAGACGAACTGCCGGCAGGTATCGTTCAGCTCGCCAAAGTGTATATCGCGAAGAAGCGTAAGCTCAAAGTAGGTGATAAGATGGCTGGACGCCACGGTAACAAAGGTATCGTTGCCCGTATCGTTCGTGCCGAAGACATGCCGTTCCTCGAAGACGGAACGCCGGTCGATATCGTACTCAACCCGCTGGGCGTACCTTCCCGTATGAACCTCGGGCAGATTTATGAAACCGTGCTCGCATGGGCCGGCCAGAAACTCGGTCTGAAGTTCAGCACACCGATCTTCGACGGTGCGACCATCGATGAAATCAACCAGTACACGGACCAGGCGGGTGTACCGCGTTACGGCCGCACATTCCTCCACGACGGCGGAACAGGCGAACGTTTCGATCAGCCCGCGACAGTAGGTATCATCTACATGCTGAAACTCGGTCACATGGTTGACGACAAGATGCACGCGCGTTCGATCGGGCCTTACTCGCTCATCACCCAGCAGCCGCTCGGTGGTAAAGCGCAGTTCGGCGGTCAGCGTTTCGGTGAGATGGAAGTGTGGGCGCTCGAAGCATTCGGCGCTGCCAACATCCTGCAGGAAATCCTGACGATCAAATCGGATGACGTTACGGGCCGCGCAAAGGCTTACGAAGCGATTGTAAAAGGAGAGAACATGCCGCCCGCCGGCATACCCGAATCGTTCAACGTATTGTTGCACGAACTTCGCGGTCTCGGCCTCAACGTATCGCTCGACTAAACTGGGTTACTAACGGAATCAATCGACCATCAAACAACTGAACTATGTCTTTCAGGAAAGATGTCAAAATAAAGAGTAACTTCTCGAAGATCACGATCAGCCTGGCTTCCCCGGAATCCATTCTTGAACGTTCGAGCGGAGAAGTGCTCAAACCGGAAACCATTAACTACCGTACTTACAAGCCCGAACGTGACGGCCTGTTCTGCGAACGTATTTTCGGACCGGTAAAAGATTGGGAATGCCACTGCGGCAAGTACAAGCGGATCCGCTATAAAGGAATCGTTTGCGACCGTTGCGGTGTGGAAGTGACGGAGAAAAAGGTACGCCGCGAGCGCATGGGTCATATTACGCTGACCGTGCCCGTTGCGCATATCTGGTACTTCCGTTCGCTCCCGAACAAAATCGGTTACCTGCTGGGACTGCCCACCAAGAAGCTCGACATGATTATCTACTACGAACGTTACGTGGTAATCAATGCCGGTGTGATGGGCAAAGAAGGCATCCAGTACATGGATTTCCTGACGGAAGAACAGTACCTCGAAATCCTCGAGAAGCTGCCGAAAGAAAACCAGTACCTGGACGACGTCGATCCCAACAAATTTGTTGCACGCATGGGCGCGGATGCGCTTATGATGCTGCTGGCCGGCATCAACCTCGACGAACTTTCGTACGAGCTGCGCCACAAGGCCAGCACCGAAACCTCGCAGCAGCGTAAGAACGAAGCGCTCAAGCGCCTGCAGGTGGTAGAAGCTTTCCGTCATGCAAACAAAGTGGTGGAAAACCGTCCGCAGTGGATGGTGATCAAAGTGGTTCCGGTGATTCCGCCCGAACTGCGCCCGCTTGTGCCACTGGACGGCGGACGTTTCGCGACATCGGATCTGAACGATTTGTATCGCCGCGTGATCATCCGCAACAACCGTCTCAAACGCCTCATCGAGATCAAAGCGCCTGATGTGATTCTCCGTAACGAGAAACGCATGCTCCAGGAAGCCGTTGACTCGCTGTTCGACAATTCACGCAAATCGAACGCGGTGAAAACCGAATCGAACCGTGCGCTGAAATCGCTGTCCGACTCGCTGAAAGGCAAACAGGGCCGCTTCCGTCAGAACCTGCTCGGTAAACGTGTCGACTATTCCGCACGTTCGGTTATCGTCGTAGGACCTGAATTGAAACTGCACGAGTGCGGTTTGCCGAAAGAAATGGCTGCCGAACTGTTCAAACCGTTTATCATCCGCAAACTCATCGAGCGGGGAATCGTGAAAACGGTGAAGAGCGCGAAAAAAATCGTTGACCGTAAAGACGCCGTGATCTGGGATATCCTCGAGAACGTACTGAAAGGTCACCCGGTTCTGCTCAACCGTGCCCCCACGCTGCACCGCCTCGGTATCCAGTCCTTCCAGCCCAAGCTGATCGAAGGAAAAGCGATTCAGCTGCACCCGCTCGTATGTACGGCCTTCAACGCTGACTTCGACGGTGACCAGATGGCGGTACACGTACCGCTCGGCAATGCGGCCATCCTCGAAGCCCAACTGCTCATGCTTGCTGCACACAATATCCTGAACCCTGCAAACGGATTCCCGATCGCGGTTCCGTCGCAGGACATGGTACTTGGTCTGTACTACATGACCAAAGGCCGCAAGAGCGACAAGACGCTGAAAGTAAAAGGCGAAGGCCTCACGTTCTACAACGCGGAAGAAGCGATCATCGCTTACAACGAAGCCCGTGTCGACCTCAACGCTTTTGTTAAAGTACGCGTCAACAACCACCGGGATGAAGACGGCATGCTCGGACCGAAAGTGATTGAAACCACGCTCGGCCGCATCCTGCTCAACCAGGTTGTTCCGAAACAGGTCGGTTACATCAACGAACTCCTCACCAAGAAATCGCTCCGCGATATCATCGGTATGGTGCTCAAGGAAACGAACATGGCTACGGCTTCGCGTTTCCTCGACGACATCAAGGAACTCGGGTTCAAGATGGCCTTCCGCGGCGGTCTTTCCTTCAACCTCGGCGATATCATCGTTCCGGAAGAAAAGGAAAAGATGATTGCCGAAGCACACGGACAGGTGGAAGAGGTAATGTCCAACTACAACATGGGCTTTATCACGAACAACGAACGTTACAACCAGGTTATCGATATCTGGACGCATACGAACTCGCGCATCACCAAGAAGGTACTCGACCAGCTTGCATCGGACCGCCAGGGCTTCAACCCGGTGTACATGATGCTTGACTCGGGCGCCCGCGGTTCGAAAGAACAGATCAAGCAGCTCGGCGGTATGCGCGGTCTTATGGCCAAGCCTTCGAAGGCAGGTGCCAGCGACGGCGGTATCATCGAGAACCCGGTTATCTCGAACTTCAAAGAAGGTCTGTCCATTCTTGAATACTTCATCTCCACGCACGGCGCCCGTAAAGGTCTTGCGGATACGGCCCTGAAAACGGCCGATGCCGGTTACCTCACACGCCGCCTGGTTGACGTTGCACAGGACGTGGTCATCAACCTGCAGGACTGCGGAACACTCCGCGGACTGATTGCTACGGCGCTCAAGAAAAACGAAGAAATCGTGGAGCCGCTGTACGACCGTATTCTCGGCCGCACGTCGGTACATGATATTTTTGATCCGCAGACAGGCGACCTTATCGCTACTTCCGGTGAAGAGATCACGGAAGAAGTCGGTCAGCGCGTCGCAGCTTCTGCGATCGAATCGGTGGAAATCCGTTCGGTGCTTACCTGCGAATCGAAGAGCGGTGTTTGCGCGAAATGTTACGGACGTAACCTCGCGACAGGCCGCATGGTTCAGATCGGTGAAGCGGTGGGTGTTATCGCCGCACAGTCGATCGGTGAACCGGGTACACAGCTCACGCTCCGTACCTTCCACGTAGGTGGTACGGCTTCGAACATCGCTGCAGCTTCCAAACTCGAAGCGCGTTACGACGGTATCGTGGAGATCGAAGAACTCCGCACCGTTAAGCGTAAGACACAGGAAGGTTCGATGGTAGACGTTGTTATTTCACGTTCGGCAGAACTTCGCCTGGTGGATGCCAATACGCGCATCGTGGTCGCTACCGGTAATATTCCTTACGGTTCACAGCTTTATGTGAAGAACGGGGAAGCGGTGAAAAAAGGCCAGATGATCTGCGACTGGGATCCGTACAACGCCGTTATCGTATCGGAATTCGCCGGTAAGATCGCTTACGAACATATCGAAGAAGGTGTAACCTTCCGCGAAGAATCGGACGAACAGACCGGCTTCAAGGAAAAAGTGATCACCGAATCGAAAGATAAAACCAAGAACCCGTCTATCCGTATCATGAGCGGTGATGAGATACTGAAAACGTATAACATCCCGGTCGGCGCCCACGTTGTGGTAAACGACAGCTCGAAGATCGAAGGCGGCCAGATCCTTGTAAAAATTCCGCGTTCGCTCGGTAAAACGGGCGACATCACCGGCGGTCTGCCGCGTGTTACGGAGCTTTTCGAAGCGCGTAACCCGAGCAACCCGGCCGTTGTTTCCGAGATCGACGGTATCGTGTCCTTCGGTAAGATCAAGCGCGGTAACCGCGAACTGATCATCGAATCACGTATCGGCGAGCGTAAAACGTACCTCGTTCCGCTGTCGAAGCATATCCTCGTGCAGGAGAACGACTTTATCCGCGCAGGTGAAGCCCTGTCCGACGGTTCGATCAGTCCCGGCGATATCCTCGCCATCAAAGGACCGACAGCCGTGCAGGAATATCTTGTGAACGAAGTACAGGAAGTATATCGTTTGCAGGGTGTGAAAATCAACGACAAGCATTTTGAAGTGATCGTCCGCCAGATGATGCGCAAAGTGGATATCGTTGATCCGGGCGACACGATGTTCCTCGAATTGCAGATCGTGAACAAAGCGGATTTTATGGAAGAGAACGATCGCCTCTACAGCAAGAAAGTTGTGCTGGATCCGGGCGATTCGCCGAACCTGAAATCGGGACAGATCATCAACGCACGCAAACTGCGCGATGAGAATTCTGCGCTCAAGCGTAAGGACCAGAAATTAGTTGAAGCGCGCGATGCAGTTCCGGCAACGTCTTCGCAGATTCTCCAGGGTATTACCCGTGCATCACTGCAGACAAACAGCTGGGTATCGGCTGCTTCGTTCCAGGAAACCACGAAAGTACTTAACGAGGCTGCGGTGAACGGCAAGCAGGATACGCTGCTCGGCCTGAAGGAAAACGTGATCGTCGGTCACCTGATCCCCGCAGGAACCGGTATGCGCGACTACGAAAAACTGGTGGTCGGTTCGAAAGACGAATACGAAAAACTCATGGCTGCGAAAAAAGAAGCCATGGAAGAAGTTTAATTCGAATTACGAATCTGTACGAATTGATTCAGTTATTTCTGATACTTTCAGTTAAACAGAGAAGCCGGCCCGCAAAGCCGGCTTCTCTGCTTGACATAAGGCTTGAAATAAAGTACATTTGCAAAACACAAAACAATCTTCCCTCACCATGAAAAAAATCTTTACTCTCATTTCGGGCACTGCGCTCTTTTCTGCGGCCCTGTATGCTCAGCCGGTCGGATGGACCTACGTGATGCCGGTTCAGATCACGAACAATACGTCGTCGCTGGTTACGGATTACCAGGCGAGTCTCACGATTAATACGCAGGCGCTGATCGGCGCCGGCCAGATGCTGGCTACCGGTGATGATATCCGTTTCGGAAAAGAATGCAGCGGTACTACACTTTACAATTACTGGATCGAATCGGGAATCAATACGACCACGACGACCATCTGGGTGAAAGTAGATTCTATCCCGGCTTCGGGATCGCGTACGTTTTACATGTATTACGGAAACAGTTCTGCAACAGCCGTATCGGCTGTACCGGGAACGTTTATCGGCCCGCATTCATCAACGGACAGCGTGGCTTCCGGCGGAGCCGGTGGAGCGACAAACTCGCAGCGCGGTTTCCGTTTTGCGCCGAACGTGGATATCCTGATGACGCATTTCGGAAAACGAGAGCCGAACGGAACGACACGTTACGTAACGCTTTTTAATTTTTCCACGCAGGCTGTTATTGCCCAGCTCCAGGTCTCCGGTCCGGCTGCGCAGTATTCGTACGGCGCGCTGGCCAGCCCGGTATGGCTGACACAGGGTACACAATACGTGTGCGAACTGTACCAGGGTGCAAGCGACGGGTATTATTTCGGTACATCTTCACAGATCGGTCAGCATCTTACTTACCTGGATATGCGTTACTGTAACAGTTGCACGCAGAATACATTTCCCACCAATACGCTGAACAATTACCATTACGGTTATCCTGATTTCTGGTACTTCTCGCGCAACATGGTTACACCCGCACCAACGGTCAGCTATCCTTCAACCGGTACTCCGCCGGTAATCGCACTCGGTGCAGATATCGCCGTTTGTTCGGGTTCATCCGCTTCCATCGGCGCGACAGCTACCGGCGGCTCCGGCAGTTTCACGTATTTGTGGACGCCTTCGGCAGGACTGAGCAGCGACAGCCTGGCTGTTGTAACGGCAACGCCTTCTGCAACCAGCACGTACGTACTGACGGTAACAGATAATATCAACTGCGGTACAAATGATGCGGATACCATTACAGTAACCGTGAACAGCCTGCCGGTGGTTGCACTTGGCAGTGATGCCGCATTCTGTGCCTCCACCATACTTGATGCGCAGAATGCCGGATCAACCTATCTCTGGAGCGACAGCAGCACAAGCCAGACATTAAACGTACTGGCATCCGGCACATACGATGTCGCGGTAACCGATGGCAATGGCTGTACAGGCAACGACACGATTACTGTTACCATCAACCCGCTGCCGGCAGTGAACCTCGGCCAGGATGTGGTGCAGTGTGCAGGAACGGTGACATTTGACGCGCAGAATGCCGGCGCAACGTACCTGTGGAGCGACAGTACCACGGCACAAACGCTTATCACAGGTTCGGGCGGAACTTTTTATGTAACCGTAACGGATTCCAATGGCTGCTCGGCTGCCGACACGGTAATGGCTACCATCAACCCGCTGCCCGCAGTGAACTTAGGCAACGATGCGTCATTCTGCGGAAGCACAGTACTGGATGCACAGAACGCAGGTGCAAACTTTGCATGGAATGATTCCACTACCGCGCAAACGCTCAATGTCAGTTTGTCGGGTGCATACTATGTAACAGTAACCGATGGTAACGGCTGTTCAGCCGCCGACACCATCAACGTAACGATCAATACATTCCCCACGGTAAATCTCGGCAGCGATATCGAACAGTGCGGAGGTACGGCAACGCTTGATGCACAGAACGCCGGTTCAACCTACCTGTGGAGCGACAGCAGTTCAGCACAGACACTCGTTGTTTCGGCTTCCGGCACGTATTACGTAATGGTAACCGACTCGAACGGATGCAGCGGTTCCGACTCTGTTCTCGTTACCATCAACACACCTCCGACGGTAACGGCAGCTATTCCGCAGTCAACGGTTTGTCTCGCTGACGCAGCCTTTACGCTGACCGGCGGATCACCGGCCGGCGGAACGTATTCAGGAACTGGTGTGAGCGGAGGCCAGTTCAATCCTTCGGTTGCAGGCACGGGTACTTTTACGATTACGTACACCTATACCGATGGAAACAATTGTACGGCTTCGGCAACAGACCAGGTTGCAGTAAGCGCCTGTGTAGGAATCCAGGCACAGCATAACGACTGGACGCTGAATGCGTACCCGAATCCTTTCGGCGACCAGCTTGATGTCGTGCTTGCCGGTTACCAGGGCAAGGCCAGTATCCGCCTGGTTGACATTACCGGCCGCGTAATCTATACGGGCACGATGATGAACGGAGAGAAGCATACCATCCCCGCAACGGAATTTCCTGCAGGATCTTACCTGCTGGAAGTACTCACGGATTCCGGTAAAACAGTTCGCCAGCTGATACACAGTAAATAATATTTTCCGAAAAAATTAAAACAGCTGCTCTCCTTCGGGGAGCGGCTGTTTTTTATGTTTTCTATTGCGCGTGGCAACTTTCATTAGTAAGAATTATGCCGGTTTTGCTTTATCTTTTCCACGCAGTTCGGATACATTTGATTATGGTGGCGATCGAAAATAATATTACGTTCCTGGAGAGTATCGACTTAGGTTACGCTTCCGTTCACCTGCGGAGCGACGGTATCCTGTTGATCAATACCGTAGACAATCATTTATTCACGGGAGAGGAAAGCCGCGCCATTACCGAAGCGCTCGGAACTGTGTCGGGCGGCATTGCGCGGCCGGTGCTGAAAGTTGCGGGCAAGTACAGCAGCGCTGACGAAAGCGCGCGCATATATACGGCAAGCCCGGAAGGACTCCGGTACACGCTTGCAGACGCCGTGCTGATCAATTCGATGGCCCAGCGCATCATCGGCAATTTCTACCTGCAGGTGAACAAACCGTCGAAGCCTACGCGCCTTTTTACCAGCAGGGAAGACGCGATCAAGTGGCTGAAAACTTTCCTTTAAGAAAGACTGTTTAAAATTACGTCAGGGGAAACGGTAAACGATCTATCCCAAAGGGAATTTTAAACTCGCCCTAAGAGGCTGTTAGGAAATTATCCTTCCGGCTTTCAGGGTGTCTTTTTTGCTCACCCTTCGTTGCTTTTTTCGCCTGTAGTATCCAACTACTTGCTCAAAAAGCGCCTCGATTGACCAAAAAATACACTCCGGAAATCTCGAAAAACAAATTCCTAACAGCCTCTAAGAACCGATTTCGTATTTTTGTAATACGGTATTGTTGCCGTATTAATACGCATTGCCATGCAAAACGAACAGAACCCGGAAGGACAACTGAATATCGAATTGTCGGAAGAAGTGGCCGAAGGTATTTATTCGAACCTCGCCGTGATCACACACTCGACCTCGGAGTTTATTATCGATTTTATAAAAGTAATGCCGGGTGTTCCGAAAGCGAAAGTAAAATCGCGTATCGTACTTACCCCGCAGCACGCCAAACGGCTGATGCGTGCGCTGAAGGATAATATCACGCGTTTCGAACAGGTGAACGGACCGGTTAACGATACGGAATTTTCAAATGCTTACCCGATGAATTTCGGTCCGCCGAAAGGGCAGGCGTGAATAACTGGTTACCTGAAACGATTCGTTTTTTAACGGAATTACAGACTCTGTTGCCAGTATCCGCAAAAAATGACTTCGTATCTTTTATACTGATCCAACCGGCAAACCATGAATTTCAAAAAACTACTCGTATCACTTTCGCTGTTGAGTTTTACTCCGGCATTCAGCCAGTTCTCCGGCAATGCGCTTGATTTTGACGGCGCCAACGATATGGTCGTTGTGAACAGCGTACCGGCCTATTTCAGCAGCCTCGGAACAAACGATTTTACTTTCGAAGCCTGGGTGAATCCGCGCGGCGCGGTTTTTTCCCGCATTTTCTTTGCACAGGCGGCAACGAATAATTTTACAGCTGTTTCGACCGGCGCGACCAACAATATTTATTTCTATGTCGTTGTCAACGGTACAAACTACAGTGTGGCCACTACGGCAACCCTGCCGCAAAATCAATGGACGCACGTGGCAGCCCGCTGGACGGCGGCAGGAAGCCAGGTGCAGGTTTTCTTCAACGGTGTGCTGCAGGCTGGCATCGGTGGCGGAACGTCTTCTACGGGAACCAGCGGACTGATGACACTCGGGACGCGTCCCGGCGGCGCCCAGTATTTCAACGGTGTGCTGGACGAAGCGCGGCTCTGGAACGAAGCCCGTACCGATTGCGAAATCTTGGCGAATATGAACAACAGCATTACCGGTACGCAGGTGAACCTTACAGCCAATTATGATTTTAACCAGGGCGTAGCCAGCGGCAACAATGCCGGCGTTACTTCGCTGCCCGATCTTTCCGGCAATTCCTACAACGGTACGCTGACCAATTTTGCGCTGACCGGCGCGACTTCCAACTGGATCAGTTCCGCCGCCACAGTTAATTCTTCGGGCGGACCGCTTGGCGGATATACCGCTACGCAGAATGTGTCGGTATGCAGCGGCGGCAATTATACATTCCCCGATGGATCCACACAAACCAACATCACCGCACCGGTGTCATATGTCAGCTCGGTTCCAGGGCCCAGCGGCTGCGACAGCCTGATCACGACAAACGTGAGTGTGAACGCTGTGTATTCGATTAACGATACCGTTTCGGTTTGCAGCGGCGGAAGCCATACGTTCCCCGACGGCAGCACGCAAACCAATATCACGTCGACGACAAACCAGGCCAGCACACTGCAGACACAAGCCGGCTGCGACAGCGTGATCAATACCCTGGTGAACGTATTGCAGCCTTCTGCATTCTCCGAAACGGCTGCCGTTTGCGAAGGAGATTCGTACACGTTCCCGGACAGCACTACGCAAAATAATATTACTTCGCAGGTTATTCATACCAGCACCCTGGTGAATTCAGCGGGCTGTGACAGCGTGGTAACGACTACCGTGAACGTGAATGCGGTTTATGCGATGGCGGATTCTGCAACGATTTGCGCGGGCGACAGCTACACTTTCCCTGATGGTTCTTCGCAAACGAATATTACCTCGGCCGTAATTTATACCAGCCAGTTAGCATCGGTTGCCGGCTGCGACAGCCTGGTCACGACAAGTCTCGCAGTGAACCAGGTGGACACGATGGTATCCGTAACCAGCGTTACGCTTACCGCATCCGCTTCGGGCGCAACATACCAGTGGCTGGATTGCGTGAATGGTTATGTCATTCTCCCGGGAGATACGTCACAGAATTTCACCGCCACGGTAAACGGTACGTATGCAGTTGCTGTTACACAAAACGGATGCACCGATACAAGCGGCTGCCACGTGATTCTCTCTACTTCGCTGGACCATGCG
Source organism: Bacteroidota bacterium (assembly GCA_006218065.1). GTDB lineage: Bacteria > Bacteroidota > Bacteroidia > Palsa-965 > Palsa-965 > VBWE01. The sequence goes on from VBWE01000024.1 coordinate 45,224, forward strand.
CTGAACGGAACATCCGTACGTGTTTACCCGAACCCCGCGCACGATCTGCTGATGATAGAAACATCCGGCCTGGCGGGAGGAACAATTGAACTGACCGACATTGCAGGAGCAGTAGTGCTGCGTACGAATTTCAGCAGCTCCGTGATTTCGGTCGATCTCTCCGGGCTTGCTGCCGGAACATATTTCGCCAGGCTGGATACGCCGGAAGGAAAGATCGTGAAGAAGGTGCAGAAACAGTAGCAGCTGAACAGGCGATCAGATCTTCGCCAGTTTTTCCCTGAACGTTTTTTGAATACGGTCGTTCGCCAGGTTGCCGATGCTCCCGGTGTGCATATGCTTTATTTCCTTTCCCGGTTTGAACACGCCGGCTTCCACGGCCATGCCGACTGATTTATACGCCTCGCGGAACGGGATGCCCTGCAGCACGAGCGTATTCACAGCTTCCACGGTAAACATGTATTTGTAACGGTCGTCTTCCGCGATCTGTTCGTTTACCCGGATTTCTTTCAGCATAAGTACGGACATTTCCAGGCAATCCTGCAAACTTGCAAATGCAGGAAACAGGATTTCTTTTGTCAACTGCAGATCGCGGTGATATCCCGAAGGAAGATTCGTGATCAGCAGCGTGAGTTCATTCGGCACGGACTGCAGCCGGTTGCATTTTGCGCGGATGAGTTCGAAAACATCCGGATTTTTTTTGTGCGGCATGATGCTGCTGCCGGTGGTCAGTTCGTCGGGAAAAGACACGAAACCGAAATTCTGACTCATATAAAGACAAATGTCCATCGACATCCGCGCCAGCGTAGCTCCTGCGGCAGCGAGGGCCACGGCTGCGAATTTTTCCGTTTTGCCGCGCGTCATCTGTGCGTAAACCGCGTTGATATTCATTTCCGAAAAACCGCCCAGTTCCGTCGTCATTTCGCGGTCGATAGGGAAAGACGAACCGTATCCCGCGCCCGAGCCGAGCGGATTTTTATCGGCGACACGATAGGCTGCGATCAGCATTTCGAGATCGTCGCTGAGACTTTCGGCGTATGCCGAGAACCAGAGACCGAACGACGAAGGCATGGCGATCTGCAGATGCGTATAACCGGGAAGCAAAACAGCTTTGTGTTTTTCACTTAGATTCAGCAGTATGTCGAAGAGCACGGCGATACTATCCGCTGTTTTTTTTAGTTCATCTTTGATGAAAAGCTTGATTGCCGTAAGCACCTGGTCGTTCCGTGAGCGGGCGGCATGGATTTTCTTCCCGGTTTCGCCGAGCTGCTGCGTCAGCGTAAACTCGATCTGCGAGTGAATATCTTCCACGCCTTCGTCGATCACGAGCGTACCGGATTCCGCTTTTGCGAGCAGCAAACGGAGTTCCCGGTGAACGGCTGTTTTTTCCTCGCGGCTCAGCAGCCCGATCTTTTCGAGCATCGCGGTGTGCGCAAGCGTTCCGGTAATATCGTGTTTGGCGAGAAGCAGGTCGAAATTTTTGTCGTTACCGACAGTGAACTTTTCGATCAGTTGATTCGCGCCTGTTGTTTTTTGCCAGAGTTTCATATTGGTATTGTTTTCTTTTTTTAGCCGCAGAGTTCGCAACTATGCTCTGTGTTCTCTGTGATTAGTTCTGTGGTATCATTACCTGTTCAAGCATCTGCGTGTACAGATCAATTCCTTCTCCGATCTCGGAGACGTAAATGAATTCATCCGCACTGTGCGAGCGCGCCGAATCGCCCGGCCCGATTTTAAGGGAAGGGCAGGGGATCAGCGCCTGGTCCGAAGTAGTGGGCGATCCGTAACACTTCCGCCCGATTTTTTTCCCGGCTTCGACGATGGGATGATCCGCTGCGATGGACGAGGAACGCATGCGCAATGATCTCGGTTTGATTTCACAGCCGACGTTCCTGCCGGCGATATCCAGGATTTCTTCGTGCGTATAAAGTTCATTTACGCGGATATCCACTGTGAAACGGCAGTCGGCGGGAACAACATTGTGCTGCGAGCCGGCCTGGATCATGGTTACCGACATTTTCACCGGGCCGAGCAGTTCCGATTCTTCCGGGAATTTAAAACTGTGGAACCATTCGATATCCTGCAGCGCTTTGTAAATCGCATTTATACCTTCTTCCCGCGCGGCGTGCCCGGCTTTTCCTGTGCTGGTGCAGTCAAGGACAAGCAATCCTTTTTCGGCAATGGCCAGGTGCATCTGCGTGGGTTCGCCCACGATCGCAAAATCAACCGGGCCAATTTCACCGAGCACGCTTTCGATTCCGTTCGGGCCGGAATTTTCTTCTTCTGCGGTTGCAGCGAGAACCAGGTTGTACAGCATATTTTCCTGCGGATAAAAATGCACGAAAACCGCGATCAGCGAAACCAGCGCTCCCCCGGCGTCGTTACTTCCCAGGCCGAAAATTTTTCCATCCTCCTGCGTTGCTTCAAAAGGATTGCGCGTGTATGCCGGGTTCGGTTTTACCGTGTCGTGATGCGAATTGAGCAGGATGACGGGCTTCAGCGGATCGTAGTATTTGTTCTGCGCAAGGATATTGTTTCCTGCCCGGGAAAAAGAAATATCACGTGACCGGAAAAAATCGCCGATCAGTTCAGCCGTACCGTTTTCCCCGCCGCTGAAGGACGGGGTTGCGATCAGTTGTTTCAACAGGTGCAGGACGGATTCTTTCAATTCCTGGCTCACCGTGTTTTTGTTTGCGAATGCCTGTTTCATTTAATCAAGTATTTCGGTTTTTACGGATTGATCCAATGCCGCAAGATTCCGTGCATGCGTAATGATGACCTGTCTGGCTCCTGATCTTTTCGCAAGAAATGCGTTCTCCAGTTTGGGAATCATGCCCTTGCTGACCCGGCCGTTTTCAATCAAATGCGAAAAAGCGGCAGCTTCGATCGTTTCGATCACGGATGCATCATTTTCCGGATCGGCCAGCACGCCGTTTTTTTCAAAGCAGTACACCAGCGAAACGGAATATGCGGATGCCAGCGCGGCAGCAAGTACGGCGGCAATGGTATCGGCATTCGTATTGAGCAGCTGGCCTTTCCCGTCATGCGTAACCGGCGCAAGCACAGGAACAAATCCCATATCGAAGAGCCGTTTAAAATTCGCCGTATTGATTTTATCCGCGCTGCAGTCGCCCGCAAAACCGTAATCGATAACGGAACCGGTCCTTTTTTCCGCGGTAATCAGTCCGCCGTCGGCTCCGCATAAACCGATAGCATGGCAATCTGCTGACTGGAGTTTGGCAACGATTGTTTTGTTGATCCAGCCGGCATAGACCATGGTTACTACGCGCAGCGTTTCGGCATCGGTGATTCTCCTGCCGTCAACGAGCGTCGTTTTTATGCCGAGCCGGGTACCCAGGTCTGTAGCCAGTTTTCCGCCGCCGTGCACCAGTATTTTTTTTCCGGGCAAAGCAGCGAAGTCACGCACCAGCTTATCGAGCGCTTCCGGGTCGTCGATAATATTTCCGCCGGCTTTTATAATCGTCAGTTTTTCCATAGTCAGCCGGCTTGAAATTCTTTTTGTTTTGTTCCCGATACTGCCGGCGTTCCAGATTCCAGCATGTTTTTCAATACGGCCATCGCGGCGTAGACCCGGTTAGCGGCCTGTGCGGCTACCAGCGTGTTTTTCCCGTCGAGCAGCGCGGCCGAAAGTTCCACGTCGCGCCTCACCGGCAGGCAGTGCATGATTTTTGCGTTGTTCGTGACTTTCATGCTTTCCGGGCTGAGCATCCAGTTTTCGCCTTTCGTAAACGGTTTCCCGTAATCGTGATACGAAGACCAGTTTTTGACATAAACGAAATCGGCGTCGTGCAATGCTTTCTGCTGATCGTATTCGATCGTTGCGCCGCGCGTATAATCTTCGCAGAGCTCCATGCCTTCGGGATGCGTAATGGTAAGTTCGTTCCCGGAAGCGAGCATCCATTCCGCAAAAGAATTCGAAACGGCCTGCGGCAGCGCTTTTACATGCGGCGCCCAGCTGAGCACGATTTTAGGTTTGCGGTTTTGCGGCCGATTTTCTGCAATCGTCACTAAGTCGGCGAGACTCTGCAGCGGGTGCAGCGTAGCCGACTCGAGGCTGATGACCGGCGTTTTGCAGTGATGCAAAAATTTCACCAGCGTGCGTTCGCTGTAATCCTCACGTTTATCCGCGAGTTTCGGAAAGCAGCGTATGCCGATAATGTCGCAGTACTGGCCGAGCACAGCCGCGGCTTCGCGCACGTGTTCCGCTTTGTCCCCGTTCATCACGGCGCCGTCTTCCAGTTCGAGCGCCCAGCCGTCGCGGTCCATGTTCATGGCCAGCACATGCATGCCCAGCAACTGCGCAGCTTTCTGCGTGCTCAGGCGCGTGCGCAGGCTCGGGTCCAGGAAAAACAGGCCGAGCGTTTTATTTTTTCCGAGCGTACTGTAATCATACGGATTGGCCTTCAACTGCAAAGCGTCTGAAACAAGCGCCTGTACATTGGCTACATCGTGAACGGTGGTGAAGTGTTTCATTTCTTCGGTTTTATTTTTGGATTAACTGTGATGCTGTTACTGCTGAAAGTGCAGACAGGAAATAATCGACTTCCGTTTTCCCGGTATTCAGCGGCGGAAGCAGGCGGATCGTTTTTTTGTCGCCCGACGAGCCGGTGAAAATGCGGTACTTTTCCAGCAATGTTTTCCGGACGAGGGCAGCAGGCGCTTCGGTTTCCAGGCCGATCATCAGGCCTTTTCCGCGGACTTCTTTTATGCCGTCGATGGAGCGTATTTTTTCCATCAGCGTTTCGCCGGTTTGCTGCGCGTGTTCCACCAGCTTTTCTTTTTCCATGATCTCCAGCACCGCCAGTCCCGCCGCGCAGGCCAGGTGATTTCCACCGAACGTGGTTCCGAGCAAACCGTGTTTCGCTTCGAATGCCGGGGAAATCAGCACGCCGCCAATGGGAAAACCGTTGCCCATGCCTTTTGCGACAGTAATTAAATCAGGCCCGATCTCCGCAAACTGGTGCGCGAAAAATTTCCCCGTGCGGCCGTAACCGGATTGTACTTCGTCCAGTATCAGTACTGCCTGGTGCCTGTCGCAGAGTTCCCGGAGTTTTTTAAGAAAGGTGGCAGCGGGTTCGCGGATTCCGCCCACGCCCTGGATGCCTTCGATGATCACGGCGCAAACGTCGCTGCCGATATTCATCGCGGCAAGCGCTTCGTCGTCGAAAGGCAGGAATTTAACCTCGTGCTGCCGGTTGATGGAAGTTGTAATCGAAGGATCATGGGTCGCAGCGACTGCGGCGGAAGTTCTGCCGTGAAACGAATTGCCGAAAGCGATTATTTTTTTCCTGCCGTTGCGGAAGGAAGCCAGCTTGAGCGCATTCTCGTTCGCTTCGGCTCCGCTGTTGCAGAGAAACAGGGAATAATCCGGGTACCCGCTGAACCGGCCGAGTTTTTCCGCGAGCTCTTCCTGCAAACTGTTTTGCACGGCGTTCGAGTAAAAAGAAATTTTTTCCAGCTGCGATTTCAGCCGCGCGGTATAATGCGGATGCGCATGACCAACGGAGATCACAGCATGTCCGCCGTAAAAATCGAGGTACTTGTTCCCGCTTTTATCCCAGAGCCAGGAACCTGCAGCTTTTACCGGTTCAATGTCAAACAATGGGTAAACGTCAAATGGTTTCATCGTAGTATGTTTAAAATTCCTCCTGGTTCGTTTTGCATCAACTGTCACGGGAAGTCGGAATAGGTTTTGGTTTAGTTATCCGTTTACCGTTTACCCGTTTACCGTTTGCCGTTTGCCGTTTGCCGTTTGCCGTTGGATGTCGTCAAAATCTAACTGCTCCCGTTTAAACAAAAACCGCAAACGGTAAACGGTAATCCAACTCTTTTTTTTAACGAATACATAGTTTTAAATAACCCGTTAAAATGCAACTGCTTTTAATTTCAACCCGAGCGTTTCTTCCAGTCCGAAAGCGAGGTTCATATTCTGCACGGCTTGGCCGGATGCGCCTTTCAGCAGGTTGTCGATCACGCTCGTGACGAATATTTTTTCGCCCTGTTGTTCGATGTGCAGCAGGCACTTGTTGGTATTCACCACCTGTTTGATATCGACCGGTTGTCCGGATAAGAACGTGAAAGGATGCGGCAGGTAGTAGGAACGATAGATTTCCAGCAGCGCATCAAAATCGCCGGCATAATCAAAATACACCCCGGCCAGGATTCCCCGCGTGAACGATCCGCGATACGGGATGAAATGAACCTGTTGCGAAAAACCGGGCTGCAGGTATTCCAGGCTTTGCCCGATCTCGGCGAGATGCTGGTGATGCAGCGCTTTGTACGCGGAAATATTCCCGTTCCGCCAACTGTAATGCGTGGAAGGCGATAAGGACTGTCCCGCGCCGGTTGATCCCGTGGTGGCCGAAATATGAATATCGCTTTGCAGCAATCCTGCCGCTGCCGCGGGAAGCAGGGCGAGCTGGATAGCCGTGGCAAAACAGCCGGGATTGGCGATATGCACGGCCGCGTTTATTTTTCCACGTTGCAGTTCGGGAAGACCGTAAACAAAATCATGTTCCCGGTCATGCAGCCTGAAATCATGACTCAGGTCGATAATTTTTGTCGTGGCGGCAAAATGGTTTTCCGCAAGAAATTTCTTCGCTTCACCGTGCGCGAGGCAAAGAAAAATGACGTCAGCATCCTGCGTATGCCCGGATGAAAAGAGCATGTCGGTATCGCCGAGCAAATCGCCGTGTACCAGCCAGAGCGGTTTCCCGGCTTGGCTCCGGCTTTGCGCGAATCCGATTTCAACAGCCGGGTGACCGAGCAGGAGCCGGGTGAGTTCTCCGCCCGTATAGCCTGCTGCGCCGATTATGCCTGTTTTGATTTTCGTCGTCATGAGCTGATTTTTTCTTTTTGATTTTCATTTACCTGGTGCCAGATCTTCACGGGATTGCCGAATATCCTGGTAAACCCTTTTACATCCTCGCCGGTCCAGGCCCGGTTCATTTCGCCATAGCTTCCGAATTTCGCCTGCATCAGGTCGTGTGGCGATTCGATGCCGTCGACCAGGAAACGGTACGGGTGCAGCGTAACGAAAACATCGCCGCTCACGTTTTGCTGCGTGCTGCTGAGCAAGGCTTCGATATCGCGCATCACCGGGTCGAGGTACTGGCCTTCGTGCAGCCAGTTGCCGTACCACGACGAAAGCTGGTCTTTCCACCAGAGCTGCCATTTGGTGAGCGTATGTTTTTCGAGTGCGTGGTGCGCTTTGATCACGATGAGCGGGGCGGCCGCTTCAAAACCCACGCGCCCCTTGATGCCGATGATCGTGTCGCCGGTATGGATGTCGCGCCCGATTCCATAAGGCGCGGCGATTTCCTGCAGCGCCTGCAAAGCGGCTACCGGCTGATCGTAACTCGTTTCATTCACGCGGAACAGTTCTCCCTGCCGGAAAGAAAGCCGAATTGTTTCGCTGCCGGTTTTTTCTGCGGACGTGGGATACGCGTTTTCCGGCAGCGGCGTGCGTGATTGCAGGGTTTCCCGTCCGCCGACCGAAGTACCCCAGATTCCTTTGTTGATGGAGTAGGCGGCTTTTTCAAAATTCATCCGGATGTTTCGTTCTTCCAGGAAACGGATTTCCGTTTCGCGCGAAAGCTGCAGGTCGCGGATAGGCGTAATAATTTTTGTTCCCGGCAGCAGGATGTCGAAAATCATATCGAAACGTACCTGGTCGTTGCCTGCGCCGGTGCTGCCGTGCGCCACACAATCAGCGCCGCACTGTTTTACAAAGTCCGCGATGAGCATGGCCTGCGTAATCCGCTCCGCACTTACGGAAAGCGGGTAGGTGTTATTTTTCAGCACGTTTCCGAAAATCAGGAAACGGATACATTTTTCGTAATACTGTTTCAGCCCGTCGATGCAGGACCAACCCGATACACCGAGTTGTTCCGCGTGTTTTTTTATTTCGCCGAGTTCAGCGGCATTGAACCCGCCGGTATTGATGGTCAGTGCATGGACTTCATATCCCTGCTCGCGGAGCCATACGGCGCAGAAACTGGTGTCGAGGCCGCCGCTGAAGGCCAGCACGATTTTTTTGTTCGTTGTCATGTTCGTCAGAATAAGGTGATGAATACTTTCTTACTTTTTTCGATGGAACGCAGGAGTACGTGTTTTTTAAACCGCAGCCAGCGTTCGTAAAGCTTCGATCGTTTCCGGAACTGGTCGCCGGCCGTTCCCGGTTTTTTCGCAAGCGCCGAAGGATCGTAAAGCATGGCGGTGCAGAGGCAGTTCTTCCTGTCCTTGCTCACCAGGATCTCGAAATTCACACAGCTGCGGCATCCTTTCCAGAATTCGTCGTCGTTGGTGAGTTCGGAATAGGTGACCGGCTCGTATCCCAGCTCGGAATTTATTTTCATCACGGCAAGGCCGGTAGTCAGGCCGAAAATTTTTGCACCGGGATATTTGTTCCGCGACAGTTCGAAAATTTGCTGTTTGATGCTGCGCGCCAGCCCGCTTTTGCGGAAAGCCGGCGCCACGATAAGTCCCGAGTTGGCTACGTACTGCCCGTGTCCCCAGGTTTCGATGTAACAAAATCCCGCCCATGTGCCGGCGGCGGAAAATGCGATGACCGCTTTTCCTTCCAGCATTTTTCCCGCGACATAATCCGGCGACCGCTTGGCGATACCGGTGCCGCGGGCTTTCGCGGAAGCTTCCATTTCGTCGCAGATCTGCTGTGCGAAACCGGTATGGGTTTCGTTTGCGACAAGAACAATACAGTCCATGGTATTTTGCATGGTAAAAAGAATGACTTGTCCCATGCCCGTCAGCACCGTGACGGAAAACGGAACGAATGAAACATACACCGGCGGAAAATAATCGCGCAGCGACAGTTAATGAATAAGAAAAGGTTCGGAAAATACTGTCAGCGTACGACAGTGTAATTACCTGCGCCCCTTCAGGGACGCGGCGTAAAGAGGCAACGGCGCAGGTGACCTGCTACGAGATCGGACATAATGAAAAACACGCGGCTCGCCTTGGCCGGCTTAACCTGGCTGCTTGCGCTGCCGAAGAAGAAGAGCGATTGTTTCATCTTTTGCTCTTGAGTGGTTAAGGTGTTTGACTCGTTGTGATTTTTTTACAGGCGCAAATGAACTAAAAAAAATGAACACATGTCAAGTTCCGTGAAAAATATTTTTCGAAGATGCTTCCTGTAAATTGTACTTCTGCGAAAAATCCCCGGCGATTTCCTGTTCGGAATTGTTGTGCGGAAATTTCAACGGATCAGCGAAACGTGTCCGATACGTTCGTGTATGTTCCCGTACACATCCTGGTAACGCAGCTTCCACACGTACACATCTTCCTGGCATTTGCTGCCTTTGTATGTGCCGTTCCAGCCTTTGGAGAGATCGTTGCTCGTGAAAATCAGTTCGCCCCAGCGGTCGAAAATGAGCAGCTGCATGTCGTGAATATTTGTTCCGTAAACGTAGAACTCGTTGTTGGGTCCGTTGCCGTTCGGCGTAAATGCATTCGGAATGAAACAGCTGCTCGCTTCTTCCACGATAAACGTGAGGTACGTGGTATCCGTACATCCGTTCACGGCAAAAGCCACCAGCATTACGAGGTAAGTACCTGTCGAATCATACAGGTGGTTATATGGTCCCGTATCCGATGTGACCAGCGAATCGCCGTCGCCGAAATAAAGTATGTACGAAACAGCGCCGGTAGTAAAGTTGTTGAACTGCAGCGGCGGATCGAAATCGGTAATCACCTGCGTGGAAACAGTAAGTGCGGCATCGGGTGGCATGGGTACGCTGATCACATTTGGTAAAGTGATGCTATCCGTACAACCCCAGGAATTGGTAGCGATAAGTGTAACCGAATAATTTCCGCCGGCGTTGTATATGTGCGTGGGATGAATAAGCGCAGAAGTATCCGCACCGCCGGAGGCCGGATCACCGAAGTTCCAGAGGTAGGTCACCGCGCTGTCGGTCATGTTGGTGAAATAAATTTCATCTGGCGGACAATCTGCCGTTGTTGCGCTGAACATCGGCACAGGGAGCGGGTTTACTTTCACCATCGTACTCTGTATGGCGGAAGAGCAGCCCGCAGAATCTGTTGCGATTACCGTGTACACGGTTGTCTGCGTGGGCGTGATTGTGTTGGTGGATACGGGCAGCAAACCGTTGTTCCACTGGTACGTGTATGGTGGTGTGCCTCCCGTTACGTTAGCAATTATAATTGTACTCTGTCCCTGGCAGATCGTCATATTGCTGTTGGGTGTAACGATGACGGGCGGCGGCGCTGTAATGGTCAACGGCTGCACCGCGATACATCCCGTGGAATCGGTGACGGTGCAGATATAATTCCCGCTGCACAAACCGCTTTCCGTTGGCCCGTTTCCGCCGGAAGGAAGCCAGCTGTACGTGTAAGGAGGAGTGCCGCTCAGCGGGCTCACCGTCACGGATGCGTTACAATCGCCGGCGCAAACCAGCGGTGTGACCTGGTTGGACAGGATGAGGCCGACTGAGTTCACTGTTACCGTGATGGAATTTGTACAGCCGTTGACATCGGTAACCGTAACCAGATAGTTCCCTGCAGCAAGCCCGGATATGGCGGAAGTCGTATCGCCCGTTGTCCACAGGTACGTGTATGGGCCTGATGTGCCGATCACATTCACACTTGCCGAACCGTTGCTGCTTCCGCAACCGGTGGGCGTTGACCCGGGAATCATGGTGAATGTGGGCGGAGGAGTAAGGTTTACAATGATGACATTCCAGCAACCGGCGGCATCATACACAGTACAGATATAAGAACCTGCACAAAGGTTAACGGCGCTCGGCCCGGCGGAAATGGCCGGTGTCCACACGTATGTGTAAGGCGGAACTCCGCCCGATGCAAAAATATCGATGGTGCCGGTACATCCTCCCGCGCAAAGCGGCGCCACACTGCTGTCGGTTGTTGAAAGCGTGGACGGAATGACGTAAATGGTTACCTGGTCGCTGAGCGGGATCGGGTTGCCGCTGCAGCCGGTGTTCACCAGGCTTGCCGTGTATGTAGTGGTTTGCGTCGGGCAGAGCTGCGGCGTGGAAAAATTCGTCGTGATCACGTTGCCGGAAGGATCGAGCCACTGGAAAAGGTACGTGGGAATACCGGCCGGGCTGAAACGTACACCGTCGTTGCTTGCCGTCCACGGTGTGGGATAATTTCTGCCGGGATAAATTGATGCGGCTGTGCCGGTGGCGTTGTGCAGACCTTCGATTGCCGCGCCGTTGTTCCAGGCCGGGCACACGGATTTTTCGCGGATAAAAATGTCGATTATGTTCGTGGTTTCGTGCAGCACGATCTGCGAAGTATTGGTCAACTGGCTGCAGCCGTTCCCGTACATGCCTGCGTCGTACCAGCTGGCCACGAATACGCGGCAGGGCGCGGTACCGTAAATTTCCCAGTTGATCGAAGTAAGTGCGGAATCGGTGACGACCGTCGGATCGAGATCGTGGTACGGCGCCATCACGCAGTTCATCGGGAGCGCAGGATCAGGCGCGGAAACGCCGATCGTCCACGGGCAAAGTCCGTTGGCTACGCTGGCGTCGAATGAAAGAAGCCCGTTGGTGCCGATCACCACCTGCTGGTAGCTGGTACCGTAGAACTCGAAACAGAACGGGAGATTGATCAGCGCCGACCAGGTATCATCCGTATTCGCAAGCACAACATTGGAACCGGAGAAAGGATAAGGCTGGTAAGGTATCTGCGCGGGCTGATACACCGTAGTGGCGCGGATGCCTTCCACCGTGGCGTTCAGCGTAACGCATTGCCCCGAGCAAAGCGTATCATCAGCGCCGGCATCCACGCTCACACAAAGCTGCGCCTTCCCTGTTGCATAAAACAGCAGCGTAAGCACAAGCAAAAAATATGCAGTGATTTTTGCGCGCATCTGAAGTATCCCGTAATCGCCCGTTAAGGCTTGTGTTGCCAAACCAAAGGTAAGGAAATCACGGGCAGGAACCGGGAGTGGTTACTCCGTCGGTTTCCGGTTGAAGAGCATATACCCGAAGTGGAAAAGCAGCGTTACCGGCTGCTTCAGCGGACTGTAATAATTCACGCTTACGCAGGCCGGGCCTACGGGCGAATGGTACACTAATCCCGCCATGCCCACGTAATTGTACACGGTGAGCGGATCACCGTAAAACGCCGTGTGGTCGGGGTTTTCGTAGATCGGGGCGATGGGCGTGAAACCGTATGCTTCGATGCGCAGGTCGAATGTTTTGCGGATGCGGATAATGTTTTTCAGACCGATGGCGATATACTGGTTCGCGCGAAGTTCCGGGATGAACAGCGTTTTACTTTCGGGCGTGGGCTGGAAAGCGGGCGCGTTCAGCATGGACGCGGTATAGTTGCTGAAGAATCCCTGCGTGGAATACACCGCTTCGGCATACACGCCCAGGCGAAGCGTACCGCGGCTTTTGTAATAATTATCGTAAACAAAACGGAGCTGCGCCCATTCCAGGATATTCCGGAACGGTGCGCTGTTCGGTGAAGTGCTGCCCGGATCGTAAAACTCTTCGCCCTGTACCAGGCGCAGGCGCAATGCCGTGTACGAACCTTCGCTCGCATATTGTTTCCGGTTCAGCGAATTCCGTTCATACGCAATATGCGCGGTGAACATGTCGAAATCCGTGCGGTCAACCGTATCGGCCGAAGTAAATATATCCGTCTGGTAATACAGGCTGCGGTTGAACGCGTAGGCCGCACCGCCCACCAGCCGGCCCTTGCGCATTACCGGGAGACCGATGTTCAGCTCGCCGTACCGGTCGATCTGGATCAGGAAAGGCGGTTTGTTGTCGCTGAAAAAAGCGGTGCTGCTTTTGAAAAAATCCCAGCGGTTGTAAGTCGCGACCGGCTCCACATAAAAAGGAAAGCTGAACGGAAAATCGATCCGCGCGCGCAGCTGGCCCGAATTGTACAGTTTCCCGAAATAGCCGTTGCCGATAAAACTGATAGCCACGTTGCCGAGGTAATTGTACTGCAGTCCAACGAAACCCATGTTGACCGGGCGGTTCGAGAAGTTTCCGCCGAACTGGGTCTGCATGTCTTTTTCTTTTTTGATGCGCAGGGTCAGGTCGGTCTTCAGTTTTTCAACCGGAACGGTTGGACTGCGGTGGCGGAGCAGTTTGCGCACGTAGTTCACCTGGCTTTTTTTCATCCGTTCGCCTTCGATCAGGATGTTTTCAAAAATAAGCGGCTTGATTTTGGCGCGGAAATTCGCACGCTTCGCAGCGAGTTCTTCCGGCGTGCTGCGGCGGACAAGCGAACTTTTAATCTCTTCGATCTTGCGGATGGTTGCTACATACCCGCTGTCGATTACGCGCTGCGGGTCGTCGAAATCAAAAAGACCGATCCAGTCGGCATTCGGTTCCACTACCACGCCGTTCTCGCAGCCGGCGTCGAAATTGGTTTTGCTCGTGAGCATGGCGCGGATCTGCGAAAGCAGGTTATCCTCGTCGGGTTTCAGGAATGCGGAAGCCACGTTGCTGCCGATGATAAAATCGGGGAAGAAATCCGTGTACATCACATTCGAGGGAAAATTATTATACAACCCGCCGTCGAAAAGCAGTTTGCCGTCGACTGCGATCGGTTTGAGGTAAAAAGGATACGACATGGAAGCGCGCACAGCCTGCGCCAGGTCGCCGTTGCGGAAGATCACCGATTTTTTGGCTTCGATATCCGAGGCTACGCAGCGGAAAGGGATCATCAGGCTGTCGAAATTATAACCGGCAGCGGCGATGGCGCCGGCAGTCTGCTCCATCAGCGCAAAATCCATTTCGATGGGTGAAATAATATTGGTGGGCAGGTTGGTGGCAAAAGTCGTATCGAGCGAAAGTTTAAACGTGACCCACGACGCGTTATCTTCTTTTTTCTTGAAATAGTATGCGTACTTCGGTTCGATGGTACCGTAGGCCCAGCTCCTGAACTGGTCCGTTTTGGTAATCGCTTCGATCTGCGCCGGCGAATAGCCCATGGTGTACATGCAGCCCACCAGTGCGCCGATGGAAGTGCCGGTAATGTAATCGATGGGAATATTGTTTTCTTCCAGCGCCTTCAGCACACCGATATGCGCCAGGCCCGAAGCGCCACCGCCACTAAGCACCAGGCCCACTTTTTCGTTCTGGGCGCAGAGCGGAATCCTCCCGGCCAGGAAGCAGATCAATACGAAATACAGGAGCAATCGCCCGCGCAGCATGGGATTCAGGTGTTTACTTGGTGGGGCAAAGGTAGGTAATTTAACCGCAAAGCATGCCAGGTATTCGGGAAGACCAGAAAACGTCTTGCGGTTGCCGTTAAATGGTTTCAGCCTGTTGAAGCAGGTCTTTAAAATACTTCACCGCCAGCCTCAACCGCGACCCATACCACGAAAACATCTCCCCATCCGCCAGCAGAATTTTAGCATCCGGCAGTATGGTTTGAAAATCGGCAATATGTTTTTCCTTAAACGGATACGGTTCCGAAGAAAGCAGCAATACTTCCGGCGCCAGTTTTTTTATTTCTTCGGCGGTGAATTCCGGGTAACGTCCCGCAAAGCCCGTGGCGAGGTTTTCAAAACCGCAGATGTTCAGCAGGTGATCGATAAACGTATCCGGGCCCGCGCACATCCAGGGATTTTTCCAGATGAAGTACAGGCAGGGTCTTTTCTTTTTTTCCTGTCGCTGAAAATCGCGGAAGCGTGAACGGATTTCGCCGACGAGTGCGTTTGCTTTTTCTTCCCTGCCGGTCATCGCGCCGATCTGTTCCATCATCACGTACGCATCGTCCAGCGTGCGGATATCGCTCATCCACACGGTATAATCGCGCATGAGTATTTCGATCTGCTCCTGTTCGTTTTCTTCTTTGTTGCCGATGATCAAATCCGGTTTCAATCCGGCGATGCGTTCAAAATCGAGCTGCTTGGTGCCGCCCACGCGCGTTTTTTCGCGGAACCATTTTTCGGGATGGATGCAGAATTTGGTGATGCCGATAGTTTCTTCTTCCAGGCCGAGATCGGAAAGCAATTCGGTTTGCGAAGGCACAAGTGAAATGATACGCTTCGGAAGTCCGGGTATAATGACTTCCCGGTTCATCTGGTCGATGAAAATCCGGCTCATTGTTTCACGATCTCTTTCGAGGTATACACCGTTTGCGGTGAAGAAATTTTCAATACGTAAATGCCTTTCGAAAGCGAAGCCGCACTGAAGCTGAAACGGTTCACGCCGGTTTTCACGCGTTCGCGGAGCAGCAGTTTCACTAAGCGTCCCTGCAAATCGTACAGTGCGAAATCAACCTGCTCCTCGCGTCCGGCAGAAAAAGTCACATCAAAAATTTCCACGGAAGGATTCGGGAAAACAGTTACATCGGTAACCGGGTTGGAGTTCACCGCAAAACCCACGTCGGCGCTGATGCCGAGTTCCGTAATCCAGGTGGAGTGGGTGTGACTGGCCTGCCCGTACATGCCGTTCATCCACACGGTTCCGGTAGTATTGTACCGGCGCTGCATGCCCGAGTAATCGCCCCAGCGCTCGTCGCCGCTGATCAGGCTGATATAACCGAGGCCCTGTTTCACCACCGTTCTGCCCGAATACGAAGGTGTGCCGTCGCAGACTATCGCGGAAACGCCCGGCTTCACGTTCACGGAACTGTGCAGCACGCCGATCACGGCCGTATTGTCGCCCGGGCCAATTCCCGCGTACGCAATATTCGGATAACCGTATTCGATCGTATCGCTCATGATGGTTGCGAAAAGCGAAGGCGAACTGCTCACGTTGCTGATCATGCCGTGCAGGAAAGACGCCTGGCCCATCGTGGTGTCCATCGTATTCTGCACAAACTGGATCATGTTGTTTTCAATGAAGGCGCCGAGTACGCGCGCGTCGTTGGTGGCGAGGCGGTCGGCGAATCCCTGCTGCTGCGCGTTTGCGGGAGCCCAGTACGAAACGTTCGAAACCAGCGGCTGCACGGTGATCTGCTGCCCGGGTGCGTTCATCGTATCGGTGAGGTGCACGAGGAAAATCGTATCGTTGTTCACGTCGAGATTCCGGTTCGAGAGAAAATAAATATCCGGGCCGTAAATGGTGCTGCCGCCTTTTACCGGGCAGAGGTTGCGGATGGGACGGCCGCCGAACTGGATATTGTTGTGCAGCTGCGTGCTCAGGCTGTCGCCGTTGTACCCGTCGTTTTTGTTGATCTGCCAGATGAGCGTTTCCACGAAACCGGTTTGCCAGGGCATGTTGTTCTGCAAAAGATTGACGGTGATGAATACTTCCTGCTGCGTGATGGCGATGGCCGGGTAATCCGTCCAGTAACCGTTGTTCAGCGGGTTGCCGGGCAGTTCGTACATATTCCACGCGCCGGTGGGAACGCCGGGCTGCGAAAAACCGAGAATGATGCTGCTCGTGGAATCGGTGAAGCCGGCGAGGCAGATCAGGATGTAACGGTCATTGAGCGGATCGTAAATCACTTTCGGATCGAATTTCGATTGCGTGTTGCCGAGAATATTCGACCAGGCGGATAATGTGGTTCCTCCAAGGTTGGTGCTGGTGGATACATCGTATCGGAAGATATTGCTGTTCTGCACGGACACTAATTTTCCGCTGTTCGAAATCGCGATCTCGTTATCGTTCGGCGTGGAATTGCCAAACGCGTTGCCCTGGATGCTCATGCCGATGAAAGGCGCATTGGGCGCGACCATGGTGCGCTGCTGCGCGGGAAGGGTTTTCCCCGGTTTGCGATACAGGCGGTCGAGGCTGTCCTTGATCTGCGCGAGTTGATCCACGCCGCCCGGTTTGGGCATTTCGATGCACTGCAGCACGGGATCGAAATCTTCGCGCATGGTGCTTTCGTCGGCGATGCCTGCCAGCGGGAAAGTGAATTTGCGCGATTGCTGGGCGGAAAGAAGGCCGGCGCTGAGCAGCAGGAAAAATAGTGCGGAAATGTGTTTCATAACAGGAAGGTGTGAGATGCTAATTTACGAAAAAGACGGCATTGTGCGGGTTTGAGATCATTTGAAAGTATGAACTCTTCACCGCAGGACGTAAGGAGCGTCCTTTAAAAAGACTCAGCTAGTCGAAGTCTTAAAGACTTCGACTAGCGAAGACTCTATAAAACAAACTTTAATTACACACTCCCTGCGGTGCGGTGAATTTTTGGACCTTCTGATCAAACACGCACTTCCGCATATCGCTCGCGGATTTCCTCGAGCGTAGCAAATAAAATTTCGAGCGATTCATTGGTGACGAGTATCATCCGGTACTCTTTGAAATTCGGAAGTCCTTTGAAGTAGTTCGTGTAATGCCGGCGCATTTCCACGATGCCGATTTTTTCACCTTTCCATTCCACCGATTTCTGGAGGTGCGTGCGGCACACGTTTACGCGGTCGTTGATGGTGGGTGCGGCGAGATGCGTTCCGGTTTTCATGAAATGCTTGATCTCGTTGAAGACCCAGGGATAACCGATGCTTGCGCGGCCGATCATAATGCCGTCCACGCCGAAACGGTTTTTCAGTTCCAGCGCTTTTTCGGGGCTGTCCACGTCGCCGTTTCCGAAAATGGGAATCCGGATGCGCGGATTATTTTTCACTTCACCGATCAGGGTCCAGTCGGCGCTGCCTTTGTACAGCTGCGCGCGCGTTCGGCCGTGGATGCTGAGCGCCTGCACGCCCACGTCCTGTAAACGTTCGGCCACTTCCATAATGTTGATACAACTTTCGTCCCAGCCCAGTCGCGTTTTCACCGTAACCGGCAGCCTGGTCGACTTCACCACGGCTTTCGTGAGGCGCACCATGAGGTCCACGTCTTTCAGCACGCCGGCGCCCGCACCTTTGCAGACTACTTTTTTTACCGGGCACCCGAAATTGATGTCCACCAAATCCGGGTTCACCGCATCCACGATTTCCGTCGCCATGGCCATCGCTTCTTCATCGCCTCCGAAAATCTGGATACCGACGGGCCGTTCGTAATCGAAAATGTCGAGTTTCTGTTTGCTTTTGATGGCGTGACGGATGAGTCCTTCGCTCGAAATAAACTCCGTGTACATCAGGTCGGCGCCGTGCTGCTTGCACACGAAACGGAACGGCGGATCGCTTACGTCCTCCATAGGCGCAAGGAGCAGCGGGAATTCCCCGAGTTCAATCGATCCGATTTTTACCATCTGTATAAAACGAAGTCTTTATTAACGTGTTAGTTCCTTTTCCCGTAAACCGCGTTACGATTTTCGATTTCGGATTGCCGGTTTGCGATTTAAACGGACACTTCGCGTCTTAGCGCCTTAGCGGTAAAAAGCGGATTACAATCTTCACCGCGAAGACACAAAGGCGCTAACGTTTACCCGAAACATAAATCGGCAATCCGCAATCGGCAATCCCAAATCGGCATAACTTTGCACAAATTTACCAAAAGCGATCCGTACATGAGCGATGATATGAAAGAACCGGTTTCTTTCTGGAAGCAGACCACGCCGGGTTTTCGTTTGTGGCTCCTGTTCCTGATGCATGTGCTGCTGATGGTGATCGTGATGGCCCTGGCGCAAACGCCCTCGCTGTCGTGGATCTCGGGCGAAGCGGGAAAAGGCTGGCCGCTCTGGCTCACGCGCCTCAGCCAGGCCTGGGTTACGGCGTTGCTCTTTGCTTTACCGGTAATGGCCCTGGCGCATCTTTCGCCTGCGGAAAGCACCGCGATGCGCATTACCACCAAACGTCCGCAACTGCTGCTCCTGCTGCTTTCTGTGCTCATGGTGCTCACCGCCGCACCCGGCGACGACTGGGTATATGCCATAAACCGCGCGCTGCTGCCGCCCGAAGTGATCAAAGCCGAATCGGAAGGCATGGACGGCGTGGTTGAATTGCTCGCCATGCCCGGCCCGATGGATTTGTTTTTCAACCTGCTCGTGATGGGATTTGTGACGGCGGTTTGCGAAGAACTGTTTTACCGCGGCGCAGTGCAACGGCTGATTTTCCAGTGGTCGAAAAAACTGCATTTCGCGGTATGGATCACGGCGGCGCTTTTTGCTTTTATGCATTATAATCTCAGCGCATTTATTCCGCGCTGCCTGCTGGGCGCTTTGCTCGGTTATTTATGCGTCTGGGGCGGATCGCTCTGGCTGAGTATTGCGGCGCATTTTGCGAACAATGCTTTTTTCCTCGTTTATTATTACTGGAGCCAGCGCAGCGAAGCAGTCGCTTCTTTTGGTTTCCCACCCTGGCTGGGACCGCTGAGCATCGGGCTTACGATTACTTTGTTGCTGGTTGTTCGCAGGCGGTACGAAAAAGGCCTGGAAACGGATACCGGCGCTTCGCAGTAAAAGTATCCTTACCCGGCGCTGGCGGCAACGGGTAACGAACGCATATTCCGGTACGCTTCGGTATAATCCGTTCCGTTTACTTTCGCTTTCATCCAGGGAACAAGATCGATATCCTGGAAAGCGTTCTTCTCGAAATCATGATTCCGCAAGGACGCTGTTTCTTCATAAATCATGTTCAAATCCGCCTGCCTGTTTTTCTTTTCGCCCGGGTATTCGAGCAGCAGGCGGATAAATTTTACCAGGCTGGTTTCAGATTTTTCCTTCCGCCCGATTTTAGCGAGATAGCGTTCGGTTGAACGGATTTCATACAGCAGCAAAACGTCGTTCCCCAATTCGTAATGTACCAGCAGGTTGAGCAGGCGCATGGAAGCAAGCAGGTCTTTGCGCAGGTCATTCCGGGCTTCGTTGATCACTTTGTTGATCCATTTCAGGGCTCCTTTCAGGTTGCCTGTGGCGAATAAAGCGGATGCGAAAGAGCAGCAGGTTTCGAGATGTACATGCGCATAGATGGCCGGTTTTTTCTGTAAAATATTTTTCCCCTGCACATCGTGCAGCAGGATAATCTCGTCGAAAAGAAAATTCCTGCTGAAATAATAAATACGGATGTTGAGCAGGAGCATGCGATGCACTTCCAGTAAAGTGGGCGACGGTGATTTTTTCAGTGTGCCGGGAATGTTCCTGAAATTTTCGTACGCTTCGAAATATGCATCGTTCCTGTTCAGCCAGATACTCACCATCATGAAATTATAAAGCGCATGGATGTATTTGCCGGTATTGGCCTGCCTGAACTCTTCGCGTTCATGCAAAAGCCGTATGCTTTTCGACAGGCTGTCGTAAACATGGGGAAGATCATTTACCAGCTCGCCGTATTTCGAATGCATATTGTAATACGTGATTTTCGTGCAGGTAGTAAGCGGCCTGTTCTCGTCCTGCATCAGCGGGTGATCGAATATCGCGCGGATTTCCTGCAGTGTTTCTTCATTGCGGATATTGCCCACGCTGAATGTAATATGATAGAGCCGTTCCGCCAGCGCTTCGATCTCGACTACGTTTTTCAGGCGATCCAGGTTCGCCCGTTCTTCCCGGTGAAGGATTTCCGAACCTGCGTGACTTTCTTTCGACTGCGGATCGTTTCGCAGCAACTGCCGTTCCCAGAAAGCCAGCTGGTGCAGATACCGGTACAGCTCATGCGCTTCGATCAGGCGCCGCGTTGCCGCGATCTCCCGGCGGCAATGTTCTTTTAACCGCCTGCGGAAAAAAATTTCGATGCTGGTGAGCTTGTTGTTGATTTCCACTTCAGGTGATATTTCTTCGTGGAAAAGTCGTAACGTTTTCACCAGGTTGTTTTTCAAATAATTTTTGGTCGCCGGGAGAAGCCGTTCCGGGATAAATTTCAGCGCCTTCTTTTTCAGCTCGCTTTCATCATACGTTTTCATTCCGTCCAGCACATCAAAAAGGAGCAGGTACGTCTTCGCGTCCTTGCCGGAATGTATCCTGCTGTACTTCCGGAAAAATCCCTTTTCATTTTTCGACATCGAATGAATGATGTCAAACACGAGGTCCTGCATGGTTTCGATAGTTAATCGTTGTGCCGGTATTGGTGGTTTAAATATTTGATAACCAGTATATAAACAATAGCCATTCCCCTGGTTCGCTCCGCATAGTTCCGGCTTTTTGACTTGAGAAAAAGTCGGCGAAACGACATTTTTGATCCGGCAACAAGAAAGCCCCTGTTACAGTGGTTTTTTTACCTGTTAAAAAATGAAAAGAACTATCGTGTTCATGTTTTTCCTGGTATTGGGTCTCCCGGAAATCATATTTGCTCAACCGTCCTGGATTTTATCGGGAGCGCCGGTTGGCGATACCAGCACACACATGTACCCGGTAGTAAACATCAGTCCGAACATGAAACTGGTGCTTCGTCATGTTTTGCTGCAGGACAGCCTGATGGTTTATAATATGTCGGGCGCTCCGCCTGCCATGCACGTTTACCGCGTCGATCAGTTGCCTAATGTGAACTGCGGTTTGCCGGGTATGCTGGCTAATGATCGCTATTTCGGCGTATTCGTGATCGGCGGATCTTCACCGTCGTATACCGTCGATTATTTTTACAGCAACAATCCGTATGTAACGCCGGTATACGAGCCCGTCCTGGAAACGTGGATGCGTCCGACCAACGCTGATGTGGCCTGCGCGGCCTGGTCGAATATGAGTTCTACCTTATTCATGGCCGGCGATTCGCTGGTGCGGACGGGCATGAGCGGGCGGATGGAAATTGTACTCAGCTATTCGCCAATCGTGCTGCCGGTCGACTGGCTTTCCGTAAACGCTTCGTGGTTGGGCGACGGCTGCAGCAAAACATTGGTGAACTGGCAAACCGCGAGCGAAAGCAACAGCCATCATTTTGAAGTGGAGCGTTGTTCAGACTCGGGAACCTGGGAACTCGCCGGGACGGTAAACGGATCGGGCAACAGCAGCCAGCCGCAGGCATACGTGTTCCTGGATAATGTTCCGTTTTCTTCAGGATATTATCGCATCCGGCAGGTTGACAACAGCGGACTGTCGACATTAAGCCCGGTTGTTTCGCTCACTTGCGGAGAAGAAAATATTTTCGGCGTGAGCGATCTTTTTCCAAATCCCTGTTCCGGCGAATGCAGCATCAGCATAACCAGCGACAGGACAGAAACGTTGCTGCTGCAGGTTACCGATATGCGGGGGCGTATTTGCAAAAGCACGGCATGGCAGATTCAGCAAGGCGTTTCCCGGGTTCGTTTTGATGCCGGCGATTTGCAGCCCGGTTCGTATTGCCTGCATATTTCACGCGACGACGGAACAATGTGTACAAAAAAACTGGCGGTTGTCCGCCGGGATTGAAACCAATAAAAACATGAAATCATGAAATGGAAAATTCCTGCGGTCTTTTTCAGCCTGCTCATTTTCGGAACGATGCGTGCACAAATGCCGGGAGCCGGCAACTGTCTTTCATTTAACGGCATGACGGATTATGTGGATTGCGGCCTGGTAAATTTCGGGACGAGCGATTTTTCTTCGGAATGCTGGGTAAATTTTTCACTTCCTTCCCCGGGCACGCAGGGTATTATGGGCAACTGGGTACTCGGTACGCCATGGCCTTCTTATTTCTATGTTGTGTACGGATTGCTCGGATCGACAACGCTCACGGCGGCTTTCCACAGGGACGGCCCGGCATTCAATACCTACGCTTCATGGAATACGGGCGGAACGCTTACGGGCTGGCATCATATTGCAACCGTTTACGACCGCGACGGGATGATGGAACTTTACGTTGACGGAATCCTGCGCGCTTCCGCCAGTATTGCTTTTGCGGATGGACTGACGATCAACAGTCCCGCTCCTTTTATGATCGGCAGCCTGGGAAGCGGGGTCGCTTCTTTCTTCGGAAAAATAGACGAAGTGCGTTTGTGGACCAAAGCGCTGACGCAGGCTGAAATCCGCGACGGCATGTGCCGCAAACTGACCGGGAATGAAAACGGGCTGACCGGCTATTGGCGCTTCGACAGCGTTTCAGGAACAACAGCCGCTGACAGCAGCCCGGCAGGAAGAACAGGAACACTGAATTAATATGGTAGTCGCCCTTCGTCCCGGTTTGGTTACGGAAAGTGAAAACTGCACGTCACATACGTTTTTGCTTTGGGAGTTGCGCAACCGCATGCGGAATAACCTGTCGGTTATTGCTTCGCTGCTCCGGATGAAAGCCGCCGCCGCCGCCGACAGGCAATTGCGCATGGCCCTGCTCGAAACCTGCGAATGTGTCGACACGATGGTCATGATCGATGAAAAAATTTTTGTGGCGAATCAGCAGGTGATGATCGAAGGGAGCGACTACCTGCATAACCTGGTTCATGCGCTCAGGAAAGCATACTGCCCGGAGCATATCGCCATACACGTTTCAACGGCCCCGGTCCGGATGAAAACTTCAAAAGCGGAGCTGCTCGGCCTGGTAGTGAACGAAGTGCTGAGCCATATATTCCGGTGTGCATTTCGCGGCCGGGCGGAAGGAATAGTGGAAATCAGGTTGCGGAAACGCAGCAGCTTCATCGAGCTGGTGATCAAAGACAACGGGAATGGTATGTTTAACGAACAGTTAAAAAGAAATAACACACAGGGAACAGGGCTCATCGAAATCCTGACGAAACGACTGGAAGGGAGGTTTAGTTTCGAAAACGATTCGGGGACCCGCTTTACGTTGGTGTTTGCCGATACTGTGTAAATCCTGTGTGTTAATGTGCGGCTGCCCTGTTCCGGTTATCCCCGGAACGGCAGCCGTTTTTTTGTTAAGCAGTTTTTTAACCGGGGAATAGCTATTTTTAATCGATGAAAAAAATCCTGCTGTTCGCATGCATTCCCGTTTTACTTGGTTCCTGCAGCATATTCGGTATTCATTATAAAGTCCACAATCCGAAAAGGGCCGGCAAGTATCCCGAAAAAACAGAACAGCTGCGTTTGCTGGGCGGGCATTCGAAGTACCGTGACGGTTTCGATGTGAAGCAATACGCGCTCGACATCAGAATCGATCCTGCAAAGCAATATGTGGGTGGATTGGTGCGCATGGACGCCGTTGCGCTGCGCGATCTCGACACAATACAAATCGACCTGTATCCTGAAATGAAAATGCTGTTGGTGCAGAACGGAAAAACCAGTTGCCCGTTTTTCCGCGGCGAGGGAGCGGTATTCATAGTCCCCGGCCCGGTGAAGAAAGGTGAGCGTTTTTCGCTTTTGTTTGTTTACGAAGGAAACCCCATGATTGCAAAACGCCCGCCCTGGGTGGGAGGAGCCGTGTGGAAATACGATTATAACGGCAATCCCTGGTGCGGCATAGCCTGCGAAAGCGAAGGCGCCAGCCTGTGGTGGCCCTGCAAGGATATGATGGACGATGAGCCGGATACAGTGCAGGTCAACCTCACCGTTCCTGCAGGTCTCGTGGCCGTGAGCAACGGACGTTTACAGGGGAGCGAGGAAAAAGGAGAACTCACGACCTGGAAATGGCTCGTTTCATACCCGATCAATGTTTATAACGTGACGTATTACGTGGGTAAGTTCAAGCGGGTGCATGATAGTTACGAAAGTGAAGTCACCGGGCAAACGCTGGACCTGGATCATTACGTGCTCGATTATAATTACGAACGTGCGCTCAAACATTTCAGGCAGGTGAAAGATCATATCGCCTTGTATGAAAAACGTTTCGGGCCGTATCCCTGGTACCGCGACGGGTTCAAGCTGGTGGAGTCGCCTTTTGCGGGCATGGAACACCAGACGGGAATTGCGTACGGGAACGGATACACGAACGATTACGAAGGTTTCGACTACATCATCCTGCATGAAACTGCGCACGAATGGTGGGGCAACAGCGTTACGGCGGCTGATCTGGGCGACGGCTGGATCCACGAAGGTTTTGCCACATATGCCGAAGCCCTGTTCGTGGAAGAAACGCAGGGTCGTGACGCGTACCGCAGGTACCTGCTCGATCAGCGGCTGACGATCATCAACCGGCGACCGGTTTCACGTCCGTTCAACATGCGGTATTTCAATTACCGCGACGGCGATATTTACCATAAAGGATCGTGGATACTTCACTCGCTGCGCTACGCGCTGGAAAACGACAGCCTGTTTTTCGACATCCTGGAAACCTTTGCAACGGAAAACGCGCCGAAGACCGTTACCTCGAAAGATTTCATCGCGCTCGTCAACCGAAAAACAGGAAAGGACTATCAATGGTTTTTCGATCAGTATCTCTACAACCGTCTTGCGCCGGAAATCGAATATTCCATCGAGAAAGGAAAAATGTATTACCGCTGGACTTCGCGCACGATGCCGGGATTTAAAATGAAGCAGCGCGTTTCCGGAACCGCCGGCGCCTCGCTGATCGAGCCTGCGCACAAAACCATCCGGGAGTTGGATATCCCGGCGTCAAGCCTGCCGTACGTTTCGCTTAACGGGAATGATTACCTGGTGCGGATTGTTCGTGTAAAACACCTGCGGCGTGAATTCATGAAACAAAAGGCAAAGGGCGGATAGCAAAAGGCAATCCGCGTATTTTAGTGAGATCGTGGAAATGAGACCCTGGAAAAGAGACTTTGCTAGTCGTCGACTCAGTCGACGACTAGCAGAAACTCTATAACGAGGTCTTTTTTATAGAGTCTATGTGAACTTTGTTTTTTGCCCTTTGCCTTTTGCAGTTGGAGTAAAGACTAAAACGTCTTCAGCCAGTCCAGCGCTTCTTCCCGGGTTTTAAAAACTTTATACGGCATTTTGGGTTTGTAGAATCGTCCGTAGAAATCGGCGATCAGGCGGAACGCGAGTGATTCTGCGACCATGGCCACAGCCAGGAAAGGCTGCTTGTGCTCGATGTGTGAGGCAAATTCACGGCCTTCGCGCGTGTACCACAGGGATCCTTCCGATTCAAAAAGAAACGGATGTTTTTCTCCCCCGGTGATACGCAGAAATACCTCGTGCATTTCCTGCTTTATTTCCGCATCAACTTCGGCACCGTCGAGATAGTTTACAAATACTATCCCGCCGATAAGTTCTATCCTGGCCGCATTGCGGACCGTAACGGCAGAGCCGTCTCCCCCCCTGGTTTCGATAAAAATGGAATTTAAATGGATTCGCCGGGGACGAAGTTAGAATTTCTTGCCAAAGAAAAAAGCCCCGTTGCCGAAAAAAATTAACGATCTGTCGAAAAGAAGTTTAAGCGGAGAATAAAGTTACCTATATTCAAAAAATACTCTTCCAAAAACCACCTGTATGAATAGACTGCTACTACTCGGAGGCGCAATCGTATTATCGTCTGCTCTTTATGCGCAGGGCAACTGGACACAAAAACAGAATTTTTCCGGAGTAGGTCGTTTTGCGGCCTGCTCGTTTGAAGCGGACAGCACGGCCTTTATCGGCGCCGGGCAGGCTTCGAGCGGTTTTGTTTCCAGTTTCTGGCGGTACAATGTTTCGAACGATACCTGGACACAGATCGCTGCATTTCCCGGCGGCGCGCGTTCGGGCGTGACTGCGGTCGGAGCGGGGACAAAAGGATACGTGGGACTTGGCTACGACGGAACGTATCACAACGACTGGTATGAGTATGATGCGCTGACGAATGCCTGGGATACCTTGCTGACCTATACTGGCGGCGGGCGGACCGGTGCGGTGGGTGTGCACATCAACGGAAAAATTTACGTTCATGGCGGCGCTACCAGCACGACCACTTTCCTTTCATCATCACACGAGTATAATATCGCGAACAACAGTTGGACGGCGAAAGCTTCGCTGCCTGCACTGGCCCGTTTCGGCCCGGCCGCTTTTGCGCTGCAGGGAAAAATGTACATCGTAGGCGGCGCTTACCAGCCGGCGCAGATGTCGAACGAAACGTTTGAATACAACCCGGTGGGCAACGCCTGGACAATCAAAGCCAATTTCCCCGGCGGTGTCCGCGGCGGCATGTCGGGCTTCTCGATCTATGATTTCGGATTTGCCGGCCTGGGAACACCCGACGGTACAACGCACCGGAATGATTTTTACCGGTACGATCCCGTGCAGGATTCCTGGTCGATGATCGACAGTTTTCCCGGAAGCGC
>VBWE01000024.1:72126-92399 GCA_006218065.1 Bacteroidota bacterium
TTCGTGGCATTCCACACGGACGCGAATATGAGAGGATACGTAGCCACCGGTTATTCGGACGCTTCGTTTTATGCAACCGATGTGTGGGAATATTCGTCTGCCGATGTCGGCATTACCGAACCGGTACAGGCCGGCATGACCGCGGTTTATAATGCGTATGCCAACCAGGTCATTATTTCTTCCGGCGAAAAAGGCCTGCTGCATTTCGACCTGTACGATCTCACCGGTAAAAAATGTTTTTCTGCAGAATCGGAATTGCAGGGCGCAGGCTGGAAACAGGCATTGCCCACGCTTCCCGGCGGTATTTACATTGCCGCACTCGAACAGGGCGGAAAACGTATCAGCAAAAAAATACTGATCAGCAAACGATAATTATTCGAATGCCGAATTGCAAATGACGAAGTGCATGGATAAAATTCGGCATTCGCAATTCGGCATTCGGCATTTTTTTAACACAATACCTTGCTATAAATAGCCGGAGATTTTATACGTAATGTATCCCACGATTTCATGCAGCAGCATGCTCCAGTCGCTCAGCGCATCGGCATCGGGGAGCAGGAGGTGATCGAATTCGAATTTGCGCGGGCCGCTTTTCCGGTCGGTGCTGTACGACAAGGTGGAAATACCGGCTTTGTCAAAACAGCCTTTCGCGCGGCGGAGATGATAACCCGATGAAACGAGCAGGTACTTGCCGCCAGGCGAAATACTGTCGAGTATTTTTTTCGTCATCACGGCATTCTCGTACGTGTTCTTCGACTGGCTTTCGAAGACGAGGACGGAATCGGGAATACCGATGCTTTGCAGGTACAGTTTTACGCGATCGCTCTCTTTATATTCCTGGTGCAGGATGCTTCCCGAACCGCCGGTGAACACGATGCGTTTCACGAGTCCTTTTTTGTAAAGATCCAAAGCCTGGAAAAGCCGGTCCGCTCCGCCGGTAAACTGGATACGCTGCAGCGAGGGATCCCATACGCTCAATCCGCCCAGCACGATAGCGGCGTCGTACTGGTGCAGCGAGCCATGCGGAATCGCTTCCACTTCCCAGGCGCGCATGGCTTCATCGAACACGAAACGGTTACTGAAGATCAGCATCAGGATCATCGCCCATTTGAATGTTTTGCGCTTGCGGTTCTCGTCTTTCGTCCACCACGAATACAAGAGCAGCGCCATGATCCAGGTCATGGGCATGATGAGGAACGCGAGAATTTTGGAGAGGATGAAGAACATGCTGTAAACAAAAGTAAGTATTCCCGTTTACCGTTCCTCGTTTCCCGGTTTTAGCCGAAAAACGGTAAACGGTAAACGGTAAACGGAGAACGGTAAACAGTAAACGCGAAACAGTAACTTTGATTGATGCGCAAACGTTTCCGTTTCATCCGCATGTTTTTCACCGACCTGCTGCTCGTGCTGCTGGTGGCGGGCGGGATGCTTTACCTCGAACTGCTTGTTTACGGTGTACAGCAACTGCGCGGACAAATGAATATCGTGTGGAATGCGCGCCCGCTGGATGAGGTGATCAAAGATGCATCCGTTCCCGATTCGCTGAAGAAGAAACTGGAACTCGTGAAAGAAATCCGCGCCTATGCTTTTGACAGTATCGACCTGGTGCGCAACGAAAATTACACCAGCTTTTTCGATCTCGCAGGACAGCCTCCGATTTACGTGGTTACCGCCTGCAGGCCCGCAGCCATGGAACCGTACCGCTGGCATTTTCCCGTGCTGGGCGCTGTGCCGTATAAAGGATTTTTCAGGAAAGAGCTGGCTGTCCGCGAGGCGCGCCGCCTGCGTGCGCAGGGTTATGACGTGCAGCTGGGTTCGGCGGGCGGCTGGAGTACGCTCGGTTATTTCAACGACCCGGTGCTGTCGAATATGCTGAACTACGATGAAGGCGACCTGTCCGAACTGATCATCCATGAACTGACGCACGGCACACTGTTCGTGAAAGACAGTATCGACTTCAATGAAAATCTCGCCAGCTTTGTCGGGTACAAAGGAGCTTTGCAGTTCATGCGCAGCAAATTTGGCGCGGATTCGCGGGAAATGAAAACGTACCTGCAAAACCGCAGCGACGAATCCGTCGTCGAAAAATTCATGCTCCGCAGCGCGTACCGGCTCGACTCGCTTTTTAAAGCGGCGGAGAAAAACAAAACGCCGGAACAAACCGTGTTGCGTGAAAAGTACCGCCTGTATGTGCAGATTTTACAAGAAGCGAAAACGCTTCCGCTGGGCAGAACCGGTTTTTCCGAACGCCTGGAAAGAAGACTCCGCAAAGCGGGCAACGCGGTTTTTATGAGCTACGTGCGCTACGGATCGAAACAGGATGATTTTGAAAAAGAGTTTTCTGAAAAATACAAAGGCGACCTGCGGAAGTATGTGGCGGAATTGCGGAAGAAATGGCCGTCTTTGTAGTGCTTGTAAAATTCCTCAGCGTATTGTTTTCGGAGAAGTTTCTTTGCTTTCGGAATAGCTTTTAATCCAGTTGGCAGTTTACAGTTGGCAGTTTTGCAGCAAATAGTCTGTGTAAATCAGACGCAGCTAGTCGAAGTCTGAGACTTCGACTAACGAAGATCTCGTTCCACAAAACCTGCAAAACTGCCAGCTGAACTCACGCATTAATCACACTCCGGATCGCCATATCCTTATTCCGCAAATCCGGCCCGCCTTCCAGCACCGATTTCAGGTTCGTTAAATAAAAAGTCCAGCCCACAGCACATTGTACATGCAGGTGTTCCTGCGGGTCTTCTTCCTGCGGAATTTTATCCTGCTTCAGTTCGAGTAAAGTCGTTTCATTTTCGCGGATGATGCGGAAAGTAACATCGGAATCGGCGGTGAAACGAAAGCGGATCAGATCTTTTCCGTTCGCTTCGAGCACGGGCCGGTTTTCGGAAACTTCATCCGGGTGTCCGTGCCACATGCGGAAATACATATCGCCGGCTTCCGCGAATTCCTGCGGATTACGTGCTTTTCCTGCGGAGCTTGTAAAAACCGCTTTCCGCAGGAACCAGTTTTCCAGCCCGGCTGCAGTGGCGATCATGCGGTAAATGTTTTCTTCGGAAGCCCGGAGCGTTACACGTAAGGTGAAACTGCTCCAGTTGTGGCTGATCATGGACATGGGTGTATGTTTTGGTATTCAATAATAGTAAATCGGGACGACTTCAGCTACCGCATCCGCCGCCGCCGCATCCACCACCGCCACATCCGCTTCCGCAACCGGAAGAACAACTGCTGCATCCCGAGTCTCCGCCACAACCGCTGTTCCCGCAACCGCCGCCTCCCCGGTATGTCCGGTGGTACAGGTCAAACTCGTGATCGAATGCCGGGGCGAAGCTTCCGAAATCACCGTCTCCGCCCGGCAAGTGTCCAAGCGTATCATGCGCATTGATATCTGAAATCAGTCCTTCGTCCGTTTCGGAAAATACGGCGACCGTGGTTGCGGTGAAGAGAAAGAGATTCCCGTTCAGTTTTTCCCGCAGCGGATCGAGTATTTCCGGCGATCTCTTTTTCCTGTCGCTGAAATGGTACTGCAGTTCCCGGATATCGTTTTTCAATTCTTCCTGTGCTTCCCGCCCTTTGGAAGTTATTGCTGCGATTCCGAAAAACCGCGTGAAAAAATTCCGGCTGAAATAATCGGCCAGGTTGGGACTTCGCCTGACCATGCGATAGAAATCGTTTTTAAAATCGAATTTGGAGGTTACGATCTTGACCAGCATTTTCAGCATGATACTCAGGTTCAGATTGCGGTCGAATAGCGAAAGAAAAACCCGTTCGTGTTCCAGCGCGCGGTAGGTCGGGAAATTTTTGCCGGGTTTGACATACGTAATCTGCAGCGGTTCAAGCGAAGTATGCCGGTTTTCCACTTTTCGTTCGTGCAGCAGCAGCACTTTTTTGGCCAACAGGTCGGCCAGGGTCATTTTAAGCAGCATGTTGAGCGAAGCGGCGCGGTCTTCAAGTAACTGCAGCACTTCCGCCGGGGTCAGTTTTTCAAGTAATGGTTTGTTCATATTAAAAGTTTGGGTTTTGAAATAATCCAGTTCCGGTGCAGGTTCACACGGCGGAAATGCACTTCCCGGAACCGCGTTTCACTGTCGGGCCAGAGGTCGGGCGGGGGCGGGGCGCCGAAACAGTTTTCGTAATGCGTTTTGGTTTGTTCGTACAGGTCCGTGTATTTTTCCGTTTCCGCTTTGCCGCCTCTCGTCGGACCGTGATGTACGTTCCGTTTCAGCGTGTCGCGGCAGAAATCCTCCCAGTACGATTGCGTATATAAAAGATGCAGGTGCCATACCTGGTCCACTTCGTCCGAAGGCGTCATCGTTTGGCCGGTAGTACAAACCAGGAACATAAACCGTTTGTATTCTTCTACCGCCCTGATCGCATATTCCAGCGTCCAGCCGTTCTCGCGGGCCAGCCGGTCGGTGAAGGTCAACGCGCTTTCCGGGTCGTCGATCTCAAAATTCCGGATAGCGTTCCACAGGGCTTCGTCTGTTGAAGTCATAGGTGATCGTTTTGGTTCTGATTCGGGGAAAACTGGCGGGGAAGAAAGTGTGAGGATGTCCGATGAAACTGTTTCGGCGGGAATCGGGGGTGGTGGTTTGGTGTTTTTGTTTTTGACTTTGGGTATTTGATAATCTGATTCTGGCATTCTGCTTATTTGTACGTAAACAGGTTGCCTTTCGCTTTTATCGAAAGCTCATGTTAATGCTAAGAAAAGGTTATGAGGTCAATTAGCGCTATGCGGATCAATACACTCACCGTCCTCGTCCTCCGCCTCGTCCTCCTGCATACGCCTGTCCCGGATAAGAATCAGCGAACCCAAAAAGAAAAACAGGAGCGGCGCGAGGAAAATGCTCGAATAGATAAACATCACCAGGCAAATGAGCAATAGCCCGAAAACCAATCTCGCCGATTCCCGCCTGGCAAAATCGCTCCGGATGTTCCCATTGTAAATCATGGCGCAGTTGGCCATCGACATTACGATAATGCCGGAGCAAAGCATGATTTCCGGGTTCGACAGGAAATTTTTAACGACCAGCATGGCGATAAGCGATACGGCGCAACAGATGATCTGGAAAAAAGCATACCGCTTAACATACGAGCTGGCCGGAATATAACTTTGTAATGCCGGGAGACCGGGGAGACTGCTGTTTTCCGGTTTCCACTCCGGCGGCATAAACAGGATTTTGATTTTGTCCGGCCACGAACGGGCCGCTTTTACGGATTTCCACAGGTACTGGTAATGATGCCCGATAGCCACGAACGGGTTATTGTCCGTGTAAGGACTTTTTATTCCGTACCGTACCGTTTCGGTTTCTTCCTGGTACGTGCCGAAAACCTGGTCCCAGATCAAAAACGTCGAGCCGTAATTTTTGTCGATGTATATTTCGTTTTTGCCATGATGTACGCGGTGCAGGGATGGCGTGATGAGAATTTTTTCCAGGAAGCCCAGTTTCGGAATATACTCCGTATGCAATAAGAAATCATAAATGCCGGAGACTTTCAGGATGATGACCAGTACCAGCGGATCGAATCCGAAAACCGGCAAAAAGGCCCAGAACAGAACCCGGTTTATTCCCTGGAAGAAAGAGGTGCGAAACCCGTTCGAAAAATTGAAATACTCCGAAGAGTGGTGCGTTACATGACCGGCCCAAAGGATATTGACCCGGTGCGAGAGGCGATGGTACCAGTAGGAGAGGAAATCAACGGCGATGTAGGCGATTACCCATTGCTTCCAGTTGTTCTGCAGCTCGATAAACCGGAAGTGATTGTAAACATAATCCATCACCAGGTACAGCAGGGCGAAATAAAAAAGCGAGCAGACCTGGTCGATTGCCCCGATGGCCAGGTTCATCACCGTATTGCCGGCGGCATACCTGTTGTCCTGCCTTTTATAACTCACATACCACTCCGCAAGTACGAGCAGGAGGAAAACCGGGATAAGCAAAGCTATCAGGTTCAGCATAGTGAAAGACTTTAGGGGCTGGGAATATGTGCTAATTTATTAAAAACAATCATCATTTCTAAAACGTTTGTCCGGGCTCCAAAAATCCGCAAGTCTCATTTTCTTTTTAATCATAGTCCTTTTTCCGGCTTTAGCAAGAGGGCAGCATCACGTTTCTCTATCGAATCATGCCGACTGGTTATAGCACCATTCAGCGAAGTTTTAAGGGAATAAGAGACTTGCGATTTGGGGGGAGAATGGACTTTACCAACTATAATTTATTTGCGAGCTTTTGCATAATCTGGAAAATTAAATCCAGTTTGTCGTCTGTTTCTTTGTCCATGGTGTATAGGTTTTAGTGATTTATTGAGTCAAACCTAATGCATGATCGAACCACCACGAAATTGATTATTACAAACACATATTACGAATTGGCAATAATTGCGATATATAAAATGTAAGCATCAAATTGAAATAAATTCCGCAATTATCGACTAAGGCAATAGTTAATACTTGCATTGATTGCCAAATTTTGACACCTGATTATTATTTTTTGCAAAAAAGATATTTCAGAAACTTGTCTGTGGTCTGGGCATTTTCATGGTCGAACGTTAAGACCTGCGGATTCTGGGGGGCCTTTTCCATTTTGCCATCCCCGCAATCCATCGTATTTTTGTAATTCAGGCCTTTGCGGCCGGAAATCCAGTTACAGACACGACAAATCATGCAGGAAGTCTCCGTATATCAACCGAAGAACAAAATCCGCATTGTTACCGCCGCTTCGCTCTTCGACGGTCACGATGCTGCCATCAATATCATGCGCCGCATCATCCAGGGCAGCGGGGCCGAAGTGATCCACCTCGGGCACGACCGCTCCGTAGCCGAGATCGTGGACTGCGCCATCCAGGAAGATGCCAACGCCATCGCCATCACGAGCTACCAGGGTGGACACATGGAATTTTTCAAGTACATGTTCGACCTGCTCAAAGAGCAGAACTGCGGCCATATCAAAATTTTCGGCGGCGGCGGCGGAACCATCCTGCCCGACGAGATCAAAGAACTGCATGAATACGGCATCACGCGCATTTACCACCCGGACGACGGGCGCTCGATGGGCCTGCAGGGCATGATCAACGACCTGCTGACGAAGTGCGATTTTCCGACCGGTTTCCAGCTGAACGGCGAAGCCACGCACCTCGAGGACAAAGATCCCCGCGCCATTGCCCGGCTCATTTCCGCTGCGGAAAACTACGGCGAAGTGCACGGTCCTATTCTCGACGGGATTCATAAAAAAGCCGCGGCTTCGAAAACGCCCGTGCTCGGCATTACCGGCACCGGCGGGTCGGGAAAATCATCGCTGGTGGATGAACTGGTGCGCCGTTTCCTGGCGGATTTCGAAGACAAGCACATCGCCATCGTTTCCGTCGATCCCTCGAAACGCAAAACCGGCGGGGCTTTGCTCGGCGACCGCATCCGGATGAACGCGATCCGCAACAAACGCGTATACATGCGTTCGCTGGCCACGCGCCAGAGCAACCTCGCGCTATCGAAACACGTGAAAGAAGCCGTCGATATTCTCAAAGCCGCGCAATTCGATCTCGTGATCCTCGAAACTTCCGGCATCGGGCAAAGCGATACGGAAATCATCGAGCACAGCCAGGCGAGTTTGTACGTGATGACACCGGAATACGGCGCCGCCACGCAGCTTGAAAAAATCGACATGCTGGATTTCGCGGACATCATCGCGCTGAACAAATTCGATAAACGCGGCGCCCTCGATGCGCTTCGCGATGTGCGCAAACAGTACAAACGCAACCACCAGCTCTGGGAAACGAATGACGACGACCTGCCGGTTTTCGGTACCATCGCTTCGCAGTTCAACGACCCGGGCATGAACAGGCTTTACAGCGCCGTGATCCAAACCGTCGCCGCGAAAACCAAGGCCCCGCTGAAATCGAAATTCGAGATCACGAAAGAAATGTCGGAGAAGATTTACATCATCCCTCCGCAGCGCACGCGTTACCTCGCCGAGATCACGGAAAATAACCGGAATTTCGACAAGTGGGTGCTGGCCCAGGCGGCCGTCGCGCAAAAACTCTACGCGCTGCGCAAATCCATCGACGCGCTGAAAGAAGAAAAAAAGGCGGCCGACCAAACGCTGATCGCGCAACTGGAAGAACGTTACAAAAAGTACGAGCTCGACCTCGACCCGAAAAATAAAAAACTCATCGAAGAATGGCCCGCGAAAGCGAAGCAGTATGCCGACGAGTTTTATGTTTTCAAAGTACGCGACAAAGAGATCAAAGTCAGAACGCATTACGAATCGCTTTCGCATACGCAGGTTCCGAAAATCTCCACACCGAGATACGAAGCCTGGGGCGACCTGCTGAAATGGAACCTGCAGGAAAACGTGCCCGGGGAATTTCCCTACACCGCGGGCATTTACCCGTTCAAGCGCGAAGGTGAAGATCCCACGCGCATGTTCGCCGGCGAAGGCGGGCCGGAACGGACGAACAAACGTTTCCATTATGTTTCGCTGGGCATGCCGGCGAAGCGGCTTTCCACGGCTTTTGATTCGGTGACGCTTTACGGTCATGATCCCGACCTGCGCCCGGATATTTACGGCAAGATCGGCAACTCGGGCGTGAGCATCTGCTGCCTCGACGACGCGAAAAAATTATATTCCGGTTTCAACCTCGCCGATCCGAAAACGTCGGTGAGCATGACCATCAATGGTCCCGCGCCTTCCATCTGCGCGTTCTTCATGAATGCCGCCATCGACCAGCAGTGCGAACTCTACATCAAAGAACATAAGCTGGAAGCGACCGTAGAGAAAAAACTGAAAGCGAAATACGAAGACAAAGGCATCGCCCGCCCGCGTTACCAGGGCGGCATCCCGGAGGGCAACGACGGCCTGGGCCTGATGCTGCTCGGCATTACCGGCGAAGACGTACTGCCGAAAGACGTGTACCAGAAAATCAAAACCGAAACGCTGAAAGTCGTTCGCGGAACCGTGCAGGCCGATATCCTGAAAGAAGACCAGGCGCAGAATACCTGCATCTTCAGCACGGAATTTTCGCTGCGCGTGATGGGTGACGTGCAGCAGTACTTCATCGACAAGAACGTGCGGAACTTTTACTCCGTTTCCATTTCCGGTTACCATATCGCCGAAGCCGGCGCCAACCCGATCACACAGCTCGCACTCACCTTGTCGAACGGGTTTACCTTCGTGGAATATTACCTGAGCCGCGGCATGCACATCGACGATTTTGCGCCGAACCTGTCGTTCTTCTTCAGCAACGGCATGGACCCGGAATACGCCGTGCTCGGTCGCGTGGCCCGCCGCATCTGGTCGAAAGCGATGAAGAACAAATACGGCGGCAACGAACGTTCGCAGATGCTGAAGTACCATATCCAGACTTCGGGCCGTTCGCTGCACGCGCAGGAAATCGACTTCAACGATATCCGTACCACGCTCCAGGCTTTGTACGCGATTTACGACAACTGCAATTCGCTGCACACGAACGCGTACGACGAAGCGATCACCACGCCTACCGAAGAAAGCGTGCGCCGCGCGATGGCCATCCAGCTCATCATCAACCGGGAACTCGGCCTGGCGAAAAACGAAAACCCGTTACAGGGCGCGTTCATCATCGAAGACCTGACCGACCTGGTGGAAGAAGCCGTGCTGACGGAATTCGACCGGATCAGTGAGCGCGGTGGCGTGCTGGGCGCGATGGAAACGATGTACCAGCGCGGAAAAATACAGGAAGAGAGTTTGTACTACGAACACCAGAAGCATACGGGCGAGTACCCGCTCATCGGGGTAAATACTTTTCTTTCTTCAAAAGGTTCGCCGACGGTACTTCCCCGCGAAGTGATCCGCGCGACGCAGGAAGAAAAAGATTACCAGATCGAGATGCTCGGCAACCTGCAGAAAGCGAACGAAGGCAAATCGAAAGAAATGCTGAAACGTTTGCAGGATGTGGCCATTCAGAACGGGAACGTTTTTGAAGAACTGATCGATACAGTGAAATACTGCTCGCTAGGGCAAATTACGATGGCGCTGTTTGAGGTTGGTGGGCAGTATAGAAGGAATATGTAAATACCATCAAAACTGGTAAAACATATTTTTAATCGCCATCTCCACGTCATACACCTTATTCCCCTGCACAGTTTTTTCCGTCACGGAAACCGTAATCACGTACTTCGGTTTCTTTCCGCCTTTGTCGGAATACGACAGGTTACGGATCACCTGCCCGTAAGTTTCGGCTGACGCGGTACACGTCAGTTTATCCGTTTCGCCTTTGTATTCGAACAGGGTGCCGAGGCACTGGCGCAGCGACTCATCAATCTGCTTCATATACACATCAGCCTGTTCGCGCGTACCGCGGCCGAGCGTACTGGTATATACGATGGAACCGATACTTTCAATGATCCTGCTCGAGGCCGGGTTCTCCTTCATCAGCGGCGTGGTGGTGCTGTGCGCGGCAAAACCGTTGCTTTCATCGTTCATGATAAACTTAAACCCGTTGTCGGAATGTTTCAGGAGGTACCCGGTTTTCCAACACAGGTCGGCATCGGCGTTGTATTTCAGCGCTTCGGGCGAAGCATAAAAAGCCATCGCGGTGTATTGCAGCGTCTGCCCGGGAATTGTGGTTGTATATAAAACATTGACGGTGCCGGCTTCCGTGAAAGTCGTATCAAATTCAATCGTGCCCAGGCAGCTTCCGGCTGTCAGTTTGCACACATGTTTGGTCACCTTACCGGCTGCCGTATTGATGAAAGCAAGCTGAAGGTTTTCATAGCCGGGACCGTAAGCGGAATAATAAACGTACAGCCGCGATCCTTTTTCCGTGGCAACCGGGATTGCTTTATAGTAAAAACCGTCCGTTGTTTTTTCGCTCCTGGAAGTCAGGCTGTCGGTAAACGCAGCCGTTGCCATCTGCGCTCCGCCGGTCGGTTCCTGCGCAAGAGCGGGAGCAGAGATAAACAGGAACGCGGAAAATGAAAAGATGCCCGGGAGATTTTTCATAGGATCGTCTTTCTGGTGTACTGGTTAAACGCAAAAAGAAAGCCTAAAATATAAAATGAACGTTGATTCGCAGAATAAAATATGCATTTACGGAAATACCCGTAATCGTTTTCATGCGCAGCAATATATCCATGCGGAATTATTCAGCGGTTCCCTGTGTTTTCCTTTTTGTAGTCCGTGTGGCTCTTGCCACAAAGACACGAAGGCACGAAGAAACACGAAGAGAGAATAAATGGACGTTTGTTTTGTGTGTTTCCCTTTTTGTAGTCCGTATGGCTCTAGCCACAAAGACACGAAGTCACGAAGAAACACGAAGAGAAAATGAATAAGCGTTTATCCTATGCGTACATTTTTAACGCCCAATGTCAAACTCCCAATGCTCAACGTTCAAGCCATCCCTTCGATGAGCATTGATAATTGTACGTTTGGCATTGAGCGTTTTACCCGCAGGATGTTTGAAATTATTGTTTCCGCGATGCCGGGCAGGCGTGTTTGCCGGAATAGAACAGGGGAGAAAGAAATTCCAGCTCGCCCA
Organism: Bacteroidota bacterium; assembly: GCA_006218065.1. GTDB lineage: Bacteria > Bacteroidota > Bacteroidia > Palsa-965 > Palsa-965 > VBWE01. The sequence continues at coordinate 83,632 of VBWE01000024.1, forward strand.
TCATGACCGGGCAATTCGGGTGACCGGCAATTTCGAAATCGGGTTTGATGCCGTGGCCGTAATCGGAATACGGCTTGAACGGGTAAATCACTTTGGCCAGGGGAATACGGACAACGAGTTTGGAATTCGGCAGTTTTACGTTGAAATATGTCATGCCGCTGCAGCCGTTCATCGCCCCGCCGGGTTCTTCGCCTACGATCATGCCGCGCTTTTGGTATTTCACCAGGGCGGCGAAATTGGAAGCGTTTGAAAAAGTGAGCCCGTTGGTCAGCACAAATACTTCGCCGCCGAAAGCCGTGGAAACGGGTTTGTGCGTTTTGGTGAGGTGATGAATGCGGTAAATACATTTGCCGTCTCTTTTTTTAACGGCGAGGAAATTGAGGTTGAATAAAAAGGATTTGTCTGTGTAACGGTGAAAACGGATCGGCTTTTTCGTGGGAACCGTTGCACTGTCGATGTACCGGAAATTTTCTTTGGCGATGCGGCGGTACAGGAATATGCCGAGGTTCACGTTGCCGCCCGTATTGTCGCGCAGGTCGATCACCAGCCTCCGGCAATGCCTCCGCTCCAGCTCGCGCATGGATTTTTTTACGAAACGCCGGAAATGCGCATGTGATTTCCGCAGTTCTTTTCCCTGGAAGGTTTCGATGTTCATCACCGCAGTAGTGGAGTCGATAAAATACAAAGCGAGTTTTTTCGGCGGACCGTTTCTCTCGAAGCGGGCGTTGTATCTTTTTTCCAGTTGCGGGTAGGTGAGGTGCGAAACGCGGATACGACTTTCTTTTCCCGAACGGTGATTCCGTAACTCAAGTAAAAAACTGTCGGGCTGTTCCGCAAATACGGCATAGTACTCCCGGAAAATACTTTCGCCGGAACGATTCTGCATGGTTTCGTTATAACCGTCGGAACTGAAAAAGCCATGCCACGCACGGAGCAGCGAATCGGTGCTGTGCCCGTTGATCCGGATCACGTCGAGGCCCACGCCGAGCGTCGTATCGGCATCGTAACTCAGTCGGATGAACAGGTGGTTTTTATCGATACCGAATTTAAACGGGAGCAGTTTGGCTGTTTTTCGCAAAGCGTCCACCTCCGTTTTCGGAACCTGGATTTCCGTATGCCCGCAGTCGAGCACATCGATCACCGGGCTGAGCACGGCAAAAAATTCGTTTACTGCGAGCGGTTTGTTGATCTGTGCTTCCGCTGTGTTTAAAGCCTGCTGAAAAGCGCCCGGTTCGCGGTACCGGTCGATGCCCGGATGCCGTTCCTCCAGCGCCCGGCGCAGTATCTTAAAATCTTCCTGCGCTTCGGAAACGGTTAGCCGCTTTTCCCCGCCCGGCTGTGCGAAAAAATCAGGCAAGGAAAACAACAGTAAAACGACAACAAGAAAGCTTCTGCTCAAGAAAGCCGGACATATGGTTCCTTATAAAGATACGAATATCCGCGCGATTCCGGAATAGCCGGAACTCCCGGTAACAGCTTCTTAAATGGTCCAAAAAATTTACTGCAGTGTCAACCCGCACAGGCTTCGCCGCCGGGAAATATTCGGTAGTGCATCAGTTTGAAATATTCAGTATCGTTTTCCTTTAAAAGGTCCGGAAAATTCACCGCAGAGGCACGGAGAGCGCTGAGCCAGCCCGCCTGCCGGAGTTGTACGGCGGACAGGCAGCACATCCTCGGCCGCAGAGGGTTTAATGCTCTGCGAATACTCTGCGCCCCTGCGCCCCTGCGGTAAAGAGCGAATACTTTTAAACGGATGCACTACCAAATATTTCCCTGTGTAAACTCTGCGGTGAAGAGTCCGTATATTCAAACGCATCTTCTGCGGACTCCCCGGGCAATCACTCAATGCGCATGCCCGCCTTCTTCCTCGCTGTTTTTCATTTTGGCAAGCAGGCTGAACGCGCCTTTGATCACTATCCTGGAATCCGGGTCAAAGCCGCCGGGCAGGATAACTTCGGCATAACCCAATTCGGATTCGCCCGTAGTTACTTCGATCATTTTGAAATGATGCATCCCTTTTTCCCCGGCATGTTTTTCTTTCGCATCTTCTTCTTTTCCGTGACCTTCTCCGGATTCAATGAAAATGAATTTTTTCCCTCCGAAATTCACGATAGCTTCTTCGGGTACAGCCGTAACGCGGGCGCTGTCCGTTTCCACAACCGCTTTCAGGTACATGCCGGGAATCATTTCGCGGTCTTCTTTCCCGATATGGCAGTGAACCTGCACACTCCGGTCGGTGCTGATCTCGCGGCCGATCAGGTGCACCGTGGCAATCCTTTGCCGGTTTTCGTTCGCCAGGGTAAATAATACGCGCTGCCCGATCTTCAGCAGCGGAACGTCTTTCTCGAAAATGGTCAGCTCGGCGTGCAGGTGCTCGGTATTCACAATTTCAAGCAGCACGTCGGTGGGATTTACAAATGCGCCGATGTTCGTGTTCACCTTGGTCACGTAACCGGAAATCGGGGCGTACAGGTTGATCGTACTTTGTATCGAACCTTTTTCCAGTGTCGCGGTATTGATGTTGAGCATCTGCAGTTTCGCGCGCAATCCCTCTACCGCCGCTTTCGTGCTGTTGTAATTGGCTTTGGCCTGCTGCAGCGATTTCGTCGCGTTTACGTTTTCCTTCGACAGTTGTTCCTGCCGCTCGTATTCCGCTTCCAGGAATTCGAGCTGGCTGACGTTTTGCAGGTAGTCCTGCTGCATCTGGATATAATCCGGGTGCTGCATAACCGCTACCAGCTGTCCTTTTTCCACGCGCGAGCCCTGGAGCAGGTCGGTTGATTTCACAAAGCCGCCCATCGGCGCGGAAATACTGACTTTGCTTTGCGGGGGAACATCCAGCAATCCGCTTGCGGAAATGGTGCCGCTGATGGTACGCATATCGACGACGCCCGTTTGGATGCCTGCCGCTTTGAACTGCGCTTCCGTCAGTTCCACCATGTCCGGCTCTTCATCGTGGTGTTCGCCGGAATTTTTTGTTTCCTGTGGTTCGCCGCAGGCATTCAGCAGGATGGCGAGAGCGATCAGCGAACGGAAAATATAGTTGGTTGTTTTCATGATTCCTGGTGTAATTGGTTTAATGTGCCGTGAGGTACTCGACGTAAATAACCGACTGGTTGTATTCATGTACAGCGTCCAGGTATGTTTCCTGGATAGCGATCGCCTGCTGAAGATTCAGCAGATGCTGCGTATAGTTTATATCGCCTTTTTCAAAAGCCGTTTTCGACTGGCTTTCGATCATTACCGCGTTGGGTTTTGCGCTTTGCCGGTAATAGTCCAGGTTGCTTTTGGCGGCGATGTAATGCTGCACGGCCTGGTTATAATAACTGCGGTACATGATCTGTTCACTTTCGTAGTTCAGTTTAGCGATCTCTACCCGGGCCTGCGCAGCTTTACTGCTGTTGACCTGCGGATAAAACCAGAGCGGAAATGCGAGCCCCGCCTGCACGCCCTGGAACCTGTTCGACGGTCCCGCAAATTGCGTATTGGCATCGTTCAGCGGAGCGCCGTACAGGGTCTGGTTGAAATACCCGATTTTGAATTCCGGGAGTGCGGATTGTGAAATCACCGATTTCTCTTTTTCGGCAATCTCGATCTGCTGCCGGATATACGCCAGCTGCGGGTTTGCGGCTACGGCATTGCTGTCGCTGAGCAGGGAGAAAGGCCTGGTCAGCGAATCGGGGGTGATGACCGAAACGGCGTACGGAACACCCATCAGGCCCTGGAGCTGCATGTTCAGCGCCTGTACTTCAGCATCCGCCTGCACCTGTTTGTTTCGTATTTCGCTCAGCCGGGTTTCCGCCGACATTTTTTCAAGAAGCGTTCCGTCCCCGGTTTTGTAACGCAGGTCCGCCGCTTTGGCGAACTGGCTGTACAGGGAATCCTGCTTCCGCAAAAGTTGCTTATGGCTGTTCATGGAAAGCAGCTGGTAGTACACCTGTTTCACCCGGAAGGCAAGCTCGTTCTTCGTCGATGCAGCCTGCAGTCCTGCTCCTTTCACCTGCGCGCCGGCAAGTGACGCTTTCGCCCCGAATACGGAAGGAAACGGAATGGCCTGCGAAACGGTGATGTTGTTATCCTTTTTGTAAAAGCCGTTGTACTGGCCATACGTCAGGCCCAGGTCCGTCTTCGGCAGTTCGCCGCTCGTTTTCTTTTGGAATTTCCAGTACTCCGTTTGCGCCGATACGGCCTGCAGATTTTTATTGCTGCCGTATGCGATGGACAATGCCGAGTCGAGCGAAACGGTTTTCGTTTGTGCAAACGCGGGCGCTCCGCATAAGGCAAGCGCGAGGATAAGCATTGTTGCCGGGTTCATTTTGTCGGATTTTCGTTTGCGCCCGTTTTCCATCAGCAGGTAAATGCAGGGCAATACAAACAGGGTGAGTAAGGTGGCTGTTAAAAGTCCGCCGATCACAACGGTGGCCAGCGGCTTCTGCACTTCGGCGCCGCTGCCTTGTGAAAGGGCCATCGGCAGGAAACCGAGCGAAGCTACCGCAGCGGTCATGATCACCGGGCGCAGGCGGGTTTTTGTTCCGCGGATGATCCGTTCTTTCACGTCCGTCAAACCTTCTTTTTTCAGCCGGTTGAATTCTGCGATCAGTACGATCCCGTTTAAAACGGCCACGCCGAACAGCGCGATGAATCCCACGCCGGCCGAAATACTGAACGGCATTCCGCGTATCCATAAAGCAAACACACCGCCGATAGCAGCCAGCGGAATGGCCGAATAAATAAGCAGGCCCTGTTTAACGGAACCGAATGTGAAGTAGAGCAGGACCAGGATCAGCAGCAGGGCCACCGGCACGGCAATGCTCAGGCGACCGCGCGCTTCCTGGAGATTTTCAAATGTTCCCCCGTAGGTCGGAAAATATCCCGGCGCGAAATCTATTTGCTTTTCGATTTTTTTCTGAAGCTCCTTCACCACGCTTTCCACGTCGCGGCCGCGGACGTTAAAGCCGACTGTAATCCGTCTCTTGGCATCGTCGCGCTGTACCTGGATCGGCGCTTTCTCGTCGAAATCCACAACGGCGAGTTGTTCGAGCGGGATCTGCATGCCGGCGGGCGTGGTTACATAAAGATTCTGAACATCTTCCACGCTTTTCCTGCTGCTGTTTTCCAGCCGGACAACCAGGTCGAACCGCCGCTCGCCTTCGTACACCATGCCCGCGCTCTGCCCGGCAAAAGCGGTATTGATCGTGCGGTTGATATCTTCGATGTTCATGCCGAACTTAGCGATCTCGTCCCGCTTGTATTTGACCAGGATCTGGCGGGAACCGGTCATCTCCTCCTTGTATAAATCCGTCGCGCCATCGATGCCGGATACCAGCGTGGCAATCTGTTCGGAATAATAAGTAAGCATGCCTAAATCTTCGCCGTACACTTTCACGACCACATCCTGCCTTGCGCCGGTCATCAGTTCGTTGAACCGCATCTGGATCGGTTGCTGGAAACCGAAAGTGACGCCGGGAATATCTTCCAGCGCTTCCGCCATCAGCATAGCCAGTTCGTCCTTGTCCGACGTTTTTTTCCATTCGGATTTATCTTTCAGGATGACCATTAAATCGCAGGCTTCGATCGGCATCGGGTCGGTCGGAATTTCACCCGAACCGATTTTGCCTACCACCATGGTTACTTCGTCCGGGAATTGTTCCAGCAGTATTTTGGATCCTTTGCTGGCAGCGTCTATGGTTTCTTCCAGGCTGCTTCCCGTCATCACGCGCGTTTCCACGGCAAAGTCTCCTTCGTCGAGTGATGGAAGAAATTCCGCGCCGAGATTTTTGAACACGAAAAGGCTGAACACGAAGAGAGAAACCGAAGTACTGATGATGATCACCGGTTTTTTCAATGCGCTGTTGATGACCGGCTGGTAGATCCGCTGGAAAAAATCCATCAGGCGGTCGGAGAGAGTGCGTTTGTTCGTGATGTTCTTGCCCAGGAACAATGCGCTCATCATCGGGACATAGGTAAGCGACAGGATGAATGCGCCGAGAATGGCAAACGAAACGGTTTGCGCCATCGGCTTGAACATTTTTCCTTCAATGCCTACCAGCGCAAGTATCGGCAGGTAAACGATGAGGATGATGATCTCGCCGAAGGCTGCCGAATTCCGGATCTTACTTGCCGACGAAAAAACTTCTTCGTCCATCTCGTCCTGCGTAAGCCGTTTGCCGATGTTCCGTAAACCGAGGTGATGCATCGTCGCTTCCACGATAATGATCGCACCGTCCACGATCAGGCCGAAGTCGATCGCTCCCAGGCTCATCAGGTTGCCGGATACGCCGAAAACATGCATCAGCGCGATGGCGAAAAGCATGGCCAGGGGAATCACGGAAGCCACGATCAGCCCGGCGCGCATGTTGCCGAGAAACAGGACGAGAATAAGTACAATGATCAGCGCGCCTTCCAGCAGGTTCCGCGTCACCGTCCCGATCGCATTATCCACCAGTTTGGTACGGTCGAGAAACGGTTCGATCATCACGCCTTCGGGCAACGTTTTTTCGATCTGCGCGATGCGTTCCTTGATGTTGTTGATGACCTGCGACGAATTCGCGCCTTTCAGCATCATCACGATTGCGCCGACCGCTTCGCCTTTGTCGTTATAAGTAAGCGCCCCGTAACGTATCGCATGTCCGAAATTGACCTTCCCGACATTGCGTATCAGTACGGGAGTGCCGTTATCCAGCATTTTTACCACGCTGTTTTCGATGTCGGCTTTGCTTTCGATCAGGCCTTCGCTGCGGATGTACCAGGCATAAGGTTTCTTGTCGATATATGCTCCGCCGGTATTCTGGTTGTTTTTCTGCAAAGCCGTAAAAACATCGCTGATGCTGATGTCCATGCTTTTGAGCTGATCCGGGTTCAGCGTGATCTCGTACTGTTTCAGGTATCCGCCGAAACTGCTTACATCGGCCACACCTTCCACGCCGAGCAGTTGCCTGCGCACGATCCAGTCCTGGATAGTCCGCAGCGACATCGCATCGTATTTGGTTTCATAGCCGGGTTTCGCATGCAGCGTGTATTGGTAGATTTCGCCGAGCCCCGTCGTTACAGGTGCCAGTTCCGGCGTTCCGACCCCGGGCGGAATCAGGTTCTGCGCTTCGGCCAGTTTTTCGGAAACCAGTTGCCGGGCTTTGTACACATCTACCTCGTCTTTGAAAACGATCGTCACCACGCTTAGCCCGAAGCGCGAGAACGAACGCACTTCTTCGATCCCGGGAATGGTGGCCACGGATTGTTCAACGGGAAATGTCACAAGCCGTTCGATATCCTGTGCGGCCTGCGAAGGTGCGGTTGTGATGATCTGTACCTGGTTATTGGTAATATCGGGTACCGCATCGATAGGGAGCTGTTTAAGCGAATAGCTTCCCCAGGCGACCAGGGCCAGCGTAAATAGCCCTATAATAAGCTTGTTCCTTATGGAAAAGCGGATAATGGCATCCAGCATGAAGAATGGGTTTAGTCAATGAAAATAAATTCACAGGACATGCGTAACGTCCTGCACGGGAATGCTCAGCATTCCATTTTCATTAACCGATTTTCGGAGGCTGCCAGATACCGTTATGATAGCTGGAGGTAAAGCTTTGGTAAAAACTGAATTGGGGAATAGCAGCGGATAAAGCGGACTTGATCTGTATTACGGAATCGGGCAACGTGAATATGGCGACGGATGACTGGTGCGCGCAGCAGTCATGACAATGTTTGAAAGGTAATTTCTCATCGCAGTGTCCCTGTTCTTCGTCGGCATGATCATCGTCGACATAATGCTCCAGCAGGAAAGTACCGAAACCTATGCCGGGATGATCGTTCTGTTCGTGTTCAAGATAATGCTGAACGAGGAACGGCAGTTTCGCCACTTCCATAGCAAACGTATTTCCCGTCAGGATCTGCAGACAGAAGAATATGGCTATGGCTTTTTTCATTCATACAAATATATAAAAATGCCCTGATTGCTACGCGGCCGGATACGCTGCTCCGGGGCAATCGTTTCTAAAACGGATTTCAGCCTCACTTGAAGATCCGCGAATAAATAATAACACCATCGTCTATGAAATGACCATGCTCCATGAAAAAAGCCTGCCCCCGTTTTAATTTCCGGGAAGCAGGCTTTGTTTTTTTATCAATCAAACGGTTACCGGTTCACAACCAGTTTCACCGTTTTGCTGGCGTCGCCCGATTGGACCACCAGGAAATAGAAACCGTTGTCGAAACTGCCGAGATCAAGCGTGGTACGCAGTTCAGCGCTCGCGGCATTCACTTGTTTTTCGAGTAGGCTGCGTCCGCGGCTATCGAGTACAGTCAATGTAACTGCTGTGCTTGTTGCGTCGCGCAGTTCGAAGGTGAACAGACCTGTTGACGGGTTCGGATAAACCGATACCTGGCTGCCGGCAGATACATCCTGGATACCAACGCAGGTATTTACAGTTACAACCTGTGATGTGGTGTCGCTGCAGCCTGCGCTGTCAGTTACCATGTACATGATCGTGTGTGTGCCGACGCCTGCTGTGGCCGGGCTGAACAGCGAACCGCTTACGCCGGTACCGCTATATGTTCCGCCTGCCGGTGATCCGCCGCTGAGTGTGTAAACGCCGTCGCCCACGCATACGGTGCTGAACGGAAGCGCCAGTGCTGCAACCGGCGGTGTGTTGATTGTTACCATTACGGTATCGCTATTCGTACAGCCGCTGCTGTCCGAAACCAGTACGCTGTACAAACCGGTTGTGTTTACCGTGCTCGTTTGCGTGCTGTCGCTATTGCTCCATGCATAGGAT
>VBWE01000025.1:0-47028 GCA_006218065.1 Bacteroidota bacterium
GACAGATGCCACGCACCCGCCGTTCGTGATCGTCCAGGCGAGGTTAACGGTATCGCCCGCATTTAATCCCGACAATATTGTGTTTGCCACGTTCACGTTACCGAGGTTGGCAACAGTGATCGACGGGTTACTGGTGTATATGATCGACCAGGTTCCGATTCCGACCGTGGGAGCGGTTGCAGCCAATGTCGCTGTGCTGATGCAGACCTGCTGATCAGGACCCGCATTCGATGTGCTCGGCATTTGTGTAACCGTTACAGTGAATGTTTGTACGGTCGTGTTGTTGTTTGATCCGCCGTCATTTACCGTTACGGTGATTATAGAAGTTCCGTATTGTCCGGCTACCGGTGTGTATGAAAGCGAACCGGTTGCATTCGGACTTATATAAGACACGGTCGGGTTCGGGATCAGCGTCGGGTTGCTCGAAGATGCAGTTACCGACAAAGTCTGTACTTCGTTTCCGGCGCCTGTTCCTACTCCGCTGAAATTCACCGTTTGCAAACCGGAGTTCTGGCAGATTGCCGACGGGTTAGCGATAGCGCTGAGCGTAGGCGGTGTATTGAGCGTAGAAGTAACCGTTGTGGCCGAAGTGAGCAGGTAGTTGTTCGTACATGCCGAGCCGTTCGAGTTGTACTCGTACACGGCAAAGTAATAATATGTGTTCGACAACAAGCCGGTAACGTTAACCGAGTTGCCGGTACCGTTGTAAACCACGTATGTATTTCCCCCGACATCAGAACCGCTGCCGAAAACAGAATTGGCTGCATAGCCTGTTCCGTCAAAAGGCGTGTTCACTACGGACAATCCCTGGCGGGCAACAACCAGGCGGTTGAACCCATTTCCTGCGGTGAAATTCAGCGTGAGTGACGTTTGTGTCTGCGCGGAAATGGAAAGTGCGGAAGACGGCGTGGTGGGTTCGCCGGCCAGCGGATCCATATCGTTGGTCAGGATATTGTGCGTACTGCTAAGCGGCGTGGCTACGATATCCGCTTTGCCGTCCATATTAAAATCTCCGGCGTTAACGTGATACGATGAAGTACCTGCTGTTGCAATATCCACACGTGCAGCGAAACCGAAATTGCCCGTTCCTTCGAAAATGGATACGTTATTCGAAGATCCATACCCGACGATAACTTCAACGCGTGCGGGTGAACCGTCTCCGTCGAGATCGATACAGGTTACGCTGGTCGGACTGTTCGCCAGTGTATTCTGGAACAGCGAATACGAGAAACTGATTGTACCGACGGTGCAGTTATTGGCGTAGTAGCGAAGCGTGTTGTTGCTCAGCGCAACCACGATATCCGGTTTCCCGTCGAGGTTGAAATCGCCGCAGCTGATCGAGTTTACATACGCGCTGGTGGTTGTCGAAACGATCACCGCCGCTGCAAATGTAATCGACCCGGAAGTACTTGTGCTGCGCATGATGCCGAATTGTGCCGTGCTTTGCTGACCGAAAATAATATCGGCTTTCCCGTCCAGGTCCAGGTCGCGAACCCAGAGCGCGGGAACAACCGTACCGATGGCGAAATCCTGCCGGGCGGCAAACGCGAGGTTACCTACGGAACCTGTATTGCGGAATACCGAAATGATCGTTCCAACCGAATTGTATGCTACGGCCAGGTCAAGTCTTCCATCTCCGTCGAAATCGCCCGACTTGATATTGGAAGGCTGGTAAGGCAGCGCGATATCGATACGGTCGGTTGAACTATACGTTGAACCTGTGTTCCGGTGCACAGTAAGCAGGTTGGCTCCCGTGCTGGTGAGCGCTATATCCGGCCGCTTGTCTCCGTCGAAATCGGCTACGCTGATATGATACGGATATTGTGCTGTCGAGTAGGTATATGCGCCGAACAGTGGAGGATTTGCACCGTTCAGCGAGAGGCCGGTCAAACCGTTGAAAGAAGAAACACCATTGACCGAGGATATGATATCGGTTTTGCCGTCGTTGTTGTAATCGCGTAAAGCGGTTTCATACGAAAGACCACTGGTCAGTGCAGTGCTTGCTGTAAAGGAACTGTTGTTGATCGTATTGGTGCACGACGACGTGACAATAAATTCGCGTGTGTATGTTCCTGTAAGACCGTTCACCGAAACAGAAACCGGCGTATGGTTTGCCCCGTAAGGCACAAGTACCGTGAGGGAAGTGGCTGTAGCAGCGGTTACATTTCCTTTGGTTGCACCGAACAGTACAATGTTATCGGTAGTGGTTGTACTGAACCCGGTACCGGTAAGCGTAACAATCGTTCCAACCGGGCCGCTGGTGGGCGACATATTTGAAATGGCCGGAACAGTGCCTGCGGCTGTTTGCACTTCACCGCTCAGCAGCGATTGTGTGCGGTAATTGAAATACGGGATCGTATCATAATCAAATTCCGTTACAATGAAGTTGTAATATGTTCCCGGAGAAAGCCCGGTTACGGTTACGCTATTTCCCGTTGTACTGTTCATCACGGCATAGTAGGGTGTTCCGACCGCACCACCGTTCATGTATGTAGCGCTCGAGGAATACCAGCTGAAATCCACCGGTTGGTCTATGGGTGAATTGGAATTGACCCAGCCGCTGGTGGCTGTTGTGGCGCTTGCCGCAGTGGTGGTCATCGTCGTTAGTGTACCGTTCAGGTTTGCCGTAGTGAGTGAACTGTTTACGGCAGTTCCGGTTGTGACATAACCATCATCGAGTCTCCAGTAACCTGCCAGGCCGGTTTCATTTCCGCGGAGTGTTTTGTTCATTTCACTCTGGATCTGGCCCTGGTAACGAACCGTATTCCAGACGCGCACTTCATCCACCATACCATTCAGGTAATACCCGGTTGTTGTGGAACCTGTTCCGACATCAGCGCCGATAATAAATGCATTCGCGTAGGTGTACCCGACCGGGTAATTTGCACCGGCATCATTTACTGCATAATATGCTCCGTCGATATAGCTGCGATGATAGCGTCCGTCATACGACATGGCAAAATGGTGCCAGCCTGCGGAAAGATGGTTTACCGGGATTGCAGAAGCTCCCCAGGTTCCGTTTCGGTAAGTATATGTGTACATATAAGTACCGGAATGAAGAATACAATATCCCCCGGTTTCCGCATTACCTGCAATGTATTGTGTGGCAACTGAAGTCGCCCAGTTCGCCTTGTACACCCAGCATTCCAGTGTAACGGCCGCGGTAGGTTGTAATGCGCTGTTGTATGGTACAACAACATGGTCACTGACTCCGTCGAATGCAAGCGCCGTTTGTCGTCGCCCGGGTTTTGCCTGGACAATTTTCGCCTGCCCTGTTCCGCCTGTCCAGTTTACCTGTACTGAGGTCGGGTTAATATTCGAGAAGGTCATGTTCGAAGCGCCGGAACCGGGTTGCGTGGTATTGGTGAGGCAAAGCGAATAACCGCCGTACGTCATATAGTTCGTAGATGGATTGAAAGAACCTGCTCCTCCATTGTATTCAAAAACGCGAATCGTGTACGAGGTTTGCATATTGAGCCCGGTAACGCGAACTGCATTGCCGGAACCGCTATACACAACATAACTCGAACCGATCTGGCTTCCGAGGCCGTATGTTGAATTTGCCGTGTACAGGTTGGCATCAATGGGCACATCGTTGGCAGAATTATCATTGATCAGCACCAGCCGGTTTGTTCCGCCGCCGGATGTCGGGTTAAGCCAGCTTATGGTCATGGCATCATCCCACACATCTGTACATGCCGTGTAACTTACTGTACTGGTGGGTTCGTTGGCGAGTGTTGTAAAACCTACCGTATCATAACCGGAAGTCATGTAATTCTGAGCGCCGCTCCAGTAACCGTTGTAATCAAAACCGGCAGCTACGTAACTGGTAGACGGGCTAAGGTTTGTTACGTTCACCGTGGAAGACAAATAGGAATATATGGAATAGGAATACGGAGAAGAGCCTACTGTCGCGCCTGATCCGTACGAAGAACTGTATGAGTAATATGTTGCATCCGTCGGTATATTGTTATTTGTTGTTCCGCTCCGCAAAGTAACGAGCGTATAACCGCCGTTTCCACCGGTCCAGTTGACGGTTGCCGAAGTCGGCGCCAGGTTGGTGGTATTAAAACCCGATGCCTGCACAGTCGGTTGCGTATCTATCGTGTAATGTGATAGCGACGGATAGCCTATAGTGTTGTAATTATAACCTGACGCATACTCGAATACGGTAACCGTGTATTGTGTGTATGTGGTCAGATTAGATACAGTCACCGAACTCCCTGTTCCGCGGTAAACAATATAGTTGCTGCTGCCCAGGTTTGTTCCTGATCCCCAGGACGACGAATACGTATATGCATTGCCGTCAACAGGCAATGCAACCGAGTTGGCAGAAGGTCTTACGACACAAATACGGCCCACACCGGATCCATTGGTCCAGCTCACGGTAAATGAGTTTGTACCGACGTTGGTGAACGTGATTCCTGAAGCGACTTGTGCTTTGATGCCGGTTATGGAGAGAAGTGAAAAAATGAGGCCGGCAATGATACGGGTAACTGATGTTCGCATGAATGATCTGGTTTGTGTGTGCGTTTAGACTAATGACGCCATTGTTACGATAAAGGAGGCCTAAAGTTACATAAAAAAGCCCCCGGTACATAAAATCGGGGGCGCCGGCCGAAAAATTAAAAACGGCTGAAAAATTTATCCGAAATCGTAACCTTTTTCAGGAATTCCGGCTTTTCGGGTCTTCCGATGGGACCATCCTTCGGCTAAAGTTCTAAATTTGCCCGGATGCGTGGCTTTTCATGCTAACATATTGCCGTTGATGCGCCGTTTTTTTGTTCATATCTTTTTAATTTTCTGCCTGGCACCGGCCATTCCCGCCCTTGCCCAGCAGTACAATATTAAACTGTACGGAACCCGGGACGGCCTTGTAAATTCTATCGTTAAAACCATATTCCTGGACAGCCGCGGCTACCTCTGGTTCGGTACCCAGGGCGGTGTAAGCCGTTTCGACGGGAGACAATTCCGCAATTTCACTGAAAAAGACGGGCTTCCCGGCAACGATATCACCTGCATTACGGAAGACAGACAGGGTAATATCTGGATAGGTACTTACGGCTTCGGCATTTCAAAATACGACGGGCAGAAGTTTACCAACTACGGCGAGAAAGAAGGCCTGGGTAATAATAAAGTGTACAGTATTGTCTGCGACGAACAGCAGAACATCTGGAGTACAACTTTCGGCGGCGGTATTTCGCGGTACGACGGAAAAAAATTCCAGTCCTATTCCACCAAAACCGGCCTGCTCACCGACCAGTTCCTGAAGTGCGCTGCCGCGCGGGCGGACAATATGTGGTTTTGCACCCGCGGAAAAGGCGTTTACCGTTACGACGGGAAAAATTTCATCAACTACGGACTCAACGACGGACTGAATTCGAGTTCCTACTACTCCGTTTTACCCGACAGCAAGGGGAATGTATGGCTCGGTTCCATCTCCAAAGGCATCGACATCATCGCGCCGGATTTTTCCATTAAGCACCTGGATTCCCCGGAAATCGACGGGGACCTGATCTCCGCCATTATCGAAGACAAGCGCGGGAATTACTGGATCGCCGCGAAGAAAGGACTGCTGAAGTACAACAACCGGCAGCAGATGCTTTTTACCGATAAGCACGGCCTGCCCTCCAATTCCATTTATTCCATCTGCGAAGATTACGAAGGCAATATCTGGGTTGGTACTGCCGCGGGCATCTGCATGTTCCGCAACGAAGCGATGGTGGCCTATACGGATAAAGAAGGCATCGCCAAGAAAAATGTAACCGCTTTTTTCAAAGACAGCCGTAACCACCAGTTCGTGGGCATGTACGGCGGCGGAGCCGGTATCCTGGAGAATAACGTGGTCACCCCGCTCGACCAGATCAAAGAACTGAACGGGCAGATCGTACTCGCTTTTCATGAAGATCAGCAGAACCGCATCTGGGTAGGCTGCGATGTAAACGAAAACGGGCTCGTGATCCTGAAAAAAGAAAACGACCGCTGGATTACCGACCGGACGCACCGGGAATTCGGTAAGCAGTTGCTCAAAACCGTTACCCGGATCATCAGTGACCGGAAAGGAAATACCTGGCTGGCGAGCTACGGCAGCGGGGTGTTCTGCATTCATCCCGATAACAGCTTTACGCTTTATAACGACAGCACCGGTTTTCCGACGAACGATATCCTGACCATTTATGAAGACCGCGCGGGAAATATCTGGGCGGGCAGCCTGCAGCACGGCCTGATCAAGATAGACACGAACGGAAAAATTTCGTTCATCACCGAAAAAGAAGGACTGGGTGACAATTCGGTTTGGGCCATTACCGAAGACAGCAAGGGAAGACTTTTCTTTGGAACGAACGACAACGGCCTGAGCTGCTACGACGGGAAAAAATTTCATACCATTTCCACCAGCAACGGCCTGTCGTCCGATCTCGTTTATGCGCTGATCACCGATGCGCAGGACCGCCTATGGGTGGGAACCGACAAAGGCATGAACAGGCTTTCGCTCGGAAAAAATCTCGAAGTCAATTCCCTGAAATTTTACGGCGAGAAAGAAGGACTTATCGGTACCGAGATCAACCAGCACAGTTTTTTCTTCGACCGCGAGGGGATTTTGTGGGTAGGCACAACCAACGGGCTGATGCGCTACGATGCCCGATACGATTATGTGAACGATAATCCGCCGCGCATACAGCTGAACAATATCCGGCTCTTTTACCAGGACGTGGATTGGTCGAAATATGCCGACTCGCTTGATCCGCGCACCAACCTGCCGATCAAGCCCGTGCTTTCGTACCGCGACAATAACCTGACTTTTGATTTCCAGGCGCTGACCACGGATAATGTGAGTTACCAGTTTATGCTCGAAGGCCTGGACAACGACTGGACGCCGCTCACCGCGAATATTTCCGCAGCTTACACCAACATTCCCAGCGGGCATACTTATACGTTTAAAGTAAAAGCGGTGAACAGCGACGGATTCTGGAGCAAAGAAATTACGTCATACACGTTCACGATCCGCCCGCCTTTCTGGCAAACCTGGTGGTTTTACACGATCTGTATCGTGATCGCTATTCTTGGCGTGGTGAGTTTTATCCGCTGGCGCACAGGCCGGCTCGAGCATGAAAAACGCGTGCTGGAAGATAAAGTCAACGAACGTACGCAGGAACTGCAGGTAGCGAACCTGCATCTTTCGGCAGCCTATACCGATATCCGCGACAGCATCAATTACGCCAAACGCATCCAGCAGGCCATTCTTCCACCGGAAACGGAAGTGGGAAAAATGCTGCCGGAACATTTCATTTTCTTCCGCCCGCGCGACGTGGTGAGCGGCGACTTTTACTGGTTCTTCCAGAAAGGCGACCGCACCTACGCTGCCGCCATCGACTGTACGGGACATGGCGTTCCGGGCGCGTTCATGAGCATCATCGGCAATGCGCTGCTGAACGAAATCATGAATGAAACGAATCTTGTGCGGCCTGCGGATATCATGTCGCACCTGCGCGAACGGCTGATCCACGCGCTCCGGCAAACCGGCCACGAAGGTGAAAGCAAAGACGGCATGGACATGGTACTGTGCTGCATCGACCGCTCGAACAATACGGTTTCATTTGCCGGCGCGAACAACCCGCTTTATCATTTCACCGGCGGACAGATGTACGAATACAAAGGCGACAAGTACCCGATCGGGATTCACGGCGATGAACTGAAACCGTTTACGCACCAGGAAATTCAAGTATCGTCAAACGACGTCATCTATATTTTCAGCGACGGTTATCCCGACCAGTTCGGCGGATTGCGCGGAAAAAAATTCCTTTATACGCAGTTCAAACAACTCCTGCAGCGTATTCACCCGGAACGCCTTTCCGATCAGAAAACCGAAGTGGAAAAAGCGTTCGATGAATGGAAAGGCGAAAATTTCCAGGTGGATGATGTGCTGGTGATCGGGATAAGGATTTGATGGTGGTTCGGCCTCACCCCAACCCCTCTCCGGCAGAGAGGGGAATTGGTTCGGGAAGCCTGGCGGCTTCGTATTTTGTTTTATGACCCAACTTGATTGCCAAGCCTTTTCGGCTTCGTATTTATTTTCCACCCGCTTGCTTACGGAATTGTAAAATTGATTTGCGTGGAGGCTGATGCTGCTGACGCAGCATTTAATGTAAAACTTGTGTTTGCTGTACTGATCCAGTCTCCGCTGTTGGCCATCAATGTTGCCGTCGGAATCGTAAAAGACGTACACGTAATACGTGCCGGGATGAAAAAGGAATTTTTACTTCCCGTCAATTAACTCCAGGAACCCGGTTTCGTTAATTATTTCGCCACCGAAGTCAAGCAGTTCTGCAACATAATAATACGTACCGTCGCTGGCCATGTTCCCGCTTTTGGTTTTTCCGTTCCAGCCGCCCATGGTATCGTCCCAGTCATAAACCATTTGCCCCCAGCGGTTGAAGATCGTACAGCGTACGCGTTTCATGCCGCGGTTGGTAATGGTCCACACATCGTTCGTGCCGTCGCCGTTCGGAGTAAACACGTTGGGAATACTGTATTGCGATTCGATGGCGAGAATACACTGCTCGGTCGTATCGAAACAGTTTTGCGCAGTAGCCACAAGCAATTCGATGCAATACAAACCGGTATCCGCAATGGTGAAGCAGGGATTCTGTAAAATGGAATTCGGCGTACCGTTAAGCGACCAGGCATAAATCGTTGCACCGGTGCTCAGGTCCGAAACGCATATCTGCTGCGGGCCGCCGGTGAAATCCATATTCATCACGCCATTTACCGCAGGTGTGCTGAATGAGGCTGTCGGAACCGGGTTCACCGTATACGTTACTGTTGTCGTATTTGTGCATCCGTTGGCATCGGTTACAGTGACCGTATACGTCGTCGTCTGCGACGGATTCACGTTCTGTGTTGCGCCGTTCGGCAGGCTGTTGCTCCAGGTATAAGTAAACGGAGCTACACCTCCGCTCGCTGCCGCGCTCACCGTTCCGCCTGTTCCCATACATCCGAAACTGCCGGTTGACAGCAGTGCAAGCGGCTGCGGCTGCGTAAGGTTGAATGTTTGCGTGGTTGTGCAGCCGCCCGCATCGGTTACGGTACAGGTGTATGTTCCTGCGCCGAGACCGGAGGCCGAAGAAGCCGTACCGCCCGAAGGACTCCACAGGTATGTATAACTTGGCGAACCGCCGCTCACCGTTACAGATGCCGTTCCGGTGCTTCCGCTGTTGCAAAGCACGTTCGTTTGTCCTGCAGTAACCGACATTCCCGGAGGTTGTGTAAGCAGGAATGTTTGCGTGAGCGAACATCCGTTCAGGTCGGTAATCGTGCAGGTATATGACCCTGCAGGAAGGCCGGTCGCGTTCGCCCCGTTTCCTCCGCTCGGTGTCCAGGCATACGAATAACCGGGTGTTCCGCCGGAGACCGTTACCCCGGCCGATCCGGTCGATCCGAAACATACCGGGTCGGCCTGCGTATTCGTGGTACTCAGCACAGCCGGTTGCGCAATAGTGACAGTTGCCGTATCCGGGCAACCGTTTCCATCTGTCACAATTACGGAATAGGTTCCCGCGGATAAATTGTTTGCAGTGGAACCCGTGCCGCCGGATGGCTGCCAATTATAAGTGTATGAACCGGTTCCGCCGGAAGCAGTAACGCTTCCCGTACCATTCGATCCGCCGTTGCAGCTTACGTCAGTCGATGTTGCGATAAGTGAAACCGGGCTGGGCGGGGCAATGGTAACGGAATCCGTAACGGTCTGGCTGTTCGCATCAGTAATGACAACAGCATAAACACCGGGACATAAGCCGGTGATCGTATCGTTTGTAGAACCTCCGGGAGACCAGCTGTATGTAAAAGGCGCCGTTCCGGAAGTAGGCGTAGCCCATGCCGATCCGTCGCAGCTTCCGCTGCAGCTGGGATTCTGCGAAGCAACGTTCGCACTGGCGGGAACAACGCAGGAAATATTATCCATCATGCAATTGATATAATCAAAACCGGTAGAGCCGCAGGCATTGATGAAATACGGGCTGAAAGAAAGATAACACCAGTTTCCTGTCGGCGTAAACGTGATCGTGTATTGCGTCCATGCCGGGTTGGTGATCATGCCCGAAAGCCAGAGCGTTTCGGTTTGCGCGCAGGAAGTGGCTCCCGCATAAACGGCCAGTGAACTGTAGCAGCCGTTGGGATCGGCGGTAGTATAAATGGGCGAATGCGCGAGATCGACCGTAAAGGTGTAGGTCTGCCCGGCAACCAGGCAGGGAGAAAGCAACTGCGTCATGCCTTCGTTGTACGCATTGTTTGCCCAGCCCGAGTGCAGGAAGCTCACATATGTGGCTCCGTTGGAAGCGGGCTGCGTAATTCCCCATTGACCGGGCTGCGTATCCGGCGAACCGTAGCAGGCTACCCAGGGCGCAGGCACCACGTGCGGCTGCGAGGTTCCCTCGAGTGATGGATTCTGGTAACAGGCTTGTGCAGATAACCACGAAGGAATAACTGCCAATGCTGCAAAAAGAAGGGTGCGTGTAATTTTTTTCATGGGCTCACATGTTTCCGGGAAGTAACTTTCACAAACTCCCGCCCGGATTTTAACGCGAAAAGATACGATTAGGCGCGCAGTCCACCAAATCGGGGAGGATTTTATTCCGCAGGATTTACCCGGCTGAAGTGCATATGGAAAACTGTTCCGCTGCCTTCGTTTTTTTCAAAGCCGTATTCCGCGTCGATCTGCTCGGCCAGCGATGAAATGATGGTGGTACCGAGCGAAGAACTTTGTTCCGGGTCGAAATCTTCGGGCAGACCGTTTCCGTCGTCGCTTACCCGGAGCAGGTAATCGTTTCCTTCCTGCCGGAAAAGTATCCGGATATTTCCTTTGGGGCGACCGGTAAAGGCATGCTTGTAGCAATTGCTGAGCAGTTCGTTCAGGATCAGCCCGCAGGGAATGGCCGTGGTTAGCTCCAGCCCGGTCGGGTCGCCCTGCAGATCGATGGTGACGTTACGTGTTAACGCATCCGGGTAGGTTTGCCGGATTTCTGAAACGAGGTCGGTGATGTAGTTGGTGAAGTTCAGTTCCGCAAACGAATTGTTCCCGTAAAGTTTCTGGTGAATGAGCGCCATGGAAGCCACCCGGTTGCGGCTTTCGATCAGCACATCGCGGGTATAATCGTTATTCACCAGGTTGCTCTGCAGGTTGAGCAGGCTGCTGACGACGGACAGGTTGTTTTTTACCCGGTGATGCACTTCAGCGAGCAGGGTTTCTTTTTCACGGAGTGCGAGTTTTATTTTCTCTTCCGATTCCCTCCGCTCTTTCATCCGCTGATTGAAGCCGGCGAGCTGGTTGTGGTTGATCGTCATGATGATATACGTGAAATAAAAAACGAAGAGCATGCTGTTGAACAGGTTGAAATTCCACATCCGTTCAATCTGCCAGCCGGTGAGCGTGCCGGTGAAAAACAATTTATGCCCGGTATAAATCGACACGAGCAGGAAAGCGCCGGTTACCGCCAGGAAAACCAGCAGGTGACGTACCTGCGTAAAATCGAACAGGAAAGCGATGACGAGTGTAATGGGGAAATAATAGAAATACACGCCGCCATCGGGACCACAATACCCGTTGAAATAAAAAATGGCGATGTTGATGATGAAGAGCATATAATAAACGCCGATCCTGTGCATACCGAAGAAGCTGAACAGCAGCGTTGCGGCAAAAACAACCATGAAACCAAAAATCGCCGTCGCCAGGAAATAATCCTGTACATAAAACGTATGCAGGGAACCCAGGAACAAACCCAAAATCCCAACCACCGAAATGCGGTTGGTAATCTGCAATGTGCGCACATGCTGCGGATCCATCCCGGGCTTCACGCCGATGGACGATATGGTATTCCAATGCCTGCTGAAAAACTGTTTCATTGTGTGCTTTGCAATTTTAAGTTTTTTAATGCAACGATATCTCTTTAACGTTTAAAATTCCTCATCGGCAGAAGTTCGATAGTTATCCGAAGCGGCCCGCCTCGGATAACTATCGCCCTGTACTGCCAAAGGAATATTCTATTTTTGCCCCGTGAAGGAAAAACTGAAAAAGGTCGGCGGCTGGTGCTGGCGTTTTTTTAAGAAGGCAACGCTCTGGTTTCTCGGCCTGAGCATCGGCTCGGTTATACTTTTCCGCTGGGTTCCCATCCCGGCCACGCCGCTTATGTTTCTCCGCTGCATCGAGCAGAAATTCGACGGGAAAGAAATGCACCTGGAAAAAGACTGGGTTCCGTTCGAAGAAATTTCACCGAACCTGCAGCTGGCTGTTGTATGTACGGAAGATCAGCATTTTCCCACGCACAACGGTTTTGATTTTGAAGCGATACAGACCGCACTGGATGATTGCGAGGAAGGCGGGAGATGCCGGGGTGCAAGCACGATCAGCCAGCAAACCGCCAAGAACGTTTTCCTCTGGCCGGGCGGCAGCTGGTTCAGGAAAGGATTCGAAGTGTATTTCACTTTTCTCATCGAACTTTTCTGGAGCAAAGAGCGGATCATGGAAGTTTACCTGAACGTGATCGAATTCGGCGACGGCGTTTACGGGGCGGAAGCTGCCGCACAGAAATATTTTCACAAAAGCGCCAAAGACCTCTCCCGCGAAGAAGCCGCACTGATGGCCGTAGTGCTGCCCAACCCGCTGAAAAGATCCATCGGCCGCCCGACTAAATACCTCATCGGCAGGCGGGACTGGTGCCTGCAGCAAATGAGGCTCTGGGGATGGACGCTGAATTACCATCCCGAAGAAAAGAAAGAGAAGAAAACCAAAAAGCGGTCGAAATGATGACCATCACGGCGGACGATATCACCGATTTTTCCGATCCGACGACGCGTAAAATCGTCGCGTTCATCCGCAGCATCGGCATCGAAGTACTTGCCCGGCCGGTGGAAGGAAAAACATTCGTACCCGGTATTTCTATCGTGGGCGGGACGCTGCATGCAGATGAAAGCCGGATGAAATGGCCGGGCGATCTTCTGCACGAAGCCGGCCATCTTGCCGTAGCCGAGCCGGAAAAACGAAACGATATCCTCGTCGATATCGGGAATAATCCCGGCGAAGAAATAGCGGCCATCGCCTGGTCGTACGCGGCAAGCGTGTACCTGGAAATTGATCCCGCCGTTGTTTTTCACCCGGAAGGTTACAAAGGCGATTCGGAATGGCTGATCGAAACTTTCAGCAAGGGTGAAACATTCGGTGTTCCGCTGCTGCAGTATTACGGGCTTTGCCGGGAAAAAGGAGAAAGCGAGTACCCGGCGATGCAGAAGTGGATGCGGTAGGCCTCTCCTCTTTCCTCCCCGAAGGGGAGGATGCTGGAATACCTAAGTGACGTTCCTTTTGTTAAAAACAAAAGGAACGTCACTTAATTTGTAATGCCATCCTCCCCTTCGGGGAGGAAAGAGGAGAGGCCGGACCAATTACTTTTTCCGGATCACCATCAAGCCATCGCGGATGGGGAAAAGGACGGTTTCCACGCGGCTGTCGTTTGCCACGTGCTCGTTGAAAGCGCAGATTGCGCGGGTATCTTCATCTTTATTCGTCAGCGGGTCGAGCACTTTGCCGCTCCACAGCACGTTATCCGCAATGATGAAACCGCCGGGCCGGAGCATGGGCATCACCATCTCGTAATAACGCGCGTAATTCACTTTATCCGCATCGATGAAAACCAGGTCGAACGACTGGTTCAGGCCGGGAATAATCTCCAGCGCATTGCCCACGCGGTAATCGATCCGCGCGTCTTTTCCCGATTCGCTGAAATAACGGCGGACCATCGGCTCGAGTTCTTCGTTGATGTCGATCGTGATCAACTTGCCGTCATCCTGCAAACCTTCGCACAGGCACAAAGCCGAATACCCGGTAAACGTCCCGATCTCCAGGATGTTTTTCGGGCGGATCATGTAGCTGAACATGCGCAAAACCTGTCCCTGCAGATGGCCCGACAACATGCGCGGTTTCAACACCTTGGCATGCGTTTCCCGGTTCAGTTTCTGCAACAGGTCGCTTTCGGGCCGGGTATGGCCGGTCACGTACTTTTCAAGTTCGGTCGGAAGGAATTCCATGAATCGGGAGATTTTAAATGATGGACAAAAATAAGCCATGACACGCGTTTGCCCGTAGGACGAAAAACCGCAAGTATGGTAAAGAACAAACGGCTTTCGTGTTACAACACAGGTTGCGCGGTTACTCGGTTTCCTTGGCTTTGTTCCAGTAAACATCCATTTCGGCCAGGCTCATTTTGTCGAGTTGTTTCCCGTCTTTTTTCGCGTGCTCTTCGAGGAACTGGAAACGGCGGATGAATTTTTTGTTCGTGCGTTCCAGCGCATCTTCCGCATTGACGCCGAGAAAGCGCGCGTAGTTGACAAGCGCGAACATGACATCGCCGAATTCGCTTTCTATTTTTTCTTTGGTTGCGCCCTGCTCCACTTCTGCTTTCAGCTCGTGGATTTCTTCCAGCACTTTATTCCATACCTCTTCTTTTTCTTCCCAGTCGAAACCTACGGCGCGGGCTTTTTCCTGGATGCGCGAGGCTTTCACAACGGAAGGCAGTGTTTTCGGAACGCCGGCCAGCACGGACTTGTGACCTTCCTTCATTTTTATTTTTTCCCAGTTCTGTTTTACTTCTTCTTCATCGGCCACTTTCACGTCGCCGTAAATATGCGGATGCCGCAGGATGAGCTTCTCGCACAAAGCATGCATCACGTCGGCAATATCGAAGTCATTGGTTTCCGAAGCGATGCGCGCGTAAAACACGATATGCAGCAGCAGGTCACCGAGTTCTTTTTTGATATTCGGCAAATCCTTGTCGAGGATCGCGTCGGCCAGTTCGTAGGTTTCTTCGATCGTGAGATGCCGCAGGCTTTCCATGGTCTGCTTTTTGTCCCAGGGACATTGCTCGCGCAGTTCATCCATCACAACGATCAGGCGCTCGAAAGCTGCTTTTTTGGCGTTCATATCATTCATGAGAGCGAATTTATGGGAAATACCTGCCTGTGCAGAAGCGCGTTTTTACAAAGTTATTAAACCGGCTTCGCGCAGACAGGCGAATCATACGAATTCTGCCGGCAACGAATTTCATTTTTTTACGCCTATCCTGCAGGACAGGAGTTTCCTGTTCCGCCGTTCGTAAGGTTTCGCATGACTTCGTATTGATTCGTAATTCGTTGTTACCTTTAAGGCATGAAGTTTGGTGATAATCCCGTTGTGAAATCCGTTTGCTCTTTTTGCCTGTCCCTGCTGGTCGCTACATCGGCATTCGCTCAGACTCCTCCCGATACCACCGATTATTTTTCGGATAAAAGCCTGCGTTACGAGGATCATGTTTACGAGAAGAACATCCGCACCGCGCAACTGTTCTCCGCGACCTTCAACCTCGGCGATCCGCTGATCAAACTCGGGAGCGGAGAACAGCTCCGGCTCAGTTTCGATGACCTCGACGGCGGGTACAAAGCGTATTACTATACCGTCGTGCATTGTTCGGCCAACTGGGAACCGTCGAATATCATGCTCTCGGAATACCTCGACGGTTTCCCGGATCAGTCCGTTACGGAATACAAATACTCGCGCAACACGATCCAGAAGTACACGCATTATTTCGCCATCTTCCCGCACGAGAACATGAAAATTCTCCGCTCAGGAAATTACCTGCTGAAAGTGTACACGGACAACGACCAGGAAAAACTAGTCTTTACCCGCCGGTTCATGGTGTACGAAGACCTCGTGAGCATACAGGCGCGCGCGCACCAGGCCACCATCATCGAATCGCGGAATTTTAAGCAGGAAGTGGATTTCACGATCAACACCACCGGCTACGATCTGCCGAACCCGTTCGGGGAACTGAATGTCATCCTGCGCCAGAACAACCGCTGGGACAATGCCGTTACCGGGCTCAAGCCGCAATTCGTCAGGGACAAGGAACTGATTTACGATTACGACGAAGAGAATGTTTTCAAAGGCGGCAGCGAATTCCGCTGGTGCGATACGCGCAGTCTCCGTTACCAGAATACGCGCATGGCCAAATTCACGTTCGAGAATAACGAGAACCATGCCTACATGATCAACGATGAAAAACGGACGTTTAAACGTTACCTCTCCTCCGAAGACCTGAACGGACGTTACATCATCCACATGGACGATTACGATGCCAGTTACGAAGGCGACTATGCCTGGGTACATTTTTTCCTCGCCTATGATCCGCCCACGACGGAAGGAAATCTTTACGTTTTCGGCGGACTGAGCAACTGGCAATGCCAGCCGGAATTCAAGCTGACTTATAATAAAGAGCGGAAAGGATACGAAGGAAAAGTGTTCCTCAAGCAGGGCTATTATGATTACGAATATGTCCTGATGCGCGACAACGAAAAGGCGGCCGATGACTTTTTCATTGAAGGCATGCACTGGGAAACGACCAATGAATACCAGGTTTACGTTTACCGCCGGGCCCCGGGCAACCTTTACGACCAGTTAATCGGCGTGAAAAAGGTGAATTCGAATCAATAACTTTCAATTGTTAAAAACATTCCGGGAGATTTATTGGCCCCGAATAGCGTTTTTTCTATCATTGCATAACCAACCTGTCGAACCATGGTGTCAAAAACCACCCTTGGAATTCGAATAAGCGTACAAACCCAGTACCAGGATCTTTATTCCCGTCCTGAGCAACGCCACTTCTTTTTCTCGTACCGGATCACGATCGAAAACACGACGGACGTAACTGTTCAGCTCCTGCGCCGTCACTGGTTCATCTTCGATTCCTCCTTTGTACATACCGAAGTGGAAGGCGAAGGTGTTGTAGGCCAGCAGCCCGTGCTGGAGCCGGGTCAGTCCTATTCGTACGAATCGGCCTGCAATCTTACTTCGGATATGGGAACGATGAGCGGCAACTACACGATGAAACGTATGCCCGACGGGGAAGAATTCGATGTCCGCATCCCGGAATTCGTGCTGATGGCCAGCAACCGGATGAACTAAAAGATCTCAAACCTTCCGGGAATTCAATTCACAATTTTCAACGCATAACGCTCAATTTTCAAGGATGATTCGCCGACCCGCGAAGCATACTGGTATTTGATCATTGTTCATTGAACATTTGGCATTGAGTCATTTTTTTCGCTGCCAGGATATCAAAAACGGGGCACAAAAAATGAACCCCAGCCTTACGGGGCTGGGGTTTCGTCTGTTTTCTCCGCACACAATCTTAGTTCAGCACAGACTCAAAATGTTGCATGTTCTTCGAAGGTTTTACTTCAAGCGCCTTCGAGTAGTTCAGGATGTTCCTGATCGTGCTTTCGGCGGGTTCGAAGGGATAATCTTCTTCAGCAAAGTGTAAAAGATCATCGTTGCTCACCTTCAAATCGTCATTTTCAAAATTCAGCGTAGTAGTTTGATCCATGGGAGATTGTATTGGTTTACTGCTTGTTTGATGTAAAACGGGGGCATTTAACCGGATATTGCGCAAATTTCATCCGCCAATCACAAGTAATTGAAAATGAACAAAATAAAAGAGGCCGCCAAGATTTGGCAGCCTCTTTCGGTCAAAACCAATATTCTTAATATGAACTCAGGAGCGATATTTTGTTCTCTTCCGCCATTTTGCGCATGTTGATCAGGGCATAGCGCATACGACCCAGCGCAGTATTGATGCTCACACCCGTAGAATCTGCGATTTCCTTGAAACTCATGTCCAGGAAGTGGCGCATGACGAGTACTTCACGCTGTTCACGGGGGAGCAACTCGATCATCTTGCGCAGATCGCCGCGGATCTGGGCTTTGACCAGGCGGTCTTCCACGTTACCCTGGCGAAGACGGAGCACGCTGAAGATGTCGAAATCTTCTCCCCCGTCAACTACCGGCATACGTTTCAGGCGGCGGTAATGATCGATGATCAGGTTATGCGAGATGCGCAGCACCCAGGGCAGGAATTTGCCTTCATCGTTATACGTGCCACGTTTAAGTGTTGAAATCACTTTGATAAACGTGTCCTGGAAAATGTCCTCAGCCAGATGCCGGTCGCGGACCACCATCATGATGTAGGAAAAAATACGCTTTTTGTGTCGTTGGATTAGTACCTCGATACAGGATTCATCCCCGGCGGCGTACAGGTTGACCAAATCGTGGTCATTGAGCTGGTGCTTCTGCATGGCAAACCTCCTTCTTTTAGTTTCTGAACCAGATTAGAAAGAGTAATTTTTTTGCCTATGCTTTACCTGTTTTTCGTGGCCGAAAATATTTCAGCCGGGTTATACTAAGATTGTTTGTTCTGGGTTAAACGAGGGTTTTCAGATTTTGTTGCAAAATGGCCTTGTTTTTTTGGCCGGACTGATCTTGAACCGCTGTTGGTAATTGCCCAGAAAGAACAAAGTTAACCAACGAAATGAGAAAAGCAAATATTCTGCCAAAAAAGAGGCAACGATTTGCATTTTTTCCGACCGGCCTTCATAAATAGCTTAACCCATCTGTAGGTCTGCCGCCCGAAAGACCGTAAATTTGCGCCCTGATTTATAAAGACTTTGAGCGAGATAGCTGATATATACGACCCGAAAACGCACATCATTATAAAAGGTGCGCGGATGCATAACCTGAAAAACATCGACCTGGCGATTCCTCGGAATCGTTTCGTCGTGATTACCGGCCTTTCCGGATCAGGGAAATCGTCGCTGGCATTCGATACGCTTTATGCCGAAGGACAAAGGCGCTACGTGGAAAGTCTCTCCGCCTATGCGCGCCAGTTCCTCGGTAAAATCGAAAAGCCGGCCGTCGATTATATCAAAGGTATTTCACCGGCAGTCGCCATCGAACAGAAAGTGAACTCGCGCAACCCGCGCTCCACGGTCGGCACAACCACCGAAATTTACGATTACCTGAAACTGCTTTTTGCCCGCATCGGGAAAACATATTCGCCCGTGAGCGGCAAACCGGTGAAGCGCCATTCCGTTACCGATGTCGTGGATGCAATACTCGCCCTGCCCGACGGATCACGCGTATTGCTGCTGGCCCCGCTCAAAACCAAAAAAGACAAGACGCTGAAAGAATTGCTCGGTCTCCTGCTCCAGCAGGGCTTCACGCGCATTCTCTATAAAGGCGAGATCCTGAAGCTGAACGAAATCAACGTCTCTTCCCTTTCCGCCAAAGAACAGATTTACATCGTGATCGATCGCATCGCGGTGAACAAAAACGAAGAAGATGCCGGCGCACGCATCGCCGACTCGGTTCAAACGGCTTTCTTCGAAGGAGAAGGCGACCTCGTTGTCGAAATTCCCGTCGAAGAAAACAGTAGCAACGGAACAACGAAAAAGATCGCTACGAAAAACAAAGTCAATACGACCAACGCCCGGCTTTCGTTTTCCAACCGCTTCGAAGCGGACGATATGTTATTCGAAGAGCCGAGCGTACATTTTTTCAGCTTCAACAATCCCGTAGGCGCCTGCAAAGCCTGCGAAGGTTTCGGCAGCGTGATCGGTATCGATGAAGACCTCGTTATTCCGAACAAGAGTCTTTCCATTTACGAAGACGCCGTAGCCTGCTGGAAAGGTGAAAAAATGAGCGAGTGGAAAGAGAAACTGGTGATGCATGCTTACAAGTTCAACTTCCCGGTGCACAAACCGTATCATGAACTTTCCGCAGAACAGAAAGAACTGCTCTGGAGCGGGAATAAATATTTCGGCGGACTGAACGAGTTTTTCAAATACCTCGAAGAACAGAGTTATAAAATACAATACCGCGTGATGCTTTCGCGCTACCGGGGAAAAACCACCTGCCCCGACTGCAAAGGCACACGCCTGCGCAAGGACGCGAATTATGTAAAAGTAAGCGGGCGTTCCATCAGCGATATCGTACTGATGCAGGTGAAAGATGCACTTGTTTTTTTCAAGAGTATAAAACTCGATGCGCACGACCTGGAAGTTTCGAAACGCATCCTGAAAGAAATCACCAGCCGGCTCCAGTTCCTCGACGATGTCGGGCTCGGCTACCTCACGCTCAACCGGCTTTCCTCTTCCCTTTCCGGCGGCGAGTCGCAGCGTATCAACCTGGCTACTTCACTCGGCAGCAGCCTCGTCGGTTCGATGTACATTCTCGATGAACCGAGTATCGGGCTGCATCCGAAAGATACCGTACGCCTGATCCAGATCCTGCTCGCCCTGCGCGATATCGGCAACAGCGTGGTCGTTGTGGAACACGATGAAGAAATCATGCGCTCCAGCGACCTGCTCGTGGACATGGGACCGATGGCGGGAAGTCTCGGCGGTGAAGTGGTTTTCCGCGGAGATCACGAAGCGCTGCTGAAAGAAGAACACAGTCTCACGGCGCGTTACCTCACCGGCAAAGAAGTGATTCCCGTTCCGAAGAAACGCCGCAAATGGAAAAATTATGTCGAGGTTACCGGGGCGCGGGAAAACAACCTGAAAAACATCAGCGTTAAATTTCCGCTCGGTGTGATGACGGTTATAACCGGTGTGAGCGGCTCCGGCAAATCCACGCTGGTGAAACGTATCCTCTGTCCTGCCCTGAAAAAACTGTACGGCGGGTTCGGCGACCAGACCGGTCAGTATGATAAACTCGACGGCGATTTCAAATTCCTGGCTGGCGTGGAATTCATCGACCAGAACCCGATCGGGAAATCGTCGCGCTCGAACCCGGTTACGTATGTAAAAGCATACGATGAAATCCGTGCGCTTTATGCCGATCAGCAGATCTCGAAACTGCGCGGGTACAAGCCTTCGCATTTTTCATTCAACGTGGAAGGCGGACGCTGCGACGTGTGCGAAGGCGAAGGCGAAGTGGTGGTGGAAATGCAGTTCATGGCCGACGTGCACCTGACCTGTGAATCGTGCCACGGCAAACGCTTCAAGGAAGAAGTACTCGAAGTGCAGTACCGCGACAAAAACATTGCGGATATTCTCGAAATGACCGTTGACGATGCGTTTGCTTTTTTCTCCGAAGGCATATCGAACGCGGAGAAAAAAGTGGCGGCCAAGTTGAAACCGCTGCAGGATACCGGTCTCGGCTATGTGCATCTCGGCCAGAGCAGCAGCACGCTCAGCGGCGGTGAAGCGCAACGCATCAAGCTGGCATCCTTTCTCGGGCTGGGCAGCAACCAGCCGCCCACGCTTTTTATTTTTGATGAGCCGACGACCGGTTTGCATTTCCACGATATTCAAAAACTGCTGGACGCCTTCAACGCGCTGATCGGGCAGGGACATTCGCTCATCATCATCGAACATAACCTGGAAGTGGTGAAATGCGCCGACTGGATCATCGACCTCGGACCCGAGGGTGGGGACGCGGGGGGCGAGCTGGTTTTCGAAGGTACGCCCGAGGACCTGGTGAAGAATAAAAAATCGTTTACCGGGAAGTATTTGAAAGGAAAGATTTAAAACACCACCGCAAGCCCGTTTTTGTTTTTATAAATGCAGAGGGCGCAGTATGTTTTCCAAAAAAATATTTTCGCCGGAGGGCGCAGCGAGTCTTGCGGCGGCGTTGGGTTTTGTTTTTTGAGAGCGATTGATTTATCTTTCATCAAATAATAATCCCGCACATGAGAATATTTTTTACCCTGCTTCTTATTTTCGCCGGGAATATACTTTCCGCGCAGCCTGCAACCTGGAAGATTGACTATTCTATACCGGGCAGTTATTATAATGCCAATGCGCATTGCCCGCTTTTTGACGGAGGATTCGCTCATTTTTCCTCTTTTTCACCACCTCCTTATACTACAACTGAAACCCAGTTGCTGAAAACAGATGCTGCCGGGCAAGCAGACTGGACTACGAGCTGGAGTATTCCTGTTGCAGGTTATGTATTCGGCACCAAAGTTCTTCAGTTACCGGACAGCGGTTTTGTTTTTGCTGAAACGGTGTATCAACCTACCGCTGCTACGTACACACGCGAAATTACCCGGGTGAATGCGGCAGGTACCCCGCTATGGAGCAAAGGATTCGAATCGGGTATCAATACGATCAATATAACAGTAGCATATGCAACCGATATTACCGCTTCAGCCGACGGAGGTTTTGTCATATCGGGAGATGCCATAGATACGACTACGTTCATGCACTATTATCATTTGCTTAAAGTGGATGCCGCCGGAAACTTACTCTGGTCTGAATTGTACAATTACTCCATGGGCAAAAGCTATCACAGAAGCCTGGACAAATGTCTCAATGAAGATATCCTTATCACGGGTGAATGGCTCGACACTATCCAGAGTACAGGATATTACCCCGTACTGACCCGGGTCGATCAGAACGGCAATTTTTTATGGTCGAAACGTTTTTTCAATCCTGCTGAAACTATACAAACAAGCCAGGGCATTGTTACCACCGACGGAGGATTTCTTATTACCGGGACGAGATACGATCCGCAAACACTCCTGGGCGAACCATTCCTGGTGAAAACCGATTCCATGGGACTCATCAGCTGGATAAAAACATACCGGGTTCCGGGCCAGCATGCCGTGGGGGCAAAAGTCCGCCAAAACAGCGACGGCGGATACCTGCTGAGCGGGGATACGGATACGCTCGCATTCCTGATGCGGCTGGATGCGACAGGCCAGCATCTGTGGACAAAATGCTATCCGGGAATCCACTTCGCAGATTTGCAATTGCTGAACGACGGTTATTCCCTCGCGGGCAGTAATATTATGACACAAGACCTGGTGCACATAAAAACCGACACGAATGGCGTAACGCTTTGCGGTGAAAGCATGTTAGCGATTGTGCCCGGCAGTTTTACCCTTGTTTCTTTTACGGCTTCTCCTTACGGCCCGCTCCCGCTGATTAACCAAAACACAGGCGCCCCTGTAAAGAATACCGACCCGCCGGTCAATATTATCTGCTCCACAGTCGGGCAGCAGGAGATAGAGATACGGGAGACTATAAATATTTATCCTGTTCCTGCCGGTGATTACCTCGTTATTGAGTCTGCTGAAACCATAAACAATATCGGTTTATATAACCTCGCCGGGCAACTGCTTTTGAAAGATAATTCCGGGGACAAAAAAATTATTTTACCGCTTTCCAACCTTCCGCCGGGCATGTATGTTATCCGTTTACAAACAGGTTCCGGTAGTTTCTGCCGGAAAGTTGCCGTAAACTGATTAAACCTCCGCTCATGACGCCCGGCAACCATGCCCGCCAAAGGAAGCGATGAAAGGCGGAAAAGCGTTTATTACCTGTTCAGAATTTCAGCGTCAGTCCGCCGTTTGCGATCGCCACACCGTAACCCACTTCGAGGAAAGCGCCGAACGTGCCGAGGAAATAATAGCTGGCCCCGGCATGCACCGACCAGGCGAATGTTTTTTTGTACGGATCGAGCGGGTTGCTCGGACCGAAAGGAGCAACGCTGGTGAAACTCGCCCCTGCAAAAGCGACTCCGTAAAAATCAAGTTTGTCCACTTTCACGGGCTGGTGCCAGGCAAAACGCGCGCCGGCGATATAATACGTGTACTTGAATCCGTTTACATTATCGGGATCGGTATTGTCGGTAATCGTAACGGTTGAAAACGCGACACCCATCAAAGCGCCGATACCGATATTATCCGTTACGCCGTATTCGTAGCGCGCCTGGATGGGCGGAAAAATTTTGCGTTCCACGGCGCCGAAAATCTGCAGCGTATCGGTTTCGGGTTTGATGAGCGAAGGAAAACCGATACCGAGCTGAACATCGGACTGCCCCTGGTTGAACGCGGCCTTGCGCCTTTTCTTCGGGTAAAAACCGGCAGCCGCTTCGCAGAAAATTCCCTGCACCAGCAGTGCAAGCAATACCAGTCCGGCCGTTTTTTTCAGGAAGGACATCCGTTCAGTTCCTGTTCACGTTGAGGATCTCGAGCGGCTTGGGATCGCTGCCCATCTTATAAATCACCGCGATCACGTGCAGGTTGTTCGCCACGTAGCCCGACGGAATATTATAAGTAAACGTCTTGTCGAAGGTTTTTCCTTTGCTCACGGCGCCGCTGCTCAGCAGTATTCCTGCTCCGTCGGCGTCGGTCACGCATTCGCGGAAAACGCTGTTATGCGTGCTGTCGTCGCTGCAGTTCTGCGTGTAAACCAGCCCATCTTCCACAACATAAACGCCCAGGTTGAAATTGCCGGACGTCTCTCCGAAAAAAACCGTTTTGGTTTTGATCGTCATCGTTGAACCGCTGATGGTTTTCGCGATACCGATTCCGCATACCGGCGGGTTCTGCGCCGTTGTAGTGTGAATGATCTCATGGAAATGAGTCGTATCGAGATGCAGGTCGGGCATCACGTACCCCCAGAGCACTTTCTGGTTATCGCAAACGTACGAGGGAATTCCCTGCACGTCGTAAATATTCGCCCAGTGCCAGTAAGCGTCCTGGTTGTAGAAAGGATCGTTGCTTGCGTGCAGCGCGAACGTAATTACTTTGTTCGGGTACTTGTGCAGCACGTCGTGGTATATGCCCAGCGAACTGCCGCAGGGACAGCACCAGGTTGCCGTAAAGTCAATCAGCAGTGACTTGCGTTCGGTGGAAACGTTCGTGATTTCCGGCGCTTCGTCTTTTTTGCACGAATTGAATGCAAAGGCTGCGGTGGCGATAAAAAGAATAGCTTTTTTCATGGTGTACTGTTTTCGGAATGAAATAAATCAAACACACCTGTTGTCCCGGCGAAGGAAGAGAGATGCTGCCGGAAATCATTTGAATCAATCTAAAATAGCAAAAAAAATCTTCGGAGCTGCACAACATCGCCATAAAGTATGAGTTCATATAAACTTAACACAGCGCCGGCTGACAGCTTTTCGGCAGATTGAAAAGCAATCATCAATGAGCCGGTTAAACGGATTTTGATTTACATGCAGGAAAAACAACGTTAATCTTCCCTTTAAAATTCATACCTTCTCCCCTCAGAGTCCATTTATTGAAATGGAAGAATAACCGATAAAGAAAGCATGCCAAACAAAATTTATTCGAAAGTCATTGGAGAACTGGAGCAGAACCCGGAATTTGCCGACTGGTGGATGGGTAAAATCATTACCGTTCCCCTGTTCGATAACAAAAAGCTCCCCGTAACATTTGTCGACCTGGAACCCGGTGTCGATCAGCAATTTCTTGACGAAGCGGATACGGCCCTGCGTAATTTCCTGGATAAAACCAGCGCCTGCCGGATGGAAATTTCTTCCCTGGTTTACCGCAATTGCATGAATGTTCTTGATGATGCCGGCGACGATGAAGCGGACAAAGCCCTGCGGGATATCAAAAACGATAACGAGATCTGGAACTTTGTTTACCCGGAGGAAATTTACGTGCAGCGGCGCTCCTCGATGGACAAGGATATTTATATCCAGATTGCCTGCAACTGCGCATGGGAACAGGAACACGGCCTCCAGCTGGTATTCCGGCAGGGAAAAAAACTGACCCGCGTGAGCGACCAGGACGGTCATTTAACGGAAGCCGATGCATTTGATAAGCCGGACGAAGAAGATGAACTGTTGTCGAAATTTTAACAGGGCCGGGTTCTCCATTTAAACACTACTGCTTTTCGTCAGTTTTTTTCCCGGCAAGCTGCTCTAAATTGGCGGCATGAAAACTTTCGTCAGCGATATTTCCCGGAAAGAATTTCCTGAAGCGGAACGGGTATCGGGCCATTCCATCCGCATGCCGTTGCTGGAGCTCATCCGGAAAAATTTCCCGGACTTTGATCACGATAAATGTATTTCACTTACCGAGCTCAATTATTATCGTGAAAAATACATCTCCGATTTCCTCCTGAGTGAGATCAGGGAGCTAACCGAACTGGAAAAAAATGTAGTCAGTTCACTCAAAGACCAGGAAACGATTTCATCGCGGCTGGAGGGCGAAGATCGTGTTCCCCTGACAACCGGGCAGCGGATTGCGGATAAAGTAGCCATGTTCGGCGGAAGCTGGAAATTCATCATTTCTTTCGGCGTATTCCTGCTGGCCTGGATCTGCCTGAATGTTTTCTGGTTTTCCAATGCCGGTTTCGATCCTTTCCCGTTCATCCTGCTCAACCTGATTCTTTCCTGCATCGCCGCACTCCAGGCACCGGTGATCATGATGAGCCAGAACCGGCAGGAAGAAAAAGACCGCGAACGGGCGAAAAAAGATTTTATGATCAACCTGAAATCGGAACTGGAAATCCGGATGCTCCACGAAAAAATCGATCACCTCATCATGCACCAGCAGCAGCAACTGATCGAAATCCAGAAACAGCAGGTGGAAATGATGCATGATATCCTGAACCAGTTGAAGCCGAAGCCATAAAATCCCGTCGGAACAGAGAAATGAAACGCACAATGTCAAACGCACTCCCGATAGCTATCGGGAGATCAATTATCAAGAAACTCCTCCGATGAAAGTTGTTAATTGAGCGTTTGGCATTGATCATTAAATGAGCGTTAAAATGTCCCAAGGAGATACATACCTAAAAAAAACCGCTCCCGGGTTCAGGAGCGGCTTTCCGATTCTATAAACCACAGGAAAGAATTCAACGTGCGGCGCCGTGCATCAGCCCGGCTGAAATACTGAAATTGTCGTTGCCGAGTACCTTCCAGACCGTCACATTATAAACACCCTGGCAGGCCGCTGCATTTCCTTTTACAGTAAGCGATTCATTGGTAAAGCTCATCACATCGCAGCTTCCGCTTGTAACGCGGAAAGCTTCCGTTCCGCTCACCACGCGGAAACCGTAAGGCGGTGTAATGTTGAATGTATGTTTTGCCCCGGGAGTGATCGCAATATTGTCGCTGTAAAGCGAAATACGCATCCCGGCTTCGTTTTCAATAATCAGGGAGAGCGTTACGTTATACTCCACTTTGAGCACGCCGGCATCGGGCGAAAGATTCATAACCGTGTACTCGCGCTTCTGCGCAAAAACGGAAACCGTCATTACGAGCGCAAAAAGAATCGTCAGTAGCTTTTTCATAGTGACCTAAAGATTTTAGCAGTTTTTCCAGAATTATACAGGCAAAATTAGGGAGACTCCCCCGGCGCTCTTTTACGGGCAAAGGTCACTTGCTAACCGGTTTTTGTTAATTACTCATTTAAAATAATGATTCCCAGGTAATTAATATGAACAATCCGGGGCTTTTTAATACCTGCAAAGGTGATTTTTGGAACAAAATCAACATTCCCGGCAGTTCCAGCGGGAGGCATCCGTATGATTTTTGGCTCAAATCCGGCTGGTGACGGTTCAGCCGGGAAGCAAGCCGGAGTCTTTTTGACAGCTAAACTTTTTCCGTTTCGCAGTCGTCATTTTACCGTTTCGCTGCAAAGGGCATTTTCTCCTATCTTCGAAAGCAATACTTTGAAGCATGGATAACGTACAGATACTCGCCATTGCCGGAAGTGTCATTTTTCTCGGCATCATCGCCTGGCTCATCCTGCGCGGAAAGCTGCGCGAAGAATACGCCATCATCTGGATCATTTGCTCTGCGGTACTCATCGTGCTTTCCTTCTGGCGGAAAGGTCTCGATTATTTTGCCAAACTGCTCGGCATTTACGATCCGCCCAACCTGCTTTTCATCGGCGCCGTTTTTGCCATACTGATCTACCTGCTTCACCTGTCCATCGTGGTTTCGAAACTGCAGGAACAGAATAAAATTCTTGCGCAGCAGATCGCCCTGCTTCGTGCGGAGGAAAGCAGGAAAGCGAAAGAAAACAAATGAGTTCTTCCCCGTTTGAAAAAGAAGCCGCGGTTTTCGGACGCTACCTGTTGCGCGACGAACCAAACGCACAGTCGGTACAGCTTTATGTTTCGGCCATGCAGATCCGCCCGGTCAATTGTACTATGCGCGATGAAAAAATAATCCGTTTTGCGCTCCAAAATTCCGGATGCCTGGCGATGATCGACGGCGCGCTGGCATTTTCAAAAAGACCTTCCGCGCTTCGCGAAAAAATGCTCGTGATGACCGCTATCCTGGAAACACAACCGGCTTACGCGAATTTATTTTTGCCGCAGCAGCGGGCTGCCGGTTACCGGATTCTCATGGGTTTCCGGCTTTGCGGGGCCGCTTTTCGCCTGCTCGCAGGAAAAATGCTCTTAGTTTTTATCTGATGGAATTGCACGACTTCATCGTTGTCGGATCCGGTTGCACGGGCGCCATGGCGGCACAAACGCTGGTGGAAAGCGGCGCGCGCGTGCTGATGCTCGACGGCGGAAAACGCGGCGGCGTGTATCAATCCATCACACCTTCCAAAAATTTTCCTGCGATCCGTCGCGAAGAACAGGACCAGCACCGCTACCTGCTCGGCGACAAGTTCGAAAGTATTCCCGCCGGTAAAGTCAGCACGGGCGAACAGCTTACTCCTGCGCGGCGGTTTATGATCGAAGCGGCGGACCATTTCCTGCGTCACCGTTCCGATACGTTTTTCCCGATGGAAAGTCTCGGCTACGGCGGGCTGGGCGCAGGCTGGGGATTGGGCTGCTGTGTTTTTTCGGAAAACGAATTGAAAAAGGCCGGGCTTCCCGTTGCTGAAATGCAGTCGGCATACCAGCTTGTTTCCGACCGCATCGGCATATCGGGCAGCAGCGACGACGCGCAGGCGTTTACATTCGCTCACCTGGAAGGTATTCAGCCCGCGCCGCGCCTGCATCCCACGGCGGAAAAAATTTACAGCCGTTACGCCGCCAAAAAAACAGCGCTGAAAAAAAACGGTTTCCATCTCGGCCGCCCCGCGCTTGCCCTGCTCACACAGGAAAAAGATCACCGCAAGCCGCTCGATTACCGCGACATGGAATTTTACGATGACAAAGGTTTGTCGGCATGGCGCGCCTGGATTACGGTGGATGAATTACAGAAAAAAAATAATTTCATGTACCGCGGCAGTACACTGGTCACTGCTTTCCACGAAGAAAACGGCAGCGTGCGCGTAGAATCGCTCAACCTCGATACGCAGGAAAAAGAAACTTTTCATTGCCGGAAACTGGTCCTCTCGCCCGGCGTACTCAGCACGGCGCGTATCGTTTTACGGTCGATGGACGAAAACAATCATCGGCTTCCGCTCCTCTGCAACCCGTACAATTACACGCCCTGCCTCGTGCTTTCCGAAACCGGGAAATCGCTGCCGGACGCGCTGACGGGCATGGCGCAGCTTTCGCTTTTCCACGATGCCGACGGAACACAAACCGATGTGGCCATGGCTTCGCTTTACAATTACCGTTCGCTGCTTATGTTCCGCCTGCTGAAAGAAGTACCGCTCGGTTTCCGCGATGCGCGGATGCTGATGAATTATCTTTTGCCGGGAATCGTCATCATGGGTATTCATCACCCGGAATCCGCGGGCGGGGAAAAATTTCTTCACCTGGAAGCGGATTCCTCCTCTCCTACCGGCGATCTTTTGCGTACGGTTTATAAACTGAACGAAACCGAATCGGCAAAAATCACCGCGCGCGAAAAACTGTACGCCAAAGCCATGCGCAAACTTGGCGCCTGGGCGCTGAAACGCGTCTCGCCCGGGCACGGCTCCAGCATTCATTATGCGGGCACACTGCCTTTCGACGATAACGGGAAACCGTTTTCCATTCATCCTTCGGGAAGACTGAACGGAACGGAAAATGTTTTTATCGCCGACGGATCGGGATTTCGTTTTCTTCCCGCCAAAGGCTTGACACTTTCGCTGATGGCCAACGCGCATCTTGTTGCAGAAAAACTGCTAAAAAAATGAGCGTGAACAAAACCATGCTGATCACGGGAGCGACCGGATTCATCGGGCAGGCTTTGCTGCATCATTTTCTCGGGCAGGGCTGGAAGATCGTCGCACTGGTGCGGAAAGACCCGGCGGAAAAAATACCCGGTGTTATTTACCAGCATTTCGACCTGCATTCCCCACGGCTCGACAGCGACACGTTCAAAGGCATCGATGTATTCATTCACGCAGCATACGTTAAGGCGGAAAAAGGCGTCGATGCTTTCACGATTAATACGAAGGCGGCGCGGCAGCTTCACGAATCGGCCCTGCGGCAGCAGGTCGCGCAGACTGTTTTTATTTCGAGCCTCGCGGCGAAAAAAGAAGCGGTTTCCGAATACGGCAAACAGAAATTCGCCGTCGAAGAAATTTTTTCAGGCGCGCAGGACGTGGTTGTGCGACCGGGACTCGTGCTCGGCCCCGGCGGGCTTTTCGGAAAAATGCGCGCGCATATTGAAAAACGCGGCCGCATCCCGCTGATCGGCGGAGGAAAACAGCCGCTGCAAACCGTACACATCGACGATCTCGTAGCCGCGATAGAAAAAATCATCGAAACAAAAGCGAAAGGCGTTTTCACGATCGCTGAACCGGAACCTGTTCCTTACCGGGAATTCTACGAAGAACTCTGCCGCGTACTGAACGGTAAACCGCAGTTCAAATACATTCCGTACTGGTTCATGAGTTTTGTTTTGCGGACTGCCGGTATTTTCGGCATGGAACTCCCGGTGAACAGCGATAACCTGCGCGGGCTGAAAACCATGCAGGCCGTGGATTCGAAGGCAAGTCTTACGAAACTGGGAATACGGGTTAAGGATTACAAAGAAAGTTTGCAGGCTATTGCCTCGGCGCGGTGAACTACTTGATCATCCGCAGCAACACGTCCCGTTCTTCTTCTGCAAGTTCCTTCCACTCTCCGGGATGAAGCCCGGCGGTTGTTATATGTGCAATACGCAGCCGCGTAAGCCGGACGACATTGTACCCGAGTTTGTAACACATCCGCCTGATCTGCCTGTTCAGTCCCTGCGTGAGTATGATGCGAAACGTATCGGGCGATTCGTTTTCACGCGCGATGATCACCGGCCGCGTTTTTTTTCCCATGATGGTCACGCCGGCAGACATCTGTTTTAAAAAATCGTCGTCAAAAGAACGATCAACTGTAACAACATATTCCTTTTCCCGGTGCGTCCTGCTGTCCGACACTGCGCGCGCAATCCGGCCGTCGTCGGTGAGCAGCATCAGTCCTTCGGATTCTTTATCGAGTCTTCCTGCCGGTTGCCAGGGCGCGGGATGGCTGACCACCGAACGGAGATTTCCGGCGATATGCTGTCCTGTCGTACTTTCAATTCCTGCCGGTTTGTAATATTTGATGTATGTAAAGTTCACGCCCGGGCGGATAATTTTCCCGTCGCAACTTACTTCATCCCAGTATTCCAGTTTTTCAGACGGCGGAACTTTCCGCCCATTGACGAGTACACGTCCTGCGCCGATAATTTTTTCGGCCTCGGCATTCGGAATTTTGAAATACCGGGCGACAATGGTGTACAAACGCGACATGCCGGGCATAACAGGATAGTTTAAATAATAGTCTTTACTCCTATTTGCGATTGTCGATTGAGGATTTAAACTTTAGCGTCTTTACGCCTTAGCGGTGAAGATTGTAATCCGGACTTTACCGCGAAGACGTAAAGACGCTAACGGGTACTCAAATCGGAAATCCGCAATCGGAAATCCAATTGGTTCACCAGTTCGGATTATTCGGGCGCGAGTACAGCAATTGCATCACGTTGATATTCCGCATGCTGAACGCCGCTTCGCAGTAACATAGATAATAGTTCCATTTGCGCAGGAAACGTTCGTCGAATCCCAGTTTGGAAATTTCCGCCGATTGCCCGTTGAAATTCGTCCGCCAGGCAGCCAGCGTGCGCGCATAATCACGGCCCATATCTTTCAGGTCGATCAGCGAGAGATCACCGGCGCGATTGACCGCTTCGTTGATGCGGCCCACCGAAGGCAGCAATGACCCGGGAAAAATATGTTTCTGAATCCAGTCCACGCCTTTGCGCAAACTGTCGTACCGCGAATCGGGTGAAGTGATCACCTGCAGGGCGAGGAAACCGTCACGCCTGAGCAGGTCGGTGCATTTCTGGAAATAGATGTCGAGAAATTCATCGCCGACGGCTTCGAGCATTTCCACGGATACGACCCGGTCGAATTGTCCTTTTATTTTCCGGTAATCTTCGAGCATGATTTTCACCTGTCCTTCCAGCCCTGCGGCTCTCACACGTTCCGTCGCCAGTTTGCACTGCTCTTCCGAAATGGTAATGCTCGTGACATTACATCCGAATTCCGAAGCCATGTACATCGCGTTGGCGCCCCAGCCGCTGCCGATTTCGAGTACTTCGAGACCGGGACGCAGGTGCATCTGTTTGCACAGACGCCGGTATTTCGC
This sequence comes from Bacteroidota bacterium, assembly GCA_006218065.1. Taxonomy (GTDB): domain Bacteria; phylum Bacteroidota; class Bacteroidia; order Palsa-965; family Palsa-965; genus VBWE01. Next base: position 32,119 of record VBWE01000025.1, read on the forward strand.
CCGCTGCGCTTCTTCGAGCGTCATCGTGTCCTGCTCGAAATACGCGCTGGAATAGGTCATCGACGGATCGAGCCAGAGCGAAAAAAAATCATTGTTAAGATCGTAATGGTCACTGATATTTTTCCGGGAGCCGTCCAGGTTATTCGCTCTTCCCCAGTGCTGCAGGCGGTTGAAAAATTTAAGCAGGTTGAGCGTGGCCTGCGTCGCACCGCCCGAAACGGGAGCGTTGTCGATATTCAGCAGGAACCATTTGATCACGTCCGTGATGCTGCCGGTGTCCCAGTCGCCGTCCACGTACGCTTCCCCGAAACCGATATCGCCGTAAAGCACGCAGCGTTTAAAAAAACCGGGCGAATTGATTTTAATATCCGCTTCCACATTTCCTGCGCCGTCGCCCAGCGTAACCGATTCACCGGTGTGCAGCGTAACATGCAAACGTCCCTTGTCCATTTTCGACAACAATCCGAAAACGGCATTTTCATAAAAACTCAGTGAGCGTGAAATTGCGAGCGTTGCAGCCATTGTTTTACAGTTGGTGACTCCATAACAGTTTACCCGTTTTCATATCGATGCAGGCCATCCGTAACTGGGAAATAAACACGAGTTTATTGTCGAGGCACCTGAACCATTGATAATCGAACTCCGGGTTGCCGTCGGAAAAAACAGTTTCGAACGCACCGGCATTATCCGCTTTGGAAGGGTCGTAATAAAACTCATCGAGCTTGATCTGCCAGGCCTGTGCGAAAGACGAATCGGGATTCAGTTTCATTTTCGAAACCAGGGCGCGGCAGGTATCGCCCACGCTGCTTGCACTCCAAACGAGCAAACTGTTCTTCTCGTCCGCAAGCAGGTACGAGCGGTGGTAATCGCCGTCTTTCTCCCAGCGCTGCAACTGGTACTTCTCGTTACCGATCGAACGGTTGATCTCCTCCCACTCGCGTTTCATTTCGCGGAGTTTATCGGGCAACTGGAAATAATGCAGCCGTTCATCCGCGATCTGAGGATCGGCCGCAGCGAGTTCTTTCATTCTTTTATCCAGCGAATCGATCCGCCGGGCAAGACTGTCGTACAGCGGTTTTATTTCTGCAGATCCGCGGAACGGGTTTTCATCCAGCACCAGTTTTGCAAAAAGAAACGAATGCGGCTGGCTCCTTTTGGAGTTTTCATATTCCAGCGTTTTACGCGGATCGCCTTTCATGCTTACGTTTTTTTCGTAGCCGAGATCGCCGTTGTTGCTCGTTACTGATCTGCTCCAATTATGATCTTTGATTTCCGCTTCCGTTTTTTCCACGGCGAACGTATTCGGATCCAGGTAGTATTTGAAACCCTGCTGATCGGTGAACATGATACGCCCGCTGACCGGGTCAAAACCGTAAAAACTGCTGATCCGGGTCCATTCGGGTTTGGAAAGTGCGAGTCCTTTCATCCCGGGCTTTTCCATCAATTGTTTCTGCGTGGCCAGCACGTCGAGCGTGCCGGGATTGCGGTAATGCAGGCCGAGCTCTTCGGAAAAACTAAACATCCAGAGCTTGCCTTCTGTCGTTCCGAGAATCGCCGTTTCGTTTTTATCGCGGCCCTCGCCCAGTTCCACGCGGGCCATCACGTTCCCGTTTTCAATATTATACGATGTCAGGCGATATTCCGCATACCCGCTGATCGATGTAAAACCGCCGCCGGATTTCTTGGATGTCGCCTGGAAAATTTCTTCGAATGTGATGGCTATTTTTCCTTCTTTGCCGGAATAAACGGTCGCATATTTTACGTCGTCAGCCACATCGTTCATCACGTCCTTGTGAAAACAGGAACTGAGCGTGGCGAGCAGAAGCAATGGTAACAGTCGTTTCATGCTATGAAGATAAAACAATATACGAACCTGCGATTCAACCGGTTTTATCATCATACGGTTTCAGCACGTCACGTTGCAGGTCTTTATGATCTCCTTTCCGGTAAAACGGAATTTTCTTGAACCAGAGCAGCATCGCATTCCAGTGAATGAGCGCGATGATCTTGATCGTGATCAACGGAAAACGCAGCGCGCAGAGCAGCACATTGCCGTTGGTCAGCGCCTTCCGTTTCCCGGTAAGCGTACTGATAAAAAAGCGGCGATCGTGCTGGTAATCGTCGATGCGGATATCCAGTTTTTCACCGGGAACATCCAGCTGGAAATCAAATTCGGCATCGTGCGCGATAAACGGTGAAACGTAAAAGTATTTGGGAATCCGCAGGCGGAATGTCGTTCCGTCAAAACGATCGGGACCGAGGTAATACAGTTTCATTTCGCGGAACGTATTGCCGACTTCGGCCACGGCGCAGATCACTTTCCGCTGTTCATCGAAACAGAAATAAAATGAAACGGGATTGAACTGGTACCCCCAGGTGCGGAGATTGGTGAGCAGCATGATGGATGCCGGTTTTGCCTTATGCCCGTTTTGTTCCAGGAAATCTTCGAGATGCTGCCGCGTGCTTTTTTTCGTATCCGGATTTTTCGCGGGGAACTGTACATGATCTTTATCTCTCCAGCTGAATACGTTGAACCGGTTGATGCCCACCAGCGCAATTTTCCGGCCCACCTTTTCCAGTTCATCCAGGTCGAGCCAGAACATGAATACGTTATAATGAAAGCGATGCTTCTTCGGCTCGAGCCGGTTGTGCATTACTAATGCCCTGTAAAGCGCGCTGTTCATCGCAGGTTCCATGCGGAGAAGTTACAGAACTTTTCGTTTGAGCAGGTGTTCACAGAGATTCACCGCGGAAAGCAGCGCATCTTCATGGAACCCGTACCGGAAATAACTTCCGCAATAATGTACCGGCCCGTTTTCGTTGAGCGCAGGCAGTTCGCGTTGCGCAAGCATGGCCGGGACATCGAAAAGCGGGTGTTCGTACATGCGCTGCCAGATGATTTTTTTCGGATCGATGCGACCGGTATCGTTGATGGTAACGAAATAATTTTTCTTCTTCGATACCTGCTGCAGGCTGTTCATCCAGTAAATGGTAGCGGGCTGCATGTTCCCGTTTTTTTCTTCAATCCGGTAATTCCACGAGGACCACACGCTTTTGAGCCGCGGCATGGCGCTTTCATCGGTATGCAGGATCGCGGAATTTTCCTGGTATTTGAATTTCGAAAGCAAACGTTCTTCACCGGCGGTTTTTTCCTGCATAATTTTGTATGCTTCATCGCCATGCCCGGCCATGATCACTTTGTCGAATTCCGCTTCCTGGCCGTCGGCAGATTTTACACGTACTTTTTCCCCGGCACGCGTAACGGCAAGCACACCGCAGTTCACGCGGATACGGTCACGGAAAGGTGCGATGATCTTTTCCCGGTACATCCTGCTGCCTCCGCGAAGCGTGTACCACTGGTGCTGCGTGTTGAGGCCGAGGAAACCGTGGTTGTAAAAAAAACGGACCAGCGTTTGTGCCGGGAAACGAAGCATGAGATCCATCGGTGTGCTCCAAACGGCGGAACTCATCGGGATGAGATACTTGTACAGGAAATCATTTCCCAGTTCATGCTCTTTGCAGAAATCTTCGACGGTCTGATTTTCGTATTCTTTTTTACCGAGGATGCGGATACTTTCTTTATTGAACCGGCTGATCTGCATGAGCATGCGGATAAAACGCGGGCTGAATATATTTTTCCGCTGTGCGAACAAACCGTTCAATCCTGAACCGCAATACTCCAGCCCGGCAGGCACATGCTGCACGCTGAAGGACATGCTGGTGGGCATGGTGGGCGCATCGAGTTCTGCAAAAAGTTTGGTGAGCAGCGGATACGTAACCTGGTTATAAACCATAAAACCCGAATCCGCCGCTACTTCGGTTCCGTCTTCATCAGCCGTGATCGTATTCGTATGCCCGCCGATATAATCGTTCTGTTCGTAAACAGTCAGATCATATTCTTTCCGCAGGAAATACCCGCAGGCCATTCCGGCGATCCCGGTTCCTATGATGGCGAGTTTTTGCATTTTTTTCACCGCGAAGGCGCTAAAATTCGCTGGCCTGTATTTATTTCTTTTCAAGTAAATAATGACTCACAAACCACTCTTCTCCTTTTTTGTATCCCCACAGTTCCGCGCAGGCCATGTAGAATACGCGCCAGTAGTTCCACCATTTCCGGGCCTGTGATTTGCCGTAGGTATTTTCGAACAGCGGTATGATTTCTTTTTTATGCGCATCCATATTCTGCAGCCAGGCTTCGGCGGTTTTCGCGTAATGCACGCCGTTTACCGGCCAATGCGACTTTACCTGCAGGTGTTTATTCCAGGCATAGAGGTAACGATCGCCGGGCATCATGCCGCCGGTAAAAAAGTAGCGCGACATCCAGTCGCTTTCATCCTTCGCTTCAAAAAGGTACGTGTACGTTTTGTGTACGAAAATATGCACGAACAGTTTCCCGTCCTCCTTCAGCCAGCCCGCGATACGTTCGAGCAACAGGCCGTGATTGCGCATATGTTCGAACATTTCGACACTCACGGCGCGGTCGAATTTTTTCTCCGTATCAAAAACGTTTATATCCGACGTGATCACTTCCAGGTTTTTGATTCCGCGGCTCACGGCCTGCGCATCGATATATTCTTTCTGCGTCCGCGAATTGGAAACGACAGTGAACCTGCTGCCGGGAAATTTCGCCGACATGAACAGCGAGAGCGAACCCCAGCCGCAGCCGAGTTCGAGCACGTCCTGCCCGTTGTCCAGCTGCGCGCGTTCGCAAACCATACCGAGCATATCGCGCTCCGCTTCATCCAGCCTATGCACACCGGGTTTCCAGAAACAGCCGCTGTACTTCAGGTGCGTACCGAGGCAGTATTTATAAAACTCCGTCGGGACTTCGTAGTGCTGTTCATTGGCTTCGGCTGTGTTCACGGCCAGCGGACTTTTCCCGAAGGCGCCGAACAGTTTTTCCTCATACCCGGGCCGGGCGTAATTTTTCGCTTCTTCGCGCAACCGCTGCCGCAGCAACCTCCGTATCCCGGCGCGTATAAGAAAATCGGGCAGGCGGCCCTTCTCGAGTAAGGAATCGATGTTCACAGGCAGCGGTTATTTTTTCCTGGACCAGGGAACGAATGCGCTGGTGGTGCGCTGGTATTCGCGGTAGGCATCGCCTTTGGAACGAACGGCCTGTTCTTCGGTCATGGGAATGCCGGTTACTTTAAAGATGAGGTAACCGATGGTGAGCGGACAGATCACGGCAATCCATCCGTAAGGACTCGACAGGGAAAAGATGAGCACGGAAATCCAGATCATCAGCTGGAAAAAATAATTCGGGTGCCGCGAATAATTCCAAAGACCGTACTGACATACTTTTCCTTTGTTCTCTGGTTTACTTTTGAAATACTTCAGTTGCCAGTCGGATACTCCTTCGCCGAGTATGGAGATGAACCACATGCCTGCGCCGATGTATTCCAGTATCGTCATCTGCGGCGCTTTATTCATGGCAACGAGAAAAAAAGGCGCCGCGAGGAAAACACAGGAAAGCGCCTGGGCCTGGAAGAAAATGAAAAACTTAAAGTCAGGATTCGGAACCCATTCGCGGCGGAGCTGTTTGTAACGGCCTTCTTCTTCTTTGAGGTGCGACCCGACGCGGATGAGCAGGTAAATGCCGAGGCGCATGCTCCACAAACCGGCCAGCAGGCAAACCACCGTTTTGCGCGGTTCGTAGCCGTCGGCCAGCCAGTACACCAGGCCTGCGACCAGGGCAAAATTAAAGGCCCAGAAAATATCGACCACGCCGGCGTTTTTAATTTTCCACGCCCAGAGCCATACGAGCATCATCACCGCGGAGCAGGCGGCAGTACAGATTAAAATGATCTTCAGCAGTAAACCGGTATCCATAAATGAATTATGTTTTTCTGAGCTTTATAATATGCAGGGCATGCATCAGCCGGATTAGCGGCCAGGTAGGATCGAGTTCGAACCACCGTTTGGCAAAATTCGCGTTGTTGGGACTTTTGTGATGATTGTTCTGCATCAGTTCACCCATCAGCAGCATGTCCAGCGGAAGCGAATTTTTGGAATGATCATCGTTATCGAAATTGGAATACCCGTATTTATGCCCGCACCAGTTTACGATAGCGCCCTGTATCGGCCCGATCAGGAAATGAACCGGCAGGAGTAAAAACTGCCACCACGCCGTCGCAAAATACCAGTAGAAGAGAAAATAAAGTACGCCGAACGCAATCCGCACCGTCCACATATCGCTGACCCGGTCGACCCATTTCCAGGTCGGGTAATGGCCGCGGAATTCCGGTTCGGGCTGCGTCTTATAACGGACAAAATCCTGGTAAATGCGTTTGGTTTTCATCATCAGTCCCCAGACATCCTTGATGAAATGCGGGGAATGCGGGTCCTTTTCCGTATCGCTGTAAGCATGGTGCATGCGGTGCATGATGGCATAGCCGCGGGGATTCAGGAAAGAAGAGCCCTGGAAAAAGAAAGTGAGGAAGTAGAAAAAATGCTCCCAGCCCTTGCTCATCGTAAACATCTTATGCGAAGCATAGCGATGGAGAAAAAAAGTCTGGCAGAACAAAGACAGGAACCAATGCGACAGGAAAAAAACGAGTATGGCCATAAAATCCCCCTGGATTCACTATTACTTACGAAAGTAAAGATGAAACAGTTTTACGGAATTGTAAAACCGGGGGGGATTTTTTTCGGGGGATTATGAACCGCGGGGACTTAAACTGCTTATTTCATATAAATGTCAATAGCATCTACCTGCTCGGAGGGATATACATCAACCAGCTGCTGGTCGGGATTTGAAAGGTAAGCACCGACCTGGTCATGCGCAAGCAGGTGCACGCCGTTATCAAAGCTGTCCGGATTTTCCGTATCGTTGAGCAGGATACCCATACGCTGTTCCCCGTTCTTTAAAAATACGCGGGCCAGTTCTCCGCCTCCTGTTGTTATTCCTGTGATCATATTGCAATTTTTGGTTTTACAAGATTACGGAGAGCGTATTACCCGGATGTTACGCCCGGATGAACAAAAAGAAAGACCGCGAAATACGGTCTCTCTTTTTGTTTTCGAAGATCAAACGATCAGAATTTCGTACGCAGGCTTACCACCAGATTGCGGCCGGGAGAACTTACGCCCGAAGCAAAATGACGGTAATGCAGGTCGGTGATATTCTCGAGCGCTACGCTGAGACGCACAAATTTACCGAACTGGTATGCCGCGCGTGCATTCAGCGTGTACCAGGCGGGCGTGCCGGCAACCGTTGCATATTGCTGGTTGTCTTCCCCGCTCGGACTGTAATCTTTCAATCGCTTCCAGCCGTTGTACAGCGTATAGCCTTCCATTTCGAAGTTCTTCGTTTTGTACACCAGGCCGGTGCGGCCGAACATCGGCGGAATATGATCCATCGGAACGATCGTATCGTTGTCCAAATCTTCGTAGCGGCCGTACGTCCAGTTCACCGTGCTGCGCATGGAGAAATGTTCGTTAAAGTCGGCAGTGAATGCACCGGCGATGCCTTGTATCCAGGCCGTGTTTACATTCTGCGCAGCCTGCACCCGGCTCATCGAACCGTCGTACAGGACGGAATCCGATCCATTGAATGTAAAATCCTTTATCACGATGGCATTGGTGAGCACCGTGTAGAAGTACGACACTTCCATGCGCGCCATTTCGTTGATCGTTTTCGTAACACCGATTTCGCCGTTCCAGGCATATTCGGGTTTCAGGCCGGGATTGGGCACGACTACATTGCCCGGGCTCGAGTCGAAGAATTTACCCATGTCGTCCACGTTGGGCGCGCGGAAACCTGTAGAGGCGAGCAGGTTGAAACGCCAGCCTTTGCAGGGCATCAGTACCAGCGCGACATTTCCACTGACGGCGCCGTTGTTCATTTTGGCCGAAGTGAACGGGAACGGGAAGAATGCCGTGTCAACCCAGTTCGATTCGAGTGTTACCAGGCTGTAGCGCAAACCTTCCGACAGGATGACCTTGTCGCTGAACTTGATTTGATGAGCGACATAGACTGCGCCGGAATTCATTTTACTTCCGCCGTCGGGATAACGTTCGGCCGCATCGGTGACCGTTCCGGTAGTAATATCCGTAGTCATCGCTTTCGACTGTACATCGTTGGTTACTGCTTCCAGGCCATAGTTCAGCTGTTGTTTCTCCCCGATTTTTTTAAGGAAATCGGCGTTTACCGAAATGACGGAAACTTCTTCGAACTGGCTGGTGCGGTTATTGTTTTTGAAACGGCGCGTGATGCGTTCCTCATCGATATCCTGCCAGGCCAGGATCACGGTTCCATGGCTGAAAGCCTTGCCTTCTGGGGTATTCAGGCTGAGCGTATAGGAACCGAAGAGGCGTTTCTGCGGACCATAATTCCATTCTGCGAAACGCAGGTTTCCGCCGCTCATATCGGTAAGACGATCGTAACGGGGAACGTTCGATGAGTTGGAATACTGCAGGTTGAGCAGGTGAATGATTTTATCGCCCTGGCGAAAAAGAATTTTTTCATTCAGATCCATCTGCGAATACCCGGTGTACTTCTGCACGTTCCAGTCTTCGTTGCGCATCATCGTATCCACGCCGTTCACCTGCGTAACATAGAAATAGCGTTTACCGAAAGCCGTATCGTACGGATTACGCAGGTTTCCTGCACGGAGATCGCCGAAATCGCTGAAAGTAACGCTGGTCAGGAAAGCCAGTTTTTTCAGGCCGATATTGAAATCGACGTGGCCTGTTTTTTCGTTGCTGGCATGACTGGTGCGCACAAAAGCATTGCCGGAAACTTCCGTTTTCTCGTCGCTGCGGACAACAGGCTTGCGTGTGTAGAAATGCATCACACCGCCGAGCGCATCGCTTCCGTAGATCACCGAAGACGGACCGAAAATAACTTCCGTCCGGTCAAGCATATTCGGATCGAGCGTGATCACGTTCTGCAGGTGGCCGGCACGGTAAATCGCATTGTTCATGCGCACGCCATCCACCACGATCAGCACTTTGTTCGCTTCGAAACCGCGCAGCACCGGGCTTGATCCGCCCATCTGGCTTTTCTGAACGAAGACGTTACCGGTATTCATCAGCATATCGCCCGAGGTTTGCGGGTTCAATGCTTCCACCTGGCGCTTGGAAATTATTTCCGCACTGTAAGCTACGTCTTCCTTGGCATGCTCGGACTTATCGGCAGCTACGATCACTTCACCGATCATCACGTAACGGTACGCGATCAGCAGTTTATAATCCTTGCTTTTTATTTCCTCCATGGCATACACATGCAAACCGTATGCAGGATGTTTGATATACAGGCTGTCGGCCGACGACATCGACGATATATCGGCCACGCCTTTCGTATTCGTGAGTACCGGCGATCCGCCCTTGCTGTAAACAGCAGCATTTCCGACCGGTTCCCGCGATGATTTATCCAGGATGGTCAGCTGCTGCGCATGTACTGACACAACAGCACATACCATCATGGAAATGGTTATGATTTTTTTCATTTCGTTTAAGCTCATTAATAAATGGAAAGTACCGCGAACGGCGGAACACACCGCTCCCGGAAATCATTTGCAGGAAATCTTTGGACTTAAACGAGCTCCGGCGGCGGAGCGGTCACCGGTAAAACCGATGACAGGGTATTGAAACGGGATGTTGAGTAAACGAGGGTAAACGATTCTTCACCAAATGTGTTTTCAGCGAAAATATCCTGTGCGAAATAATCTTCCAGTAGCTTGGTAATGGTTCGTTTTCCTTTCATCGGGTTTTTGCCGCTGCCGGATTCGTGCCGGTCGAGCATGGCATATACCGCGTCTTCCTTATCGTCGCGATGGCCGCTGAAATACACCGATTCGCCGACTTTATTTTCGGAAACTATATCGTAGCGGTGACCTTTGTAAAGGATCTCGTGCTTTTTCAGCCGGACAAAAAGACCTTTTCCCGGCGCCATTTCCGCCAGGCCGACGCGTAAAACAACCGGTGCGTGGAAACCCATGCGCAGGGTCATTTCCTGCCGGGCCTGCTGCAAACTGAAGAAAAACCAGCCGTAAACCCCAACAGCGTTGAAGATAAACAGGCCGAGCAGAAAGAAAACAAGTATCCGTTTCATCAGTCAGTACAAAGATAACGAAAACCTGCCTTTTCGTCAGCTTTTTCCCATCGGCACGAAGCTTGACAAGGAAGAGGCATGCTCAATGGCTGGAAAAAACATCTTGTGCTTTTTCGTGAATTCCTGCCGTTCACGTTCATCGTGCTCACCTGGCTCATTCATGTGGCGCAGGGTTTTCTGCAGAAAAGTTTTATTCCTTACGGATTGCTTCCGAAAACACAATCGGGGCTGATCGGCATTATCACCACGCCGTTCATTCATGCCGACTGGAGCCATCTTATTTCGAATACGCTTCCTTTACTTGTGCTCGGCTACCTGCTTTATAAATTTTACCGCGAGATCACGTTCCGTGTTTTTGTTTTCCTGCACCTGGTCGCCGGGATGCTCATGTGGGCTTTTATCGACGGCAATGCCTATCATATCGGCGCCAGCGGGATTGTTTACGGACTTGCATCTTTTCTTTTTCTCAGCGGAATAATCCGCAGGCATCCGCCGCTGATGGTGGTTTCCTTCATCGTGGTTTTTCTTTACGGCAGCATGGTCTGGTATATGTTCCCGCTTGAAAAAGGCGTTTCCTGGGAAGGTCACCTGTTCGGGGCGCTCACCGGCCTGATGCTCGCTGTTGTTTATCGCCGGCGCGGTCCGCAGCGTGTGCGCTATGCCTGGGAAAATGAAGACGAAGAGGAACAACAGCCGCTCGATCTGCAGGTCATTTACGAGTACCGGAAAAAACGGGATGAAGAGCGGGAGATGGAAAAAAATCATGGCCCGGCGGAAAACCCGGAAACACCGACTTCCCCGGGACCGGGGATCTGCTACCATTACCGGGAAGATAAATAGTCCGTATAAGATTGCGGAAAACATACCTTTGCGCCGTGAATTACCTATCAGTAGAAACAGTAAGCAAGTCATACGGCGCCCGCGTTTTGTTCAGCGATCTTTCTTTCGGCCTTTCGAAAGGCGACAAAACGGCGCTGGTGGCGAAAAACGGCGCGGGCAAAACTTCGCTGCTCAACATCATCTGCGGAAAAGACAAACCGGACAGCGGCATCGTAACGCTGCGAAAGGACATCACGGTTGCCGTACTCATGCAGGATCCTGTTTTTGATGACACGAAAACCGTGATCGAAATCGCCGTTTCGGGCGATACGCCTTTACTGAAAACCGTGCGGGAATATGAAGAACTGATTGCGCTTTCGGAAAGCGATCACTCGGACGAAACGCAGCTGCGCCTGCAAAATGCCGGCGAGCGGATGGACGAACTGAAAGCCTGGGACACGGAATCGAAAGTGCGGCAGATGCTCGGAAAACTCGGGCTGCACCAGCCTGCGCAGGAAGTAAATACGCTTTCGGGCGGACAGAAAAAACGGCTTGCGCTGGCGCAGGTACTTTTATCCGAGCCCGATTTCCTGATCCTGGATGAGCCGACGAACCATCTTGATGTGGACATGATCGAGTGGCTGGAAAATTACCTCGCCTCGAAAGACCTGACCCTGCTGCTGGTCACGCACGACCGGTATTTCCTGGACCGCGTCTGCACGTCGATCATCGAACTGGAAGACGGGAAATTATATCACTACGACGGAAATTTCACCTACTATATCGAGCGCAAAGCCGAACGCGAGATCGCGCAGGAAGCCTCACTTGAAAAAGCGAAGAACCTGTACCGGCGCGAGCTGGAATGGGTGCGCAAGATGCCGCGCGCGCGCGGAACAAAAGCCAAATCGCGCGTGGATGCGTTCAAGGACGTGGAAAAAGAAGCGAAAGGAAAACGCAAAGAGGAAGAACTCCAGCTCCAGGTAAAAATGACGCGGCTCGGCGGAAAAATTCTCGAACTGATCCGCATCCGGAAAAAGTACGGCGATAAAATCATCCTCGACGGTTTTGATTATACGTTCAAGCGCGGCGAAAAAATCGGCATCGTAGGTCCGAACGGAATCGGAAAAAGCACGCTGCTGAACATCGTCCTCGGCAACGAACCGTACGACAGCGGAAAAATTCAGACCGGCGAAACGGTTGTTTTCGGGTACTACGCGCAGCAGGGCATGCAGTTGAAGGAAGACAAGCGCGTGATCGAAGTGATCAAAGACATCGCCGACGTGTTTCCGCTGGCCGACGGGAAAAATCTTTCCGCATCACAGATGCTGCAGCGTTTTCTTTTCGCACCGCATACGCATTACAGTTATGTTTCCACGCTGAGCGGCGGCGAGCGGCGGCGGCTTTTCCTGCTGACCGTGCTGATGAAGAATCCGAATTTCCTCATCCTGGATGAACCGACGAACGATCTCGATATTCTTACGCTCGGCGTCCTGGAAGATTTCCTTACCGATTTCCCGGGCTGCGTGCTGATCGTTTCGCACGACCGTTATTTCATGGATAAGCTGGTGGATCATCTTTTCATTTTCGAAGGCGACGGCATCATCAAGGACTTCCCGGGCAATTATACGCAGTGGCGCGAACATCAGCCGGAAAAAGAAAAACGAATCCCGGCCGTGAACACATCCCCAAAACCTATCGAAGCCGAAATTAAAACAACCCCGGTAAACGATGCCGCACCGGCAAAACGGAAACTGAGCTTCAGGGAAAAAAGCGAACACGAGCAACTGGAAAAAGAAATCGCGCAGCTCGAAAAAGAGAAAACGGAAATCACTGCATTATTATCCGCCGAAAGTGATCACGAAAAACTGCAGAAAGCCGCCGCACGTTTCGGCGAAATTGACAAACTGCTCGAGACGAAGATGCTGCGCTGGATGGAGCTGGATGAGTTGTATAGTTTGTCGTAAGTTGTCCGGGCCTCGACTGCCGCTCGGCCTGACAAGATCAAGGAATTAACTATTATCGACTGCCGCTCGGCCTGACAAGATCAAGGAATTAATATTATCGGCTGCCGCTCGGCCTGACTTATCGGCTGCCGCTCGGCCTGACAAGCAAAACAATGTCGCATACACTTCGGCTCCCGATAGCTATCGGGACGCCATTCGAAATTTAAGTCGGGCGACTATCCCGAAGGGAATAAAATTTACTTTGGTGTCTATCCCATCAGAACAGTGAAAAGAAACGCTCAATGCCAAATGTCCAATTACCAATGTTCATCGGACCAATTCATTGATAATTGTGCGTTGTGCGTTTGACATTGGGCATTAAAGTGTCCTGAGGGGATACATACCTTTACTTTTTCCCCCGCAGCCTGATCCACGTAAACAGCACGCCGAGCGTCACCTTCCACATATAATACACCGCGCCCAGCGAATTGATCGACGATACTCCGCCTTGTCTTTCGCGCATTTCCACCTGCAATTCGCCGATGCGGAAACCGTAGCGCGCGTAAATCACGATGGCTTCCGGCTCCGGGTATTCGTCGGGATAATATTCGCTCACTACGGAAAGCACGTTTTTCTTCAGTAAGCGCAAACCGGAAGTACTGTCATAAACCGTTACACCGGTCAGTAATTTATTCAGTCGCCTGAACCAGTTTATCCCCGCGCGGCGCATCGCCGTGGACTGGAAACCTTTGTTGTCGATAAAACGGGAGCCGATCACCACGTCGCATTTTTTTTCCTCCGCATGCTGCAGAAGCAGGGGAATGGATTCCGCCGGATGCTGCCCGTCGCCATCCACCTGCACGGCGTAATCGAAATCATTTTCGAAAGCATAGCGGAAACCCGATTGCACCGCGCCGCCGATCCCGAGATTCACGGGCAGGTGAAGCGCGACACAATCCAGCGCGTCGATTATTTCTCCCGTCCGGTCCTTCGAGCAATCGTTCACCACCACCGGGATAATTTCTATCCCGCTGTTCCGCGCAACCAGCAAAATTTCATTCACCACGGCGGTGATGGAATCCTGTTCGTTGTAGGCCGGAATAATCGCTGCGATCCGCGTCATAAAGAAGAAAGGGAATGTCTGTTTCACATTCCCTTTCAAAAATAGGATTAATACTGCTTACTGCATGACCACGATATGCCAGTTCATCGCCGGGGGATCAACCGGTGCAAGTGCGGCGTTATAGAATTTCACTTCCACGGTATTGGCAGCGGAAACACGCGAATACGCGATGATGATCCCGTTAGCCAGCGCCTGGTCGGGCGAAATGTGCACACATCCCCCGACAACTGCATTCGCTACGGTGAACGTCTGGACAAGCACTCCGCCGGTGGCAGCAATAGAAGGCAGGTCGACGTTCTGCGTGTTGCGGATGATGGTATTTACGATCGTACCGTTTACACCGACTTTGATCGGGCCGGCTACATCCAGTTTGGCAGAAGCGTTCGGCGTGCTGGTTCCGATACCGACGGCGCCGGTCGTGCTGTTTGCATAAATCAGGTTCGAGAACGTGGAACCGACGTTTACGAAGAAATCGTTCGACGGGTTGAAACCGACATAACCACGCAGCGTACCGGTTCGCATGAAGCCGATTCCCGAGTTGGCCGTTCCGTTCAGCGCGTTGATGTACAGTGATGCGTTTCCGCTGTTGTTACTTTCCCCGTACATCGCCACACCATTTCCAAGCGCGTCGGAAACCGTGAAGTTGGAGAATGCAAACGGCGTGATCGATCCGATCACCACGCGTCCGTTCGCATCGATACGCATGCGTTCGTTGCCCGAAGTTCCGAACCAGAGCGGCTGCGCTTCGTTCTGCAGGAAGAAGGCATCGCCCGGTATTCCGCTGATGCCCAGAAAAGCGCCGTCGAGCAAAGTTGTGCCTGTTCCGCTATGTGTAAACTGGATGCGTTTGTTGACTGCCGTTGAACCGCCGATATGAAAATCAACGTTGGGAACGGCCTGGTTGAGGCCGAGGAAGGTGCCCGTATTGATCAGGTTGCTGGTAGCTACCAGGTTATTCGTTGCGCTGA
>VBWE01000025.1:47062-114866 GCA_006218065.1 Bacteroidota bacterium
CGCTGAAGTAAACGGTTTGGCCGGTATTTCCCGTGATTGAGATCGCACCCGTTGCACCGGTTGCACCAGTGGCGCCTGTGGCACCGTTCGCACCATTTGCCCCGGTCGGGCCGGTTGCGCCGTTGGCTCCATTTGCTCCGGTTGCGCCCGTTGCACCATTCGTTCCGTTTGTTCCATTAGCACCGGTTGCACCTGTTACGCCGGGAGCGCCGTTGGCTCCGGTTGCGCCCGTTGCACCATTCGTTCCGTTTGTTCCATTCGCACCGGTTGCGCCTGTTGCGCCGTTGGCGCCGTTGGCTCCATTTGCTCCGGTAGCTCCCGTTGCACCATTCGTTCCGTTTGTTCCATTAGCGCCGGTTGCACCTGTTGCGCCGTTCGCTCCGTTCAAACCTGCGGGGCCTGTGGGACCTGCAACGCCGGCGGAACCAGTCGGGCCGGTTGCACCGTTTGTTCCTGCGGGTCCCGTAGGACCTGCAACGCCGGCGGAACCGGTAGCGCCTGTTGCACCTGCCGCACCGGTGGGACCTGTGGGACCAGCAGGTGAATTACCTGCATACAAAGCATACGGTACGGAAATCAATTCGGATGCGCCGGCCGCAGTATAGCTTGTTCCGCCGGTGGGATCCATTTCCACTTCGAGGAAATGCGAATTCGTTCCCCAGCTGATTGAGCTGAATGTTCCGCTCACCGGTGTGCCACGTCCGAGCTGTACTGCGTACAATCCAAACTGGTTCGTGGTGGCGGAAAAGGTTTCCTGGTAAACGATAGGTCCGCCGGATGATCCGCTGTGAATCGTCATGCGCAGACCGAGCGCCTGGCTCAGCAAAGGATTACCGCTCAGATCGCGGGCTACGCCTTGATAGTTTACAGCCTGCGGCGCCTGGGCGGCAAGGTTCAACGTGAACAGGACGAACAAAGCAAACAGTATGCGTTTCATATTTCGCGTTTGTTGGTGAGGGAATTATTTAACTAAACTGATCCGGGTTGTGGTCTGTGTATTCTTTCCTGCGGAAGTCATCGTGCAGCGCAGAAAATACGCGCCGCTTTCGTAAGCCGATAAATCCAGTTGTTTATTCTGCGCTCCGCTGAACTCCGCAATTTGTCCGGCCAGAATGTTTTGACCGAGCAGGTTGAACAGTTCGTATTGCACGGTCGTGTTCGCCGTAAAATTCATCGCGATGGTCAGCATACCGGGATTCGGATTCGGATAGCAGTTCAACGATCCGTTCAGCGATCCGCTGATCACCGCCGTTGGTCCGTATTCCGGCTGCTGGAAACCCTGCGTCAGGATAAAAGATCCCGGCTGGTACGTTTCCACCAGGGCCATTTCACCGATGGTCATGGAATTGGTAAAACCCGCACCGATGAAATAATCGCCGCCGGAAGCGATCACGAACGGCGTGGATTGCTGCGCTGTCCCGGTAAAACCGGCCAAACAGAACGGGAAGAGGAAAAGTAATTGTTTCATTTTAACCGGTTTACAAAACAAATATATTATAAAGCCGCCTGCCGGAGAGTTGCTCGTCTCTTACGTGCAAGATTTAGGAAGGTTTATCCTCCCGGCTGAATTGTACAGGAAGAAATCGGTTTTATCCTTTTCCTTCTTTTCCGGGCACGATTACCCGGGAAAGCGGCAGTACATGCGTTTGAAATACTTCGCCGCGTTTTCTTTTAAAAGGTCCAAAAATTCACCGCAGGCGCTGAGATGCAGAGTCAGTCCACCTGCTTCTGCCGCAGAGCATTCGCATATTTCTCACAGAACAGGCTGTAAAATCAAGTCTCCGGGAGATCCGGCCGAAAAAAAAGAGAAAAGTCCAAACAGTTTTTGCCGGTAAATCATATTTACAATCTGTTCATCGGATAAATCCTGCTGTTCGTGGATTAGTTTGAAAAAAGTATAGAAAAACTCGTTTTTGTTCGAACTTTTCGTTATATCTTTAACCTACCAAAAATTCTCCCGAACAAACAACGAACGAATAATCTTTATTTAACATGTTGGAAGTTGAAAGCCTCTCCCTTTCGGACTGCTTGCACAAATTTTTCGGTTTCGATACTTTCAAAGGTCCGCAGGAAGCTATAATCAACAGTGTGCTCGAAGGCAAGGACACCTTTGTTATCATGCCCACCGGCGGCGGCAAATCGCTTTGCTACCAGTTACCGGCGCTCATGAGCGAAGGCACTGCGATTATCGTTTCACCGCTCATCGCCCTGATGAAAAACCAGGTGGATGCGATCCGCAATTTCGGAACCGACGACGGTATCGCGCATTTCCTGAATTCGTCGCTGACGAAAGCGGAGATCGCGCAGGTGAAAAAGGACATTTCATCCGGCAAAACGAAACTGCTTTACGTCGCTCCCGAATCACTGACCAAAGAAGATAACGTCAGCTTTCTGCGCGATATCAAAATTTCGTTCGTCGCGATCGATGAAGCGCATTGCATTTCGGAATGGGGTCACGATTTCCGTCCCGAGTACCGCCGCCTGCGTACCATCATCGACGCCATCGGCAAAGTGCCCATCATCGCACTGACCGCCACTGCAACGCCCAAAGTACAGCAGGACATCCTGAAGAACCTGGGCATGACCGAAGCGACGTCTTTCAAATCATCCTTCAACCGTCCCAATCTTTACTACGATATCCGCCCGAAGCAGAATGTCGTTAAAGAGATCATCAAATACATCAAGAAACTGCAGGGCAAATCGGGCATCGTGTATTGCCTGAGCCGTAAAAAAGTGGAAGAACTTGCCGAAACATTAAAAGTAAACGGCATCAAGGCGCTTCCGTACCACGCCGGGCTCGACGCCACCACGCGCGCAGAAACGCAGGATAAATTCCTGATGGAAGATATCGACGTGATCGTGGCCACCATCGCTTTCGGTATGGGTATCGACAAACCGGACGTACGTTTCGTCATTCACCACGATATTCCGAAATCGCTCGAAGGCTATTACCAGGAAACCGGTCGTGCCGGGCGCGACGGCGGCGAAGGGAACTGCGTTACGTTTTACAGCTACGACGATATCAAGAAGCTGGAAAAATTCATGAAAGGCAAACCGGTCGCCGAACAGGAAATCGGGAAACAACTGCTCGTGGAAACCGTAGCGTATGCCGAATCGTCCAACTGCCGCCGCAAAGTCCTGCTGAACTATTTCGGCGAACATTATAAAGAAGACAACTGCGGCAGCTGCGACAACTGCAAGTACCCGAAAACGAAAACCGACGGTACGGATGATATCGGGATGATTCTCGAAACGGTGACCGACGTAAAAGAAAAATTCAAAGCCAAGCATATCGTCCAGATCCTGCAGGGCATTGTAACTGCTACGGTAAAATCATACAAGCACGACGAGCTCGACGCATTCGGAAAAGGAAACGACGCCGGCAAGGACGAGAAATACTGGAACGCCGTAATCCGCACCGCGATGGTGGAAGGACTGCTGCTGAAAGATATCGAGAACTACGGCCTGCTGAAACTGAGCAACGCCGGCAAAGCGTTTCTCGACAAACCTTTCCAGATCATGGTTGCGCGCGACCGCGACTTTGAAGAAACGGAAAGCGACGACGACGAAATCATTACCGCAGGCAGCGGAGGTCAGCGCGGGGGCGGAGCCGATGAAGCCCTGTTCACGCTGCTGAAAGACCTCTGCCGCAGCATCGCGCGCCAGAAAAATCTTCCGCCTTACGTGGTTTTCCAGGAAACATCGCTTGAAGAAATGGCGGTGCAGTATCCCACCACGATGGAAGAGATGATGCACATCACCGGTGTGGGCTCGGGCAAAGCGGCCCGCTACGGTAAACCGTTCCTCGACCTGATCTGCAAATACGTAGAAGATAACGAGATCGAGCGCGCGCAGGACATGGTGGTGAAATCCATCGTGAACAAGTCCGGGCTGAAAGTACATATCATCCAGAGCATCGACCGCCGCCTCAACCTGGTGGACGTAGCCGAAGCCAAGGGACTGAAAGTAGAAGATGTGATCACCGAGATCGAAACGATCGTGAACTCGGGCACCAAAGTGAACATCAACTACTACATCGACGAAGTGATGGACCGCGACAAGCAGGAAGAAGTGTACGAATACTTCCGCGAAGCGGAATCGGATTCGGTTGAAGGCGCTTTGGCCGAACTCGGTGAAGCGGATTATTCGGAAGAGGAGATCCGGCTGATGCGGATCAAGTTTATTTCGGAGTTTGGGAATTGACACACAACTGGACAAACAGAAAAAATCCCCTTTGCTTCAACGCGGAGGGGATTTTTTAATTCAAGGGGCACAGCGATGGCCTGCTTCGTTTTTCAGCCACCTTTGAGTTTTGAGGCGACCGGGCGTTTTACCATCATACTGATTCCGGGAAAGCTATTTTCCATTGTGCGCATGTGAGGGTCGTTTATGCTCAACCGGGGAAGATCTTCATTTGTAAGCGGAGGGGCATAAATGTTCGGAATTTCAATTTTTTTTCCCAGTCTTTCGACAACAGCGCTTTGCTCACCTGTAAACTCTACTTTAAATAAGCCCATGTTATACTGAAGTATCCATGGATCTATCTCGAAAAAGGCACAGGAAGCCATAATCGCCTGCTTATTCTTATCAAATCCTGACCATGTTTCCACACCTCCTTTATATCCAGCAACCAAACTGGCTAACATAGTTTCATACGTCTTATTTTCCAGGCCAAAACCGCTGAACATCGCATTCTTTTTCTCAACCGGCTTATTTTCATCCGTTTTATATCCTTCGTAAACAGCATTTTCCCCGGTAAAAATACCTTGTGGCAACACGTATTGATAATACGGCACATTCACGAAGTATACCCAATCACCAGGGATGAGGTCTTCGAACTTGTCTATTTTCACAACCTCCATTATTCCCTGTTCAAGGAGTTGCCCGCCGTCGTCTTTATAAAAACCGGTTTCCGAAATTTCCAGCGCTTCAGAATTATTGAATCGCTTATTGAATTCTTCCGGTCCTAATATATCGAGCAATGATTTATATACATTAGACGTAAGCATCGTATCGCACTCAAGGAGTGTACCGGATTTAAAAATATTTTTTACCGCATCCGAAGCAGTACCGGTTCCTGTTGGTTTAAACTCTTTTTCGTAAGGCGTTCGTTGCCAATAGGTTTTATCAATAAACATTTCTTTATCCTGATCGCTCACATCGTTTGAGCCATACTCGCAACCGCGGTCAGATGACATGCGTGCATTCATGATTAATGCTGTACGGAAAAGGGTTTCTGTTTTCAGCAACTCCTCGTCCGCAAGATAATACGCGGGATTTGCATCCAGCATCTGGTTAAAGACCCGCAGGAGTTCATCCTGATAATCGTCAGCCTCTTTTTTCGTCATGGTCGAGCCAGGCGACTTGTATCGTTTCAGTTCTTTACGTATGCTCTTAAGCATCGTCTGAATTTCCCCGGCTTTAGCATCCAGCTTCGCCTGGTCAGTCTTATAATCATCGAGCGTACCGAGATAGGCTTTAATTTTCTTTAGTTCTTCCTCTTTAATTCCGCCGCCTAACGGGTTATTGGAAAAAGCGTGCGATTCTTTCCCGGTTATTTCAAAATCTTCATCTTCTTCGAAAGAAGCCTGTGGCCTCGATTCGCGTTGCATAAATTGGCTCATGGTGGATTAGTTATAAATTAATAAAGGAGTTATTTGCCTGCCTAATTTAGTCTTTTGCAAGGCGAATAAATATCAAGCCTGCTCATCCTGAAAATATTATAAAGTCTTTTTGCTGATCAGCGCTCCTTTCGAATCATATGTATTGATATGCGTTAACTTTCCTTTGTCATCGTAAAATTTCCATTTCCCAATTCGAATTCCCCGATTATCCCGGCAGTTATCGTCAAAAGGACAGCGATACTCAGTCGGGTTGGCGGGCAGTTTTTCGGAGTACGTACCTTCCAATCTGGTTTTTCCATTTTCATAATAGCCTTTGCAGGGACCAATATATACCCAATCCCGGGGTTGTTTAACGGGATTATGTCTCCATATTTTACACGCTCTGATGATCTGGCCATTCTGATAGTAACTTTTGGAATACTGATAGACAGAATCCTGGAAAAATTCTTCTTTCAGTTGGCCATTCTCATAATACTCAACGGAATACTTTCCCTGGTTTTCAATATTGTGAATACGACCATTTTTGAAGAAACTTTGCTGATAGTATGGTCCTTCTCCATCTATACCCCAACCGGCAAGTTCCCCGGATTCATACCAGGCAATGCCTATTCTTATCCGTTTATTATCAGCAGTCTCAACTCTCACTTTTTCTGATTTTTTTTTTCCGCTTTTATAGTACTCAACTACCTTGCTGCTGGACTTGTTTTTTTTCTCCAGATCACTTTTGGTGTACATAAATATCCTCGTAAACCCGAGTGAATCGGCGCTAATGGTATCGAACCTGACATAATGATTTGTATCCCTGAACATGCCCAAGTAATTGAGTTCAAGAAACTGAGACTGTGCGTTTGCCTGGAGCGATAATATCAGTGCTACTGAAAATAAAAGTCGCATAGTTGATTTGATTTAACGGAATACCCAACCTGAGTATGTTACGCTGGTTAATATGTTTATGGTTTTATCAGCGTTCTTCAAGAGTGTATTTATACGGTCTGCCGGGAATCTCCCGTTATTTTCTTCAATTTGAGCAGGAGTCAGAAGAACAGGCACGACCATTATGGCAGGATAAAGTGTTCTTAAACTTGCTGCAATATCGTTAACAGCAGTCAAGGTGTCGGGGTTGGCGTTATTGCCAATTACTTCTACAGAAATCGATCCGAATGCGGCGGCTACAACAGCTCCGCCTCCTGTTGTAATTGCATCCATAACCGGCCTCCTGGCATTCCCTCTCGCTGAAGACATGGAATTGATCGAATTTATTCTTTCTGAGAAAACGAATCTTTGGTTTGTTTGATACCCCGGAACAGACCAATAACCGCCCCTGGCTTTTCCATCGTAAGAGCTGTCGATAAGATTTGAATCATATAAAAGAAGAGAAGGAGCGGTTTTGTCATCGGGCATGTAATACATTTCTCCATCAATACTTTTGTGAAAATCACCTTGTTCTAATACAAATTCTCGATTCCCTCCTTGTAGTTCAGTTAAACTTGCAAGCCTAAGCCCCGGATAACGCTGAACATACAAATTTTTGTTCGCAACAATATCTGTAGCGCCTAAAAAATTAGGCACGATAGTTTCTGCAGGTTCAGTAGTAAGCGATTCTTCGGCAAACTTGTTTTGTATTTCAAAATCCTCCTCTTCTTCGAAAGAAACCTGTGGCCTCGATTCGCGTTGCATAAATTGGCTCATGGTGGGTTAGTTATAAATTAATAAAGGAGTTATTTGCCTGCCTAATTTAGTCTTTTGCAAGGCGATGACTCGAATCCCCAATTCTTCTCCACCTATCTTTTCCTTCCAAACAAAAAAGCCGGCAATCCGCCTGAAACGGATCACCGGCTTTGAAATGAAAACACTGTTGTTATTTCTGACGAACCATCTTTTTCGAATCGATGATTTTTCCGTCGGCCACAAGCGTATACGTATAAACACCGTTGCTCAGATCATCGGCAAACACCTGGAGTACGCCTTTTCCGTGCCCCTGCAGTTCGGCTACTTTAATCAGTTTGCCTTCCTTGTTGTAGAAAAGCATCTGCGCTTTCTGCACATTGTCGGGCAGGAAATAACCGATTTCGGTTTGCTCGGCGAAAGGATTCGGAACGTTCTGATCGAGTATCACGTTCTGTACATCGGAAAGCGTTACGCTGCCGGTCATGTTCTGGTTATTATTCACACCCGGGTTGCCGCGAAGTTCGTTCACCTGGTTCTGTAAATCCGCGATGAGCTTCTGCTGTTGCTTCATACCGTCGGTGAGCAGGGCGATGAAGCCGAGGTAGTGCACTCCTTTAAGCGGCAGGTTTTCGTGGATGGTGTTCCCAAGCGAATCACGGCTACCCGGTACCACGATGGTTTGCGTGAGATCGGGAAGCACTTTTTCCACTTCCTGGGCGATGAAGCCATACTGCATCTGCGACGAAAGATTCACACGACCGTTAAATTCCTCCGCTTTGTAATTGTATGTAACCGGGTTAAGTTTTTCGATAAGTTCGAGCGAATTCGTAATCGGCTTTACATCTTTTTTAATGGACGCATCGGACAGGTTCGTATATCCCCCGGTATGCACAAGGTCTCCGTTGAAAAAACCGGCATAGAACGGGCCGCCGGGAGGGCCGCTGCTCAGGCTCTGCGCTTCACCGTAAACAGCGTAGTTCGGAACAGTACCGGTAACAGGCCCGAAAATCTTCCCGGCTACACCGTAGTTGGCCAATGTGGAAAAGGCGTTTGAGTTGGTGAACAGTCCGCCGTAACTTTCTGCTCCGCCACGGGCAAATCCGCCGGCCGCAACAAAAGTTCCCGTAGTAACACCGGAACCGTCGGCTGTGGCCGAGAGCCCGGTATTGCTTCCTGTGCCGCGGCGGGCCTGCGCCAGCACACCTACGTTGTTCACACTAAGATCGGAATATGAACGGCCGACCACACCGATGTTCAGGTTGATACCGTTTGCACCGCCGGCAGTTCCCATAACACCGATCTGTGCAGGCGTAGCTCCGAAATAAAAATATCCCGGGAAAGGAACCGTATAAGATGCATTCGCACTCATCAGTCCGCCGATGGAAAGCGGGAAAATAGCTGACGGTTCGTTGATCACGTGAAGTTTCGCGAACGGGCTCGGGCCGGTGCAGGGCGCCATACCGATTCCCACGTTGTTAGTACCGAGCGCAGGCGAAGCCGGATCGGTGAAAGTCAGCGAAAGATCATTCATCGGGATTTCGGTATGGTGTGTGAGTTGGCCGGGATTGCCGGGAGCACAAACCGTTTGACCGAGTTGTACATTTCCGGCGGGATTGATCGTGGCGCCATTATCGGCTGTAACGGCGGCGGCAGGTGCGGCAGGAACATAAATCACATCACCGTTACCGTCAACCGAAAGCACACCAACACCCGGGTTGGGAGTAGGTACAAGTATGCTGCTGTTCATATCACGAAAACGCAGGCCGCTGGAAGTGGGCGTGGGTACAAGCGAAGCCGTGTTGATCTCCAGCGAATTCAGCGGACCAGTGGGATCGCCGGACAAGCCGATACCTACACGCATTACGTTGTTGCCGAGAATCATCGTATTGTTTTGCGTAACCACGGTGTTTGCACCTATGGCAACAGCATTGTTCCGGTTAGCTGCAGAAACCGTTGAACCGAGACCGATCAGTACGTTGTTATCGCCGATACTCAGGCCGAAACCAAGAAAACCAGCCTGGCGGCCGATCACAACGTTGCCGTTTCCTGTCGTGTGATTAATCGCGGCACGCTGGCCGAGAAATACGTTATCAACTCCGACAGTTGTTCGCCGGCCCGCTTCGGAACCCAGAAATACATTCCGGCTTCCCGTAGTAATCGCTCCGCCCGAGAAGAAACCGATGAACGTATTGTCCGTAATGTTGGTGAAAAACGCACCGCCGGTATTCGTACCCATAAATACACACCGGTTGGCTATACTGCCCACAGCGCCATGACCGGCATGCGAACCCAGGTAACTGTTGTTCGATCCGTTGGACTGTTGCCAGCCGCAATGTTCCCCGATAAACGTATTGCTGTTCCCGGCAAGCATATTCATGCCCGCATCAGCTCCTACATAAGTATCGAAACGGCCGTTCACACTGATCATACCCGCCCGTGAACCGATAAACGTATTGCGGTCACCGGTAGTATTGGCAGAACCTGCACCGAAACCCATAAACACGTTG
Organism: Bacteroidota bacterium; assembly: GCA_006218065.1. Taxonomy (GTDB): domain Bacteria; phylum Bacteroidota; class Bacteroidia; order Palsa-965; family Palsa-965; genus VBWE01. The sequence goes on from VBWE01000025.1 coordinate 56,862, forward strand.
TCGTTACTGCCATTTACCAAACCGGCATTTTCACCTACAAGAAGATTCCGCAATCCAAAAATCTGCAGCACGGGAATTCCGTTGATGCGATAACCCGTATTCAGCGAAGGCGGACGCACGTTAATATCGTCTATCACATCAAGACGGAAAGCCGGGGCAGTGAAAGCATTACCGATACCTACAAAACCGCCTCCCGCACCACCGCCTGAAGCAATGAACATGCGCTGCGTTCCGCCTGTGAAAATATTAAGCGGTTGTTCAGCGGGAATAGCGGCAGCGGAGGTACCGAGAATATTCGTTTGACCCGGGCCTGCTAACGTATTTAACGCTACCGTAGACCAAAACGGTTGACCGAAATTGTCAAGGGAACAGGCGAGACTTAAAGCAAGCACAAAGCCTGCTTTACATAGCTTTTTTTTCATGGGGATCTGTTATTAAAATTTTAATTGATGGATTACTGGTTAAACAGGAACATGTCTATTTGATCGAAATATAATATTGTTTTCGTAAAAAACAACTTTACCAGTGATATTGATACCCGATACTATTATACCGGGGAAACTGACCACAGCACATGCCGGATATGACTACCGGCCGGTGATTCAGGCCAGTAAACTATTCTTGACTCGCATCCCCAATTCCCTTACATTTATTCTTTTCCGCCCATGACAAAAAAACTACTCCTCCTTCCTGCCCTGCTGTTCATGCAACAGATCGCGCAGGCGCAGATCACCAATGTACTTGTGGATAATTCTGCGAGCGACGGCGAATGCACCATCATCATCAACGGCAGCGACCCGAGCCAGGTACTCGCGGCGACCAACCCGGATGTGATTTACCGCTCGTCGGATGGCGGGCTGACCTGGACGGAAGCAAACGTGTCACCGTTTTCAACGGTCAGCCTGATCGGGGATGTGGCGCTGGCTACGGACAATGCCGGGCGTTACTATTTCCAGTCACTCGACGCAAGTTATCTTTTCCGGCAGTTGCGTTCGTCAGACAACGGCGTGACCTGGAATACGGAAACGGCTTTCGGTGACGCGGGCTGGGTAGAAGATAAAAACTGGCTCACCTGCGACCGCGTTCCGGGCTCGCCTTACAACGGAAGAATTTATTGTGCCTGGACACGCCGAAGCAACGGACCTTCCGATCCCGGCTATATTTTCCTGAATCATTCCGCGGATGCAGGACAAACCTGGGTGCCTCGCGATACGCTTGACATCGTACAGGTAAGTCCTGCCGTTCCGCCCATCGGAACGGGGCTTGCCGTGGGACCTGCGGGCGAAATCAGTGTAACCTGGGGCGGCGGATCGCCGAACAGGATTTATCACAAACGTTCTACCGACGGCGGATCAACCTGGCCTGCTTCGCCGGTGATCGTGGATGTGAACGTGCAGCCCGCAAACGATTATTACGATTATATCCAGCACCCGATCAGCTTTTCCGCGCAGTTTACTTCATTAGCCTGCGACGCCAGCGGCGGACCGAATAACGGGAACCTGTATTGCGTCTGGGACGATGTGCGGAACGGTCCGAACAACGCGGATATTTTCCTGGCGCGCTCCACCGACGGCGGGCAAACCTGGGCTACACAGCGCATCAACGACGATACCACCACGCGGAACCAGGTCGTTCCTACCGTGGCCGTTGATCCCGGCTCGGGCTGGGTTTTTGTTTCGTACCTCGACGCGCGCCTGAATACCGACAGCTTTGACGATACGCTGCATTATTACCTCGCCTGGTCGACCGACGGCGGGCAAACGTTTCACAATATCCAGGTGAGCCAACAGGCATCCACCATCCAGAATATCCATTCCGATTACATGGGCATGGATGCGCTCGGCGGAAAAGTCTGCCTGCTTTGGGTGGGCGGTGTGCAGTGGCAGAAAACCTGGTCGTCGTGCATTCCGCAAACCGTTTTACTGCCGCTGGCTGTCGCGCAGCAGGAAGCACAACCCGCGCTGGTGCTTTATCCCGCGGTACCGAATCCCGCCACCGATTTCACCGCTTTCGATTTCCAGGTTTCGGAAGAGACCGCGGTAACGCTTACCATCAGCGACCTGCAGGGAAAAACGCTCATCAAACCGGTGAACGGTACGCGTTATCTTCCCGGGCGGCACCAGGTGAAATTATTTCACAGCGAGGTCGATCTTCCCGCAGGAATTTACATCGCTACGGTAACCACACTGTACGGGCAGCAGAGCCGGAAGTTCATCGTTTCGAAATAGAGGCTGTAACTATTGTTCTGACCGTATTCTCCACCCAAGAACGGAACGGTCATCGCCCGCGGAGATCAGCGCCGTTTCATTCCAGAGCAGGCGGTTCACGGAATTCATGTGGCCTTCGGATTTTTCTTTGCTGATGCGCAGTCCGAATCCGATTTTTTCCGCGTCCCAGATTTTTACGGTTTTGTCGCGGCTCGCTGTGGCGAATAATTTTCCGTCAGGCGAAAACACGATATCGTAAAGCGCATAATTATGCGCAGGAATGGAAATCATTTCCGCAAAATTATTCCGGCAATCCCAGGCTTTGAGGTGCGCATCTTTCCCGCCGCTCAGCAGGTAATGCCCCTGCGGATGGTAGCAAACGGCATTGACCGATCCATCGTGCGCGGCAAATACGTTTGTTTCCTGCAGGCCGGGAAGTTCGATCACGTGCACATTTCCATCGCCGGCAGCAACGGCGATTTCTTTTTCCTGCGGATGAACGGCGATGCTGCGCACTTTGCCCACGGCAATCTTTCGCGACGCCAGCAATGTTAACTTTTCCAGGCTGCAAACGGCCAGTTGTCCGTCGCCGCCGGCAGTGAAAAACAAACCGCGCGCGTGCGAATAGCGGATATCGAATACCTGCGCCGTGTGCAGCCGCAGTATTTTAATTTCCTGCTTCTGCGCAAGATCGATCACGTGGATACTTCCGGCGCCTGTTCCGGCCAGCAGCAGGTTCAGCTCCCGGGCAAAACAAAGGCTGTACACCGGGGCCGGCAGTTGCGCCGATAATTTGCCGGGAGCGTTCTTCACCAGGTCCCAGCTGGTGATAAAACGGTCGCTGCTGCCACTCAGAACGATTTCCGGCGACAGGAATTCCAGCGCATAAACCGCACCGGCATGACCGGTAAACGCATATTTTTTTTCAGCGAGGAGCATGCGTAAAGTTCGTTTTTCCTTTCCAATTTGTAACTTTCAGTCGTTTTGGAAAAGAAAAACTACCCTTTCCCCGACGCGGAACTCCAGTCCGAAAGCCCGGTTACAAAAGCATTCCGGGCGGCGGGCGTCCGTTTTCTTCACGCGGCATTCGATCATGTTCATACGCTGAAATACCGGCGCAATTCAGGCAAAGACGATTGCCGGCTGGTGCTGAAAGAACAATGCGGCACCTGCAGCACCAAGCACGCGCTGCTGATCGAACTCGTACAGGAAAATAAAATTCCCGGCTTCCAGCTCATGCAGTGCATGTTCCGGCTGAGCGACGAAACCGTTCCGGGAGTCGGGAAAATTCTCGAGCCGTTCGGGCTCAACTACATTCCGGAAATTCACAATTACATTGCGTACAACGGCGAAATGGTCGATATTACATCTCCTGCCCTGCGACCGGTTCCCGCAGAACTTCAGCAGCACATCAAAGCCGTAGCGCCTGTTTCGATCACCAAGGCAAAAATGAAAGATCACCAGGAGCACCTGAAAAAATGGCGCGAGAAAAGTCCCGATGCGAAAGCGCTCCCGCTGGAAACGCTCTGGAAAATCCGTGAGGCCTGTATTGTGCGGTTGGGGGAATTACTTTAATCCGAGGGAAAAGTTCATCCCGGCAATCAATATCTTTGCTAAAATCCAGCTTTATGATACGCAACATCTTCCTGGCATTATATCTCCTCTTTTCCTTGTCAGCCTCAGCAATCATCGATGTGGGTCCGCTCTCAGACAAAGAAGTTGCAGCGATGGAATCCAAAAAAGAATTGCTCTTCATTACAGGAGTTAAGCTTAACGATATTCCGTGGGAGCAATATGACAGCGTCCTTAAAAAACTCGATAAGTATGAACATGTGACGATTATTTCGGCTGACCAAAAAGAAGATTACCTCCGCGAAGACAAAGGGAATAAATATCTTATTCTTGAAGGGACACTAGGCGAGGGACGATATACCTCGCAGGGAAAATCAGGCAGTACGGTAAATAAATTTACGCTCGAATACCTTGAATTGTATTTTTTTAATGACAACAAGAAAGTATCCGCCGGAGTAATTTACCTGCAAAGGTATCGGCTGCTGAATAAGCACATGTCTCCCGGGGTCTTACACGTTATGCTTACCTCTTTGATTGACATGGCTTTGCAAAAGAAAAAGTTAAACCCGGCCGATAAATATGAAGCGGACGAAGCATTGGCAGGGCTAAAGAATGAGACACTTTATATCCCCGACTATTGCCTTGCAGAAACCGATTGGAAAAACAGCGGACTGTTGACCGGCAAGCTGAATGATGCTCAGACAATCCTCAAAGATTATTCATTTCAGTACAAAGTGGTAACTGCTGAAGAGTTAGAAAAACTTCTTGCCGCGAAGAAAGTAAAATACTTCATGACAAACGGCTATACGATGTACCCCGGGTACGTTTTTGTAAGCATCTATGATGTCAAAAACTCAAGCTTGATATATTCGAGAAGTGCATTGGCTTATCACATGCAGGCCGGAGGAGTCAAGCGTCTTGTTTCGGCCATCAAGAAAACGGAATAGTTATAATATCCCGGCTACTCTATCTTTTCCAGGTTTATATATTTCCCGTTTTCTTTCGGGAGAATGTATGTATTCCAAAAATCATCGTCTTTGATTATCATATTTCCAAAAGTCCAGCCGGAAAGAAAGTTCCTGTAAAAATCATAAACCGTTGTATTTGGAAAATTCCCATTGACAACTGGGCTGGTCTTTTTCCAGGTAAATCCTTGTTTCACAATATCGGCCTCCAGTTCCAGGTAGAAATAACTGAAGATTTTTTTCCCGGCCGTATCCGTATGCATCGACGAAAATATAAACCGGTCCATCTCCATGGAAATGACCGAACCGCTGAACTTGTCGAATAATCCCGAAGCATACAGTTCCGGGTTACGAGCCATAATTTGGACTTTATGCTCTTTCAACCAGTTTTCTGCCGCGGTTATTGCTTTTCGCCTGTAGGGCCACATGCCGCTTGCCACGATCACGGGATAACCTTCGTAAGCCGGCCATATCGACAAATAGTTTTCGGCCCGTACCGGTAAAAACCGGACGCCCCTTCCGCCGCGTTTCCAATATTCATACTTTTCGTTTTCCCGGTTCTCGAAAAAAAGTTCCCTGCTTAAGGTGTACCAGGCATAATCATCCTGCGCGGCCGGTTTATTTCCATCATAAAAACTGGTGAAGTCCGTATCGTAATACCATTTGCCTTTATATTCCATTCCCCACAAATGATACCCGTAGAATTCCGCATCGCCGGGCTTCTTTGCAGTTTGAACGGTTAATGAACGCGCTTTTTTTTGTATGATTTTATAGCCCGGATCATTTTCCCCGACGATAAATAATGCGATAAACCTGCTGCTGTCAGGCGAAGAAATGAATTTATAACAATGCTCCGCGATGATCAACGTATCCAGCCACGTTTCCACCTGCTTCAGCGAGGCGGGAATTTTATTGTACCTCTTTTTGAAGTCAGCCCATTGTGCCGTACTCGGATCATGTTTTAATTTTTTACCTCCCCAGGCATAATACGGATCCCATACCCCTTGGTATCCTTTCGGCTTTTTGGATGTATGAAGAGATGAAAAACACGACTGCAGCAAACAGATGGGGAGAAGAAACAGGGTTAAAAAGCGAAACTTCATGTTATAAATGTAGCCCATATTCCCGTTGGGAATAAGGATTACGCTGACTTCATCCCGATTACGCCCCACAACCTCCCGGTAACACCTTTATCGCGCCGGTGTGAAAAGAAATCATCTTCCGTAGTACATCGGTTCAGCATCCAGATATTATTTTCTGCAATCCCGCTTTCCAGCAGCACCGTGCGATTGGCTTCCAGCAGGTCGAGGTGTATCCCGCTGAAACAGGTTTCCGGGAAATTTTCGCTGCGGAATTTCGTGATCAGTTCCTCGCCCACTTCGTAATTCGCGCACGAAATTCCCGGACCGATGGCTATGCGGATGCGGGAACTTTCCGCGCCGAGCGAAATCATTTTTTCAATCGTGCGCATGGCGATCCGCCCCAGCGTACCTTTCCAGCCCGCATGCGCCGCACCGATCACGCCGGCCTGTGCATCTTCGAAAAGCAGCGGGTAGCAATCGGCGGCGCCGATGGCGAGCAAAATTCCTTTTTCGTTCGTAACGAGCGCGTCGCCGGTTTGCACGCCGGGTTTGGCCTGCAGTACATCCGTGCCGTGTACCTGGTGCAGCCGCGCCACCTGCGTGATATCGAAGCCGAGCGCGGCGGCGAACAGCTTCCGGTTCGCGTCGATATACTCCTGCCGGTCGAGCGTTCCGCCTAAGTTCAGGCTGTGAAACGGCTCCTGCGAAACGCCGCCGTGACGCGTACTGAAAGCATGCGTGAAGCTGAAATGCGGCGCGGTAAGAAAAACAGGCTGGCTCATTTTTACGACATCATATCCGAACCGGTATCCACCCGGAACGTGTTTCGCTCGCCGGTAATTTTTACGCGGGTGATCGACGTGCCGGGAATTTTCGCGAGGTCGCTGCTGCAGAACTGCATGAGCATAGCGACAATGCTGCGGTCAGCGCTTCCGTAAGCCGTTGAAGGCGAATCGGTGATCATCCACTGCCGGCGCGGATCTCCGCCCATTGCCGCCCCATAAAACCGGCGGTTGGCTTTGGTCACGAATTTTTTCAGCGCAGCATTTACCGCCACCAGCGTATTGCGGTCGTTCCCCATAATGTCGATATGCAGCGAAAGATGTTTCCAGCTTTTCGGTTTCATCAGTTCGGTATCTGAAAGCAGGTCCTCGAGTCCTTCGATCGTGAAAGGAACATGCTTCCCGCGGAAGATTGTAAAACGAACCAGCAGCACCGCCGCCGCTCCCGCACCGGCCCAAACCATCGCAACGGCGGCATACAGGTTAACCGGTTCCTCCAGGAATCCGCCGAAAAAGAAAACTGCGGCGAGGATAAAATCGAAAACCGATGCGAAGATTATAAACCGCATCACCGGATTCATCTGCAAAAAAAGCGATAACGAAAAAGGTAGTTTCATGTATTCCGGATTTAACGATCCTGTTTTTCTGCCCTGGAAACCGCCATCAGCACCGGCGTATGGTGATGCCCGGTATGCGCTCCGAAAAAACAACCCGTAAGCCGGACTTTTTTCCCCGCATATTTTTCCAGGCTTTTATCGGTCATATTGGCCAGTTGCACACGGTCAATTCCTTTTACTGTTTCATTGAAACTGTCGCCGCCTTTTTCCGGCGCAAGCACATCGATCTTTTTATCCAGGCTGATCACCAGCATTTCTTCGCGCATATCGTTCAGGGTATCTTCCCCGTAACCGGGCGGTCCCCAGTGCATTTCGGTTTCGATAATTCCTTCGATCACGGACGTATCCGGCTCGAAATAAAACGGGGAAACGGTGCGGAAAGCCGGTTTTACAGGCAATGAATCGGTTTTGACCAAAAGGCTGTCCGCCGCCGCTGTTTTCGTACTGTCGGTTTTTAAGGTAGCTTCGCCGCCGCAGGAGCAGGTCAGCAGGATGCCGAAGGAAACCGGGACAAGGCGGAAAATGCGTTTCATAACGACCAAAGATAAAGCAGATTCCCGCACACTGACACAGTTCCGGGAGGCTGTCAGCCGGATTGCCAGTTTGTCAGTTTCCGGGCCATTGGCACAGGCTTTGACCTTTTACAGCCACTATTACAAAACAATGAACCAGATACGATTGCCGATTTTAGATTGCCGATTTGCGATTCACTGTTTTGCACCAGGACGCTAACGGGTATTAAAATCGCAAATCCGCAATCGTAAAAACAACTTCACTATAAAACCAACTAAATTATGTCAACCGGTAAAATCAACGTCCAGACCGAGAACATTTTTCCCATCATCAAGAAATTCCTGTATTCGGATCACGAGATCTTTTTGCGCGAACTTGTTTCGAACGCGGTGGATGCCACCCAAAAACTGAAAGCGCTTTCTTCGCTCGGCGAGTTCAAAGGCGAGGTTGGCGATACACGCATCGAAATAAAAATCGATGCGGAGCAGGGTACGCTGACCGTGCTGGACCGTGGAATCGGCATGACCGGTGAAGAGGTGGAGAAATACATCACACAAGTTGCGTTTTCCGGCGCGGAAGAATTCGTGCAGCAGTACAAAGACAAAACGGAACTGGCCAACCAGATCATCGGGCATTTCGGTCTCGGCTTTTATTCGGCTTTCATGGTTTCGTCGAAAGTGGAGATTTTCACCAAAAGCTGGAAAGACGACGCGCAGGCGGTACACTGGACATGCGACGGCAGCCCGGATTATACGCTGGAAGAAACAACGGAACATACCGAACGCGGCAGCCGCATCGTGCTGCATATCGCCGACGATTCGAAAGAGTTCCTGGAAGAAGGCCGCATCAGCGATATCCTGGCCAAATACTGCAAGTTTCTGCCGGTGGAAATCAAATTCGGCGAGCGGGAAGAAACGAAGAAGAACGAAGACGGAACCGAAGTCAAGGAAATTTCCGACGTCATCATCAACAATCCCGCGCCGGCCTGGACGAAAAAACCCGCCGACCTGAAAGACGAGGACTATCGCGGGTTCTACCGGGAACTGTACCCGATGAACTTCGAAGAGCCGTTGTTCTGGATTCACCTGAACGTGGACTACCCGTTCAACCTCACCGGCATTTTGTATTTCCCGAAAATCGACAAGCAGCGTTTCGAAATTCCGAAGGAGCGCATCCAGCTTTACTGCAACCAGGTTTTTGTGACGGACAATGTGGAGAATATCGTTCCCAATTTCCTGACCCTGCTCCGCGGCGTGATCGACTCGCCGGATATTCCGCTGAACGTTTCGCGTTCGTACCTGCAGAGCGACGCCAACGTGAAAAAGATCAGCGCGCACATCACGAAAAAAGTAGCGGACAAACTCGAGGAACTTTTCAAAAAAGACCGCGAAGACTTCGAGAAGAAATGGGACGATATCCGCATTTTCGTGCAGTACGGTATGCTGAGCGAGGACAAGTTTTACGACAAAGCGCAGAAATTCGCGCTGCTCAAAAACACGGAAGGCAAATATTTCACATTCGAGGAATACGAAAGTCACATCAAAACGCTGCAAACCGACAAGAACAACAAACTCGTTTACCTGTACACGAGCAATCCCGTGGAGCAGCACGCATACGTGGATGCCGCCAAAGAACGCGGTTACGATGTGCTTGTGATAGACAGTCCGCTCGATTCGCATTTCATCAACCTGCTGGAGCAGAAACTGAAGGACGCTTCTTTCGTCCGTGTGGATGCCGAAACGGTCGACAAGCTTATCAAAAAAGACGAGCCGATGCCTTCGAAGCTGAGTGAAGAAGAGCAGAACAAACTCCGCCCGGTGATCGAATCGATCGTCCCGAAAGAAAAATTCTCCGTAACCTTCGAATCGCTGAGCGAAACCGACCAGCCGATGATGGTCACCAAACCCGAGTTCATGCGCCGTATGAAAGAAATGAGCGCGATGGGCGGCGGCGGAATGAATTTCTACGGCGCGATGCCCGACATGCACCAGCTTGTAGTGAACAGTAATCACCCGCTCATCGGCAAGGCCCTGGGCGAGGAAGACGGCGAGAAACAGAAACAACTGCTTAAACAGGCCAGCGACTTAGCCCTGCTTTCGCAGGGACTGCTGAAGGGGGAAGAACTGACGAAGTTTATTAAACGGAGTGTGGAGATGATTGGGTGAGAAATTGAATATATTAAAAAATTAAAGCGATGGCTATCCACAATCAACTTAATGATTTGACACGCGAGTCCATCAGTGAAATGATGACTGCTATTGATCATTGCATTTTATTTAAAAAAGATAATGCGTGGAAAACCAAGGGAGGTATTTTGGGTGTACCTACCACTATTCTTCTTTTTTCAATAGTCGATGCTATCGGTTCTTATTATGCAAGAACAGAAAAAAAATTCCCAATTAAAGGCAGTAAACCAAAATCAATAAATAACACCCGAGATCATTTTTATGTTCTTAATGGAGAGTTGTTTGGACAAACCCTTAGCAAAGGAGAGCTTGATATTCTTTATCAACAATACAGAAATAAGTTAACTCATAATCTTGCGTTATCCGCATTTTATTTTCTAGAAATTGGAAATGATGGTCAATCTTTTTTCGAGAAGACAAGTATTGGTACGTCGAATTACTATAGTTTAAGGATTAAACCCTTTTATCAAATTGTACAGAACGGAGTAAATACTTTTTTGCCGATTCTTGATCAGGTTCTCGATTCAAGCGATACAAAACAAAACAGAATTAGTAAATCGGATTTATTTGTTCCTCCAATACCTGATTTCTCAGATAAACACTTCGATCCGAAAGCGTATATTGAAGTCCATCCAACAGGTACCACCCAAACAATACAGATAGTCGGCCCAAAAAGAGATTAAATTATGTTTTTATATTTATAACACCTTTGAAATTATGTATTGGGGTTGAAAAAACATTTATTATATCATGAAAACCTTCCAAAAGAAAAAGAGTTACGCCAGCCCTGCCCTCCCCGGCAAATCCTATTCAGCCAAAAAATACGCAAACATAATCCGCGAAGCCGAAAAAGGCCCTTTCACACACGGTGAGATTATCCAAAAATATTGGAAAGCAAAACTCGTCCAAATAAAGTAAGCCCAGTATTTCACTTCGCCTCCCGATAGCTATCGGGACGGAGTTCGGCACTCGACATTCGAAATTCGTTTGCTATCTTGCGCAGCGTAACGAAAACCTCAAATCCTATGATAATCAAGCGTCTCTCCCTGCTGCTGCTTGCAGTATTCTTTAACCTGTCCGCTTCTTTTGCCCAGCAGAAAACCGATAAAGCGGAAGTCCGGGAAGGGCCGGAAGCGCCCATGAGCAAGACCAATACGCTGGAAGAAGTGATCGGGCACGATGCGAACGGGTACTACGTTACCCGGTACGCCCGGAAAAAACGGCTGCTGGAACATATCAATACGGACCTGAAAACAGACAAGAGCATCGAGATTCCGTTAAAGATGGAATACAACGGCATGAAGCGTAATTACGACGAGATTATCATGGCCGGGAAAAACCTGTATATGTTTTCGTACACCAGCGACAGGAAAACGAAGATGAATTATTTTTTCGTGCAGAAGATCAGCCGCGAACTGGAAATCGATCCGAATCCCACGGTTCTTTTCGAAAATGATTTTGATTCGGACATCGGCGGCCGTTATGGCGTTCCGTTTACCGTTTCCGATGACCAGACCCGCATCCTGTTTTACCGGGGCAAAGGCTCGGAAGAAATAAAAAACAAGCAGATGATTTTCACCGTTTACGATGAGAATATGAAAAAACTCTGGGAACGGGAAGTAGAAATACCGTATGCTGCCGATTTATTCCTGATGGACAATATCCGCATCGACAACGACGGAAACATTTACCTAACCGGGAAGGAATACCAGGAAAGAGAAGAGCGCAGGCTGTCGCGGCGGGAGGGTAAACCTTCGTACAAGTATCACATGGTGAGCTTCAGGGACCAGGCCAAAAAAACAAAAACCTACGACTTCGAACTCGACCAGAAATTCATTACGGATATCCGCATCGGGATTGCTGCGAACGGCGATCTTGTTGCAGCCGGGCTTTATTCGGATAAAGGTTCGTACAGCGTGAAAGGCGCTTTTTATATGCTCGTGGACGGCGAAACGCGCCAGGTAAAAAAACAGAAATCGACCGAATTCGAACTCGATTTCATTACTCAAAACATGAGCGACCGGGAGAAAAAGAAAAGGCGGCGCGACTTTGCTTGCGGAACAATTTTATATCGAAGTCGTTACTACAACCACCACGAATTCCAACGGCGGAACAAGTACGCGCACAACGTATCACTACTATTATAATGACATCATCGCATTAAGTTTCAACGCAGACGGTTCGCTGGCCTGGAAAACCAAAATTGCGAAGCGGCAGCACACTACGAATGACGGCGGCTACTATTCTTCTTATGCTTATGCGGCTGTCGGCAATAACCTCTACCTGATTTTCAATGACAACCCGAAAAACCTTTTCCTGAAAGACGGGGAGCAGCCCTACCGTTCCTTCACCAAAGAGATCGCCGTGAGTATCGTGGAAATCAACGGCAAAACCGGAAAATCGAGCCGCGAACTGCTTTTCGCCACAACCCGGTCGGATATTATTATTCGCCCCTCGCGCTGCGCACAAACCGGCGACAAAGAAATGCTGATTTACGGAGAACGGCGGAGAAAAGTGTACCAGTTCGGCAAGGTGACTTTTAACTAGTATTTCACTTCGACATTCGGAGTTCGAAATTCGTTTGCTATCTTGCATAGCGCAACGAAAACCCCATGCCCTCCTCCAAATCCCTCTTTACCGAAGCACAGCAAAAAGCGCTGCTCGATGCCATTGCCGCAGCGGAGCAGAAAACCTCGGGCGAGGTCACCCTGCATATCGATAATTTCTGCTGGGGCGATCCGTACAAACGCGCTTTGCTCCTTTTCCGGAAACTGAACCTGCACGAAACGAAACAACGTAACGGCGTACTGCTTTATGTCGCCATCCGTTCACATAAACTGGCCCTGGTGGCCGATGAAGGCATTTACAAAAAAGTGAGCGCGGATTATTGGGATGGAATCCTGGATCTGCTGAAAACACATTTCAAAAAACAGGAGTACCACGCAGGACTTTGCCAGGCCATTCATTCCATCGGCGAACAATTGCGCGGGCAATTTCCCGTTTCTGCGGAGAATAAAAACGAAACACCCGACACGATCAGCTTCGGATCATGAAAAAACTGGTTTTACTTCTTTCCGTTTTGTTTTTCGGTACAGCGCTTTTCGCGCAGGTTCCCGATGCCGACGGACTTTACCCCGCTCCCTCGCCGAAAAAATATTGCAATAACTTTTCGAAAGCCTTCCCGGAATTTCTGAACGCAGGCGAAACCGTTTTGCTGGAAGGCAAGCTCGCTGCATTCGACAAAGAAACATCGAACCAGCTTGTCGTAGTGATCGTGGATGAACTCGGCGAGCGGACCGCCGCACAATACGCCCGTGATCTCGGGAATAAATGGGGCGCGGGACAAAAAGCGCTGAACAACGGAATTGTTATTCTCGTAAAACCTACCGGTGGTGCAGGCGAACGCGATGTGCAGATCAGTATCGGGCTCGGGCTGGAAATGCGTATTCCGAATGTGACCGTGCAGCAAATCATAGACACAGAAATTATCCCGCGTTTTAAAGAGAACGATTTCTACGGCGCACTGGATAATGCCACCGCGCAACTGATGACGATGGCGAAAGACGAATTTGCTTTCATGAATTACCATCCGGTAGCTCCCGTTGACCTGGGAGTCCGCCAACAAGCCGCCGCCGCTTCTGCCGACAGCACAACGACATTTCTCACCTGGCTGGGCATTATTTTCGGTTTAGTGATCATCGTTGTAATTGGATTTGTCCAGCGGAATTCCTGGGGCAGCGATACGTATTGTTGCCACAACCATTGTCACCACGGGCATAACCGCTGGTGGAGCGGATCGAGCTGGGGCAGCGGCGGAAGCAGTTGGGGCGGCGGAAGTTCGTCGGGTGGAAGTTTTGGAGGCGGGAGTTTTGGCGGAGGAGGTGGTGGTGGAAAATGGTAGGAGAACGCAAACTTTCCGGGACTTAATTTCAAATGTCAAACGCTGAATATCGAATTTCGAAGTAGAAACCTTTAGTTCTGCCCCGGATAAAAAAAACATGATCACGGCTATTTTTTCTGCAAGACGTATTTTCTTTTGCGCGCTTTTACTCTTCCCGGTATGCATGCCTGCGCAGCGCACAACCGACGTGATGCTGGCCGGTGGCTGGAGCCGCAGTCATGACAATTACTTAGATGCAGGACTTCGCTTTTACCGGCTTGCGGCCGACGGGCAGGCATTCATGGCTTTTTCGGGATTGACGGCGGGTTGTGAATTCAACCTGTCGAAACAGCGCGGACAATATATTCCGTATGCCGGCTGGCAGGGCCAGGCTTTCCTGCTGGCTTATGGTGCACGCGCGGAATACGGCATAGACGAAAATCAGTATGCCTGGGGTCTTTCACTGGAAACAGGCCTGAGCCTGATCGAGTTTATGCGCGTTACCTGCGGCTACCGTTTCCGGATCGCCGGCGATCCCGACGCCCTCCAAAGCGGCCCGAAGTTTTCGCTGGTTTTTGCGATGCTGATGAAATAAAACTGCGTCTTACTTTAATGCTAAACAAAGCCGCCTGATCGGTACAAATGCCGACCTTTGCATTGTTCCTCGTATGAAAAGAAACATTTTCATAATCGCTTTTCTAACCGTGCGGTTCCTGCTTTCCGCACAGGCTGTGGCAGACATTCCGCTGTTCGATAAATACAAAGGCGAGCAGGCGGTTTTCCTGAGCAGGAAACTGGAAGCCAATATTGCCATAAAAAACGACGAACCGGTTGTTACCGCACGCAATTCTGAAGAATTGCTTTTGCTTACCGAACAGACCACGGGTTACTCGGAAAGGAAAATTTATTTTTCTTCTTTTACCGATATCAGCGGTATACTGGCCAAGTCCGTGATTACGGACGAACAAAACAGAAGCAAAACAATCCCGGTAACCAGTTTCCCGGAAAGTAACGAGTTATCGGATGTTTCTTTTTACGACGACTATAAAGCGAAACGCATTGTTTTTCCTTCCCTGGCTCGCGGAGCACATACGCAATTGTCGTATACGGAAACGTATAAAGAACCGCGTTTTTTTGGTCGTTTTTATTTCAACACCTACGCTCCTGCGGAACTGGCGGAGGTCAGCATTTCCGTTCCCCCCGGGGTGAAAATCGGCTGGAAAATATTTCATGCCGGCAACGGGGAGATCGAACACACCAATAAAACGGTGGGCGAAAACACCCTGTACTCCTGGAAGGGCCGCAACCGGAAACGGTTTGATATTGAAAACGATGCGCCGGAACTTCCCTATTATACGCCGCATATTGTCGTATATATAGAATCATACACGGCTAAAAACGAAGAGAAGAAACTGCTCGGCAGTCCCGGATTGCTTTACAAATGGTATTCCGGGATGATTCCGGCCGAAACCACGGAATCCGACAGCCTGATGAAACTTATCGCTGATTCGATCACGCGCGGCGCGGGCGATGAACGGGAAAAAATGAAACGGATTTTTTACTGGGTCCAGGATCATGTGAAGTACGTCGCATTCGAAGACGGCATGGGTGGATTTATTCCCCGTAAAGCGAGCCGGGTTTGCGAACGGCGTTTCGGGGATTGTAAAGACATGGCGAGCATCATTACCGGGCTGGCCCGCAGCCAGGGAATCAGCAATGTATACCTCACCTGGATCGGCACACGCAGCATTCCGTACTCATATTACGATGTACCCACGCCTGTCAGCGACAATCACATGATCGCCACGTATATTCATGACGGTCAGTATTATTTTCTCGATGCTACCGGGAAAAACACACCCTGGGGAAAACCGACCGCCATGATCCAGGGAAAAGAAGCGCTGATAGGAAAAGGGAATTCGTTCGAGATTGCCAAAGTACCTTTGATCGCCGCCGATCAGAATGTAAGCAACGATGTCACTACCCTGCGTATCGACGGCAATCTGGTTCGCGGGCAAGGCAAACTGAAACTGACCGGTTATCCTGCTATTTATACGGGCGAACGTCTTAAAAGCATGGTCAATGAAAAAGACCGCAACGAATTTCTGACCGCAATGGTCAGTAAAGGCAACAACAAATTTGCCACGGACCAGGTGAGCGCTGAAACTCCTGCCAGCCGGGAGGAAGCGCTGGTGATCAATTACAACTGGCAGCTGGATAATTATGTACGGATCAACGGGGATGAAATTTATTTGAATCCTTCGCTGGAGAAATCGTACCAGAACCTGACTTTCGACACGACGCTGCGCAGGATTCCGTACGAGTTCAATTACAAAACCATGGACAAAAACGTGATCTCTGTTGAGATCCCGGCCGGGTATACTGCGACCTATATTCCGGAGAACAGCAGTTTTAAAAATGAAAAATTCGGTTTTGAAATCCGGTACACCCTGTCGGGCAATACGATCCTCGCCGAAAAGACCATCCGCATTGATACGCTTATGATTATGCCTTCGGATTTCATTGAATGGAACAAGATGATCAAGAAACTTAATGCGACGTACAAAGAAGCTATTCTCTTTAAAAAGCAGGGGCAATGAAACACTTCACTCACTTTCTTATACTGAGTTTGATCACGTCAGCGGCTTTTGGTCAGGACATGAATGCGTTTGGCAAATTGCCGAATGAGGAAGGAGATTCAGCTTGGGCAGTGGTACCGAAAATTCATAAACTAACTTATGAAGAGCAGCATGAAGGAGCGTTGTCACTTCTTGACGAACGGGTTATTGAATATGCATGGGAAGGAATGAATTTTGTTCAGACACGAGACATATACTATACTTATTATTCCAAGCATACAATTGTTCACCTGAATTCAGACAGGGCTATCGAAGATTTCAATAAAGTATATATTCCCATGCAAGATGCTATTGGAGACCCTGTTGAAATAAAAGCTCGTTCAATTTCACCAGACGGTAAAGTAATAGATCTTAAGAATAGTGATATTAAGGTATTAGAAAATTATGAAAACCGGGGGCGATATGTGTTATTTGCCATAGACGGTGTTCAAAAAGGAGGAGAAATCGAATATTATTACAAGATCAAGCGTAATTTTCAAAGTTTTGGATCAGAATACCGGAAAAGTAATTTCCCAACACGAGTTTTGTCAATTAAGGTAAAAACAAATACAGAGAAATTAGAAGTCCGAGCGAAAGGGTATAACGGATTGACCGACATTTCATCCGAGAACGAATCTAATTTGCATCACTACTATTACTATAAAGTAAAAGGAAACCCCCACGAAGAATTTTCGGCTGGAGATGCCGTACTCCCTCGCGTGGAGTATAAAGCATTCATTAAGATCGATGCTTATGGTTTTAACATATTATATGGAACATACAAAAATGGCCCTACCTGGAAAACGATGAGTGAGAATATTTGGCTTAACATTCATACTATAACACCCAAAGAAATACGCAAATCAAAAAAACTGCTTAAACCATTAAAAATTCAGTCCCTATCAAGTGATGAAATGAAAATTATTGCAATAGAGCAATTTATTAAAACCAATTTCAAAATCAAAGACACACAAACATCTTATGATGAGCAATTAAGAAAAATATTAAAGACACGAATTGGCAATGCTACAGGAATCACCCGACTTTACATGTGTCTTTTCGAAGCCTATAAAATTGATTACTGGCTTGCAGTTACTTCGAATCGATATGTAAAACGTTTCGACAGTCAATTTCCTTGTTCATCATTTTTTCACGACTATCTTTTTTATTTCTATAAAACATCGAATAAGTTCCTTTCCCCAACGAACGAAACCAGTCGCCTTGGTTATCCTCCACAAGAATTTATTTGCAACGAAGCATTGTTTTTTAATGGGACTCAATATGGCATAAAAGAGGTATCCTGTATAGACTGGAAAAACAACCAAAGCAATATCAATGCACAAATTCGCTTCAATCTTGAGGAAGGTATTGTTAATGGGAATTTTGAAATGGTGAACACCGGTTATTTCGCCGGCGATTACCAGGTTCCATACCTGGAAATTTCTTCGGAGGCGGACAGGCAGAAATTTTTAAATGACGTACTTGACAATTATTCCGGCAAGGATAAACCTAAAAATGTTTCGATCACGGGAGCTTCCTCAAAAGACCTTTATGTTAATCCCTGTATTCTGAAAATGGATTACTCCAGCAATGCCATACTCGAAAAAGCAGGGCCGAAATATATTTTTCACGTGGGGGAAGTCATCGGCCCTCAAAGCCAGTTATACAGTGATACGGCACGGGTAACAGATGTAGAAAACAGGAACCAGCACGGCTTTATCCGTAAAATCACAATCCATATCCCCGAAGGATATAAAATCACCAATCCGGATGCTTTGAACATGGACGTGCATCACGACGATAAAGGAACGCGCACTGCGGAGTTTATTTCCAGGTACACGCTTACCGGTGATATGCTTGTAGTTGATATCCAGGAAACCTACCGGCAACTCCGTTATCCTGTAAGCCAGTACGAAGACTTCCGTAAAGTGATCAACGCCGCCGCCGATTTCAATAAAGTGGTTTTATTCCTGGAGAAAAAATAAGACCGAATGGAGAATGCCGAAGTTTGCTCCCTTTTACAATTCAAGTATGCAATGCCGGAATATCCAATCTGCCGCAGGCAGCCGGTAATCCAATCACTTCGCAATTCGACATTCGACATTCGGCATTCGCAATTCGGCATTCCTTTAGCTAACTTGCGCAGCCTAACGAAATCCAATGTACCGCCGAGATTATATCCAGCGCATGATCGAAGAAGTGGCCCGCTCGCTGAGCCGGGCTATGGGCCTGCGCAAGGATGGGCTCGACGAGCAGGCGCTGGAAACCGTTCGTGAGGCATACCATACTTTTTTCAGCATGGAAGCCGAACTGGTCGCGCGCCTGCATCCGGACGATATGCTTACGTTTTTCACCGGGCAGTATGAATTGAAAAACGAGCAGAAAGAATCGCTCTCCCATGTGCTCGAAGCCGAAGGTATGCTGCTCGCCGGCAAAAACCCGGAAGAATCGGACGACCGGCTGCGCAAAGCCCTGGTTTTACTCGAACATCTCGACGCAACCGACAAGGCCACTTTTTCCATCGATCGCAGGCAGCGTATCGAAAATCTCCGGGAAAAGCTGAAAAACGACCCGGAGTTCCCGGCTGACGAAAATCAGTAAGCAGGCTGCAATAATTCTATACATTTGAACGACTGAACAATTGACACGGTTGTGTGTTATTACATCTCAACATCAAAAAACAAACGATGAAAAAAGGTATTATTCTCGGAAGTATCGGGCTCCTGCTCCTGATTATCTGCTTTAACGGCTGCAGTTCTTACAACAGCATGGTCACTAAAGACGAAGTCGTGAAAGAGGAATGGAACAACGTACAGACCGCCTACCAGGCCCGCCTGGACAAAACCGCGAACCTGTTCGAGATCGTTTCCAGCGCTTCGGATTTCGAAAAAAGTACGCTGACCGGCGTTGTGGAGGCCCGCGCCAAAGCCACGAATATCCAGCTCAAAGTGGACGACCTGACTCCTGAAAATATGCAGAAATTCCAGGAAGCGCAGGCCGGTTTCGGTTCCGCACTCGGCCGGCTGATGGCTGTCGCCGAAAATTATCCCACACTGCAGTCCGTAAGTGCATGGCGCGATTTCCAGGCGCAGTATGAAGGCATGGAAAACCGCATCTCCACCGCACGCACCCGTTTCAACGAGGCTGTAAAAGAGTATAACCTGTCGGTACGCCGCTTCCCGCGGAAAATCTGGGCCAGCCTTTTCGGCTTCGATGTCCGCACAGGCTTTACCGCCGACGCCGGGGCTGAAAAAGCGCCGAGTATCAAGGATATGAAGGATAAATAATAAAAAGCGGCAGTCGGCAGCGGCAGTCTTTGATGTACAGTAATGTCTGCGTACTTCTTGTTTACACAAAGACTGCTGCTGCTACTGCAGGCTGAAAAAGGAACTAAAAATTTCCAAATAGACTGATGTCCACAGCGGCCACATTTTTTACCGAGGAAGAAAAAAAACGCATCGCGGATGCTATCGGCGATGCCGAGCGCATGACTTCCGGCGAGATCCGCGTGCACCTGGAAAATTTCTGCGCGGGCGATCCTTATAAACGTGCGCTCAGCATTTTTGAAAAAATCGGGCTGCACCAGACCAAACAACGGAACGGCGTGCTTTTTTATATCGCCGTGCGCTCGCACAAGCTGGCTATCCTCGGCGACGAAGGCATTCATGCCGTTGTCCCCGCCGGGTTCTGGGACAATATCATCGCGCAGTTGCAGACCGCCTTCGGCGAGGGAAAAGCCGCTGACGGACTCTGCGAAGCGCTGCGCCAGGCGGGCGACCAGCTCAAAGCGCATTTCCCTTTCCAGGAAGGCGACGTCAACGAACAACCCGATCATATCAGCCACGAATAAAACAAGCGACCGATGAAACGTTTCCTGATTTTTTTCCTGCTTGTTTTTTCCTCCGGGCTTTTTGCACAGGATGTCGACGAGAAAGGCATTGTTGAAAGACCTTCGCCGCCCAAACTGTACAATAATTTCTCGAAAGCATTTCCCGATTTTCTTTCGGCAAACGAAGCGGCGCAGTTGGAAAAGAAGCTGGAGTCATTTGCCAACAGTACTTCCAACCAGGTTGTCGTGGTGGTTATTGATTCGCTCTACGGCCTGGAAGCCTGGGATTATGCCACGCGCCTGGGGCATAAATGGGCTGTGGGGCAGAAAAAATTCGACAACGGCGTGGTGATCCTCATCAAACCGACGGGCGGTGCGGGACAGCGTGATCTCAGTATCATGGTGGGTTACGGCCTGGAAGGCGCGATTCCCGACGCCACCGCCAAACGGATCGAAGAAGAAGAAATTATTCCTGCTTTAAAAAACAATAACTACAACGAAGCGCTCAACAAAGCCACGGATGTAATTTTTGCACTGGCCAAAGGCGAATACGATTCGAAAGAATACGACAAATCGAAAAGCGGTTCGTCCGGCGGAGGCTGGAAATATGTCGGCATCGGGATTATCCTGATTTTTCTCATCATGCGCGTGCTGGGTAAAGGCGGCGGAAGCGGCTGGACCGGCGGTTCGCGCGGCTGGTCGCACGGCGGCGGTTTTCGCGGGTTTGGCGGATTCGGCGGAGGAGGAGGATTCAGCGGTGGTGGCGGAGGAGGATTCGGCGGGTTCGGCGGAGGAGGATTCGGCGGCGGCGGTGCGAGCGGAAAATGGTAAATTCGTTACCAGATTCCTACCCCTCATGAACCGCATCATCTTTCCCGGATTCATATTCCTGCTTTTTATTGCGGCTTCTTTTACTGCAGCTGCGCAGCAATCGCCGGATAAATACGGCGGTGTTTTTCATACGAACCTCTACGACGATTTACGTTCGCTTTACCCGCCGGACATCATTGATCATCCCAGCCTCGGGATCGGCCTGCAGGTTTATGAAGGCCTCACCCGCTTCGATCCGGCCACGCTTAACACGATGCCCTGCCTCGCGAAATCGTGGGAAACAAACGACGACGGTACAGAATATACTTTTCACCTGAGGAGTACTGTTTTCTTCCACGATGATTCCTGCTTCAGCAAAAAGAAAGGCAAAAAATTTACCGCGAACGACGTGAAATGGTGCTTCGATCACCTCTGCCAGTATGATACCCGCGGACAAAACACGAATTTCCAGCTCACATTCAAAGACCGCGTTGCCGGCGCTGCACAATACCACGATGCGACACAAACAGGGAAATGCCCGCCGGAAGGCGTAAGCGGCATCCAGGTAATAAACGACAGTACCGTCCATATCCGTTTACTGCATCCCGACCCTTCATTCGTATCCGTGCTCAGTACGCCCGGGTGCTGGATCTATCCGAAGGAAGCATATAACACGTATGCTGAAAACCTGCGCGTGCATGCTGTCGGTACGGGACCATTCCGTCTCAAAAAAATCACCGAAGGAAAAAATATTATCCTCGAACGGAATCCGAATTACTGGGATTATGATGAAGACGGCAAACGCCTCCCCTATCTCAGCCAGGTGGAGTATTCTTTTATTTTCGACAAGGATTCCGCGTTCCATAAATTCCAGGACGGCAGTCTCGATATGTATCCCGACATTCCCGTTGACCTCCTTGCGACGCTGCTCGGCAGTTTAGATACCCCTGCCGGGATGAAAATGGAACTGCAGGCTATCCCTTCTTTGCATGTTGCTTACTACGGGTTCCAGCACCAGGCAGCTCCGTTCAATGATGTCCGCGTCCGCCGTGCGTTCTGCATGGCCATCGACCGGAACAAGATTACGGATTACATCCTGCAGGGAGATGCTGAACCTGTGAAGGGGTTTGTTCCACCCGGAATTCCCGGTTATACCAATTCGGAGTTCACGTTTCCGTATGATCCCGACAGCGCACGCAGGCTGATGATTGAAGCGGGCTATCCTTCGGGCAAAAATTTTCCGGAAATTAATATCTCCATCAACAGCGGCGGAGCAAAAAGCAAAAACACAGATGTTGCCTTCGCTATTCAGAGCATGCTGAAGGAAAATCTCGCTGTCAACCTTAACGTAGACATACGGCCGTTTGCCCAGCATATCCAGCAGATATCATCGGGTGAAGCCCTGTTCTGGCGCAGTTCGTGGATACCGGATTACCCCGACGCTTCCGCCTTTCTCGATATTTTTTACGGCAAAAACGTGCCCGGTGATCCCAAAATGCCGAGCTACGCCAATGCCATGCGCTACCGCAGCGCAGCATTCGACAGTTTATATGATGCCGGAAAGCAGGCCGCTTATGCGATGACCAGGAACGAGTTTTTCCGCCGGGCCGAAGAAATCATGCTGAACGATGCCGCCCTTTGCCCTTTGTATTTTGAAACCGATTTACTCCTGCTTCAAAAGCGTATCCGGAATTTCAAATTGAACCCGCTTCGCTATCCTTACCTGCGGGAAGTCTGGATAAGCCGGTAATTCCCGCTGCCGCCGGCCGGTTCCGGCTACCGGGGAGCTCGTTTTTCCGTCTATCTTTGCTCCCATGGAATTCGACCTGGAAAAACTGAAAAAGCGGCCGTCTTATCCGTTCGAGACGATCGCTGTTGCCGTTGCTTTTTCTCCGCGCCTGGAAGGCGTTGTGGGTGAAGCCTGGCGGCTTTCGAAAGTCTTCGGAGCCAAACTCCTGCTGATGCATATCGGCGACCGTACGCGGAACAAAGAAGACAAGCTGAACAACCTGCTGGAAAAGCTCAAAGTGGACGAACAGCAGGTGCGTATCATCTGGAACGAAGGCAACGCCGTGGACACTTTGCTGCAGCTCTGCAAACTGCACGTGGTCGACCTGCTCGTACTCGGTGCGCTGCGCAAGGAGAACATGCTGAATTTTTACCTCGGTTCGCTCGCCCGCAACATCAGCCGCCGCGCCAAATGCTCCGTGCTCCTGCTTACCGAACCCGACCCAGCCGGTACCCGCTACAAAAAAATCATGGTCAGCGGCGTCGAAAATCCGAAAACGATCCACACGATCAATACCGCGATTTATTTTGCGGAACATGTAAAAGCCAAAGAGATTACCGTCGCTACCGAAGTCCATCACCCGGGACTCGCCATGACTGCCGGGGACAACACCGCGCCCGAAGCGTCGAAGATGAAAAAAGAAATGAAAGAAGAAGAACTGAACAAGGTGCACGAAATGGTGGAAAGCTGCCGCAAACATGGCGATATTGAGATTTGCGAAAAAGTGATCCAGGGAAAACCCGGTTATGCCATCCGGCAATACGCTACTTCCAAAAAAGCCGACCTGCTGGTGATCAATTCACCCGAAGGAAAACTCGGCATCTTCGACCGGATCTTTACGCATGATATGGAATATATTCTCGAAGATCTTCCCTGTAACGTACTCATCGTTCACTCGCGCGTAACTACGGAATGATCAAAAAACTCACCCACGACGACCTGATCGTGCTGCTGCTGGCAATCAG
Source organism: Bacteroidota bacterium (assembly GCA_006218065.1). Taxonomy (GTDB): domain Bacteria; phylum Bacteroidota; class Bacteroidia; order Palsa-965; family Palsa-965; genus VBWE01. The sequence goes on from VBWE01000025.1 coordinate 80,677, forward strand.
CACCATGCTCATCACTTCGCGCATCCTTGCTGAACTGGGCAAAAAGCTCAAGCTCCCCGTGGTGATGGGTGAATTGCTGGTGGGCATTGCGCTCGGGCCGACCGTACTGGGTATGTTATCGCCTGAATTTTTCAACTGGTTGTTTCCTTTTACTTCGAACACGAACGTATCGATTGCGCTTGACGGCATTTTCCAGCTTTCGGTCGTGATGCTGCTTTTTGTCGCCGGGCTTGAAGTGCAATTGCCCATGGTGCTGCGGCAGGGACGTGCGGCTATTGTAACCGGGCTTTCCAGCATGATCATTCCTTTTTTTACGGGTTATGCCGTAGCCTGGTTTTTCCCGGAAGTGTTCGGTGTAGTTGCAGAAAGTCAATATCATTTTCTCTTCTCTCTTTTCCTCGGAACGGCGCTTTCCATTTCCGCTCTTCCTGTGATCGCACGTATCCTGATGGATATGAATCTTTTCAAAACCAATATCGGGATGGTGATCATCGCCTCGGCTATGTTCAACGACCTGGTAGGCTGGTTATTCTTCTCCCTGATTCTTTCGATGAGCGGGCACGGACAAAATCATTTCGGGCTCGGGTACACGATTTTATACATTCTCGGTTTCGGCATATTTATGCTGACAATCGGGCGAATAATTCTGAACCGTGTATTGCCCTGGGTGCAAACCAAACTTTCCTGGCCGGGCGGCGTGCTGGCCATGTGCCTCGGACTTTGCCTGCTCTGCGCCGCCTTTACGGAAAGTATCGGCCTGCATGCGATCCTCGGCGCATTCATCGCCGGCATCGCCATCGGTGACTCCGTACACCTGCGCGAACAGGCGCGCGAGATCATACACCAGTTCGTAACGAATTTTTTCGCGCCGCTGTTTTTTGTTTCCATCGGCCTCAAAGTAAACTTCATTGAAAACTTCGACTGGCTGATGGTTACCATCATCATGGTGCTCGCTTTCGCAGGCAAAGTAACCGGGGCAAGCGCCGGCGCATACCTCGGCGGCATGAGCAAACGGGATTCGCTGGCTGTCGGTTTCGGATTGAATGCACGCGGAGCGATGGAAATCATCCTCGGAACACTCGCACTGAATGCCGGGCTGATCACGCAACCTGTTTTTGTAGCACTCGTAATCATGGCGCTGGTAACAAGTCTCAGCAGCGGACCGCTGATGCGGAGATTTGTGGATACCTGATTTGAAAAACATACTGTATGCTCGGCCTTAAATTTACCACCGATCCCAAATGGGTGAACATCGTCGAAAGCAACATCGACGAGATTCTTACCGATCACGCGTTCTGCGAACAGAAAGCCGCATCCAATTCCATTTCCCTGATCGTGCATTATCCCGAGCACACGGAAATGGTGAGCGAACTGGTGCGGATCGCGCAGGAAGAACTGACGCATTTCGGACAGGTACATGATCTCATCATCAAACGCGGCGGCGTGCTCGGCAAAGAACGTAAGGACGATTACGTGAACGAGCTGATGCAGTTCATCAAAGGAGAAAAAGGCAGTCACAAAACACGCGAAGAAGCGCTTGTCGACCGCCTGCTTTTTTCCGCCATGATCGAAGCGCGCAGTTGCGAACGTTTCCGCGTTTTATCGGAAAATATCAAAGACCCGGAACTCGCCGGTTTTTACCGCGACCTGATGATCAGTGAAGCGAACCATTATACCGTATTCATCACCTTCGCCCGGAAATACGCCACCAGCGTGGATGTAGACAAGCGCTGGAAAGAATTTCTCGAATACGAAGCCGGTGTGATTTCCCGTTACGGAAAGAAGAAAGAGATTCACGGGTAACAAAAATAAAAGGGCAAAAAACAAAAGGCAAAGGGCAGAAAAGCAAAGGGCAAAAAACAAAAGGCAAAGGGCAGAAAGCAAAGAGCAAAAAACAAAAGGCGAAGAGTAGAAAAGCGAAGTCGTTTCCGAACTCTACATCCTATCCATCGGCCCAGGATCAGTCATTACCGGCCTCACTTTTTTACGATACTGCACCAGCGGCAGATCGACATGGAGATATGCAAACTGGTGCGGACCGATCTTTTTGTAATTCAACATAATTACGGGAATGCAGATCGCGCGGAACTGATGCCTCCACATCAGATCGAGATTAATTCCGAAACCGGTTTCCAAAAAAATTTTACCGGCAAAAGCCGGATCACCCTGCGGAAGAAAATTACGGCCGCCGATTTCCGCCTGTATGCCTAAAGGAAACGAAAACGGGTTGAGCCGCAAACCTGCGACAAAAGGAATACCGAGACTTTTATTTTCTGCATGTGTTTTTAAAAAACTGATCCCGGAACGGGCATAAATATCCATCCCTCCTGCTTTGGCTCCGAAAGGTATTTCCTTATGGTACACAACAGTCAATCCCCAGCCTTTGATGAGTGAGAGTTTACTGTCGTCAATATTCCGCGGCCAGAAAACCTGCCCGGAATGATTAATGCCCCGGAGATATTCGTACCCGAACCAGAGCAGCGGAATACGTACCGTAGTTGGCGGAACAACAGGCGTACTCGTTACACGCAAAGTATCCGGTTTCTTTATTTTGATCGTCCCGGTCTGCGCGAAAAGTACAAATCCTGCAAAAAAGAAAAACAGGGTAAAAAGGAAACGCATACTTTTTAGCACTATAACGCGGCGGAAAGTAAAAGATACAGGCTGGAAACCGGGGTTCATGAATGCGGATTATACAGACCAATCTGCGTTAATCTGTGTAATCTGCGGCAAAATTTTCAAAAGACAGGAACACAGATTTATATACTAAAACCGTCATACGCTTTCAGTTTCGTCACCCACTCCGCCGGAATTTCTATCGCTTTCTTCTCCGCGTAATTAAACGTAACGACAACCGATTTGCCGGAAGCCATTTCGGTTTCCGCGCCGTGAGCTTCTTTCACGAGCCGGTGACTGAGTTCCATGCTTTTACTGCCGATACGCGTGCAGGCCGTATAAACCAGGAGTTTGTCGTGCAGGAGAATCGGTTGCTTATAATCGATTTCGATTCGCGCCAGGATCAGGCCGGATTTTTCCCAGTCGATATCCGTACCGATCACCTCGTCGAAATACGAAACACGGGCGCTTTCAATATACGTGGCATGGTTCGCGTTGTTTACGTGCCCGAGCGCGTCAATGTCTTTGAAACGGATCTGGATGGAAGTCTTGTGCCGGAAATTCATGTTTCTTTCTGATCGAGTTCTTCGAAAACGGAATTGTTGCTCATGTATTCCGGGACGATTTTTTTCATCTTGCCTACGATCGCCATATTATCCTGCGCCGGGAAAAGCGCGATGAGTTCTTCGATGGCTTTGCTGATACTGGTGAAATCGGATCCAGGGACTTTTGCGATCAGGATTTTTTCGTGGTGCGTGGGCAGCGTATTTTCTTTATTGTTGAGCAGTTCTTCGTACAGTTTTTCGCCCGGGCGCAAACCGGTATAAACGATTCGTATATCCTTATCGATTTCCAGCCCGGAAAGCTGGATCATTTTCCGCGCGAGGTCGATGATCTTCACCGATTTCCCCATATCGAAAATAAAAATCTCCCCGCCCTTGCCCATGCAGCCCGCTTCCAGCACCAGCCGGCAGGCTTCCGGGATCGTCATAAAAAACCGGGTGATCTCGGGATCCGTAATCGTTACCGGCCCGCCCGCCTCGATCTGCGCGCGGAAGCGCGGGATTACCGAGCCCTGCGAACCCAGTACATTTCCGAAACGCGTGGTTACGAAACGTGTTCCCTGTACGTGGTTGTTCAGCGCCTGCGTATAAATTTCCGCGATCCGTTTCGAAGCGCCCATCACGTTCGTCGGGTTCACCGCTTTATCCGTGGAGACCATCACGAATTTTTCCACACCGTATTGCACCGACAGATCCGCGATGATGCTCGTCCCGAGTACGTTGGTGAGGATCGATTCCGACGGGTTGTTTTCCATCATCGGCACATGCTTGTATGCCGCGGCGTGATATACGATCTGCGGACGGAAAGTTCGGAACAGGTTATCCATCCGTTCCTTATTCCGGATATCGCCGATCACGATTTCGTATTTCACTTTTTTATCCAGGTCGGCCAGTTCCAGTTCCATATCGTACAAAGGCGACTCGGCCTGGTCGAGCAGGATGATGAGCGCGGGATCGAAACTGCAGATCTGCCGCACCATTTCGCTGCCGATGGAACCTGCAGCCCCGGTTACCAGCACCGCTTTTCCTTTCAGTTGTTTGCGGATATTGTCTTCATCAAGACGGATCGGATTACGCACTTTCCGGATCTGGCGGAAACTCAGTTCCCCGTTGATCCAGGTGGATACCGGCGGCACATTCAGTACTTTTACGTTGTGTTCAAGGCACAATTCCACGATTTCCTGCTTGCGCGCAGCCGTGATTTTCTGAACGGACATGATCACGTTCGATACATTATTCCCTTTCAGCAGTTCCGGAAGTTTATCCGGGCCGTAGATGGAAACGCCTTCAAGTTTCTTCCCGGTTTTCTGCAGGTTATCGTCGATGAAAGCGAGTACCCGGTATTTCGTTCCCGCATCCCGGTCCAGCGTGCGTTTCGTAATGATTCCCGATTCCCCGGCACCGAAAATAATGACGCTCCTTTTTTCACGCGTGGGATTTTTGATCTCGAAATACAGCGCTTTAAAAAGAAGGCGCGAACTGATCATGATAAACGTCGCGCAGAGGTATTCGATAAAAATGATCGAATGCGGAATGACGTACAATCCCGTAATCCATCGTGAAGTAACCTGGTTGATGGCGAAAAACACGAGCGTGCCCGCCGTCAGCGTGAGGAAAATCCGCTGCGCGTCTTTCGAACCGGTATAGCGCACAATTCCCTGGTAAGTCCGTGCAAGCAGGAAACTCAGCGCGCGGACGCCGATCATCACCGGGAAAACCAGGTCGAACGCATCGATCTCCACCTGCGGAATCGAAAAGTCAAAACGAAGCAGGTAAGCGATGATGATCGCAAAAAGGCAAATACCAAGGTCGATCAGGAAAATGATCCAGCGCGGTGTATTCTTTTCGAATAGCTTCATAGCTGCGGCTCTCAAAGATACTTCAAAATGTCTTTCCGGGACAGCATACCCGGTAAGCCGCGCAAGAAGGGGAATGAATACTACCGGATCAGAACTTGGGGCAGGAAATGAGAATCGGTTTCTTCTTTTTCTTTTTCAGCTTGCAGAACTCGTAACCAAGTGAAATTTCATGCGATCCGCCTGTCCTGTTAACCAGGCGTGAGATTGTAAGATCATAGCTGTAACCTACTTTCAGCCGTTCGATCGTTAAACCGATCAGCGCGCTGATGGCGTCATTATTCGCATAGCCCGGCACGTATGCTTTAAAGCCGGGAATACCGCGATACCATAGACCGAGCACCAGCGGCTTGTTCGTATAATAGAAACCGATATCCACCTGGTCGAATTTATGCTGCGCTTTATAATGAAATGCCGGCGTGATAAAGACCGTACTCTTGAACGGGGCCATATTATCGAGCGGAAATTTGCCGCCCATGTGAACCGAAAATTCGGTCGGCAGTCCGCTCTCCCCGTTTGTTGTCAGCGCCTGGTCGGGCGACGTAATATGGTGTGCGGCAAAACCGAACCAGTATTTTTGTGAATAAACCAGCGCGCCTGTCGAAACATCAAAGTACGACCTGATTTCAGGAGCAGTTTCGATGGTTGTCACATTGCCGCCGCGGGCAATCTGGTCGCCGAAAAGCAGGTTGTTTATATTAATGGAGCGCGCAACATAAGAAGCCTGCAGACCTGCCCGGGCAAACCAGTACTTGGTCAGCGTAACTTCATACGAATACAAGCCGCTGACCGAAAGCGCCTGCAGGTTGCCGCTGCCGCTTCGGTCGTTCATCACCATAAATCCGAAACCGCTGTTCACCGTATTCAGGTACGTATCATACGATACCGCATAGGTTACGAATTTTCCCGTCACACTCGGCCACTGATCGCGGTAACTGGTAGAAACCCGGGAACAGACATTATCCCCTGTGAAAGCCGGGTTGAGGTGCATCGGCGCCGCATAAAACTGTGTAAACTGGAAATGTTGTGCCGCAGACTCCAAACAGATCATGGCCGGGAACAGGAAAAGGAGCAGCTTCTTCATGACGTTTCGGTTCAGGGTTTGTTTTTCTTCGGTAAGTTCACGGTAAATATTCCTTTGTCGAATTCAACCTCCTGGGTCCACGGAAAATAACCTTCTGCTTCCACTACTACTTTATATTTACGCAAAGGAGCCGCCAGCAGGATACATTTGCCGGTCAGTTTGTTTGTGCGGTACATCCCCTGCATCTTCAAGGTTTCCATATCAAACAACGTGATCCTCGCCAAAACAGGAACAGCGCTGTCTCCTTCGGAAAGCACAAGCGTATTGATGACATCAAGATTGAAAGCCCGTTCCGGAAAACGCACCTGGTAAATATCCGTTTCGCCCGTACCTCCTTCACGCCCCGACGAATAGTAACCATACTGCCCGTTGGCTGTTGTTGTATAAAAAATATCGTCGTCAACCGTGTTGATCGGGAATCCAAGATTTTCGGGCGCGGACCACTTCCCTGTTTCTTCGTCGAGGCTGCATTTGAATACATCAAAACCGCCCATCGAAGTCAGGCCCCGTGAACTGAAATAAAGCGTTTTGCCATCGGGATGGATAAAAGGCGCATCTTCATCGTAAGCGGAATTGATATGCTCACCGAGGTTTTGTGCTTTGCTCCATTGTCCTGTAGGCAGTTTTTTCACGCAGTAAATATCTTTTTGTCCAAAGCTTTCTTTACGGTTGCTCGAGAAATACATGGTATTGCCGTCCGCCGTCAATGTAGCGCTGGCTTCCCATCCGTCGGTGTTAATCTCTGTGCTGAGCATTACGGGCAGGGTCCAGGTCTTTCCGTCGAAACGTGTCACATACAGATCTCCGCCGGTCTGCTTTGCATCTGTACGGTAAATGATCAGTTCTTCCCCGCCGGGTGCAAGCGCCACACAGGCATCATGCGTAGCCGTATTGATATTGTCACTTAAAGATTTCGGTGCAGACCATTGGCCGGACGAATCTTTATACGAAATGTACACATCTTCATAATAGCGGCCGTACGGATCGAGCTGCCCGCCCGTACTTCCTTCCCTGCGTGAAGTAAACATCAGGATCGATTCGTCGGCCGAAACGAGCGGCACATACTCCGGCCATTTCGTATTAATAACCGGCCCGACATTAACCACTTCCGCATTGACCGGTTTCGTTATACGCTCCTGCGCAATAACCGACATGGCGATCATGCGGTCAATTTCTTTATTTGAAAACTCCTTGTCGAAAGGATCGTTTTTATACGCGAGGTATTCTTTCACCGCGTCATCGAAACGCAATTCCAGGTGATAAATGCAACCGAGATAATAGTGCGCTTCCGTAACATAAGGCGCTGATCTTTCGAAATACGGTCTTGCGCTGCGTTCGTTTTGTTTCATACCCCAGATACATATCCCGATTTTGAAATTCAGATCGGCATCCAGCGAGTCGCCTGCAGAATATATTTCCCGGTACAAACGAAGCGCCTGCGCATAATCTGCAACCTCGTAATACTTGTCCGCTTTTTTAAACTTGCGCAAGTTCCCGTCTTTCGCAGGCGCTTCGAGGAAGAGCCCGAGAAAAACAGTCATCATAAATAGGCTATGTACAATTTTGTTCATGCTAGCGTAACAAGGTTACATCTCCCACTTTCAGGTATCTTCTTCCGTCGTAAAACCGCACGTTTGCTTTCCAGACATAGGTATCCTGCTGGCAAAGTTCTCCGCGGTAATAACCGTCCCAGCCTGTCATAAGGTCGAAACTTTCAAAAATCAATTCTCCCCAGCGATTAAATATCTGCAGGTGGTACCGGTCAACACCTGCGGTGTACGGGAAGAAAATATTATTATCGAGACTTCCCGTTGAATATGCTCCGCCGGTCGGACCATCAGGGTTCGGGGTAAACGCATTGGGAAAAACGATATCGCTTGTAGCGATAATTTCCTGTGTTGCCGTATCGTCGCAGCCGAAACTATTGGTAGCAATGAGTGTAATCGTATACGTGCCAACCTCCTGGTATTCATATTGCGGATTGACGAGAGACGTCGTTGAACCGTCACCGAAATCCCATTCATATGCGCTGGCTCCGTTCGACTGGTTGGTGATCACGATCGGCGCATTCGGCAAAAACACGGTAGTCTGGTTTACCGTAAACGCTGCGACAGGAACAGGATGAATGATGAGCTGTACCAGGTCGGTTGCCGCCGGGCATGGACCGTTGTTCGTCGATGTATAAAAAACGATCACGCTGCCCGCCGCAATGTCGGCCGCACCCGGAACATATATTGCGGAAGGCGATGCCGGGCTCGGAATAAAAATCCCGGAACCGTTTGTGGTCCATTGCCCTGTACCCGATCCGCCTGTAATTGTTGCATTCAGCGTGAACGGAAGATCGTCTGCACAAAGCGCCTGGTCATTACCCGCATTCACCACGGCAGGCTGCACGATCAATAAAACGAGCGTATCACTGACCGCGAAACAATTTCCGTTGTTGGTTGATGTAAGAATAAGCATCACGACACCCGCCGAAAGATCGCTGGCGCCCGGGGTGTAAACGCCGTTGAGCGCTGTATTATTCGGAGAGAATGTACCGCTTCCGGTTGAAGTCCAGGTACCCGTACCCGATCCGCCGCCGACAAAACCGGTAAGCTGAAATGCCGATCCCGCACAAATACTCTGGTCGGCCCCGGCCAGCACAACAGGCGCCGGCGTTATAATGACCTGCAGGTTATCGGTCGAAGCCGGGCAATTGCCATTGTTTGTAGAAGTCAGCGTAAGTATGACACCGCCCGCAGCAATATCGCCCGCGCTCGGCTGGTAAATGCAACTGAGCGACGTACTGGCCGGAATAAATGCACCGGTGCCGTTGGTCGTCCACTGGCCTGTGCCGCTTCCCCCGCTTATAATACCATTGAGCGGCACATTGCTGTTGTTTGCGCAAACCGTGATGTTGTTTCCTGCATTGGCTACAGGCACCTGGGTAATGGTAATGATCATCGTGTCGTTATCCGTTCCGCAGGGACCGTTGTTTGTTGAAGACAGGATCAGCATAACACTGCCCGCGCTGATATCGGCTACACCCGGCGTATAGTTTGCGTTGAGCGTGGTGTTCGCGGGAGAAAATGTACCGGTGCCGTTTGATATCCATATACCTGTTCCGGAACTTCCGCCCACCTGGCCCGCAAGCTGCACGTTGGTCACATTGGAACAGATGGACTGGTCGGGACCGGCATTGGCAACCGGTTCATTAAATATGGTAATCACAACAACATCATTCACCGGGCTGCAGTTGCCGATGTTCGTTGCCTGGAGTGTTATCGTAACCGTGCCGCTGCTCGTCCATTGCCCGGTGCTGCTTCCGCCGGAAACATTTCCATTCAGCTGAACCGGGGAACTGCTGCATACATTCTGATCGGGTCCTGCGGCAACAACCGGCGCCGGTGTAATAACAACCAGCATGGTGTCGGTAACAGGAGGGCAAACGCCGTTCGAAGTGGACGTGAGCGTTAAGATTACATTGCCGGAAGCAATATCCGCAGGGCTTGGCGTATAGCTTGCGTTCAGCGTAGTATTGTTCGGTGCAAATGTTCCTGATCCGTTCGTACTCCATTGCCCGGTCGAGGTTACGCCGCTGATCGTTCCCGAAAGAACAGCCTGTGCATTATTTGCACAAACCGTTACCGAAGGCCCCGCACTAACTACAGCCAGTGGAGAAATAGTAAGTATCATCGTATCGGCGGCGGCAGGACAAACACCGTTGTTGGTGGAAGTAAGAATCAGCAGAACCGAACCGGCAACAATGTCTCCGGGGCTCGGTGTGTACGTAGCATTCAGCGTGGTATTGTTCGGAGAAAAACCACCGCTTCCGCTGCTCGTCCATTGTCCTGTTCCGCTGCCTGCGGGAATCTGTCCGTTCAATGCAGCGCTGCTGTTGCTGCAAATAGTTTGATCCGGATCGGCCAGCGATGAGGGCGCTTCATCTATGGTAATGATCAGCGTATCTGCATCCGGCGGACAACCGCCGTTCCCTGTGGAAGTAAGTATCAGCATAACCGAACCGTTGCTGATATCGGCCGGACTGAGCAGATAACTTGCGTTCAGCGTGGTATTGCCGGGCGAGAATGAACCCGTTCCGCTGCTGCTCCATTGTCCGGTGACGCTGCCGCCGGTAACCTGTCCATTTAAAGAAACGGAAGGAGCCGAAGAACAAACCAGGATATCTGGTCCGGCCTGTGCAACGGGCAGCGGCGTAATGATAATTTGTACGGTATCCGTATCCGGCGGGCAACCCTGGTTCCCGGTAGTTATAAGAATAAGATTTGCATTTCCGGCAGATACTTCTCCAGGCGAAGGTGTATAAATCGCATTAAGCGTTGTGGAACCGGGATTGTAACCGCCGCCGCCGCCCAGCCATTGACCGCCGGAGGCCGAAACCACGCTGCCGTTAAGTTGCACCGGCGGTCCTGTAGAACAGGTCAGCAGGTCGGTGCCGGCGTTCGCCGTAATCGGTAATGTGAAAACGTTCACGGTTACCGTATCATAAACCGGCGGACAATCGGTTGCATCGCTCACCTGCACCCAATATGTCCCGGGTCCGACCAGGGTCGAAGAAGTAGTATCGCCATTGCTCCAGATATATGTGTACGGAGGTAATCCGCCCGAAGGAACAACCGTAAGCAAAGTATCCGAACCGCCGAAACAGATGGTCGGATTTTGCGGGTTGATCTGCGCCAAAAGATCAGCAACGATATAAACACGGATGGTATCCGACCCGGTTACCGTGGTGCAGGGAGCCTGTGCCATACCGCTCACCACGTAATCAATAAAAGGCGGGTAGCCCGGCTGCGGGGTTACTGTTACTGTATCGCAACCGCTTATGCAATTCAGGTAACTATTATATGTGCCGGGCGGCCCGGGGAAAATAGAATTCCAGGTGATCGTGGATTCATAATATCCAAACGCAACCATTTCAGCCGAACAACCCTGTCTTACGGTTATTGAATCAGGCGCATTGGGCGCTTCAATTGCGGTGATGGTATATTCGTTTATGTTATTCCCCGGTTTACAAAAAGTAATTTCATGCGGCCCCACGCCATTCAGGCAGATTGTATCACCGACAGCCACCTGGGGACCGCAATTCACCTGGTAAAACAAAGCGCCGGGCGGAATAGCGCCCGATGTAATATTAAAAACAATGCTGACGGAATTCGGATCAAGTGTGATCATGAAGGAGACACAAATGTCGGGAGGAGCTACGCCACAACATTGGCCATCGCGCTGAACAGCAGGGCTTGTCCAGCTGCTGTCGGGGTTACCGGTAAGATTGACAATAAATGCGGGAACTAATGAGTCACAATTCTGAGCTTCCGCTTCTCCCGCCGGGAAGAATGCAAAAAAAACAACGGTATATAAAAACGTGTAGTAGTTCCTCATATCTCCCCCCTGGCATTTGGAACATTAGGTTTCTGTACGAGAAATTCACAGGAAAGTTGCAGGCTTTCCGATCCGGTAAACGGGATTCATTTTATTATCCATTATTTTTTCGACAAATGCTTCTTTTGATCGTCATAAACTAATTATGAGCAGACAAATAAAAACGGGTTTGATTATTATCCTGTACAATTCCGATTTATACACGGGGTTTGAAAATTTTTATTTTCACAGACTCCGATTTTGTTTTTTCGAAAGGGCGCGACTCTTCAAACAGGGAAAAGCATCATAAACATTATCTTAGCCCGGATTTAAAGACTTTCCGGAATGCCTCGTGTCCTTTTTATTGCCGCACACCGCCCCGACCGCTCGCCCAGCCAGCGTTACCGCATCGAGCAATACCTCGGCTTCCTGGAAAAAAACGGGTTTACGTACGAATACTCCTGGCTGCTTTCCGAAAAGGATGATAAACTGTTTTACACGCCCGGCAACTGGTTCGCCAAATTTTTGCTTTTGCTGCGCTGCGCGCGAAAACGCCGGAAGGACGTGAAGCGCGCCGGGCAGTTCGATATTATTTTCGTGCAGCGCGAAGCTTTCATGGCCGGCTCCACCTGGTTCGAGAAAAAGTTTTCCCGGTCGGGTGCAAAACTCGTTTTCGATTTCGACGACGCGATCTGGAAACTGGATATTTCCGATGCCAACAAAAAATTAGGCTGGCTGAAAAACCCGGGCAAAACCGCCGATATCATCGCACTCAGTCACCTGGTCATCGCCGGCAACCGGTTTCTTGCCGACTATGCGCGGGAACGCAATAAAAATGTAGTGATTATTCCCACCGTCATCGACACGGAAAAGTACCGGCGCGAACAGGTTCAAAAACAAAGCGACCGCATCGTTATCGGCTGGACGGGAAGTCTCACCACGATCAAACATTTTGAATACGCCATCCCAATCCTGCGCGAACTGAAGAAAAAATACGGCGACCGCATCGCAGTGAAAGTAATCGGCGACGGCAGCTATATCAACGAAGAACTCGGTATCCGCGGCATCGCCTGGAATGCGAAAGACGAAGTAGCGCAGCTGAGCGATATCAGCATCGGCATCATGCCGCTTCCCGACGATGAATGGACCAAAGGCAAATGCGGGCTGAAAGGCCTGCAGTACATGGCGCTCGGCATTCCCACGCTGATGTCGCCGGTGGGCATAAATACGGAAATCATACGCGACGGGGAAAACGGTTTCCTGCCCGCATCACTGGACGAATGGGTGGAAAAAATTTCCATGCTGATCGATTCGGAAGAGCTGAGAACAAAAACCGGCGAAGCGGGAAGAAAAACGATCGAGGAAAAATATTCCGTGAAAGCCTGGGAGAATGAATTACTCGCGCAACTCACGAAAGTAATACGCTGAATACTACCGCTTCACGTACTGCTGTTCGTAATATTTTTTGTAATCGCCGGAAGTGATATTGTTCAGCCAGCTTTCGTTCGCAAGATACCAGTCCACGGTTTTTTCCAAACCTTCTTCAAACTGCAGGCTGGGCATCCAGCCGAGTTCGTTTTTCAGTTTGGATGCGTCGATCGCGTAACGCAGGTCGTGCCCGGCGCGGTCTTTCACGTACGTGATCAGTTTCGCGGATTCACCGGCCGCACGGCCCAGCTTGCGATCCATGATACTGCAAAGCAGGTGGATGAGATCGATATTTTTCCACTCGTTATGCCCGCCGATATTATACGTATCGCCCGTTTTGCCTTTGTGCAAAATCAAATCGATGGCGCGGGCATGATCTTCTACCCACAGCCAGTCCCGCACGTTCTCGCCTTTGCCGTAAACCGGGATCGGCTTGCTGTTCTTGATATTGTTGATGGCCAGCGGAATCAGTTTCTCCGGAAAATGATGCGAGCCGTAATTGTTCGAGCAGTTCGAGATCACCACCGGGAATCCGTACGTATCATGATAGGCCCGCACGAAATGATCGCTGCCGGCTTTGGATGCGGAATACGGGCTGTGCGGATCGTAGCGGGTTTCTTCGGTAAAAAATCCTTCTTCCCCGAGCGCGCCGTACACTTCATCCGTTGATACATGATAGAAACGGCGTCCCTCGAATTTCCCGTCCCAGGCATGCCGGGCCGCATTCAGCAGGTTCACTGTGCCGATTACGTTCGTCATCACAAACTCGATCGGGTTCGCAATGGAACGATCTACGTGCGATTCGGCAGCAAGGTGAATGACGTAGGTGAAATCATAATCCTTAAAAAGTTGGAGCATCGCCTCCGCTTTTACGATGTCTTCCCGGATAAATTCGTAATTCTTCTTGCCCTTTATATCGTCCAGGTTCGCGAGATTACCGGCATACGTCAGCTTATCGAGGTTGACGATATAATAATCCGGGTAATTGTTCACCATGCGGCGAACGACGTGCGACCCGATGAATCCGGCTCCGCCGGTGATGAGGATTTTTTTCAATGCTTTACTATTTTACAAACTCCAGTAATTCAGCTGCTTTATTCTGCCCCGGTACATCCCTTTGATGTCCGCCAGCACACCTTTTTTCACCAGCAACCCGGCGAAATCTTTTTCCACCAGTTTTTTGTATTCCTTATGACCGACAGCAACGATAACGCCGTCGTATTTTTTCCCGGGCTTGCTCAAACCGAACCCGTACTCGTGTTTCAGCTCCTCGCTGTCGGCATGCGGATCGACCACATCGACTTTTACGCCGTATGATTTCAGTTCTTTCACGATATCGGCCACTTTCGAATTGCGGATATCGCTCACGTCTTCTTTGAACGTAGCGCCCATGACGAGCACTTTCGATTTTGAAATATTTTTCCCGGCGGCGATGATGCGCTTAACGGTATTCTTCGCCACGTAAAAACCCATCGAATCGTTTACGTACCTGCCGGAATTGATGACTTTCGCATGATAACCGAGTTCTTCGGCTTTGTAGGTGAGGTAATACGGATCAACGCCGATGCAGTGTCCGCCCACAAGTCCCGGCGAAAATTTCAGGAAGTTCCATTTTGTTCCGGCGGCTTCGAGTACATCGTACGTGTTGATGCCGATACGGCTGAAGATGATCGACAGTTCGTTCATCAAAGCGATGTTCACGTCGCGCTGCGTATTCTCGATGATCTTGGCGGCTTCAGCTACTTTGATGGACGAGGCTTTGTGCGTGCCGGGCTCCACGATAATTTCGTACACTTTGGAGATCACCTCGAGACTTTCCGCATCACAGCCCGAAACCACTTTCAGAATTTTCGTGATCGTATGTTCACGGTCGCCGGGATTGATCCGCTCGGGCGAATAACCTGCTTTGAAATCTTTTTTGAATTTCAGTCCCGATTCTTTTTCAAGTACGGGAATGCAATCCTCTTCCGTGCAGCCGGGATAAACCGTCGATTCGTAAACCACGTAGTCGCCTTTCTTGAGCGCTTTGCCTACCGTGGTGGATGCGCTGATCAGCGGTTTCAGGTCGGGCAGGTTATGCTCGTCGATCGGCGTGGGCACGGCGATGATGAAGAAACGCGCTTTTTTCAGGTCGCTGAGCAAAGCGGTGAAATGAATATCGCAGCCTTTGAATTCCTCTTTCGAAAGTTCCTGGCTCGGGTCGATGCCTTTCCGCATCATAGCGACGCGCTTTTCGTTGATGTCGAAACCGATCACTTTTACTTTGCGCGCAAAAGCCAGCGCGATCGGCAGTCCGACGTAACCTAAACCGATAACAGCAACGGGAGCCTTTTTTGAAATAATTTCCTTGTACATATACTGGAATGCTATTAATGTTCTACGATTTTCTGTCTGCGCCGCGAAGCGCGTAAATACGCTCGATAATATCGACGACTTTTAATCCTTCAAGTGCGTTTGTAGTAATTGACGTTTTTCCGTTCAGCGTATCCACGACATTCTGGATAACGAAGTTGTGGTTATTCGCCGATCCTTTGTACGCGCCGTAATCGTTCGCCGGGTTGGTCGGCGCAAGTTCGGGCATCTTGTAGTTGTCGATGTGGCAATACTCTACTTTGTCCATGTACTGTCCGCCGACTTTCACGCTGCCTTTGCTGCCGACCACGGTAATGCTGCTCTCTAAGTTTTTATCCCACACCGCCGTGGAATAATTAATGCAGCCGATCCCGCTGCGCACGAAACGGAAGTTCACAAAACCGGAATCTTCGAATTCCGTCAGTCCGCCGTGATTGAAATCGCTGAACTTGGCCTGCACATCAGCAATATCGCCGAAGAGCCAGTAAAGCAGATCGACCCAGTGCGAAAACTGCGTATAAAGCGTACCGCCGTCAAGTTCCTGTACGCCTTTCCAGCCGCCTTTTTTGTAATACCGGCCGTCGCGGTTCCAGTAGCAGTTGAGCTGTACCATGTACACGTCGCCGATAATTTTCTGGTCCACGATTTCTTTCATCCATACGGAAGGCGGCGAATAACGGTTCTGCATCACGCAGAAAACCTGTTTGCCCGATTTCAGCGCACTATTGATCACCGCTTCGCAGTCGGATTTCGAAAGCGCCATCGGTTTTTCAACCACCACATGCTTGCCTGCATCCAGCGCTTTCAGTGATTGTGAAGCATGCAGGCCGTTGGGCGTACAAATATTCACGACTTCTATATCCGGGTGATTCGCCAGCAACTGGTCGATATCGTTGTAAAAAGGTTCTGCGATTTCAGCCAGCCCGAGCGATTCTTTAGACATAACATCACAAACAGCCACCAGCTCACAGCCGGGATTACGGCGCACCATTTCGGCGTGACGGCGCGAAGGATTCTCGTTTTCGCGGTTATATGATTTTCGTTACAATTCCGTTTTCCAGTTTGTATTTCTCTTTGCTTTCCTCGCAAACAGCAATTCCATCCGTGCCAAAATTGAGACGATGTCCATACTCGCTCATCCAGCCCAATTGTTTCGCAGGATTTCCGACGAGTAAAGCGTAAGCCGGAACATTTTTCGTAACCACAGCTCCCGCGCCGATAAAAGCAAAAGGCCCGATATCATGACCGCAAACGATCGTGGCATTCGCACCTACGGAAGCTCCTTTCCCGACGTGCGTTTTCGCATACTGCCCGCGACGGTTCACCGCGCTGCGCGGGTTGGTTACGTTGGTAAATACGCAGGAAGGTCCGAGGAAAACGTCGTCGTCGCAGGTTACGCCCGTGTAAAGCGAAACGTTGTTCTGGATTTTCACATTTTTACCGAGGACCACTTCAGGCGAGATCACGACGTTCTGGCCGATATTGCAGTTTTCCCCGATCACGCATTTCGACATGATATGCGAAAAATGCCAGATTTTAACACCCTTGCCGATGGTACAACCTTCGTCGACAACCGCCGTCGGGTGAGCATAATATTCTTTCTGTTCCATAGATTGCGGAAAAGCGAGCTAAGTTAAGCAAAAAATCAGCCTGAATAGCCTGATAATCACAGGCTTCAGCGCTTGTAGTTTTCGAAATCCTTGTGCTCTTTTTTATACAAATCGTCGTTGGTGAGCGATTTGAAATAATCATACGTGATTTTGAGGCCTTCGGCGCGGGATACTTTCGGCTCCCAGCCGAGAATTTCTTTTGCACGTGTAATATCGGGCTGCCTTTGTTTAGGATCGTCCTGCGGCAAGGGCTGGTAAATCACTTTTTGTTTCGTACCGGTGAGCTTTATGATTTCTTCCGCAAACTGGCTGATGGTGATTTCCGCAGGATTGCCCACGTTCACCGGGTTTACTTCGTTGCTGAGCAGTAAACGGTAAATGCCTTCCACGAGGTCATCCACGTAGCAGAACGAACGCGTCTGGCTGCCGTCACCGAAAATGGTCAGGTCCTCGCCGCGCAAAGCCTGCCCGATGAATGCCGGGAGTACACGGCCGTCATTCAGGCGCATACGCGGTCCGTAGGTATTGAAAATACGCACGATCCGTGTTTCCACGCCGTGATACGTATGATAGGCCATGGTGATGGCTTCCATGAAACGCTTGGCTTCATCGTACACGCCGCGCGGACCTACAGGATTTACATTTCCCCAGTAATCTTCGCGCTGCGGATGCACCATCGGATCGCCGTAAACTTCGGAAGTGGATGCCACCAGGATGCGCGCTTTTTTCACACGGGCAAGCCCGAGCAAATTATGCGTGCCCAGCGAACTCACTTTCAGCGTCTGGATCGGGATTTTCAGGTAATCGATGGGACTGGCCGGCGAAGCGAAATGCAGGATATAATCCAGCTCGCCGGGAACAAAAACGAATTTGGAAACATCGTGATGATAGAACTCGAAATTTTCGAGTTTCATCAGGTGCTCGATATTTTTCAGGTCGCCGGTAATCAGGTTGTCCATGCCGATCACGTAACATCCTTCGGCGATGAAACGGTCACAAAGATGGGAACCGAGAAAACCGGCTGCGCCGGTGATGAGTACTCTTTTGCGTCGGGCCATAAAGGCGGTGTTTGAAAAGGAATACAAAGAAACTAAAAATGCCGCTATTTACGGGCGGATTACGAATCAAAACGAATCTTGGCAATTACGGATTTTTACGAATACTGCTCTACTCATCCGTTATTCCCGAATCATACGATTCGTTTTGATTCGTAATCTGTTATGACAAACCAATTCATACCTTATTTCGTAAATCAGTTAAAACCGCTTTGCTCCGCCAGTTCCTTTTCCTGTTTCTTTTTTCCACTGTCCTTGCTCCTGCCAGGGCGCAGCAGGACTCGGTTGCGCCTGTCAAAGCATTTCGTTTCACATACGAGAACGATTTTTTTACGGCAACGGATTATTATTTCACGCAGGGCGTCCGCATTGAAATCGTGCTGCCCGCTTTCCGGAAGAACCCGGTTTCGCGCCTGCTGCTGAGCCTGCATGGCGGGCTGGACGAAGAATTCGGACTTTCGGTGAACCAGCAATGTTTTACGCCGACCAGCATCCGCGAAGACGTCATCCTTTTCGGCGACCGGCCTTTTGCGGGTGCGATTTTCATTGGCTTCCACCGTATTTCCGTGCATCCTTCCAAAATGCTGCGCATCACCAGCGAACTTGATCTCGGCGGCGTGGGACCTTGTTCTTCGTGCCGCGAAACGCAGGAAAGTATTCATACCTGGCTCGACAACGTATATCCACACGGCTGGCAGTTCCAGGTACAGAACGGACCGGTGCTGAATTATACCGCGAAGCTGGAAAAAGGATTTTTCGCGCGGGATCATGTTGATCTGAGCGGGCACGGAACTGCGGCTGCTGGTACATTGTACAGTAATCTTGCTGCGGGTATGCTGTTTCGCGCGGGATGGATGCGGAATTACTTTACTGTTCCGGATGCGAAAACGAAACTCCGGTTTTGGTTTACCGGCGGCGGGGAGATTCGTGCGGTGGGCTGGAATGCCACGCTGCAGGGACCGGTTTTCAGTAAAAACAATCCGTATACGATTGCGAACGACGACCTGCGGCGGCTGGTTTTACAGGGCCGCGGCGGGCTCGAACTTTCTTTCCGGAAACTGCACGTACAGTATTTCCATTATTACCTCACGCCGGAATTCCGCACCGGGTTGAAGCACAGCTGGGGACATTGCAGGATCAGCCTGCTTTTCTGAAGAAGCGTTTTTGTTTTTCCTTCGACGGACGCACGAGTTTCGGCTTGTGCTCCGGGAAATCCTTGTTCAGCCAGTATTTGACGCCTGCGGCAAACGTAATGGCCATAGGCATCCCGGGCGTAAAGCTCAGCGAAAAATCCGTTTTGTCGTTCAGCCGTACATCGTATTCGAATTCGCCGACGACATAGAAAAATTTCCACTGGATATCGCCCAGCGTTCTCGAATGATATTCGTTGAAAAATCCCGAGGTTGTGTAACGTTCCCCGAAACGCGTCCACGAATCGCGGTACATCAGCGCCGGTCCGATCCCGATCATGGGAAACGTACTTCCGCCACACGTAGCGCTCATAGCCCGCAAAGCCGCCGAAATTAACGACAAAGCGCGCCTTGTCATCCAGCTTGTTCGGCTGAAGGTAGGCCATCTTGTCGCCGAACGGGTGAATGGTCAGGCCGAAATATTTCAGTGTCACTGTTTCCTGCGCGCCAAGAAAAAACGCGAGGAAACAGCACACTGCCAGGAGTCCCTGCTTCACTTTTTGTTTTTGAATCCGGTCCATGTAAGTATGCGAACAAAAATAGTAAGCCAGAAACGCGACGTACTGTTTACCGCTTTCGAATGCCGGTAACGTTCCACAAATCCCGGCGAATGGCGGTAATACCACCGGATAAAAGAACGTCCCGCAGCAAAACGCGCCAGGAACCGGTCGCGGAAATCGCGCAGCACCAATACTTCAGGCGCTTCATATGATCCGTAAACCATCGTGGCCACATAACATCCGCTGCCGCTGCCACCGGTTCCGCTGTTGCTGTTACTTCCGCCGCCGCCGCTGCTGTTGTCGCTCGCATTATCACTGCCTTTGGCCAGCAGGAAAATCATCCCGGTAATAATGAGCGCACCGAGAATCAAACCGACAATAGCCCAGATGACGATCTTGGCCGTATTATCGTCGTCGTCGCCATACATGGCTACTTTTTCAATATCCGAAGCATCCAGCGAAAGCTGGCTGTCGGTACCGGTCACGGCATTTTCTTTGGACGATTCGGGCAGGTTGTTCACCCAAACGTGGATGTCTTTTTTATGCTCCTCCAGTTCTTTCCGCCCTTTCGGATTTGCACTGGCTGTTGCCGGATCGGCTTTTTCAAGTTTGCCTTTCAGAGTCTTGCCTTCTATTTTAGGATCTTTGACCCGGAACGAGGTCGTTCCATGGTGGACATATAAATCGTAGTAATTGATGTCTTTCGGCAATTCTTCATCGGCAAAAAACTCGTCGGTTTTGAGCGTAACCTGCTTATAGGATTTGCATCCTTCCAGGGAAAGGAAAATCACCAGGAAAATACCCAGGATATAAAGCGCTTTCTTCATGATTCGACGTGTTGGTTTAATCAAATGTAAACCCGGATTTGGGCAAAAAACTCATCCGAAAGGATGAATATCAGCCAAAAAGTTTGTGCTGGTAAACCAGTGCAATGACTTCCGAACGGCTTTTCATGGATAGTTTCTGGTAAATGCTGCGCAAGTGTGTTTTAACCGTTGAAACGGAAAGATAAAGTCCTTCCGCAATTTCCTTGTCGGTAAGTCCTTTGGCCAGGTAAGCAAGCGTTTCCATTTCCCGCTTCGAAAGCGTTTCCAGCCCGGCGGGCATTTGCTGGTCGCGGCTTTTTTCGTAGAGATCTTTATACACCCCGGTTTTCACATCGAAAGCCTGTGCCGCTGCTTTTAGCCGTGCATCGGCTTCCGCGTAAAGATGAACCGACTTTTCGTTTACGATTTCATCCTTCAGCCGGCCGTAATGCTGCTGGCAGAAAAATGCATTCTTGTAATCCCCCATCCGGGCATACACTTCCGACATCGATCCGTAACAGGCTTTGATGATTTCGGTGGTCTGCTGTTCCCCGGCAAGTTCGATAGCTTTATTGAAATAGCCGATCGCTTTGCGGTGTTCGCCCATTTCCGTGTACAGGTTACCGAGGTTGCCGAGGCTGCGCGCGCAGTTTTCTTTATCGCCGAGTTCCAGTTTGATTTTATAAGAACGGAGGTGGTAACGCGCGGCTTTTTTATGCTGCCCGGTCACCCGGTAAAGAATACCGACATTATCAAGGACGCGGCCGTAAGTCACCATGTCTTTCATCTCCTTCAGGATCTTGAGCGCCCTGGCATAATGAGCGAAAGCTTTGTCGAATTGCTCGCGGGTGGTATATACATTGGAAAGGCTTCCGTATGCGCGTGAAATTATATACTTGTTGTCGGACAAAAGACCGATGCGAAGCGCTTCGTTATAATGTTCTTCCGCTTTGCCGAATTCTTTCCGGAAAAAGAAAATCTGGCCCACATTGATCATCACCGAAGCAATGCCGTGCTGGTCCTCCAGCGATTGAAAAATCGGCAGAGCCGCCATAAGGTGTTCCATGGCTCCATCGTAATCGCTTTTTTTCTCGAACAAAAGTCCGCGGGCCAGGTTCCATTCGGCAATACATTTCCCGCACCGGTTTTCGCGGCCAAGCCTTTCCATTTCATCGGAATAATAAGTCGCTTTGGATATATCCACGTGAACCACGCTGCGGAACAGTTGCCGCAACAGTTCACATTTCACGATGGGGTCGTCGGATCTGCTGTATTCTTCTTCAAGCGCTTGCGCCTGCTTCATCCGTTATTTGGTTTGCACTACTTCCCTGCCGATGCTCGCGTAATAAAATCCATGCTCCTTCGGCTGGTCAAGGCTATAGAGATTTCGTCCGTCGAAAATCACTTTGTTTTTCATCAGCGAAGCCATGCGGTCGAAATCGGGTGTGCGGAAAAGACTCCATTCCGTACAAATAACCAGGGCATCGGCTCCTTCGAGTACGGCATACTCATCCAGGGCGTAATGAATTTTGCTGCCTAAAAGACGGCTCACATTATCCATCGCTTCCGGGTCATACGCATCAATCTTCGCACCGGCTTTAATCAGTTCATCGATAATGTAAAGCGCCGGGGCTTCGCGGATATCATCCGTATCCGGCTTGAAAGCCAGTCCCCAGATCGCTATTTTTTTCCCGGCGAGGTCGCCGCCGAAATAATTTTTCACTTTCGGAACGATGACCGTTTTCTGGCTTTCGTTCACTTCCATCACCGCGTCCAGGATTTTCATTTCCTGGCTCACTTCACCGGCCGAATGCGCCAGCGCTTTTACGTCTTTCGGGAAACAGCTTCCGCCGTACCCGATTCCCGGGAACAAAAAGCGTTTGCCGATCCTCGAGTCGCTGCCGATCCCGATGCGGACCATATCCACGTCAGCGCCCAGCTTTTCGCACAGGTTGGCGATCTCGTTCATGAACGTGATCTTGGTCGCGAGAAAGGCATTCGCCGCATACTTCGTGAGTTCCGCCGATTTCTCGTCCATAAAAATGATCGGGTTGCCCTGGCGGACGTACGGCTTGTAAAGTTCTTCCATCAATTTCCGCGCGCGTTCGCTGCTTGTTCCGATCACCACGCGATCGGGTTTCAGGAAATCATCCACGGCAAATCCTTCGCGCAGGAATTCCGGGTTGGAAACCACGTCGAATTCCGTTTTGCTGTTTTTCAGAACCGCGGCATATACTTTTTCTGCAGTTCCTACCGGCACCGTACTTTTATCCACGATCACTTTATAATCGCCGATGATCGCGCCAAGCTGTTCTGCAACACCGAGCACGTACGAAAGATCGGCCGAACCGTCTTCGCCGGGAGGCGTGGGCAAAGCGAGGAAAACAATCTTTGCTTTTTCCACCGCATCCGAAAGGCTCGTGGTGAAATGCAAACGTCCCTGCTTGATATTCCGTTCGAAAAGCGTATCGAGATGGGGTTCGTAAATCGGGATGATACCGTTACGCATTTTTTCCACTTTATGTGTATCGATATCCACACAGGTTACGTTGTTCCCGGTTTCGGCCAGGCATGTACCCGTCACAAGACCCACGTATCCTGTTCCAATGACTGCTATGTTCATATACTTTGTTTTCCGATTTGAAAATTAATCACTTGTTTACGAATTCGAGAACAGAGTCCGTAATGTACTTCAGTGTGGTTTCATCGAGTTCGGTATGAATCGGTAATGAAAGCACACTCGCGCAAAGCGCTTCCGTAACCGGGAAGTCACCTGCTTTGTACCGGGGATCGAGGTAGGCTTTCTGCATATGCAGCGGAATGGGGTAATATATCATCGACGGGATGCCTTTCGCCTGCAGATGGTCACGCAGTTGCTGGCGATCCACGCCGTTCAGTTGAAGCGTGTACTGGTGAAATACATGGTTGCTGTGTTTCACACGCTCCGGCGTTTTCAGTTTCGGGTTGTTACCAAGCGCTTTATCATAATAGTCGGCCACCTTGTTGCGCGCAGCGGCATAATCGTTCAGGTGACGCAGTTTGATACGCAGGATCGCCGCCTGGATACTGTCAAGCCGCGAGTTCACGCCGATACTGTCGTGCACATACTGCACGCTCTGCCCGTGGTTCGCGATCATACGCAGTTTTTTGGCCAGTTCGTCGTCGTTGGTGTACATTGCGCCGCCGTCGCCGTAACAGCCGAGGTTTTTCGACGGGAAAAAAGACGTGCAGCCGGCATGACCGATCGTCCCGGCTTTTCTTTTCACCCCGTCACTGCCGGTATAGTCGGCGCCGATGGCCTGGGCCGTATCTTCGATCACGAAGAGATTGTGTTTCCTGGCGAGCGCCATCAGCCGGTCCATATCCGCGCACTGCCCGAAAAGATGAACGGGAACAATCGCTTTGGTTTTCGGCGTGATCGCTTTTTCCACCGCTTCAATATTAATATCGAACGTACCCGGGTAAACATCCACGAGTACAGGGCTCAGGCCGAGCAGCGCGATCACTTCGGCAGTAGCTACGTATGTAAAACTGGCCGTGATTACTTCGTCGCCCGGTTTCAGGCCGAGCGCCATCATCACGATCTGCAGCGCGTCTGTACCGTTGGCACAGGGAATCACATGCTTCACCCCGAGAAAAGCTTCGAGTTCTGCCTGGAATGCTTTTACTTCAGGCCCGTTGATAAATGCAGCCGAGCGAATCACATTCAAAACGGCGGCGTCTATTTCGGGCTGGATTTTTTCGTACTGGGCAACCAGATCTACCATCTGGATTTTGCGGGCAACCTGTTCCATATTCTTATCGGATTATAGCCTGCGAATATAGGCATTTTGCCCCAAAGCACGGACTTCCGGGCAGGGTTGCGCGCTGTTAAAAACTGTATCTTTACCTCGTGTTGAAACGCATTTATTTATTTTGCTTCGTCGTATTTGCCTGCGGACAGCTTGATGCGCAGGTAATCGTTAAAGATTCCACGATCCGCTGCTTTTCTCTCGGCGTGAATTATGCTTTCCAGTTGCCCGGCGGAAATCTCGCACAGCGTTTCGGCGCGAATTCCGCGATCGGCGTGGCCGGGTTTTACAAAACGAAGAACAACGTCTTTTTCGGAGGGCAATGGTCCTATCTTTTCGGCCAGAGACTGAAAGGCGATTCGACCATTCTCGATGCTATTTCCACTTCCGACGGATTCGTCATCGACCAGGAAGGCACCTATGCCCAGATTCGTCTCTTCGAACGCGGCATGAATATCAGCGGATTTGCCGGCAAGGTTTTTAACGTAGCCGCACCCAACCCGAACAGCGGTATCCTTTTGATGGGCGGTCTCGGCTGGTTTCACCATAAAATACGCATCGACGACGTCGGAAACCGCGCGCCCCAGGTCCGCAACGAATACAAAAAAGGATACGATCGCCTGACTGGTGGATTTGCCGTGACCGAATTTATCGGCTACTGGTACATGGGCAAAAACCGGTTCGTTAATTTCTACGGCGGGTTCGAATTCATGCAGGCCGCCACACGCAGCCTCCGCTCGTGGGATTATGACCGGAACGCCCCGGACACGGCGCAGCGGACCGATGTGCTTTACGGTTTTCGCGCAGGATGGATCATTCCGTTCTACAAGCGCAAGCCGAAGGATTATTATTTTAACTGAGCAGGCAATATTGATGCGCGGACTATACACGTTCAATATTTATCTCTTCCGCCTGGCTGTTTTCATAGCCGGAATCTTCAACAAGAAAGCACGGCTCTGGCAACAGGGCAGGAAAAATCTTTTCGAACAACTCCGCGCAAACTTCAAAACGGAATCGCCTGTAGCCTGGTTTCACTGCGCTTCGCTCGGCGAGTTCGAACAGGGCCGTCCGCTGATGGAAGCTTTCCGGAAAAAACACCCGGACTATAAAATCATACTTACGTTTTTTTCACCATCCGGGTACGCCGTGCGGAAAAATTACCCGGGAGCGGATTATGTCTGCTACCTGCCGCTCGACACGCCGTCCCGCGCAAAACGTTTTCTTGCAACCGTAAAACCTGCGGTTGTTTTTTTTATCAAATACGAATTCTGGTATAATTTCCTGTACGAATTACGCGAACAAAAAATTCCGCACTACCTCGTTTCCGGTATTTTCAGGCCGTCGCAGCCTTTCTTCAGAAGTTACGGCAACTGGTTTCGCAGGGCTTTGCACGGCTATGCGCATATTTTCACGCAGGATGAAAACTCGCTGAAACTGCTGAAAGAGATCGGCATTCATCGCGCAAGCATCAGCGGCGATACACGATTCGACCGCGTGGCGGAAATTGCGGCGAACGCCAAAGAAATTCCCCTGGCAAAAGCATTTCAAAATAACCGGGCCGTTTTTATCGCGGGAAGCACCTGGCCGGCCGACGAAGAAATCCTGTACCCGCTTATCGCCGGGCAGCTTTCGGATGAAAAAAACGGGATCCGTAAATTCATGCTCGTCCCGCACGAGATCAGCGAAACGCATATCGAAAATATAATCCGCAGCCTTGAAAAAAATGGCGGAACAAAAGCAGTTCGTTTTTCACAAACAACCGAAGCGCAGGCCGCCGAAGCATCCGTACTGATTATCGACAATATCGGCATGCTTTCGGCGCTTTACCGGTACGGCACCATCGGTTATATCGGCGGCGGATTCGGCGCGGGCATTCACAATACGCTGGAAGCGGCGGTTTACGGTATGCCCGTTTTTTTCGGGCCGAACTACCGGAAGTTTATTGAAGCCCGCGGGTTGATTGCGGCAGGGGCTGCGTTCAGTATCAGCAACGCCGCGGAACTGGAACAAAAATTTTCCAAAATCGCGGGCAACGAAAACGTGCGGCTGGATTGCGCGGCGCGGGCCAGGTTTGTATCCGACCATGGCGGAGCTACGGCGATCATTCTCGCGCAACTCGGGAAATAATTTTTACTTTTTAAACGCACCCGGCGGAAATCCGAATTTTTTCCGGAATACTTTACTGAAATGCTGCAGTGAAGAATAACCGAGATCGTAGGCCAGTTCGCTGGCTGTGCGCTGGCCGGTTTCCAGTTCCTTCCGGGCGAGTTCCATTTTGTAATCGGTGAGGTAACCAAAAACGGAATTGCCATAAACTTCCCGGAACGCGCGTTTCAGTTTATACTCGTTCATCCCGATAATGCGCGACAGTTCTTTCAGTGTGGGCGGTAAATCATAATGCCGGAGTAAATATTCCCGGGCAAAACTGATACGTTCCATATCGTAATCGGTTTTGCAATACCGGTAAACGGTTTTTGCATGCTGCTCCTGCACATCGGCCAGTAAAGCCAGCAAAGCATACAACTGACCGCGCAGGAATAGTTTTCCTTTTTCACCATCCAGCCTGCAACCGGCCATGTTTTCTGCCAGGGATGTCATTGCCAGGCTCAAACGGCCATTCTCCGGCAGTTTCCACCCGGAAACTTCGGCGATCAAAGCCCGGCGGATTTCTTTTGCCAGACCTGAAATACTTTTTTTGTCCAGCAGGAGCAAAAGAAAACGCTGCCTGTTTCCGCGTAAGGTCATGCGGAAACTTTTGACCTGGCCGGAGATGGTATTGTATTGCAGACGCGTAAATAATTTTTCTTTTTTACCACCCGCCCGGATCCCCGCTTCACCTTCCAGGTTGAGCAGCAGCAGTTTTTTTTCATCCGTGCAGTTCCAGCGGGTTTGCAGCGGCGTATGCAGTTCCGCGTGAACAAAAAACAGGTGTGTACCTTCGAAAACCTGTTGCTGCAGTTGCACTTGTCCTTCCTCCGTTTTCACCGCAGTATGCGCACGATGTAAAGGAATCCGGGCATTGTCCGGCGCTTCGGCAGATTTAAAAATCAATGTTTGATCCGACTCATTCCTGATCAGCATGCTCCCGATTGTATCAATAATGCTCCCGCAGGTATAAGCGGTGAAACATGATTATAAAACACCTTTGCCCTGTTGATCAACATAGATGAATCGCAATATTAAACCATAAAACGAAATGGACACATCAAACGAAAAAAAAGAATTACGCAAACACGTTGAAAAAGAACCAGCCTGTTTCTTAAAAGATGAGCCGGGTAATTGTTTTTAAAACAAATGTTTGTACACCTGAGGACGCAGGTTTCGTGATCGGTGAGCTGAATACATTTTTCCATGTATGCAGTTTTCACTTCGACCTCGAAGATTGCGACCGGATTCTTCGCGCTGAAACGATAAATTGCGAAATTTACCCCGCAAGGATTATCTCCTGCCTGCAACACCTGGGCTTTCAATGCGAAGAACTGACCGATTGATCAAGAATTAACGCTGTCAACTTTGAAAAAATTAAGAGCCATGTTTATCGTAGAGGGTTCCGGGAAAATCGTTTCCCGCGAGCGGGCCATCAGCTCATTCATTAAACTGCACGCCAGTTTCAATGGCAATATAGAAATCACACAGTCCGACGAAGAACGCGTTGTCGTGGAATGCGACGATAATCTCCAGGAATATATTGACGTTAACAATATGGGACGTACGCTGTACATTACCGACGGCGGCGGTATCCGCAAAGCAAAGTACACCCATATCCTGGTCCGTGTATTTCTCCGCCAGGTCGATACGATCATCAGCAGCATGCACGGGAATCTCTATTCTGCAAATTGTATTACCGCGCAGGAATCGCTTTACCTGGAAATCAATTCGCATGGAAACACGTCGCTGCAGCTCAAAACTCCTTCCTTCAAATGCCTGGCGCGCTGCCAGGGAGACGTGGAACTGTCGGGCGAATGCGGGGAAGCAAGTATCAAAACAATGATGCAGGGAGACCTGCATGCCCGCAAATTACTGGCAGGAAAAATAACGCTGAAGAATATGGGAGAAGGTAAGATGGAGATTTTCGGAAAAGAGCAGATCATGATCCGCCACATGGGCCAGGGTTCCGTACACTATTATGGTCCGGGCCAGCTGAAGGACGTGAATATGATGGGCGACGGAGAAATAAAACACAAAACGGAATAGTTTTCCGCCCGCGGATCAATCATTGAATATCCAGGAGAAACCTACTTTCAGTGCGCGGTCGTTCTGCGGGTAATGCTGCGTGAAATAATACGTATTTCCCATCAGGCCCGAGTTCAGGTGCTCCATTTTCACGAAGATCCGCACCGGTTTGATTTTTATGCTCAGCCAGAGATCGACGAACGGGTAGTTCCCGAATTTGCGACTGCTCTGCAGTTGGTACTGCGCCAGGTTCGGATTGTAATCGTCTGCGTAATAGGTGGTGTGGTAAAAAACATCAGCCCCGATCTGCATCATGAGCGCTTTTTTGAATAAAATAAAATCTGCAAAAACCGATTCGCGCACAACCAGTTCGGGAATCCGGATCACGGCGGTATCTGCAATCCTGTTGTACTGTATTTCGGACCAGAGATTGAACCAGCCTGCTTTCAGTTTGTGGTTCACGAAAGCCCCGGGAATAAGCAGGTCGCCGTTGAGCTGCGCCGGCAGGCTCACGGAATCAAAATAAAGCGGCCGGGAGTAATTGAATACCTGCAGGCCGGCTTTCAGGTTTGCACGGAACAGTTCTCCTTCGGCAACGGCATGGAGCAAACCTGTTTTGGAAAAATCATTCTGCCAGCGGTAGTGATTCCCGGAGTAATGTTTGTACAACCAATCGGGTTCACGCTGCGTCCAGTCGGCGCCGATGCTCAGCCGGTTTCCGTTCGCCTGCTGGAAACTGAACCGGGTTATTGCTTTCATATCGCCGGCGTGTGTTCCGGAAACGACGTATTGCGAAAACAGGTCGAGGTAAATACCGGGAAGATCGGGATACGTTTTATGCGCCGTGCTTTTATCAGGCAGGAAATGCCTGAACGTAAAACGCAGGTTCGCTTCCGCCAGGATATCGCTGAATGTGGTACGAATCGTATCGTTGTTCAGCTTCCCGAACTGGTGCCGGATCCCGATACCCGCTTTTGAAACGGAAAAATCGCGCGGGGGAATTTTCCGCAGGTACTGCCAGCCGAATGCGTTGTCCATTTTCAGCAGGTGCGTTGAATCATTTGTTTCCGCAGAGTCGCGGTAAATCGTAGAGTACACGCCGGAAGATGTATCCGTATCGAAGTATTTGAAATCGCGGTCTTCGATGGAAGTCTCCAGGTACAGCGCCGACCTCGGTGCGACTTTCATCCGTACCCTTGCCGGTTTTGCGCTGTCGCCGCGGCTGATGGTATCGTATCCTTTTTCTCCGAAGGCCCGGTACTGTTTGATCCAGGCGCCGCGTTTACGTTCGTTGGTTTCGGCGGAAGAAATTTTCACGCCGATGAGCTGCCGGTTTGTTGACGGATTGTCTTCGAACAATTCATCATTTACAATGCCGCCGTTCTCAGCCACGTCCGCGCTCGTCCAGTAAAAATTGGTCAGGAGTGCATATCGTTTGCCCGGTCCTCGAAAACTGGAGGTCATATTGACGGCGGTATTATTTGTATTCTGGCGCAGGTAAAATCCATCGGAACGGATACGATCAAAACCAAAAGCCACATTTAAATTTTTACCGATGTTCTGCGCGTGTGTGATTGCGATCACCTGTTCCTGTTTCTGGCCAAGCACGGCGACAATGCGCGTATATGGTTTCTTCACCGAAAAAAATTTCCTGTTCCGCAAATTGTCGTAACCGAAGTAATCGAAATATGATCTTCCGCGGGAAAATCCCGGAGCGGGAATAATGTACGGGGAAAACGCTTTTTCTGCAGAGCCGATATTGCCGGTGTTGATCTGCCTGGCGTGATAGTATTGAAACCCATGCAGCTTATGCGTGATCTCCGTAAGCAAAACAGTATCCGGTGAAAACCGGGATGCAGTGAAATAAAAGAACCGGCTTGAATCGACTGGAGTTGGCAGGGTATCCGTTTTTTTTTGTGCCGAAGCGGGTATCGCCAGGATTGCACCTGTGGCCACGGTGAAAAAGCATCTGAATAAAAAGCGGATCGGCATTCCCGGCATAAGCAGCAAAGATCGTGCAGAAGGATGTAAAAAAGAAAAGCCCCGATCGTAAGATCGAGGCTTTCCGGAAAACTGGCGGCGACATACTCTCCCAGGCTTTAGGCCAAGTACCATCTGCGCTGAAGGGCTTAACTTCTCTGTTCGATATGGGAAGAGGTGATCCCCCTCGCAATAGCCACCATGAGTCTTCAATGACAAAAAACATATTGGTAGAGAAATACAAAAGATAGTTGGCGTTCTAAAAAAGACTTTAGAGCAATTAGTACTACTCGGCTTTGACATTACTGCCTTTACACCTGTAGCCTATCAACGTAGTAGTCTTCTACGGCTCTAGAGGGAAATCTTATCTTGAGGCGAGCTTCGCACTTATATGCTTTCAGCGCTTATCTCATCCGCACATAGCTACCCTGCGATGCAGCTGGCGCCACAACAGGTACACTAGCGGTACGTCCGACTCGGTCCTCTCGTACTAGAGTCAGGTCCCCTCAAATTTCCAACGCCCACAACAGATAGGGACCGAACTGTCTCACGACGTTCTGAACCCAGCTCGCGTGCCACTTTAGGATGTGACGAGCCGACATCGAGGTGCCAAACCCCCCCGTCGATATGAGCTCTTGGGAGGGATCAGCCTGTTATCCCCGGCGTACCTTTTATCCTATGAGCGATGGCCCTTCCATGCGGAACCACCGGATCACTTTATCCTACTTTCGTACCTGCTCGACTTGTCGGTCTCACAGTCAAGCACCCTTATGCTAATGCACTCTACGCACGGTTACCAAGCGTGCTGAGGGTACCTTTGAAAGCCTCCGATACTCTTTTGGAGGCGACCACCCCAGTCAAACTACCCACCATACAATGTCCTCCGTTGTTACGGAGTTAGACCTCAAATAAAGAAAGGGTGGTATTTCAACGTTGGCTCCATGACGGCTAGCGCCGCCACTTCAAAGCCTCCCACCTATCCTACACATTATTTATCCAAAGTCAATGTAAAGCTATAGTGAAGGTGCACGGGGTCTTTCCGTCCCGTTGCGGGTAATCGGTATCTTCACCGATACTCCAATTTCACCGGACTCGTGGCTGAGACAGTGGAGCGATCGTTACACCATTCGTGCAGGTCGGAACTTACCCGACAAGGAATTTCGCTACCTTAGTTCGATTCAAGGCTTCATCTTGCGATTAACCTCTCCTCTTAACCTTCCGGCACCGGGCAGGTGTCAGGCCTTATACGTCATCTTACGATTTTGCAAAGCCATGTGTTTTTGATAAACAGTCGCCGCTCCCATTTCTCTGCGGCCCTCCGAAGAGGGCACCCCTTTTCCCGAAGTTACGGGGTTAATTTGCCTAGTTCCTTAGCCACGGCTCATCCGAGCGCCTTAGTATCTTCTACTTGACTACCTGTGTCGGTTTGCGGTACGGGCTTCTTCTGCCTGAAGCATAGAGGTTTTTCTTGGAAGTCTGCTTAGGACCACTATCCTCTTGTCCGAAGACTCAAGGTACTATCGAATTTCAGCAAGCCGTGCGGATTTACCAACACAGCCTATACCTAGATTCTTTAACGTTCTATTCCGTAAGAACGCGGGTCTTTCACTACTCCGTCACCCCATAGCAGCAGAAGAAGGTATTGGAATATTAACCAATTGTCCATTAGTTTCGCCTTTCGGCTACACCTTAGGCCCCGACTAACCCTGATTCGATTAACGTTGATCAGGAAACCTTAGTCTATCGGCGGAAGAGTTTGTCACTCTTCTAATCGTTACTTATGCCTACATTTGCTTTTCCAACCGCTCCAGCAAAACTCACGTTTCACCTTCGCAGCTGTTGGAATGCTCCCCTACCGATCTTTCGATCGCATAGCTTCGGTACTGTGCTTTATGCCCGTTTATTATCCACGCCCAACCGCTCGACCAGTGAGCTGTTACGCACTCTTTAAATGAATGGCTGCTTCCAAGCAAACATCCTGGCTGTCAATGCAGTCGGACTACGTTTTGTCAACTTAGCACAGATTTGGGGACCTTAGCTGATGCTCTGGGTTCTTTCCCTCTCGCCCAAGGACCTTAGCACCCATGGGCTCACTCCCGAGTATATGTCATAGCATTCGGAGTTTGTCAGGGTTTGGTAGGCGGTGAAGCCCCCTAGCCCTATCAGTAGCTCTACCTCTATGACAATCAACCTCGAGGCTGTTCCTAAAAACATTTCGGGGAGTACGAGCTATTTCCCAGTTTGATTAGCCTTTCACCCCTACCCACAACTCATCCGAAAACTTTTCAACGTTTACCAGTTCGGTCCTCCAGGACGTGTTACCGTCCCTTCAACCTGGTCATGGGTAGATCACAAGGTTTCGCGTCTAGCGCCACTGACTCAACAGCCCTTTTCAGACTCGCTTTCGCTCCGGCTCCGGATCTTAAACCCTTAACCTTGCCAGTGACGACTAACTCGTAGGCTCATTATGCAAAAGGCACGCTGTCATCCCGACGAATCGGGACTCCAACCGCTTGTAAGCGCATGGTTTCAGGTTCTATTTCACTCCGCTGTTTGCGGTTCTTTTCACCTTTCCTTCACAGTACTTGTTCACTATCGGTCTCTTGAGAGTATTTAGCCTTACCGGATGGTGCCGGCTGGTTCCCACAAGGCGTCTCCGACCTCGCGGTACTCAGGATACTGCTAGAGTTTCATCTGTTGATGTACGGGGCTATCACCCTCTATGGCTTTGTTTTCCAAACAAATTTCACGCAGATTTACACTCACGTTGCAGTCCTACAACCCCGACAATGCCGAAACATTATCGGTTTGGGCTGTTCCCTGTTCGCTCGCCACTACTTAGGGAATCATTATTTATTTTCTCTTCCTCCGGGTACTTAGATGTTTCAGTTCTCCGGGTTTGCTCCCTTTCGGGTTCCCGACCTTCAGTCGGGAGGGTTGCCCCATTCGGAATTCTATGGATCACAGGTTGCTTCCACCTCACCACAGCTTATCGCAGGTAGCCACGTCCTTCATCGCCTTCAAGAGCCAAGGCATCCTCCATGCGCCCTTATTTACTTTCTTAATAATCCTTACTATCTGTTGTATATCTCTATCCAATATGTCAAAGAACTTTTTCTCTTGCATGAGAAGTGTGGAGAATATCGGAGTCGAACCGATGACCCCCTGCTTGCAAAGCAGGTGCTCTAGCCAGCTGAGCTAATTCCCCATACGAACTCCCTGTAACTGGATGGCATAACGCCACATGAGCTCGTTATGGGTAATTCTTGCAAGAAAAATAAAGAAAGGGAAAGGAAAAACGGCATTCCATCTAAACCGTTATCTCCGGTAAACCGGAGGCGGAGTATAATAAATCTCTCTAGAAAGGAGGTATTCCAGCCGCACCTTCCGGTACGGCTACCTTGTTACGACTTAACCCCAGTCATCGATTTTACCCTAGGCGACGCCTTGCGGCTATCGACTTTAGGTACTCCCGACTCCCATGGTTTGACGGGCGGTGTGTACAAGGCCCGGGAACGTATTCACCGCGTCATTGCTGATACGCGATTACTAGCGATTCCAGCTTCACGAAGTCGAGTTGCAGACTTCGATCCGAACTGAGACCGGCTTTGGAGATTTGCATCATATCACTATGTAGCTGCCCTCTGTACCGGCCATTGTAGCACGTGTGTAGCCCAGGACGTAAGGGCCGTGCTGACTTGACGTCATCCCCACCTTCCTCACCGCTTGCGCGGGCAGTTTCTCTAGAGTTCCCACCATTACGTGCTGGCAACTAAAGATAGGGGTTGCGCTCGTTGCGGGACTTAACCCAACACCTCACGGCAC
>VBWE01000065.1 GCA_006218065.1 Bacteroidota bacterium
TTCCTTTTACTATAAGTTGTGGCTCCCCCTCTTTGCGACGTTGTCGCAAATCCGACTTTCATTTACACGAAACATACAACGTCGGAGAGAGGGGTCCGGGGGGTGAGTCCCCGGACCAGTTAGAATTTCACATACTTCTCCCGCAACTCCATATCAATTCCTTTTTTCAGCGCTTTCTTCGCCTGCGCATTCAGGATGAATTCGAAAACACTTCGCCAGCCGGGAATATTGCTTTCGCTGATGCTGAACAGCCAGGCGAGCGACAGCGGATCTTTGGGCATG
Organism: Bacteroidota bacterium; assembly: GCA_006218065.1. GTDB lineage: Bacteria > Bacteroidota > Bacteroidia > Palsa-965 > Palsa-965 > VBWE01. Next base: position 283 of record VBWE01000065.1, read on the forward strand.
CCTTTGGCGTTGCATTTTCCGTCGCGCGCGAGCCCGTAACCGATCTGCAGCGATTCTTCGAAACCGCGGCTGGCGGGAACCAGCGTAACACGGAACCGGCAGACTTTATCCGACTCGCTGAAAAAACGGTGACGGACGTTCATATCTGCCGTAGCCGATTCGCCGGCTTTCAGTGTATGGATTTTTTTATCGAGCTGGACTTTCAGTTCGCCGTCGTGGCATTCGAACCGTTCCACGTAGGTTTTATGGTAATGCAGATCGACTCCGCCGCCGGGAGCGAGTTCCACATCGACCACGGTGCGTGCGCCGCCGGTATCGGAAGAAGTTTCAATAAAAGTCACGTAATCTTTCTGGACCGGGTTGTAAATGCGGCGCGGGTTGTTGTTCTCGGGCATGTGTATGGCGTTTATTTTCTGTCTTTGACCCGATATACGATTTTCAGGCCCGACCAGATTTCATCCACCGCACAAACTTTTACATCCACCAGCCCGGCCCGGAGCGCAATGTCCCGGATGATATCTTCCGTCAGGTCGGTTTTTATTCCGGAAGCCTTTTTCGGCCAGGAAACCCAGATCGCGCCGTCTTTCCGGATGCTTTTTATGGCTTTCGGGAAAAAAGTATCGAAGGCTTTCCGGCTCCCTGCAAAAATGTGGATGAAATCGGTTTCGGGACTAAACCTGTTACTGAGGTTCGCATTTTCCGGGTATTCGCCCAGCAGGTTGAAGTAATTATCGGGCGCCTGGATGATGTGGATTTTCATCCCGGGCTTGATGCCCAGTTTTTTGATGAGCGGAGTTCCTGAATAGCCGGCCATATGCCAAAACTATTCTATAATTGCTCAATTTGAAAATTTGAAAATGGATCGATTTGAAAATTCACCGATGAAAGTAAAACCTGCGCGTCACTTCGAGCGGCAGTCGGAAAACAGAATCACCATTAGTAAAACCTGCACGTCAGTTCGAGCGGAGTCGGAAAACAGAGTCTCCATTAGTAAAACCTGCACGTCAGTTCGAGCGGCAGTCGGAAAACAGAATCTCCATTAGTAAAACCTGCACGTCAGTTCGAGCGGCAGCCGAGAACACGTGCTTTACTCTTTCTTCACCTTCAGGTAAATCATATCGCAACGATCCAGGTCGGATTCGAGTAGTACGGTCTGTGTGCTGTAACCGTCGTCCACCGTGACTTTGGCGGTATTGGGCGGAATTTCACCGAGATTTTCCGCGTAAAGTAAAAGTACCTGTGCTTCGGCGTCCGGGTCGATATCGACTTTAAATGTTTTGGTATGTTTCTTCAGCGCCAGATGCTGGAAAACGAGTTCTTCATTGTAATACATGGTGATCGTATCGCCGTCCACCTGCTGGTTGTCCATCACGCTGATTTTGATTTTTGTACCGCGTATGGTAACCTGGTGACCGTATTTCGCTTCGCGGTCACCGACTTTGGTGACTTTCCCATTTTTGATCGTAGGCTTGGGTGAGTTGATGACCACGGGTTTGCCGGTAGAATCTTTATGCGTACTGTCGATGCGGGGCGGTGGAGGAGCGATTACTTTCTTTTCGGGTTTGCGCAACTGTGCGCGGGCGGGATTGCATTTGCCGGAATACGGAGCGTCGCCGCCAAGCGTAACGCCTCTTGATTCGAGGAAAGCGACGCTGTCGCGGAGCGTATAAACGAGATCGCCGTACTTCAAGCACCATTCAAAACCGACGCGGATATATTCTTTCACAAATTCCACTTCCTTGAACGTGAGCACACCGTTTTTAAACGTACCGGTCAGCCGCATCTCCGCATAGTTTTCATCCACATAGATGTAGGAAGATCCCCAGACTTTCTCGCCGTCCTGTTTCAGGTCCATTTCAAAATAAAAATCGTGCGACAATACGATCGGCTCCTGCTGCAGCCAGCCGCGCCAGTGACCGGCGAGCGGATTTTGTGCAGGCGTGTAGGGATTTTTATTTTTCTGCGCCCGGGCGGGAATAATAAAAAGCAAACAGGTTGCGAGAAACAGAATAGGTCTGATCATGATATACCCAAGATGCAAAAATCCTGCCGATTTCACATCAAAAACTTATGCCGGCTGTAAAATTAACCCGGTACCCGGCCTCGCTGCTCTTCAGCATCAGGGCCCGCACATACTCTCCTTCCGCGCCGATGAATGCTTTCTGCCCGAACAGCGGCGGCGTTGCGCGCAGGCCGATCCCGAACGTGGTGAACGCACCCAGGTGGAATTTGCCTCCCGGTGGCCTATAAAAATGAAGGTCCGTCGGTGAAATGAACGGCCCGATCCCGAAACGCTTGCCGATAGGAATGGAATAACCGAAACCGTCATTAAAAACAAGAAAAGCCGAAGCAAGTATACCACGGAAAACCGGGCCGGTGCAGCTTTCTCTTAAAGTCGTGTCTCCGTCGCTGTTTGCATCGTTATCACCGTTAGAAATCCAGCCGCTTCCGAAAATGAGCACTGCCAGCGGAACAGTCGAAAATTTGAAATAGTTATTCCCGACGAGATAACGGTTTCGGATGAACAGGCCATTGGTAACCGACGGAACGCAGCCTTCGAATGAAAGACCGTACGCAGAAATCGCTCCCATGCTGTCGAAGTTGAGCATCGACGTTTGTGCTGCAAGGAAAAAACCGGGACCATCTTCTTCATTGGCATCCTGCGCGGCGGCGATGAAAAAAATAAAAACGGGCAGGCAGGCCAGCAGAATTTTTTTCGGAAACGGCATATCAGAACAATTTCATTTTCCGGAATTCGTGTTTGTCGAAACCGTCCGTTCCGTGATACGTTTTTACGAAAGCGATCGTATTATTATCGACCCAGCGGACATCATCCGGTCCCCAGCCTTCGAATTCGCGTTCCCATATTTTTTTCGGCCCGTCATCTGTCAGTTCCCAGAGCTGGAACCCGTTCGGCGTGAAAGCCGCGTCCAGGTCGAGATTCGCCACGATAAAATGTTTCAGATCGGGCGAGAGCCGCGGCTTGTTCCACATTTCGGTTTGCTGCCCGTTGCGCTGGTCGATGAGCAGGCCGTGATACGATTCGTATTCATATACATCCACGTACCAGCAGGCGATCGTTTTCATACTGCCTACATAAATGTAGCGCGTATAATCTTCCATGCCTTCGCCGGCAAATGTATTGGCCAGGATTACTTCTTTACCATCCACGGTTTTCAGCACGAGCGTTTTGTCCACGCGTTTCGCTTTCGAACTGTCTTCGTACTGGATATTTTCGTTCCGGTCGACCAGGCGTTCCGGGCCGGAAGAAGGCAGGTGATCGAATGCTTCGGGCGTGTACGTATGAATATCGTACGTCTTTCCGGCGATGATGAGCGTATCGATTACTTTTTCTTTGACCGGGGCTTCGGCGCAGGAAATGCAAAGCAGGAGGCCTGCCGGGAAAAGGAAAAGCGCGGGGCGAAAAGGAAGCATCATGTGCGGGGTTATTTACCTGAAAAATACGTCATTTCATCCGACCAGTCAATCCCGGGCAGACTCATGGACAGCGCAAGGACTTTCTCCCGGTTTTTTTCGAGGAATTGCCGGTGGGCGGCTGTTTCGGGAAACTGCGGCCGGTGACGGCGGGCAATGGTTACCTGTTTTACATCTTCCATAAACCTGCGCGAACCGGCGGAGATACAGGCTTCGCAGAATTTTTCGAAAACGAATTCCGTCGCAGCGTAATTCGGATGCGCAAGATCGATATCGAACCAGCGGTAATCGCGCAGCACGTCGATGACCAACTCATATGCCGGGAAATAATACAGGTGATCCTGTTTTTCGCAGAGCCGGTGAACTGCTTCGATCAGCTGTGCCTTGCTCCGGTTGTTTTCGATCATGCCGTCGCGGAGATGGCGCACGGGACTGATCGTGAAAATGACCTGCAGCGCGGGATTGAATGCTTTGAGTGCGGCAAGAACTTCATCCAGCAGGTTCGTGATCTCGCCCGCGTCACACAGGTGCTTGTGAAATTCAGTGGCCGGAACTTTATGGCAGTTCGCTACGGCCTGCCCGGTATTTTTCAGCCGGTATGAAAATGCGGTGCCCAGTGTGATCACGAGAAAGCGCGCTTCGCGGAGAAAATCGCGGGCACGGTTCGTGGCTTCGCTGATCTTCGCGGCTACATCCGCGGCATGCATGGATGAAAAATCACTGTGATGCTGCCAGGAATGAAAAAGTTCCCCGTGTGCAAAAAGATCCTTTTCCGTATAGGTGCGCCCGGTCATATAATCATGCAGGTGCCTCGAAACGCTCAGCGGATCAAAAAGGATCCCGCTGGGATTGTGAAGCACGGCGAATTTATGTTGGGCCAGCAATTGCCCGATATTCGAAGTAAAGCAGGAACCAAGCAGCAGCATTTTATCACCGTAAGCAAGCGGCGATTCGTGCGGCGCAATCCGTATATCAGCCAGCAGTTTCATCGGCTTAAAAGTACGGACTTCGGCTTTTTTTTTGATACTTTCGGATGAATTAACCGGAACCGATGACCTACAACCCTTTTTTCGATACGTTTTTTTCGAGTTTCTGGTACACGCTCGGGTTGATGGCGCTGCTGGCGGTAACCGGTTTTATCTTCCGCGGCCCGTTGTTTGTCAACCGGAAATATAAAGGCTGGCTGGGCGCTTTTTATTTCGCGCTTACCATGCTGCTTTTGTTTTTACCGCTTTTCATCAACCCGAACGCCTGGGGATTCGGACCGGCGATCGACATCGAAAATATAAAAGCCGATGACCGCTCCGCCGCGGTTTTTGATTATATCCTCGAAGCGGGCGGGGAAGGAGATGACCCGACTCCGATGTACCGCGTGCACATGATCGATCTTAAAACCGGCGAAAAAAAATTCCGGAAACTGCTCGGGCCGAGTTTCGAACTGGTTGCGTTAACGAAAGACGCCGTTGTAGCCGAACGGGGAAACATGGAACTGGTTTTCATCGACCGCAACGACGGTCATGAACTGGCCCGCATGAACAGGGAAACCCTGCCGGGACTTTACACGGAACTTGCGCCGGGCATCGACCAGGTGAATATCGATCGTTACGATATGACGATGCATGTATCCGTAATCACCGGCAAACATTTTACCATCAGCATGAACGACCGCTCGATCTCGCCGATGACGGAAAACGCACGCTCCATCAAAGACACCGCAGGGCCGAACCTGAAAGCGGAAGACGGCAGCATCCGGGAAAGGAAAAAATACGGAGAACCGGTCTTGCTGAAACTCGAAGGCCAGTCGTGGAACGATAAAGTCAAAAAACTGAAAAGCCCGGACGATAGTATAATCAACATGCAGCTCGAATTCCTCGACGGTAAATTCGCAGGTGTAAATGAAAAGCTGCAGGTCGCTTTTATCCTGCATTATGAAACCACGAAGAACCTGCATTTCCTGCTCAGCGCGGTGTCTCTCGACGGGAAAAAAGTACTCTGGCAGATCAAACAGAAAGACCTTACTGTCGAAGAAAGGGAAATTCCCGCGCTTGTTTGTACAGCCATGGCCGAAAGCCTGGACGGTTTGCTTTTAAGCGCCAATGGCACGGTCATGCTGATTGATGCTGCGACGGGGAAAGTGAGTTGGGTAAATAGTTTGTAGTCCGGGGACTCACCCCCCGGCCCCCTCTCTCCGACGTTGTATGTTTTTATAAACAAAAGTCGA
>VBWE01000026.1:0-48188 GCA_006218065.1 Bacteroidota bacterium
GGACAAACAAACATTTTATGTAACGGACAATGTACCGGTTCTGCAACAGTTACTCCAAGCGGTGGCACTGGCCCATACACCTATTCATGGGCGCCAAGCGGAGGAACGGCTGCAACTGCTACCGGGCGTTGCGCGGGAACTTATACGGTTACTGTTACCGATGCGAACGGTTGTACAATTACGCGAACTTATAACATCACACAACCGCCCGCACTCAGCACCACCGGCGGACAAACAAACGTGGTTTGTAACGGACAATGCAACGGATCTGCTACTGTAACACCAAGCGGAGGAACAGGTCCATATACTTATTCGTGGGCGCCCAGCGGAGGAACGGGCACTTCTGCATCCGCACTTTGTGCAGGAACTTATACGGTTACAGTTACCGATGCAAACGGTTGTACAACTACAAGAACATACACCATCACGCAACCGCCGGCCATCACCACCAGCGGCGCACAGACAAACATACTTTGTAACGGACAGTGTACCGGCTCTGCCACTGTAACCGTACTTACGGGAACAGGTCCATTCACCTATGCCTGGGCGCCAAGCGGAGGAACAGGAACTTCTGCTTCTGCACTTTGTGCGGGAACATATACTGTAACAGTAACCGGAGCCGGCGGATGTACCGCAACACGAACATTTACTATCACACAACCGCCCGCACTTTCCACAACCGGTGGACAAACAAACGTGGTTTGTAATGGCCAATGCAACGGATCTGCCACTGTAACACCGAGCGGAGGGACAAGTCCATATTCATATTCATGGGCGCCTTCCGGTGGAACAGGTGCAACAGCTTCTGCACTTTGCGCAGGAACCTATACCGTTACTGTTACCGATGCGAACGGTTGTACAAGTACAAGAACATACACCATCACACAGCCGCCGGCCATCACCACCAGCGGCGCGCAGACAAACGTACTTTGTAACGGAGCATGCACAGGTTCTGCTACTGTAACAGTACTCACCGGAACAGGTCCATTCACCTATGCCTGGGCCCCAAGCGGCGGAACGGGTGCAACAGCTTCTGCACTTTGCGCGGGAACATATACTGTAACTGTAACCGGCGCAGGCGGATGTACCGCAACACGAACATTTACTATTACTCAACCACCCGCACTGAGTACTACCGGCGGACAAACCAACATTCTCTGCAACGGGCAGTGTACCGGCTCGGCAACAGTTACCGCAAGCGGAGGAACAGGCCCATATACATATTCATGGGCGCCCAGCGGTGGAACCGGGACTTCTGCATCCGCACTTTGTGCAGGAACATATACTGTTACTGTAACGGATGCCAACGGATGTACGATCACAAGGACTTACAACATCACACAACCGCCAGCACTTTCCACTACCGGCGGACAAACCAACATTCTGTGCAACGGGCAGTGCACCGGTTCAGCAACTGTTACCGCTTCCGGAGGTTCTTCACCGTACACGTATGCATGGGCTCCTTCCGGTGGAACAGGTACATCTGCATCTGCACTTTGTTCGGGAACATACACCGTTACAGTTACTGATGCAAACGGTTGTACCATCACAAGAACTTATAACATCACCCAGCCGCCCGCACTCAGCGCTTCTGCAGCAGCCACACCGGCCACCTGCGGAGGAAGCAACGGTTCGGCAACAGTTACTCCCACAGGCGGAACGGGCGCTTATACATATTCCTGGGCGCCTTCCGGCGGAACCGGGGCGACAGCAACTGGGCTTTCAGCAGGTGCGTATACAGTTACTGTAACGGATGCGAACGGTTGCACGACAACAACCATCGCGAACGTCACCACAACCGGCGGCATCACAGCGAACATCACCGCATCAACCAACGTGCTTTGCTTCGGAGGAGCAACCGGATCGGCAACGGCAGCAGGCTCCGGCGGCTCAGGACCTTATACATATTCGTGGGCCCCAAGCGGCGGCAGTGCAGCCACTGCAACCGGGCTGATCGCAGGAACTTATACAGTAACTGTTACTGATGCATTCAGCTGCGTGGCAACGGCAACGGTTACTATCACGCAACCGCCGCAACTCACCGCATCAGCCTCTTCTTCACCGGTGCTTTGTAACGGTGGTGCAACAGGTTCTGCAACCGTTACCGCTTCGGGTGGAACAGGTGCGCTCACGTATGCATGGACTCCTTCCGGCGGAACCGGAACTACAGCCACAGGTTTGACTGCTGCTACTTATACGGTAACAGTTACCGATGCAAACGGATGTACAACAACTGCAACAACAACAGTTACGCAGCCCACTGCACTGACGGCAAATATTTCCGCTTCAACAAACATTTCCTGCAACGGTGGTTCCAATGGTTCTGCAACAGTTTCTGCTGCCGGCGGAACAGGCGCTTATACTTATTCATGGGCTCCCTCGGGTGGAACAGGAACAACAGCAGGTTCGCTTGCCGTCGGATCATATACGGTAACTGTTACTGATGCGAACGGATGTACAACAACTGCAACAGTAACCATCACTGAACCGACTGCTGTTAGCGGAGTAACTTCTTCCACACAAGCCACATGCGGAGCATCCAATGGATCGGCTTCGGTTGTAGCTTCCGGCGGAACAGGAGCTTATACGTATTCATGGGCGCCTACTGGCGGAACCGGATCAACTGCAAACAGTCTTGCTTCAGGTAACTATACGGTCACAATAACTGATGCAAATGGTTGTACAGGAACTGCAACAGTAAACGTTGCCAACGCCGGCGGACCCACTGCAACGATCACCGCTTCCACAAACGTTTCCTGTTTCGGTGGTAACAACGGAACAGCAACCGCTTCTGCTTCCGGTGGAACAGGTCCTTATACGTATGCATGGACACCTTCCGGTGGAACCGGTGCAACAGGCACGGGCATGATCGCAGGTAACTACACCGTAACAGTTACTGATGCGAACGGTTGTACGAATACAACAACAGTAGCCATCACCGAACCGCCGCAACTCACCGCATCGGCTTCTTCTTCACCTGTACTTTGTAACGGTGGCGCAACAGGTTCTGCAACCGTTACCGCTTCGGGTGGAACAGGTGCACTCACCTACTCCTGGGCGCCATCCGGCGGAACCGGTACAACTGCCACAGGTTTGACTGCGACGACTTATACGGTAACAGTTACCGATGCAAACGGATGTACCGTAACAGCAACAACAACTGTTACACAACCCACTGCATTAACTGCAAACATTTCTGCTTCGACAAACGTTTCCTGCAATGCAGGCAATAACGGTTCTGCAACTGTTACTGCTTCCGGTGGAACGGGTGCGTATACTTATAACTGGGCGCCGAGCGGCGGAACAGGAACTACCGCAGGTTCGCTTATCGCAGGTGCGTACACGGTTACGGTTACTGACGCGAACGGATGTACAACAACTGCAACGGTAACCATCACCGAACCGACTGCTGTTGCAGGAGTAACATCATCAACTCAGGCGACCTGCGGAGCATCCAACGGATCGGCTTCCGTTGTAGCTTCCGGCGGAACAGGCGCATATACGTATTCTTGGGCGCCCACAGGCGGAACAGGATCAACTGCAAACAGTCTTGCTTCGGGTAACTACACCGTTACAATAACTGATGCAAACGGTTGTACCGGAACTGCAACAGTAAACGTTGCCAACGCCGGCGGACCTACTGCAACAATAACTGCTTCAACCAACGTTTCCTGCTTCGGCGGAAACAATGGAACAGCAACCGCTTCAGCTTCCGGTGGAACAGGTCCTTATACGTATGCGTGGACGCCTTCCGGTGGAACCGGTGCAACAGGTACAGGTATGATCGCAGGTAACTACACCGTAACAGTTACTGATGCAAACGGTTGCACGAATACAACAACAGTAGTCATCACCGAACCGCCGCAACTCACCGCATCAGCTTCTTCTTCACCTGTACTTTGTAACGGCGGTGCAACAGGTTCTGCAACTGTTACCGCTGCAGGCGGAACAGGCGCACTGACTTATGCGTGGACTCCTTCAGGCGGCAGCGCAACTACTGCCACAGGTTTAACCGCCGCTACTTACACAGTTACAGTAACCGATGCAAACGGTTGCACGACAACTGCAACAACAACAGTTACACAGCCCACTGCATTAACTGCAAACATTTCTGCCTCCACAAACGTTTCCTGCAACGCGGGTAACGATGGTTCTGCAACAGTTACTGCTTCGGGCGGAACTGGTGCGCTGACTTATGCCTGGGCTCCTTCCGGTGGAACAGGTGCAACGGCAAACTCACTTGTTGCAGGCGGATATACCGTTACAGTTACCGATGCAAACGGATGTTCAACAACCGCTACGGTAACCATCACCGAACCGACCGCTGTTGCAGGAGTAATGTCTTCCACACAGGCCACTTGCGGAGCATCCAACGGAACAGCTTCCGTTGTGGCTTCGGGCGGAACCGGTGCATATACATATTCATGGGCTCCTGCCGGTGGAACTGCTTCGACTACCACAGGCGTACCTGCGGGCAACTATACAGTTACCATCACCGATGCAAACGGGTGTACTGCAACAGCAACAGTAGCTGTTACAAATGCAGGCGGCCCGACAGCAACATTATCCGCATCCACAGATGTAACCTGCTTCGGTGCAAATGACGGAAGCGCAACGGTTACTTCTGCCGGGGGAAGCAACCCGATCACGTATGCATGGACGCCTTCGGGCGGTTCCGCTGCAGCGGCAACAAACCTCGGACCGGGAACATACACCTGCACGGTAACCGATGCCAACGGATGTTCTTCTACGGCAACCGTTACCATCACAGAGCCGCCGCAATTAGTAATCACAAGTTCAAGCCAGGTAGATATCCTCTGCTTTGGTAACAACACCGGTTCGGCAACTGTTGCCGCATCGGGCGGAACAGGTGCTTATGCATATGCGTGGGTTCCTTCCGGTGGAACCGGGGCAACAGAAAGCAACCTGGTTGCCGGTGGCTATACTGTTACAATTACGGATGCGAACGGATGTACCACTACACAGACGTATACCATCACCGAACCGCCGCAACTCACACTCGCCGCTGCCGGTTTTGATGCCACATGCTTCGGCGCATGCGACGGGCAGGTTGTGGTTATCCCCGCCGGCGGAACACAGCCTTATGCTTTTGCATGGAACACAGGATGCACTTCACCCAGTTGCAACAGCATGTGCGCAGGAACGTATTCCATTACAGTTACCGATGCCAACACATGCACCGTGAGCGGAACAGCAACAGTCAACGATCCGCCGCAGCTGCAACTGAGCACTTCCGTTGTGGATGCACACTGTAACCAGGCCGATGGTTCTGCAACAGTTACTGCAACGGGCGGAACAGGAGCTTATACGTATAGCTGGTCGCCTTCCGGTGGAACCGGCGCAACAGAAAACAACCTGGTGCCCAACGTATATACCGCAACGGTTACCGATGCCAACGGATGTACATCAACCGCTACGGCAACCGTAGGAAACCTGAACGGGGTTAACGTGCAGGTGAGCAATACAACAAACGCAACCTGTTTCGGCGCCTGCGACGGACAAGCGACGATCACACTCAGCGGAGGCAATGCACCATATACTATTGCATGGCCATCGGGTGGAAATGCAACTACAGAAACAAATCTCTGTGCAGGAAATTTCGTGGTGAACGTTACCGATGTGGACGGCTGTCCCAGCACAGCAACCATAACAATCACCGAACCGCCGCAGCTGCAGGTAACCACGAACACACCGCCGGTAATCTGCATCGGGCAGAACGTAACGCTCACAGCAAATATTTCCGGGGGAACAGCGCCTTACACGGAAGTATGGACACCTTCAGGCCCGAACGTTTCTCCGACTACGACAACAACCTACACGGTAAACGTCACCGATGCAAACGGATGTACAACAGCCGCACAAACAGTAACGGTAACGGTTAATCCCGCCCTGAACGTAGTTGCTTCACCCAACGTGTCCATCTGCCCGGGCGCTAACACACAGCTCTCTGCTGTTGGAAACGGCGGAGACGGTAACCTGACATATACCTGGACTCCCGCACCCGGCGCCGGAAATCCGGTTACTGTCTCTCCGTCAAGCACAACGGTTTACACGGTAACAATTACCGACGGATGCGGAACGCCCGCTGCTGTTTCTACCGTTACTGTTACCGTACTCAGCCCACCCGCAGTGGTGTTCACATCCGATGTGCAGTCGGGTTGCGCACCGCTTTGTGTTTCATTTACCAATACCACTCCGAGCGCTACTTCATGCTCCTGGGATTTTGGTGACGGCGGCACCGATAACACAACATGCAACCCGGTGTACTGCTACAATACTCCAGGAGCCTATGATGTAACACTCACTGTAAGCGATGCAAACGGTTGCGTTTCCACGCTGCTGATACCCGCGTACATCAACGTGTTCCCTATCCCGGTTGCTGAGTTTACGTACGGACCGCAGCCCACCACCATCCTCAATCCGACCATCTCATTTACCGATCAGTCTATCGGCGCAAGTTCCTGGAACTGGAACTTCGGTGATCTGCTCAACTCCGCTTCCAGCCTGCAAAACCCGAGCTTCACCTATGCAGATACCGGTTGCTACGATGTTACACTGACCATCACCAATGCCAGCGGATGTACTGCTGATACCACGCATCAAGTTTGTATCGAAGGAGACTTCGTGATCTATGCACCGAATGCCTTCACTCCGAATGATGACGGTAAGAACGACCTGTTCCTCCCGGTCGGCGTCGGTATCGATGAAGCCAATTTCGAAATGTGGATTTTCGATCGCTGGGGTAATATGATTTATTACACGGACAACCTGTACAAAGGATGGGACGGACATGCTCACCAGGGTGAAGAAGTTGCACAGATCGATACCTATGTCTGGAAAATCAAACTGAAAGACATCCTGGGCAACAAGCACAGCTATATCGGAAAAGTAAGTCTCATTAAATAAAAACTGAACTGGAAACGTCCGCTGAAGTTTTTCAGCGGACGTTTTTTTTGTGCTCTTTCTTCCCGCTTTTATTCGCGATTGAATTCGTACCTTAGCCATCCGCAACACATAAACTCTTATGAAGAAAAAAATTACACTGGCTGCTCTTACAGCCCTCTCTGTTTTTCCGCTCACGGCACAACCCCCGGTATGGTGGGGCGTACGTTATAACGCACCATCCGACCAGGCCGATGAATCAAGATCAATCGTTGTCGACGCAAGCGGGAACAGTTACGTCACCGGCTCCACGTTTAACAGTAACGGAAATCTTGACGTAACAACGATCAAGTACGGCCCCGGCGGACAAACGCTCTGGACTATGAATTATGACGGTGGAAATGATAACGATGAGGGCAGAAAAGTGTGCATCGACAACAGCGGGAATGTTTACGTTGTAGGTTATACCAAAGTAAGCACCGGCCAGGATATTATAACCATCATGTATAATTCAAGCGGCGTGCAGCAATGGGCCACACCATATAATGGCGCAGCAAATACAACGGACGAAGGTCTCGGCATAGATGTCGATGGATCCGGCAATGTGTATGTTGCAGGATACAGCACGGAAACCGGTATCGATTTCGATGCCGTTACGATTAAATACAATGCCGCAGGCGTTCAGCAATGGGCAATGATTTATGACAGCGGCAATTCCGGTAACGATGAACTGCGCGACCTCGATGCAGACGGCAACGGAAATGTTTTTGTTGTGGGATCCTGCGACAGTACAGGTATTCAGACCAACGGGCACATGATGACTATTGCGTACAACACATCCGGCGTACAGCAGTGGATGAAGACATACAACGGTTCGGACAACAGTAACGATTACGGCAAAGCGATCTGTCTCGACAAATTCGGCAACGTGCTTGTTACAGGATACAGTTACCAGACCAACCAGTGGTTCGATTACGTCACGGTAAAATACAATGCTGCCGGCGCTGAACAATGGAATCAGCGTTACAACTATGGCAACAATCGTTATGACGAATCCTGGGATATTATTGCCGACACACTGGGCAACGTTTATGTTACAGGACAAAGCCAAGCAACAGGAAACAACAGTACACCTCCCGATTTTGCAACGATCAAATACGATCCTAACGGATCACAGCAATGGGTGTCACGCTACAACGCCCCGAATAACAACGACGACAGGGCTTATGCCATCGCGCTGGATGATTCACTGAATGTATATGTAGCCGGGTACAGCAAAGCAGCAACAACCGATTTTGATTTTACGACTGTTCGCTATAATAATGCCGGTGTGCAGCAATGGGTACTCACGTATGATAATCCCGTTGCAAGCAACAATGACCGCGTAAACGGGCTCGCAGTCTGGCCAAACGGAGATGTTTGGGTAACAGGTCCCAGTTCTAACCTGACGAATGACGATTATATGACCATTCGTTACAGCTATTCGACTATCGGCTATCTTGAATTCAGCAGTTCCCCGGGCCTTGAACTTTGGCCGAATCCTGCAACGGATCAGATCAGCCTGAAAATTGACGCATCACAACATGTTTTTGCAGATGAAATCCTCGTAGATATTTACGATATCAGCGGGCGATCTGTAAAAACGCAAAACCTCATTTCGAATACCGTCGGAAACTATTCGCTTGGTGTCGGAGGTCTTGGCAAAGGCTCATATATTATTTACATTAAAAACAGTCGTGGACAGGCTATGGGACAATCCCGCCTCATTGTTCACTAAATAGTTAAAAATCATTGCATTATATAATAGTCCCGGCCCAAAATCCGGGACTTGCTTTTTTATCTGATTTTTTAGGATTTCTTATCCTTATTTTGTTATTTTGTATAAGCTATGGAAGGTGTCGCCCGACATTGACCATAGTAAACTTGGCAAACATGAAAAAATCTTCCTTGTCCCTTTTGGCGGCATTTATGCTGCCGTTCGTTGTCCTGCACGCGCAACCCACCATTTGCACGCCCAACGCAGGTCCCGACCAAACGATTTGCGCGCCTAACTGTGCTACGCTTACGGCAACATTTTGCCCGACAAATGCGACCACAGCATACACGGTTGCCGCAATTCCGTATGCTCCGGACCCGTTCAATGCAGGCACCGCAGTACCGCTCACCGATGATTCCTGGTCACAGATTATCAACCTTCCTTTTCCGTTTTGTTTTTACGGAACGGTTTACAACCAGTGCATCATCGGCTCTAATGGCGCGGTGGCTTTCTCGTGGGGTGGTGTCCAGGTTCCTGGTGGCTATTTCACCTGGCCGATACCCAACACACCGGTACCGACTCTTGCTGCCGGCACACCATACAATTGCATTATGGGCCCCTGGCATGATATGAACCCGAGCGTCGGCGGAACAATCCGCTATGCAACTTATGGTACTGCGCCCTGCCGCCGTTTTGTTGTAAGCTGGAATGCCGTTCCGATGTATTCCTGCGGAACTCCCTCTACACAACAGATTACGCTTTACGAAAAAACAAACATCATCGATAACTATCTCCAGAACAAACCGCTTTGCGCCGGATGGAACGGTGGTAAAGCAATCCAGGCTGTTCAGAATGCTGCCGGCAATACGGCAACTGTTGTCCCGGGACGCAACACACCAACACAGTGGAATGCAAACAACGATGCCCGCCGTTACACACCGAGCGGTGCTCCTACGTATACCATCAACTGGCTGAACATGTCCACTATGGCATCTGCCGGTAATACCGCTTCCATCAGCGTATGCCCGACTGCAACAACAACGTACCAGTTTGAAGTTACTTACACCAACTGCAACAACACAACCGTAACACAAAGCGACCAGGTTGTTGTTACCGCGAGCCAGCTCATTGTAAACATGAACCCCACCAACGTAAGCATTTGCCAGGGTGGAAATACACAGCTCAATGGAACCACACCGGGAGCAGTAACATATTCCTGGTCGCCTGCAGCGGGGCTGAGCGCAACGAATATTCCAAACCCGGTAGCGAGTCCGACAGTGACAACAACATACACCGTGACCGCCACTGATGCGAGCGGTTGCCAGGGAACAGCAACAGTTCTTGTAACTGTCAACCCGATGATGTCGGCGAATGCCGGGCCTGATGATACAACCTGCGCGGGCACACCGATCCAGCTCAACGCAACCGGCGGGACCAGTTACCAATGGTCTCCGGATCCTTCGCTAAGTGCAACAAACATCAGTAACCCGAACGCGACACCGAATGCGACAACGACCTATACGGTACAGGTAACCGACGCAAACGGTTGCGTAGGTACAGACCAGGTAACGATCAACGTTGCTCCCACTCCGCTGGCGCTGAACTCAACCGGTTTACCGGCCACCTGTTTCGGCACTTGCGACGGGCAGGGCATTGTTATACCGAATGGCGGATACCAGCCTTATACTTTTGCCTGGTCTTCAGGCGGAGCCGGGCCGAGTGAGCCTAACCTGTGCGCAGGAACTTATACCATTACGGTAACAGATGTTGCAGGATGCTCGCAACAACAAACTGTTACCGTCACCGAACCTACTGCAATTGCTTTACAGACAAGTTCTACTACTGCAAACTGCGGACAGAGCGACGGTTCTGCTACGGTTACTCCCAATGGCGGAACATCGCCGTATATTATTGCATGGTCGAGCGGCGGAAACCAGACTACAGAAAGTAACCTCGCAGCAGGCACATATACTGTTACTGTAACGGATGCGAATAACTGTACATCGCAAACAACGGTTGTTGTACCGAACACTCCCGGTGTTACAGCACAGGTTACAACGTTCACCAATGTGATATGTAACGGCGCCTGCGACGGAACTGCGGACGGAAGCGGCATTAATGGAACAGCTCCTTACAACTACAGCTGGAGCAGCGGTCCGGCCACACAAAACGTAACCAATCTTTGCCCCGGAACATATACGGTTACTGTTACGGATGCCAACGGATGTTCCGGTACAGAAACCGTAACCATCACGGAACCTCCCCTGGTTACACTTACTCCACCGGCATCCACAACCATTTGTATCGGTCAGAGTGCTGCATTGCAGGCCACCGGTGCGGGCGGTGTAGGTCCGTATGTATATGACTGGCAGCCCGGAGCCCTCACAGGTAACCCGGTAAACGTTAACCCGGTTGTAACAACAACCTATACGATGACAGCCACTGATGCAAACGGTTGCGTTTCGGCTCCTTCGCAGGTAACGGTAACGGTTAATCCTCCGCTCACAGTTACTCCGTCCGCAGCAGTAACAATCTGCCCGGGAGGTTCTACTCCTTTGTCTGCAGTCGGAGGTGGCGGTAACGGAACATATACATATACCTGGCAGCCAGGCAACCTGAACGGATCGCCCGTTAACGTTTCACCGAACGCGACAACAACATACACCGTAACCGTAAGCGATGGCTGCGGAACACCGGTCGCAACAGGAACTGTAACGGTAACCGTACAAGGTGTTCAGGCTGTTGTATTCGCTGCATCCACACCTACGAGCGGTTGCGGACCGTTATGCGTAAATTTTGTAAATACCACGCCGAATACGGCAAGTGTACTTTGGGATTTTGGTGACAACACAACATCCTCAGCAGCATCACCGACGCATTGCTTCACCACGGGCAGCTATAGTATTGAACTCACGGTCACGGATGTAAACGGTTGCACCGGAACAACGACGATGCCCAACTACGTTACCGTGTATCCCAATCCTGTTGCGGACTTCACGGCATCGCCGATGGTAACCACAGCATTGTCGCCGAATATTAATTTCTTCGACCAGTCGCTCGGATCTACAAGCTGGACCTGGTCGTTCGGTGATGTGCTCGGATCATCTTCATCGTTGCAGAATCCGTCGTTCAACTATCCCGATACCGGAACATTCATGGTCATGCTTACCGTCACCAATAGTTTCGGTTGCATTGACAGCATTGAGTACCCGATACTGATCAAAGAAGACTACGCACTTTATGTTCCGAACACGTTCACACCGAACGGTGACGGAATTAACGATTTCTTCTTCCCCCTGGGAATCGGTATTGATCCCGACCGTTTCGAAATGCTGATCTTCGATCGCTGGGGTAATCTCATTTACAAAACAATTGACATGACCAAAGGGTGGGATGGAAAAGTACAAGGCCATCCTGATCTTGCACAGATTGATACCTATGTGTGGAAAATCATCACTTTTGATCCGGATGGATCACGCCGCAGGTATATCGGGCATGTCAACCTGATCAAATAGATTTCAACAACGCAGAAATAAGCCCCGGTAAAACCTGTTACCGGGGCTTATTTTGTTTGAAAAACGAGGTTTAAAACATTATTTGCTCGGAATAATTATTTTTTTATCTTTGTTATTCGACAGAACCCGCGAAAACCATGAAAAAAACTTACTCAAAATTCCATTTGTGGCTGCTCACTATTGTTGCAATTTTCTTGGCAGAATTTGCAGTAGCACAGCCCAACAACGTTGGTATCGGAACCACGACACCCAACGCTTCATCGATACTTGAATTGCAATCAACAACCCAGGGCTTCCTCGTGCCGCGCATGACAGCTGTTCAGCGCCTGGCGATTATAGCTCCGACTGATGGATTGCTTTGTTATGATACAGACTCGCTCTGCTTCTTTTACTGGAAGGTTGTTCCCGGCGCATGGTTTTCGCTTTGCACATCAGGAACAGGTGGTGTCGGACCGACAGGCCCGACCGGAGCTGCCGGTACTGCCGGACCTACAGGTCCTGCCGGTATTAACGGCGCTACAGGTATTAACGGAATCAGTTGCTGGGATATTAACGGTGACGGTATCCAGGATCCGGGAGAAGACGTAAACAGTGATGGTGCCTGGGATGCGCTGGATTGCGCAGGAACTCCCGGACCCGCAGGCGCTACAGGTGCCCAGGGAATCCAGGGTGTAACCGGTGTAACTGGTGATACAGGTCCGACCGGCGCTGCAGGTACAAACGGCGCTAACGGAGCAACCGGTCCGACCGGCCCCACAGGTGCAACAGGAGTTGGAACAACTGGTCCGACCGGCCCTGCCGGTGCAACGGGCGCTACCGGTCCGACTGGTTTCGGTATCGGGCCCACAGGTCCTACTGGTCCTGCCGGTACAAATGGAACGAACGGCGCTACAGGTGCTACCGGTGTAGCAGGTCCTACGGGCCCTGCCGGAACGAACGGTACAAATGGTGCTACAGGCGCAACTGGCCCTGCCGGCGCTAACGGTGCAACCGGCCCGACTGGTGCTAACGGAACAAATGGAACGAACGGTGCTACCGGTCCGACTGGCGCTGCAGGTGCTAACGGTGCCACTGGTGCTGCAGGTGCAACCGGTCCGACTGGTGCCAACGGAACGAACGGAACAAATGGTGCTACCGGCCCGACTGGTGCCAATGGAACGAACGGAACAAATGGTGCAACCGGCGCTACTGGTGCCGCAGGAGCCAACGGTGCTACTGGTGCAACCGGAGCGGCTGGTGCCGCAGGTGCTACCGGCCCCACAGGCCCGACCTGGACACTCACCACTCCGACTGTAAATGCAAGCGGTACACTTACTGTAAACGGCACAGCCGGATCCGGCGGACCTGTTACAACTGCAGGACAATTCTGGATCTGCTCTCCGAATACAGCCGGTACGAATTCGTTAACTGCAACCGGTTTCCTCGGAACAAGTTCAAACAACCATATGGATCTTGTTTCCAATAACGTTGTTCGCGGACGTCTCTCGAACCTTGGAGAATTCTTTATCGGAACAACCAATACGGTTCTTGCAGGCGATCTTATGAACGGTGTCGGTAATGCGACATTCCCCTGGGCTGTGAATGGATATTCCGCATTCAACGGCGGCGGTACCTATGGAAGTATTACCGCAGGTACGACAAACTTCGGTGGTGTACAAGGTGAGTATTCTGGAACCAGTGTAAACGGTGCGGGTGTTCGCGGTATCGCAATCAACCCGACTTCGGTCGGTGTATTCGGTGTGGAAAATACCGGTGGTGGCTGGGCCGGTTATTTCAACGGCGATGTTAACTGCGCACTTCCTTTCGGATATTACAACCTGTCGGATTCTCGCCTGAAAACCAATGTAAAGCCGATCGAAAACGCACTGGATAAACTGATGAAAATCCGCGGTGTTGAATACGATCTTAATCAATCGCAGTATCCTGATCTTGTTCCTGTACAATCACACAAACTTGGTGTAATTGCCCAGGAAGTAGAAGCTGTTTTCCCGGATCTCGTGAAAGAGAAAAACGTAACCGGCGTAACTGCAAAACGCGGCGTAACGGAACCCAATTCTTCCTACCGTATGAAAGCTGTTAACTACGACGGTCTTATTCCTGTACTGATCGAAGCAATAAAAGAACAGCAGAAGCAGATCGAACTTCTTCAGAAAGAAGTCGACAGCCTGAAGAAAGATTAATCATACAGCATTT
Organism: Bacteroidota bacterium; assembly: GCA_006218065.1. Lineage (GTDB taxonomy): Bacteria > Bacteroidota > Bacteroidia > Palsa-965 > Palsa-965 > VBWE01. The sequence continues at coordinate 14,368 of VBWE01000026.1, forward strand.
TTATTGTTAAAATCCCCCGGTTGAACCGGGGGATTTTTTTGTTCGTATTGCACTGAACTCATAATATATTACCCCAAGACTCTTAAATGAACTGCCTGGATTTTTTAATTGGCCGAAATGGCTTATTTTTGATTAATGTCCCTAAACACAATCTAACGTAGCCATGAGAATAAAAATCTACGCCTTCTTAGCATTTGCATGCATTACATCTGTTGCAATTGCACAACCAAACAATGTCGGTATCGGAACAACAACGCCGAATGCCAATTCTATTCTTGAACTGCAGTCCACAACACAAGGCTTTCTTGTGCCGCGTATGACCGCCGTTCAGCGACTGGCAATTGTAGCGCCGACTGACGGTTTGCTTTGTTATGATACGGATTCTCTCTGCTTCTTTTACTGGAAAGTTGTTCCCGGTGCCTGGTTTTCGCTTTGCACATCCGGAACAGGCGGCGTAGGTCCTACAGGACCAACGGGTGCAGCAGGTACTGCCGGTGCAACCGGACCTGCGGGAGCAAACGGTATTAACGGAATCAATTGCTGGGATATTGACGGCGACGGCGTCCAGGATCCTGCTGAAGATATAAACACAGACGGTTCCTGGGATGCGCTGGATTGTGCAGGAGCTCCCGGTGCAACAGGCGCCACAGGCCCGACGGGTTTTGGCGTAGGTCCCACAGGTCCGACAGGCGCTAACGGAGCTACTGGTCCTGCCGGCGCGAATGGTGCTACCGGCCCCGCAGGCGCTACCGGTCCTTCCGGTCCGAATGGCGCTACCGGTGCAACCGGCGCAGTTGGAGCCAACGGCGCTACAGGCCCCACAGGTCCTGCCGGCGCAGCTGGCGCCACAGGCCCCACAGGCCCGACATGGACACTTTCTTCTTTGACTTACAATGCCAGCGGAACCATTACGCTGAACGGAACTGCAGGTTCCGGCGGCCCGCTCACCACTACTTCCGGCGCATGGCTCACCACAGGTAACTCCGGAACAGTGGCCGGTACAAACTTTATCGGTACTACCGATGCGCAGGACTGGGTAGTTAAAACCAACGGAAGCGCAGCAGCCAACGAGCGCATGCGTTTTCTGCAAACCGGCCCGAGCGTGATCAACAGAACTACTGCACAGGCAGGCGATCTTTTCTCCGCTTACGGTTCGGGCTACGCGCTGGCGATCAACAGCACTGCCGGTGTACACGATTACCCGATCAACGGATACAGCACGGGCGCTTTTGCCGGCATGTACGGTGAAAATACCGGAACGGGACAAGGTGTGCTGGGGATCAGCACGACTACCGGTGTGGGTGTATTCGGACAAAACGGAAATAACCTGGGCTTTGGTGTGGCTGGTGTAAATACTGCAGGCGGACAAGGCGTACTCGGTACATCCACAACGGGTTTTGGTGTAAACGGAACAGCAAACGGTGCAACAGTTACCGGTGTTCGCGGCTTTAACCAGGCTGTCAACGGAACAGGTATTATCGCACTCGGTACAAACATCACCGCGGGAACTGTACTTGCAAACGGCTCCGGCCTCTCTGCAAACGGTACGGCAAACGGCGTTTACGCGATCGGTACGAATGCGGTTACCGGAGTAGGTGTGATGGCCGGCGGTACAAACAACACAACCATCAACACAACCGGGCAAGGTGAAGGTCTTGCAGGTAACGGAACCATTTTCGGTGTTTCCGGTTATGCTACAGGCGCACTGGCAAACGATCGCTGGGGCGGCTATTTCGACTTCCTGGGTTCGGTAAACGGTTTCGCTTACGTCGGCGGCCGCACAGGCGGAATTGACTACGGTATTCTTTCTGCCGGAACCAAGTTCACTATGGTTCAGGACTATGCCGGGAAATATCGCGGTATGGCTTGTATCGAAGCACCGGAAATTCTTTTCCAGGATTACGGTGTCGGACAACTCGTAAATGGGAAAGCGCATATTACCATTGATCCTGTTCTTGCAAAAAACATTCGTGTAGATGCCGAACATCCGCTGAAAGTTTTTGTTCAGCTGGAAGGTGATTGCAAAGGCGTTTTTGTCAGCAACAAAACAGCTGATGGTTTTGATGTAACCGAACTCAACGGCGGCAACTCGAATGTATCTTTCAGCTGGAGCATCGTAGGCAATCGTGCCGACCAGCTCGACCAAAGTGGACAGGTTGAATCCGCTTATTCGACATGGCGTTTCAACGAACTCTCCGGCCGCGTGAAAAGCGTCCAGATGCAGTCGCAGCAAATTAAACCGGCTGATAATACTCCGGCGATGCCGAAGAAAGACGGATCGCAGCGCTAAGTCATTCCATTAAGAAAAACGAAATCCCGTCCGGAACAATCCGGACGGGATTTTTTGTGCGTGATGCTGTGCAGTTTTTTTCATAGCCCTTCGAAGGAGTTTTTCGGACCGGCTGAAGCGCATGCCTCGCAGCACCCATATCCATTGGCTTTCCCGGGTCGAGGAACAGTTTCCTGCTGTCCGAAGCTGGCAGTTTCGGACAACTGCGCTGCTATTCCGAAGAAATTCCAAATAGATTTTGCGATAATAAAAAAGCCGCCTTTCGGATGAAAGGCGGCTTTTCATTTTATGCAACGCGTTTAACTATGCGTCGATCTTCGCGTATTTCGCGTTTTTCTCAATGAATTCGCGGCGCGGCGGAACATCGTCGCCCATGAGCATGGAGAAGATGCGATCGGCTTCGGCTGCGCTTTCGATCGTGATCTGGCGGAGCGTACGTTTTTCCGGGTTCATCGTGGTTTCCCAAAGCTGTTCGGCGTTCATTTCACCGAGACCTTTGTAACGCTGGATGCCCACGGAACTTTCCTTACCGTCGCCGGCGAGTTCTTTTACGTATATGTCGCGCTGTTCTTCGTTCCAGCAGTACCGTTCTTCCTTACCTTTTTTCACCAGGTAAAGCGGTGGAGTAGCGATATAAACGTAGCCGTTTTCGATGATCTCTTTCATCTGGCGGAAAAAGAACGTCATAATGAGCGTGGAGATGTGGCTTCCATCCACGTCGGCATCGGTCATGATCACGATTTTGTGATACCGCAGCTTTTCAATATTCAGTGCGCGTTCGTCTTCCGCAGTACCGCGGAAAACGCCGAGTGCAGTGAAAATATTCTTGATTTCTTCGTTGTCGTAAATTTTGTGTTCCATCGCTTTCTCCACGTTCAGGATTTTACCCCGAAGGGGGAGAATGGCCTGGAAAGCGCGGTTGCGGCCCTGCTTGGCTGTTCCGCCGGCCGAGTCGCCCTCGACCAGGAACAGTTCGCTGGCGGCCGGATCTTTTTCCGAACAGTCGGCAAGTTTGCCGGGCAGTCCGCCGCCGGTAAGCGCACCTTTGCGCTGAACCAGCTCACGCGCTTTGCGGGCTGCGTGGCGTGCGGTGGCGGCCAGGATCACTTTATCGACGATCATGCGGGCCTGTTTCGGATGTTCTTCCAGGTAGTGACTGAGCATTTCGCTGACGGCAGAACTTACTGCGCCGTCGATTTCGCCGTTGCCTAATTTTGTTTTGGTCTGTCCTTCGAATTGCGGTTCGGCTACTTTGACCGAGATGACCGCCGTAAGACCTTCGCGGAAATCGTCGCCGCTGATATCGAATTTAAGTTTGGACAGCAGGCCTTGTTTTTCAGCATAGGTTTTTAACGTACGCGTAAGTCCGCGGCGGAAACCGGCTACGTGCGTGCCGCCTTCGTGCGTATTGATATTGTTGACGTACGAATGCAGGTTTTCGCTGAACGACGTATTGTATTGCATGGCTACTTCAACAGGTACGCCGTTGCGTTCGCCGTCCATGTAAATCACATCGTCGGACAGTTTTTCCCGGTTGGCATCGAGATAAACGACAAATTCGCGCAGACCGCCTTCGGAGCAGAAACATTCACAGGCAGTCGCACCGTTTTCATCGGTCCGGCGCTTGTCGCAGAGCGTAATGCTGATTCCTTTGTTCAGGAACGACAATTCACGCATACGCGAAGCCAAAGTATCGTAATTGTATTCGGAGACGGTAAAGATGCTGGAATCGGGCAGGAAATAGGTTTCCGTTCCGTGTTCCGTGCTGTCGCCGATCGCTTTTACATCATACAGCGGTTTACCGATGTTGTACTCCTGCTGCCAGATCTTGCCCTGGCGGCGAACGGTTACGCGCATGTGCGAGGACAGTGCATTCACGCAGGATGCGCCCACGCCGTGCAGACCACCCGAAACTTTATAGGAACCCTTGTCGAATTTACCGCCTGCGTGCAGCACGGTCATCACGACTTCGAGGGTTGATTTTTTTTCTTTGGTGTGGATATCGACAGGAATACCGCGGCCGTCATCTTTCACCGAGATCGCATTGTTCTCGTGGATGGTCACTTCGATGTTCTTGCAATGGCCGGCCAGGGCTTCATCGATGGAATTATCTACAACTTCATACACCAGGTGATGGAGGCCTTTGGGACCCACGTCGCCGATGTACATGGCAGGACGTTTGCGAACCGCTTCGAGTCCTTCTAGTACCTGGATACTGTCTGCGGAGTAATCACTTTCAGTTGTTTCCTTCACAATTTCTTCCATAAAATATACCTTGTTTTTGCTTCTGTTTTAACGGATACCAAAGATACGATTTTTAAGGGTGCGGATCGCCGGGAAACTCAATAAAATCAAGGGGTTTCAGGGTGTTTTTATCAACAAAAATGTTGATAAATAAGGAGTGTAAAATTTGGTAGTTAAGGGAAGTTTACTCTGGCTTTTTTCAGCCTCCCGGAACGTCTCTTAAAACGCGTAGGAAAGCCCGCCCATCACGTTAAACCGCTGCGTGGGATATTCGTTCCAGCGGTAGTATCGCTGCGAAGCGAGGTTGTTGAAATGCACGAAGAAGGATAAAAATTTCGTGTACCGGTATTCCAGCGCGATGTTCGCATCCACTGCTCCTTTGAGTTCCGTCGCCACGAAAGCGCCCGTGCTGTCGACCGTGCGGGCGAACTGCGGGCCGATCCAGAATACGTCTGCGCGTGCGGTGATCTTATCATCCAGGCCGGCTTTCGTATCCGGAACGCGGTAAAGCGCGGAAATACCCGTGTTGATGGCGGGATTGTGCCAGGCTTTCAACTGGTTCTTCGCGGAGTAGATATGGTAATCGGCTTTGGCCAGGACGCGGATCTTTTCATTCCGGAGGAATTGTATTTCACCGTGCAGCGTAGTTACATCCACCGTATCGTAAATCACGTCGAATTTATTCTGCAGGTAATCGCGCAGTTCCGAAGCGTTGACAAAGAGCGCCATGTTGCGGCGTTCCTGGTGCGAAATTTTCAGGCTGTAGGCGATGGATGATGAAATACTTCCTTTGAGCCCCGCGTAAATCAGGTTGCGGTTCTGCGTATTCCGCATTTCGGCGCTGGCTGCGGGCAACATGAACGGGTTCAGCTGCGTAAGCGAACGGTACGAATTCCGCTCAAGGTTGCCGGTAATGCCTGCATAAGGAACGAGGTAATGTTTGAATACATCGAAACTGAATTCCGCCTGCGGGAAGAAATACGTGCGCGTGTCTTCGCTGCGGATGTCGCTGTAAAGCCCCATGCCGATCATCGCTTCAAAACGTTTTCCTTTGGCGATGAATGCGGGCTGAATTTTGAAGATGGTGCTGCTGACGGTGTCTTTCGCGGTTTTGTTGTTGTTGTAATCGATGCCGATATCCGCCGCGATTTTTTCGGTGTTGAGGAAACCATAACCCGAGCCGCCGATCACGAAATTATTTTCCGACGCGTTGTAAATGTCGCCGAAATGGAAGTACCGCATCTTCACATCGTGGTTGATCTTCGACTGGTCGGTGTAATGGCTCTGCAGGCGCAGTCCACCGCCGAACCAGTTGTACCGCTGCACAATGGCATCGGAAGTAAACGTATTCGTATCGGCGGTCGATCCGTAAAAATGAACCACGTCGCGGTCGTAGCCGAGGTCGCCGGAAAGCGTATGTTTTTTCAGGAAATGTTTCCCGTAAAGCGTCACCGCGTTCTGGCTCATGCCAGAGAAGCCCGCCACATCATCCACGCCGTGATTGATGGAAAAATGTTTCGCATAAATTCCCGCGTTCCAGCTTTTCGAACGGAGCATGCTGAAATAACCTTCGCCGTAAACCGAATTGTACGTTCCGTAACCCGCGCGCAGGTAGGTGCGGTAGAGTTTTTTGATCGGGTCGTTCGTGATCTTCGCGGGGCGGATCGTATCGAGTACGAACGTGGTTGCAACGCGCCGCGAATTGATTTCGTACTTAAACTGCGGCGCACCGATCACGGTATCCTGCGTGCGCGGGTACTCCGAAGGTTTACCTGGATGTTTGTTGATGATACTTTGCGCCGCACCGGCTGCTTCGAGACTGTAATCGCCCTGCGCGGAAACAAAAACAGCGGAGCAAAGCAAAAGGGCAGTGGCTGAAAATTTCATGCGTCTCATCGGCCGCCTCCTTCTTTTTTCGGTTCTTCCGGCTGTTCTTTCGGTTTCTCTTTCGGTGTGGGCGAATTGTCATACAAATCGTTTTCCTGGCTGCCGTCGAGCGGAATGAACGTATCTTCCGGCTTTACGGCCTGTGAACGTTTGGCAGTAATGGCTTCGAGCGCAGCGAGTTTATCCTGGGCTTCCTGTTTCAGCTCGGGCACTTCGCCGTTGTCGGCGTAATTTTTCAGGATATACTTCGCCTGGAACGTATCTTTCAGCGCGAGATAATTATCCGCAAGCAGCAGGAATCCGCGGCCTTTCCAGTACGGGTACCCGCCGTAATCGCTCACGTATTTGAACAGTTCTTTTTCAGCCGTCTTGTATCCTTTTTTCCAGTGGCCGATGTAAATGAGATCGTATTTCGCCTCGGCTTCCATTTCGTTTTTCATGTTCGCCTTCATCACGGAAGTGAATTCCGTTGAAGCCGCATCGTAATTCTGTTTTCCGAAAGCGGATTTGCCTTTGATGAAATGCGCCTGCACGTAAACATCTGCCGGCAGCTTGTCGATCATGATCGCTTTCGAAGCATACGCCACCGCCGAGTCGATTTTATCCTGGTAGAAATAGCAGCGCATGAGATTCACCTGCGCATCCTGCCGCACCGAAGCCGATTCCGTTATCTTTTCCAGCTTTGCAAGCACGGCAGCAGCAGCCGGCCATTCTTTCTGCTTGTAATAAATGTACCCCGCACGCTGCAAAGCGGATTCGGTGAATTTGCCGGAAGGTTTGCCGATGATGACGTTATAACTCGCGAGTGCATTCGTTACGTCATCGTTTTTAAACTGGCATTCCGCTTTCATGTAATGCACTTCGGTGGTGTAATAGCCGTTCGGAAAACGCTGGATGTATTTTCCCGCCTGCGCGATCACTTCGCTGCAGTTGCCGTTGCCTTCTTTGTACACGTTCACCATCGCCACGAAAGCCGAACTGTCCTGCGCGAAATTCGACTCGCTGAAGCCGTACTTCGTTTTCATCGCTTCCCATCCGTCGATATCGCCCTGTGCGAGGTAAATTTCCTTGCACTGCTGCAAAGCGGTTTGTTTTTCTTCACCCGAAGCGAGTTCCAGCGCTTTGGTATAAGCATCCAGCGCGCTGGTCATGTTCATCACGTTGGTGTGATAAATCAGGCCCATCTGCATCAGGCATTTCAAAGCAAAAGGTCCTTTCGGCTGATCGTTGTACAACTGCTGGTACGCTTCGAGCGCTTTATCGAATTGTTTCAGGTCATGGTACGTTCTCGCCTGCTGGTAACGCGCGCTGTGCACGTAGGTTGTTTTCGGATACTCCGTGAGCATGCGCTTCAGCAATTCTGCTTTCTGATCTTTTTTGCCGAGATAGCCGAGCGCCATCGCCTGCTGGTACATGGCGTAATCGCGGCCTGCCGGAAGATTCATCGCTACCGCTTCGCCGTAAAATTCGGCGGCGTTGAGATGATCCGGATTCGGTTTCTTCATGAAATACGCGTCGGCCATCCGCATATAAGCATCGGCAATACGTTCGGGTTTTTCGTTCGTTTTGCCTGCGATGAATTTCCGGAACCAGGTGGCGCTTCCTTCATAATCGGCCTGCTGGAAAAGCGCGTAGCCGATATTGTAATTCGCCGTGTTGAATTCCGGCAGGTTCGGGGCGCCGGGCGTGTTCTGGAAAGCTTTGTAGCTGTCTATCGCTTTATTGTATCCCGCTTTTTCAAACTTGTTCGCATCCGCCTGCGCGTACAGCGCTTCCGCTTTCCAGTAATGCGCGTACGCGGTGAGTTTGCGGTTTACCGGGTACTTCAGCGCTTTATCGAGATGCGCGATGGCGCCGCTGTGGTCCTTGCTGTTGAACAATTCGACCGCGCGGTTGTAACATACCTGCTGGTACGCCGGCTGCAGCGCCGGACTAATGACTTTGATCTGCTCGATGGACTTGAGCGCGTCGCGGTAATTTTTCGTACTCAGGTAAACGTTTACCAGGAAACTGTACGCTTCGTCCTTGCGCGCGCTGTTCGGGTATTCGTTGATGTACTGCTGCAGGGCTACGATCGCTTCGTTGAACGGGCTGTACGAAAGTTCATAGCTCAGGCGCGCGTAGCTGAACAAGGCATCTTCACGCAGCCCTTTATCGAATTTCATTTCCGACGCTTTTCCGAACGCATTCCGCGCGGCGGATTTATTATCGATGCGGACGTAACAATCGCCCAGGTGATACCAGGCGCTCTGCGAAAGCGTATCGGAAACCCCGGCGATGGCATCCTGCAAATACGGAATCGCTTCGTTGTACTTGCCGGTTTTATAGTAGCTGTAACCGATCTCGTACAAATCGGAGCGGCGCATGCCGACGGAACCGGCGCGGTATTTTTCGAAATACGGGATGGCCTGTTCGTAGCGGCCGGTGCGGTAATACGATTCGCCGATGATGCGTGCGATTTCGGCGGCGCGTTTCGCTTTTGCGGAATCGAGCAGGGCCGGCGCATACACGATCACTTCGTCGTACTTGCCCTGCAGGTAATAGATCTGCGCGATATAATACGGCACAACCGGTCCGAACGCTTCGTTGCCGACGAGCCGCTGAAATCCGAGCAGCGCGGTTTCGTAATTGCCTTCGATGTAGCAGATATGCGAGAAATAATAATTGGCCGGCGGCGTGTATTTGGTATCCACGTCTTTGATCTCGTAGAAATCGTGCTTCGCGGAATCCAGTTTTCCTGTTTCGAAATAACAGTACCCGCGCTTGAAAAAGAATTCGGGCAGCTCGTCTTTTTCCAGGTCGCGCATATCCACTTTCGCGAACCAGTCGAGGCTCTCCCGGTAATCTTTCTTCCGGTAATTGTATTTGCCGAGGTGAAAGTAAACACGATGCGCGCGCGGACTTTCGGGATGATCTTCAAGAAATTTCTTCAGCAGGATTTCCGCGTCCTTGTTAAAAAGCTCCATCGCGCAAACCGCGTTGTAATATTCTGCATCGATGCGGACGAGGTTGTTGATATCGCGCACGGCAGCAACATTACGGAAAGCTTCCTGCGCGGCGCTGAATTTTTCTTTTTCAAAAAGATCGAGACCGCGGTGGTATTCCGCATCGGGATCGAGGAAAATCTGCGACTGCTGCGCGCGCGCAGGCACAAGGCAGGCGAAAAGAAATGCGGTAAAAAGACAACACAAAAACCGTTGCGCGTTCATTGAATAGATAATAAGGTTTAAAGGTAGTAGCCCTCAAAGCATCGGTTTTTCAGGTGAAGTCTAAGTTATCAACGCGCCGGTGTTGAAATTATTGCTGTTCTTTCCCTTGCAGGCGGCTTTGTCCGCGGGGCATTTAACTAATTTTGGGACAGTTCCCGGCTGCGCCCGAACTGACGGCCGGGCCGTCCAATTGATAGTAAGCTATAATATTCACTATGGGACTCGATACGATCATTTCGCTTGAACAGGTTTCTATTTTCCAGAAGCATACCATGGTGCTGGCGAATGTTTCGTTCCATATCGACAAAGGCGAATTCGTTTATCTCGTAGGCAAAACCGGCAGCGGGAAAAGCAGCCTGATGCGCACGCTTTACGCCGACGTTCCGCTGAAGCACGGGAAAATCACCATCGCCGGTTACGATCTTTCCACGATACGCCGCAAGGAAATTCCTTACCTGCGCCGCAAGCTCGGCATCGTTTTCCAGGATTTCCAGTTGCTCTATGACCGGAACGTGAACGAAAATCTTTTTTTCGTGATGCGCGCCACCGGCTGGAAAAACAAAAACGAGATGCAGGATCGTGCGCAGGAAGTGCTGGACAAAGTAGGACTGGCGACCAAGGGACATAAAATGCCGCACGAACTTTCCGGCGGGGAACAGCAGCGCGTATCCATTGCCCGCGCATTGGTAAACGATCCGGAAGTAATTCTCGCCGACGAACCCACCGGCAATCTCGATCCGGATACTTCGGAGGGAATCATCCGCCTGCTCATCGACATCAGCAAAAATGGCCGGGCCGTGCTCGTGGCCACGCACGACGTGCTCCAGATCAACCGCAATCCTTCCCGGACGCTGCGTTGTGAGAATGGGGATGTGAATGATTCTGTCGCTGTAAACGAGAGCACCTCTTCCTGATTAACCGATTTCTCAATTTGAAGATTTGAAAATGGGCGCATCTTTGCGCAGCTTAACAAACTCTTATAGTCATTGCTGCGCTCGAAGAGGATGGGCATTTTCAAATTTTCAAATTGATTCATTTTCAAATCAATTCCACAATCTTCTTCGCATTCGCTGCATTGGAAAAATCACGTTGCAGGACTATTTCTCTTTCGGAAAGAACGGCCGGATCAAAATCTGAAGTGAATTTTTCGCAAACTGCATTTTTCATGGCCGCGGGAGAATCGCAAATGGTACAGAGTTTTTCCAAGCCGGTGTTTGCGACCATCGGCGTGTTCACGATACAATGCCGCCCGTTGAACAAAGCAGCGAGCAATTTCAATTTTATGCCGGTCGCCTGGAAAGTCGGCAGTACATTGATCTGCGCATCGCGGATCAGTTCATCGATTTCCGGGTGCGGAATATTGGCGCGGATACTGATATTTTTAAATCGTGCGGATGCCTCCTGCAATTCCGCCGAAGGCTTGTTCCCGGCGATGACCAGCGGGATATCGAGATCGTTGAAAACTTCGTTCACGAGGTAAAGCGCAGCCTGGTTGTTCTCTCCTACTTCGAGATTGCCGTGGTACAAAACGAAGTCGCCTTTTCCCGGTTTTGCCTGCAGTTTTTCGGAAGGATGGAAAGCGGGAACGTGATGCACATTCCTGTATCGTTTCGCAAGTTGTTCGGCATCCGCACGGGCTATAGCCAGCACAGCCTGCGCTTTGTTCAGCTGCTGTTCGAACTGCGCCAGTTTTTTCGACTCTGAAATAAAATAGCGGCGCCTGAAAAAACGGTTTTCCACTTTCGCCAGCGCGGCATAATAATCGTGTTCGATATTGTGCGTGCGGACCAGTTTACGTTTGTTCGCAAAACGCGGATCATCCAGCAGCATGCAGCAGTGCAAACCTTCGAAAAGAACCGGGTAGTCGTCGGCCAGCAGGCGCTGCGCCAGTTGCTCCGAGCTTCGCGAAACCACGATGAAAGGCAGCGGAGAAAACATGAGCGAAGGATTTTTTTTTCGCGGGTAATAATGCACCGACGCGCAGATCTCATCGAGCTGAGCCGAAGCGGGCCGGCCGTACTGGAAACAATGCAGGTGTATGTTTACGCCGGCAGCATGCAAAGCTTTTACCTTGAAAAAAATATCGATCACCCCGCCGTAATTCGGCGGACAGGGAACATCGAAGGCTACGATATGCAGGTGCTTTGCGGTCAAGCAGGTAGAATTGCTGCGAATTTCGGATTTATCCCGGAACTATGATCAAAGCAGCCGTTCTTTTTACCGCGGGGGCGCTGAGTCGCAGAGTTTACGCAGAGAAATTCAAAACTCTGCGGCAGAGGCCGTGGGCCTGTCCGCCGTACAACTCTGGCAGGCGGGCTGACTCTGCGCTCCCGGCGTCTCCGCGGTATAACTTCCGCAAATTTTCAGAGAAATTTCGAGTAAACGGATTTCAGTTGCAGTTCTTCCTGTTCCCAGCACAATTCCGTCCTGGCGCGGGCGGCGTTTGATTTCCAGGTTTCATAATCCGGGGAAGCGAGCATTTCCGTCATCACCCGTGCAATCTCCCGCGGATCATGGCTTTCAGCGATGCGGCCCACGTTATACTTCTCCACAACCTGCCGGACTTCGACGAGGTTTGAAGCGAGCACGGGGACACCGGCGTGGATGTAATCGAAAATTTTATTCGGCAGGCTGAACCGGTAATTGATATTCGTGTCTTTATCGAGCGTGAGCCCGATACCGGCAAAATGCGTGTATGCCTGCAGTTTTTCGAACGGCTGGCGCGGGATAAAAATCACTTTTTCTTCCAGCTTGTTTTTTTTCACCATCTCTTTCAGCAGGGGCAGCACGTCGCCGCTTCCGAGAATCAGCAGCACGGCATGATCCACGTACTGCATAGCTTCCACGGCTTCTTCGGCACCGCGCTGGATGTTTATGCCGGCGCCCTGGAGCAGGATGATGCGTTTGTTTTCGGGCAGCCCGAGTTCGTTCCGCGTCATGGAAACGGTGACTTCGCTTTGCAGCCGGGGCATGTTGCGCACCACCAGCGGGCGGATTCCGTACTGTTTTTCGTACCAGGCGGCGATGGAATTATTTACCGTGAACATGTGTTTCAGCTTCGGCACCAACCAGCCTTCGAGTTTTTTCCAGGCTTTTTTCCTGGCTGAATTTTCCGCCAGTTCGGGGACTTCGGTAAAAATTTCGTGCGCATCGTAAACCAGTTTCGTGCCTTTGAGTTTCGAGATGAAAAAGTTAGGCCAGAGCGTGTCCAGGTCGTTCGATACGAGCACGTCCGCCCGGCGGAAAAGCAGGAAGAACAGCAGGCGCAACTGGAAAAAAGCGTAAAAAGCGGGGCCTTTCTCAAAAAACAGGAACATCCGGTGTGTGCGGTACTTCCGTGCGTTCATGGACAAACTTTCGCGGCGGCGGCGACCGACCAGCAGCACATCGTAGCCCATATCGTGCAGCGTGGTGCAGACTTTATGCACCCGCTGATCGGTAACCAGGTCGTTAATCACGGAAACGATGGCTTTTTTCACAACCTTGTGTTGATGCAGCGAAGTTAGAAAAAACGCGGCGCGTTGTTTTTGGTCTAATTTTGTGCTGCTATAACGATGCTTTTACAGGAAAATTATCCGCTCCGCAAACTGAACACCTTCGGTATGAACGCCAGCGCACGCTGGTTCACCGAGGCAAATTCCATGGAGGATCTGCACGAACTCTTCGGCGATTCCCGCACGGAGCAACGCCATGCGATGATTCTCGGCGGAGGCAGCAATATCCTGTTCACCAAAAATTATGACGGCCTGGTGATCAAAAACAACCTGCTGGGCATTGAAAAAATACGCGAGGACGATCAGCATTATTATATCAAATCCGGCGCAGGCGAAGTATGGCATGCTTTTGTGCTGCATTGCATCGCGAACAACTATGCCGGGATAGAAAATCTTTCCCTCATTCCCGGGAGCGTGGGCGCCGGACCGATGCAGAATATCGGCGCTTACGGCGTGGAACTGAAAGACGTTTTTCACGAACTGGAAGCTTTTCACACGGGTGAAAAAACGATACGGAAATTCAGTCATGCCGATTGCCGTTTCGGGTACCGGGAAAGCGTTTTCAAACGCGAGTTGAAAGATCAGTACGTCATCACTTCCGTCACTTTTCGTCTCTCCAAAACGCCGAAACTCAATACCAGCTATGGTGCCATTGAAAAAGAGCTGGAGCAGATGGGCGTTACCGAACCGGGTATCGCATCGGTAAGCCGGGCGGTGATCCATATCCGCAGCAGCAAACTTCCCGACCCGGCGCAGATCGGGAATGCAGGCAGCTTTTTCAAAAATCCCGTGATCGGTGCGGCGGAACACGAACGGCTGAAAAAAGAATTCCCGGAAATCGTGAGTTATAAAAATTCAGATACCGATTTTAAACTCGCCGCCGGATGGCTCATTGAACAGTGCGGCTGGAAAGGTTTCCGCCAGGGCGATGCCGGTGTTCATAAGGACCAGGCGCTCGTGCTGGTAAACTATGGAAATGCAAAAGGCGAAGAAATCTATGCACTTTCGCAACGCGTGCTGGATTCGGTAAAAGCGAAATTCGGCGTGCTGCTGGAAAGAGAAGTGAATATTGTTTAAAATTCCTTCGGAATAGTCTTTTATTAAGCGGCAGTCGGCAGCAGCAGCATTTGTATTGCAGCAATGTTCCTGGAAAACCCAGGCAACAAGCGAAGCGCACTACGTTGACTGCCGCTGCCGACTGCTGCTGCTACCGGATCTATTCCGAAGGAATTTTAAACAGTCTCTTTTCCCTTCCGGTATTTTTCTTTAACCACATCCCCGAAAGCCCGTCCTTCTATCTTCCCGGTCAGCCAGCTGATAAAATCGAAATACTCCGTTGTTCTTCGTTCGTGCGGATCGGTAACGAGTTGTTCGAGTACGGTTTTCAGCCCGGCAAACGCTTTTTTGGTTTCGGCAGGCGTATGCATCTGCGGCATTTTTTTGCGGATGAAATCGATCATGGCCTGCTCGAGGCGGAACAGTTGCTTTTTCCCGGCAAGGTACCGGTAAGTCGATTTCACAAAGTATTCAAACGAATCTTCATGACCGAGTTCGTAATGGATAATGAGGTTGAACAGGTGTGCGAAAATGCGGATGTCTTCACGCAGTTCCGATTTTTCGTTCAGTACCTGGTTGAGCCAGTGCAAAGCTTTCCGGTAATTGCCGTTGCCGAAATACGCATACGAAAAGGTGTAGCAGAAACTGATTTCCGTCGATTTGGGCATATCGTTCCGCAAGGCTTGCACGGCTTCTTCAATTTCGCCGATGAGTTGAACACCGTGACCGAATTCTCCCCGATGTATGTAATAGTGCAATACCGAAGCGCAGCAACTCATCAGCCGGATGCGGGTCGCCGGGCCGTTGGCAGTATCGTGTAATTTTTCTATGACTTTCCCGAAAGCATAAGCCAGTTCCCGTTCATGGGCGGTGTATTCGCAGGCTATGATAAAACTGTTCAGCGCCGAAGCATACACATGGGGAAGTATATCCATCTGTTCCGGGTGATTTTCAAAATGGCGCAGGGTTTTCAGACGGTATTCGTAACAGGCGGGCCAGTCGTTCAGAATCATATAATACATTCCGCAGACGGTGAAGTGATAATATTTTTCATGGAACGAAAGTGTATCCGGGTTACGTTTCATGAGCGGCGAACGGAATATTTTTTCGAGCGATTCCCGGTTGTTTTTCTGGTAAAGCACTCCGCCGCTGCGGAACAGGCGAAGCATCCGGAGCAGCAACACACGGTACGCGACCATCGCCTGCACAGCCGCAGCCGCGGTTTCGCTGTCTTCGAGAATACGATCTACTTCCAGGTCCGTTTTCTGAACAGTGGCGAATGTTTCGTTCAGCAAACGTTCTTCCCAGTGCAGGATATCGGTCAGCAGGTACATACGCTCGTTATCCGCTGCCAGTTTCCGCGCTTTCTGCAAAAGCCGCAAACTCTGCCGCAGCAGCCTCCGGTTGAAAAGCAGTTCCGTTTCCTGCAGCATATTCCTGATCCGGCTGTCGATGCTTTCGCCGGCATGCAGGTTGCGGAGACTTTCGAGCAATAAATCGTAGAGGTATTTTTTCCTGTTGGAAAATTGTGCCGGTGTAATCTTCGGAATTTTTTTCAGGATTTTTTTCTCATCGTATTTTTCCTGCGCGTCGATCAGGCGAAAAAGTGTGATGTATGCATTTTGCGATCCACGTTCCTGCGCAGAAGCAAAAATCCGGAAATGCCTTTTCTCCGCTTTCGTCATCGTGCGGATCAATTCGAAGAGATCTTCGGAAGGTCGTTTTGGCATTTTGATTAGATAGATATTACAATGTTAAATATATAAAAATCAATTGATTATAAAATAATTTATCCATTGAATATATGAGTATTAATGAATATTGTTTTCCCCCGGAGAAGGCAGCGACCTAACTTTGATTCTCAGTAAAACCATATAACCATGAGAAAAATCTACACAACGATCACAACAGGTATTTTCGGTATGCTGCTTTGCACAGTCAGTATATCTGCACAAACCTGGTGCACGCCAACGACGGCTACTCCGTATAACCAGAATATGCCGGGTATTACTTTTTTCTCGATGAACACGATCAGCCGCACATCAGCCGATCTGGAGAATTATCCGAACAACAGTTATGTAAACACCGGGCTTTCCACCAACCTCACAGCCGGCAATACATACAACGTTTCTATTTCCTACACCATCGATGCATCGATCTGCCCGGACATGAACCTTCGTGTATGGATTGATCTGAACCAGGACGGGCAGCTCGACGATCCGGGCGAAACCTTGCTTTCGGTAAATAACCAGACCAGTCTTTCGTATACCGGAACTGTCACTATTCCTTCAAGCGCAATGACAGGTACAACGCGGATGCGTGTAACAGCCAAGATGACCAGCAACGGCGGACATACTTCGCCCACGCCATGCGACATCCCGGTTGATCCTTTTGGTTATCACGGCGAGTTCGAAGATTACACGGTTGTCATTGCTGCACCCACTGCCGTCGCTTCGATTGTTGCACCGGTGGTTTCACTCCAGGCCACACCGAATCCATCAACGCCGGAAAGCGCCGGGATTTCGTATTCGCTGAACGAAGAGCGGACTGTTACACTCGAAATTTACAATACTGCCGGGCAAATCGTCGCTGTACCGGTGAACAACGAACAAAAAACCAGCGGCAATCATACTGTTTCGCTTGCAAGCACGGAAATTCAACTGGCAGCCGGGATATACTTTGCGCGGATTACCGCAGGAGATTTCCGGCAGACTGCCAAACTGGTTATCCGTAATTAACGGGTACCGCACATGAGTGGCACAGCGCGGTTTGGGAGAACCGCGCTGTGTTTTTTTTGTATCTTCATTAAAATGAAAAAACGTTTTATTCCATCGGTTTTCCTGTTCGGCCTGGCAGCCGGGTGCACGGCGGATAAAGCGTTTGCGCCAATGACCTGCGAAAATCAGCACGTCACTTATTCGCAAACCATCTTACCGATCATTAACGCGAGATGCGCCATGCCCGGATGCCACGGGGCGGGATCGGCCACAGGAGATTTCACGGCTTATGCGGGTGTAAAAGCGAAAGTGGACAACGGTTCTTTCCGGCTCCGGGTAATTGATCTGCGCGTGATGCCGCCGCTTACCCAGGCTCCGCTGAGCGATGAGGATATTTTCCGGATCACCTGCTGGCTCGATGCGGGCGCACCGGATAACTAAAAGCAGGTCGACGGTTTTAACGAATAATAAACCCAACTTTTTTCAGATCATCCCAGAATCCCGGGTATGATTTTTTCACCACGCCGGGATCATTGATCGTCACTTCTCCGAATTTTATTGCCAGCGGCGCCAGCGACATGGCCATGCGGTGATCTTCGTACGTATCAAAAACAAGCGGCGATTGTACGGCTCCGCCGAAAGTCACCGCCTCCATCAGTCCCGGCCCCGGTTCGGTAAGCGTTGCGCCGATTTTCGAAAGCTCTTTGATGAGTGCCGTTACGCGATCGGTCTCTTTTATCTTGAGCGTATGTACTCCTTTGAAAAGTGACGGCACTTTAAGCGCTGCAGAAACTACGGCAACCGACTGCACAATGTCCGGCGTATCTGAAAAATCGAAACCGAAAAGTTCGGAAGGCACGCGCGGCGCTTTGGCCAGATGCACACCGATACCGTTTTCATCAAACGTGCTGTTCACACCGAAGAACGTAAAAAGATGCGCGAGGATCGAATCGCCCTGCAAACTCTCTCGTTGCAATCCTTCGATACGAAAATCAACCTCATCCGCGAGGGCGGCAATGGTGTACCAGTATGATGCAGCGCTCCAGTCCGGTTCAACCGAAATGGTGATGATATCTTCCGCGCTCGGCAGGTAAGGCTGCTGGCTCACGGAGATCGACGTATCGTCATCCTGCCACATGGCATACACCCCGAGCTTTTCCATGATCCGGATGGTCATGTTGATATACGGGCGCGAGGTGATCTCTCCCTTGAAGCGCATCACCAGCCCGTTGTGCAGCAGCGGCGCGATCATGAGCAAGGCGGAAATGAACTGGCTGCTTACGTTTCCTTCCAGTTCGATTTCACCTCCGCGCAAAGCAGCGCCTTCGATCTTCAGCGGGGGAAAACCTTCTTCTTCGATGTAATCGATTTTTGCACCGATCCCGCGCAAGGCATCGACGAGAATACTGATCGGTCTTTTCTTCATCCGCTCGGTCCCGGTCAGCACGCGCGTTCCGGCCAGCGTTGAAAAATACGCAGTGAGAAAACGCATCGTTGTACCTGCTGCACCGGTATCGAAAACATAATCTTCTTCGTGCGGGCGGGAAACTTTTTCGAGCAGCGCTTTCAGCGTAACGGTATCTTCCGCATCGGCAAGATTCTCGATGTAAAAAGGTTCTTCGGATAAAGCCTGCATGATGAGCAGGCGGTTGCTTTCACTTTTGGAGGCGGGAAGCGTGATGCTGCCTTTGAGCGTTTTGCCTGGATTTGAAACAATGTAACGCTTCATGGCCGTCAGTGGGTTACGTTTAAAGCAGCTTTTTCACGGTAAAAATCCAGCGATTCGAGTATGAGTTCGGTAGTGCATTTTTTATTGACCACCGCTATCCCGATATCATCGAGCAAGGTAAAGTTAATACCTTCACCCGTATTTTTTTTATCATGTTTCATCAGCTCGATCAGGCGGTGATCAGCCACGGGCTCCAGCCTGATTGTTCCGTACTTGTCGAAAAGTATGCTGGTGATCTGATCCACTTTTTCCGCGCTGAGTTTTGCGCAGCGATGCGAAAGATACACTTCGCAGATCATGCCCACGACGATGGCTTCGCCGTGCAGCAGGGTGACGGATGCCTGTTCCAGGAAAAAAGTTTCCACGGCATGTCCCACGGTATGCCCGAAGTTGAGCGATTTCCGGATACCGCCTTCGGCAGGGTCACGATTTACGATGTCGTTTTTAATTTCAACCGAGCGGGAGATGATCGTATCCCAGGACGAAATATCGGCTACGTTCAGCCGGCAAAGTTCCGACCAGTATTTCGCGTCGGCTATCAGGCCGTGTTTAAGCGCTTCGGCGAAGCCCGACATCATTTCGCGCCGCCCGAGCGTTTGCAGGAAAGGAGGATAGATGCAGATCGCGCGCGGTTCCGCAAAAACGCCGATTTCGTTTTTCAGCCCGTCGAGGTCCACACCGGTTTTTCCGCCGATGGATGCGTCGACTTGCGCAAGCAGCGTAGTAGGCACGTTCACAAAAGCGATCCCGCGCTTGAACGTGGAAGCCACGAATCCGCCGAGGTCGGTAATTACACCGCCGCCCAGGTTCACCAGCAGCGACTGCCGGTCGGCGCCCAGTTCACTGAGCACACGCCAGACCTGGATGCAGGTTTCGATGGTTTTGTTTTGCTCCCCGCTTTCCAGTTCGATGATTTCCGCGCCGGTAAGCCGGGGAACCATGGTGATGAGCCGCGGCAGGCAATGCTGCGAGGAATTTTCGTCTGCCAGGATGAACATGCTGCTGAATGAATTCCTGCGCAGGAATTCGTTGAGGGAATCCGGCGCGGTTTCACCCATGAAAACATGATCGTTTCCTTTACCGATGGGATGCTGAGCGCCGGTCATATGGACAAAGAAACAAAAACGGGGGCTTGTTTCAAAATCGGTAGTCCGTTGACTCACCCCCCGGCCCCCTCTCTCCGGGTGAGTTTCGTTGGTTTTCCAAAATACTGTCTTTGCATCACTCACCCGCAAAGAGGGGGAGCCACAACTTGAGTTACCGGAACTACTTTAACACTTGCGTCAAAGACGCAAGTGTTAAAGTATTACGACACCCCCTCTTTGCGACGTTGTCGCAAATTCGACTTTTGTTTATGCAAAACTTACAACGTCGGAGAGAGGGGGCCGGGGGGTGAGTCCCGAACCACTATTCCGCTTAACTTTGCCCGGATTTCAGCATAGCTATGGTTTCATTCGACAATACGGAAGTAGCGTTCTCCGGTAAATCCGACAAGGATCTCAAGCGTTCATACTGGCTGTTCCGGCTCATCGGCAATCCCATGCTGGTCAATGTGGGTTCGGGCATGACGAAGTTTGCGCTCGCTATTCATTTCCCGATCAAGGGCATGATCAAAGCCACTATTTTCAAACAGTTCGTGGGCGGCGAAACGATCGAAGAATGCGGGAAAACCGTGGAAGCCCTCGGCAAGTTCGGCATCGGAACCATCCTCGATTATTCCGTGGAAGGCAAGGAATCGGAAAACGATTTCGAACACTGCAAAGCGGAAACGATCGCCACGATCAACCGGGCCGCGAACGACGTGCATATCCCGTTCTGCGTTTTTAAAGTCACCGGGCTTGCGCGTTTTGCGCTGCTCGAAAAACTTTCGGCTGGTGCTGCGCTGACAGCGGAAGAGCAGCAGGAATGGCAGCGCGTGGAAAACCGCGTGGATGAAATCAGCAAAACCGCGCACGATCGCAACAAACCGCTGTTCATCGACGCGGAAGAAAGCTGGATCCAGCAGGCTATCGATAACCTGGCCGATGCGATGATGGCGAAGTACAACGCTCCGCGTGCGATCGTGTACAATACGTTCCAGCTTTACCGGAAAGACCGGCTGGATTTCCTGGAGAAGTCATTCGAAAAAGCGCAGCAGGGCAATTACCATCTCGGCGCGAAATTAGTCCGCGGCGCCTACATGGAAAAAGAACGCAAACGCGCGGCCGACATGAATTATCCTTCGCCCATCCAGGATACGAAAGCCGATACCGACCGGGACTACGATCTCGCGATCCGTTTCTGCGTGGGGCATAACGACCGCATTGCGCTTTGCGCGGGAACGCATAATGAAGCGAGTTCCCGGCTGCTCGTGCAACTGATGCAGGAAAAAAATGTGAGCGCGGGAAATCCGTATATCTACTTTTCGCAACTGCTCGGCATGAGCGATCATATCAGTTTCAATTTATCGAATGCCGGTTATAATGTGGCGAAATACGTGCCCTACGGCCCGGTGAAAGAAGTGCTTCCCTACCTCATCCGGCGTGCGCAGGAAAACACGTCGGTGAAAGGACAGACCGGGCGGGAACTGAGCCTGATCATCAAAGAGAAAGAACGCCGCAGGAAAAAATGAGTTGTTCATTCCTGCCTCTACCCTCTCCCGTTTTTTCGAATCTCACAAATGACCTGCCCGGGTTGGTCCGACCTCCGTTATCTTATTATCTTGCGTGCTGCAACACCGTATAGTTTCATGCAGGAGGAAAATAACGACAAACAAAAACGAATAACTGAACGACTCGCTCTTTCCGTTCGCGCACTTACAGGCGTGATCGCAGTCCTGCTCGGCGTGATCGTTTTTCTTTCCTACCTCGTTGTTTACGGATGGCCTGAAACGGAAAAAATAATCGTACAAAACAATAGCGCTCCCGGTGAAACGAATACCATTCCCCTGATACTGCGGGCTGGCCTGCGGGAGACAGCGGGGAACTGCTCCGTTACGGGCGTGATCTTATCGCGAACACTTCGTATTACCTGGGACCGCACGGAAAAGTATCCGCAAGCAGCAACGGCATGAATTGCCAGAATTGTCACCTCGATGCCGGCACGCGGCCGTTCGGAAATAATTATGGCGCAGTTTCTTCAACCTATCCGAAATTCCGTGGGCGTTCAGCAAGTATGGAATCCATCCCGAAACGGGTAAGCGATTGTTTCGAACGCAGCCTGAACGGAAAATCGCCCGATCCGGCCAGCCGCGAAATGCAGGCGATCATCGCATACATCAACTGGCTCGGATCGAATGTAAAAAAAACGGAAAAGCCCCTCGGCTTCGGTATTATTGATCTTCCTTTCCTGTCGCGTGCTGCGGATACTGTGAAAGGGAAACTGGTTTACGATACGCATTGCAGTTCTTGTCACCAGCCCGGCGGACAGGGCGTCATGAATGTGGCAGGAACAGGATATACTTATCCGCCGCTTTGGGGAGAACACAGTTATAATATCGGTGCGGGACTTTTCCGTTTGTCGCGCTTTGCCGGTTACGTGAAATACAATATGCCGCAGGGCGTAACTTACGTAACGCCGAAACTTACGGATGAGGAAGCCTGGGATGTCGCGGCGTATGTCAACTCGCGGCAGCGCCCGTTTAAGGATCTGTCGGGCGACTGGCCCGATATTTCTGCCAAACCCGCGGATCATCCGTTCGGGCCTTTTACGGATTCATTTTCAGAACAGCAGCATAAGTTCGGACCATTCGATATCATTGCGGACGCGCAAAAAAAAGGCGGTAAGAAATGAGGAAGTGTTTTTATTTTTTGTTTTCTGTCACGGTATTCCTGTTTACCTCCCTGCAGGCGCAGGAAAAAACAGACAGCGCCGGCCGTTTCAGCCGCTTTATCAAAAAAAGTTCGTACGGCATTTCGGTTCGTTCGTTTTTCATGTCCACCATAAACGAAGGCAAACCCAAAGACGATCATGCACAGGCTGTCGGCGTGGCGCCGTTTTACAAAACGCCTCTTTTCGGCGGGCGGCGAAGCACAGACGGATTCCGTTTCACTGTAAAAGGTCACGTGATTATAAATGCTTTTTCATCCGCACTCGATGAGCCCGACCCGGTAACCGGCCAGATCAACCGCTATGAAACCGGCCTGTTTGACGTGACCGATATTTCAAACAAATATGAACTGTTCCGCCTGGGCGAATTGAATCTCAGCTACCAGCGAAAGCAGTTTAAGTTTGTTGCAGGCCGGCAGGTTTTGCAAACGCCGTTCATCAATATACAGGACGGCCGTATGTTTCCTACTTCGGAAGAAGCGGCATGGATTGAACAGAAACTGGGCGGTAAAAAATGCGATGTAAAACTGCAGGGTGGCTGGATCACCCGTTTCGGGCCGCGGTCGACGATGAAATTTTATAACCCGGGTACGTCCATCGGCCTGTATCCTTCGGGCGTTTCAGACAGCGGCGCTAAATCCGGTTACCCGGGCAACGTGCAAAGCAACGGCGTGGGCGTCGCAGGAGTTATTCTGAAAAAAGGAATATGCGCTACAGAAGCCTGGAACACGTATATCGAAAATGTGAGCAATACGGCCCTGTTTTTAAATACGTGCACCTGGAAGATCGGGAAAGACAGTACGCGCAACCGGTCGATGGCCATTGGCGCTCAGCTCATCCGGCAGGATGCTTCCGGGAAAGGCGGCAACCCTGATTCCACACTCCGTTACCAGGAAGTCAAAAGTAAAAACTGGGTTTACGGTTTTCGCGCAGCTTACAACGGCAAGGACTGGAATGTCACGGCGAACTATACCCGGATCGAAAAGCTCAGCCGTTTTCTTTTTCCGCGCGAGTGGGGACGCGATCCGTTTTACACCTTTCTCCCGCGCGAACGCTGCGAAGGCCTCGGTGATGTGCATGCATTTACGGTAACCTTCGAGAAGAAATGGGGCACTGTACTGAAGTCGGGAACCGGTCTCGGTTACTATGATCTTCCCGACGTGAAAAATTTCCGCCTGAATAAATACGCGATGCCTTCCTATTACCAGGGCAACGTATTCCTGCAATTCACGCCCGGGAAAAAATGGAAAGGTTTTGATCTCTTCCTGCTCGTGATGGCGAAAAAAGGTGTAGGAGAAACTTACGGAAGCTCCAGGTACACGTACAACCGGGTGGATATGCTGCACATCAATCTCGTCATCAACTATACGCTTTCGAATTCGAAGTAAGGTTTTCGGAAAAAATAAAAACGCAGCCTCGCATGAAGCAAGACTGCGTTTTTATTTTTTTGAAAATTACCGGATCACTACCCGCTGCGTCATCAGCGTTTCTCCGCTCTTCACCTGCAGGAGATAAACGCCTTTCGCCCACGACCCTGCGTTTATATCGAGTCGTGTAGCGCCGGCGGCCGCTTCAACAGCACGGTCCAGTACCGTTTGCCCGAGCAGGTCGAACATACGGAAGGAAACGGTTTGCGCGGAAGGCGATTGCCAGAGCACGGTAAAGTTTCCGTCGGCCGGGTTCGGGAAAACGTTCAGCGAAACGAGGTTACTGTTCTGCTGCACGCCGGTGCAAACATCCACGAGGATGATTTGCGTAGCCGTGCCGGTACAATTTCCGTTCTGCGTATCGGTGTATGAATATGTGATCGTATGTGATCCCGGCCCCGCAGCATTCGGGTCGAAGGTGCCGCCGGTAACACCGGGGCCGCTGTATGTGCCGCCGGCAGGTGATCCGCCGGTAAGTGCAAAGGGAGCGGTTACATTATAGCATACCGTATCGTAATCCGCAGCAGTATAGCTTACACTCGGTGCGCCGATGCTTGCCGTAACCGGAACGCGCGGCCCGGTGCAGGGCGAAAGCGTCATGCTCCAGTCGTAGAGATAATAATAGTAATTCGGTCCGGCGGAAGAACCGGTGATTTCCACTACGTTATTAAATGTGTACGGGTACGCCGCTCCGCTATTGTTGCGGTAAAGGTTCATCTGCGTGCCGCCGATGCGGTAACTTCCCGGCGTAAGCGGAATGTTCAGCGTGATCGTATTCACACCCGTTGGAACATTCACCGTGTACTGGTTGACCTGGTTGCCCTGGCTGTCCCACAAGGTAAACGTGCGGTTGCCGGCTGCGGGAGCATTTACCAGCGCGGTGGCCAGCGTGCAGTTCTGGAATACATCGAATTCGAGCCACTGGATGGACGTATTGTTGTGATTTCCGCCACCTCCGAAAGAATATGTCGGCGGACCCACGTTGCCCGGGGCCTGCGCTACCTGTGATTCTACGTAATATGTCGTCGTGCTGCTCAGCAGCGGTGTGGTGTAACTCGTACCCGTGTTGACGGATGTTCCGCCCGACGGCTGTGTGAACCATTCCAGCGTTCCTGTTCCGTTCGCGCTCAGCGTAACCGAAGCCGGAACCGTGCAGGTACCTGCTCCGGTTACCGCGGGTGCGGCAGGAGCATTCACCGTAACGTAAGCAGATTGGATAACCGAATCCGAACCGCAGGCGCCGCTTACCGAAAGCTGCACGTTATATGTTCCTGAAGCGGTGTACACGTGCGCAGGATTGTATTGCGTGCTCGTAGTATTGTCGCCGAAATTCCAGGTAGCGTTCGATACGTTGGTGCTTGTATTGCTGAAGTTCACCGTAAGCGGAACGGAGCACCCGGAAGTGATGTCGGATGTAAATGATGCGGCGGCTGTGGCAGAAAAGAGACCGCCGACTCCGCAGGCGTACCAGGCGTTTGCCGTGGCTACTACTTCGGGCGAGCAGGCGCCGAAAATATCCTGCGCCGACTGGATAGCGTACGTTCTTGCATCCGCGTACTGTGATGTGCTGATGAGATAAACCGTCAGGTTCCGGAAAGCGATCTGCGCGGCATTGTTGATACCGAGGCCGGTAACGCTGTAGCTGTCGCCGAGGTCGTTGGTTCCGCTTCCGCCCTGGCAGAGCAGGTAGAACCAGAAATTCTGTACGCCGCTGTTGGTATGCACGCCGCCGTTGTCGGCTGTGCCGGTGTACCAGTTCGTACCGTTGTAACAATCCGGGTCGCCGAACTGGTTCGGGTTGCTCATGCTGCGCAGGGCGCTTCCCTGGTTCACCACGATTTCTTCACCGATCTGGAAATTGGCGGTAAGCGGTTTGGAATAAAATTCGATCGAAGTACCGAACATGTCGGAGAACGATTCGTTCAGCGCGCCCGATTCGTCCTGGTAATCCAGTCCCGCTGTATTTTCCGTAACGCCGTGCGTGAACTCATGCCCGCAAACGTCGATGCCGGTAAGCGGGTTGAATCCGCCCGACTGCTGGCTTCCGTCGCCGTAGCTCATCGACTGCCCGTCCCAGAACGCGTTGTTGTAATTGCTTCCGTAGTGCACGTATGAAACCATCAGCATGCCGCTTCCGTCGATGCCGTTGCGGTTGTGCTGCGACAAATAATAGTCGTATGTTTTCTCCGCGCCCCAGTGTGCATCGGTAGCCGTATGATCGTCGTTCACGGTCGAAGTCCAGTTCGTGCTGTTATTAACAAAATCAACCGCGTTGCCCTGGTTCGTACTGTTCGCTAAGTTGAATGTATGGATGCCTTGTCCGCGCGCAGCTTCGCGCAGGCGGTACTGGCCGGCGCTGAAATTATCGCAGGTGATATTCTGCGTTCCGCTGTACATGGTATTCGCCGTTGCAGGAACATCGATTTCATGGATGCGGTTTTCGAAATGAATGATCTCGCCGGTATGCGCATCGAGGTAAACATACTGCCGGCTCATCGGTTCGGCTGCGTAGATGTCGAACTTCCAGGCGAGTTTCATATTACGTTTGAAAATATCGCCGCGCTCCGCGATGATCAGCAGTTCGCCCTGCGGGAAATAGGTTGCCGAAAGATCGTTTTTGATATGCTTGAGCATGGTTTCTTCTTCGGGCAACTGCCATTTGTAAATGCGCGCATGCACGTACGCCATCGCACGGCTCAGCGCATCCTGCACGGAAACCGAAGGATTCGTATTGATCTGCAGCCCGTTGAAGAACATCCCGTTCACCGATTCCACCGCGCCGTTTTTTTCGTGAATGATGTATTCCCCGCCTTTGACCGGGATATTGTTATAAAACTGCCGGTAGCGGTAGTGCGTGAAACCGAGGTTGTCTTTAGTCGTTTTAAAATGCTGCCATTCGTCGGCGGGCTGCATTTTCAGCGGGCCGCGCAGTTTGGAAAAAACGTTCATGGCGGAAGGACCGGCGCCTTTGGCGAAGGCGATAAACGAAGGCACCTGCGACTGTTTGTTGATCAGCACCGTTTCGCTGCCCGGGCAGATGCGGTTGGCTTCACTGCCGGTAAAAGATTGCTGGGCGAAGATCACGGATGTCGTGCAGGACAGGGCGATCAGGACGTAGCTTTTTAATTTCATGGGTATCGTTCTTCTCGTTTGGGAAATACGCGGGCGAAAGATGCCCTAAGTCATCCACAAGGTAGCGATACCGTCGGCAAAAACAAACACCCGCGAGCCGGGATAAGTAATATGTCCAAGAGAAAGTAACAATCTGCCTGCGCGGCGCCTGCCGGTATTATTTGCAGTCGCAGGTTTTTTGTCCTTCGGGGAAAACGGCGATCAACTGCGAAGTGGAATCCTTCAGGCAGGCTGCAAAGCGTACCTCCAGCGGCTTCCCGGCTTTGTCTTTGATTTTCACCTGGTATTCGTGGCAGGGTTCTTTCGAGGTATTGCTGTTGCCGAAATCCACGTCGCCTTCTTTAAGACCGTTACGTACGTCGGTCAGTGTGATTTCGTAGCAATCCATCACGCATTTCGGGCGGTCCTGCACGCTCATGGTGCTGCGCGTGAGAAATTTCAGCACACGTTCATTGGGGAACCAGCCGGATAATGCGTCTCCCCTGCCCTTCCATAAAGTAAAGTAGCAGGCGAGAAAACTGATGGTGAAACCGAAAAGAAAAAGGCGGAAGCGGCGCCAGAATTTGGATCTGTCTTTCATGATTTAAAATTCCTCAAAGTCACTGTGCTGAAAACCGACGGTGAATTTCGGAATAAGTACGTCAATAAAAAAGCAAAGGGCAAAAGCAAAAGACAAATTGTAAAATGACTGGTTAATCAAGTCTCTGGTACAACAGACCCGGGTACCGAAGTCTTGGGTACCCGAGTCTCTGCTAGTCGAAGTCTAAAAGACTTCGACTAGCGAAGTCTCTATAACGAGGACTCTTTAAACAGTCTATTCTACAGTCTTTGGAAAATGATCTCCGGAAAAATCAAAACGCCGCTACCAGCAGTTCGATGTCTTTCGACGGCATATTGTAAAGTTGTCCGAGCGTTTTGCTGGTGAGGATACCATTATAAAGGTACACGCCGTGCCGTACGCCCATATAGCTGCGGAGCATATTGCTGATGCCGCCTTCTTCGCCCATGTTGAGCAGCGTGGGCGCGAAAATGGTACTCAGCGCGTACGAAGCCGTACGGGCCACGCGCGAAGCGATATTCGGTACGCAGTAGTGAATCACGCCGTGCTTGCGGAAAACGGGCTGGGTATGGTTCGTTACGCGCGACGTTTCAAAACAGCCGCCCTGGTCGATGCTCACGTCGACGATTACGGCGCCCACTTTCATTTCGCTGACCATGTCTTCGGTAACCACGCAGGGCGTTCGTCCGCCGGCTGCGCGCAAAGCGCCGATGGCTACGTCGGCCGTTTTCAGGTGCTTGGCGATGACTTTCGGCTGGATGATGGAGGTGAAAATGCGTGTGCTCAGGTCGCTCTGCAAACGGCGCAGGCGGTAAATGGAATTGTCGAATACTTTAACCGTAGCGCCCAGTCCCAGCGCGGCACGCGCAGCATACTCGCCCACGGTGCCCGCGCCGATAATCACTACTTCCGTCGGCGCCACGCCCGAAATACCGCCGAGGATGGAACCCTGCCCGTTATTCACGTTGCTCAGGTATTCCGCCGCGATCAGGATGGATGTTCCGCCGGCAATTTCGCCCATGGAACGGATCACCGGGTAAATGCCGTCCTCGTCCTTGATCCATTCGAAAGCGATGGCGGTGATTTTTTTGTCCATCAGTTTTTTCAGGAAATTTTCCGATTGCGCGGAAAGCTGGAGCGTGGAAAGCAGGGTCTGCTTGGGCTGCATCAGGTCGATCTCTTCGAGTGAAGGCGGAGCGACTTTCAGAATGATTTCCGATTTCTTATAAATCTCATCCGGCGAATAAGCGATCTGCGCACCGGCTTCACTGTAATCGTTGTCCTGGAAATTGGCTCCTTTGCCCGCGCCGGTTTCCACGATCACGGCGTGACCGTTGTTCACGAGCAGGGCCACATCGTCGGGGGCAAGCGCCACGCGGTTTTCCTGGAAGGTGATTTCTTTGGGAATGCCGATGTTCAGGCAGCCTTTTTTACGCGCCACTTCGAGCATCTCTTCCTGCGGCATAAAAGCGCCTTTGGCAAGAGACAATAAAACATCTTTAGATGGTTTGATGGACATATCCGAGCGTTAAATGAACGCGCAGGAAAACGGGGGAAAGCGCAAGAATGGCGGTATTTTACCGGGAATGCAGCGGCGCCTCCTTCCTGCCCTGCGATTGGTAAATATACTTCGTTTTACGGAGTTAATTGCAAAAGGTCACGGCAAGGCAATCTCATTCCCGTTTTTCCCGGGTCAGCGGAGAACTATTCGACCGGCTTTAATTAAAACTCGCTTTGTTTTTATTCTGATACAGAAACGGGCTCGGCGTATTAAACCGCAAAACAATCTCGAAACCGCCTCTTCCGGTAGTTGCTGTTTTCAAGCCGGAAACGTTGGTATCGTAACTGATCCCGATAGCATACTTATCCACTTCAAAAAGAAAATACGGGACCACAGCGTCCTGGTTCCTGTAATTGCATCCGAGTGAAAAGGCCGTGCTCTTCACAAAACCCGTGTATTTTGATTCTTCCCTGGGCTTGTACTTTAGAAGCATCCCCAGCACGAGTTCTTTTTGTGCACCCTGCTGTGCATAAAGCACCGACGGGCCGACAGAATAATGCGAGCTTTTTATACCAAAGAGAGAACTGGCATGCGCCGTCCATTTCCAGTACAACTGTTCAGGAGCTGTAGCCACAAACGCCTGCTTCGGATTATTCAGATGCGAAAGCGAAACACCGAGGTTAAAATATTTGTGATCGTTGGCGGCCATATACCGGCTGCCTTCACCGTATGACCAGAGAAGTCCGCAGGAAAAATCGCCGTATGTAAACGACTGGTTGACGAAATTTTCGCCGGGGCCGGTATTGGGATCGTATACACCGCCCGAATACTGGCTGTTCCAGCGCAGGCCGGCAGGGCTGATACTGCGTTGTGCAAAGCCACCCATTAATCCTGCGGAAAGCCGGTTGGTCTCGTTCAGCTTGCTGTGATAAGCCACGCTCAGGTTTCCCTCAGTTTGTTTCATACTTCCGTCGCCCGCCTTGTCGGAAAATACATTTACCCCGAAGGCAAGTCCCTTCATCAGTTTCTTTTTAAAAACCCCGGTCATCTTATCGATCTTGATCCAGTTCGGCTGGCCAAGCTTGAATTCGAAGGTGGCTGCCGCAGTCCGGTACCCGTTCAGCGATTTCCACTGGTCTTTATAATGAAGCGTAGCCTGCAGATCTTTATAAGCAGAAGTGAGCGCAGGATTCAGCGTGAGCGGCGCAAAATTATACTGTGAAAAATGGATATCCTGCGCCTGTGATTTTAAAATGGTCTCCAGGAAAAAAAATACAGCCAGGTTTTGAGCAAGTTTCTTTTTCATGATGCGGATTTTATTTGATCAGGCTTATGTTTCCTTTTTGTAAAAATGTTTCCCCGTTGAGCAGTGTGCCGCTGAAATAATATGCAAACACCGCCATATTCAATGGCTTGCTCTTGTACGTACCATCCCAGCAGGTATTCAGGCTGTTGGTTTCAAAAACCAGCTCACCCCAGCGATCGAAAATTTTCAGTACGAAACTTTCGAGGCACACATGGCCGGGGACGCATAACTGGTCGTTACGTGCATCTGCATTGGGAGAAAACGCATTCGGCATCAGCTTGCTCAAATCGAGATTATTGCACGGAATTTCTACTGTGATCGTTATGCAGGCGGTGTCGCTGCAACCGTTGGTATCGGCTACAACCACACAATATGTTTCCGTTTGCGCAGGATTTACTGTCGGACTTATACAGTTCATACAACTCAACCCGGCAGCAGGTGACCAGGAATAACTTGTTCCACCTGCCGCAGTCAGCTGTACATTATCTCCCGACGTAATGGAAGTAGCGCTCGCGCCCGCCACAGCGACCGGCAACGGGGGTTGTGCAACCGTTATCACCTGGCTTTGTGTGCATCCGTTTGCATCGGTAACAATGACGGTATATGTTCCGGCAAGCAGCGCGACGGCAGTTTGCGTGGTTTGCCCGTTGCTCCAGTTGTACGCATAAGGAGTGGTTCCGTTTGCCGGCGTTGCAGTAGCCGTTCCATTATTTGCATCGCAGGTCGCATCCACCGATGATGACACGATCGTTATGTTGTTGGGTTGCGTAACGGTTACGGTTTGAACATTCGTACATCCGTTCGCATCGGTAACGGTTACGGTATATGTTCCGGTTCCCAGCGCTGTGGCGGTTTGCATGGCTTGTGCGTTGCTCCAGCTGTACGTGTAAGGTGATGTTCCGTTAGCCGGTAATGCCGTTGCAGTTCCCGTATTGGAAGCGCAGGCCGTGGGCGTGGATGTTGCCGTGAGCGTAAGCGGATTGTTTGACGTAACGGTGACCGTTTGTGTTTGCGAACAGCCATTCGCATCTGTAGCAGTAACGGTGTATGTTCCTGCAAGAAGACCTGTGGCCGTTTGCGTGGTTTGCGCATTGCTCCAGCTGTACGTATAAGGCGGTGTGCCGTTGGCCGGGTTTGCTGTTGCCGTTCCTGTGCCCGAAGTACAAACGGCCGGCGTTGATGTTGCCGTAAGTGTCACGGGATTATTTGCCGTAACTGTCACCGTTTGCGTTTGCGAACAGCCGTTGAGATCCGTAATGGAGACTGTATAGGTTCCTGCAACAAGGTTTGTCGCAGTTGCTGTTGTTTGTGCGTTGCTCCAGCTGTACGTATATCCCGGCGTTCCGCCGGAAGGATTCGCTGTAGCCGTTCCGACAGCTCCTGTGCATAATGTCGGCGTAGAACTCGTTGAAACAGTAATTGCAGCCGGCTCTGTTATCGAAACAGTTTGTGTTGTGGTGCAACCATTCGTATCAGTTACGGTAACCGTATATGCAGTGGCAATAAGATTGACTGCCGTTACTGTTGTCTGCGTATTGCTCCATACATACGTATAGCCGGGACTTCCGCCAGAAGGTATTGCGGTTGCCGTTCCGGTTGCGTTTCCGCTGCAATCCGCATCCGTACCTGTTACGGTTACTGTGAGCGGCGATGGTTGTGTAATTGCAACTGTTTGTGCGGATGTGCAGCCATTGAGATCGGTGACCGTCACTGTATAAGTAGCGGCAGTAAGATTGGTTGCGGTTATTGTTGTTTGTGCATTGCTCCATGCATATATGTAACCGGGACTTCCGCCGGAAGGTACTGCTGTTGCAGTTCCGGTGGCGTTTCCGCTGCAATCCGCATTCGTGTTCGTTACCGTTACCGAAAGCGGCGACGGTTGTGTAACGGCAACTGTTTGCGTTTGCGTGCATCCGTTTGCATCAGTGATGGTTACCGTGTATGTTCCTGCGGCAAGTCCTGTTGCAGTAGCTGTTGTCTGCGCATCGCTCCACAAATACGCCAGGCTTCCTGTTCCTCCGCTCGCCGTTACTGTTGCTGTTCCGTTGTTGCCTCCGCTGCAGCTTACATCCGTACTTGTTGCAGATGCGGTTATAGCTGGTGGCTCTGTGATGGTAATCGTATCCGCAATCGTCGCACTCGCAGCATCTGTAATTGTCACCGTGTATGTGCCGGCACATAAACCTGTTGCGGTCTGGCTTGTTTGTCCGCCGGTCCAGGCATATGTGTACGGAGAAGTTCCGCCTGCAGGATTTGCCGTGGCCGTTCCGGTACATTGCCCGTTGCACAGGATATCTGCTTGTGCAGAAGTTATTGTAAACGGAATCGTTGTGCAGAATTTGGCAACGAATGCATCCACGCTTCCGCCACCCATAGCCTGGTGTGCGCCGACCGTGGAAATATTATTACTGCTTTGCGCTTCACCCACCCCGATCACACAGCCTGATGCTTCGGCAGTTATTCCGTAGCCCGCATCGCGTATCGTGCCACCGTAATAGGTTCCCCACTGGCGCACGCCCGCAGGATCATATTTTTCCAGGAAAGCGTCCCATTGTCCGCCGGCAAAAACAGTTTGCTGCGCACCAACGGTTGCAATATTATTTCCGCTGGCCGTGTACCCGATAGCGATCAGGTTATTATTCAGATCGGAACATACATCGCTGAAACCTTCATCGGCAGTTCCTCCGCAATAGGTTCCCCACTGGCGCACGCCCGAACCGTTAAACCGGGCAAGATAGGCATCATAATTTCCGCCGCCGAAAACCGGCTGCTGCGAACCTACCGTGGAAATATTTCCTGCGCTCTGGGTCTGGCCTGAAATGATGACGTTACCATTCGCATCTGCACAGATGCCGCTTTCACTTGTAAAACCAGATCCGCCGTAATACGTTCCCCATTGCCTTACGCCGGCCGCGTTAAACTTCACCAGCAAACCGTTGAAGGAACCCATGTTCATGGTCTGGTGCGCACCTACCGTGGCAATATTATTTGCGCTTGCAGTGTATCCCCCGAG
The DNA here is from genome assembly GCA_006218065.1 of Bacteroidota bacterium. Lineage (GTDB taxonomy): Bacteria > Bacteroidota > Bacteroidia > Palsa-965 > Palsa-965 > VBWE01. The sequence goes on from VBWE01000026.1 coordinate 47,739, forward strand.
AAATACATTGCCGGTCGGATCGACAGCAACACCCCACCAGCTGAGCTCATCGTTGCTTCCGCCATAATATGTTCCCCATTGCCGCGTGCCTGCCGCATTGAATTTTACTACATAAATATCATACGTTCCGCCGCCGAACGCAGCCTGGTGAGCACCCACGGTTGAAATCGCGGTAGTGCTTTCTGTCCATCCCGACGCGTAAATATTTCCTGTACCGTCAACCGCTACGCCGCTGGCGGATTCGTCAAAACCGGAACCGCCGTAGTATGTCGCCCACAAACGCGCTCCGGCGGAATTGAATTTCAAAACGCAACCGTCCAGCAGTCCTCCTCCGAAAACTGTTTGATGCGCACCGACTGTCGCAATATTGGCGGTGCTCGTGGTCCAGCCGGCTACGGCAATATTCGCACTTGCATCTGTACCGACTCGTGCGCACACATCATCGCCCGA
>VBWE01000026.1:48209-146590 GCA_006218065.1 Bacteroidota bacterium
CCCGCCGTAAAACGTAGCCCACTGCCGCACGCCGCCCGCGCTGAATTTTACGATCAGTCCGTCGATGCCGCCCGCAGCAACCGTCTGGTACGCGCCAACTGTCGCGATGTTGGTCGTGCTGTTCGAGTATCCGCTGACGATAATATCGGTGTTGATATCGGTGGTAACGCCGTATCCGAAATCATCGCCGGTTCCTCCATAGTATGTTCCCCAGGTGAGGTTCGGCGTAGGATCGATGACGAGGTCTTTGTTTTTATCAAAGGCTTCTGCTGAAAAACGAATGGTGTTATTTTCTTTTTCGTAGCTGACATCAACGGCGGTTTCGGCTCCGCCGGGAACGGATGCAGGCTGGTAGCTGTACGGAATGTTTTCATTCAGCACACCCACCGAGGTGGAAAGATTAAAGTGTTTCGGATCTGCCAGTGTCAGATCATCCGCACCGTTAAACTTCATGCGTATATCATCGATATTGCCTGCGGAATGAACGATAAAATTATATTTCACCGATGCCGGGGATAAACCTTCCCCGGTATTCATGATAAATTCCAGGTCGATCCCCGGGTAAACACCGACATAGGTTACTTTTTTAAAATGATGAACCCGGAGGCAACCTTGTTCCGGGGTTCCGGGCGTATAATAATTCAGGTAATCGGCGAAAGGTTCTTCCGCTTTGATTATTGCCAACGGATTCATTCCTTCCAGTTCAATATCGACACGGTGCGTTGAAACAGAAAAAGGCCGGTACCGTTTCATATTATCCTTGCACATGACCTGGAGCGAAGCCCTTTCCGGGCCGGGCTCCTGCGGATTTATCTTATAGCACTCGTAACTGAAACCGGTTTTCCTGATTTGTATTTTCAACCCATCTAAAACACCGAGGAAAAGAACACCGGGATTCGTTTTGCCGGACTGATCGATGACCTGTCCTTTGTTTTCTATAAACCCGAACGACGCTGCCTCGCCGGCTTTGAATTGTTGTGCCGAAACCGTTCCGCATAAGATGCAGAGCGCTGAAAAAACGAAGATGGATCGTGCAATTTTCATTTTCATATTATTTAATCAGGCCGATGTTTCCCTGCTGTCTGAATTTCTCCCCGTTGCTCAATTCCGCTTCGGGGAAATAAACAAACACAGCTGTATTCAATGGCTTGTCTTTGCAGGTTCTGTCCCAGCAATTCGTCGTGTAGCTGGATTCAAAAACTTTTTCACCCCGGCGGTCATACATGTGAGTGGAACACGCATGCACTCTCTTACCGTTCCGCTTACGGGAATAAATCCGCCATAAGCGTTCCCCGTGCGGGCAGGCTGGTTGCCCAGCGTATTGTTCGGCACGAGCACACTCGCTGCACCGCAAACATTAAAATAATCGTTGCTGTTCAGGTGATTTACCCAGGGCGTGGCTTTGAATATCTCGCCGATCATTGCAGCAGGACAGGAAGTATATGTTTCAAAACCCGGGTTGGGAACTAAATTCTGACCAGGTATCGTCAGAAAAGGCAACATCAAAACGCAGAGAAGCACTGTTACTTTTTTCATGGCGGGCTTTTTGACTCCTGGAATGAATTAAAAGTATTGTCATGCCCGTTAACATGCGAATCATGTTTATTCTATTATTCTGTTTCCAGATTAATTATAATTTGAATAATAACTTATATATATTTCTTTATCAATTATATATAAAATAAATTTGGTATTATTTATACTAAGTCCAATAGACATTTTTTACTACTTTTAATGGGACCAAAAACCGGGTATTTTCATGAGGCGGGCCTCCGATCATTTGTATGAACTGATCAAGTCGCTGGACAAACAGGAGAAGCGGTATTTTAAAATATTCGCTTCCAGGCATGTCATCGGCGGGCAGAATGACTACATCAAACTTTTTGATGCGCTCGACAGGATGAAGCAGTATGATGAAACCCGGTTCCGGAAAAAACTTCAAAAAGAAAAATTCATCACCCGGCTGCCGGCGCTGAAAAATTACCTGTACGGAATCATCCTCGATTCTTCCCGTGCCTATCATGATGATCAAACCGTCCATGCAAAAATTAACGGACTGATCCGCGATGTCGAATTTTTATACACCAAAACCCTGTACGCGCAATGCAGGAAACTCATCGCGAAGGCGAAAGTCCTGTGTTATACACATGAAAAATACACGAAGCTGATCGAACTGTTCGGGTATGAGAAAAACATACATGCCAATGAACGTTTTGCCAATATCACCGAAAGCCGGCTCGACGATATTTTAGCAGAAGAACAGGCGATCATCGCGAAGCTGAACAATACGCTGGAGTATTACAACAAAAATGCGAAGGTGGTTCTGAATCTGCAGCAGGGCGGGCTGAGCAGGAGCGACGGGGCAGGCGGCTTCCTGAGTAAAATGTCCTGCGATAAATTTTTCAGCGACGAAAGTGCGGCGCTAACCGTGGAATCGAAATTGTTTTTTTATACCGGCAACATGGCCGTGCATCACAATTTCGGGGAGATGGACGCCAGTTACGAATTCGCGAAAAAATATGTGCTCCTGATCGAATCCGAACCCGAAAGGACCAGGGAAAACATCGGCAAATACATCACCGGGCTGGGCAACCAGATTATCATCGGGCATAAACTGAAACACCGGCAGAAGGAAATCGAAGAAGCGATCCGGAAACTCCACGTGCTCACCACATTACCGCAATACCAGCGGAAAGACATTCAACTCAAATTGTTTTCCGTTTTATGCAGAAGCAAATCGCTGCTCTCCATTTACACCGGGAATTTCGAACAGGCCGCCGAACTGGCTTCCGAAATAAAAAATGGGATCAATACGTTTAAAGACTCGGTCGGTCGGAACGAAAAAGTGATGTTCTCGCATTACCTCTCGTACATCTATTTCGGCAAGGAAGATTTTTCAAACTCCCTGAAGTGGCTGAATAAAATACTCAACCAGTACCAGTCCAACGTCCGTGAGGATATTCAATGTTATTCCCGGGTTTTCAATCTGATCGTGCATTACGAAAAGGACAATACGCAACTGCTGGAATACGAATTGAAATCCACCTATCGTTTTTTAAGCAAACGGAACAAGCTGTTCGGGTTCGAAACCGTGGTACTGGAGTTCATCAAAAAGCTGCTCCTGAAACCGCCGCGGCCGGGAGAATTGAAAAAACGTTTCATCACACTCAAACAGGAACTGGAAGCGGTACTCCGGCAGCCCGGCGAACAAAATGTGCTGGATTTTTTTGATTTCCTGGCCTGGCTCGAGAGTAAAATCGAAAGCCGGCCTTTTGCCGAAATTATTTCGCGGAAAGCGTATCAGTAATCGCCTAGCTCAAAAATCCGCGCTTCGCCTTCCAGGGAAATATTCACCTGCACCGCATCTTCAGGCAAAAGGTCGCCGAGCATTTCGGGCCATTCGATGAAACAGTAACTGCCGCTGTTTACGTATTCTTCAAAACCGATGTCGAACGCTTCTTCCGGTTTGCGCAGGCGGTAGCAATCGAAATGATAAACCGGTTCGCCGTTTTTCGTGCGGTATTCGTTAACGAGCGCGAAGGTCGGGCTTGAAGTCGTATCCGTTACACCGAGCGTTTTACAGAGCGCTTTGATGAAGGTCGTTTTTCCCGCACCCATCTGCCCCGAAAAAGCAAAGACGCGCCGGTCGCCGGACGATTCCAGCATCTTCCGCGCAAGGTCCTGCAAATCGTTTACCGAATCAGCCCGCAGTTTCATCGAGTTTCTCTTTTGATTTTCTTGCCGAATAAATAAATCCCGCAAACAAACCCGCTACCGAAAGCGTTCCGTATAATGGATAGAACCAGTCGTCGTCCTGCAAAATCCCGAAGCAGATGAAAAAAGAGATCACGCCCGTCACGAAAGGACCGAGCAGCATGGGCAGGTAACGCATTTTACGTTTGGTAAGCAGTTCACCGAAAAGCAGGGCAAGCAGCGAAATCACCCCGCAGATAAAAACATGCACGAGGAGCAGGATGGAAATAATGACTGCCGACGAAATGCCCTCGCCGTCCATGTTATTTCGGGCTTAACGTGATATACGGTATGATCATCTCTTCGAGCGAAATGCCGCCGTGCTGAAATGTGTTCCGGTAATAATTCACGTAGTGGTTGTAATTATTCGGGTAAGCGAAAAACAAATCCTGCTTGGCAAAAACGAAGGTCGTACTCACGTGCTGGCGCGGCAGGAAAGCGTCGGCAGGATTGCGCACTTCGAACACGTCCTTTTTGATATAGTCGAGGCTTTTGCCTTGTTTATAACGCAGGTTCGTGTTCACGTTCCGGTCGCCGACTACTTTCGACGGTTCGGTTACTTTGATCGTGCCATGATCGGTGGTGATAATCATGCGGCATTTTTTTTCCGCGATCTGTTTGATGATATCATGCAAAGGCGAATGCTCGAACCAGGAAAGCGTAATGGAACGATACGCCGCTTCGTCGTCGGCCAGCTCGCGGATCACTTCCATTTCCGTGCGGGCATGCGAAAGCATATCCACGAAATTGTACACGATGACGTTGAGCTTGTTCTGCATCAGGTTATTGAAATTCTCCGAAAGTCTTTTGCCCGCCGCGTGGTTCGTGATCTTGGTATACGACATTTTCATATCGCGTCCCAGGCGCTTGAGCTGCGCGGCGAGAAACTCCTCCTCGTGCATATTTTTTCCGCCTTCTTCTTCGTCATTCAGCCACGAACCGGGAAATTTTTTCTCGATCTCCGAAGGCATCAACCCGGCAAAAAGAGCGTTGCGCGCGTATTGCGTGGCCGTGGGCAGGATGGCGTAAAACAATTCTTCGTTGTCCACTTTGAAATACTGGCTGATGACCGGCTGCAGCATTTTCCACTGGTCGTAACGGAGATTATCGATGAGCACAAAAAATACCGGGCCTTCTTTATCGAGCTGCGGGACCAGCTTTTTCTGGATCAGCGTATGCGAAAGCACCGGCGGATTTTTGTCCTTTCCGTTGAGCCAGCCGATATAATTCTGTTCGATGAATTTTCCGAAAGAAACGTTTGCTTCGTTTTTCTGCATGGTCAGGATCTCGTGCATGCTTTCGTCCTGCGACTTTTCCAGTTCCAGTTCCCAGAAAACAAGTTTCTTGTACACTTCCACCCATTCCGAAAAACTCAGCCGGTCGCTGATGGTCATGCCGATATTGCGGAATTCCTGCTGGTAACCGCTGGTCGTTTTTTCACTGACGAGGCGTTTATTGTCGAGTATCTTTTTCAGCGAAAGCAGGATCTGGTTCGGGTTCACCGGCTTGATCAGGTAATCGGAAATTTTCGAGCCGATGGCGTCTTCCATCAGGTTTTCTTCTTCGCTTTTGGTGATCATCACCACGGGTACATCACTGCGTTTGGCTTTGATGCGGTTGAGCGCTTCCAGCCCGTTTCCGCCGGGCATATTCTCGTCAAGGAAAACGATATCGTAATGCTTTTTTTCGAAAAGATCAACGGCTTCGTTCCCGCTTTTGGCAGTAGTAACGTCGTAACCTTTTTCCTGCAGGAAGAGCAGGTGCGGTTTGAGCAAGTCGATTTCGTCGTCGGCCCAGAGTATTTGAATTTTTTCCATAGGTAATTTCAGTTCCGCTCTTAGGAACGGGATGACGAATTTAGCGGAATCGGCCGAGATAACAGCGATTTCGCCGGGAGACTTTAGTATTCTTAACATAACGGCTGGTGCCCGGAAAAATTATTCGCCATACCTTTAAATATCATGACGCGTATCATTTGCCTGCCGGTTTTACTGATTCTTCTTTTACTCCTGTCTTCCTGCCGGGAGAAACAGCCGGTTATTACGACCCCTCCTCATTTTGTGAACGACCTTCCTTACCCTTATGCATCCTGCGTGTACTGCGCATCGGACGCCCGGAAAAATATCGCGCTGATCAAAACGGAAGAACAGTTCAAACAACGTCCTTACTATAAATCCGACAGCGCTGCCATTGTGTATGTCGATTTCGCGAAACACGACCTGCTCATCGTCAGCAGTAGCGACCTGCCCACGTACTGGAAAATGAAATACCCGCCTACGACTTTGGGTAATGAACGTACGATGTATGCCTACACGGTCAATTGTCATAGAAAAAACGACACGGTGGCCATCCTGATGAGCAGCCGCGAAGGATTTCACTGGGCTACAATTCCGAAATCAGCGACCGACTCGGTGAATTGCGGATGCAGTGGTGGCTTGCCTTCGTATAATATTATGGTCACTCCCGGGAAGTGAGCGTTCTGAAACAGGCGGTAGTCCATCCGTTTAAAAGTATTCGCTCTTTACCGCAGAGACGCAGGGACGCAGAGTTTGCGCAGAGAAAAACAAAACTCTGCGGCAGAGGGTTTGTGGGCTGACTCAGCGTTCTCAGCGCCTCCGCGGTGAATTTTTGGGACCTGTTAAAGGAAAATGATACTGCATTTTTAAACGGATGGACTACCGAACAGGCACATCTGCCCACCGTAATCCTTTTCCTACCTTTGCCGTCACGTATGGCATCCGCTGCAAAACGAAAAATTTTCAACGACCCGGTTTACGGTTTTATCACCGTTCCGTCGGAACTTATTTTTAAACTGATCGATCACCGGTTTTTCCAGCGCCTGCGCCGGATACGGCAGCTCGGGCTGACCAACCTGGTGTATCCCGGCGCGCTGCATACGCGTTTTCACCACGCCATCGGGGCCATGCACCTCATGCACGACGCCATCGAAGTGATCCGCAGCAAAGGCCAGGAAATTACTCCCGACGAAGCCGAAGGCGCACTGGTAGCCATTTTGCTGCACGATATCGGGCACGGACCTTTTTCGCACGCGCTGGAAAGCAGCATCGTACATAATATCACGCACGAAGATTTGTCGGCGATGATCATGGACCGGCTGAACGAAGAATTCAGCGGGAAGCTGAACCTCGCCATCCGCATTTTCAGGAACCAGTACAAAAAGAAATTCCTGCACCAGCTGGTTTCCAGCCAGCTCGACATGGACCGCCTGGACTACCTGCTGCGCGACAGTTTTTTCACCGGCGTTTCCGAAGGCATCGTGAGCAGTGACCGGATCGTGAAAATGCTGAACGTGGTGGACGATGATCTCGTGGTGGAAGACAAAGGCATTTACTCCATCGAAAAATTCATCGTGGCGCGGCGGCTCATGTACTGGCAGGTGTACCTGCATAAAACGGTGCTGAGCGCGGAACATTTGCTGGTCAATATTCTCCGCCGCGCCAAGCAGCTGGCCGAAAAAGGCGAAACCCTTTTCTGCACGCCCGCCCTGCACGAGTTCCTTTATAATAAGCACGGCAAACGCGAGTTCGCGCGCAAACCGGAACTGCTGGAAACCTTCGCCTCGCTCGACGATTACGATATCATGAGCGCGGTCAAAGTCTGGGTGAACCATTCGGATAGGATACTCGGTAAATTATGCGACGGGCTGGTGAACCGGAATTTGTTTGCCGTGGAACTGCAGAAAGAGCCTTTCAAAAAAGAGTATCTCGCGCAACTGCAAACCAAAGCGCAGAAAAAACTGAAATTGAAAAAAGATGAAACGAAATTTTTCGTCTTTACCGGCGCCGTGCAGAACAACGCATACAGCACGGATAATATCCGGATTAAAATACTCTTCAAAAACGGGCAGGTGATGGACATCGCCAAAGCCGCCGACCTGTTCAATATTTCCGTGATCGCGAAGCCGGTGAAAAAATATTTTCTCTGTTATCCGAAAGCGCTGCGCTGACGCGAAAATTTCAAACACAAAAAACCAACTCCCGATTTTTAAAGTCAAACCTGCTGAACCAGGGTTTGGAAAATCATCCATCCGCCAGCGTTAATTTTCCATTTTACAGCCCGGCATGTCGCTGCACATTTGTATCGTCAATTTTGACGCAACAAAAAACAGACATGCAATGACATCATTTAACGTTCCCCAAAGAGGAGAGGTATCTGAAAACAACCAGGCCATTTTTGATACTCTCAAAAATGCCTTAGGTATGGTTCCCAACTTGTATGCTGTTATGGCATACAGCGACACCGGTTTGGAAAACTATCTCGCTTTTCAAAATGGTAAAACCTCTGTTTCTAAAAAAGAAAAAGAAGCCATAAACCTTGTCGTAAGCCAGGTAAACGGTTGCCGCTATTGCCAATCTGCGCATACTGTACTGGGCAAGATGAACGGGTTTACCGAAGAACAGACCATTGAAATCAGAAAAGGAACAGCTTCGTTTGATGCAAAATTGGATGCGCTGGTAAAATTCGTAAAAGAGGTTACGCAAACGAAAGGCAGAGTAAACGAAAGCGTGTTGAATAATTTCTTTAATGCCGGGTACACCAAAACAAGCCTGGTAGATGTGATCATTGCCATTGCTGACAAAGTGGTGATGAACTATATCCACAACATCACTCAAATTCCGATCGACTTTCCCGTTGCATCCGAAATCTGATTCTCACAATAATTTAACCTTTAAAAAGAGCAACATGAAAAAATCAACCTTAGTTCTACTTACAATAATTACATCTGTAATCATTTTTTCGGCGTTCAAACCTGCAACGGATGTAAAGGTTGTTGCCATTGTAAACAAAGCGGACTGGTGCTCCATCTGCAAAAACTATGCAGGCAGAACAGTTGCCACGTTTACGGAAAACAATACGGATGGTTATTTTCAGTTCATTGTAAACGACATTACCAGCGAAGAAACCAAAAGAACCTCCAGGCCTGCCATTGTAAAAGCCGGTTTGGAAAAAACGCTGGACGGTTCACTGGCTGCCGGCGTTTTGAGTTTTTACCATGCAAAAACCAAAAAACTTATTGCACAGGTAACCGTTGCCAATACGCCTGAAGAAATAGCTGCCACGATGAAAATGGTGCGCGAAAAATCAGCTGAATAGTTATTCACCGGTAAAGCCGGAGCGAATTCGCTCCGGCTTTAATTTTACAAAAATGAAACACAAACGTCTGCCGGTCCCGCCTTTTACGCTGGAAACAGCTTTGCAAAAAGTGCAGGCTGCCGAAGATGCCTGGAACACCCGGGATCCTGAAAAAGTCTGTCTTGCTTACACTGCTGATACCGAGTGGAGAAACCGTACCGAGTTTTTGAACGGAAGAGAAGAAGTAAAACAGTTTCTCTTTCGTAAGTGGAAAAAAGAATTGAATTATAAACTCAAAAAAGAATTGTGGGGTTTCAGAGAAAACCGCATCGCTGTCAGGTTTGAGTATGAATGGCAGGATGAATCAGGCAATTGGTTCAGAAGTTATGGAAACGAAAACTGGGAGTTTGATGAAAACGGGTTCATGAAAAAACGATTTGCAAGCATTAATGATTTACCCATAAAAGAATCGGAGCGCAAACTATAATCTTATATTTATACTATGCATCGGCAATCTGTTTTCACACTTATAAACCCGCAAAACGGAAATCTTGCATTTAAACTTTTTTTATTTGAAGACGGCACTCATTTCGACCACGTACAACGCAATAATTATTATTCTCTCATTTGGATAACACAAGGACAGGGAAAAGTAAAAGCTGATTTTTCGGAATACGTTTTTGAGCAAAACGTTTTATTTTCATTCTCTCCTTACCAGCCTTTTATGTTTTTACCAGGCAATATAAAAGGAGTTGCCATTCACTTCCATCCTGATTTTTTCTGCATTCACAAGCACCAGGCAGAGGTTGCATGCAATGGCGTTTTGTTCAACAATATATACCAACCGCCATTCATTGCAGTAGATGAGCACTCAGCAGCTACTTTTAAAATGCTGATGGATCAGATAAAAACCGAAATGCAAAATCCAGCCCTGGCACAATACGAATTACTGGTTTCTTACCTGAAAATATTTTTGATCACCGCATCACGGTTAAAAGCAGAACAACAGCCAAAAGCCTTCCAGGCAGTGGCTGGTTTGAAAGAACCGTTCATTCTTCAAAATCTTAAAGAGGCTATTGAAAAATATTTTAAAACCAAACATTCCGCCGGCGATTATGCCAACATACTGAACATTTCTGCAAAAGCCCTGGCAAAAATCACCAAAACTTATTTCAATAAAACAGTCACCGACCTGATTACAGAAAGGATTATTATTGAAGCCAAGCGGGAATTGTATCTCACCAACAAACCCATTAAAACGATTGCTTACGAACTGGGATACCAGGATGAATATTATTTCAGCCGCTTCTTCAAAACCAACTCCGATATTTCTCCGCAAATGTATCGTAACACCATCGGGGTCGGCAGAGGCGAAAACTGACCAGCCTCCAATACTGTTTCAATAACTGAACCAGTATTGAAAGCTGGTTTTTGTCCGAAGGACTCCTTTGGAGGAAATTGTTTTTTGAAAGTTACTTCTCCAGCAAATCCTTCAATCCACCCATCACCATTTTCCAGTTGTCCACGGAGTGTTTCGCCTTTTCTTCCGTTTCGATATTCTGCTGGAAGATCGTGAGTTTCGTTCCGCCGTTTTCCGCAGAAAGCCGGTACGTGATTTCACCGTAATTCTCCGGGATATCTTCCTGGCCGGAAAAAGAACTGAAATAGCTGTACCGAAGCAGCGCATCCTTTTCAATATCGAGGATAAATCCTTTATCGAGGTATCCCGTGCCTTCCCAAACACCTTTGAAGTGCAGCGTGCTTCCTTTTTTCCAGTCGGAAACGGCTTCCGTTCCGAAAAAATATTTCCGGATCTGGTCAGGATTCGTCAGGCCGTCCCAGACTGCGGAAACCGGCGCATTGAAATGCATGTCGACTGTGGCTGTATGCGGATATTTCATAGCGTTTCTTTTTTTGCAAAGATACATCCGCGGTTTAGCGGAAAATTGAACAAACGCGACATTTGCGAACTTTACACCGCATGACTTCCCTGATCAAAACCGAAAAACCAGTCGGTGTGCTTACCGCGTTTCCGAAAGATCGCGTGGTGCTCACGCGTTTTCATTGCCCGGAATCGCTGGCCCCGTTTGTCGAGCATTTCTGGATGGTTTGCTGGGACCTGCGGGGACTGCCTCCTTTTGTTTCCGAAAATCTTCCGCATCCTTCTGTGAATCTTTCCATCGAAAAAACCGCTTCACAGATCACGGGTGTGATGAAAGGAAAATTCATCCGCCGCCTCGAAGGCAAAGGATCTGTTTTTGCCGTCAAATTTCTTCCCGGCGGTTTTTATCCTTTTTATAACAAACCTGTTTCCGCGCTCTGCAACAGGGTAATCGATCCGGCCGTGATCTGGGGAAAACCGTTTACCGCGCTGGCCGCTAAAATCATCGCGGCGCAGAAACCTGAAGTAAAAATCAGGCTGATGGAAAAATTCCTGCTCGGGCTGAAACCGGTCGCCGATCCGCAGATACTGTTCCTCAACCGCCTGCTGAAAAAAATCCGGGACGACCGCAGCATCGCTTCCGTGGAACGACTCTCGGAATTCAGCGGCACGGGTACCCGCAACCTGCAGCGCCTGTTCAGCACTTACGCCGGCATCAGCCCGAAGTGGATCATCCGCCGTTACCGCCTGCACGAAGCGGTGGAACGTTTGAAAACCGGCAAAAAAATAAACCTCGTCGGGCTGGCCTACGAACTCGGTTATGCCGACCAGGCCCATTTTATCCGCGACTTCCGGAACATCGTGGGCGCCACGCCTGCAAATTATGCACGGCTGGTGAATACTTCTTCGAAAACAAGCCGGGGCAAGAAATCTTCTCCCTAAATTTGCCCGTCATTAAAATGAGGGACGCCACCACGTCATGAGCGAGAAGCAGAATAACAAAGCCTTGTTTTTTATTTTCATTACCGTCCTGGTCGATTCCATCGGGCTGGGCATCATCATACCCGTTCTGCCTGGCCTGATCCAGAAAATGATGCACTGTTCGGTGAGCGAAGCCAATTATTACGGCAACGCCATGCTCACAGTGTACGCGCTCATGCAATTTGTTTTCGCACCGATCATCGGCGCGCTGAGCGACCGTTACGGCAGGCGGCCGGTGCTGCTGCTGTCGCTGTTCGGTTTCGGTGTGGATTATCTTTTGCTTGCTTTCGCGCCGAGCATCGGCTGGTTTTTTCTCGGCCGCATCATCGCCGGTTTTACCGGGGCCAGTTTTACCACGGCCAGCGCATACATCGCCGACGTCAGTCCGCCTGAAAAACGTTCGCAGAACTACGGCATCATCGGCGCCGGTTTCGGCATGGGCTTTATCATCGGTCCGGCTATCGGCGGATTTATAAGCGAACTCGGCGACCGCATCCCGTTTTTCGTAGCGGCCGGGCTCGCGCTGCTGAACTGGTTCTACGGTTTCTTCATTCTTCCCGAATCGCTGAAACCGGAAAACCGCCGCAGGTTCGAATGGAAACGCGCCAACCCGATCGGTTCTCTTGTTCACCTGAAACGTTATCCTGCGCTGGTCGGCATTGCGCTCATGTTTTTCCTGCAAAGCCTGGCCGGGCAATCGCTGCCTTCCACCTGGGCGTATTTTTCCATCGAGCGTTTCAACTGGTCCGAAGGCACGATCGGGGCTTCGCTGGCAGTAGTCGGTATTTCGATCGCGCTGGTGCAGGCGGTGCTCAACCGGATACTCATTCCAAAAATCGGTGAAAAACGATCCATTTATGCCGGGCTCATGTTCAGCATCCTCGGTTTTGTTTTCTGCGCCGCTTCATTCCAGTCGTGGATGCTTTTCGCCGCCTGCATTCCGCTCGCGCTGGGCGGACTGGCCGGTCCAACGATACAAGGCGTGGCTTCGAAACAGGTGCCTGCAAATGAACAGGGCGAGCTCCAGGGATTTTTAACCAGCCTGATGAGCCTGACTTCGATCCTGGGACCGATGCTCTTCGGTTTTCTGTTCGGTTTTTTCACCGGCCATTCCGCACCGGCTTATGTTCCCGGCGCACCGTTTTATGCGGCGGCATTACTCACGCTCGGTACTTTGTTTGTCGGTTTTGTCGTGCTGAAAAGATATCTCGGCGCGAAAGCGGAATAGAAAGTGCATCTGCCCGGACATTTTAACGCACAATGTCAAACGCACAATGAACAATGTTCATCGGACGAATTCGTTGGTCCTTGAACGTTGTGCGTTTGGTATTGAGCGTTTTTTCCTGCTCTGCCGGAATAAAAACCATCATGCGGCTTACCGTTTCTTACCTGGAAACAGCCGCTACTTCCCTGTAGTTTCCTTTGGTTAATTGTTGCTCCTGTGCAGGCATCCTCTCGGTATGTTTGCCACAAAAAACAGAAAACCATGAAAAACCTGCACAAATTCCTGCTCTCTTCCATTGCAGTTGTGGCGGCGCTTTTCTCCCCGGAAACCGGGAAGACGGCTACGTACAGTAATTTCATTTTTGTTGTCGAACTGACCGATGCGGCGGGCAACAATCCGAAAAATTGTTTCAACATCTGCGTCGGCGATTACATTTACCTGAAGAACAAATGCGTATACAATTACAGCTGCGTAGCCGGCGGTCCGGGCGTGCCGATTTTCCCCGGGCTTACTGGCAACCTGGAATGTTATAAGCTCGGACCTTACGCTACCGTTACAGGCGGACTGGTTCCTGTAACCGGAACGGCAACCGGCAGCACGTGGGATTACAATGAGGTGCTTCCTGTTAAAATCACTTCTGCTATTGCCGGCACTATTACACAAACCTGCGGAAGCAGTTTGCGCAACGTGTATTTTCAATACTTCGGTTCGCCGGGTGAAGTCGCTTTCGTGAACTGCCCACCACTCGCGCCCAACCAATGGATGTTTTACGGCCGTGCGAATACAAAACCCACCATCACCACGAGCGCATCGCCTGCCACCATCTGCAACGGCAGTTCAACTACGCTCACCGCAACCGGCGGAACAAGTTACTCCTGGTCGCCTTCCTCTTCGGTAAGCTGCCCGACCTGCGCAACGACTGTGGCCACGCCGACCGTAACGACATCCTATGTCGTTACAGTTACCAACTCGTCCGGGTGCACCAATACGAAAACGGTAACTGTCACGGTGAACTACGGACCCACGGTAAAACTTAAAGACATGGCGCTTTGTCCCGGCGACCCGTGGCCGGTACTGAATGCCGGTGCGGGAGCTACGAGCTACGCATGGACTTACAACAGTGTGCTCGTGGGTGGCGGACAATACCTGCCTACGGCGTCTTACGGTTACGGTACATATGCGGTAACGGTAACGGGCAGCAACGGCTGCAGTACATACGCGGTGGCCAACATCACGCTTGATCCGTCGGGAACGCCTGATGCGTCGTTTAATTATAACGTCAGCGTAGTTGGTCCCTCGGCATACTTGTCGGCAACAGCGATGTATTCGAATACGCACAATACCTGGGAGCTTTATAATTCCAACAGCTCGGGCGCTTTACTGAGTCTCATCGAAGGCATTTCCTATACTGCCGGCGGAAATTCCTACAATTTCGCTACTTCCGTTCCTACTTATAACTGGTACCTGATCCGGCACATCGCGGCCCGCGAGCCCTGCCTGGTTACGGATACTGCCGTTGCGCTGATTTATGTAACTACAGGAACACACCAGCTTTCCTGGCTGGGTGATGCGGAACCCGGCATCGTATCGCTGAACCTTTACCCGAATCCGTCCGAAGGTCTTTTCAACCTGGAAATCGCAGGAGCTTCGGCCGAAGTGCCCGTACAAATCGAGGTATTCAGTATGACCGGGAGCCGCGTTTTCAGCAGCACGGAAACAGGCGCCGCAAACCTGCTCCCGATCGATTTAGCGGTATATCCGAAAGGCATTTACCTGCTGCGCATCAGTTCGGGTGAAGAAATGCTGACCAAAAAACTGGTCGTGCATTAAGAAACTGTTTGGACTTTATCTTTTCAGTTTGTTATGCGCCTTTTTTGTCCGGCTTTCGTTGCTTTTCTTGACCGTAACAGCTCCGCTATGGCCTGCGAAAAGCGTCTCGTCCGGACAAAAAATCCATCATAACAATTCTGAAAAACAAAATCCAAACAGTTTCTAAGTGTATAAATCATTTCGCGATCCGTCGAAAAGGCTGCTTCCCCGGAGCGGCCTTTTTTCATGTCTGCCTGTTACCCGGAACCTTCAGCACCCGGATAACAGGCGTAGTTTTGAACAGGCGATCCTTTAAACCTTTTCGTCCCGCGCACGTCCAATTTGATTAAATTTGAACCCAATGGAATTCAAGGCGCAAATGATCGCCGTTTTAACCGGCGGTACCGTGGAGGGAAACCCGGAAGCCAGTGTTACCCGGCTGTCTAAAATCGAAGAAGGCACGCCCGGCTCGCTGACCTTTCTTTCCAATCCGCAATACACACCGTTTATTTATACGACCGGCGCAAGCGTCGCGATCGTAAACCAGGATTTTCAGCCCGAGCAGGCGCTTCCGAAAGACCTCACGCTCATCCGTGTAGCCGATGCGCGCCAGGCTTTCGCCAAACTGCTGGAGGCATACAATAACGTACGTTTCAGCCAGACCGGCACCGATGCACAGGCGTACGTTTCGCCTTCGGCCAAAATCGGGAAGAACGTGTGGATCGGTGCGCAGGCTTATGTGGGCGACCATGCCGTGATCGGCGACAACAGCAAAATTTTTCCGCAGGCTTTCGTCGGGCAGAACGCGCAGGTGGGCAACCATACCACGCTGTATGCCGGCGTAAAAGTGTACCACGATTGCGTGATCGGCAACCACTGCATCATCCAGTCGGGCGCTATTGTAGGCGGCGACGGATTCGGATTCCATCCGAACAGCGAAAACAATTACCAGAAAGTGCCGCATATCGGTAACGTGACCGTGGAAGATCACGTGGAAATCGGCGCCAATACCACCATCGACCGGGCCACGCTCGGCAGCACAGTAATCCGCAAAGGCGTAAAGCTCGACAACCTGATCCAGGTGGCGCATAACGTGGAGATCGGTGAAAACACGGTGATCGCAGCACAAACCGGCATTGCCGGTTCTACCAAAATCGGCCGCGACTGCCTCATCGGCGGACAGGTCGGCATTATCGGTCACCTGCTCATCGGCAACCGCGTGAAGATCGCCGCGCAGTCGGGCATCGGCAATAATGTAAAAGACGACGAGATCATACAGGGATCGCCGGCTTTCGGCATCGGTGATTATAAACGTTCTTACGTACTTTTCCGGGGACTTCCCTCTTTGAAAGACAGAATAGACGAACTGGAAAAGCAGCTCAACGAACTCAAACAATCCGCTTCGCAATAAATGAGCACCATCAAACAACGCACACTGCAGAAAGCCGTTTCCGTATCCGGCGTGGGACTTCACACGGGCAAAAAAGCGACACTGACTTTTAAGCCGGCGCCCGAGAATCACGGATTCCGTTTCTGCCGCATCGACCTGGAAGGCAAACCGGTCATACTGGCCGATGTGGATAATGTGATCGATACGGCCAGAGGCACGACGCTGGAACAAAACGGCGGACGGGTAAGCACCACCGAACATGCGCTGGCGGCACTGATGGGCATGGACCTGGATAACGTGCTGATGGAAATCGACGGTCCCGAAGTCCCTATTCTCGACGGCAGTTCCTGGCCTTTTATCCAGGCGCTTGAAACCGCCGGCATCACGGAACAAAATGCGGAACGCGAATATTTCGAGCTCACGGAAAACCTGACATACGAAGACGCGAATAAAAAAGTGGAGATGCTCGCTGTTCCGCAGGACTCTTTCCGGGTAACCGTGATGGTGGATTACAATTCGGAAATTCTCGGCACACAGCACGCTTCGATGTACCGCATCGAAGAGTTTAAAGAAAATATCGCCAAGTGCCGCACCTTTGTTTTCCTGCATGAGCTGGAAGCCCTGCTGGCGCACGACCTGATCAAAGGCGGTGATCTCGACAATGCCATCGTGATGGTGGACAAGCCGCTTCCCGAAGAAAAAATCGCACACCTGCGCAAAGTATTCAACAAGCCCGACGTGGAAGTAAAAGGCAGCGGCGTGCTGAATAATACGCAACTGCATTATTATAACGAGCCTGCACGGCACAAACTGCTCGACATTGTCGGCGACCTTGCGCTCGTGGGCGTGCACATGAAAATACATATCCTCGCGGCCCGCCCGGGACATCACGGCAACGTGGAATTCGCACGCAAGATCAAAGCGCTCGTTAAAAAAGCACGCAACAAAAAACCCGAAGAACATTTCGACCCGCAGGCTCCCGCAGTGGTGGATACGGTGGGCATCATGAAAATTCTTCCGCACCGCCAGCCTTTCCTGATGGTGGATAAGATCATCGAACTCACGCCGACTTATGTGGTAGGTGTGAAAAACGTTACGATGACCGAGTTCTGGACACAGGGACATTTTCCCGACGAGCCCATCATGCCGGGCGTGCTGCTGGTGGAAGCCATGGCGCAGACAGGCGGAGTGCTTTGCCTGAAAACCGTTCCCGACCCGGAAAACTACCAGACCTATTTCCTGAAAATGGATGCGGTGAAGTTCAAACAGAAAGTCGTTCCGGGCGATACCTGTGTTTTCAAACTCGAACTGCTCACGCCTATCCGCCGCGGACTTTGTCACATGAAAGGCACCACTTACGTGAACAACAAAGTGGCCGCCGAAGCGGAAATGCTCGCCCTGATCGAGAAAGTGCGTAACATCGATGTTCCGAAAAAAGAACCGCAACCGGCCAACGTATGATTTCTAAACTGGCGCACATCCATCCCGACGCGAAAATCGGGGCCAACGTTACCGCCGAAGCTTTCGCTTTCATCGAAGGTGATGTAGTAATCGGCGACAATTGCTGGATCGGGCCGCATGCCGTAATCATGAACGGCGCGCGTATCGGCAGCAACTGCCGGATTTTTCCCGGCGCTGTGGTCAGCGGCATCCCGCAGGACCTGAAATTCAACGGTGAATATACCGTTACCGAAATCGGCGACGGAACTACCGTGCGCGAATTCTGCACCATCAACCGCGGCACATCCGACCGCAACAAAACGGCTATCGGGAAAAACTGCCTGCTGATGGCTTACGTGCATGTGGCGCACGACTGCCTCGTGGGCGATCATGTAATCCTGGCGAACAACGTAGGTCTTTCCGGTCACTGCGTGATCGAAG
Organism: Bacteroidota bacterium; assembly: GCA_006218065.1. GTDB lineage: Bacteria > Bacteroidota > Bacteroidia > Palsa-965 > Palsa-965 > VBWE01. Next base: position 66,225 of record VBWE01000026.1, read on the forward strand.
ACTGGGCGATCCTCGAAGGCTTCGTCGGCGTTTCGCAATTCGTTCATGTGGGTGCACATGCGTTCATCGGCGGGCAAAGCGGTGTGCGGAAAAACGTGCCGCCTTTCGTCAAAGCCGCCCGCGAACCACTTTCGTATATCGGCGTAAACAGTATCGGCCTCGCCCGCCGCGGCTTCTCGCGCGAATCGATCCAGCAGATCGAAGACATTTACAGGATACTCTACGTGAAAGGACTCAACGTATCGAACGCCGTTGCCGTAATCGAAAAAGAAGCGCCTGAATCGAAAGAAAAAGAAACGATCCTTTCTTTTATCCGCGGTTCGAAAGACGGGATTATCCGCGGAATATCTTAAGTACGCTCAATTATCAATTTGAAAATTGAGAAAATGCGCGCAGGCCATCACACAGGGCATCTTCAAATCTTCAAATTGATTCATTTTCAAATCGGAAAACCAACTTTTTGTGCCCATCATGCTCCGCAACATCGGCAAACGTTATAACCGCGAATGGATCTTTCGCGGGGTGGATGCCGAATTCGGGGAAGCGGAATCCTGCGTGATTCTCGGCGCAAACGGTTCGGGCAAGAGCACATTGCTGCAACTCATTGCAGGCGCGTATATTCCGACGGAAGGACAGGTCGAATATCGTTTCGGCGGCACAGTGACGGAACAGGAAAACCTGTATCGCTCCGTGAGCATCGCCGCGCCGTACCTCGAACTGATGGAAGAATTCACCCTGCGTGAAACGATCGTTTTTCACAACCGTTTCAAAAACTGGCGCGGCGGTTTGAATAATGAACAGGTGCTGGAAATTTCCGGGCTGCAATCATCCGCCGGCAAAGCGCTCCGGAATTTTTCGTCGGGCATGAAACAGCGCGTGCGCCTGCTGCTGGCCATACTGAGCGATACGCCCGTGCTGTTGCTGGATGAACCCTGTTCCAACCTCGATGCAGCGGCAGTGAACTGGTACCAGGAACTTGTAAAAAATCACCGCGACAACCGGGTCATCATCGTCTGCTCCAACCAGCAGGAAGAAGAATATTTTTTCTGTACGCAAAAACTATTGGTGGAAAACTTCAAGCAGTAAGCAGTACACGCCAGGCCGGAAGATATTATCTTTAATCTCCCAGCAAGTAGCTTCATGAAAGGCCAATCTGTCAAATCCAGCCAGGAATCAAGAGCTGTCGCCCATTCGACAACGCAGGGAATCAATGCTGTTCAATGCTACCCGGCTGTTGCACAATTTAAAGGCGGAAAAAAAACATTGGGCATACAGGCTCCCCAACAGGCTCAGCCAAACTGGTGCTGGGCTGCCGCCTGCAGTGTCATTGTCGGGCAAACTCAACAGTTTCTTGCCAATCAATTTGTAGGCGGAAGAGATGAACAGTTCGATCCCGTCAACGTGCTGAATACTTACCTGAAATTCGGCAGTGAGAAGAATGGGAAAATACCCTGGGATACCTTAGTGGATGAGGTGGACGCGGGACGCCCGGTCATCCTGCTTTTTGGCCCGAAGAAAGACGCTCATTATATTCTTGTAACCGGTTATGACGGCAACAGCAACCGCGACAAAAACAGGAAGTACGTGATTTCCGATCCTGATAATGGTGGCAATCCACAGCCGCTGACATCAGAGGAATTGGGAAACTATCGCGGTAATTTTATCGGTTATTATCTTGTGATCTGAAATAAACGGAATACGTTTCAAAACCAACACGACTCACTATGTCCGACGAAAAATTTTCCCTGGCCGAAAGCTGGATGGTCAACCACCGCGTAAACATGATGCTGCTCGACGCGATCGACGAAGCGCATTTGACGGTTTCGCACAATACCCGCGCACGCAATATCGGCGACCAGTTCGGTCACCTGCACAACGCACGCCTGCTCTGGCTCGAAGTCAGTGCACCTGACACAGCCAAGACGCTGCAGAAATACGAAAAAGGCACCGCGACCAAAAAACTGCTGGCGGAACAGTTGGAACAATCCGCCAAAGCCATGGCCGGCCTGCTCGATCGTATGGAAAAAGAAGGCAAACCGAAAGGCGGCAAGCGCGGACCGAATAATTTTTTCGCCTACATCATCGCACACGAAGCGCATCACCGCGGGCAGATCATCATCCACCTGAAATATGCGGATATCACGCTGCCGAAAGAAACCGGTTACGGGATTTGGGAATGGGATAAGATTTAGCGTGTAAACCGTATCGGCTTTTTTGTACCTTTTGCAAAAATATTCCCACGGCAAACGGGAAACAAATTCCACAACATGAAAACACTTTTTGCTCCGGGCAGAATAAGGCTGGTTATTGCTTTTTTCCTGCTGACCAGCGTTTCTTTTTCCCAAACCATTTTCCAGAAAGCTTACAGCCATACCGCGTATGAAAACGGCACCACGGCCCTGCAAACCAGCGATGGCGGCTATCTTGTGGGCGGCACAAGCGGATCGGGACAATTCGGGCCGGATAAAATTTTCCTGGTTAAAACGGATGCTGCGGGAAATATCAGCTGGACGAAAAATTACGGCGGATCGGTTTCCGAATACCTCGCGTCCATCATTCCTACTTCGGACGGCGGGTATGCGATGATCGGCACAACATACAGTTTCAACACACAGCCTTACGGAAATATTTACCTGCTGAAGATCGACGCGTCCGGCAACCTGCAGTGGACAAAACACTACGGCGGAAACGGCTCCGATTACGGCTATGCGATCCAGCAGACAACTGACGGCGGTTTCATCATCGGCGGATTAACGAGTACCGGTTCGGCCGGCGGATACGATTATTATATCCTGAAAACCGATTCGGCGGGAACCCCGTCCTGGAGCACCAGCATCGGCGGAGCCAGTAACGATGAAGGTTACGACATCGTGCAGACCAGCGACGGCGGCTACGTTATTGCCGGCAGCGCGAGCAGTTTTTCGTTCCAGATGATCCCGTATCACAGTTTCATGCTCTGCAAACTGAACGCAAGCGGCACCGTGCTCTGGTCAAAAATTTACAGCGCGGGCGGGTACAACCTGTGCTACGCTATGGACCAGACTTCCGACGGCGGTTTCGTGATGGCCGGCTGGACCGACGGTTCCGGCCAGGGTTTGAACGATGTTTTCGTGGTTAAAACCGACAGCGCCGGGAACTTTAGCTGGGGCAAAGTTTTCGGAGGCGACAGTCTCGACATCGCCAACGATATCCGCCAGACTCCTAACGGCGGTTATATCGTAGCGGGTTACACCAAAAGTTACGGCGCGGGGAATTACGATGCGTACCTGCTCCGGCTGGATGCGAACGGAGATCATCTCTGGTCGACTGTTTACGGCGGACCGGGTTCCGACATGGCCAAAGAAATCAAACTGCACAGCGACGGCGGATACCTGGTCACCGGCAACACGTTCAGTTTCGGCGCAGGAAATTCGGACATCTACCTGGTCAAAACCGACGCGAACGGAAGTACGGGCTGCAACGAAGACGATGCGTTCACGGTGCAAACCAATCCGAATATCGATGATACTACGGTGAGCCCAATCATCAGCGGAGTTTACCTGGGAATACCTGTAACGACTACGGTCGGAACAGGCGGAACGGTGACTTCGCTTTGCAGTACGGCGGGAATAGAGAACGGAGAAGGAAATGAAAACACGATTTCCGTTTTCCCAAACCCGGCCGGAAATACCATCGTGATCAGCAATGCTGAACGCGATATCGAAAGCCTGGGCATTTACAATGCGCTCGGGCAGAAAATTACTGCGCTGAATACGATGCAAACGGCGGAAATAATAATGGATATTTCATCGTGGATCAGCGGCGTGTATTTTATCCGTGCCGTGAAAGCCGGAACGATCGTGAATATCCGCTTTATAAAAGAGTAGGTTCACTCAACGCGCAAAACTTTCCACCCAATCCAGGAAATCGTAATACATGAACGCATTCCGTTCGTATGCGATCTTCTTCAGTTCCAGCAGGTCTTTTTTCAGTTTCTGAAAATTGCGCCGTATCTGCTGCGTGGAATTTTCCGTGAGCATCGCATTCAGGAACTGCAGCATTTTTTTCTCGAACAGGAAAAGCTTGTTTTCTTTTTTCAGGAAACGCTGTACGGAACGTATTTCCGATTCGAGCAGCGACTGGTCGTTCAGATCGAAACGGAGCAGCATAAATAAAATCCGCGCCATGATGTAGGCGTCTTTCTTCATGCCTTTTCCGCGTTCGTTGATAAAACTGCTGATAATCTGCGACGCTTTTTTCGGATTACCCGCTCCCCGGTAAGCCGTAGCCTGCTGAAAAACGTTGTAGGTCCTTTGCTGCGAAACCGCACCGGGCCTGCCGGATTCGGCAAACAGCGCGGTGTTCTTTTCTATCAGCGCAACAGCCCGGCTGAAATTCTTCTGCCTGTTCAGGTGCATCAGCTCCAGCACGCAGGCCAGGTGATTCCTGTACTCACCGTTTAACGGTAACCGGACAGGTATCGCATGCAGTTTAGCGAGCAGGTCTTTGGATTCGGCAAAAAGTCCGCAGTGAAATAAACCGAGACTCCTGTTTGCAACCGACCGCACATACAATTTTTCCTCCTGCAGCAGCATGCGTGGATTTTTCTCGAAGTACCCGATCACTTTTCCCATGTGGGCCGCACAGGATTTGAAATCGCAGAACAGGTAAAGCGCGAGACCTTTTATAAAGTGAAACAGGATCTTCGCACGCACCGTGAGCGCAGCCTGTTCGTCGCGGAGCAGCGGGGTTTTCAAAAACGAAGCGATCACCTGCAGCTCCGCCTTGTTGCGCGTGGCTTCAAACTGCTCGTTGATGACATCCACTTCGATAAACAGTTCCAGGTACCCGGCTTCGTTGACGATCTCCTCCACCGTTTTTTTCATGAACGCACGGTGTTCCGAAATACGCTCGCGCAGCATGCTGATATTTTTTGAAGCGATGGTCGCTTCCGTCTGCCGGTGGAAAATGATTTGTCCGTACTGGTGCAGCGTAGCTTCCCCGGCGATTTTCGCCGCCCGTTTCAGTTCTTTCTCCGCCCATGCGGGCAGGTCGCGGTTTTTAAGCAGGCGGTGATTGTGCAGGTGAAGCGCAACCCGGTCCTCGTCTTCGCCCGATTCGTGGTACAAACGAAGCGACTGCATTATTTTTTTGAAGAGCTGCTGCTTCAGTTGTTCGAAATGCCGGGCGCCGAATTCCTGTTTCAGCAGGGTTTCATTATACGTTTTCATGCCGGCCAGCCGCTGGAAAAGTGCGAGATAACGATTGACCGATGCAGGCGTCTGCAGTTTTGCAAAACGCGTAAATGCCCGTTTCTCGGATTGTGAAAGCGACCGGGCGAGTATAAAAATCGGGTCGGATGTAGTCATTTGAAATATTATACTGATAACTACAAATATAAGTAAATCAATAAGTTATAATATTTATTATTAATTTGAACTATTATAAACACCGATTATTTTACCCGCCCCGGCTGCCTGCCCTCTTATTTTTGTTTAAAACGTAACTGCATGAGAAATACGACTATCCTGGCCGGTTTTTTTTTCGCCCTGTTTTGCTCCGGGAAAGCTGTTTCTGCACAAACCGTTCCTACGGCCATTGCCGATTCGCTGCAGTCGATTTTGGACCAGGCGCTGCCGGCAAGCTTTACGAATGCGGGCGCCATCATGGAAGTACACGTGCCGGGACAATGGACCTGGTCCGGCTCGAGCGGGTATTCCATCGCCGGCATCACCGCCGGGCAACCGCTTGCCGTTGCGAATTCCACGGATAAATTCCGCGCCGGAAGCATTACCAAAACGATGGTCGCTACCTGCATCCTGAAACTTGAAGAAGCCGGTCAGCTTTCCATCGAAGATCCGATCAGCCTTTACCTGCGGGCAACGCTGATCAATGATACGATTGCATCCAGCGATACGGTCCGCATCCGGCATTTGCTGAATCACACCAGCGGAATAGCGAATTCTGCCGACAATACGGGCTGCCAGGCCAACGTGCTGGGCAACCCGCTCGGCGCGCACTCGCTCGAAGAAGCGATTTTCTGCGGCGCCAGCCAGGGCGAAGTTTTTGCACCCGAATTCGCCTGGGCATATTCGAACACGAATTATTCCATCCTCGCGATGATCATTCAGAATCTCACCGGCCTTTCGTATCGCGATTACCTTACGCAAACCATCATCACACCGCTCGCACTGGCCGATACGGAGATTCCGCTGACCGATACGATTTCCGGCGCGCACATGGGCTGCTACTGGAATATCGGGAACTGGACCGATCTCACGATCATTAACCCCACTACCTATACCGGCTGGGCCGACGTGGTTTCCACGACAAGCGACCTGAATGTTTTTTACGCAGCGCTTCGCAGCGGGCAGATCATCAACGCGAATTCGCTGGCGGAAATGCACACGATGTTCCCGGGTACTTATGGTTACGGGCTCGGGCTTGATTTTTACACCATCGGCGGTGAAGATTACATTGGTCATTACGGCGAAGTGGCGAATACCAGCGGGATGTTTTTCGCAGACATCAGCAGCGTGAATGCGCCGAACGGATATTACATCACGTACAATTTCAACGTGCAGGGTGCGGATATGCAGAACGATATCGACGTGCCCGTGCTCACTTTACTGAACAGCGCATTCAATGCGGTGAACGAAACGACCGCTGCGAAACCCGGCTGCCGCGTTTTCCCGAATCCTTCCGGGTCGCTGGTGTACATTGAAATTCCAGGCAATAATAACGACGTACAGATCAGGCTGACCGACGGATTCGGAAGAACCGTAGCTGCCGGATTTGTACCCGACGGAAATAACCGTTTCCATTTTGACGGATCGCGATACGCACCGGGCGTTTATACGCTTTCCGTGATAACCGGGAACGGTAATGAAATTCAAAAGCTGATCCTGAAGTGATCCTATGCACCGGGCGGGCTCATTTCAGATCGTTGCGGGAGCAATCCTTTTCGGATTGATCCCGGTATTTGTAAGCAGTTGCGCCGGCCTGAGCATTACCTCGATTGCCTTGGGCCGCGCGCTGTTTGCAGCTTTGTTTGCCGGATCGGTTTTATTGCTGAAAGGCGGAAACCTGCGCATCCGCAGGAAAGAATTACTCCACTATTTTACCTGGACTCTTTTTCTCACCGGCGCAATCCTGTGTTATGTGCTTTCCATCCGGTATACCGGCGTGGCGGTGTCGGGCGCTTTGCTCGGCATTCAGCCGGTGTTCATCATCCTGTTTGTGCGTCTTTTTTTCGCGGAGAAGATCCGCACGCAGGCGATGCTATCCTGTATCGTGGCGATGGCTGGCATCATACTGGTTTCAGGAATCGGCGGTTCTGAAAACTATTCCGCAAAAGGTTGCGTTTTCGGTCTGCTTTCCGCCGTTTTCCTCGGGCTGAATTTTACGTATCATTTGAAATTCATGAAGCACGAAAGTCCGCTGCGGCTGGTGTACATACAAAACCTGCTGCAGTTGCCAGTCCTGCTTCCTTTTGTGCTGGTGAACCCCGGAACGGTTTCGTTTGTCGGAATCGGTTCTGTTTTTTTCATGGGTATTTTCTGCACCAGCATCGCGTACCTGCTTATTTATTCCGGTTCGAAGAAAGTGAACAAGCAATATATCGGCATACTTCAGCTGGTAGAAAATATCATCCCTGTTTTTATCGGCGCGCTGGTTTACCGCGAATCCATTTCCATCGCAGCGGGCTGGGGTATTGCGCTCATTCTTTTATCGGCGCTGATGGCGGGCGGGCGGCAGGAGAAAAGGGTGTCCGTCAGCAACTGAAGTTCGCGCTGCAATCATCGGATTTTCCGGGCAAAAAACTATTCCGACGTATGGAAAAAACTTTTCTGTAAAAGGAACTCCGGAGGAATATTATTTTCTTAAGGCAGATCACCCGGCAAACGTTCCCAGAAAACAAAACCGTTTTCATCGCGCAGGCGACGCAGTTTCGGGTAGTATTTCACTATTTCTGATTCAAAGGTATTCTTGCAGACGAAATACGCGGGACGATCGATTTTACCGCGCAGCATCCATTCCCGCTGCATGGCGATGTTCAGTTCCGTAACCGTACGTTTGGGATCGATGTAATTTTTTTCGTTTTCTTTTTTCCAGGCAAGAAATTCGGGGTTCTGCGCAATGCCGGGCATGACCTCTGCGTAAAAATAATGCGCATAACTTTTGAAACCGAGCGTTTCCACATACACCTGTTTTCCCGCGAGTCCCTGGTAAAAACGCACGGCCGCTCCCTGCGAATATTCTTCGATACGCGGAGCCAGCAAACCGGAAGCAAGACTGGTTGCCGCCATAGTCGCTACAAAAAACGAAAAGACCATTTCTTTGATCTTCGCTTTGCTGCGGAACCATAAACCTAAAACCGTTCCGGCAAGCAGCAGCACGCCGGGAATCCACTCGATCCCTTTCCAGTGTGCAAACGCTTCGAGGTTTCCCGCTGCGAAGCGGTCGCCCACAAGACCCGCGTCGAGCAACCATTTTTTGAAATGATCGACGAAAGGTGCGACGCACAGTGCAATGCCGAGCAGTGTCCCGGTTATACGCCCAGCATCCAGCTCATCCACACACGCCAGACCGTTTCACCGTTCCAGAGCCGGTATATCGTTCGCGCCGCAAGAAAAGTGAGCGGGAAATAGGTAAGTGATGAATAGTGAATGATTTTCGTTTCCACGAACGAGAATAAAATGAGCACCACCAGCAAAAGCATTTTCATCCACCAGCCCACATGCCGCTGCCAGGGCGTGGTCGTGCCGCCTGTATCGCGGCGCAAAAACGCATGCAGCGCAAATGCCGCCGCCGGGAAACAGCCGATGAGCAGCACGATGAAATGATAGTAAAATGGTCCTCCGTGCCCGGCATCTTCCGTGCGAAAGAGGCGAACCTGGTATGCAAAAAATTCGCTGATCACATTTCCCCTGCCGCGCATCAGTTCGATCATGAACCAGATACTGCCCGTAATCACGACAGCCAGCCCGATAGCCAGCAACTGTTTGAACGACATGAATGCACGAAAACGGTTACGCAGCAAATACACGCCGAAACACAAACCGAAGATCACCAGCGCGGCCGGACCTTTGGTCATCACGGCCAAACCGAGACAGGCCCCCGCAAGCAAAAGTTCTTTCCCCACGGGCAGACCCGGCCGGTACGGTTGGTTGGCATTGAGAAAGACGATGAAAAACCATATCCCCGAAAAAATAAACAGGTTGAACCAGGGATCGATAATGCCGGAACGGAAATAAAAATGCGGCAGCAGCGAACCGGCATAAGCGATCACCCAGATCAGGCCGAAACGCTCATCGTACACGCGGCGGCCGATGTTAAAAAGAACGAGCAGCGTGAGCGCTCCGCAAAGCGCATTCGGTAATCGTGCGGCAAATTCGCCCGTGCCGAAAATTTCCATGCACAAAGCCTGCATCCAGATGAAGAGCGGCGGTTTTTCCCAGAACGGTTCGTAATTGATGCTGACGGAAGAATAGTCGCCGGTTACGACCATCTCGCGCGCGCATTCCGCAAAATTGATCTCGTCCCAGTCGAACAGGTTCGACGAGCCCAGGAACGGCACGAAGAGCAGCAGCGCACAGCAGGCAACCAGGAGCGAATATGTAATGCGGCGATTCAATGGATGCGTATAAAGCGGTAAAGATACGATGCGGTTTCTTCGGCGCAACCGGGAAGTCAATCCCGCTTCCCGGCGTGCAATTCCCGGCTGAAAGTGTATTTTTGGGCTGAATTTTCCGCGTACTTCATTAATACGGCTTCCTGCTGTGGCTAAAAAGAAAAAAAAGATTTTCAAGCTTGTGCTGAAGCGGTTTATCAACCCCGTCCACCTCTGGCGTGTGATCAGGCTTCAGCGTAACCGCAAAAAAGTAAAACGCGTGTACGACGACGCGCAGCTCAAACTCTATCACCAGTTGCTTCCCGGCGATTACCTGCATTACGGTTATTTCGACGATCCGTCCGTGCATCCGCTGGATATGACGATCAACATGATTTATAAAGCGCAGGATCGTTACGCGGAAAAAATTGCGGAACTGGTCACCGATACACAGCGCCCGATTCTCGATATCGGCTGCGGCATGGGCGGTTTGCTCGGGCTGATGAACAAGCGCGGCCTCCACGCCACCGGCCTGACGCCCGACGTAAACCAGGCGCGCCACATCCGCACAAAATATCCGAATACGCTTATCGAAAGCCGCTTCGAAGACCTCGACGGAACGAAATATGAAAAACATTTCGGCACGGTGATCACGTCCGAATCGCTGCAGTATCTCGAAACGGAAATCGCCCTGCCGCTGATCGACCGCATCCTGGTGAGCGGGGGCAAATGGCTGGCCTGCGATTATTTCCGCACGGGAACTGAAGGCGAAAAAAGCGGGCATAACTGGAAACTGTTTGCCGAAGCGCTCGAAAAACACCGTTTCAGGATTACCTGGCAGGAAGACATCACGCCGAATATCCTGCCCACGATCGCCTATGTGCATCACTGGGCGGCCAATATCGGCGTGCCGGTGAAAAATTTTGCGCTGGAAAAACTGAAAGTCAAATCGCCGGGCATTCATTACGCACTCGAAGAAGCGATTCCGCTGATCGAAGAAAAGATCAAAAAGAACATCGATACCGTGGACCCGGCCATTTTTGCAGCGAACAAGCGGTATGTACTGATGGTGATCGAGCGAGTGGTTTAATATAGTTTTTTCAGCAGCGGTTGAAGCAGGTCGCTATCCGAAGCTGCCAACTTCGGATAACAAGGATACGACCGCCGCTGTAAACGCGACTTCCGACTAAAAAAGACTTCCGGTATACTATAAACATGGAGGTTTTCGCTATCTTTGCAACCCTGAAAATCAATTAAGTATAACAGTAAAATCGAACTCAAAATGGCCGATACAGGAGATATCAGCATCGGGATGTTTATCCGCTACAACGGCGAACTTTGCCAGGTAGTCGAATGGCAGCACCGCACACCCGGCAACCTGCGCGCTTTTTACCAGGGAAAAATGCGGGTGGTCCGCACCGGGAAACTGGTGGAAAACCGTTTCCGTTCGGGCGAAGGCATGGACATCACATACGTGGAATATAAAATGCTCCAGTACCTGTACAAGGAGAATGAAAGCCTCGTACTGATGGACAAGGATACATACGAACAGATCTACGTGCAGGCCGACCTGCTCGGCGACAGCATCAAGTTCCTGAAAGAAGGCATGGACCTGAAAGTTTCTTTCGAGAATGATCAGCCGATCCTCGCCGAACTGCCGAATTTCATTGAACTCGTGATTACTTATACCGAGCCCGGTCTTCGCGGCGATACGGCAACCAATACGCTGAAAGCCGCTACGGTTGATACCGGCGCTGAAATCCGCGTACCGCTGTTCATCAACGAAGGCGATAAAGTCCGCGTTGATTCGCGTACAGGAGACTATATGGATCGTGTAAAAGAGTAACTCACAAACTTTACTCAAGCCGGGCGCAATCGTCCGGCTTTTTTTTGCTCCGGTTAAAATCATGCACAACAACACCGCATTCCGTCTCCCGTTTTCTTTCGAAGCAGACTGCCTGCAGGAGGAACTGCGCATCGCGCTGGAACGGGACTGGAGCGCGCATTACAATTCGGCCGACTACGCAGGTTCCTGGGAAAGTATTTCGCTGCGTTCCATGAGCGGAAAAGAAGACGATGCCCGCGCATTTGCCGGCGCACAGTTTCACGATACGCCCCTGCTCGAAAAACTACCTTATATACAATCCGTCGTCCGCCATTTCGAATGCCCGATCGAAACCGTCCGTTTGCTCCGGCTCGCCGCCGGCAGTGAGATCAAAGAACACCGTGATCCGGAGGGCGGGTACGAAGACGGGTACCTGCGGATTCATATCCCGGTGCAGACGAATGAACAGGTTACGTTTATCGTAGGCGGCGAAAATATCCCGATGAAAAACGGCGAATGCTGGTACGCCGATTTCAACCTGCCGCACAGCGTGAAAAATGAAAGCGGCTCCGACCGGGTTCACCTGGTGATCGACGGTGTGCGCAACGTGTGGACGGATGATCTTTTCCGGCAATGCGGGTATGATTTCGAAGCCGGTGCAAAAAAAACACGACCCGGCCGTGATGCACTTCAGCGGATGATTGACGAACTGCGCCTGCAAAATACGCCTGCCGCGCTGCAACTGGCCGGGGCGCTGGAAAAGGAACTCGCCGAACGCACCGACTGATGGAAAACGCAAGGCCTCCGTGGATACCGGAAAAAATTATCCGCTATGAAAACGAGTTGCTTCTTCGCTGGCGTTTTACCGGCGACAAAATTTTTTCGGAACCTTTTTTTGAAGACACGATAACGCAGTTTCGCAACCTCCGCGAAAATCAATCGGCTTTCCAGTCGCTTTCGGGTATCGGTTTTCTTAGCGATGTGCGGGAATTCCCGGAAACTGCAGCGCCGTCGGCTGTTATTTTTCATGTCTCGCGCTGCGGATCAACGCTGTTTTCCCAACTGCTGTCGCTGGATGAAAAAAATATCGTGCTTGCGGAAGTTCCCGTTTTCAACCAGCTTCTTTATCTTGAAAACCGCGACGCATCCGAAAGGCAGAAACTATTTCGTGCAGCCGTAAATTTTTACGGGCAGAAAAGAAGCGGGCTTGAAAAACGGGTATTCATCAAAACCGATTGCTGGCATATTCACGATGCGGCTTTTTACCGGGCGGTTTTCCCGGCGGTTCCTTTCGTATTCCTTTACCGCGATCCGGCGGCGGTGATTCACTCGCACCGGAAAAGAAGAGGCATGCACTTTGTTCCGGGTCTCGTTCCGCAGCCGGTGAAACATGCAGGTGAAAACCTCGATTTATATTCCGCACGCGTACTTGCCGCTTATTATAATGCCGGCCTCGACTGGTTTGCCAACGATGGGAATACACTGCTGGTGAATTACAGCGAAGGATTGCTCAACGGTTTGATGCGCCTGCTGCAAACCATCGCCGCCGAACCGGATGCCGCACTTTACAAACGGATGCAGGAACGCAGCGCATACCATTCCAAACGCCCGGGTGAAACTTTCATGGCGGATAACAAAATCACGCTTCCTTCCGACCAGCCGTATGCCGAGGCGCAGGCGTTTTACGAAAAACTGGAAACCGCGAGAAAGCCGGCCATTCCTGTTGCATGAACGGCCGGCAGCCGCTCAATTTTCCCTATTTTTGCGCATTCAATTCCGCATCCCATGAAAATCACACCGCACACCCTTTCCGACATCGCAGCGCTGCTCGGATCCACGTTTGCCGGGGATCCCGCGCATACGGTTACCGGGCTGAACGAAGTACATTGCGTAGCACACGGCGATCTCATGTTCGTTGATCACCCGAAGTATTACGACAAAGCGTTGAAATCCGCAGCCACCACGATCATCATCAACAAGCAGGTGGATTGCCCGGAAGGCAAAGGATTGATTTTTCACGACGAACCTTTTACGGCATACAACAAACTCGTACGTCATTTCCAGCCGCTGGCTTATTCGCTCAAACCCATCAGCGATTCCGCCGTGGTCGGGGAAGGAACTGTTATTCACCCGAATGTATATATCGGCAACCGCTGCACCGTGGGGCGCAATTGCGTGCTTTTCCCGGGTGTGGTGCTTTACGACGATTGCCATCTCGGCGATAACGTAGTTATTCATGCCAACACGGTCATCGGCGGCGAAGCATTTTATTACAAACGCCGACCCACGCATTTCGAAAAACTGGAGACCTGCGGACGCGTCATCATCCACAACGACGTGGAAATCGGGGCCTGCTGCACCATCGACCGGGGCGTTTCGGGAGATACGATCATCGGTCGCGGCACCCGTTTCGATAACCAGGTGCATATCGGTCACGATACCGTCGTAGGTGAAATGTGCCTTTTCGCAGGACAAGTGGGCGTGGCCGGCGTGGCGAGAATCGGCAACAACGTAATCCTCTGGGGACAGGTCGGCGTGGTGAGCGACGTTACCATCGGCGACGGAGCCGTTGTCCTCGGGCAAAGCGGTATCGGCAGGGATGTGGAAGGCGGAAAACGCTACCTCGGAAGTCCTGCGGGCGATGCACGCGTGATGTTCCGTGAAATGCTTGCGCTGCGCCAACTCCCGGACCTGATCGCCGAATGGGAGAAGAAAAAATAAAACTCCCGCATATTCACTCATCGCTGCAAGTCTATCTATATCGTCTTTGGCCTTGCATTCATCTAATTTTTTTCATCCGCACGGATGAACCGTTAACTTTGAGGCAGATGTCCAGATTTTATGCGCCGTAACCCGGATGAAAAAAAGTCGAGGCCGAAGCTGAAGGATTTCAAGCTGAACGCATTGCTCGAGGTAACGAAAGCGATTAACCACAACTTTCCTACTTCCGAGCTGCTCACGATTTACGAGCAGATCGTTCGCGAAAAACTCAACATCGGCAAACTGGTCCTGTTCAGCAACCAGGAAACGGGATGGGCATGCCTGCTCCAGTACGGCGTAGGCGACCAGTTCCTGAATATCGACGTGGACAAGGAATTTTCGGGCATCAGTGAAATACGCACGATGGATTTCACCAGCCGGAACCTGCAGAAATCTTTTGAAATTGTGGTTCCCGTATTCCACAAACAGCGCCCGCTCGCGTATGTGCTCATCGGCGACCTGAACGAAGACCAGCTCGAGCTCAGCCCGACCATCAAGCACCTGCCTTTTATCCAGACGCTTACCAATATCATCATCGTCGCCATTGAAAATAAAAAACTGGCCAAGGAAAATATCCGCCAGGCGGCGATGAAAAAGGAACTCGAACTGGCCTGGGAAATGCAGCGCCTGCTTTTCCCGACTATGCTGCCGCATACCGAACGTTACGAAGTAGGCGCGCTCTATCTTCCCCACCTGCAGGTTGGCGGCGACTATTATGATTTTATCGAACTGAATGAAAACGAGTTCGTTTTCTGCGTAGCCGATGTATCCGGCAAAGGTGTTCCCGCTGCGCTGCTCATGTCGAATTTCCAGGCGAACCTGCGCGTGCTGCTGGGCATCATTCCTTCGCTCACCGAACTGGTTCACGAGCTGAACACCAAAGTGATGAGCAGCGCAAAAGGAGAAAAATTCATCACGCTCTTCATCGCCAAATACAATACCATCACGCGCACGCTTACTTACGTGAATGCCGGGCACAACCCGCCCCTGCTGGTAAGCGGCGGAAGCGTGAACCTGCTCAAGATCGGTTGTACCGGGCTCGGCATGTTCGATGAACTGAAAAAAGTAAAAGAAGGCATCGTCAATATTTCCCATCCCTCCACCATTCTTTCATACACGGACGGCCTGGTAGAGCTTGAGAACGAGAAAGACGAAGAGTTCGGTATGAAACGGCTGCAGGAACTCGTGCTGCAAAACCAAAAGCTCGCCACCAAAGAACTGAATACACTCATCATCGACACGGTGGAAGATTACAAAGGCGATATGCCTTACGTGGATGACATTGCACTTTTCTGCTGCAAGATTTTCTGATCCCGCACTTCCCGGAATTTGACTAACTTTCTTATCCCTGGTATGAAAGTTCGCCTTCTTTTATTTTGTTTGCCCTTGCTGTTCACTGGCTGCAGCTGGGTTGTTCTTCGCTCCCCGCTCGGTATGATGGGTGCAGGCAGCTATCCTTACGTGGAATGCTATACCATAAACAGCGACCTGCACACCGCCATCCGCGCAGCAGTATCCCTGAAAGTAGAAAACCCGAATTACGAAGTTCCGCAGGATAGCAGCAGCACCGGGACATTAGCCGATGGAGATCTGTCGTACTGGTACCGCATGTATTTCTACGATCCCGAAGAAAAAACAATTTACATGGCCGGGCTAAAAGAGGAAGACAAACCCAATACGTCCACATTCGCCCTGATCCTGGTCTGCCCCTATGATCATGAACAAAACCGCTTCGGGGAAATGGAGCGAATCAATATGGACTTCCGGCTGAAACGGAACATGCACTATCTCAAACGTTTCAAAAAATTGTTCGTGGAAACAATACGGGAAAAAGCGGTGGATTCAGGAAGGCCGCTGCAGTAACGGGTTATTCCGCGGGGGCGGCCGTTTTTTCTTCCGGCAGCTCTTTGGGCAGCATGTACAGGTCGACAGCGACAAGCATCGCCGCAAATCCCCAGAAAGGAATCGACGCTTTATCCGTATCGAGGAAGTTATTCAGCGAGCCGTGAATGAAGTATGTTATAATGCCCAGGAAAATCGCCGTCACAAACAGGCGTAATTCCCCCCGCGGCAGGCGGAAATAGATACGCCAGCCGGTCCAGAAAATACAAGCTACTACGGCCAGAAACGAAAGCATGCCCAGCACACCCGATTCCGACAGCGGACCGATGTATTCGCTGTGCGCATTTCCCATGTCGCCGGCATTCGTGCTGATGATCGTTTTTTCACTCGAAAGCTGGTAAGGCGCGTACAGGAAACTGAACGTTCCGGGTCCCCAGCCGAAAAACGGCCTTTCGCTGAACATGCGCCAGGCCGAACTCCAGCGGTTCAGGCGTTCGAGGTTCGATGCGTCCGTGGTAATATTCGAAATCGATTCCACGTGCTTGGCCAGGTCGTCGGAAGTGTCCTGCCTGTTTTTTTCCAGCTTCAGCCGGATATCCGTCCAGGAAAAAGCGAGGAAAACCGATATCCCGGCGCCGAACAAAGCCAGCCAGTGAAAACGGATGCGGAACAGCATGAGGATAAGTAATACCAGTACGATCACCAGGCTGATCCACGCGGCGCGGGTGTATGAAAAAACCAGTGCGGCAGAATATAATACCAGCAGCAGGAAAGCGATGATCCGGATATTGTTCGAATAGGCGCGGTTCCAGCAGAACGCGATCACCACCGGGAAAAACATAGCCAGCAAAGCTCCGTAGGCAGTATGGTCATTGTAAAAAGGCGACATGACCCAATGTGCGGAATCTTCATCGAAATTAAATTGCGCATGCCAGTACAGCGTGTAGCAAATAACGCCGGCGAGCGGTACAACATAAAGCCAGAGAAATTTTTTGGTGTTGCCGAGTTCCCTGAACATGTGGATGCCGAGAAAATAAAACGGGATGACGAACCACAAACGCGCCACCAGAAATTTCAGTGAAACGAGCGGCATCTCGCTGGTGATACAGGTAATGCCGATCCAGACCAGGTTAAACAGCACAGCGATGGATACCGGGTGCCGGATGATACGCCTGTCGACCTTGCCTTCATGCAAAGCCCGCAGCGTCCACAGGAACAATACGCCGGCCAGGATGGGTTCTACCGGGAGACTCAGTCCCAGCTGCACATCACGGTCGGCAAGGTTGATGGAAATCGGTGTGAGGAATACGCAGAACAGGAGTAATTTATCCAGCGCAACAACGGCGAGCAAAAAAACGAGTAAAACGGCCGGTACGAGGTTAAGCCAGTAGAATTCGAACAGCATGGCGATACAGTTCACCAGCAAAAAAATACCGGTGATGCCGTAAACCCACCAGATAGTTCGCTTGTCAGCCAACGTTTGTGTTGTTTTGTGAGGCGGATTCGGCAGGACGTTCGCGCCTGTCGAGTATGGCAAAGAGGAACATCGCAAGTACAATGGATGAAACCGCGAACGTGAGCATGATGACCCAGCGCACAGGGTACGATTTTTTATCCGCTTTGTACGGCTTGGTAACTACGTTCGAATACGTCAGCTCCTTGCTCAGATCGCTCAGCGCTTTATCGTATTCCGCTTTGATGTTGGAGTAATCGTTCCGTGTTTTATCCAGCAGTTCCGAAGCAGTAACCAGTTCTCCGCCTTTTTCTTCGAGGTGGCGCAGCAGCGAATCAATGCCGCGGGCCTGCGTGGAATTGCCGCCGATAAGTTTCAGGTATGCTTTTGTTACTTCTTTCGTCTGCGATTTGTAGTCGAGCAGGCCGTAGCGCACACGAAGTTCGCCCAGGATGATCCCGAGCGAATCCATTTGCTTCTTTTTCCAGGTAAGCTGGTTTTTGAAGATGGCGACCACTTCACGTGTTTTCTCGCGCTGCAGGTTACGTGCTTTCAGGTTTACAAAATGGATCAGCGAATCGACCATGCTTTTGGCAAGCGACGGATCTTCATCCAGTACGTCGATTTTCACCGATTCGAATTCGGTTTTCCGGATGCTGACGTTTTCATCATAGGTCATGAAAAGCGCGGTCTGCCCTGCTTTCGCAGTCGTATCCACCCGGTAATGTTTGCTCAGCTCGAACCGCTTCACCATCATGGTCCGCACATCGGCCGACTGGAACAGCTGGAGCAACTGCTCGGTAGGCGTTTCCATGCTGTACGGGATAAGGTTCGACGGGTAAAGGATAGCGGACGATTTGTATTTCGGTGTAATGAACCATTCGGAGGAAAAAACAAAACCCAGGACGAGCGCCGACACGATGATGACCGCAAGGTGAAGCTTTCGCCGGAGGGCGATGCGGACAAGATCGATATTCATGTACGCGTCTGTTTCTGAGATACGAAAGGTCAGGCTGGTTCGGCCTTCTCTTCTGTATCGTTTTTTTTTTGATTCTCCTGCTGGCGTCCGCGGACACGACGGATATTATCAAAAAGAATGATGCCAAGTACGCCCATGATGAGGGCAGAGAGGGTGCTGACCACAACAATGAGCCAGCGGACGGGGTATGATTTTTTTTCTGCGGGGAAGGCGCGGTTAACTACGAATTTATAGGTAAGCGATTCTTCTACGTCCAGTTTCGCTTCGTCGTATTTCTTTTTGAGCAGGTTAAGCTGTTCACGCTGGATATAGAGGTTTTCGCGAATGGCCATGTAGGCGCTGCCGTATTTCGAAATGACTTTCAGCTGATCGCCCAGCGACTGGATGGCCCGCTGGTCGCCTTTGGACAGGGCGATGGCATACTGTTCGCTGGTTACTTCCGACTGCGATTCGTAATCGTACATGCCCAGCTCGTTCAGGCGGCCCATGGAATCGGTGAGTACCTGGACTTCCGTCCTGCGCCGGCTGTATTCGTTTTCCACGATGCGGAACGCCTGCCTGGCACGTTCGCGCTGCATGCGGGTTTTGGCCGAGTCAAGCAAAGCGGCAATGTCGTTGGCAATGTCGGCGGCCATTTTCGGATCTTCGTCCATCACCTCGATCTTCACCGACATGAATTCGGTACGCTTGAAACTCACGTTTTCCATGAATGTTTCATAAAGCAGCGTGCGCTTGTACTTGTCGTTGGGATCGATCCGGTAATGCTTCACGAGATCGTATTTGTCACAGATGCGCGTGCGGATTTCATCGGCATTCAGGATCTGCAGCATCTGTTCGGCCTGTTCTTCCTCACCGAACATGAGTACGTCGCGCTTACCGGTGAGATCTTCCGCGATAAGATCCTTGGAAAGACTGTTGGAAGCTGCAGGAAACATGATAACCGTTGATTTGAATTTCTCACGAATGATCAATGCCACAGCCGATGATCCGATCGCAGTAGCAAGACCAATGACAATCAAAGGTTTACGCCAATGCCAGAAAAATTCGAACAGGTTCGCTGATTCGAACACATTACGGTTGTTGTCCTTCTGCTCCATTTCGCTTATCCTGGTACCCGCGTCATTTTTTGAGCGGGAAGGGCAAAAGTAGGAAAATTCGGCAATTTGCGTAAAACAGCCTGCTGAGAACCCGCCGCAAAAGCCGCAAGATCAGCCTGGCCGGAACGAAAATCCATAGAAAAACAACAGAAAAAATATCTTTCGGGAAGGGATATCGGGGTTCTAAACTACTGAAAATGCGCGAACTACCCGTATTTCATGATCCGGTAAATGCCTTTGATGCTCACCAGGCGGATGGCGAAAGCCCAGGCCAGCGAAACGCCGGTCATGACCACAAAACCGAGTACCCAGCCGTGTTTTCCGGGCGACATGAGGTACGTATGACAAACCATGTTCGTGGCGATTACACCCGATATATATACGAACAGCGTAACCAGCAGCCGGTAATTCACCCTGAATTTAAACTTCCGCTGCACGATAAGCACCTGTGCCACCGCGGCCAGCAACTGCGTGATCAGGCTGGAGATCGCCGCACCGGCGGCTTCCATATTAAATACGCAGATCAGCAGCACGTTGAGCAGGATATTGATGATCATGCCTCCGGCCGCCACCATATTCAGTTCTTTCAGATTTCCATTGGCCGTGAGTAACGTTCCGAAAACATACGAGGTGGAAATCGCAGTGAAACAACTCATCAATACCATGAACACGGCGGATGCCTGTCCAATATGATCGTTATAAAGCATGCCCATCAGTTCCTGGCTGTAAAAAGCACAGCCCACGCCCACCACCACCGCAGCCGTGGCCAGCAGCGTGAATGCCAGTTTCGTCAACTGTTCTATCGACTCGTTGTACTTGAGCATGCGCGAGAACATGGGCAGCAGCAAGACGGAGAACAGGTAAGCGATCATGTTCACCGCGTCGAGCAAACGGTAGGCTTTCGCATAGATTCCCGACTGGTCCGGGCCGTTGTGCAGGCTCAGTTTTTCGAAACGCTTCACCTGCCGGTCCAGCTCGGCATCCGGCGTTTTTTGGGTCATCTGCGCAGCCTTCAGTTCTTTATACTTCCATTCGAAGATGGCTTCCTTGGCCGGCAGCAAACGTTCGAGCATCACCGAATCGATGCGGTTGTAAAAAGTCATCAGCAGGACCAGTACGGCAAACGGAAAACTTTTTTTCAGGATCATGATGGAAAACGGGAGATTCCATTTGAGTTTCATCGATTCCGTTTTACCCACCACGATGAAAAACGCAACGGTTGCCGTAACCAGGTAGCCGATGGTTTGCGCGTAGGCGAACCACATCACGTCCATCTCGTGGTTGGTGAGGTTCGTCCAGAGCATCGACCCCACAATGCCGATCATGATGATCCGGTCGAGCACGGAAATGAAAGCATCCGTCTTGAAATAATGCAGCCCGAGCAGGTTCGAACGCAGGTATAAAACCAGCGAGATCAGGAACTGGTTAAACCCGAGTACGATCAGCAGCTTGGTGAGGCGCACATCATACCCGATGAAGAAACCGACGATGATCGTGGCTACGATGTACAGCATGGCCAGGGCCAGCTTGAGCACAAAAAGGCTCGAAAAATGCTTGGTCAGCAGGTGACTGTTCTGCGCAATATTCTTGTTGTTGAAATTGGTGATCCCGAAATCGAGCAGGATATTGAGCAGGAAAGAAAAATTGAAAAGCGCGTAATATTCGCCGTATGCCTCATTGCCCACCTGGTCCTGAACGTATGGTTCAATGACGAGAATCCAGAACGGCTTGATCAGCAGGTTCAGGAAAAGCAGGATGATCAGGTTGGTGACGAATTTCTTTTGCATCGCCCGGTAAAAGTGGGGGCAAAGTTATTCTTTTTCGGGGGACTTGCGGCTGAAGGTTTTACAGACCGGAACTGATTTTTTCGGGTAATCAGTTTACAAAACAACCACAGAGACACGGAGGACACAGAGGAACACGGAGACTCTGTGTTCCTCTGTGTCCTCCATGCCTCCGTGGTAAATTTTCAGTGCGTGCTGTAAGGCAATTGAACAACGCAAAGGCTACCCTTTAATGAAAATAAAATTCTGGTTGGTGTGCCGGGCCGGATCGTAATCTTCGAGCCCGCTTGTGCCGGCTACTTTGATCACATAGCTGAGTTCCTTCAGCAGGTCGAAACATTTATAACGGTTTTCGTTGTCCCAGAGCTCGGTATAAATGACCGGCCACCATTGCTGCAGCAGTTCTTTCCCGCCTTCGAGCACGAAGGATTCGAAATTTTCCACGTCCATTTTAATGCCTTTGATATTGGCGGAAGGATCGCGGAGTTCTTTGATATTATCTAATTTTCTCAGGGCGGTTTTCAGGCGGATGCCCTCGTTCCTTTCGGTAATCGTTTCGTGGACCACGTGGCTGAGTCCCTGCTGCCGGGCTTTTCCTTCCACGGGCATCAC
The DNA here is from genome assembly GCA_006218065.1 of Bacteroidota bacterium. GTDB lineage: Bacteria > Bacteroidota > Bacteroidia > Palsa-965 > Palsa-965 > VBWE01. The sequence goes on from VBWE01000026.1 coordinate 88,169, forward strand.
CATTTCCACTTCCCCGTCGCGATCGCCCAGCGCACAATCGAAAACCCTTACGTTTTCCAGGCCGAAATGCCGGATGATCCGGTTCAGCGCGCGCAGGTTATCCGGCATCGGCTCAAAAGCAAAAACTTTTCCGCTGCCTGTGCGCCGCGAAAGGTGAACCGTCATGATCCCGATATTCGCACCGATATCCAGCACCGAAGCTCCTTCGGGAATCAATTCCAGGAATTGGAAAAAATCGTTCTCTTTCCTGTCGCCCCGCAGGGTTTTCACTTTGTACCAGGAAAACACGAAAAGGTAATTCCGGAAACCGAGAATTCGCTGCAGCAGGAATTTGATCGTATTTTTCACCGCGGCAAAGGTAATCCACTATCTTCGTTTTACAGAAATGTTTTCTATTGATTTTCGATTTTGGATTGCCGATTTGCGATTTACGCAGCACACAAATTGCAAATCGGCAATCCAAAATAGTCCAGGGGTCGCATTGCACCAGTGATTATACATTTCTGCTGACGTAATTTTAAACCATGCTCATCGTCGTCAATACGCGCCTGCTCATCCACGATCGCCTCGACGGTATCGGGCGGTTTACGTATGAAAGTCTTTCGCGCATCACGCAGAAGCATCCCGACGATCATTTCGTTTTTCTTTTCGACCGGCCGATCCACGAAGATTTTATTTTTTCGGAAAACATTACCGCGGTCAAACTTTTTCCGCCCGCGCGCCGGCCCTGGCTTTTTAATATCTGGTTCAACTGGTCGGTGGCGGGTGTGCTGCGCGACCTTAAGCCGGATGTTTTTCTTTCGCCCGACGGGTTTCTGCCGGCGCGAACGGCTACGCCCTGCCTGCCGGTGATCCACGATCTGAATTTCGAACATTATCCCGGCGACCTTCCGCCGAAAATTCTCCGGTATTACAAAAAAAATTTCCCGCAATTCGCCCGGAAAGGAACCCGCGTAGCCACCGTTTCCGAATTTTCGAAAAACGATATCGCCGAAAAATACGGCGTCGATCCTTCGCGCATCGATGTCGTTTATAATGGCGCCTCGGCGGAGTTTCTTCCGCTGACGGATGAAATCGCGCGGGTGGTGCGGAAAAAATACGCACAGGATGCTCCTTATTTTCTTTTCGTCGGATCGCTGCATCCGCGGAAAAACGTAACGCGCCTGCTGCAGGCTTTCGAAATATTCCGGAAAAACAACGATACGAATCTCAAACTGCTCATCGTGGGCGAACGCTACTGGCGGAACTTCGACCTGAACGACGCGCTCGAAAAAATGATCTATAAAAACGAAGTCATTTTTACCGGGCGCGTTTCCCCCGATGAACTGCACCGGATCATGGGCGCTGCGCATGCGCTCACCTATGTCCCGTACTTCGAAGGTTTCGGCATCCCGATCGTGGAAGCGATGGCTTGCGAAGTACCGGTCATCACTTCCAATATCACGTCGATGCCCGAAGTAGCCGGGGAAGCCGCACTCCTGGTCGATCCGTTTTCCGCCGCTTCCATCGCCGATGCCATGCAGAAAATCGCCAAAGACGAAAACCTGCGCAGCGAACTCATCCGCAAAGGCAACACCCAGCGCGAAAAATTTTCCTGGGACAGGACTGCCGACCTGCTCTGGGAGAGTATTCAGAAGACTTGTACGGGCGATTCACCGAATCGCCCAACGTAACGAATAAAGCTGAACCACACGTAAGGGCGATTCACCGAATCGCCCACCGTAACGAATACATGCTACTACCACAACACACCAAAGGAAAAACCGAAGCCGGCTGCGACGAAGCCGGCCGCGGCTGCCTTGCGGGTCCGGTGTTTGCGGCCGCGGTTATTCTCCCGGAAAAATTTTCGCACCCGCTGCTGAACGATTCCAAAAAACTGAGCGATGCGCAGCGGAAAGAACTGCGTCCGCTGATCGAAACTGAAGCGCTGGCCTGGGCAGTGGGCATCGTGAGCGTGGAAGAAATCGACGAGATCAATATCCTGCGGGCTTCTTTCCTGGCGATGCATCGCGCGATCGGTCAGCTGAAAATAAAACCGGAGCTGCTGCTGATCGACGGGAACCGTTTTACAAAATATCCCGGCATCGCGCACCAATGCATCATCGGCGGCGACGGGAAATACCGCAGCATCGCGGCAGCATCCATCCTCGCCAAAACCTACCGCGATGATTTAATGGATACGCTCCACGAAAAATTTCCGCAATACGCCTGGTATAAAAATAAAGGATACGGAACGCTCGCACACCGGAAAGCCATCATGGAAACCGGAGCCTGCGAGCACCACAGGAAAACGTTCAAACTTTTACCGGATCAACTGGAGCTGGAATTCTGATTTTCCTTCCGGCTGTACGGGCGATCTATAGGGTCACTCCGTGTGCCGCTATCTTAAAATATACAACCGCTCCGAATCCAGCCGGATAAAAATAAAGAGCAGGATCGTAAACGCGATCAGCGAAGAACCGCCGTAACTGAAAAACGGCAAGGGAATACCGATTACCGGCACCATCCCCATCGTCATGCCCACGTTGATGATGAGATGGAAAAAGAAAATAGATGCAACCGCGTACCCGTAAATCCTGCTGAACGGCGATCGTTGCCGCTCCGACATAAAAACGATGCGGATGATGAGTATCGCAAACAGGATAAGGACGACGGATGTTCCCACAAACCCCCACTCTTCGCCCACGGTGCAGAAAATAAAATCGGTTTCCTGCTCGGGAACAAAATCGTATTTGGTTTGCGTGCCCTGCAGGTATCCTTTGCCGGTAAGTCCGCCCGAACCGATAGCGATCATGGACTGGTTGAGGTTGTAGAGTTCTTTTTTCTTGGCTTCCGCGCTGGCATCCAGGCGAAGGAAAACGCGGAGACGATCCTGCTGGTGCGGTTTTAATTTCAGGAAGCCGTAAGGCGCGAGATAAACCGATCCGGCAACGAAGCAGGCGATGACCAGTGAATTGAAGATGAACATGCGCATGCGGATAGCCAGGAAACAGGAAACGCCTGCGGCAAGCACAAGTACACTGTAAAGCAGTATCTCCCCGCTTATTTTCCACCCGGCAAGGCCAAGCGCCAGCATACAAACGGTGAATATTACTCCAAAAACCCAGCTCAGTCTTGCCCGCCAGGTGAGCAGGAAAGCAACCGCCGCACCGCCTCCGACACAGATAAAAAATGCAAGCCGCGGTCCTTCGATATTGAACTTGATCGCGAGCAGGGCCATCAGCGTTACAATCATGCCCAGCAGCAGCAGCCATCCCGGGATCAGGCCTTCACGATAAAAAACCAGGATGAGCGCGAAAAAAACCAGCGACACGCCTGTTTCACTTTGCAGCAGGCACAAGGCTACAGGCAGCAGCACCACCAGTATGCCGAAAACCAGCCGCTCAACCCATTTCGCCTGCCCTTCAAATTCGGTGAGCAGTTTCGCCAGCATGAGTCCCGTGGCGAATTTGGCAAACTCGGCCGGCTGGAAACTGAAACTGCCGAATTTGAACCAGGAGTGACTGCCTTTTACATCGTCGCCCAAAAAGATGACGGCGATATTGAGCAGGATGATTCCGCCGAAAATAAAATACGCCGTCGCCGTATAAAACGACGCATCCACGATGAGAATAACCAGCGAAAGAAAAAGGGCCACACCGATAAAAATCATCTGCCGTCCCGGCTGCGAATTGAAATTGAACAGGCTGCTTTTTTCTTCGTCGTAAACCGCGGCGTAAATATTCGACCAGCCGATGCATACCAGCACCAGGTACAGCACGACCGTGAACCAGTCGATATTGGCGAATATACTGTCGCTGCGTTCGCGCATTTACGTATCAGTTATTTCTCTGCGGCAGGAGCATGTGTGCTGACTCTGCGTTCTCCGCGCCTCTGCGGTGAATTTTTACGGATACTTTCATTCTCCCTGCTCCGGCTCTTCTTTTTTCGCTTTCGGATCGGTCGATTTGGAGATCAGGTTTCCTTCGAGCATTCTTTTTTCGAGTTCCGGGCGGGTGATTTTCCCGGTCAGGTATTTTTCAACCATCAGGCTGGCGATCGGCGCGGCCCAACGGGATCCGTATCCTGAATTCTCGACCAGGATGGCAATCGCAATTTTCGGATTGTCTTTCGGGGCAAAACATACAAACACGGAATGGTCATCTCCATGCGGGTTTTGCGCGGTTCCTGTTTTTCCGCAGACCTCGATACCCGGAATCTGTGCGATGCGTGCGGTACCCGCTTCCACCACTTTATACATGCCTTCGATCACGTTATTGAAATACTGCGTATCGGTTACCATCGTATAATGTTTCACTTTCCATTTGGCGTCGATTTCTTTTTCGTCGCCGATGGATTTGATGATATGCGGCGTATAGTACCAGCCTTTGTTCGCGATGGTGCTCGTGATATTTGCCATCTGCAGCGGCGTGATGCCAAGTTCAGCCTGCCCGATACCGAGCGAAATAATATTGCTCGCCATCCAGGCGCCTTTGCCGTGCAGTTTATCGTAATACTCCACCGAAGGCACGTTTCCTTTCAGCACGTACGGAAGATCGGAATCGAGCTTTACGCCTACGCCGAAACTCTGCACATACTTGCGCCAGGCCGTATATCCGTCGACTGAGCGTTTGTACTTGCGCCGGTTTTCCACGATGGAGCGGAATACATACGAGTAATACGAATTGCACGAAGTGGCGATGGATCCTTCCAGGTTGGTCGGACTGGCGTGCGGGTGACATTTCGGTTTGCCGCCCATCGGCGGGTACCCGCGCGCGCAGGGATAGAGGGTGGATGGCGTAAGCACACCTTCCTGCTGACCTATAAGTGCGTTCAGCAGTTTGAACGTGGAACCCGGCGGATAATACGCCATCAGCGCGCGGTTGAAAAGCGGCCGGCCGATAGTATCCTGCAACAGGACTACGTAATTTTTCGTGCGTTCGCGTCCCACCAAAAGATTGGGATCATACGTCGGACTGGTGATCAGCGCGAGAATTTCGCCGGTGCCCGGTTCAATCGCCACGATTCCGCCGATCTTGTTCTGCATCAGTTGCTCCCCGTACAACTGCAGGTCCGCATCCAGGCTCGAAGTCAGGTACTTGCCGGGAATGGCCGCGGTATCGTAAATCCCGTCTTTGAATTTTCCTTTGATATTACCGTGCACGTCGCGCATCAGGATACTCACGCCTTTACGTCCGCGCAGCACTTCCTCGTAGCCTTTTTCCACGCCGCTGATGCCGATATAATCACCGTCGCGGTAGTAGGGATTTTTCTCCGTTACTTTTTTGTCCACTTCACCTACGTACCCGAGCAGGTGTGCGGCGATATTCGTGGGGTATTTGCGCACGGTACGGGTCTGCACTTCAAAACCGCGGTACTTGTACATGTGTTCCTGCAGGCGCGCATATACTTCGGGTAAAAGCTGTTTTTCGAAAATGAGCGGTCGCGGGTCGCGTTTCATGAAAGCTTCTTCGCGCAGTTTTTTCAAACGTTTTACAAAAACATCGCGGTCCATACCCAGCTGTTTGCACATGTCATTCGTATCGAGCGACTTCACCATCTTGGGCGTAACGAGGAGATCGTAGGCAATCTGGTTATAAACGAGCAGTTTGCCTTTGCGGTCGTAAATAAACCCGCGGGGCGGGTAATCCGTCTTGAAATAAAAAGCCTGGTTTCGCGAACTCAGTTTGTAGCTGTCATCGACCACCTGGATATAAAAAAGACGGCCGATGTAAGTAAACACCAGCAGGAGAACAAAACCCGCCACGATATATTTTCGCAATCCTTCGTTATTCATGCCGCCTCCTTCCTGCGATAGAACAGTAACTGTACGACAAGTACCAGCAGCAACGTTACGCCCGAACTCGCGATCACACGCAGCAGGGTGGAGAAAAATTCATGAAAGCTGAGCACTTCGAGAAAAAACAAAAACAGGTGATGCAGCACGATCATAATCGCCGCGTATGAAATGAACCAGCTCCGGCCCATATACTGCATGGTGGGCTGAAAACCGAATTCGTATCCTTCGCGTGGGCTCATCAGCCGCAGGATTCCCGGCCGCAGGTAGCCGATGAACGTACAAACGGTGGTGTGTACTCCCGGCGTCTGGTAAAACAAATCGACAAGCAGGCCGGTGAAAAACGCAAGCAGCAATCCCAGCCACGGCGGCGTTTCGAACGGAAGCTGCATGATGAACAGGATATACAGGAACGGGTTGATGTACGGCCCGATCTCCGCATTTTTCAGGATCAGTCCCTGCGCGAGGACCAGCAGTACCAGGCGGGCGGCATGTCGCAGGATCTCACTTAGCATTTTCCGCGTTTTTCAGGGTTTCCTGCTGCAGTTTATCCTTTTCATCCTTGAAGAGATACTTCACGATAAACACGTACTGGAGCGCTTTGAAATCCGTAGTCAGGTTGACTTTCGCCGTGTAATACTGATCGCCTGATTTGATCCCGAAACTTTCGACAATGCCGACAGGAATGCCGGCCGGGTATGTATCGCCGATACCGCTGGTGAACAGCGTATCCCCTTTTTTGATTTTGGCGTGCGTGGGCAATTCGCGGAGCGTGGCGCTGCGGTAATTGGACGCATCGTCCCACGACACCGGTCCGAACGTACCGTCGCTTTTCAGGCGCGAACTCACTTTCGCTTCCTTGTGCAGCAGCGACATGACCGTACAGAAATTATCCGAAACCTGGAGTACTTTGCCCACCACGCCCTCGGGCCCGATCACGCCCATGCCGGGTTTCACACCCTGCAGCGATCCGCGGTTCAGCGTGAGGTAATTGTTGCGGCGGTAAACGGTATTATCCACTACACCCGCTTCCATGTATTCGAACTGCTGTTTGTAAATCGTATCCTTCACCTGGATGCTGGTCCCGGTGAACTTCGCGAACGACGAAGCCTGCCGCGAGAGGAGAAATGCATTTTGTTTGCTGAGCTGCTCGTTGTCTTCCTTCAGGTGAAAATACTGCGTAACCTCATCGCGGGCTTCGAGCATTTCACCGACTACGGCATTGGAGGAGTTCATGAAACCGGCGCGGTGAAAATAATTGTTCTGCACGAGCATGATGACAGCGAAACTTTCCAGCGCGAGGAACAGCAGGAAGAAATAATGCCTGACGAAAAAAACGAGCAGATTGCGCATGGTTCACTTGCTGTTCGCGCAGGTTCCCGCATCGCCCTGTCCAGGCAGGGCAACCGCGGTTCATGCGCTTTATTTGATCAGGAACGGGAACTTGTCGATGTTCTTGAGCGCGATGCCGGTACCGCGGGCTACGGCACGCAGCGGATCGTCGGCCACATGAACGGGCAGTTTGGTCTTGAGCGAAATACGTTTGTCCAGGCCGCGAAGCAGTGAACCACCGCCTGCCAGGTAAATGCCGGTGCGGTAAATATCGGCCGAAAGTTCCGGCGGGGTCATCTCGAGCGCGTTGAGGATCGCTTCTTCGATTTTGGAAATCGATTTGTCGAGCGCATGCGCGATTTCCACGTAAGAGACGTAAATCTCTTTCGGGATACCGGTCATGAGATCGCGACCGTGTACGGCGAAATCCGGCGGCGGGTTATCGATCTCGGTCATCGCGGCGCCCACTTCGATCTTGATCCGCTCCGCAGTACGTTCACCGATCAGGATATTGTGCTGGCGGCGCATGTATTCTTCGATGCTTCCCGTGAATTCATCACCGGCGATGCGGATCGATTTGTCGCAGACGATTCCGCCGAGCGCGATCACCGCGATCTCGCTGGTACCGCCGCCGATGTCGATGATCATATTGCCCATCGGTTCTTCTACGTCGATGCCGATACCGATCGCGGCGGCCATCGGTTCATGGATGAGGTACACTTCTTTCGCACCGGCATGTTCTGCGGAGTCGCGCACTGCGCGTTTTTCCACTTCGGTGATGCCCGAAGGAATGCAGATCACCATCCGCAGCGACGGGTTGAACAGCCGCCGGCCCGGGTTGATCATCTTGATCATGCCGCGGATCATTTCTTCCGCCGCGTGGAAATCGGCGATCACACCGTCTTTCAGCGGGCGAATGGTTTTGATGTTCTCGTGCGTTTTGCCGTGCATCTGCATGGCCTGTTTGCCCACGGCGATGATTTTGGACGTGGTCCGGTCGATGGCTACGATACTCGGTTCATCCACCACGACTTTATCGTTGTGAATGATGAGCGTATTCGCCGTGCCGAGGTCGATCGCTATTTCCTGTGTGAAAAAATCAAATAATCCCATTCGTGATGCGGTGTATGAATGTTGTATTTCCTGGATCAGTGTTTAAAATGACGCACGCCGGTAAAAACCATCGCCATGCCGTGCGCGTCGCAGTACGCGATAGAATCTTTGTCTTTGATCGATCCTCCCGGCTGGACCACGGCATGAATTCCGGCTTCATCGGCAATCTGCACACAATCGGGGAACGGGAAGAAGGCATCGGACGCCATCACGGCGCCTTTGAGATCGAAACCGAAACTGTTCGCTTTGGCGATAGCCTGGCGCAGGGCGTCCACGCGCGAGGTTTGCCCGGTGCCGCTGGCGAGCAGCATGCCGTTTTTCGCCAGCACGATGGTATTCGACTTGGTATGCTTCACCACTTTGTTGGCGAAAACCAGGTCGGCGAATTCGCGCGCGTCAGGAACCGCCGTGGTCGCCGGTTTCATGTCGGCGTTTTTTTCTGCGGAAAGATCTTTATCCTGCGCAATCACGCCGTTGAGCAGCGAACGGAAAGAACGCTGCGGCAGCGTTGTTTTTTTCTGCACGAGGATGATGCGGTTCTGTTTCTGTTTCAGAATTTCCGTGGCTGCCGTTTCGTATGCCGGCGCGATGATGACTTCGAAAAACAGTTTGTTTATTTCCGCAGCGGTGGCCGCATCGATCGTGCGGTTGCAGATAAGGATGCCGCCGAAAGCGGAAACGGGATCGGCGGCGAGCGCGTCGGTCCACGATTCGAGCACCGTGGCGCGTGAAGCGATTCCGCAGGCATTGTTATGTTTGAGAATCGCAAACGTACTGGCTTCCGACGGATCGAAATCGACGAGCAGGTTCACGGCCGCATCCACATCGAGCAGGTTATTGTACGAAAGTTCTTTCCCGTTCAGTTTGTCGAACATGCCCTCGAGATCGCCGAAGAACCAGCCTTTCTGATGCGGGTTTTCGCCGTAACGCAGGGCGCGCCCGTGCTGCAGGCTTTGTTTGAAAACCGGCTCCCCGCCGTCGCCGTTGAACCAGTTGAAGATCGCCGAATCGTAATGCGACGACATGTTGAATGCGCGCGTGGCGAGCATTTTCCGGTCGGAGATTTCCGTGCTGCCGTTTTTGGTTTCGAGCAGATCAAGCAGTACCGGGTAATCGTTGCGTGAAGAAACGATAACCACGTCTTTGAAATTTTTGGCTGCCGCGCGGATGAGCGAGATTCCGCCAATGTCGATTTTCTCAATGATATCCTGCTCCGCAGCGCCCGAAGCGACGGTCTGCTCGAACGGGTAAAGGTCGACGATCACGAGATCGATCTCCGGAATTTCATATTCCTCGAGCTGCGCCACGTCGCTTTGCAGTCCGCGGCGGCTGAGGATTCCCCCGAAAATTTTCGGGTGAAGTGTTTTTACACGTCCGCCGAGAATGGACGGGTACGAAGTAAGTTCTTCGACAGGTGTAACCGGTACGCCCAGTTTCTCGATAAATTCCTGCGTACCGCCCGTACTGAAAAGATGCACACCGAGTGCATGCAATTTCCGTATCACCGGTTCCAGGTTGTCTTTGTAATAAACCGAAACCAGCGCGTTCTTAATGACTTTTAAACCGCTCATAAACCCCCTTGAAATACGCTTCAAAGCTACAAACTTTCTATACTGCAAAACCGGCCCGAAACGCTGATTTGGCGCTTTGTTGATAACTGGAGGCGATTGTTCATAAGTGTGGTTTTCCGTCGAATAAGTGATGAAGAAGTCAGGGAGAAAAAAATCGCGCAAAAAATTTCCGGAAAAGATGGTTTAAAGGGTCTTCGGAAAACGATCGTTACAGCAAGTTTTTGGAAAACGATCGTTACAGCGAGTTTCTGGAAAACGATCGTTGCTAGTCGACGACAGAGTCGTCGACTAGCGAAGTCTCATTTAAACTGTCTTTTTAAGGTTCTTTTAAACCTCATTTATGGTAACTTTGCTTTCCATAACAGCACATGCTTTTTCTAACGCTTTTCCGTGAGAGTATCCTGTTTGCGCTGACCGCGCTGCGGGTGAACCGGTTGCGTACTTTCCTTTCCCTGCTGGGCGTCACCATCGGGATTTTCGCCATTATCGCGGTGTTCACCTTTGTCGATTCCATCGAGCAGAAAGTAAAAGGAAGCGTGCAGTCGCTGGGCGACGACGTGGTTTTCATCCAGAAATGGCCCTGGACTTTCGGCCCGGATTATCCCTGGTGGAAATACCTGAACCGCCCGGTTCCGCAGGTGGATGAGCTGGAAGACGTGCAGCGGCGTTCGCAGTCGGCACAGGCGATCTGCTTCGCAGCGGAAACGCGGAAATCCGTTTTTTTCCAGAGCAGCGTAGTGGAAAATGTCGGCATCAAAGCGGTTTCATTCGAATACGAACAGGTTAAAAATTTCGAACTCGAGGACGGACGTTATTTCACGGAAATCGAGGCGCAGAGCGGGAAGCCGGTTTGCGTGATGGGCTATGCAGTTGCCAACGCGCTCTTCCGCGGAAAGCCCGCCACGGGCCAGTCCGTGAAAATATTCGGGCGCAAAATCCAGATCATCGGCGTATTTAAAAAAGAAGGCGAAAGCATGTTCGGCAACAGCCTCGATGCGTTCGTGGTGATGCCCGTACTTTTCGCCCGGAACGTGATGGACGTGAACAGCGAAAACCTCGATCCGTACATGATGGCCAAATGCAAACCCGGGGTAACGAAAGCCGAACTGATCGACGAACTTACCGGGGTGATGCGCTCCGTCCGGAAACTCAAGCCCGATGCGGAACCGAATTTCGCCCTCAACGAAGTAAGCGTACTTTCCGAACAAACCGAAAGCATGTTCGGCGTGGTGGGGATCGCCGGGCTGATCATCGGCGTGTTCTCGCTGCTGGTGGGCGGTTTCGGAATCGCCAACATCATGTTCGTATCCGTGCGCGAACGGACCGGGCAGATCGGCATACAGAAATCACTCGGTGCAAAAAGCTGGTTCATCCTCATGCAGTTCCTCAGCGAAGCCGTTATGCTCTGCATCATCGGCGGACTTTTCGGACTGCTTATCGTATGGGGACTGTCGATCTGGATCAACAGCGCATTCGAACAGGATATGCACCTGACTTTGGCGAATATCGTGCTGGCCATGACGGTTTCCACGCTGATCGGTGTGATTGCCGGTTTTATTCCGTCATACTCCGCTTCGCAGCTGGACCCGGTGGAAGCTATACGAACCAATATCTGATCCGTGATGAAGAAAGCGGAAAATATCGATGTCATACGTAAGCGGCCGAGGCTGCTCGACTGGCTCATTGGCGAAGCTTACCCGGTTACGATGACGCAGTTCGGCATGATGATGCTTCCCGAGTTCCGCCACGCCGGACTTTTCGTTCCGGCTATTTACGGAATCATTGTAACATTTACATTTATCGCCCTGGTCGGTATCTGGCACATGAAACGCTGGGGACTGGAAATGCTGATTTACGCTTTTCTTGTCCGGCTGATTTTCCTGGCGACCATCGATGAAATAAGCGTGGTGGGAATTGTGTACCAGCTTACGATCATCATCATCTGCGTGCCGTATTATAAACGGATGGACCGGAACCTTTGATTTATTTCCGATTGCCGATTTGCGATTTATCTCTGCGTAATTCAGCGTCCTGCGGTGAAAGACGCTAACGTGTGTTCAATTCGGCATTCGCAATTCGAGTAAGCGGACGCATTGCAAAACCAACTCCGAAGTTTCCGGAAACGTAATTTTAAAGTCACTGTATCACCGGTTCCAGCACATGGATCGCGTCGCGCACGCTGCGGATATTTTCAAAAGTCAGTGTCAGCTTGTTATTCATCTCTTTCATTTTCGCCGCGCGGGGATTGGCCTGCATGAATTTCAGCACGCGTGAAAAAGCTTCGGACTGGTAATACGGCGATTGCTGGTTCGAAATAAAATAGCCGATCAGCTTGCCGTTTTTCAGGATCATTTTTTCGATACCGATTTCCATGCCCAGCCAGCGCAGCCGCACGGCGTCGATCAGTTCCAGCGTTTGCTGCGGCACCGGCCCGAAACGGTCGCGGAGCATTTCCTCGAATTTCGTGAGATCGTCTTCCGTATCGCTGTCGTCCAGCCGCCGGTAAAGCGCGAGTCGTTCCGTGATATTATCCACGTACTCGTCCGGCAGCAGGATTTCGAGGTCGGTGTCGATCTGCGTGTCCTTAATATATACGCCCGTATGCCGCGTATGTTTGTCGTCGCGGTTGACGTGCCGCTGTTTTTCTTCTTCCAGGAAAAGATCCTTGAATTCGGTTTCTTTCAGTTCCTGGATCGCTTCGTCCAGGATTTTCTGGTACATATCGAAACCGATGTCGGCGATAAAACCGCTCTGTTCGCCGCCGAGCAGGTTGCCCGCTCCACGGATATCGAGATCGCGCATGGCGATATTGAACCCGCTGCCGAGGTCGCTGAATTCTTCGATCGCGCGCAAACGTTTCTGCGCTTCGGACGTGAGCATGAACATGGGCGGAGTAACGAGATAACAAAACGCTTTTTTGTTGGAACGCCCCACCCTGCCGCGCATCTGGTGCAGGTCGCTCAGTCCGAAATTCTGCGCATCGTTGATGATGATCGTATTCGCATTGCTGATGTCGAGTCCCGATTCGATGATCGTGGTCGAAACCAGTACGTCGGCTTCGCCCTCCACGAAACTCAGCATGGCCTCTTCCAGTTTATGGCCTTCCATCTGGCCGTGGCCCATGACCACGTGCACTTCGGGGCATAAACGGGAAATCATGCCGGCGATTTCGGGCAAACCCTGCACCCGGTTATGCACGAAGAAAACCTGTCCGCCGCGCTGCACTTCCTGCATCACCGCGTCGCGGATCAGTTCTTCGCTGAACGTGTGCAGTTCGGTTTGTACCGGGTAGCGGTTCGCCGGCGGCGTATTGATCACGCTCAGGTCGCGGGCGCTCATGAGTGAAAACTGCAGCGTGCGCGGGATCGGCGTGGCCGTGAGCGTAAGCGTATCGACTTCGGTTTTCAGCGTTTTCAGTTTGTCTTTCACCGCCACGCCGAATTTCTGCTCTTCATCCACGATCAGCAGGCCGAGGTCTTTGAACTTCACTTCTTTTCCCACGATGCCGTGCGTACCGATCAGGATATCGATCTCGCCTTTGGTTAGTTTCTGCAGGATTTCCTTTTTCTCTTTGGCCGAACGAAAACGATTGATATAATCCACGCGCGCCGGGAAATCCTTCAGGCGGTCTTTGAATGTTTTGTAATGCTGCAGCGCAAGGATCGTCGTCGGAACCAGCACGGCTACCTGTTTGCTGTCGCACACGGCTTTGAACGCCGCGCGGATGGCCACTTCCGTTTTCCCGAAACCGACGTCGCCGCACACCAGGCGATCCATCGGCGATTCCATTTCCATGTCGCGCTTCACATCCTGCGTCGCTTTCAACTGGTCGGGCGTGTCTTCGTAAATGAACGACGCTTCCAGTTCGTGCTGCAGGTAATTGTCGGGGGCAAAACGGAATCCGTGCATGGCCTTGCGTTTCGCGTAAAGCTGGATGAGGTCGTACGCGATTTCCTTGACCTTGCTTTTGGTTTTCTGCTTCAGGTTCTGCCAGGCATTCGAACCGAGCTTGTTGATCTTCGGCGGCTGTCCTTCTTTTCCCGCGTACTTGGAAATGCGGTGCAGCGAATGAATGCTGACGTATAAAATATCGTTGTCGCGGTAAAAAAGACGCACCGCTTCCTGCAATTTTCCGTTCACTTCGATTTTCTCGAGTCCGCCGAAACGCCCCACGCCGTGATCGATATGCGTTACAAAATCGCCGGGATTGAGTCCGCGCAATTCCTTCAGCGTCATCGCCTCTTTCTTGCGCTGGTTCCCGTCGCGCAGGCGGAAGCGGTGATAGCGTTCAAAAACCTGGTGATCGGTATAGCAGGCGATTTTCAGTTTGTGATCGATGAATCCTTCGTGGATGGAAAGCACCATCGGCGTGAATTCGAATTTCCGCCCGATGTCTTCAAAAATGCTGTACAGCCGTTCCACTTGTTTGGCCGAATCGGCGAAAATGATGATGCGGTATCCTTTGGCGGCCTGTTCGGCGAAATGCTGCGTGAGCAGGTTGAAATTTTTCTGGAACGAAGGCTGCGGCGATGTTTCAAACGAAACCTGTTCCGCATCCGGCAGCATAAACCGGTTACCGAACTCGGCGATGGAATAGTCGAGCATTTCGCGCCGGAAATCTTCGCCGTTTATACAGACTTCGGAAGGCGGCAGGTGTTTCAGCGGACTTTGCGAAACTTCCGCATCCCAGGTTTTCTGCGCGCTTTCAAATTCGCGGCCGATCGTATCCTGCGTCTGTTCAATGTCCTTGATCCAGAGTACGGGCTTACTTTCGCCCGTGTTCAGCAGGTAACTGAAAAAAGATTCGCGGCTTTCCTGCAGCAGTTTTCCCTGTACGTTGGGAATGATGGTGAGTCTTTCCAGCGCTTTGACCGAAAGCTGCGTGAGCGGGTCGAAGGTGCGGATGGAATCCACTTCGTCGCCGAAAAATTCGATACGGTAGGGCAGCTCGTTGGCAAACGAAAACACATCCACGATACCGCCGCGCACGGAAAACTGCCCCGCTTCAATTACGTAGTCCACGCGCTCGAAGCCGTATTCCTGCAGCAGGTCGGTTATAAAATGAATGGATACTTTTTCGCTGCGGTGCAGGCGGAGCGTATTTTGTTCGAGCGCTTTCCGCGTAACCACTTTTTCGGCGAGCGCCAGCGGATACGTAACGATGATGCCGCCTTTTTCACGGCGCACGCGGTCGAGCACTTCGGCGCGGAGCAGTACGCTGGCGTTGTCGGTTTCTTCCACCTGGTACGCTTTGCGGTACGAAGAAGGAAAATACAGCACGGGAATATCGTAGTCGATTTCACCCTGCTCGTTTTTCCGGCCGAGTATGCTTTCGATATCGTTGAGAAAATAAGCGGCTTCTTCTTTGTCGGAAAGGATGACGAGGTGAAGTAATCCGGCTTCCGCGGCCGCAGCGGCAATAAAACTCCCGGCCGATCCGCTCAGTCCCCGCAATTGCAATCGGGCTTTGCCCTGCTGCAGGCGACCGGTTATCAGCTGTGTTGTTTCGTCCCGAAGGTACGTCCCTCTTAATTCGTCCAGGTTCATCGGGCAGGGCAAATGTACGGAGAGTTTCAGGTTTAACGTTCAAAGTTTAAGGTTCCATGGTTGACGTTTGAAGACAAAGCTGGACTATATTTGAAATGAAGGCGTCACCTGAACGCATTTCCAACTTCAGGATCGAAACCTGGAACCTTAAACTTTGAACGTTAAATGCTGTGTGCTATAACATCTGCGACAAAACAAATCCTTTGTATTCAAAAATTGTCCGATGCGAACTACGAAAAGAGCAAAACAAGATTTTGTATTTAACTCAAAAACCGTATAAAATGGCAAAGAAAAAAACAATACAGGTAAAAGAGACGGAAATAACAATTATACAGCACAATGATACCGACTATATTTCACTCACAGATATGGTCAGACATTTTGAAGACGGGCTAGTACTGATAGAAAAATGGCTCAGAAACAAGAATACCATTGAATTTATCGGGATATGGGAGCAGATAAACAACCCGCTTTTTAATTCCCCCGAATTCGGGGGAATTAAAAATGAAGCCGGATTAAACCGGTTTACTTTATCTGTAAAAAAGTGGATTGAAAAAACCCATGCTATCGGGTTAATTGCAAAAACAGGGAGATATGGCAGTGGAACTTTTGCCCACAAAGACATTGCCTTTGAATTCGGAAGCTGGCTGAGCCCGGAATTCAAGTTATATCTCATCAAAGAGTTTCAGCGTTTAAAAGATGACGAAAACGATCGTTTAAAACTGGAATGGAGTTTCCAGCGTACGCTGGCCAAAGTAAATTACCGTATTCATACCGATGCCATAAAGGAAAAACTTATTCCTCCCAGTCTTTCCAAAAACCAGATAAATTACCTCTATGCCAATGAAGCCGATCTGCTCAACGTAGCTTTGTTCGGAAAAACGGCAGCCGAATGGCGAACGGAAAACCCGGGGCCGGATGGCAATATCCGCGATCATGCTACTATTGAGCAACTGGTTGTGCTCTCGAACCTGGAAAGCATAAATGCCATGCTTATCCACCAGGATATGTCACAGGCAAAGCGATTGAAACAACTCAACGAAATGGCGATAACACAAATGAAATCATTGCTTGCCAATAACCATTTGAAAAAACTGAAATAACTTCACAAGCAAACGAAAAAATATTTGACCTTTAAGTATTAATGTGCTACAACATCTCCGCAGAAACCAACCCGTATGCGCTCGAAGAACTGCTCGAAGCGAAGTACGAGGATTACAGCGACTGGGACCCTTTTCACGCCATTTCAGGATTTGCACATCCGCGCCTGCCGGTGCTTACGAGCGAAGATCCGGCGAAAATCCGGCGAATGACCTGGGGACTGATCCCGCACTGGGCCGAAAATCACGCAAAAGCAGCGGAACTGAAAAACCAGACACTGAACGCCAAAAGCGAAACGATCTTTGAAAAACCTTCTTTCCGTTATCCCATCCTGCGCCGCCGCTGTCTTGTTCCGGTTACCGGATTTTACGAATGGCAATCGGTGAACGGGAAAAAATTCCCGTATTTCATCTACTCCAAAAACAAAAAACCGTTTGTCCTCGCCGGCATTTACGACAACTGGGTGGATACCGATACCGGCGAAATCCTACAGGGGTTTTCCATCCTCACCACCGAAGCCAACCCGATGATGGCGCGGATCCACAATTCCAAGCAACGCATGCCGCTGATCCTTCCGCACGAAAAACAAAAAGCATGGATTTCCGCCAACGCCGGCCGCCTGGAACTCGAATCGCTGATGCAGGTTTTTGATGAAACGGAAATGGATTCGCACACGGTTTCCAAACTCGTTACCCAGCACGCGAATGTGCCGGAAGCCAAGGACCCGTTCGATTACCCGGAGTTGGGGTTGATGTTGTTTTAGAGCCTGTTAGGAATTCGCTGCAATAAAAATCTACGATCTTATCGTGGCGCCCAGCTTTTCCGTGTAAGCTTTCGTTAAACGCTCCATCACTTTTTCAATCTGCTTATCCGTGAGCGTGGCCTGTTCGTCCTGCAGGATGAAACTTACGGCGTATGATTTTTTATCGTTCCCGATTTTGTCACCTTCGTAAACATCGAACAGGTTGACTTCGCGAAGCAATTGTTTTTCAGTTTGATAAGCGAGGTCTTCCACGGTTTTATATTCTACCGCACAATCAAGCACAAGCGCGAGGTCGCGGCGGACAGACGGGAATTTCGATACTTCCCTGTAGCTGATTCCTTTCATGCCGGCGATGGACTGCAGGATATTTTCCCAATGAAAATCGGCCCACCAGGCGTCACCGGCGATATCCGTTTTCTTCAGCAGCGCTTTCGCAACACGCCCGAAACGCACGATCTCGCGCTTGCCCTGGCTCATGAGCATGCCTTCGCTGATCAGTTCATCCGAAATTTTTTCCTGCTTCAGGTTTCCGAAACCGAGCCGGTCGAGTACCAGCTGCACGAAATTTTTCAGTTCGTAAAATCCTGCAGGTTTATTATCCGCGCTCCAGCTTTCCGGTTCGCTGCGGCCGCAGATAAAAAGGGAAAGCCGGTACTGTTCATCGAATTCCCCGTTTTCCTTTTTAGCGTACACTTTTCCGAATTCGAAAAGACGGAGATCGGCCTGTTTCCGGTTTTGATTATACGCGACGGTTTCCAGTCCGCCGAAAAGCAGCGTGCGGCGCAGGATGCCGAGATCGGAACTCAGCGGGTTGAGCATGGCTACGTTTCCTTCAGGAGCAAACATGGGCAGGCCTTCGGTGTACGAAGCTTTGGTCAGCGAGTTATTCCATATCTCGAAAAATCCGTTTGCCGCCAGCAGGTCCGCCGCCACATCCTGCACGCGTTCGGGATCCGGTTTGGGCATGAACGACAGCGAACCGTGCACGCGCTGCGGCGTTTCGATATTGTTGTAGCCATAAATGCGCAGCACTTCTTCCACCACATCGGCCTCGCGTTTCACATCCACTTTGAACGGGGGAACGGAAAGCAGCAAAGCGTCGCCGCCTTCGGATGAAACCTGTATGCCGAGCGAAAGAATGATTTTTTTCACCACGTTACGATCGATGGTTTTACCGATCAGTCTTTCCGAATTGTGAAATGAAAATGCGATTTCCGCCGGCGCAATTTCCGCCGGATAAATATCAGCCGGCGCTGCAACGGCTTCCCCGCCTGACGTTTCACGGAGCAGGTATGCTGCACGCTGCAAAGCGAAGATCACCATATTCACATCCGTTCCGCGTTCGAAACGAAAAGAAGAATCCGTTTTCAGTTGCAGGTTCTTTGATGTTTTACGGACATGCACCGGTTCGAAACAGGCGCTTTCGAGGAAAACGGATGTCGTGGTTTCAGTTACGCCCGAATGCAGTCCGCCGAAAACACCGGCAATGCACATCGGTTTTTCCGCGTCGCAGATCATTAAATCGTTTGCACCGAGCGTACGTTCAATCCCGTCGAGCGTAACGAATTTGGTTCCTTCGGGCAGTTTTTTCACCACGACTTTTCCGCCCGCGATTTTCGCAGCGTCAAAAGCGTGAAGCGGCTGACCGAGTTCATGCAGGACGTAATTGGTAACGTCCACCACGTTGTTGATCGGGCGCACGCCGATTGCAGCGAGTTTCTGCTGCAGCCATTCCGGCGAAGGTTTTACTTCGATTCCGCCGATGAGCACACCCGCGTAACGCAGGCAGGCTTCGGGATTTTCGAGTTCCACGGTAAGCGGACTTTGCGGAAGATCTTCTTCGAAAGCGGATGCGGGAGGCAATTTTGCGGGCTGGAATTCAGCGAGCGGATCGGTTTGCAGGGCGTTGGAAAAACGGACGGCCGCCAGGTCGCGGGCCGCGCCGTAATGTGAAGCGGCGTCGGCACGGTTGGGCGTCAGGCCGATTTCCAGGACGGAGTCGTTTTTCACGGAGAAATAGTCCGCCGCCGTCATGCCCACTTTCGCGTTTGCATCCAGCACCATGATGCCGGCATGCGATTCACCGAGGCCGATCTCGTCTTCGGCGCAGATCATGCCTTCGGAAAGCTCGCCGCGTATTTTGGATTTTTTTATTTCGAACGGCTCGCCGGTAACCGGGTGAACCGTTGTTCCGACAGTGGCTACAACTACTTTCTGCCCGGCGGCAACGTTCGGCGCTCCGCACACGATGCTCAGCAGGTTTTCTCCGCCCACGTCCACTTTGGCCAGCGAAAGTTTATCGGCATTCGGGTGCTTGCTGCATTCCTTTACTTCACCGATCACAAGACCGCGCAGCCCGCCGCGGATGGTTTCCACCGTTTCGACGCTTTCCACTTCGAGTCCGCAGTTGGTGAGCAATGCCGCCGTTTCCCCGGGATCAGTTTCCGTTCCGAGGTATTCGTTGAGCCAGTTCCAGGAGATTTTCATTGTTTCTGCTTATGCTTAAGGGAAGCAAAGTTAATCAATAGCCTCGTTTTAAAATCAGGTTCGCGGAAAGGTCTCATATAAATGATGACTCAATTTGAAAATGAACCGATTTGAAAATGACCATCACCAACGGAATTGATTTAAAAATGATTTATCGCGTGGCCATCTTCTCCATTTTCAAATTGGTTCATTTTCAAATCAGCATACATAGAGCGATTCCGAAAGGCTATTGCTTACCTTTGCCAAAGTGAAATACACCGGGAACGTAACGCCTTCATCACTCAGCGACGAGCAGCAGGAACTGCTGAACCGCGGTCTGCTCCTGCCCCTGATGGAGGAATTTTACACCATCCAGGGCGAAGGATATCACAGCGGCAAAGCGGCCTATTTTATCCGGCTCGGCGGCTGCGATGTGGGTTGCCACTGGTGCGACGTAAAAGAGAGCTGGGATGCCGACCTGCACCCGCTTACGCCTGCTGATGAAATCGTTAAAAATGCGCTGAAATACCCGGCCAAAGCGGTCGTGATCACCGGGGGGGAACCTTCGGCCTATAATTTGCATTACCTCACGGAAGAGTTGAAAAAACAGGGCGTGCAGACTTTCGTCGAAACTTCGGGCGCATATCCGCTGACGGGAAACTGGGACTGGATCTGTCTTTCGCCGAAAAAAACAAGCCTGCCCGATCCCGCCAACTATGCCCGCGCGCACGAACTGAAAATGATCGTTTACAACAAATCCGATTTCGAATGGGCGGAACAGGAAGCGGCGAAGGTGGGTAAAAACTGTCTTTTGTTTCTTCAGCCCGAATGGAGCCGCTCGAAAGAAATGATGCCGCTCATCACCGGTTACATCATGCAGCACCCGCAATGGAACGTGTCGCTGCAAACGCATAAGTATATGAACATTCCATAGTAACTTTTACCCGCTAAACGCATTATACTGTCTATGAAATATATCACCGGCCTTTTCCTCGTCCTGCTGATCCTTTCGTGCAAAGTTCCCGCACAGGCGCAGCCTCCCGTGAGCACCACGAACAAGAAAGCGGAGAAACTGTACACCGAAGGCATGGACCTGCTGGCCAAACGGCAGCTCGACAAAGGCATCGATGTGCTGAACAAAGCCAAAAAAGCCGATCCTGTTTTCGTTGAACCGTACCTGGTTCTCGGGGACCTGTACGTGCAGATGGGCGAAAAACAACTGGCAATCAACGAATTCAAAAAAGCATTTGAAATCAACCCGGGATTTTTTCCGAACAGTTTCGTGACCTGCGCCGAAGAGGAATACAAACTGGGACGTTACGAAGACGCGCTGGCGCATTATAAGTCCTTCCAGGAATACCGCAAAGGCAACGGAAATTCCGAATACGCTAAAAAAGCCGAGGCCGGTCTGAAAAATTGCAGCTTCGCGATCGAGTCCATGAAGAAACCGGTTCCTTTCGATCCGAAAAATATGGGAGCGGCCATCAACACGGCGGATTGCGAATATTTTCCCGGCGTAACCGCCGATGACGCTACATTTCTTTTCACCCGGAACAAGCGCGTGCAGACGGGAAACATCCTGGACAACCAGGAAGATTTTTTTGTGAGTACGCGTAAAGCCGACGGCAGCTGGACTCCGTCGATGAGCATCGGCAGCCCGATCAACACACCGCGGAACGAAGGCGCACCAAGCCTTTCACCCGACGGACGGTTTTTATTCTTCACCGCCTGTGCGGATTATAACGACTATGGCGAAGGACGCCGCGGTTTCGGAAGCTGCGATCTTTTTTATTCCGAGCGCAAAGGGAAAAACTGGTCGAACCCGGTGAACCTCGGGCGCAAGATCAATTCGGAATACTGGGAGTCGCAACCTTCGTTTTCTTCCGACGGGCGCACGCTTTATTTCGTAAGCAACCGCAAAGGCGGCGAGGGCGACGGCGATATCTGGATGTGCGCGCTGACCGACCAGGGCGAATGGGGAGAAGTGGTGAACCTCGGACCGGTGATCAATACGCCGAACCGGGAAGAAGCGGTTTTCATTCACCCGGACAACATGACTTTGTATTTCGCGTCGAAAGGACATCCCGGCATGGGCGGGCTCGATCTTTTCGTTTCGCACCGGAAAGAAGACGGCAGCTGGGGCGTTCCGCAAAACCTCGGTTTTCCGATCAATACGTTTAAAGATGAAAGCGGCATGATCGTGAACGGCAAAGGGAATATGGCCTATTTCTCTTCCGACCGCGCCGGCACGCTGGGCTGTGAAGACCTGTACGAATTCCTTCTGCCCGAACCCGCACGCGCCACGCAGGTAACGTACATGAAAGGGAAAGTGTACGATGCAAAAACGAAAAAACCGCTGGCCGCCGCATTCGAACTTATCGACCTGGCGACGGGAAAAACCGTTGTCGCTTCGATGTCGGATGAAATCACCGGCGAATTCCTGGTTTGTGTTCCGGCGAATAAAAATTACGCACTGAACGTTTCGCGTCCCGGCTACGTTTTTTATTCGGAATCGTTCATGCTGAAAGAATCGCCGGACAGTTTCAAACCCGTGCAGCGCGATGTGCCTTTGCAGCCGATCCTGAACGACGTGATCCTTACGCTGAACAACGTTTTTTTCGAAACGGGGAAATACGACCTGAAACCGGAATCCAAAGCGGAGCTGAATAAACTGGTCGCTTTCCTCAATGCTAACCCGTTGGTGAAGGGAGAACTCGGCGGACATACGGACAGCATCGGCAATAAAAAAGACAACCTCGTGCTTTCGAATAACCGGGCAAAATCCGTGATGGATTACCTCATCACCAACGGTATTCCCGCAAGCCGCCTCAGCTACAAAGGATACGGCGACGCTGTCCCGGTAGCCACCAACGCCACGCCCGAAGGCCGCCAACGCAACAGGAGAACGGAACTGAAGTTTACTTCGGTGAAATAGCTATCGGGATCCTCCGCGTACCTTTTACAAATGAAGCATCGTTAATGTCGGAATAGTCACTCGTTAAGCGGCAGGAGGCAGTCAACGTAGTGCGCTTCGCATGTTGCCTGGATTTCCCAGGAACATCCCTGTAATACCAAAACTGCCTCCTGCCTCCTGCCGACTGCCTCCTGCCGCTTCGTAAAAACTATTCCGACGTGTAGTGGAAACTTTCCTGTAAAACATTCTCCGGAGGAATTTTAAACGTTCTATACATTCGTTGAAAAATATTCAGCCGTTTCTTTGGAAACAAGGGAGCGGCTTTCGTATTTTTCAAATAAAATAAACCCGCAACCCGATGCCGAAACGAATTATCATTTGCTGCGACGGAACCTGGAATGAACCGCGTGAAAGCGACCGGGGAACAGAAAGCCCGAGTAACGTTTATAAATTCTATCATGCCCTGAAAGGCGTTTCGTCCGACGGGATGCTGCAAAAAGCCTACTACGACCAGGGCGTCGGTACCGGGGCATTCCGGGTGCTCTGCGGCATGACCGGTTCGGGGATTTCGAAAAATATCAAGGAAGCGTACGGGTTTATCTGCCGGTATTATCAACCCGGCGACGAAATATTCCTGCTCGGTTTCAGCCGCGGCGCTTATACGGCGCGAAGTGTAAGCGGGCTGATCTGGAATTGCGGAATACTGAAGAGAGAATATGCGGTAAAAAAAACAGAAGATGCGTACAAATTATACCGCGGCCGGGATTCCAAAGCGCACCCGAGCGGCGAAGCGGCCAAAGAATTCCGAAAAACATTTTCACATACGCATGAGGGGAATTCAGACGTGAAGTTTATCGGCGTATGGGATACCGTCGGTGCACTTGGACTTCCGCTTCCCGGTCTCGGCAGGCTCCTGAACCGGGTTTTTCACCGCAACACGTTTCATGATGTAGAATTGAATTCAGGAGTGAAATATGCTTTTCACGCACTGGCCGCCGATGAAAAACGCCTGCTTTTCGCACCCTCCTTGTGGCAGCAAACGCGTTTTGCAAAAGATCCGGCCAATAATGTCAAACAGCATATCGAACAGGTTTGGTTTGCCGGCTCGCATTCCAACGTGGGCGGCGGGTACCAGGATACCGGGCTGAGTGACCTTGCGCTGGAATGGATGATTGAAAAAGCGGAATCGTGCGGACTGGCTTTCGACGCCGATTATATCAAAAAGCACAGCCACGATAATCACCTGGGCGAACTGCGGAACTCGCGGACGCTTATTTACAAACCGTTCCGGGTACTCAACCGCCAGCGGGGAAGCGGGGTGAACGAAGCCGTACATCATTCGCTCGAAAGAAGGAAAACGGAAGACAACGATTACCGCCCCGTCGAATTTTGAACCGGGAAAATTGCGAATGCCGAATTGCGAATGCCGAAGTGTCTGTCTTGGAAAAATGCACTTCACAATTCGGCATTCGCAATTCGGCATTCGCAATTCGCTAATCCAGTTATTCCGTCGGATCAGTATCTGATGAACGGTTTGCGCGCGAAAGAAATTCCACGGTACCCCTTTTTTTCCAGACACGTGTCGCCCATACGGCCCCGATAACCAATCCCAGTGCGGCGATAACGATGCCGATAACCAGCCGCATTGTTCCCGGATCAGAGAAGTAAACTACTCCGCCGACGGCGGAGCCAATCAGGAAAGGCGATACTGCAATCTGCAACCAGCCGATAACCGAAAAAATAAAATCAAAAATTTTCATGCCATTTCTCCGTGGAGAATATCTATAACAAGAAAAAAGCCCGGATGTTTTCTCCCGACAAAATTATTTTAGTTATCGCTATGTTTTTATCTCAGGAAATGAATTTCAGGATCACGAGTAAAATAATCTGCACCACGCTGCTCGCCGTTCCGAAAAAAAGATTCCAGGAAGAACAGATATTAAACACGAGCATCGCCTTCCACGACCAGGAAATGTTCAGCACAAAACAAACCGTCACAAAAATTCCCGCCAGCCCGAAAAAAACAAAAATGCTTTTCATGAGCGTGGACATCGGATCGATACCGATTTTCGTCACGACTTTTGTCCAGGGACCGAGTTGCCCGGCATATTCACCCGACGACGGGCGGAGATAATCACCCGTAACCAGCGCGCGCGTTCCGTCGTACGCCATATAACCGGCGTTGACGAAGGAAAGCACCACGATAATCCATTTGATAACCAGGGAAGCCATGTGTTATTTTTTCAAACCAGTTTACCTGCTTTTGCTGATGAAGATAAGCAAACTGCCGTTACTTTTTTCACGGGCCGCGGAACCCCGATGCATGCAAAAAGGGAAGAACTTTACGCTCTTCCCTTTCCCTTCCCGCATCCACCGGATGAAATCAGCGGATAAGCTGGATCTTCCTGTGCTGTATAAAATCCGGTCCTGTCATATGAACCGTGTATAACCCGGACGGCAGGTTGCCGAAATGAAGTTCGTATGTATTGCCTGCCTGGACAGGCGAAGCATAAACAATTCTCCCGGAGATATCGCTCACGGCAATGCGTTCGATCCGGCCGACTGCTTCGCCCTGCAGGATGAAATGACCATCCGTGGCCGGGTTCGGAAAAATGACCAGGGCATCCGCCTCCACCTGTTCGGGTCCCGTTGAAACGGAAGGACAGGAGACGATGAACTGCCCCATCATGCCGTCATCTTCATGCGGAAGCATGTGGCAGTGATACATGTACGGAACCGAATCGCAGAAATCGTCGAATTGGGTAATGAACGTCACGGTCTGCTGTGCCGGAACGAGCACCACATCTTTCCTGCCCTGCTGGTTTGCCGGCGGAGCCGAACCATTGATGTCCAGGATATAAAACTGCACATCATGGATATGAAAAGGATGCGCGATGGCCGTTTGATTCGAAAGCGTCCAGGTTTCAATATTGCCGAATGGTATCGTGTAATTGATCACGTTCATCATAAACGTCGCATTGTTGATCTCGAAAGGGCCGTTTAACATCTGGCTCGGGCCCATATTCTGCGGTTCAAATGTGAGCGTGCGCGATTGCACCGAGGAAGAAGAACTGAGCGGAGTAACAGTGACCAGCGACACAGGAATTGTCGTTACCGGGTTTGCGGTGGACGCCACAACCTGGAACTGCATGATATTGAAATCCGCGCCGTTGAGTGCATTGGCCGAATACCCGGCAATCGTTCCGTTACCCATGGCGGCCGGGTTGGCAGAACCGTAATACCCGTTCGGAAATTCGGAACTGAAACTGAGCAGGTTGATGTTCTGCCCGTTCAGTCCGCTGAAATCAACGAGTATCTCCGCCCGTTCGCCCGGGGCCAGCCGCAGCCGCGTCATGGAAACCGGCGCAGCAAGCAAACCTCCGTCCGAACCGACCTGGTAAAAAACCATGTTGCCCTGCAAGCCGCAGTTGTAAACTCTTTCGCTCGACGCATTCAGCAAACGGAAGCGGACCACCTGCGCCGGAACCTGCAGGTACGGATCGATCGTTCCGTTTACCATCATCACGCTGTCGTAAGCCGTTTCGGTAACGATCTGTTTGGCCGCATCAAAATGTTTGGACTGCAGGACGAGCGGAAAATCGTCGGTCCCGTATTTCCTCGGCAGAACAAGAGCGGCTTCCGCACTGTCGCGCACGATGATCATCCCGGCTGCGCCTTTCGTGGCATGCAGGTTTGTCTTCATGTGCAGGTGCGGATGATACCAGAATGTCGATGCACAATCGCGGATTTTGAATTTCGGGTTCCAGCCTGACGAAGGAAGAATATACGTGTGCGGACCTCCGTCGTTATACGACGCAACGTGCAGGCCGTGCCAGTGGATGGTCGTCGTATCGCTCAGCATATTGTTTACGGTGATCTCGACGGAATCGCCCCGGTTGAAGAATAACGTAGGTCCGAGGTAGCCTGCGTTTATGCCGAATGTCTGCGTAGTGAAATTCGGATAAAAAACATGCGACGTGTCGTAAATGCTGAGGTTGAAATTCGTACCGCTCAATGTATCCGGTATCGCAAGCGGGTTTTGTGCCCGGTATTGCTGAAAGGATAAAACGGCGAGCAGGGCCGCAAACAGGTTTTTCTTCATGGGTTCATGGCTGATTCACGCAAAATAATGGAATCGGGATGGATTAAAATGTAACAAAAGTCACATTCGGCCGGTTTGGGATAAATGGCAACCGGCGCGGCCCTTCACTGGTAAATCGTTCTTTGAGGCTGTTAGGAATTTGTTTTTCGGAATTACAGGGATGATTTTTTTGTCCGGATGACCTGCCTGCGCGTAGCCGCTACGGCGGAGGCAGGGGCGCTTTTTGAACAAGTAGCAGGCGGCTACGGGTGAAAAAAGCAACGAAATATGGGCAAAAAAAGCGCACTGTAAGCCGGAAGGATAATTTCCTAACAGCCTCTTTAACGCCAAGTTCTTAACTTCGCTCTCCATTTCAATACCTATAGATTATGCTTCGTACACACCATTGCGGCGAACTCCGCATGAATCACACCGGGCAAAAAGTTTCCCTTTGCGGATGGGTGCAATATACCCGCGAAACAGGCGGACTGGCTTTTGTTGTTTTGCGCGACCGTTACGGCCTTACGCAGCTCACCTTCGATAAATCGGCGAATGCCGGGCTTTTCGAACAGGCTGTGCAGCTGGGCCGCGAGTTCGTGGTACGGGTGAGCGGAACTGTGCGCGAACGCGAAAGCAAGAATAAAAATATGCCTACCGGCGATATCGAAATCATTGCCGACGAGCTGAAAGTGCTGAACAAAGCGCAGACGCCGCCGTTCACCATCGAAGACAATACCGACGGCGGCGACGATCTCCGCATGAAATACCGGTACCTCGATATCCGCCGCAACCCGGTTCGCGAGAGCCTGCTGCTGCGTCATCGCATGGCGCAGGAAACACGGACTTTCCTCAGTAAGGAAAATTTCGTGGAAGTGGAAACGCCGGTGCTGATCAAAAGTACGCCCGAAGGCGCCCGCGATTTCATCGTGCCTTCGCGCATGAACCCCGGCCAGTTTTACGCGCTGCCGCAGAGTCCGCAAACCTTCAAGCAACTGCTCATGGTAGCGGGTCTCGACCGTTATTTCCAGATCGTAAAATGTTTCCGCGACGAAGACCTGCGCGCCGACCGCCAGCCCGAATTCACGCAGATTGACTGCGAGATGAGTTTCGTGGAACAGGAAGATATCCTGCAGATGTTCGAAGCGCTTGCATGCCACCTGTTCAAAACAGTAAAAGGCCTGGACATCGCAGGAATGCCGCGGATAACTTACGCGGACGCCATGAAATTTTACGGCAACGACAAACCTGATACGCGTTTCGAAATGAAATTCGTCGAGCTGAACGGCGTCGTAAAAAACAAAGGATTTAAAGTTTTCGACGATGCGGAATTCGTCGCCGGCATTTGTGCGAAAGGCGCCGCTTCCTTCAGCCGGAAACAGATCGATGAACTGACCGAGTTTGTAAAACGTCCGCAGGTGGGCGCCACCGGCCTGGTGTATGTGCGTTATAATGAAGACGGAACACTTAAATCATCCGTCGATAAATTTTATAACGAAGAAGAATTGAAAAACTGGGCGGCGGCATTTGGCGCGGAAAAAGGCGACCTCATGCTCCTGCTGGCCGGACCAACCGGTAAAACGCGCAAAGCGCTGAGCGAACTTCGTCTCGAAATGGGCGAGCGGCTCGGCCTGCGTGATAAAAATAAATTCTCCTGCCTCTGGGTTCTCGATTTTCCTTTGCTCGAATACAACGAAGAACATGCCCGCTGGTTCGCGATGCACCATCCGTTCACCTCGCCCCTGCCGGAAGATATGGCCAAACTGGACAACCCGGCGCAATACGGTGAGATCCGCGCCAATGCGTACGATATAGTGATCAACGGCGTGGAAGTGGGCGGCGGTTCGATCCGGATTTTCGATAAAGACCTCCAGGGAAAAATGTTCTCGGTGCTCGGCTTCAGTCCCGAAGAAGCCCAGGCGCAGTTCGGTTTCCTGATGAACGCGTTTGAATTCGGCGCGCCTCCGCACGGTGGGATCGCTTTCGGTTTCGACCGGCTTTGCTCTTTATTCGGCGGCGCGGACGGAATCCGCGATTTCATCGCTTTCCCGAAAAATAATTCCGGCCGCGATGTGATGATCGATTCGCCTTCGGTGATTGATGAGAAGCAGTTGAAAGAGCTTGGCATTTCAATAAGGGCGATTCAGTAATCGTTACTATTGGGCGATTCGGTGAATCGCCCATACAAGTCATCGTTACAAGGGAATTCGTTACCCGGATCGCGTTACGTATGGGCGATTCATTGAATCGCCCTATTGTAACGTAATCTTTTTTACTCCCACCCCGCCTTCCCCCTGGAAGCGGAGGAAATAAATTCCCGAAGGCAATCCGCCCATGTCGAGCGTGTAGATGTATTCCTGCGCAGCCCACGCACGAACCTGCCGACCCATGTTGTCGAACAGCGTAACGTGCATCTCCGGGCTGAACGTGCCGAAATACGAAACGTTCATGATGCCGTCCGAAGGATTCGGATACACGCTGAAGTAATTATCGAATGTATTGTTTTTCACCAGCACCGGGTTGCATCCGCCATTGGAAGTGAACAGCGCCGCGCGCCGCGGGTCGCCGTAAAGGAAAGAATGCATACGCGCTTTCTGCCCGAGCGTGAACATGTTCATGCAGCTGTCGTTTGAGTAATCCATATAGTTCTGCACGTTGTCCGGCGGATCGATCACGCCCCACCAGGGATCTTCATTCGAACAACTGTTCAGCGAAAGCTGGCAGTCGCTTTGCGACTGGCTGCTGGCATTCGGCGTATCCGCGATCGAATCGGAGCCGGTTGTGCAATCCGAATCGTCGCCCCAGATGTGGAACAAACCCATCCAGTGCCCGACTTCATGCGAGGCTGTTCGGCCGCGTGTGCTCGGCGCGGTAACGGTTCCCAGCGTTCCGAAAGCGGTGTAGGTAATCACTACGCCGTCGGTACTGGCTGCATCACCCGGGAACTGCGCATAACCCAGCAGGCCGGGGAAAAGTTCGCATACCCACAGGTTGAGGTATTTGTCCGTAGGCCAGGCGGTTTTTCCGCCGGTAGAATCGAATTTCGCATCCTCGCCCAGCGGACTGAAATAGCCGAAAAGCTGGCCGCCGGCTGTGGAAGTCCGTGTAATCCCGTTCGTTGGGTTTCCCTGCGGATCAACCGTAGCGAGGCAGAATTCGATTTCAATATCCGCAGCAAGCGTATCAAAAACGGGGAGTGTGTTTACCGTATCCGCATTCAGGCGACGATAATCTGCGTTCAGCGAAGCGATCTGTGAATACACCTGCTGGTCGCTGATATTCTGTGTTGCGTTTTTATAAAGCACGTGTACCACAGTCGGTATGGTAAGCAGCGGGACCGATGTACGGTTCTGCTGCTGCCTGGTTTCCGGGTGCGCTTCGAGCCAGGCGCGGGCCTGTGAAGCGACCTGGTTCATAGCGGCGGCGCGGGCGGGATCCTGTTTATGCTGAGGCAATACGAGTAAAAATTTTTTCATCCCGGGACAGGTTTGATTGGTTTTTTCAAAAGTACGATATCTGCCTGACCGGGAAAGGACCGTTCCCGAACGGAAATCAGATCAGCCCGCAAGGGCTTTTTCACGAAGGATGCCGGCGAAAGACCGGCCGTTTATTTTACTCTCGATCCAGGAAAGATAATCGAAGGAGTGAAAAATATTTTCCCGGTAAACAGGATCACCGAAAGCCGTTCCCAGTTTTTCCGCCGCAGTGCGCATGGTTTTTTCTTCCGGTATATTTTTCAGGATCATATCATTAAAGCAATTGATGATGATGTACTCGAAAATATTCCCGGTTCCCGCTTTTCCCGCGTGCCGCTGAAGCGCGCGGACCTGGTGCGGCAGCACGTCGTCGTGCCCCATTTCGTAATGCAGCAGCACTTTCAGCACGAGGGTGTGCATATAAAGCGAAGGCATTATTTTTTTCAGGTCGTCGGTCAGCAGTTCGTTGATCAGCAGGATGCTTTTTTTATAATTCCCCGTGATGAAACTGAAATGAACGGTTTTGAACAGGATATTGATTTTGTAACGCGGATCCATCCGTTCTTTCAGCGCTTCGAAACGCGGCCACTCGGTTTCGGCGAGGCGTTCTCCTTTGGCAAAATCCGCTTCGGCGAGATAAAGATTCAGCGCGTTGTGCAGGTAACGGGAATACACCATGATTTCGTCGTCTTTCGACTTGATGGGCAGCCGCCGCATTTCCTGGAGCAGTTTTTCACATTCCCCGTAACGTTTCAGGTTGAAACAGGCGACGTAAAAATTCGACAGGGACTTGATGTACTTGTCCGCATTTCCCAGCCGGCGGAATTCTGCACGCCGGAGCGCGAGGTGTTTTTTGCAATAAGTATACAGGTTCGGATAATCATAGATGAAACTGGAATAAGAAGCCCATATATTATAGAAAATGGATCTCGAATTGAAGCCGATCGCTTTTTTTTCATCGGCCAGCAAAGGATCGCTCATAATGGTGTCGAACTTTTTCCGTTCGGACGAATTTTTTGAATATCCTTTTTCGTGCATGAGTGCGAATAAACGGCGCTGCAGGTCAAGATAAAGGATGATGTTTTTTTCGGCTTCGAGCAGGTCCAGTATTTCATGATCGATCGCGCCGGGTTTTGTTTCGCGGATGATGCTGGAATCCCGCATACGGATACTGCCTTCGAAATACAGCAGCTTGATTTTGTAGATGTTGTTTTCGTGCTGCTCGCAGAGTTTTTTGCCTTTGCGGATTTGTTTCTCACAAAGATCGTAGAGCCCTTTCGAGAACAGGAATTCCACCTGCCCGATGACCCGGTGAATTTTGTTTTCCACCGTTTCGTCAATGCGGTAAGCCTGCATCGCACGCAGGATGATATCGGAGAGGTAATTTTTGAGATACGGAAGTTCCCGGATGTATTTTTCATCCCGGAGCAGTTTTTTTTCATCGTACACTTTCTGCTTTTCTATCGCAGCGAAAAGCTTCAGGTAGTGATTTTTTTCACCGATCACATGGCGTTCGGCGAATTTCCGGAAATACGCTTTCTCCGTGGCGCTCAGCGAACGGATGAGACGGAAAAGATCATCGGTTCCTTTTTTGGGCATACCTGTTCGGTTATATGAACTTCAGCGTTAAAATAAGCCGGAATCTGCAGGCGGCGAAATCGTTTTTTATTTATTATTTGGAGTCAGCTCAAAGCTTGCCGGTACGGCGTTTCAGGCCTTAGTCAGCGTAAACGAGAACGTGGAACCTACGCCTTCCGTACTCCGCACGTTGATGGTATGCCCGTGCGCCTCGATGATATGCTTCACGATGGCCAGCCCGAGACCCGTTCCGCCTTCTTCGCGCGAACGGCCTTTGTCCACGCGGTAAAAACGCTCGAACAGGCGGGGAAGATGATCTTTCATAATCCCGATACCGTTGTCGGCCACTTCCACCAGCAGGTTTTCATCCATGTCGTAGAAACGGATTTCCGTTTCACCGTCTTCACGGCCGTATTTGATGGAATTGACGATCAGGTTGGTGAGCACCTGGCGGATCAGGTTCTTGTCCGCATTCACACGGACGGGGCGTTTGGATTCTTCCCGGAAACGGAGCTTGATCCTTTTCTTCGCGGCTTTCAGGTCCTGCGATTCAAAAAGGTCGCGCGCGAGTTCCGCGATATCGAAAACGGATTTGTCGAGGCTGAGTTCCCCGGATTCCAGGCGTGAAATGGCTTCAAGATCGTCGATGATGTTGATCATCCGCTCCACGCTTTTTTCCGCGCGCTGCAGGTAATTGCGGTTGATGGTTTCGTCTTCCAGCCCGCCGTCGAGCAAAGTCATCACATATCCCTGAATATTGAATATCGGCGTTTTCAGCTCGTGCGAAACATTGGCAAGAAATTCGCGGCGGTAGTTTTCGAGTTTCTTCAGGTTCTCGATCTCGGAAGCCTGGCCCCTGGCCCAGTCCGTCACATCGCGCTGCACTTTCATCAGCAGGTCCTCGCTCTGCCCGAGATGCTGCACCGGATCGTTTCCGCTGCCGAATTTAAAATCGCTGATGGTGCGGTAAATGACGTGAATCCTGCTGAGGATAAACCGCCGGATATACAACAGCACGACAAAGTAGCTGCAGAGGCCAACGGCCAGCGAGGAAAATACAGCGGCCAGCCACGAAGTATGCGCAAAAAGATAAGTCGCCAGGGCTACCAGTATGAACGTAAAACCGCTCAGCAGCAACGCTACAATTAAAGCGACCTGTTTGGGTGTGGAGTTTTTCATCGCGTTTTCCCGACAACGAATTTAGGGAATCGCCCTGTATGGTGAACCGTTTTCCGGTATGGCTTAAATAAAAGGGAGTGGTGAATGGGGAGTAGTGTGTTCAAAGATGTGCCCAATGTAAAATGCAAAATTTCAAATGTAAAACGCTAAAATCCGAAGTGAACAGGAAAACACGTTGACATTTTAAATCCCGCCCGGGCTGAAAAATCAGAACTCGAATTTGTACCCTACTCCCTTGACCGTTTTGATATAATCTTCGCCGATTTTTTCACGGAGTTTGCGGATATGCACGTCGATGGTCCGGTCGCCGACAACCACATCGCCGCCCCAGACCCTGTTCAGAATTTCTTCCCGTGTAAACACTTTGCCGGGTTTGGAAGCCAGCAGCGAAAGCAGTTCGAATTCTTTTCTCGGGAGATTGATTTCACTGTCGCCTTTGATGACCAGGTAACTTTCGCGATCTATTTTGATATCGCCCATGTGCATCTCCTGCCCGTCTTTCCCGCTCGGGAAACGGCGGAGCAGGGCTTTGATGCGGCTCATCAGCACACGCGGCTTGATGGGCTTGTTGATATAGTCATCGGCGCCGGCGTCAAATCCTGCGATATGCGAATAATCTTCGCTTCGCGCGGTAAGGAATGCGATGATCACGTCTTCCATGCCTTTGATCTGGCGCATTTCGCGGCATACTTCGATACCGTCGAGGCCAGGCATCATTACGTCGAGCAGAACAAGGTGCGGAATTTCTTTGCGGGCGAGATCGAGCGCTTCTTTTCCGCTTAAAGCGGTGCTTACCTCGTATCCTTCTTTGCGAAGATTGTAACTCAGAAATTCAAGAATGTCTTGCTCATCGTCAACCAGCAGAATCTTATAATCGTTTGCAGACATTGTGTTTCAATTAATATTTTGTCAAAGGTACCTGCGGCATACAAGGAACACGTTATTAGTATGTTAATTTAATATTAACAAGACGCCGAAATTCACAGTTAACGCCAAGGTAATCTTGCATTAATCCCTGCATCACAAGGCAAGCGGATTTTTGCAGCTGATAAAAAACACCCGTATGCGTATTGCGATAATTACCCTGCTTTTCCTTTTTACAAAGATCGGCTTTTCCCAGACAGGTTCCATCACGGGCACGGTGATGGATAAAACTTATAATGATATTATGATCGGGGCCCGCGTGCAGATCGAAGGGACGACGATCGGCACGCTTACCGATTTTGACGGAAAATATACGATCCGCGGCATTACGCCGGGCACGTACAAATTGCGTTTCAGCATGCTCTCGTATAAAACGATCATCATCGAAACCGTCAAAGTGGAAGCCGGGAAACCGACGCGCGTCGACCTCAATATGGAAGTGGCGCCGAGCGATGTGCTCGGGAACGAGTACGTGGAAATCATCGCGGAAGCGCCGAAGAACACGATCGCCGCCGACAATAAAACCATGAAAGAAGCCGACCAGGTGGTGAACGTGGTGTCGAAAGCGACGATTGCCGGAACCAACGCGCAATCGGCGGCCGATGTAGCCAAACTCATCCCGGGTGTAACGGTGGTCGATAACCGTTTCGTGGTTGTCCGCGGTTTGAGCGAACGTTACAATGCCGTGATGCTGAATAATGTGCTTGCGCCTTCGGTGGAATCGGATGTGAAAGTATTTTCCTTCGATCTTATCCCGAGCGGTTTGATCGACCGGTTTATGATTTACAAATCACCTTCACCCGATCTGCCGGGTGAATTTTCGGGCGGAGCGATCAAAATTTTTACGCAGAATATTCCCGACAGCAGCAGCATCGCCGTGAGCCTCGGCACAGGAGTCCGTTCCGGTACTACGTTCCAGGAATTCAAAATGAACAAGGGTTCTACTACCGACTGGATGGGATTTGATAACGGGTACCGCGAACTGCCGGACGGTTTCCCGGAAAATGTACGCGAATACCTGATCGCCAATCCCGGCAAAGGAGAAGAAGTCACGAACACGCTCCGCAACGACTGGGAATACGAAACCAGGGAAGCGCCGATCGACAAACGTTTCAGCATTGTGATGATGAACCGCTTCAGCCCGATCGACAGTGCAAAAGGAAAACAGAAATTCCAGCTCGGGAATATCACCGCGATCAATTATTCGAATACACGGCAGTTTTACAATTCGGAACGGCTCGATTATAATACATATAATATGCTGACGCAGGAGAGCGACACCGTATTCGATTATTCGGACGATTTTTTTGTAAACCGTGTGCGTGTGGGCATCCTGCAGAATAATTCCATCCGTTTCGGAAAAAATGCCGGCCATAAAATCGAATTGAAAAACGTATTCAACCAGCTCGGTGATAATGAAACGATCCTGCGCGGCGGAAGCAATATCGAATTCGGCGAGACACGCCGCGAGTATTCCTACCATTATATGGAACGCAGCATTTATACCGGGCAGCTCAGCGGATTTCATGAATTCAACCGCGACACGACCAAAGAAGATCGTACGAAGATCGACTGGACTTTAGGCTATTCCGCCGCTTCCCGCAACGAGCCGGACTGGAGACGCGCACGTTACAGCCGGAGTTTTGACACGATCAGTTTCCCGACGTATGATTTATACCTGCCTTTCCAGGCCACGCCTTCTTTCCTCGGCCGCATTTATATCGACATGAACGAAGCGATCCAGTCCGGGGTAGTCAACTTCGAACACAAGATCAAATTCTGGGATGCAGCAAAAACCGACAGCGCGAAAAACTGGGTTTCGATCAAGGCGGGCGTGTACTATGAAAATAAAGAACGTGTATTCGGCATACGGAATCTCGGATACCGCCCGAGCAACGTGTTTTTCTTCGACTGGTCGATGCTGAACAAACCGCTCTCGGAAATATTTGAAAACACGGACGATTCTACGGGCGTAGTGATTGATGAGGATACGAAATTATCCGACCAGTACAAGGCTTCCAATAATCTTACGGCAGGATATATCATGGGCGTTTTCCCGATGCTCAAAGAAAAGATCAGGCTGACGGGCGGCGTACGCCTGGAAAAAAACATCCAGGTACTGAACAGTCACAATGCCAATGAAGAAGTGGTGGAAGTGAAAAACGATATCCTGAGTATTCTTCCTTCGGGAAATATCTCGTATAATTTTACCAAGAAAATGCTGGTGCGCGCGGGTTACGGGCGGACGGTAAACCGCCCCGAGTTCCGGGAGATTGCACCGTTCACGTTTTACGATTTCGCTTTCAACAGCATTTACGTCGGTAACGATTCGCTGCAGACGCCCACGATCGACAATTTCGACCTGCGCTGGGAATTGTACCCGTCGACTACCGAAAATGTGACCTTCGGATTGTTCTACAAAAAATTCACCAACCCGATCGAAATTTATTTCGTCCCGGGCGTGGGTACCGGCGGCACGCGCAGCTTTACCTGGGGTAATGCACCCGAAGCTACCAGCTACGGAGCGGAAATCGAAGTGCGGAAAAAACTGGACAGCCTCGATATTCCCCTGATAAAAAATCTGACCATCGTGGCGAATGCCGCTTACATTTTCAGTGAAATTACGCTGACCGATGATACTGCCGGCGTGCAGGCCAACCTGCAAAAACGCCCGATGATGGGCCAGTCGCCCTATATGGCCAACGGCGGTTTGTATTACCGTAACGACAGTATCGGCCTGCAGGTGAACATTCTTTATAACGTAGTCGGCCCGCGCGTGGTAATCGTCGGCATTCCCGGGCTTCCCGAAGTATGGGAAATGCCGCGCCACAATCTCGACCTGACGATTATCAAAACATTCGGCAGGAAAAAACACATCGAAGCGCGTCTCGGTATCCAGGATATGCTGAACGCTCCTTTCCTGCTTTTGCAGGACGCTAATGAGAACGGCGACCTGGATCGCGAAACCGACCAGGTGATGCAGCGTTACAACCGCGGCACGTATTTTACGCTGGGTTTTGCAGTCCGCACCGGGCTGAAACGTTACGGGAAGAAATAACCACTTGCAGCGGAAAAACAACCCGACAGAGCATGAACAGACTCGCGAATGTCGGGCATTGAGCAAGTGAAGCAACAACTTTGATTTGTAAGACTATCCAACGCAGCGCGGCAATCGCTTCCGAAGGGCAACGATACGCTTCGCGAGCGATTACTTCGCTGCGCAATGACTACAATATGTTTTTCCGCCACACAGTAATTTGTTTATTCGCCTTTTCCCTGCTCACCCCAATCCGCTCTCCTTGTTAACTCCACATTACTCCCCGGTAACACAAGCATAAACCCGGAGTAATTCCTTCGTAATAAGTCGCCGGTACTTTTGGGCCGTTAACTAGTGAGAAAAAAACAAACACAAACAATCCACACGACAAATGAAAAAGCTTTTACTCAGCTGTGGTTTTATACTGGCAGGTCTTATCAGTCTTGATGCACAGATCATCAAGTCGGGAAACATCACTGCCAGCGAAACCTGGACCAGTAACAACATTTACATCCTCAACGGATGGGTTTACGTTAAAGCGGGCGCAACGCTGACCATTCAGCCCGGAACGATCATCAAAGGTGATTTCGTTTCCAAAGGCGCCCTGATCATCGAACGCGACGCGAAAATCATCGCCGACGGAACGGCTGATCAGCCTATTGTATTCACTTCACAGAAATCGGTGGGCCAGCGTTCGTACGGCGACTGGGGAGGACTTATTCTCTGCGGACGCGCATCGGTTAACCTGCCGGCCAACGGAAGCCTTGGCACCCAGCAGGGTGAAGGCGTAATCGAAGGCGGTGTAGGTTCTGTTTACGGCGGCGGTCCCACACCGAACGACGACGACAGTTCCGGCGTGCTGCGCTACGTACGCATCGAATATCCCGGCGTGGCTTTCCAGCCGAACTCAGAAATCAACGGGCTGACCTGCGGAGGTGTAGGCCGTAAAACGGTACTCGAACACATCCAGGTTTCGTATTCCGGGGATGATTCTTACGAATTCTTCGGCGGAACAGTAAACGCCAAATGGATCATCGCATACCGCGGATGGGATGACGATTTCGATACCGATAACGGGTACAGCGGAAAAATCCAGTTCGGTGTTTCCATGCGTGATCCCAATATCGCCGACCAGTCGGGTTCGAACGGTTTCGAATCGGATAACGATGCTACCGGAACCGGTAACACGCCGATCACTTCGCCGGTTTTTTCCAACATTTCGATTTTCGGACCGTATTGCTTCAACAGCACAATCAACAGCAACTATAAACGTACGCAGCACCTGCGCCGGAATACCCGCACCAGCACATTCAACTCGGTGTTCGCAGGTTACCCGGTAGGTCTGCTTATCGAATCCTCCACCACGCAGGCCAATGCTACCAACGGCGATCTGCGCTGGAAAAACAGCGTACTCGTAGAGATGACCGATACGCTCGGTGCCACAACCGCTGCAAATCCGAACAATACCAACGGATCATTCAACATCGGCAATCCTTCCAATTCCACCGGCTGGTTTTACACCAACGGTTTCAACAACGCAACGATGAATACGGTGGCTTCGATGATGGTAAATAACCTGAGCCTCACTTCACCTGACCTGACGCTGGCTGCAGGTTCACCCCTGCTCACCGGCGCTTCGTTCAGCGATTCGTATGTTGCCAATTCTTTCTTCACACCGGTTTCTTACCGCGGCGCTTTCGACGGCAGCAACGACTGGACCGACTGCTGGGCAGAATGGGATCCGCAGAACCAGGCTTATAATGCTGCAATCAACAACGCATTTTCCGTTACTGCAGTTGCCGGCGGAGGAACTACATTCTGCCAGGGCGGAAGCGTAACGCTTGATGCAGGCGTTGTAAGCGGTGCAACCTACGCCTGGAGCAACGGCGGAACCACGCAGATGATCACTGTGAGCACAAGCGGTACATACAGCTGCACAGTTACAACAGCAAGCGGCTGCAGCGCTACTTCCAACGCTATCACGGTAACCGTTAACGCTACTCCGGCTGCACCGGTAATCACAGCCAACGGCCCGACTACTTTCTGCAACGGCGGAAACGTGATGCTTACCTCGAGCTATGCTTCCGGCAATATGTGGAATGACAATTCCACTACACAAAGCATCACCGTAAGTTCTTCGGGAAGCTACAGTGTAACGTACACCGACGGTAACGGCTGCACATCGGCAGATACCGTTGCTGTTATAGTCAATGCGAATCCATCTGCCCCGACCATCTCGGCCAGCGGTTCCACTTCATTCTGCACAGGCGACAGCGTAACACTTACTTCCAGCCAGGTCAGCGGCAATATGTGGAGCACCAGCGCAACTACACAGTCGATCAACGTAACAGCCAGCGGTACGTATTCGGTTACTTACACCGACG
Source organism: Bacteroidota bacterium (assembly GCA_006218065.1). Lineage (GTDB taxonomy): Bacteria > Bacteroidota > Bacteroidia > Palsa-965 > Palsa-965 > VBWE01. The sequence continues at coordinate 127,408 of VBWE01000026.1, forward strand.
GTAACGGTTGCTCAGCTACTTCAAGTGCAACGACAGTTTCTGTAAGCTCTTCGCCCGCTCCCACCGTTTCGATTTCGGGCGGTAACGCACTCTGCCCCGGCGGAAGCACGATGCTCACTTCGTCAACCGGTGCAACGTACCAGTGGTTCGATCTCAGCGGTCCTATCGCAGGCGCTACTTCACAGAGCTACACGGTAACTGCCGCAGGTACATATTACGTGATGGTAACCAACGTTGATCCCTGCGACGGATCAGGCGCTTCCGGAAACACGGTGATTACAATGAACACCGCACCGACTGCAGGATTTACATACGCATGGAACGGATCAACCGTGATGTTCACCAGTTCTTCGAGCGGCGCAACCGTTTACAGCTGGGATTTCGGCGACCTGTCCACTTCATCCGCACAGAACCCGGCCCACGTGTACACGGCTAACGGAACATATACTGTTACGCTGATCGTTACCAACGCTTCCGGCTGCACGGATACCATTACATCGGTAGTTCAGAACCTGGTAAGCGTGATCGAGCAAAATACAGAAAACAACATCACCCTGTACCCGAACCCGGCTGAAGAAACCGCCAACGTGGCGATCAGCCTTTCGGAACAAACGGAAATGAACGTACTCGTATTCGATCTCGCAGGCAAACTGATGCTGAACGAGCAGGTGAACATGAGCCGCGGCAACAACCTGTACACGTTCGATGTTACGAACTTCAGCGAAGGAATTTACTTCGTACGTCTCACTGCCGGCAACTTCACGCAAACTGTGAAAATGGCAGTAAGCAAATAAGGCAAAAGCGGTAATTCCCACTGACAATCCTCCTGTTGTCAACCCCACCGCTTGAAAGTAAAGGCCCATCCTGGAAACAGGGTGGGCCTTTTAGATTTTAGTATGTGTTACAAATGGGAAGAATGATCAACGCCAAATTTTCAACGTTCAGCTTTCAAGGGAAATGGGAATCTCTGTGGCTCTTTGTGCTCCGTGGTAAATTTTATTCCGGGTACAGAATTGCGGAATCTTTACCGCAGGAACGCAGAGTTTATGAAGAGAAAAAACAAAGACTCTGCGGTAGATTTTGTTCCGGGACAGAAATATGAAGTCGACGAAGAGAAACGAAACCTACGCGGCTTCGAAACCGTACCCGATACCTTTGACCGTTTTGATATACTGGTCGCCGATTTTTTCGCGGAGTTTCCGCACGTGGACATCGATTGTGCGGTTGTTATCGTCAAAAGGTCCGCCCCAGATTTCCTGGTAGATCTCGTCGCGGGTAAATACTTTGCGCGGCGTGGAAAGAAGCAGGGCCAGCAATTCGAATTCTTTGCGGGGGAGAATGATTTCCGTATTGTCCTTGAATACAAGGTAACGTTCCCGGTCGATGCGGATGGGGCCGGCCTGGGTATTGAGCGCGATCTCTTTCACTTTAAAACGTTTGATCAGCGCCTTGATTCGCGAAACGAGCACGTTGGCTTTGAGCGGTTTGATAATGTAATCGTCGGCCCCGGCCGAAAAACCCGCAATCTGCGAATAGTCTTCCGCGCGTGCCGTATAAAATGCGATGAGTGTTTTTTGCAGTGTCGCTACCTGGCGCAGTTCGTGACATACTTCGATTCCGTCCATGCCGGGCATGATGACATCGAGAATAACCAGGTGCGGCTGAAACTTTTTGGCAATATCGATCGCTTCCCTGCCCGATTCGGCACAGACGACCTCGTAACCGGCATCTTCAAAAATGCCTTTCAGGGAAAGGAGGATATGCTCATCGTCATCGACGAGAAGCATGCGGTAACGTTCTTGTTTTAAACTCTGCATCTAACCCTGCGAAACTACCCCTGCTTTATTATCGGTGGGTTAACAGGGGATTAAGCTATTTTGATCTTACTTAACCTCCTTTTACAGAAGGACTTGAAATACGCCACCCGGCTTTCCCGGCTTTATGTACTTTTGTCTCATGCCTGATTTCTATAAAATACTGCTTAAAAACAACCGCGAATGGGTTGCCGCCAAGCTCAAGGAAGATCCTGAATTTTTCACCAAGCTTGCCCACGGCCAGTCTCCGCCGCTTTTATGGATCGGCTGCGCCGACAGCCGCGTACCGGCCAACGAGATTATCGGCGCCCGGCCGGGCGAAGTTTTCGTACACCGGAACATCGCGAATATGGTAGTCCACAGCGATATGAATATGCTCAGCGTGCTCAATTACGCAGTCCGCGTGCTCGAAGTGAAACACGTGATCGTTTGCGGGCATTACGGTTGCGGCGGCGTGGTGGCGGCTATGACGAACCAGCACTATGGCCTGATCGACAACTGGCTGCGGCATATCAAGGACGTTTACCGTTTGCACAACAAGGAACTCGATGCTATTGCCGACGAAAAAACCCGCCAGCGCAGGTTCGTGGAACTGAACGTGATCGAACAGGTTTACAACCTTTGCAAAACTTCTTCCGTGCAGGAAGCCTGGGAAGAAAAACGCTCGCTCCAGGTACATGGCTGGGTGTACGATGTAGCCAACGGCATTATCAAAGACCTGGAAGTGACCGCCTGCGACGACAAGGACATTCCGCACTATTACCGCTACGATTTCTGAGTTCCGGCGCTTAATGAACAGTTCGCGGTTGAGAACTATCCGCTTATAATGAGCCCCATCCTTGTCAAACAGCCTCCCGGTTTGTTAATTTAGTGAACCCGGAAGGAACGTATGAAAAGCAGGATCGACACCGATTTTTTTTACATGGTTTATGAAGTCGTTCGGCTTGTGCCTTACGGACGCGTAACCACTTACGGGGCAATCGCAAATTACCTCGGCACCAAAGGATCGTCTCGGATGGTAGGCTGGGCGATGAACAGTTCGCACAGTCACCACTCCCCCGTTCCCGCGCACCGCGTGGTCAATCGCGAAGGATTGCTGACGGGCAAAAATCATTTCCATACACCCATGATGATGCAGGAACTGCTGGAAAACGAAGGCGTGCGTGTGAAGAATGATAAAGTGATAAACTTCAAACAGCTTTTCTGGGATCCGAACCTGGAGTTGAAAATGTGAGTTTCGTTCAGGCCTCGGCTACTGCTCGACCTGACAAGATCGTTTTTCTTTTTATTCCCACTTGCTAAAATTCTACTGACTAGTCTGACCGAGCGGCAGTCGAGGCCGGACTGAAATACCAGCAGATACCGGCTACTTTTTGTAAACGTCTAATTTGAAATACGCCTCGAACTGGCTCGGGTAGCCGAACTGGCAATGATATTCCTCGCGGGCTTCTTTCTTCGCTGATTTCTTTTCCATGTCGGGACTTGCCTGCACAAAATCGAAGCGATCGGTATAACCGAAATGTTTGATCAGTTCCCATTTGCCAAAAACCTTCTTGAAAAAAGCGTAACCGATTTTGTATTTCGCCTGCTTGTTCTGTACCACGCGCTGGATATCGATGACCATCGCGAGGGGCGTTCCTTTTATGGTGCCAACTTCGATAGTATCGCTGCGGTTGATGCAGGTGAGAAATTTACTCACCGGTTTTTTGAAAACGAGTGAATCTTCGCCGAGATAAATTTTCGTCACCGTGAGATGAAGCAAATACGATTTCTGAGCCGGTACGACCGCGGGAAAAAAGAGCAGAAAAAATAAAACGATTTGCTTCATAATGCAAGTGCTGCAATTATCAGGCCGGGTTAAAGCGAATTCGCAATACCCTGGAAAACCCGTTTCCAGTAAACTCCGCCGTGATTTTTGCCGAGACGCACGATCACCACGTTCTTTTCCGGGTTTACGTAAATGTACTGCCCGAGCAACCCGTCGGCGAAATAATCGCTGCCGGTTTTCGATGCGATCCACCACTGGTAGCGGTAATACCACACTCCGCCGTTATCCGTAGTCGCTTTGGTCGATTGCCCGATCCAGTCGGAAGGCACAAGCTGCTGATTATCCCAGTTCCCGTTATTCAGGCAGAGCCGCCCGATCTTGGCGAAATCGCGTGTACGGGCGTTGATGCAGCAGAACGTTTTTTCGATGCCTTCTTTTTTCTGGTCGATGCTCCAGGAAGCGTCATACTCCATGCCGAGCGGTCCCCAGATTTTTTCCTGGAAGTATTGCGTAACCGTTTTGTTTTTCAGCGCGCGTTCGAGTACGAGTCCGAGCAATTGCGTATTCCCGCTCGTGTAGCGGAATTCCGTGCCGGGTTCGTATTTCAGTTTCAGTTTCTCCGTATGCTCGCGCAGGTTGCGGCCGTAATAAAACGTACACACGTGGCTGAACGGGTTGATATATCCTTCGTTGAACTTCAGCCCCGAAGTCATCTGCAGCAAATGTTCGATCGTCACCTGTTTGAATTCCTCGCGCAGTTCTGGGATAAAATCCGTTACCGGCTGCTGTACCGATTTGATATACCCGTCGGAAATCGCGCAGCCGATCAGCAGCGAAGTCACCGATTTCGCCATGGAAAAAGAAGCCACCACCGACGATTGCTCGTAACCCTTGAAATAATTTTCGTACCGGATCGTATCGTTCTTGATCACCAGGAAAGCCACGGTATTGCTTTTCTTCAGGAACCGGTCTATATCGAGCGTATCGCCGCGGTAGGCCACGCGGCCGAGCAGTTTCGTGCTGTCGTTCACCGAAGCAAAATGGAACGCGGGTGTTGTTGCTTTCAGTTCGCGCGTCGGGAAGATCCGGTAGTCGCGGATATCGGCGAAATTGTAATACACCATGCGTCCGAACTGGCAGGAAGAGAACAGCAGCAACAGGAAAACCCAGCGAAAATGCTTCATGAGGTAGAGGTATCGGGGAGTAAAGTTAAGGAATATGGTCCTTGACTCACCCCCCGGCCCCCTCTCTCCGACGTTGTAAGTTTTTATAAACAAAAGTCGAATTTGCGACAACGTGGCAAAGAGGGGGTGTCGTAATACTGTAATACTTGCGTCAAAGACGCAAGTATTACAGTAGTTCCTATAACTATAAGTATAAGTATAGGCACCCCCTCTTTGCGGCTTTGTATTGAACAACCCGGCCTTGTAAAACGAATTAACAAAGCCGNNNNGGGGTGAGTCCCGGAATACCTACCTTTGTACCCATGTCCATCACAACCGCACAAATAATCGACGCACTCCGCAACGTTGACGATCCCGATCTGAAAAAAGATATCGTCACACTCGGCATGGTGCGCGATATCGCCATCGACGGTAAAAAAGTCGCTTTTACCGTAGTCCTCACTACGCCCGCATGTCCCATGAAAGACATGATCCAGCGGGCCTGCGTGAATGCCGTGAAATATTATGTCGATAAAGAAGCCGAAGTCAGTGTTACGATGACGGCCAACGTGACCACCAAACGCAGCGGACTCGTACTTCCGAACGTGCGCAACGTGGTTGCTGTTTCTTCGGGCAAAGGCGGAGTCGGAAAAAGTACGGTTGCCGCAAACCTTGCAGCAGCGCTGGCTATGCAGGGTGCGCGCGTGGGACTCGTGGACGCCGATATTTACGGTCCTTCCATCCCGATCATGTTCAACGTGGTGGAGGAAAAACCGAAACTCCGGATGGTGAACGGCAAAAACCTGCTCGTCCCGGTGGAAAGTTACGGCGTGAAAATCATGTCTATCGGCTTCTTCATCGAAAGCCAGGCGCAGGCTGTGGTTTGGCGCGGACCGATGGCCGTTAAAGCGATGAACCAGCTTTTCGGTGATGTGGACTGGGGCGAACTCGATTACATGATCGTCGATCTTCCTCCCGGAACCGGGGATATTCACCTTTCGCTGGTCGGATCCATTCCCGTTACCGGCGCGGTGGTGGTGAGTACGCCGCAGGCCGTGGCGCTTTCCGACGCGCAAAAAGGAGTAAGTATGTTCCGTCTCGAAAGCGTGAACGTTCCTGTGCTGGGCATAGTGGAGAATATGGCCTGGTTTACCCCGGCCGAACTTCCTGAAAATAAATATTACATCTTCGGCCGCGACGGCGCCAAAGAAATGGCTGCCCGGCTCAGTATCCCGCTGCTCGGGCAGATTCCGCTCGTGCAAAGCATCTGTGAATCGGGTGATGCCGGGCGTCCTGCCGTTTTGCAGAAAGACACGCCGCAGGCCATCGCTTTCATGGAACTTGCCCAGAACATCGCGCAGCAGGTGGCGATTGTGAATGCGCAGAAAACGGAAGTAACCGCCTGACGGGTATGGCGAAATCTGCTGAAGCCCGTGCCCTTTGTCTACGCGGGAAAACCACGGCGCATCGTTTTTTTGCGTAATTTTACAATACCATGTCCACCTTAAGCCACGGCGAAAAACTTATCCTGATTGAAGAAGCCCTTCAACAGTTGCGCCCTTTCCTGGAAACGGACGGCGGAAACGTGAGCCTGGTGGAATTGACCGAAGACCATATTGTAAAGCTCGAACTTCACGGCGCCTGCCGCTCCTGCTCGATGAGCATGATGACGCTCAAAGCCGGGATCGAAGACGCGGTTAAACGCGCCGTCCCCGAAGTTCGCGAGGTCATCGCCATAAACCTGGAAGCCGCGTCACTCTGATTTTTCTCCTCAAGAATTTAGTACCGTCAAGTTCCTGTCAAGAGGATAGTACCTGCCCACTGCTACTGCCACTGAAATCACGAGGTATTGCAAAACAAACTTCATTATACCGGCGACGCAATTTTAAACATTGCCAAAACTTCCTACCTTTGCTCCCATAAAACACGGTCCCGTGATCAAAAAAGTAAATATGTGCTGTTGTATGATGTGCGCCGTTAACAGCGGCAGGGATTGACTTTTTCATGATGATATTCACTAAAAAAAGGTTTTTCCCGTTTCGGAAAAACCTTTTTTACTTATAACGGTTCTGATATAGAATGAAAACGGAAAATGAAATAAAACAGGATGTCGTGATTCTCTTCGCCGGCGACTCGGGCGACGGAATCCAGCTTACGGGTACGCAGTTCACCAATACCGCGGCCATGTACGGCAACGATATCAGCACCTTCCCGAATTTCCCCGCCGAAATCCGCGCCCCGCAGGGAACGCTTCCCGGCGTTTCGGGTTTCCAGTTGCATTTCGGCAGCGTGGAAATTTTTACACCCGGAGATATTGCCGACGTGCTCGTGGTAATGAACGCCGCCGCACTCAAAGCCAATATCAAACAACTGAAACCCGGCGGAACGATCATTGCGAATACCGACGGTTTCGATCCGAAAAATCTGAAGCTGGCGAAATATCCCGAAGGCGTGAACCCGCTGAAAGACGGCTCGCTCGAACAATTTCGCCTGATTGAAGTGGATGTAACCAAGCTTACCCGCAACGCGCTCAGCGGATCGGGACTCGGCACAAAAGAAACCGATCGTTCGAAAAATATGTTCGTGCTCGGGCTGGTGTGCTGGATGTACAACCGCTCGCTCGATCCCACGATCGAATTCCTCAAAGAACAATTCCGCAAGCGACCCGAACTGAGCGAAACGAACGAAAAAGTATTGCGCGCAGGTTACGCCTACGGCGACACCACTGAAACGCCGATGACGCGTTATGAAGTGAAAGCGGCGCAGCTCGAACCCGGAAATTACCGCGGCATCATGGGCAACCAGGCCACGGCCATGGGTTTGATCGCGGCGGCGAAAAAATCGGGCCTGACTTTATTTTACGGCACCTACCCGATTACGCCGGCGTCAGATATCCTGCACGAACTTTCGAAGCATAAAAATTTCGGCGTAAAAACATTCCAGGCCGAGGATGAAATTGCCGCGGTAACCGCGAGCATCGGCGCTTCGTTTGGCGGAAATCTCGGCGTTACCGCTTCGTCCGGTCCGGGTATCGCACTGAAGGGCGAAGCCATCGGGCTGGCCGTGATGCTGGAACTTCCGCTGGTGATCTGCAATATCCAGCGCGGCGGACCGAGCACGGGACTGCCGACCAAAACCGAACAGGCCGACCTGCTGCAGGTGATGTACGGCCGAAACGGCGAATGCCCTGTTCCGGTTGTCGCAGCCAAATCGCCGGGCGATTGTTTCGAAACGGTATTCGAAGCGGCGCGCATCGCGGTGGAACACATGACCCCGGTTTTTTTCCTCAGCGACGGGTATATCGCGAATGGCGCAGAGCCCTGGAAATACCCCGTGGCGGCTGATCTGCCCGCGATCAACGTGCGTTTTGCGAAAAACGAACTGAAAGAAGGGGAAAAATTTCTTCCTTATAAACGCGACGAACGTTTGGTCCGCGCCTGGGCCATTCCCGGGACAAAAGGCCTGGAACACCGCGTAGGCGGGATAGAAAAAGAAGCCGAAACCGGTAACGTATCCTACGATCCCGACAACCATGAACTCATGGTAAAAACCCGCGCCGCCAAAGTGGCGAATATTGCGGACAGCATTTCGCTGCAGGCGCTGGACAACGGCCCGCAAAAAGGAAAACTGCTCGTGCTCGGCTGGGGCTCGACGTACGGCGCCATTAAAACCGCCGTGCGCGAAGTGATTGCCGAAGGCGGCGATGTGGCGCATGCACACCTGCGTTACATCAATCCTTTTCCGAAAAATCTCGGCGAACTTCTGAACAGTTATGAAAAAGTACTCATCCCGGAGATGAACAACGGCCAGCTTATCCGCCTCATCCGTGATCAATACCTCGTTGACGCGAAACCGTTCAACAAGATCAAAGGCATTCCGTTCACTTCGGGAGAACTGAAAACAAAAATTTACGAACTGCTGAAATAAAGAACCTGCGCTGAAAAACGCAGCATACCGATATGAGTACGACAGACACGACAAAACTGACAGCCAAAGATTTTACGAGCGACCAGGAAGTACGCTGGTGCCCGGGCTGCGGCGATTATTCGATACTGAAACAGGTGCAGACAGTGATGCCCGAGCTGGGAATTCCGCGCGAGAATATCGTTTTCATTTCAGGCATCGGTTGCTCTTCGCGTTTTCCGTACTACATGGAAACCTACGGCATGCATAGCATCCACGGTCGCGCCACGGCGGTTGCCAGCGGACTGAAAGCCACGCGTCCCGAACTCAGCGTATGGATCGTTACCGGCGACGGCGACGCGCTTTCCATCGGCGGAAATCACCTGATTCATTTGCTGCGCCGGAATTTCGATGTGAACGTGCTTTTGTTCAACAACCAGATTTACGGGCTCACCAAGGGACAGTATTCACCAACTTCGCCCGAAGGGCAGGTAACGAAATCGACGCCGGCAGGGTCGCTCGATCACCCGTTCAACCCGCTGGCGCTGGTGCTCGGCGCTTCGGGAACATTCATCGCGCGTTCGATGGACCGCGACCCGGTTCACCTGCGTGAAATTCTCAAGCGCGCCGACAGGCATAAAGGAACTTCACTCGTGGAAATTTACCAGAACTGCAACGTGTTTAATGACGGCGTCTTCGAAGTGTTCACGGAAAAAACTTCGAAGAAAGCGGAGACGCTTTTCCTTGAGCACGGCAAACCGCTGGTATTCGGAGAAAAAGGTGAAAAGGGAATCCGGCTCGATGGGTTTACGCCGCGCGTGGTGGAACTTGCGGATACTTCGCTGAACGATCTCTGGATTCACGACGAACGCGATCTCGGGAAAGCCACGCTGCTGGTGCGTTTCTTCGACGATCCCGCGAAGGTGGATCACCTGCCGCGTCCTTTCGGCATATTTTACGAAGAAGACCGCGCCTGCTACGAAGACCTGATGGAAGCACAGATCACGGAAGCCATCACGCAAAAAGGCGAAAGCGATCTCGATGCCCTGCTTCGCGGAAAAAATACCTGGACGATCGCCTAAAGACCATTGGCAAAAAAGATTCGTACATTTCAAGTATAAATTGAAACGGTGCGAAGCAAAACCCTCTTCCTTGTTTTATGCCTGTCCATTTTTTGCTCCCGCACAGGGCAGGGACAATCCTATATCGACATCATCCATATTTCTTCGCAGGTTTCAGTTACCGAAAGCGACGATTCCCTCGCCGATCCTACGCGGATCTTCGATGTTTCACCGTCCATGCGGCTGCCGATAAAAATGAAAAACGGCGACGCATTGATTTTCGGAATCGGCGGTAACATAATTTCGATCGTACCGGAAAAACGAAAGTCAACGGGTATTTATGCCGCCACGCTCCAGCTCGGTTATAACCGGAACTGGAATGAAGAATGGGCCACCCAGTTTTTCCTGCTCCCGCGTCTGGCCGCTTCGAAAAGCGGGATGAAAACGGACGATCTGCAAATCGGCGGGCTCGTGCTCAATACCAAAAAAGTCACCGACGATTTCAAATTCCGTTTCGGCGCATATTATAACAGCGAGTTTTTTGGTAATTTTTTTGTCCCGGTTTTCGGCTTCGACTGGAAACCCGATTCTACCTGGCAGATTTACGGAAATCTTCCGCTCAATACCACCGTGCTTTGCAAAGCAAAACCCAAACTGCATTTCGGTTTCCAGTTCACGGGTATCATCACTTCGTATTTCCTGAATGCGGAAAATCATTACCTGCAGCGAAGCACGAATGACCTTTGCCTGTTCGCCGACATCTGGCTCGGGAAACATCTCGTGCTTCAGCCCAAAGCCGGTTTTGCACTCGGCAGAAGTTACCGCGAATACGATGAAAACGACCAGATCGATTTTGCGATCAGCCTGGTTAAATTCGGCGATGACCGGGTGCAGCTCAATCACAATATCCTCGACAGCCCGGTTGCACAATTCAGCCTGATCTACCGCGTGAAAGTAGAGTGATTATAAAGAACAAAGCCGTTTCGGCTGAACCGGAACGGCTTTGTAAAATGGCTGCTTTATCTTTTAGTGGATATACACTTTCTTCACAAAGTTTCCATCCGCACGCTGTACTTCCACGAAGTAAATACCCGGCGTTTGTGATTCAAGACCGATGCGCATGTTTTCTTCGATAATTTCCGTTTCGTAAACAGGCTGGCCGAGTACATTCAGCACGCGCACCTTTCCGCCTTTGGCTACCTGCGTATTTTGCAGCACAACGGTATTTCCCGAAGCAAAAATATACGTCGGGTTGTTTTCAGGATGCCCGGCAATGCCTACCAGTTGTCCGGCCGTAGTCCCGACTCCGGGCAAAGCCTGGTAAGCATATTCTTTAATGGTAATGCTGTCGGAACCCGTGCTCACCGAGATGCGAACCCATCCGTAATGCGTGTCGGTGCCGATCATAAAACGCACGCCGAGGTATTTGTCGTTTACTCCGAGCCAGTTGCCGTAATTATAAGTGCTGTAAATCACGCCGAGATACTGCACCCCGCCGTTCACGGTTTGCGCCTGCCAGTCCGGGTTGCTGGCGCTGATGGAATCGCCGTTGTTCAGCGGGAAAGGCATCGGGTATGCGCCGTAATAAAGACTTCCGATCACCGCGTTGGCGGGATTGCCCTGCACGGTGGCCTGCGTAAAATAAACGATGGCGGAAGAAGCCTGGTATTCAACCGCTTCGAATTTCAATTCCGCCGGGCCTGCGCCATCCATATTCAGATCATAAAAAACAGAATCGTGAACGATCGTGTCAGGATTGATATCAACATGAATGATCTGGGCATCAGCTGCGCCTGCAACGGCGATTGTACCTGCTGCGGCAGCATAAGCATTGAGTTTGCGCTGGATATTTGTCTTCATTTTTTATGGAGTTTCAGCGAAGATAAAGAAATATTATTTTACAATAAGTCCCGTTCACGGGGCGCTGAGCCTGTTCCTGTATAGTTGCACCTGCACAGCGGCGGCCATTTCCGCAGAATCGAGTTCGCCGCCGAGAAAATCGTTTATGTTTTCGGCTTCTTCTTCCGGCTGCGCGATGATGTCGGCATAACGCACGTAATGCACGCTTACATTCGGCTGCGTGACAAACCAGGCTTTTGTTTTTTCAAGCTGCTTGCCGAACGCTTCGGATAAAGCCACCGGGAAAGTCTGCTTCGCCGTTTCTTCTTTTTTGCCGAGCATACGCTGTTGCGAAACGAGTACTTCGTTCATGTCGCGCTCGGCGAAAATGACCTGGTACTGGAAACCGGGCGGCAGGTTCATCACCAGCGGCGCCACAATTTTCACCACTTTACCTGCTGCTTCGCCGAGCCAGGAATTATCCGTGTGCAGGCGCTTCACGCGATCGTCCTCATAATACCCGAGCGGGTTATGATCGTCGCTGCTGCGGTTGCCGTCGGAAACGATTTCCATGCCGCCGGCTTTGAGCATCTGCATGATCATGGAAGTACCCGAACGCGGCAAACCGGAAACGACGGTAACCACGCCTTTGATCCGTTTCGCGGCAAATTCAAAATGTTCTTTGGCTTTCCCGGGGTCATTCAGCTGGTTTTCATATAACTGCCCGAGCCGCAGGTGCGCGCGGCGGTTGCCCGGTGAAAAGCTGAGGCAAACGGAAAATGCTTTCGCAGCGTTTTCGAAATCGCCCGCCTGGATGAGCGCTTCGCCGAGATGGTAATGCGCCGCGGGAAAGTGATGCAGCAATCCTACCGCCGTCAATGCCTCGTCGATCGCAGTTTCGGTTTTTTCCTGGCGCAGGCTCGCGATCGCCAGCCCGTGATGCGCCTGTGCGTTATCCGCATCCATATTCAGTGCGCGGATAAACATACGTTCCGCATCGGTCCAGCGCCGCAGCCGTAGATACACCTGGCCCATCTGGAGAAAAAGTCCCGGCATGCGTACTTGTTTTGCCTCCGCTGCACGCAGCATCTCCAGCGCTTTCCGGGGCTTGTGCTCGGCCATCAGCAAAGTACCTTCTATGAAATCGAGCGAAGGAAGCTGCGCGGCGACTTTTTCATCCCGGCGCACGGCGTCGATTACTTTGCGCGCGTCGGCAATGCGTTTCAGGCGCAGGTATGTTTGTGCCAGCCGCAAACCGAAACGCAGTTTGGACGGCCAGCCGGCAAATAATTTTTCGAGGATCGGCAGCGCCTGCTCCGCGCGGTTGGTGGAAATAAAAACGCGCGCGAGGTAAAACTGCGATTCGGCCGTAACGCGTTTGGCATGTTCGGCCTGGTCTTCGCCGGGCGCTTCGAGGTAGCCGAGTTCCACCAGTTGCTGCAAAGCTTCCTGCGCAGCCCAGGGATCTTCGCGCATTTCGCCGCTGTGCTGCCCGCTGTCGCCGGAAATATTTTCCCAGGATTCGATGCGTTCGATTTCCGACGGTTTTTCAAAAATACCCTGCAGCACGCGCCCGCTCATGTCTTTCCCTGCGGGAAGTCCGAAAATCGTGAGGATCGTGGGCGCGATGTCAAGCAAGGTCGCCCCGTAAATCCGTTCATCTTTCCGGATGCCGGGACCCATCGCGCAGAATATGCCGTAAGGCGAATGTTCATAAACCGGCGCTGCGGGATCGTCGGGCAAACGCACGGGTCTTTTTTCACTCGAGTGAAAACCGTGATCCGAAACAAGGATAACTGTCGTGTCTTCGCCCGCAAGTTCAAGCAAACGTTCGAGCATCATATCGTGAAAACGATACGCCGAATCGATCACACCATTATAAAGCGCGTATTGTTCGTCCGGAATTCCCGCCTGCTGCGGCGGATAGAATCGCATGAACGTGTGGCAAAACACATCGATTTCGTTCAGGTACAGCGCGAGAAAATCCCAGTCCTGGTTTTCGAGTATCCAGGTGGCCACTGCGTGATAACTCGAACCGGAAGCAACCAGGTTGGCGATGGCGTGCAGCGATTTATCTTTTTCCTGGTCTACTTTCGCTGCGCCGGGAACAAATGGCAGCAGGTGCGCCGCAGTGAGCTCACCGGGATTTACGCGGTACTTTTCCAGCGTCGCGGATAATTCCGGCGGGTGCACGGCTTGTTCGGCAAGCATCATTTCGCTGCCGGGTCCTTTTTTGTTTTTAGCGAAAAAATTGGAAACGGTCACGCCGTTCAGCGGTTCGGCGGGATGTCCCGGCCACCAGCCCACGACATGCGTTTTGTACCCGTTCTGCATCAGGATATTCCACACAGCTTTCACTTTCCGTGAAGTCACGCTCACCGGCCTGACTTTTCCCGTGGACGGGTCGGGTTCTGCGAAGCCGAGAATCCCGTGCCTGTCGGCTGTCATGCCCGAGGCGATGGACGTCCAGAGCATGGGCGAGAGCGGCGGATCGAGCGTGGCGATATTTCCCATCACGCCGTTTTCCACCAGGCGTTGCAGGGCGGGCATCTGCCCGCTGTCGAGGAGCGGGCGGATGATTTTCCAGTCGGCGGCATCCCAGCCGATGAGCAGTACTTTATTCTTTTTCTTTTCGCTCATCGGGACCGGATGGATTTTCTTTTTTCTCTTTTACCGCTTCCGCACGTTTCTTCCGCCACAGGTCGAGACCGCGCGCACCCAGCGCCAGCAGTGCGAGAGAGCCTTCGGGAGGAATATGGTACGTATCGCCCGGCTGGTAACCAGGCGACGAATTGTTTTTATCGTTGGGCATGGGGTAAAATTAGGAAATAAGATCACGACCAACAGAGAGTCTGTACTATAACAATAATTACGGCAATCCCCGTAGATCACACTCACATGATTTCCGTAAATTTGTTTCACAAACTCATCCCATGAAAACATACTCCCGTATTCTCTCCGTCAGCCTGCTCATCGGGCTTTGCATGTTCCTGATGGCCTGCCCGGTAAGCACGTCGTACCCGCTTGGCAAAAAAGACGTTGAAAAAATCGACAAAAACCTGCTCGGCACCTGGAAAAATGACATCACCGATTCGGAAGTGATCAAAGCGACGGTGAAGAAAGCGGATGAATATACCTACGATATCGTCGTGGATGAAAAAGGCTCCATGTTCATGGCCGAAAACACCAACTTTAAAGGCTGGCTGACGAAGATCGAGGACAAGACCTTCCTGGTATTGCAGGAAGTAGGAGAAGACGGGAAGACCAAAATAATTTTTTACGTATACCACGTGAATATTGAAAAGAACAAACTGACCACGCACGATATCACGCTGAAAGTAGGCGGCACCGATTCGGTTACTTCCATAGAGGCCTACCGCGACGAAGTCAAAGCGTCGATGGCCAAAGAAGGGTTTCTCGCCGGGAAGATTGTCTGGGCGAAGAAGTGAGCGGATGTTGTTTGTTAATTGTTAAGGTGATCCTCCCTTCGGGACAGTTGAAGCAAAAAACGCCCAGTGTCAAACGCTCAACCCTCAATTATCAAGGAATCCGATAAACGTTGTTCTCCCGATAGCCATCGGGAGGGTGTTTGACATTGAACGTTCCCATTTAAAGCCTCTCTCCGCGGTATTTCCCTAACTTTACCCTTACTTATGGAATCCGGCTTCTTCCTGCGTCTAAAGGATACAAGCCTCCGCCGAAGCCTATGTTTTTCCGGAAGAAAAAAGTAACGGGGGTCAACGACCTGGAGCTCGTGGAACTTTACCAGAAGAGCCACGACAAATACTACGTGGGCGAGCTTTACCAGCGCTACAGCCACCTGGTATTCGGTCTTTGCCTCGGCTACTTCAACGACCGGGAAACGGCAAGGGATGCGGTACTGCAGCTTTTTGAAAAGCTCTTCGAGCAGCTCAAAAAACACAAGCCGGATAATTTCAAAATCTGGCTGACTTTTGTAGCGCGCAACCATTGCATCTCGGAAATCCGAAAGCAGAAAACGCGGTCGGGGAGGCAGGACGAGTACCTGAAGGACGAACAAGCCGTGAGTGAAGAAGAAGCCGATGCCTGGGAAAACCCGGTGGAGCTTCGCGAAGCAGGCCTTCAGAAACTGGAAACGGCCGTGCAGCAGTTAGGGGAAGAACAGCGCATGTGCATCGATTTGTTTTATTTCAAAGAGAAATCATATAAGGAAATCTGTGATCTCACGGGGTTTTCCGACAAGCAGGTGAAAAGTTACCTGCAGAACGGGAAACGGAACCTGAAGATCATGCTGACCGGGAATCATGAGCACCAACATACACACTGACCGGATTTTTACCGCTACAAGCTGCCTCAGCGAAAAAGAGCTGACGGATTATTGCGGCGGTAAACTGGATGGCAAAAACCAGCACCGGCTGGAGCGCCATCTCACCGACTGCGCACTCTGCTCAGCCGCGGTCGCTGCTTTTGCCGCAACACCCGCCGCAATCGCCGATATCCCGCAGGTGAAAAACAGCGTTGCCGCAAAAGCCGGTAAAATGGCCGTCGGGCTGGGAACAGGTTTCGTACTGGCTTTCGCGGTTGTGGGATTACTCGTTTTCGGTGTTTTTGTAAAAATGATTTTCTGGCCGGACGATAATACGCCGCAGGAAAACAAAGTAGTCGCTGCCGTAGTTGATACACCTGCGAAAGCCATCGCCGGTGTGCCTGCGCAGATGCCCGAAGAATATTTTATCAAACCCGGCGCAGCGGTCCACAAAACCGAATCGCCGGTTGCTTCCGTTTCACCCGTGGATACGCAGGCTAAAAAAACCGTGGAAGTAGAACCGTTCGAACCCATTGCCGCTAAAGAAGTAAGCCTGGTTCCCGGGAAAACGAACGACAGCAAAGAAGCCGAAGATCCCCTTGTGCAGGAATCATACAATGCGCCGGTGGTTTATGTGCGCGATTTGAAAATCACCGACTTCGAAAAATACTATCGCGAAAAAATCGAGATCAAGCCGCTGATGACTTCCGGACTTTCCGCCAAATTCGATCACCACGACCAGGATTACGAGGACGACAGCGAAACCGTACGTACTGTTCCTGCCGATAAAGTGCTGGACGACGGGCTGAATTATTTCAACCAGGGCCGCTACGGAAAATCCATCTCGCAGTTCGATATGCTGCTGGATCATAATCCGAAAGACATCAACGCACAATTTTACGTCGCCATCTGCAACGTGCGCCTCGAGATGTACAGCCGCGCCCTGCCGCTGCTCGACAAAGTGCTGGCTTCGGAGAACAACGTTTTCCACCAGGAAGCCGAATGGTACAAAGCACTTGCCCTGCTCGGCATGAAGAACCGGAAAGAGAACGCCAAAACTTTGCTGAAGCAGATCGCCGACCGGAAAGGTTTTTACCGGAAACAGGCACTGGAAAAACTAAAAGAGTTGGAGTAAATACTTCGCTGGTCGACGCCTGCGTCGTCGACCAGCAGCGACTCAGGTACCAAAGTCTGTATGAACAGAATATTTCAACAGGTTATTGCTTTTGCCCTTTGCTTTTTGCCCTTTTGCCTTTTTTATTTAATCGCATCATACTCCTGGTGCAGGAATTCGTAAATCCGCTGCTTCGGCGTTGAAGTTACTTCCGGGTTGAAATAATCCAGGTGGCGCGAGTTCACGGCGAGCCCGTAATAATAGTCATGGTTTTTTCCGTAGGCATAATACCCGGGAGGCATGATGGCCTGCTCATTCGTTCCCACCACCCAGTCGTTTTCCGTGGAAAGCATTTTGCTGATGAGCCAGTCGAGTGAGCGCTGGACAGCGGACGCATCCGCAGCCGGTTTGAAATCACCGCATACCGGCATATAACGCATCTGCTGGTTGGCCGGTAAAGTACCGAGAATCTGGTTCAGCACGGGACTATTCGGTTTCATCGCGTCAAGCCCGGGTTGCTTGCGGATATAGTCCACCGCCTGGTGCGCCAGCCCGATGATCAGTTTGGCTGTAGTTTCACCGGCCACCGCACGCGCCACACTCAGGAAACGCGAAATGTTTTCCGCCGTATCGAAATAACCCACGCCGTTCGCACAGGCCACCGTAGCCGCACGCTCTACCTGGAAACGGTCCTGGTGAATCTGCTGGTTGTTGATTACCGATTTTCCTACAAGCCCGCCGCGGCTGGTCGTAATGATATCCACGTGCTGCATAAATTTTTTCCCCTGCAGCCGCAGGTAAAGCTGCCCCGCATTATCCAGCGGCGATTCGAAAACCGTGGGATGATCGAAACCGATGATCTGCTGGTATTTCCCGCTGTCCAGCACGGTCTGCAGCCAGGTTTTGCCGTTCGCTTCCACCGGAAGGCGAAGGTTGCCGTATGATTTTTCGGTATATGAAAACGTACCGTGAAGCAGCAGTAATGTTTTTTTCGCCGGGTCGATTCCCGCAACGGGATTGACGATTTGCTCGAAAGCGTTGCTCTGCGGATTGTATACCAGGAAACCGTATTCCGTGTCGAGCGGACGAAGAATATCATCCACTTTCGAATTGTCGCGCTGGAAGGTCAGCACTTTTACGATGAAACGCGTGCCCTGCGCACCCGCCTGCGCGTTGGCCGAAATTTCCGGCACACTGAAAAAATACGTAAGTCGATCCCGCTTGCCCGTATCCGTTTCATCCTGCGGAAGAATGTATTCCGGCATCCCGCTCTGCGACATCGCATCGGATTGTTCGGTATGCTGTAAAAAAAACAGCGCCGATTCGTTTTCCTTCAGCATGATGGTCATCCTGATTTTCCGGCTGCCCGGCGATGTGCCGAATTTCACCTGGTCGAAGGCGATCACTTTTTCGATCACTTTCGTATTCGATGCGGCAATGCCGGGATAAATAGCTCTCACGATGTCCACTTCCTGGCCAGTGATGCCGGTGGAGCGTTCGTTCCCTTTACCCGAGCATACCAGCTGTCCCGACCAGTCGATCGCCTGCCCGTCCTGCCTGCCGATAGTCGCCCAGAAATCTTCCAGTTGCGCTTTGTTGCGCCGGAAAATACGGTCGGCCACCTGGTCGAGTAATCCGCCCTGCCCGAAAAGTTTATCCGGGTTCCCGATCGGAATGAACTGGTAACCTTGCGGCGTTTTAAGAATGTTGCGGTTTTTGATCTCAATCGTTTTCATCGTACACGGGTTTAATTAGTCTCTAAAACTAACCTGAAAACGATGTCGAAAGCAAGATTCGTTGATAACTTTTCGCGGGATTCTTTTTGCCGGGAAATGATTGCTGAATGAACCGATTTGAAAATCGGTGTAATTGAACAACATAAGTAATCCGTACATACCTTTTCTTGTCCTTACCTTTGTATTGATGAGTACGGCACATCGCATAAAGGCCATGGTCAATCATTCCTTAACTGCCAAACGCGGCGGGCACGGGGTGCATTCGCCTTTTGTGTACGAGCTCGCGACGAAAATTTTTCCCGGGAAAAAACAAACTGAAATTCATCCCGCCGAAAAATGGCGTGCAGCTTGCCTCGAAAATAAAACCACGATCAATTTCACGGATTTCGGAACGGGCGTTTCCGGTCCGCGGCGCGTATGCGATATCGCGCGGCTGGCCGCCAAGTCGCCGGAGCAGGGACAATTGCTGGCGAGGATCGTGACGCATTTCCAGCCGGAAT
>VBWE01000026.1:146631-149206 GCA_006218065.1 Bacteroidota bacterium
ACGCTGTACGAAGGACACGCGATAAGGCCGCAGAAATTCGTCACCATCGAAGGCTGCCCGGAAACAGCGGCGCTGGCGAAAAACATTTTTGAAAAAGAAGGCTGCGCCGCACAACTGGCTGTCGGGAATTTCGACGAGATACTGCCCGGGGTGTTACAGGATTTTCCCCGGCTCGATTATGTTTACTTCGACGGCAACCACCGGCTGGAACCGACGCTCCGGTATTTCGAATGGTGCGTGGCGAAAGCGCAGAACGACAGCGTTTTCATTTTCGACGATATCCACTGGTCGGAGGAAATGGAATTCGCCTGGGAAAAAATCGCCGCCGACAAACGCGTGAAAGTATCCATCGATCTATTCGATTTCGGCATTGTTTTTTTTCGCGCAGAACAAGTGAAGGAGCATTTTGTTATTAAGTACTGATTACCTTTACACACATGAACACCGAACCCATCATCACGCTTTCCAATATCGCACGGCGCTACGTTATCGGCGCGGAAGTGATTTATGCGCTGCGTTCGGTTTCTTTCAGCATCCATAAAAACGAATACGTTGCCCTGATGGGTCCTTCCGGCTCGGGCAAATCCACACTGATGAACGTACTCGGCTGCCTCGACACACCGACCGACGGCGAATACATTCTCAACGGGCTTTCCGTGGCGCGCATGTCGGACAACCAACTGGCGGAAGTACGCAACAAGGAAATCGGTTTCGTTTTCCAGACCTTCAACCTGCTCCCCCGCTCCACCGCGCTCGACAATGTGATGCTGCCGCTCGTATATGCCGGCATGCCCAAAGCCGAACGCATCGCCCGCGCCGAAGAAGTGCTCAAACAGGTCGGGCTGTCCGACCGCATGCACCACAAACCGAACGAACTTTCGGGCGGACAGCGCCAGCGCGTAGCCATTGCGCGTGCCCTCGTCAACAAACCCGCCATTATCCTCGCCGACGAACCGACCGGTAACCTGGATACGAAAACATCCGTGGAGATCATGGGACTTTTCGAAGAAATTCACAAAAACGGCAACACCATTATCGTCGTTACGCACGAAGAAGATATCGCGCAGCACGCGCACCGCATCGTCCGCCTCCGCGACGGGCTGGTGGAAACCGATACGCTCAATGCCAATATTCGCCAGGTACTCGTCAATCAGTAGCCTGTTTTTGTCGTAAATTTCCGTTTACAAAATTCCTGCTCATGCTCTTCCGCATTTTCTCTTTCGCAGCAATGCTGGGCTTCGCACAAACCGTTTCCGGCCAGGCGATCATCCACCCGCATATCAAACTCGACCAGGTCGGCTACCGCGCCGCCGCCCGCAAAATGGCCGTGATCACCGAACCGCAAACCGGGTACAACGCGCCCAATCCGTATACGGTAACCGGAACATTCGAAGTAAAACGGTCGTCGGATAACGTGACTGTTTTTACCGGCCCTACGGTTCCCTGGAACGGCGGAGCCACGCATACACAGTCGGGCGACAAAGCCTGGTTTTTCGATTTCAGCAGCGTAACCACGCCGGGCGATTATTACCTGATCAACCAAACGCTCAATTCGCGCTCGTACGATTTTCATATCGGCGACGACGTATACAATGAAGCGCTGAAACACGCCGTGCGTATGTTTTATTACCAGCGCTGCGGAGTAGCGAAGTCCGCCGCGTATGCCGGCGCAGCGTATGCGGACAACATGGCCTGTCACGCTGCTGCGCTGCAGGACCTCGATTGCCGCGACGTAACCGATCCGAACAACGTTTCGCTTTCCCTCGATCTTTCCGGCGGATGGCACGATGCGGGTGATTACAATAAATACGTCAATTTCACTTTTTCCACGCTGCATTACCTGCTGGACGCATACGAACAAAACCCGGCCGCATTTGCGGATAATACCGGCATCCCGGAAAGCGGCAACGGCATTCCCGACGTGCTCGATGAAATAAAATTCGAACTCGACTGGCTGGTGAAAATGCAGAAGGCTGACGGATCAGTGCTCATGAAAGTTTCCACTTCCGGTTTCCAGAGCGCGTCGCCGCCTTCGTCGGATAATACGCAGCGTATGTACGGCGCAGCGGCTTCGTCGGCCACGCGCACCGTGAGCAGTATTTTTGCGCACGCGTACATCATTTACAATACGCTGCCCGCCACGCAGGCATATGCAAACACACTGCTGACCAAAGCGCAGCTCGCCTGGACCTGGTTGCAGAACAATCCCGGCTATTCGAATTACAACAACACCGGATTCTCAAGCGCCAATCCAGAAATAAGTAATTACGACCAGGACGCGCGTTCATTCACGGCGGCTGTTTATTTGTATGCAGCTACAGGAACGGCTTCTTACCGGACGTACGTGGATAATAATTACAACAACATTCAGCCGATGCAGTGGACGTATTGGTATCCCTTCGAAGGCGTTTACCAGGATGCCATGCTTTATTATTGTAATACGCCCGGGGCGACTGCTTCGGCGGTAACGGCGATCCGGAATAACTGCATCAATTCGGTTTCGGCAAACAATACGAACCTGCTGCCGGCCTGGACAGGACAGTCGGATATTTACATGGCGCATATGGCCGACCAG
>VBWE01000026.1:149226-169376 GCA_006218065.1 Bacteroidota bacterium
GCCGACCAGGATTATGTTTGGGGAAATAACCAGTTCAAATCGGAAACGGGAATTTTGTTCACCAACATGCTGCGTTATAATCTCGATCCGAGCAACCAAACCGATTACCGGGATGCCGGCGAAGGATATATTCATTTCTTTCACGGGGTGAATGCGCATAATTTTTGTTTTCTCACCAATGCGCAGGTATTCGGCGGAGATAATCCCGTGAAAGAAATTTACCACGGCTGGTTCGGCGACGGATCCGTTTTTGACGACGACAATAATCCGAACTCAACCTACCTCGGTCCGCCGCCGGGATATATGCCGGGCGGAATAAACGCTTCGTATGCACCCGACGCCGCGTATGTGGGTCCGCCGATTTCCCCGCCGCAAAACCAGCCCGTGCAGAAATGTTATAAGGATTGGAATATGTCCTGGCCCGAAAATTCCTGGGAAATCACCGAAATCGCCATCTACACCAACGCTGCGTATGTGAAACTGCTCGCCCAGTTTGCAGATTCCGCATCGGTTACCACGACAATTGCGGCGGCGGCAAATGAAACATCAGCGGTTCGCCTTTATCCAAATCCCACGCAGGGCACGGTGATGATTTCCGGTATGCGCGATGCGGAATTCGATTTCGACCTCTTCGATCCCGCGGGACGGAACGTTTTTTCGCAGCATGTGCACAACCTGCAGCAGATCGATCTTTCTGCACTTTCGCCGGCAGTTTACAATTGCATCCTGCGTGATCATGCCGGGAATATGTTTTCGGAAAAGTTAGTTTTGTTGAAATAAGTAACTTGCTTATCATGAAAATCTACACCAAAACAGGCGACAAAGGACAGACTTCGCTCATCGGCGGCACGCGCGTCCCCAAGCACCATATACGCATCGAAGCATACGGCACCGTGGACGAGCTTAATTCCTGGATGGGTATGCTGCGCGACACGATCGCGGACCAGGATGTTGTTTCACTCCTGCTCGAAATACAGGATCGTTTGTTCACCATCGGTTCTTCACTCGCTTCCGACCCGGAAAAATCGAAGATGAAAATTCCCGACCTCCGCGAGGAAGACATTACCGCACTGGAGCAGGCGATCGATAAAATGAATGAAACATTACCGCCGATGCGCAATTTCGTACTGCCGGGCGGACATCCGACCGTTTCACATTGTCATGTAGCCCGCTGCGTATGCCGGCGCGCGGAGCGTTGTACCATTGCGCTTTCCGAAGAATCGCCGGTGAACGAACTCGTCATAAAATACCTCAACCGGCTTTCCGATTACCTCTTCGTACTTTCCCGTAAACTCACGATGGATTTGGGTGCGGAAGAAAAACCGTGGAAACCGCGGATGTGATAAACGGTTTACAACTCCTCCATAGAGCCGTTTTACAGGAAAACTGTTGCTATACGTCGGAGTAGATCCAGTCGGCAGCGGCAGAAGGCAAGAGGCGACTTCTATAAGAAGACGCAGCTAGTCGAAGTCTGTGACTTCGACTAACGAAAAACTCATTTCACCAGGACTGCCGACTGGATCTGTTGCGACATCAATCGGTCTTGATTTTGTAACGGGTACGCGGACCTTGCTTCGCCGAAGCTACGCGAAGGCAGGGGAACTTTAAACACCTTTTCGTCCTAATAATTATTCGGCTGAATACCAGTCATTTGCGTCAAGCTTTGCACAAAATATCCACAGTCCGGCGAATCGAAGCATAAATTTTTACTTTTGCAAAAAATTGAAGAGATAAGATTACGCGAAATCCTGCGTTTACTTACGAGCCGGCCAAAAACTGCACCGCAACCGCCACAGAGCAAAACGGGCAAACCGCAAAGGCGGAAAAAACGGTCGAAAAAAAGCAGGATAAAAACGTAACCTATTTTTCCCGAAATCGTTTGTATAGACAACCTTAAAAAAACTTTACATTATGTACTGGACACTGGAACTTGCTTCATACCTCGAAGATGCGCCCTGGCCCGCCACCAAGGAGGAGCTTATCGACTACGGTATTCGTTCCGGCGCTCCCATGGAAGTTATCGAGAACCTGCAGGAAATTGAAGATGAAGGTGAAGCGTATGAATCCATCGAGGAGATCTGGCCGGATTACCCCACCAAAGAAGACTTCTTCTTTAACGAAGACGAGTATTAACGATCGTCATTAAAACATAAAAGCCCCCTCCGGTATAACCAGAGGGGGTTTTTTATTTGGACGGAGAATCCTGTTAATCCTTGTCTTCTTTCACGAAATTTCCCGACGCGTCGAATTCCAGTTCCGTGCTGCAGGCGCTGATTTCGTAGCCTTTTACAGTACCGGCAGCGTCTTTTTTCACTTCGGCAGAAGTGATCACGGGCGCAGCGCAGTTGCGGTTTACGTAATCCGCAATGGCGGCAGGCAGCAGGTTCACATCAATTGATGTTTCGGTTTCGAGCAATGTGCCGGCCGCATCATAAAGCGCGTCGATGCTTTGTTCGCCGATTTTGAACTCCGCTTCGTACTGGTTTCCTTCCTGTTCCCAGGTCACCGTTTTCATATCCACATTCGGATACTGTTTGGCAAAGGATTGTTTAACCGCTGCGGGAACGTCGATTGCAAATGCCGCTGCGGGAAGTGTGAACAGCAGGATCGCGAATAATGTTTTGATTTTCATGGTCTGTAAATGTCTGTTTGCTGATTGAAAAGTACGAAAAAACAATTTAAAAGCAAGCCAAAAAGGCGTAAACCGTTCAAACCGGCCGGTAAAACCGACCAAAACCTTGCCGAAGACGGAAGATTTGGCAGGCTTTTGCATCAAAAAAGGGCCGGGAACGATCATTGATAAGGGGTATCCAGTCCTGCAAAAGCGCGGAGCCGGCTCGGTTAAAATACGTACTTTTGCTATCCTTTTATATTGACCTTAAGAACGTTCAACAAGTATGCTGGATTTTATCTCCAAAGGCTTTGCGAAACTCATGGGCGGCTCAAAATCAGAGCGCGACGTGAAGGAAATAACGCCTGTTATCGAAGAAGTCAACAAACACTACGAAAAGCTCCGTACGCTCAGCAACGACCAGCTTCGCCAGAAAACACAGGAATTCCGCAAACGCATCAGCGACTTTATCCACGAGGAAGAAGAAGAAATCCGCGGCCTGAAAGAACTGGTTGAAGGAGAAGGCATGGACGTGGACGAAAAGGAAAAACACTACAGCCGGATCGACCAGGTCGAAAAAGATATCGTTAAAAAGATCGAGGAAGTCCTTAAAGAAATACATGCCGAAGCATTCGCCGTGGTGAAAGAAACGGCGCGCCGCTTCAGCGAAAATCCCGAAGTAGAAGTTACTGCCACCGACCACGACCGCAACCTGGCCGTGAATAAGCCGAACGTCCGCATCGACGGCGACAAAGCATACTGGAACAATACCTGGAATGCCGGCGGAAATGAAGTGAAATGGAATATGGTGCATTACGATGTCCAGCTCATCGGCGGAACCGTGCTGCACCAGGGAAAAATCGCCGAGATGGCTACCGGTGAAGGTAAAACGCTGGTAGCTACCCTGCCCGTTTACCTCAACGCGCTTCCTTCCCGCGGCGTGCATATCGTTACGGTGAACAACTACCTCGCACGGCGTGACGCCGAATGGAACGGCCCGCTCTTCGAATTCCTTGGGCTTACCGTGGACTGCATCGACCTGCACGAGCCGAATTCCACCGAGCGCCGGAATGCTTACCTGGCCGATATCACCTACGGTACCAACAACGAATTCGGTTTCGATTACCTGCGCGACAACATGGCCCGCAGCCCGGAAGAACTGGTGCAGCGCCGTCACAATTACGCCATCGTGGATGAAGTGGATTCCGTGCTGATCGACGATGCACGTACTCCGCTCATCATCGCCGGCCCTACGCCCAAAGGCTCCAACCACATGTTTCATGACCTGAAACCGAAAGTGGAAAAACTGGTGGATGCGCAGCGCCGTTACCTCAATACCATCCTGGCCGATGCCAAACGCCTGTGGGAAGAGAAAAAAGAAAAAGAAGCCGGCCTCGCGCTGCTTCGCTGCCACCGCGGGCTTCCGAAAAACAAAGCGCTGATCAAATTCCTCAGCGAACAGGGCGTGCGCGCGCTGATGCAGAAAACCGAAAGCCATTACATGCAGGATCAGCAGCGTGAAATGCACAAGGTGGATGCCGAACTGTACTTCGTGATCGATGAAAAAAACAACACCATCGAACTCTCCGAAAAAGGAATCGAACTGATTTCGTCCTCCACTGAAAATATAAGTTTCTTCGTCCTGCCCGATCTCGGCGCGGAAATGGTGGAACTCGAAAAGAAATATACCGACGAAAAAGAACGCCGCCAGAAAAAAGACGAGCTCATCCGCGACTACAACGTGAAAAGCGAACGCGTGCACTCCATGCAGCAGTTGCTCAAAGCGTACTGCCTGTTCGAACGCGACGTGGAATATATCCTCGCGGATAATAAAGTGAAAATCGTGGACGAGCAGACCGGCCGCGTGCTTGACGGTCGCCGCTATTCCGACGGACTTCACCAGGCCATCGAAGCGAAAGAAAACGTGAAAGTGGAAGCCGCCACGCAAACCTACGCCACGATCACGCTGCAGAATTATTTCCGCATGTACCACAAGCTGGCCGGCATGACCGGTACGGCCGAAACGGAAGCGGGCGAATTCTGGAGCATCTACAAACTCGACGTGGTGGTGATTCCCACCAACCGGGCCATTTCGCGCAAGGACATGGAAGACCTGGTTTACAAAACCAAGCGCGAGAAGTATAATGCCGTCATCGAAGAAATTGTAAAATGCGTGGAAGCCGGTCGGCCGGTGCTGGTGGGTACCACTTCCGTAGAAATTTCGGAACTGCTTAGCCGCATGCTCAAGCTGCGCAATATCCGCCACAACGTACTGAACGCGAAACTGCACCAGAAAGAAGCCGAAATCGTACAGGAAGCCGGGCAGGCCGGAACCGTAACCATCGCCACCAACATGGCGGGCCGCGGTACCGACATCAAACTCGGCGCCGGCGTGAAAGAAGCGGGCGGGCTGGCCATCATCGGCACGGAACGACACGAAAGCCGCCGTGTGGACCGCCAGCTTCGCGGGCGCGCAGGCCGCCAGGGAGATCCCGGTTCATCGCAGTTTTTCGTTTCGCTCGAAGATGACCTGATGCGTCTTTTCGGTTCGGAACGTATCGCACGCTTCATGGACCGCATGGGCCTCGAAGAAGGCGAAGTGATCCAGCACAGCATGATCACCAAGTCGATCGAGCGCGCGCAGAAAAAAGTGGAGGAAAACCATTTCGGTACGCGTAAACGCCTGATCGAATACGATGACGTGATGAACGCGCAGCGCGAAGTGATTTATAAAAAACGCCGCCACGCGCTTTTCGGCGAACGTCTTTCGATCGACATCGCGAATACGATCTACGACGTTTGCGACAATATCGTGAACGATGCGCACGGCATGGGCAGCTACGAACAGCTCGAGCTGGACATGATCCGCGTACTGGCGATGGAACCGCCGATGGACAGCGCAGCATTCCTGAAAATGAATGCGCAGGAAGCCGTCGAACAGGTGTACGATGCCGCCATGAAATACTACCGCGAAAAATCGGCTGCCGTTGCGCTGCAGGCTTTCCCGGTGATCAAAGACGTGTACGAAAACCAGGGCGGACAGTACGAGAACATCGTTACCCCGCTTACCGACGGTCTGAAAACACTGCAGGCTGTCGTCAACCTGAAACGCGCATACGAAACACAGGGCCGCGAACTGGTGCTCAATTTCGAGAAAGGCACCGTGCTCGCTATGATCGACGATGCCTGGAAAGAGCATCTCCGCGAAATGGACGACCTGAAAACCAGTGTGCAGAACGCCGTGTACGAACAGAAAGACCCGCTGCTCATTTACAAATTCGAAGCCTTCGAATTGTTCAAGCGCATGGTCGGCGAAGTGAACCGCGACATGGTTTCCTTCCTGCTCCACGCGCAACTGCCCAGCGGCGATCCGAATACCGTGCAGCAACAGCGCCAGCCCGTTAAACAGGCCGAACCGAAACTGAAAACCACCCGCGACGAAATGGTAACATCCGCCCCACAAAACAATCCTGCCGCACAGCAGCAGCAGAAACCGGTGGAGCAGGTTGTCCGCCAGGATCCCAAAATCGGCCGCAACGATCCTTGTCCCTGCGGCAGCGGGAAGAAGTTCAAGCAGTGCCACGGAAAGTAAAACGGCTCTTTCGTTTTCCTCTGATCCGTTTCATAATCCAATTTTAATGCACGCATAGTCAGTGCATTAGACAGGATTTTCGCATTTTTCCGCAAACGGGTTCGTACTTTTTGCACAACTCAGTCGTTATACCCCCAAACGCTGCTGCATGTTGTCCCGAACCTCACTACTCCTCTTTTTCGCGCTTGCATCGAACCTGGGCCAGGCCCAGACGTATGTGCGCACCAAACATAACTTCGGTGTAACGTTTGGCTACAGTCCGACAGACATGAGCATTACCGAACGCGCCGGCAGTCTTAGAGTAGGCAATAACGGGCAGGCCATCAGCGCCGGCCTGACGAAACAGGTCGCGCGCATTGTTTATCCTGAAATTTTTTATCTCCGGCACCAGGGATTTACGCCGTATTCCGATGAGAACAATACGCCGGTTCCGTTTCGCTGGAACGGGCTCGGTCTGGGCTGCCTTTTAAAAGTTGATGTGGCTGTTTTTGATGTGCGTAAACGGAAAGGCTATTGCTTCGGCCGCGTGCTCAACCTGATTGCAGGCGGCGATTATGTCCTTCCTTTTGCCGTTTCGGATGTGCCTTTCGAAGCAAAAATGAAAGGCGAAGGCGCAGTGAAGGTCGGATTCGGCCTTTACAGCGCCTGGGGCGGTTCCAAGCGCAGTCATAAAACGTGGACCATTCACTGGGAAGCTGCGTACCGTCATGGCCTCAGTCCTTTTATGACTGTCGAGGACCGCCCGGTTCCTGGTCGTACGGAATCCTGGAAACACGGCTCGGTGAACCTCACGCTGCGCGTGATGCGTCACAAGGTTTTCAAATTTTCCGATATGTAAATCGGGTCGATTATAAAAGAAAAAACGCGCCGTTAAGCGCGTCTTTTCCGAACGGACAGGTAATAGCGTCAATTACCCGAACCGGTTTTACTGTTGTCTTCGATCAGCGTTCCGTTTTCTTCTTTTACTTTTCCGCTGGCTTTGTCTTTGGCGGCTTTTTCTTCGGCGGCTTTTTCCGCGCGGCTGAGGTAGGTATTCTGTTTGTTTTTCAGCCCGCTGAAATAGCTCATCGTATTTACGATCACCACACCGCCGCTCACGTCGCCGAATTCGGCGGGAATACCGCCCGAAAGCGCGCTCACCTGTTCAATCGCGAGGCCCGGGACGCCGCCGCTGCCGTACATTTTTTCACCGTCGATATACATCTGGCTTGCGCCGGGGCGCGAACCGCGCATCACGAGCTGGCGGTCTTTGGTTTCGGAACAGCTCGAGCAGATGGATGTAACCAAACCGTTGATGTCGCCACGCTCACTCGGGTTCGCCCGGATCTGCGGAAGGTTG
Organism: Bacteroidota bacterium; assembly: GCA_006218065.1. GTDB lineage: Bacteria > Bacteroidota > Bacteroidia > Palsa-965 > Palsa-965 > VBWE01. The sequence goes on from VBWE01000026.1 coordinate 156,769, forward strand.
AGGTGCGCTTCCACGCTGAACATTTTATCTACGGGAGAAGGATCGTAATATGCGATAACTTCAACAGCCGAATCTTCATTGGCAACGAGCAATTGCATGTCAAAAGTCACATAAGCTGTTTTCCCGGCAATTACTTCCACGTTTTTTTTCAGATAAGGTTTGCAACCGGCGTAAGTAACTCTCACGTCATATTTACCGGCATCGAGGTTACGCACCATGTGGTCACCTTTCACGTCTGTTAATCCGCCAAGCGGTCGGCTTGTTGTGATGATTGTAACTGCAGCGTATTCAAGCGGCACTTTTTTGTCATCATTCACAGTCACTTTGATCTCTCCGGTTGTAGCTCCCTGCCCGAAAGCGGAGACTACCGCAAAAACCAGGGCCGCCGGAACGAGGAGTAATTTTCTGAAGGTTTTCATATCGATTTGTTTTAGAGGGTTTCTTTCCGTTTTCTGATCATAGGACGCGGCGTTTTTCCCGATTCCACATGAAAAACCCTTTCCCTGCACGAAAACCGCATTTTCCGGCGATACCCTTTATAACTGGTCGTTCCGGGCCGGTAACTGGTCGGAGATCACCCCGGAACAATAGCAGTTTGATGAAAAAACTTACATCCCACAGAAAAACCACGCTTTCAGGCAGAACATGAAAAACGCTTGAAATAAATTTGTCTCGTTAATCTTTACAACTCATGGATACGATACTTTCTTGCTTAGTCTTACGAAAACAATTTATACCAGCATATTCACCGGGTAGTGTTAAGTCGACCCTGCTCAGGGTCCGATGAGTTTTGTGTTTGCCAGGCGGTAAAAACGGAGAATACCGCTATCGTGTGTGTGAAGAGCCGGTATCTGAGGAGGTGCCGGCTTCTTTTTTTCAAAAAAGAAACCCGTCCGAAAAACGAACGGGTTCTCTTACCGGCCAGAAGCTCTCTTCCTTTTACTCCCGACTGGTTTTCTTCTTTACAATTGTGTTCTCACGAAGCGGCTTGTCATTTGATTTCCGTTTTCATCCTTGTACACGGCAAGAAAAATACCGGGCTCCAGGTTTTGTATATCCAGCTGAACTGTTTTTTCATTTTCAACCTGCTTCAGTAAAATCAGGCGGCCCAGGTTGTCATATAAGTACAACGATCCGGTGGAATTTTCAGGCAGATCGAAATTCACGCGGCTGTCTGCCGGGTTCGGGTAGGTGCGGATGGTATTCGCAGTCACTTCTTCAACCGCCAGCGGAATATTATCGCAGAGGTAATTGAAATTGTCTCCCGGGTTGGAGTGAATATTATGCCAGGTATTGTATTTCTCCGTCAGCGTAGCCCATGCAATCTGCCCGTTCTGTACATACGGATCGAGTGCGGCAAGCAGCTGGGCCAGTTTCGATACATAGTTGGCGCTCTGGTAATGCTTATGATTCATCATAATGGTCGCAGTCCAGAACGCATTCGGATCGGCCGGCTGCTGTTGAATAAAATACATCAGGCTTTGCAGCCGGCTGAGCATAAACGCCACGGTAGAAGTATCGGTGAGCAGGAAACCGGTATCGCAGCCCTGCCCGATCACAGTGAGATAATTATTCTGTTCATGCTGACCGAAAGCTGAAACCGTCGGCAGGTCCGGTTTCCAGATGCCGTACGATTTATAATCATCCGTATGACCGGGAGATCCCCCGCCCCAGGCAACTACAGGTCGCCAGAGATACGCCGGGAATTTATACCCCGGTTGCTGGGCAGTGTTGTATTGCGTCCATTCTTCGTAAACACCCTGCGAAGGAAAATCGCGCCAGATAAAACCGCCCATATTGGTTCTCGGGAACGGAAGTCCGCAGGAATCCAGCAGATGCGCTACATCCGAATAATTGTAATCATTGTAATTCGGGTTGAACGGGGAAACCGTATTCAGGAAATGGTTGTGCGGATCGACCTCCACGTGCGGCAAGGCATCCAGGTATTGCAACAGGTCGTTCGTACTCGTTGCCGCCGTATCGTGCTTCAGGCAGGCGCGGATAAAATTCTGGTCATGCTGGCAATTCCAGCGGGCGCCGTGATTGGCGATCGTATCCGACATTTCAAGCATGATGCTTTTGATCGCCGTATAATCGTTTACATCACTGATATACGCGAGACCGGCAACCGACGAATCACTCACTTCATTGTGCGAACCGATATTCAGATAAAGCGGAACCGCTGTTTGTGCAAACAGGCCGGCTGAAGCAAGACAGGAGACAAGAATGAAACTGCACTTTTTCATAACGTAGGTTTGCGGTATGACGTTCTTTATCCTGTTTGGTTTAGTTTATCCACAGATTTTTTGCTTGTCGGCCCCTTACGCGTCCCGGGAAATAGAAGAGGTCTCCTCCTTACACGGATTCATTTCCATTACAGGCGAGACCTCTTTCACGGAGACTGCGGCAGTTGATGCACGCAGCGAGGAGACTTTGCAAAGAACTATAGCGTCCGGCAATTTAGCCGGCTTATTTTATTTTTTTCCTCTTGTCCTCATCGGCAATTCCGATGACGAATACTACTAGAATCATCTTCCTGATTTTGTTTTTCAAAAGTGCAACAGTCCCGGAAGCAGCGGAAACGAAAAAGCGATTATATTTGAAATCAGAACTAAGAAATATAATTCATAATAAAATGATAATCAATACTATAAATAATATTATTATTGAAACCCGATGCGGGCATCTGATGAACTTTTCAGGCTGGTAAAAAGCCTCGACAAAAACGAAAAGGGGTACTTTAAAAAATACTGTTCCGGCAGCGGAACCGTTACGCGCAAGTACCTCGAACTTTTTGATCTGATCGAACGAGCAGAAAAATACGATGAGCAGAAACTGAAAAAGAAAATCACGGACAAAAAACTGCTCCGCAATTTCGCTTCTGAAAAAAATTACCTGCATCACCTGTTGCTCGAATCGCTCGTGGCTTCGGCGCGGTTCAAACGCAAGCGCGACGAAATGGACCTGCTCCTCGCGAAAGCCCGCATCCTGGCCGAACGATCCTTTTACAACGAATCGCTCAAGCTCGTACTCAAAGTCCGCACATACTGCGAAGCGATCGAAGCCACCGACCTGCACCTGGCTGCGCTGGATGAAGAATGGCAGCTCTGGCCGTTCTGCGACAAGGAAAAAAGACGGGAGATCGAAACCATTATTTCCGAACGGGAATCCGTACTCCGGCAGTCGCTGGTTACAGATTATGTACGCGCACGGTATTCGCGCATGCTCGATCTTTTCCGCACGATCGGCATGGGACGCAGCGAAGAACAACTCAAACAGTTTGAAGCGGTTTTCCGGGAGGCCGGCCGTTTCGCCAAAAAAAACACGCTCGGCATCAAGGCGAAAATTTACTGGCTCGAAGTCAACGCCTACTATTATAATGTAAGAGGCGAACTTCCCGAATGTTACAGGCAGACCCACAAACTGATCGCTGCGTTTAACGAAAATCCGCCGGTGATTGACGTGTACCAGTCCATGTACATTTCCGCGCTGAACAACTATATCCTGCTGCAGTTATATCTCGGGCATTTCGAAGAAGCCCCGGCCACGCTTGAAAAAATAGAAAAGCTCAAACCTTTCACCAAAAAAGATCAGAACGCAGTTTTCGTCTGCCGCTACAATTCGCATATGGAGCTTTACCTGAAAACGCTCCGCTTTGACGAAGCCTGGAAATACGCCTGCCTGCTTCGCGACGAGTTGCCTGTTTATACCGACCGCATTCCCAACCGCTTTCTCGGGCATATCACCTACTGGGCTTTCAAATCTTCTTTTTACAATACGAAACTGAAAGACGCTTTGTACTGGATGAACAGGCTGCTGAATGCCCCACCCGAAAATCCTTTTCCGCCGGAAGTGGTTACAGCCGCACGCCTCTCGGAACTTATCCTGCACTGCGATCTCGGGCATACCGACCTCCTGGAAAGTTACGTCCGCTCCGCGAAACACTTCCTGGATAAAAACAGCGGGATGTACGAACTGGAAAGCATGTTCATCGCATGTTTCGAGGAACACCTGCGCGATCCGGCGGGCAAAAAACCCTTCCGGAAATTTTACGATACGTTACAGAAACTGGAAGGAACAGTTTTCGAACAAAGGCTTTTCGCCTATTTCGATTTTGATTCCTGGGCGGAAAGCCGGTTCTCGGGAAAACCGATGCAGGATCTCGTTAAGAAAAAATACCGGGAGGCGCGGAAGAAATAAGGTGTTCACCCCTTCGGGGCAGATATTGGAATTGAATGTCGAATTGCGATCCGATAGCTATCGGATGCCGAATGGCGAACTCCGAAGTGTATTGAATTGCGATCCGATAGCTATCGGATGGCGAATTACAGTTTTTTGCCGGGGAGAAATATCAAATGACAAATTTTAAATGTAAAACTTCCAGGTTTTTTGCTCTTCGGTTTTACATTTTACATTTGGAATTTTGCATTTGACATTCTTCTGCGGGAATGCTCCACTTTGTTTTTCCCAGCGGAAATTCGGCATTCGGAATTCTTCAAAAATTATCGTTACTGCTTCAGGAAAGGATTCTCCTGTTTTTCTTCCGCAACTGTGGTGGAAGGGCCGTGGCCGGAATACACCACTGTATCGCCGGGCAGGACGAATATTTTTTCGCGGATACTGCTGATCAGCGTTTCAAAATTTCCGCCGGGCAGGTCGGTGCGGCCGATGCTACGCTGGAAAAGCACATCGCCGCTGATGAGTATTTTATCCGCCGCGCTGTAAAAACTAACGCTGCCCGGGGAATGTCCCGGCGTAAGAAAAACAGCCAGCTTCGATTTCCCGAAAGCCAGTTCGTCGCCTTCATTTAAAAAACGCGCAGGTTCGGGCTGGGATTCAACCGGGGCCACGCCGTACATCCGGCACACCTGTCCGAAGGATTGTAAAACCGGCATATCTTTTTCATTCATTTCAAGACCGAGATTCCAGGTACGCGAAACAAAATCATTCCCGAAAACGTGATCGATATGGCAATGCGTATTCAGCAGGCGAACCGGTTTCAGCTGCTGTTCTTCAATAAACGATTTCAGTTCCTGCTGCTCGTCTCTCCCGAAACAGCCCGGATCGATAATCACACATTCCCCCGTCTCGTCGGAAAGTACATAACTGTTTTCGGAAAAAGGATTAAATGTAAAAACATGCACGTTGATCATGGGGCAAATTTAAATGTTTAAAACTCCTTCACAGAACCGTTTTACAGGAAAACTGTTGCTATACGTCGGAGTAGATTTAGTGGCAGTCGGCAGGGGCAGTAGCAGTCTTTCATGCTCGCTTGTTGTCCGAAGCTGGCAGCTTCGGACAGCGATGACCTGCCTCCTGCCGCTGCCACTATGAACGAAAACTATTCCGAAGGACTCCGATAACTATGGGGATTAAACAATACGGGGTTGACCGGCAAATTACCCGCGTTTGCCGATAAATTCTTCAAAAACAGCGACTGCCGATTAAACCTTTACAATTCCTTAATATCTTAGTTGCAGAGGAGAACAGGCAAACGACCGGAGATCGTTGCCGGCAATACATTATAACTAAAAACGGTTTTCTATGAAACGGTTATTCACCCCGCTCCTCCTCCTGCTCGGCGGTTTTACCCAGGCTCAAAACGACGGCGACGCCATTTTCGCTTCTTCCAGCGTGCACGACATTTACCTGAACTTCAGCCAAACCAGTTATTGGGATACGCTCATGGCGAACCATACCGCGGACGTTTATACCCGCTGCGACATGACTTTCGACGGCATTACGTTTACGGATGTGGGCGTGAAGTTGAAAGGAAATTCCTCTTTCAACAACAGCAGCGTCAAGAAGTCGATGAAGATCGACATGAACGAATACGTTGCCGGCCAGGATATCGACGGGCTGAAAAAATTCAACCTGAACAACGGTTTCAAAGACCCGACTTTTATCCGCGAAAAGATCACGCTCGATTTTATGCGCGATCACGGCGCCGCTGCACCCAAATGCACTTACGGGCGGGTTTATCTCAACAATACGTACTGGGGACTTTACATGATCGTGGAAGATATCAACGACAAATTCTGCACCCAGCGTTACGGCAACAACGACGGAAACCGTTTCAAAGGCGACCCGAGCGGCGATCTGCGCTGGCTGGGAAGTGCAGCATCAAACTATTATTCCAAATACGAACTGGACAATAACGAAACCATCAACGACTGGAGTGATCTTGTTCATTTGATCGATATCATCAACAACACACCGGCTGCGCAGCTTTACGATTCGCTCGAAACGGTACTGTACACCTGGGGCTTCGTGTATCAATGGGCCGGGTACAATGTATTCGCCAACCTGGATTCGTACATCGGCAGCGGGCATAATTATTTCATCTATCATAACAGCAATACCGGGAAATTCGAATGGATTCCGTGGGATGTAAACGAATCCTTCGGCGTTTTCGCGCAGCAGATGTCGATCAGCCAGCTGGAGAATCTTTCCTGGAATTACCTGAACCAGGCCAATAACCGGCCGCTGTGCAACAACATGCTGCAGAACACGACGTACACGTCCATGTACATCAATGCCTTGTGCGATCTCTCGAACGATTTTACCAATTCCAACCTCGATCCGAAAATCGACAGCCTGGCGAACGTCATCCGTACCGATGTTTATAACGACACGCAGAAATTTTATTCCAGCCAGGATTTTGAGACCAACATGACTTCAAACCTCGGCAATATTCCCGGGCTTAAAAGTTTTATCACCAACCGGCACAATTCGCTTATTTCCCAGCTTTCGGCTTACGGCTGCTGGCTCGGCATAAACGAAAACGAACAGGCGAACACCATCCGCAGCTATCCGAATCCGTTCAGCAGTTCCTGCACGATCGAACTGCCGGAAGGCTGGGACGCTTCATCCTGCACGCTGAATATGCATGATCTTTCGGGCAAAGACGTTACAGGTATGATGACAATTACCCGGGCCAACGGGCTGATCGTGATCGAACGGAGTTCTTCCTGCGCATCCGGCATGTATCTTGCAACCATCGGTACGGAAGGTCAGTCGCCGGTTAGGGTTAAACTGACTATCTCCGACTAATTACGACTTTAAAAAAAACGTACATTTGATAATTGTCCCGTAACCATCCGGTAATCGTAAGTTTACATGCGTTTTGCAGGACAGAAACATACATACCTGGAATTAAAATCGTTCAAAACCAATAATCAAACCCGAATCAAAAACAAATTTATGCGCAACCTGTTCAGCGTTCTGACTTTAACCGTAAGCGGTCTCGCCATGGTTCTCAGTTCTTGTTCAAACGGCCCAGGCCCGGGCGGCAAGGCCACCATCACCGGTAAAATTTATGTACAAGATTACAATGCGCTTTGCGTAGCCACGGGAGTCGAGTATTATAAGCCGGATGAAGAGGTTTATATTATTTTCGGAGACGACGCTTCTTACGGTGAACGTGTTCGCACCGGGCCCGACGGAACCTATATGTTTCAATACCTCCGCCCGGGAAAATATACGGTGTATGCGTATTCGGATGTTTGCCCTATTACCGGAGCGTCTGTTGAAGCCGTCACACAAACTATTGAAGTCACCGACAAAAAGGGGACTGTCGTACTTCCCGATATCGTGGTTAAAAAATAACTGCATTCATGAACAGATTCCTCTCTGCAGGCATCCTGCTTTTCGCCTTTTCGCCGGTTCTCGCGCAATCCAAAAAAGAGATCAAATCGTACAAGATTAAAACCATGATCGAAACGGTTACCTCTTCAAACAGCGGCAAAGAAACCAGCTACAAAGCCGAATACCGTGCCTTTGACAAAGAAGGCAATACGACCGAACATACCGAGTACAATGCCGACGGTTCCATAAAACGCAAAGAATTGAACAAATTCAATTCGAAAGGCGATAAAGTGGAAGAGATTATCATCGACAAAACCGGCGGCAAACTCACAGTCGCAGAAGAGGATGACGGAAAGTACAAGCACGCCACCTACAAATACAACAACAATGGCGATGAAACCGAAGATGCGCGTTATGACCAGAAAGGGGCGCTGATTAAAAAAACAGTCATCACATACAATTCCAAAAACAACAAAACTTCGGAAATCACCACCGATGCGACAGGCAAAACAATCAGGAAAATTACCTACGCATACGATTCAAAGGGACTGAAGACCGAAAAACTGGTTTACGGTCCCGGCGACCAATTGCTGAAAAAACACAAATACTCCTACACGTACTAAGCGTATGGCGCTCCAGGAAATACGGGACATATTGGAAAACGACTTCGAGAAAATCACGCTCGAAGAGATGGACAATGTGAAGCTGATGGATCGCGTTGATATGAAATTCATTTTCAACGAGAGCTACCTGCCCGGTTTTCTGCGCGAAGTAAAAGATACCTACCGCGCGCTTGAAGTTTCCGGAACGCGCATGAGTCGCTACGAAACGCTGTATTACGATACTCCCGGGTACGACCTTTACACCAAGCATCACAACGGAAGACTTAACCGGTACAAAATCAGGCTGCGGCGCTACGTGGAATCCGATCTGAATTTTTTCGAGGTCAAGCACAAGAACAACAAAGCGCGGACAGTAAAGAAACGCGTCAAGAAAAAAGACACCGATCCGCAGATCGAAGGCAAAGCAGAAACGCTCCTGTCCGAATCGGCACAGATGCAGCCGCACCACCTGGTTCCCAAATTATGGGTGAACTATACGCGCGTTACGCTGGTCAACCGCTTCGAAGAAGAACGCCTGACCATCGACCTTGACCTCGAAGTGAAAACCGAAGACGGCCTGTCGAGGCAGTTCGACGGGCTGGTGATCGTGGAAGCCAAACAGGGAAAAGCGCACCGTACGCCTTTTGTAGCCCTGCTCCGCAAAAACTATATTGCCGAAGGCGGCATGAGCAAATATTGCCTCGCCGTATATTCGCTGGTAAACAGCGTGAAAAAAAACAGCTTCAAAGAAGACGTCAATGCTATTGAAAAATGTTGCAATAAACCTGAGTAAAACTATGGGTACCCGGATACTGCTGTTCTTCCTGTTGATTTCCCTGCTCTTCCCGGCAGGTGTTGCCTTCGCGCAGCAAAACGATACCGGCACAGGCGATCCCGCAACGTCTTTCATCACACCGGACGATACGGCTTCCAAAACCACCTCCGTTGCCGCAGCCATTGCTCTTGAAGAAGAAAAAAAGAAAGTGAAAGAGGAACTCGACCGGAGAGAAAAAATACAGGAAGAGAAAGATTTCTTTACGGCTGCGCTCGACCGTTTCAGCCTTTCGTTTTTTATACGGCTCTTCGTCGACCTGCTTTCCATGGTCATCCTCGTACGCTTTATTTACTACCCGGTATACAAGAAGCGGGATTATTTCTTCACCTTCTTCATGTTCAACCTCACCATTTTCGTCATCACCTTCCTGCTGAACACCAAAAGCGGTTTCTCTATGGGTGCGGCATTCGGTCTCTTCGCGGTTTTTTCGCTGCTACGCTACCGAACCGAAGATATTTCGGCACGTGACATGACCTACCTGTTCACCGTGATCGCGCTCGGGCTGATGAGTTCCGTGAACAAAGGAAACGTCATGGAACTGGTCATCATCAACGCCATTATCCTGGCCGCTGCGTTCATCCTCGACGGAAATATCCTGATGAAAACCGAGTTCGTTAAAAACATCCAGTACGAAAACATCGAACTGATCAAACCCGAAAACCATACGCAGCTGCTGGAAGATCTGCGTGCGCGCACCGGGCTCAACATCCATAAAATCAGCATCGGCCGGGTGGATTTCGTACGCGATACGGCCACCATCAAAATCTATTATTACGATACCAATAAAAACCAGGACGCCTGATCATGAACATTTTTCGTAAAATCCTGGCCGGACTTTTCATCGCAGGCGCGCTGCCGGCAGCGGCACAAACACAGGACTTTGGCAGCTGGACTACCTTCAGTCTTTCCAAGAAAGTCGCGGATAAATTCCGCGTCGGAACCGACCTGGAATTACGCATGCGCGACAACCTGACGGACTACAATCTTTTTTACGTGAATCTCGGCGGCACCTACAAACCGCTCGACTGGCTCAGCATTTCTGCGACCTACCGTTTCATACACAAACACAAGGACGACGGAACCTACGGTATCCGGCACCGGTATTACAATGATTTCGCGGCGAAATTCAAACCGGGAAAATTTACGTTGTCTTACCGTGCGCGCATCCAGTGGGAAGTACGAACCACGGGGTACTCAGACAAATACGGCCTGATCCCGGAAATTTACTGGCGGAATAAATTCGATATAAAATACAAAGCGACGGATAAGATCACGCCGTATATCGGTACGGAAATACGTTTCCAGTTACTCAATCCGCGTGTGCCGTATAATGAAGGTCTGACTTTCGACCGCGATCGCGCCTATGCCGGTATGGATTATTCGATCAACGATAATCATACCCTCGGCGTGTTCTTTCTGCACCAGATCGAATTCAACGTAGAAGATCCGGAAACGCTGAATATTATCGGCGTGGAATATTCGATCGCGCTGGATTGATCCGGTTTCAGCAACACCTTTGCTTCAGACTCTTCGTGATTCTTCGTGATTCTTCGTGGCTTCGTGCCTTTGTGGCGAGAGCCATAAAGGACAATACAAGGAAGGCAGAACAAAATCCGGAAAGTCGGACGAAATCAGATTTTTTCGATGAGCGCAACGGCATACGCATTCACGCCGTTTTCCGTTCCCACGTAGCCGAGCTTTTCGTTCGTGGTTGCTTTGACCGACACCTCGCCTTTTTCCACTTCCAGTATCGGTGCAAGCACGTCGATCATCTGCGGAATATGCGGATTGATTTTCGGACGTTCCAGGCAAAGCGTCGCATCGATATTGCCGATCCGCCAGCCGTGCTGTTTCAGCAGCGCAACTACGTTTTTCAGCAGGATTTTGCTGTCGATATTTTTAAACTCCGCGCCGGTATCCGGAAAATGATAGCCGATATCACGCAAAGCCGCAGCTCCCAAAAGCGCATCGCATATCGCGTGAAGCAAAACATCCGCATCGGAATGCCCGTCGGCTCCTTTTTCATGATCGATCTTTACACCGCCCAGCCAGAGCTCACGCCCGGCAACCAGCTGATGTACATCGAAACCAAAACCTACGCGGATTTTCATGGAAGCAAAGATAGTTGCTTAACTGTTTTGCCGGAAACAAAAAAGCCGCCGTTCCTTTTGTACCCTGAACGGCGGCTTTGATATGCTGTTTCGATAGTTACTTGCTGTCTCCGCTCTCCTTGTTCTGCGACTTGAATGCGTCGAAGTCGAAGGTCAGCGTAAAGCGAAGCGTGTTCTCCAGCGGGCTGCGCTGGCGGTTGGTCGGAATCAGGTACGCGAAATCCAGCCCGAATACGTTGTACCGCAGACCTGCGCCGAGTGTGAAGAACTGGCGGTTTCCTTTGGTGGGATGTTCGTAAAAATAACCGGCGCGAACCGCGAACTGTTTGTTGTAGTAATATTCCATGCCCGTTGTGAAATTCAGTTCACGCATTTCTTCTTTAAATCCGGCAGGCGCATCGGAGAAAGAACCGAAGATCCCGGCAGGAACAGAACGGTTCGGATCTTTGCCGGCAGCGATAATATACTCACCTGTGTTCGGATCCACTTTCGGGCTTCCGTTGGCATCCAGTTCATAAACCGGCGGCGTGGGAACCAGGAGCTTGTTGATGTCGATGCTGAAACTGAGATCGTTGTAATCATCCATGTGCGTGGTCAGTGTAGAACCGAGGCGCAGGTTGATCGGGATAAAGTCTTTGTTGGCCGTATTGGAATACGAAATCTTCGAACCGATATTCGAGATATTGATACCGGCCATGATCACGCTTTTCTTGTCGCTGATTTTGATGTCGTCGTTGCGGTAAGTTCCCGAAAGATCCACGGCAAACGAAGTTCCCGCTTTGGTAGCCGCACCCTGCACGTTGATTCCGCCGGTCAGGTTGGAGTGAATGAAACGCGCCGCCATGCCGCCTGCAAAACGATCGCCGAGCTTGCGCGAATACGCAAAATCGATGGCGAATTCGTTCGGCTTGTACTGGCCGATGGTATTACCAACTACATCGGTAAACGTGATATTACCGAGTGAAAAATAACGCAGCGATCCGCCGATGGCCTGGTCTTTTCCTTTCTTGGCAAAAAACGAAAGATAGGCCAGGTTGATATCGGGAACCAGCGCACGAAGCCAGGGCGTATAGGAAACACCGAAGCCCATTTTTTTATCCGAAAACGCCAGTTTCGAAGCATTCCAGTGAATGGCATTGGCATCGGGTGAAGTAGCTACTCCGCACTCACCCATTCCGCCGCTGCGCGAATCCGGGGAAATCAAAAGAAATGGAACCGCCGTGGTAATGGTATTGATCTGCCCCAGCAGCTGGTCGGTAGTGAGTGTGGTCTGCCCGATACCCGGACCGGCCAAAACTACTCCCGCTGCAGATAACAGCACCGACAATTGGATTGAACGTTTCATGCGCATTGATGGTGTTATGGCAAAAATAGGAAAATTCATGTGTTTTTGCATTTAATTCAGAATAACCAGTTTTTCATATTTCTCGGCCGTCTGGCCGTCCGTAGAACGCACTTTTACCCGGTAAACGT
>VBWE01000003.1 GCA_006218065.1 Bacteroidota bacterium
CCGTGTGGCGCGGCCGTATTACGGCGAATCGATCCGGATTTACGAAGAAGGTTTCGCCGACTTCGCCACGATCGACTGGGCGCTGAAAAATTTCGGCGGATTTAAGATGGGACCTTTCGAGCTGATGGACTTCATCGGCAACGATGTGAATTACAAAGTCACGGAAACCGTCTGGGAACAATTTTTCTACGAACCGCGCTTTAAACCGTCGTTCACGCAGAAACGTTTATACGAAGCCAAACGTTTCGGGCGCAAGTCGGGGATCGGATACTATGATTACAGCGCCGGTGCGGTGATGCCGGAACCGAACAAGGACGAAACGCTCGGCGGTCACATTTTTTGGCGCGTGCTCGTGATGCTGATCAACGAAGCGGCCGAGGCCTTGTACTTACGCATCGCCAGCCGCGACGACCTGGACACGGCGATGACCAAAGGCGTGAATTACCCGAAAGGACTGCTGAAATGGGCCGACGAAATGGGCATACAACACTGCGTGGATACGCTGGACCGGCTTTATAATGAGTACCGGGAAGATCGGTATCGCTGTTGTGTGCTGCTAAGGCAGATGGCGCGGGATGGGAAGAAGTTTTATTGATTAATGGACGTCACCCTGAGCGGCAGTCGAAGGGTGTGTAATACAATCGTTCTACAAAAGTTTCCGGTACACACCCTTCGACTGCCGCTCAGGGTGACGTCTTGTTTTTTTGCATTTGAAAAAACGGATTAAATACGAACAACAGAGCCAATACTACCAGCATACCCGGTATCAGTGTATCACATTCAATCTCTTTGTCAGCTTCATTTCTCCTGTGATCAGCTCAACGATGTATATGCCATTCGCAAGCATTTTTACGTCGATGTCCGCTTCCTGTTTTCCTGCAGCCATCATGCTGCGATTTTCCGTGCGAAGCAGCATACCTGCTGTGTTGTAAACATGGATCGTTACGTCTGAACTGTTTGGATTATTGAAGCTGATCCTGGTCGTGGAAGAAGCCGGGTTCGGGAAGAGATTGACTGCGCCGGGCGAATTCGCCTCGTTGTGAATGCCAACCGGGCTTATACTGAACCCGGCCTGTTGCACTTGTTTTGTTCCGTTATCCTGGATGAAACTTACAACAGCAAGTTCATTGATATCGTAAATGTAGCTGGGAATAGCAACGGCGTATGTGAGTATCGTGTCCTGCCCCACGGTCCAGTTGTTCACGAGAGTTCTGCCGGCCGGCGTTGGGAGCATCCTGCGCACTACGTTATAAAAATCCGTTTCGCCATTCGATCCCGGGGCTGTCGTGAAGTTAATGTGCTTCTCGATAAGCACCGTATGTAAACGCGGATAGGCAAAATTGCTGGCCTGCGTTGCGGTTGCATGAACGGTAATAAAAATAGAATCCTGGGCAGCGTTCAGCGTGTGCTCCACGGCAAGATCGAACGGAGACGTAACGGCGTACCCGGTGTTGACGCCCGCCTGGTTGAGGTTATTCGGATAACCGGGATAGCTTGACCCGGTTACAGCCACGCCGTCCATCAATGCATACGGAACACTGCTTACGCTATAATAATTGGCCCGCGAGGAAATGGTCGGGTATTGCGCATTCATGGGGTCGACTCCCGGCCAGCTTACCTGGTATTTCAGGGCAACAGCCTTGTTCATGTTTGCATTAAGCAGTGTATTGAACTGCGGGTTAGCGGCAGCGCAAGGCCCGCATGATGCCTGCGTGAATTCTTCCACAAGTACAAGACGCTGTGATTGTGCACCAGCCAGGGATACCAGGGAGGCTAAGGCAAGAGTTGCGTAAAGTTTTTTCATGGCTATGGTTTTAGATGAACGGATGCTGTTTGAACAGGATACAAGTTACAAAATTCCCCTTACCGGCGCCCTAAACGGTTGTGGATATTTGCACCGGCTTTTTTCAACAGCAGGTTACCTTTTCCATGTCCGTGGTATCAATGGCCAAACAAACAGCCATGAAACAAAAATTACTCCTGCTTTTTCTTGCGGCTACTTTTTCGCTGAAAGCGCAGACTAAAGTCAAATTCAGCCCCGCGCAGTTCGCCGGCACCTGGAAATGCATCGCCCAGCAATGGGATTCGGCCGGGAAGAAAATTACCCGGAAAGAGACATCGCGTTACACGTATTCGTTTTCGCCGAAAGGCAGTTTCATCATTTCATTTGATTGCAAAGATTGTCCCGGCAACACCGGGGGGCAGTCCACTATCCGCGGCACATGGAAGCTGAATACGAGCGGCGATTCGATTGTTTACACCGTGAAAGACCAGTTGTTATCATCCGATTGGGCGGATAAGATCATCAGCGTCACCAGCACCAAAATGGCCCTCAGAATTCCCAGCGAAATGAATAATCACATGCTCGTTCTCGAAAAACAACCGGCATTGACAAGTTCGGAGAATAGCCGCATGGAAATAATACCGAAAGAATAAAGACTGTTTAAAATTCCTCGGGAGACTGTTTTAAACAAAAGTCCCGATCATACCTCGAAATAGTTCATACTAAGCGGCAGGAGGCAGTCGGCAGCGGCAGTCTCCGATTTACAGCAATGCTCCCGGAAATCCCGGGCAACATGCGAAGCGCATTACGTTGACTGCCTCCTGCCGACTGCCTCCTGCCGCTGGATCTATTCCGACTTACAGCAACAGTTTTCCTGTAAAACGCTCTCCGAAGGAATTTTAAACGAGCTTAAACTTTCCTGTTACTTTTGTACTCCAAGCTGTTTATGCAGGTAGCTTATGGTGTTTTCGCTGTGCAGGATAAGGATGTGGGTGATTTTCTCCGGGCTCTTCGTGCTGCCTGTTTTTTTGCAGGCGCAGACGCAGCAGGCGGAGAAAGCGCTGAAAGCGAACAGTCGCCTTGTTTCTTCCATTGAACGGACCGAAACCACGGCCGGCCGCGAAACGGTTTACCTCGAAATGCCTTTCGGCAAAGCAACTTTTACCGATCCCGCACAGGTGCAGAAACTCAGCGGCTTGCTGATCGAGAGCGTGGAACTCGTTTATACGCGCTTCGCCGTTTCCGAAAATTTCGACCAGCAGGATCTCGATAAAGAAAGACTGCAGCAACTGCACAAATTGCTTCCCGGGGCTTTTGCCGAATCCTGGACCGGCTGGCAACTGACCGGGCAGACATCTCCTGCTACGGCGGATTCTGCGCGGAACATGTTTCACGGTTTTGTCGTTACCTATCGCCCGGCGCCTTCTCCCGGCGGGATGAAAGAGGAAATCGAATTCCTGGAGAAATTTTTCAGCAAAAAGCCGGGAGATGAAACCACTACCGGCAGCAATCCCGCCGTTGTGGATTCGAGCGGAAGCATCAGCACGGACAGTAAAATGACATTCGCCGAAAGACAGCGTTATACCGCGCTGCAGCTCGCCATTAAAAAACTGGACCGCAACCCGGCCATTACCGTGGATACAACGCGCGCCCGCGTGGTCAAACAAACCGGCGATTATGCCGTGGTGCAGTTGCACTATCGTTTCATGAATCACAAACGATCGAAATTCGATACGATCCGGATCAGCGAAATTGATACGGCGATGAAAATTCTGAACCGCAAGCCGCCGCCATTCGCCGACAGTATTATCATCACCGTCCTGAAAAGGAACAGGCAGTGGAAAAACATCGTACTCGTTTGTGATCTTACCGGCAGTATGGCGCCTTACACCGCACAGGTTTTCGAATTATTCCGCGAAGCGCCGGAAATCAAAAAAGTGGACCAGTTCATTTTTTTCAACGACGGTGACGCACGCACGAAAAAACCGGTCGGGCGCACGGGCGGGCTTTACCCGGTCAGGACACACGATTATGATTCGATGATGACCACCGCGCTGCGCACGATGAAAGGCGGCGACGGCGGCGATACACCGGAAAACAATATCGAGGCTGCGCTCCTGGCCATCGCGGAAAACGATTCGCTCAGTGATATCGTCATGATCGCCGATAACCTCTCCACGCCCCGCGACATGGAACTGCTGAAAAAAGTAAACCGCCCGGTGCACGTCATCGCCTGCGGATCGCGATACGGCCTGAATCCCTGCTACCTGAAAATCGCGCGCGTGACCAAAGGGTCGGTGCATACCATGCGCGATGATGTGGGAAACCTCGAATTCCTCCAGGACGAGCAGACGATCAAAATCGGCAAAGAGAATTTCAAGATACAGGGAGATGATTTTTTCCAGACGAGGGATTAGCGAATCAGGTATAATACCGACAGTTTTATTTCCAAGACTTAGTTCGTAGTTCATCGGAGTGCCCGATGAAAGAGCAAAAGCAAATAGCAAAAAAATTATAATTAAGATGACACACTGAGCGCAGACGAAGTGTGTGTAAAATGTAAACTTGTTTTTGCTTTTGCCCTTTGCTTTTTGTTTTTTGCCCTTTGCTTTTTGTTTTTTGCCCTTTGGGTATTTCAATAACTTTACCTCATGGAGCAAAACGATCTTTCCAAACGCGTCGTTGACCGCATGTATGACAACGACTGGTTCAGCCAGTGGCTCGGCATCGAAAGGCTTGAGGTAGGGCAGGGGCGTTGTGTGCTGCGCATGACCATCCGCAAAGAAATGCTGAACGGTTTTGCCATTGCGCACGGTGGAATTACCTATTCCCTGGCCGACAGTGCGCTGGCTTTTGCATCCAATTCGCACGGGCGGATGAGCGTTTCCGTGGAAACTTCCATCTCGCATACCGAA
The DNA here is from genome assembly GCA_006218065.1 of Bacteroidota bacterium. Lineage (GTDB taxonomy): Bacteria > Bacteroidota > Bacteroidia > Palsa-965 > Palsa-965 > VBWE01. Next base: position 4,699 of record VBWE01000003.1, read on the forward strand.
TCGCTGAAAGAAGGCGACGTGATCACCGCCACCGCCGAAGAGATCAGCCTTTCGAACAAAATAGCCGTCTATTATGTTACAGTAATCAAACAGGACGGCAAAAAAGTCGCGCTTTTCAAAGGCACGGTTTACCGCACGTCCAAAGACTGGTTCCCGGAGAAATAAACGTTAGCGCCTTCGCGTCTTCGCGGTAAATATCCTGTTCCGCTTTCTTTACCGCGAAGGCGCTAAGACGCGAAGAGTATTATTCAAAACCGGTACCTTTGCGCCTTATTATTCAATAGTCTCTTATGAAAACAGCATATCTCGTTAACGGCGTCCGCACGGCTATCGGCAGTTTCGGCGGTATTTTGTCCGTTGTCCGTCCCGATGATCTCGCCGCACATGTTTTGCGCGAGCTGATGAAAAAAAATCCTTCGCTCGATCCCGCCGCGATTGCGGATGTGATTCTCGGCTGCGCCAACCAGGCCGGTGAAGATAACCGCAACGTGGCCCGCATGGCGCTGCTGCTTGCCGGTTTGCCGGTTTCCGTTCCGGGCGAAACGGTGAACAGGCTTTGCGCTTCCGGGCTTTCCGCTTCGATGGCTGCGGCACGCGCGATTCAATGCGGCGATGGTGATATTTTGGTTGCCGGCGGTGTGGAAAATATGACGCGCGGACCCTGGGTGATTTCGAAAACCTCGAGCGCCTTTGGTCGTGATGCGCAGATGTTCGATTCGAGTTTCGGCTGGCGTTTCATTCATCCGAAAATGAAAGAGATGTACGGCACGGATGCCATGGGCGAAACGGCGGAAAATCTCGCCGAACGTGATCAAATTTCGCGCGAGGACCAGGATAAATTTGCGGCATGGTCGCAGCAGAAAGCCGGCAAAGCACAGGCAGCGGGGCGTTTTGCGAAAGAAATCGCGGTGCTCGAAATCCCGCAGAAAAAAGGCGACCCGAAAATTTTCGATCGCGACGAGTTCATGAAACCGGATACGACGGCAGAAGGACTTGCGAAGCTTAAACCGTCGTTCCGGAAAGACGGAACAGTAACGGCAGGCAACGCATCCGGCCTGAACGACGGGGCGGCGGCGGTTCTGCTCGCTTCGGAAGACGGGCTGAAAAAGTATAATCTCAAACCGCTTGTCCGCATCGTGAGTACCGGTGTGGCCGGCGTGGAACCGCGCATCATGGGTATCGGCCCGGTGAACGCGTCGAATATGGCGCTGCAGAAAGCGGGGCTCACGATGAAGGATATCGATATCATCGAACTGAACGAAGCTTTCGCTGCGCAGAGTTTGGCCTGCACGCGCGCCTGGGGACTTGCCGACCATGATCCGCGCATCAACCCGAACGGCGGAGCCATCGCGCTCGGCCACCCGCTGGGCATGAGCGGCGCGCGTATCCTGAACAGTGCAGCCATCGAACTGCACGAGCAGAATAAAAAGTACGCACTGGTAACGATGTGCATCGGCGTGGGCCAGGGCTACGCGGTGATTATTGAAAAAGCCTGATGCGACCGGTTCCCATTACTCTCGGAAATTTTCGTGACGAACTCGACGAACAACCGCTCGAGCGGGGATGGTATTATTTTCAAAGCAACTGGGTAAAAAGTTTCCGCGAAGTAATGCCGGGATTTTTTGAAGCGGTGGTGGAAGAAGTCAACCCGCAGGCCGTTTCGTTCAGCCGCGACGAGCAGGATATCTTCGCCGATATTTTCTGCACCTGCGGCGAAGCCGTTCCCTGCAAGCACATGGCTGCGGTACTTTTTTACCTCGAAGCGGAGACCAACCGGGGCGATGTGAAGAACTGGGACGAGCTGGAAGAAAAGTATAAGCGCAAACCGTTTGAGTTTCAGAAAAAAAATAAAGCCGGGTAAATCACTGTTGTTATAAGATTCTGCGCCTGGTTTATTTCACAGGATTACCGGTCTTTCCAAAGTGTTTCCCCTTTTACCAGCCAGGAAAATCCGAAAGCGAATACGGCAATTGTTTCCATCCAGAAAACGATATGATAGGGCAGGAGTATTTTTTTAATGGACGAGGATACAAAATAAGGTACCAGTAAAACGATACAAATAATTATAATGTATCCGCAAATCCGGTACACTAAATTTCTTTTCCGTTTATACGCCGTCATCTTCCCGTCCTTGCCTGTTTTGGTGAACAAAAAGATTGAGAAATAAGCAAGCGTGAGCAGGAACAGCGCTGCGGAAATCAAATGAACGTAGCCCATTATCCCGGGATATACGCAGGGGGCGAAATGATCACAGGGGAAACAAATTTCCTTAGGGACAGCCATACCGTCAATTTTAATGCTAAGGCTTGTCGGTACGAAAACGGTAATTAATCCAAACAGGCACGCCAGCTTTCCGGCGATCCAGTCCTTGTCATAACCCTTGTAAGAGAACAGGAACACCGAAATAAAACACATGATGCCCACGAAAAAGTTCCCCATTTTCGTATGGAAATAATCGCTGATCGAACCTTCGATCATGTGATCGCAATCGCGGCCGATGTTCATTCCCAAAACAAGGACCACCGGCAGTGAAAGCCCCAGGATGCCGACCATCCGTCTCAGGGTTACGTAAGAGATTATTTCGGGGTTTTCCATGGAATCAACTGACAGGTCAAATTAATAATGAATAATTATTACGTGCAATGATAGTGTTATTTCATAATTGCGGCAATTGCGGAGAGGCATCTCTTTAGAAAAACGACAGGCTTTTACAGGCTGTCCGCCAATTTAAAATACCTTGTACAGATTTCCGGCGGTACGTTATGCCGGTGAAAATAAAATTTTATCGTTTTTTTCATTTGTTCTTCTAAAGAAGAACAAATGACACCCGGAAACTATTGAAAACAGGCTGCTTTGGCCGAACCGGAATTTGGACGGTTCATTTCTTTTCATACTTTTGCCGCGATTTCTGATATTATTTTTTGTTTTTGTTTTACTTTTTAGACACGAAAAGAGATGAGTACGATGACAGGCAAAGCGCTGGAGATTTTAAAGCAGTATTACGGTTATGAACAATTCCGTCCGCTGCAGGGAGAGATCATTCAATCCATTCTTGACAAAAAAGACACGGTGGTCCTGATGCCGACCGGCGGCGGAAAATCGTTGTGCTTCCAGATACCCGCCATGCTTTCCGAAGGCGTGTGTATTGTTATTTCCCCGCTGCTCGCCCTGATGAAAGACCAGGTGGAGGCTTTAAAGGCAAACGGGATCAGCGCAGCTGCGCTCAACAGTACGCTTACTATTTCGGGCGAGGACAAAGTATTGTCGCGCTGCAAAAACGGGGAGATCAAGTTGCTGTATATCTCGCCGGAAAAATTAGTGAGCAATCTCGGTGCGCTGCGCACGTATTTCCCGGTCAGTTTTATCGCCATCGATGAAGCGCACTGCATTTCGGCCTGGGGACATGATTTCAGGCCGGAGTATACGCAGCTCGGGATGCTTCGCGAGCAGATGCCCGGCACGCCGATCATCGCGCTTACGGCGACGGCGGATAAAGTCACGCGAAAAGACATCGTGCAGCAACTGCGCCTGAAGGACCCGCAGCATTTCATCGCATCCTTCGACCGGCCGAACCTTTCACTCCGTGTGAAAGCCGGTACGAAAACCAAAGAAAAAAACGCAGAGATCCTCGACTTCCTGGAAACGCACCCGGGCGAAGCGGGAATTATTTACTGCCTCAGCCGCCGCACGACCGAAGAGGTCGCCGCTTTTCTCAGGCAGAAAGGCCACAACGCGGATTGTTATCACGCCGGTCTCGATAACCAGACGCGGGAACGCGTGCAGGAAGCGTTCATCAACGATGAACTGCAGATCATCTGCGCCACGATCGCTTTCGGTATGGGCATTGATAAATCGAATGTGCGCTGGGTGATTCATTATAATCTTCCGAAAAGCATCGAGAGTTTTTACCAGGAGATCGGGCGCTCGGGGCGCGACGGGCTGAAAAGCGATACGATATTATACTACAGCCTGGGCGACCTGGTGATGCTTTCGAAATTCGCGGCGGAAAGCAAACAGAGTGAAATCAACATGGCCCGCCTGCAGCGCATGCAGCAATATGCCGAGGCGAATATCTGCCGCCGGAAAATCCTGCTGAATTATTTCGGCGAAAGCATGGAGCACGATTGCGGCAACTGCGACGTATGCCTGAATCCCCGGAATTTTTTCGACGGTACGCAGCTTGCGCAGAAAGCGCTTTCGGCGGTGATCCGCATGGAAGAGAAAGTCGGCGTGAACATGCTGATCGATGTGTTGCGCGGTTCTTCGCGCGCCGAACTGCTGGAAAAAGGATTCCAGAATATTAAAACCTACGGTGCGGGAAAAGAATATTCGTTCAACGAATGGCAGCAGTATATCCTGCAGCTGCTGCATACCGGCGTGATGGAAATCGCCTACGATGACGGGTTCGCTTTGCGCGTTACACCATACGGACATGATTTGCTTTACGGCCGCAAGAAACTGCAGCTCGCGCGGTTCGAGGTAAAAGAAAAAGAACCGAAAGAGAAAAAAGTCCGGGAGAAAAAGCAGGCTTTGCCGGAAGATAACCTGTTCGAAATGCTGCGCCTGCTTCGTCTCCGCATCGCGCGCGAAGAAGGTGTTCCGCCTTACGTGGTTTTTAACGACGCCAGCCTGCGCAAGATGTGTGAAGAACTTCCGACGGAAGAAGAAGATTTTTCCAATATCTCCGGCGTAGGTCAGTATAAAATGGAACATTACGGCGCACAGTTTCTCGAAACCATCCGCGAATTTACCGGCGCACAAAAAACTGCGCGCCAGAAAGGCGATACGTATAAAGAAACGCTCGCCCTCTACCGGCAGGGCTTATCGGTAAACGAAATCGCTGCGAAGCGGGAACTCAATCCGACCACGGTCTGGTCGCACCTGGCGTACCTTTTCGAAAAAGGAGAAGATATCCGGATCGGTGAGCACCTCTCGAACGAAGAACTCGAACGCATCATCAAAGCCAAACGCGAAACCGGTGAAAGCAATTCCCTGAAAGCCCTGTTCGACGCGATGAACGGGGAGATCGAATATCACAAGATCAGGCTGGGACTGGCAGTGATTGCGAAGAACATCATCCGGGTTTGATTATTCCGGTTCGAAAAAACAGCCGCAAATCTGCGTAATCTGCGGCTATATTTGTATTCCAAACCATTTGCATCATGCTTTACGAATTCAACGGTTACCGCCCGGTTGTTCACGAAAGTTCTTTCGTTCATCCGCAGGCTTGTGTAACGGGAAATGTGATCATCGGGAAAAACGTGTATGTAGGTCCCGGCGCGGCCATCCGCGGCGACTGGGGTGAGATCGTGATCGGAGACGGTTGCAACGTACAGGAAAACTGCACGGTGCACATGTTTCCCGGGACTACCGTTTTCCTGGAAGCCGGTGCGCATATCGGGCACGGCGCCATCATTCACGGCGCGACGATCGGTGAAAATGCGCTGGTCGGGATGAATGCGGTGATCATGGATCATGCGGTGATCGGAAAAGAATCCATCATTGGTGCGCTGACGCTGGTTACAACCGGTACGATCATTCCCCCGCGCAGCCTCGTGGTGGGCAATCCCGGGAAAATCATAAAAGAAGTATCCGACGATATGATCGGCTGGAAAACAAAAGGAACCGGCTTGTACCAGCAGTTGCCTGCCGAACTTCATGCCACGCTGAAGCCCTGCGAACCGCTCCGCGAAATCCCGGCAGATCGTCCGAAGCAACAGGATATTTACAAAACCTGGAACGAGACGAAATGAATTACGAACTCCGAATGCCGAACTTCGTCATCCGATAGCTATCGGATGACGAAGTGTATTGTGCTTAAGATGATACTTCGAAATTCGCCATTCGAAAAAATAAGCCCCCGGCCTCTCAACTCCGGGGGCTGCACGAAACAGGCCCAAACGCCTGATCAAACCCAACCCCGTCAGCGTCGAACAGGGTTGTAACTAAATCCGGGTACCAAGGGCGCTCTCAGGTTATTGCGATCAAACAGCGCTGCCATCCCTTGCTAACTAAGCCGGCGCCCGGACTTTATTTTCTTTATTTTATTCCTTATGCTTTTCCCGACAGGCTGCGTATTTTCTGCCAGTCGAGATAATAAATCATTTTCAGGATCAGCGAATTGGCCTGCGGCGTGTTCATCGTTTTATTGAAGTTCACGAAGTAATCATCCTGTCCTTTACTATCGCTTTGCCCGATATTGTTTTTCCAGATCACGCTGAGATAACTTCCCGGCGCAAACTGCCAGTTGTACACGAGGTCGATATTGAATACGTTGAAATTCAGGTCGCGCCCCTCGATAAAATCAATCGGCTCCAGTCCGCCGTCGTTGCGCAGTTCATAGAATTTATTGTACACCACTTTGCTCCAGTAATGACGTGCGCGGAAGGTCATGCCCATGCGCGGCGTCATATTGTATTCCATGCTCAGTTCGTTGTTCGTTACGTTGATATGACGCCTGCCGATCGTGACCATATCCCGTGAAGGATCATAGCCGGCATAACCGAAATTGTTGTGGTCCTTGGTCGCTTCGGTAAATAAAGTGAAGTTGAAACGATCGCTCACGCGCCAGTAGAAACTGGTTGCTCCGCCGAACAGCGGATCTTTCGGGACCGGCGATTCGGCATACTCGATCTGGATAAACCACTGCACAGGCTTGCGCTGATCGGTATTGAAGTACGGCAGGAAATAAACGAAAGGCGCGTGCCATAATTTTTTGCCGGGAATGCGCGGTTCGTAGTAATCGAAATACCAGGCGGGAATAGTTTGCATATAAACACCAGCGCTGGAAAAATTCGTAAAGGTCACGTTCTCCGAGCTCGAAATTCTCACGGATTGGTAAGCCATCGGGTCCATCTGCGCAATGTATTCGCCTTTGAGCGAGGCGTTCCAGCTCTGTATGTGTTTTTTTGCTTCGTAATCCAGCCAGCGGAACTGCAGGTTGTTGTTGATCAGGTTGTATCCGTTCAGGATGCCGAGATCGCTCGGGTCCCAGTTGTTGCTCAGTGCATACTGCCCGAAGTCAAATTGGAATTTGCCGCGTGTTTTGGCAAACTGCGCTACATACACATACCCGTTGCTCAGTGAGTCATCGTAAAACGGATCGTCGACATGGCTGAATCTTCCGTCGAGCAGCAGGCGGTAAGTGTTTTTCTTGTTGTTGAGGCGAACTGCTCCTTCGCTCACGTTGGCGTCGCGGGCCAGCGCATCACGGATCGTGCTTGTATTCGAAAAAGTTGCGGACGAATTGTTCGGCAGGTTCTGGTCGAGCACCAGTACGTTGTAATTGGTCAGCGCGCCGGTCTGTATGTCACGCTCCACGCCGGTCAGCGTATCTTTTACTACCGCGAAGGCGGGTGCGGCCACCGCGTTCAGTACGCCGATACCGAGCCCGCTGCGTGTACGTCCCGATAATTTCGTGGCATTGTAAAGCTGCGTGAGCGACGGATTTTTTTCCAGTTCTTCATTCGGCCCGAGCTGGTAATAGGGATCGTAATAACCCAGCGGCTGTCCGCCGATACGCCGCGAATAAAAAATTTCGCTTTTGCCGAAAAGCTCCGTGCCCTCGGTAAAGAAAGGCCGGCGTTCCTGGTAACGCACTTCGAACGGTGAAAGATTGAGCACACGGTTATCGCTCTGCACCTGCCCGAAATCGGGAATGAGCGTAGCGTCGAGCGTAAAACTTTCGTTGATGCCGTATTTGATGTCCATGCCGCCGCTCGCATGATAGCTGTTGATATACGCCGGCGGATCGTACGATTCGGGCAAACGTTCCGCATAACCGGCGACGTATGGCGTAAAGGAAAGACGAAGCGGCGGTTTGATATCCCGCAGCCCGTTGAGCTGTCCCCACTGCTGCACGATATTTTCAATTTTCGGATCGGTGGGACTCCATGAACTTACTTCGCCGAGCCGCTGGATGGTACGTGAGAACTGTATTCCCCAATCCTGTTCGGCGACATTCGGAAAACGGATGGCGGAATACGGAATTTTCATTTCCAGGGCCCAGCCTTCGTTGTTTCGCTGCGCACGACTTTCCCAAACCGCATCCCAGCTCACATCGTAGCCTCCCGGGCTGATCCTCGAATCGGTTTGTACACCGGCGGCAGTTATTTCAAAGCGGTACCCGTTCAACCCGTCGTGATAGGTATCAAAACTGACGATGAAATTATCGGCCACTGTTCCCGAGCGCTGATCGCGGGGTGTGAGCGCCATGCCGATTTTGGCCGGTTCTTTATCGTAGAGCTGGGCGGCAACGTAAATAGCCTGGTCATCGTAAAGGACATAGACTTTTCCCTCAAACCGCGAAAGCTTTCCGCATTCGGGCATGTATTGCGTGAAATCCCGGGCTGCTTCTGCCGTCTGCCAGCAACTGTCGTTCAGGTTGCCGTCGATTTTCGGCTGCATGGAAATGCGGGTAGTGTTGTAGATACGACGTTGTACGGTGTCGGCCGGGTTTGCAAAAACAGTAAAACCTGACAAAAGAAATAATGTCCCGAGCAGGATATGCCATCCCGCTTTCCTGCTCCGCTGTTCCTGCTCAAAAACCTGTAGACCGATAGGCATAAAAAGGCGTATTGACCATGTAAAGCTGGCAAGAGAAACGAAGAAGATGAAGGGAATTGGTACCTGCGGTTTTGGTACCGGATGCAGGCAAACTGTGTGTGATGAATGGCGTATGCCGGTTTTGGATATAGTTGATATATCAACAGGCGGCCGGCAAATGAATAAAAAGAGTTCCCCCGGAGCTACGAACCGGGGGAACCGCACGAAACAGGGAGACGTTTAATGCCACCCTACCAAACCCAATCTTGGAATGCCGAATTTAGAATGCCGATTTGCGAATTTAATCCGACATGCTGAATTGTATTTATTTCTTATTTCCATAAAAAATCGGCGATATAATTGCTGACCAGCCTGTTCCCGGTTACTTGTTTGTCGCCGATTTCACCGGAGTTGGTACAAACGATAATGACTTTGTTTTTTTCGGGGAACCAGCGGATAACGGCATTGTGTCCCCAGCTTTCATTGCCGCGCGTCCAGAGTTCACGGGTATTCCAGTCGGTCGAACTGTTTATGTACCAGCCGTACCCGATGCCCAGGCCGGAAGCCGTTTTGTAATGGTCTTTGAAAATCGTTTCCCGCATCTCTTTCGTGATCAAACGGTCGTTCATAACAGCGCTGAAAAATATATAGAGATCGCCGGTGGTGGAATATATACCTCCCGAACCGGTATATCCCCAGTTCTTGCGGAAAATACTGTCAGGTAAAGCCTGGTTTATCTGTGCCGACTTGTCCAGTTTGCTTCTTTCGTCCCAGAAGAACGTATGTTTCATGCCCAGCGGATCGAGGATATTCTCCCGGGTAAAATGCTCGTACGTTTCGGCCGTAATTTTTTCGATGATAATCGCCAGCAGTTCGTAATTCTCGTTCGAGTAATCGAAACCCGTTCCGGGAACGGCGCCCAGGCTGTCATTCAGCAAGGCATCCAGGGCCTGCTGTGTTTTCTGCAACCCGTCGCAAACGTAACGCTGCTGAAACCCCGACGTATGCGTGAGCAACTGGTGGATGGTGATCGTTTCCTTGTCCTGCGGCACATGAGCGATGTATTTCCCGATACGGTCTTCCAGTTTCAGTTTGCCCGACTCCGCCAGGCACAGAATACCGAGTGCCGTTATCGCTTTGTTGACGGATGCGATTTGGAATAAAGTTTCCGTCGTCGTTTTTTTCTTCTTCAGGCTGTCGGCATGACCGTATGCTTTCCGGAACAGTATTTTATCCCGGTCTCCGACAATGACTGTAAATGCAAACCGGTTCCCGAATTCCGCCTGAAGTTTCTTATCCAGCGTATCGAAGCCGGGAGAAACGGGCTGGCGCGCGTTCAGCTGTAATGCCGGAATGACGAAAAGCAACAAGAACAAACGAGCATAAATCTTCATACAAAAGCGTTCGTTGCCATTTTCGAGTGCGGGTTGCCGGTTTTCGGTTTTACACGAATTTCTGCACGCTAACTTTTGATTTTTCAATCGAAAACCGGCAACCCGCAATCGAAGATCAGTCACTGTTCTTGTTTATATTAAATGACACATTATCGTTATCGAAGCTGCCTGTAAATTTCTGTACGATACGCAGGTACTTTTCGTGCAGTTCGGCGGATTGTTTTTTGCCGTTCACTTTCAGTTCTTTTTTCGACAGTTCGAACCGGTAGTTTTGCTTGTCGCTGATCAGCTTGTCGCGAAGCAGTTCGTCTTCCACCGCTTCCATCGTTTTATTGCTGCTTTCGCGGTGCTTCATGGCCTGTTCCCGTTCTTTCATCGCCTGCTCGCGGTATTTTTCGGCCTCCTTCCGTTGATCTTCGCGGAGTTTTTCGCGTTGTGCACGCTGCAGCTCACGTTCTTTTTCAAGTTCCGCTTCCAGCGCTTTGCGCAGCGAATCGATTTTCGGGTTTGACGTTTCACCCGGGTAGGTGTAACTGTACTCATAATCCAGGCCGGGTGCAGGAGTCGCGATACGGAAATCGAAACCGGGTGCAGGAGGAACGGCAGCGCGGCAGTCGGGTATAACATAAGCCAAACCTTCCAGGGCTTTCATCGCATCCATTTTTTCCAATCCTCTCAGGCCCTTCATTGCTTTCTCGATGTCTTTTTGGTCGAACGCATTTTTCTCATTCCATTCCTCGGCCCATTTTTCCCATTCTTTGCTGTAGTTTTCCCATTCTTTGCTGTAGTTTTCCCAATCGCGCGAATACGCATTCCAATCCGTTTCTGCACCGGGAACATCGGGCATTACGATAATGTTATCGCTCCAGGCTTCCGGGTCGTGTTTTTTTCCGTCGATCCAGATTTCCGTCACCTTTCCTTTTTTGTCGCGTTTGATTTTGATGTGACTGTTTGACGCGTCGTTTCCATCGATGATGATCGGAGAAGGTACACGCGGCATACTGAAAGAGTAATTGTACGCACCTGTTCCCGGGTAGCTGAAAATATACGGTGCGCGCGGTGTGGGCGGCGCCGGTGGTGCGGCCGGGTCTGCCGGGGCGGGAGGTGCGGGAGGTGCGGGCGGAGCGGGTGGGGCAGGAGGCGCCGGTGGTGTTTTCTTGGTTTTAACCGTATCGCCTTTCGGGATAATGGTGTCTTCCTGCGGAGCGTCTTTTTCCTGTTTTTCTTTTTTGTCTTTATAACCCTGGGCCATGCTCACGCTTGTAGAGACGATGATCAGGCCGAGCAGGAGCAACACCGATGCGCCTACGCGTTCGCGCAGGGTGGGCTGCTGCGAAGGACGGAACATGCGCCTGATGCGGCTGAGCAGGTTGCCTTTACCGGTAGCAGCCATGGCCAGTGCGGGTGTGGCCAGGCGTTGTTCTTCAAGTCCGGCAAGCGCTTTGGCGAGCGTGATTTTTTCAACACCGAGACCGAATGCGAGTTCGTCGCAGCAGGCTTCGCGTTCATCGCGGATGGTTTTGTTCAGCCACCAGATTGCAGGATGGTAGAAGAAAATAATGTGCAGCAGTTCCTGCAAAAGATTCGCGATAAAATCGTGGCGGGCTACGTGTGCCAGTTCATGCGCCATGAGCGCTTCCAGTTGCTCTTTCGGCAAGCCGGCCGCACAACCGAGCGGGAGCAGGATCATCGGTTTGAAATAGCCGACGAGCATGGGTGTTTTTACCAGCGCGGATTCTGCGATTTTAACGGCACGGCTTACGCTGAGTTCGCGTTTCCAGTTATTGAGCTGCGCGTGGATATGCCAGGGCAGGCTTTTCTGTTCCGAATTCCGCAGGCGCTGCAGCAAAACCAGTCCGCCTGTAAAACGGAGCGCGAAGAATGCTGCGCCGGCCAGCCAAAGCAGGACCACGTAAGGGAGAAGCGAGCTCCACTGGAAACCGGCATCTGCGGCTGCGTAATTTCCGCCGTTGTTCATGATGATCACCAGCGGTGAAATTGCGGCGGTATTTATTTCTGCCGGCGGTTCGTATACTTTAATAAACGTGACCGCCGCGAGCAGCGGAACCAGCGCAAGTGCAACGAATGCTACGCGGTAGCGTGTCGCGGCGCTGAAATTTCGCAGGGCACGCAGGGCGCCCCAGGCCAGCAACGCGACAAGCGCGCCCTGCCAGAGTGAGTGGAGAATCGTCCAGCCCAGCGCGTCCATCCAGTGCGCGGGCAACAGTGAAACGGCCGTGTTCATTTTTTGCCTCCTTCCATTTGTTTGATGAATGCTTTGATTTGTTCCAGTTCTTCTTTGGTGGTTTTCGAATGACCGAGCGCCTGTAATACGAGCGCCGCGGCATCTCCGCCATAGGCTGTTTCCAGAATCCGGTCGAGCATTTGTTTCTGCGTATCGTCGCGGCGGATGGCCGCTTTGTAAATATGGCTTCGCCCGTCTTCCTCGCGCTTCAGCAGTTTTTTCTCCGTCATGATCTGCATGATCTTGAGCGTTGTGGTGTAGCCCGTTTCTTTCTGCTCGTTCAGTTTGTCGTTTATAAAACGAACCGTGCTCGGACCGTTCTCCCAAAGCACCTGCAAAATCTCCAGTTCGGATTCCGTCGGTTTGATGTTTTCTTTCTTGCTCATAAATTTCATCTACGAATGATTTCGTATGCAAACATATACGAAGGATTTCGTAATGCCAAATTTTTCTACGAATAGTTTCGTATGTTGAGTTGAAGAACAAGCTGAAGTGCCTGTTATTATTGAGTTATTCAGGGAATAAAAAAAATGTTAAAAAGTACAGTATGGGTTTTGAGCAAGACAGTTTTTAGGTTTTTCTTCGTTTTAATGCCCCCGGTTCCCCGGTTTTAAATCTTGCCGCAGATTACGCAGATTAACGCAGATTTTCTGTTGGTTTCTATTTTACCAATTTGCGCAAATCTGCGTAATCTGCGGCTGGCAGGTCCCGCATACTTCCTTTTTAAGTCTATAAATTCTACTTTGCAGTACCATTCGCCTCTCAACATGAAAAAACTGCTTCTTTTCGCCTGCCTGGCCCTGCCGGGATATTTTTTTGCACAAACGGAAAAACCGCTCTGGCTGCGCTACCCGGCCATATCTCCTGACGGGAAACAAATTCTTTTTTCCTACAAAGGGGATATTTATAAAGTAGATGCTGCCGGGGGAACCGCGATTCCGCTTACGTTGAGCGAGGGTCACGATTTTATGCCCACCTGGTCGCCCGACGGAAAATGGGTCGCTTTTGCTTCCGACCGCAACGGGAATTACGATATCTATCTCGTACCGGCGCAGGGCGGAACAGCGAAGCGGCTCACCTGGTATTCGGCGCACGATTACCCGTATTGCTTTTCGCCAGACGGAAATTCTGTTTATTACGGATCATCGCGGCTGAACAGCAGTAAAAGCGCACAGTTTCCCGCCGGCCGCATTCCGCAGCTTTATAAAGTGGATGTGAAAGGCGGAAAAGAAGAACAGGTTTTGTCCATCGCAGCCGAAGACCTCGAACTGGATAAAACCGGGACCAAATGGATTTACCACGATAAGAAAGGCGGCGAAGATCCTTTACGGAAGCACCAGACTTCTTCCGTCGCGCGCGATCTCTGGCTTTTCGATAAAAGCAGCGGCAAATACACGCAGCTCACCGATTTCGCCGGCGAGGATCGCAACCCGACCTGGTCGCCCGACGAAAAACAGATTTTCTATCTCAGCGAAAAAAGCGGCAGTTTCAACGTGTGGAAGATGAACGCGGAAAACACGGCGGAGAAAACGCAGGTAACGCGTTTTGAAAAGAACCCCGTGCGCTCGCTGAGCGTTTCCACGAACGGTACGCTGTGTTTCGGTTACGACGGTGAAATCTATACGCAAAACGGAACGGCGGAACCGGTGAAGGTGAACATTACGATCATTTCCGATGAACGTTATGTGCCGGAAAAGAACGAAATTTTTACCGGCGGCGCGACGGAAATGGAAGTATCGCCGGGCGGAAAAGAAACCGTGTTCGTGGTACGCGGCGAAGTATTTGTGACTTCCGCCGAAGGCGGTGTAACGAAACGCATCACCAGCACGCCCGGCCAGGAACGTTCCGTGAGTTTCAGTCCCGACGGGCGATCCATCCTGTATGCTGCGGAGCGGAATAATATCTGGGGACTTTATCAAACCAGCCTTGCCCGTGCGGAAGAAAAACAGTTTTTCAATTCCACTGTGCTGAAAGAAGAAGTGATCCTGAGCAGCAATAAAGAATCGTTCCAGCCGCGCTACTCGCCCGACGGAACCGAAGTCGCGTTCATCGAAGACCGCACGGCGATCAAAATCATCAACCTGAAAACAAAAGCCGTGCGGATGGTCGTGCCCGCGGAAAAAAATTATTCCTATTCCGACGGCGATCAGTGGTTCGACTGGTCGCCCGACGGGAAATATTTACTCGTGCAGTTCCTGGAGGACAATCACTGGCTCGGTGAAATCGGCCTGGTGGAAACCAGCGGAACGGGAAAACTTGTGAACCTTACCCAAAGCGGTTATGACAACGGCGGGGCGAAATGGATGATGAACGGGAAAATGATGATCTGGTTCTCCAACCGCCACGGCATGAAAAATCACGGCAGCCACGGCTGGCAGTCCGACGTGTACGGCATGTTCTTCACGCGCGAAGCGCACGATCGCTTCAAAATGAGCAAGGAAGATTTTGCACTTATAAAAGAGCAGGCCGATAAAGAAGCGGAGAAAAAGAAAAACGAAAACAAAGAAACTCCGGCAGCAAAAACCGAACCGGTAAAAATCGATTTCGACGGTCTCGAATTCCGGAAAGAAAGACTGACCATCCATTCGTCCAACCTGTCGGATGCGATTTTATCGAAAGACGGCGAGCAGCTTTATTATCTCTGCAAATTCGATAAAGGTTACGATCTCTGGGTGAATAAAATGCGCGATCATGAAACGAAACTGCTGCTGAAACTCGACGCAGGCTGGGCCGGTGCACTGCAATTAGATAAAGAAGGCAAAACGCTTTTCCTGCTTTCCGACGGAAACATCATCCGCATCAACCTCGACAAGAACGAGAAAAAAGAAGTGCCTTTCCGCGCGGAAATGCGCCTGAACCTCGCAGCCGAACGTGCTTATATGTACGAACATGCCTGGCGGCAGGCGCAGCATAAATTTTACGTAACCGATATGCAGGGCGTGGACTGGAAATCATATAAAGATGTTTATGCGAAGTTCCTGCCGCACATTAACAACAACCGCGATTTTGCGGAACTGCTCAGCGAACTGCTCGGCGAACTGAACGCATCGCATACGGGAGGACGATTCAGTCCGCGCATGCAGAACCCGGATGAAACGGCCGCGCTCGGTGTTTTTTACGATGACGGTTATAACGGTAACGGCGTGAAGATTGCGGAAGTGATGAATAAAGGTCCGCTGCAGCAGGCCGGCACCAAAATCAAAGCCGGTGTGGTTATCGAAAAGATAGACGGGGAAAACATAACGGCAGAGAATACGATTTACAAACTGCTGAACCGGAAGTCCGGCAAGCCGGCGCTGCTTTCGCTGCTCGATGAAACCGGCAGGCGCTGGGAGGAAACTGTAAAACCCATTTCGCAGGGCGAACAGAATGAACTGCTTTACCAGCGCTGGGTGGCGATGATGCAGGAGCAAACCGATAAATTATCGAAAGGAAGATTGGGCTACGTGCACGTGCGGGGCATGGACGACGCCGGTTTCCGCGCGGTGTATGAGCAGGCCATGGGCAAGTATCCCAACCGCGAAGCGCTGATCGTGGATACGCGGTTCAACGGTGGCGGCTGGCTGCACGACGATCTCGCCACTTTCCTGGCGGGGAAAAAATATATGGACTTTGTTCCGCGCGAACGCAAAATCGGCTCCGAGCCCGGATCGAAATGGAGCAAACCTTCCGTAGTCCTCATCTGCGAAGCGAATTATTCCGACGCACACATGTTCCCGTACACGTACAAAGCGCTCGGTATCGGGAAACTCATCGGCATGCCGGTTCCCGGAACAGGCACGGCCGTGTGGTGGGAAACGATGCAGGATCCCACGATGGTTTTCGGCATTCCGCAGGTGGGCGTGGTCGGTCCCGATGGAAAATACTTAGAGAACAACCAGCTCGAGCCGGATATCAAAGTGATGAACGAACCTGCTGTGATTCAAACCGGCCGTGACCAGCAATTGGAAAAGGCGGTGGAGGAGTTGTTGCGGGAGTTGGGGAAATAGGGAAAAGGAACTTCCGGAAATCAAGACTTGTGGAAAGGTGACTCGTGGAAAGGAGACTTCGCTAGTCGACGACTCAGTCGTCGACTAGCAGAGACTGCTTAAACCGTCTTTGTTTAAAGAGGCATTTTTACGCAGTTCCATTCGCGGCAGGGATTGAGCGGATAGCCCGCAGTCCGCCGGAGCGTGTTATTCTTTCCCTGGTTTGGATAACCTGCTGCGCGCAGGCGGAGAGGACTATGAGCGAAAGCCCGGTGCACGTCCCGGAGGGCGGGCAGCCGCCAAAAAAATTCCTTAACTTCGTCCTTCACAGTCATTAAGGAGGAATCAATCTTTTATTATCATTTAAGCGATGTCGGAAACCGTGTCGGATTCACGCAATAAGATTTCGTTCGGCCAGGTACCTGTTTCGGCTGCACTCAAGGCATTCGAGCTGATGTGTACGGCGAAAGCCATGTCGGAACTGTACGAAGCGAACAAGGAAATTACCGCCAAATACGTGCATGCTACTTCGCGCGGGCATGAAGCTATTCAACTGGCGCTGGGCCTGCAGCTCAAGGCGCAGGATTTTCTTTCGGCCTATTACCGCGACGACAGTATTTTGCTCGGTATCGGCATAGAGCCTTACGAACTGATGCTGCAACTGCTGGCCAAGCGCGATGACCCGTTTTCCGGCGGACGTACATATTACAGTCACCCGGCCCTGCGCCGCGACGATATGCCGAAAATCCCGATGCAGAGTTCCGCTACCGGTATGCAGGCTATCCCGAGTACCGGCGTAGCCATGGGAATGAAATATCTTGAAGAACAAAAGCTCGCTGCAGATTACGGCGACGACAAACCTTTTATGGCCTGCTCGCTCGGCGACGCCTGCATTACCGAAGGCGAAGTGTCGGAAGCGTTCCAGATGGCCGTGCTGCGTAAGCTGCCGATCCTGTACCTCGTGCAGGATAACGAATGGGATATTTCGGCCAGCGCGAAAGAGATCCGCGCGCAGGACGCTACCGAATACGCGAAAGGATTCAAAGGACTGGAAACGCGCACAATCGACGGAACCGATTTTTTCAAATCATACGATACGCTTCGCGAAGTGATCGGCATTATCCGTAAAGAGCGCCGGCCTTTCCTCGTGCACGCGAAAGTGCCGCTGCTGAATCACCATACCAGCGGCGTGCGTAAAGAATGGTACCGCGACGACCTGGAAGCCGCCGCGAAACGCGATCCGTACCCGCGCCTGCGCAACCAGCTCATCATGGCCGGCATCGATACGAAGGACCTGGACGAAATGGAAGCGCGCGCGAAGCAGCGTGTGCAGGATGATTATACCCGCGCGCTGGCTTCGGAAGATCCGCGCCCGCCGGATTTGTTTGATCATGCTTTTGCCCCGACGCCGGTAACCGAAGAAAAAGGAATCCGCGAACCGAAAGGAAAAGAAAAAACAGTGATGGTGGACTGCGCGCTTTTTGCCGTGCAGGAAATTTTAGCCAAACACCCGGAAGCCTTGCTGTACGGGCAGGACGTGGGTGCGCGCCTCGGCGGTGTATTCCGCGAAGCCGCTACGCTGGCCCAGAAATTCGGAGATAACCGTGTTTTTAATACACCCATCCAGGAAGCATTTATCATCGGCAGTACGGTGGGCATGTCGGCTGTGGGCTGCCGCCCGATCGTGGAAGTGCAGTTCGCCGATTATATCTGGCCGGGACTGAACCAGCTGTTTACCGAAGTGAGCCGTTCGAATTACCTGTCGAACGGAAAATGGCCGGTGAGCTGCGTGATCCGTGTGCCGATCGGCGCGTACGGCAGCGGCGGACCGTATCATTCTTCGAGCGTGGAATCGGTATTGTGTAATATCCGGGGTATCAAGATCGCGTATCCTTCTACGGGCGCGGATCTGAAAGGCCTGATGAAAGCGGCGTATTACGATCCGAACCCGGTGGTGATGCTCGAACATAAAGGTTTGTACTGGTCGAAGATCAAAGGCACGGAAGATGCGAAATCCATCGAGCCCGATGAAGATTACGTGATTCCTTTCGGCAAAGCGCGGATGGTGCAGGAATGTGAAACTGCTGCGGATAAAACCACGATCACCGTGATCACGTACGGCATGGGCGTTTACTGGGCGAAAAATGCCGCCAAAAATTTCCCGGGACGTATCGAGATCGTCGACCTGCGTACGCTGGTTCCGCTCGACGAAGAAACCGTTTTCGCTTCCGTGCGCAAGCACAGCCGCTGCCTGGTAGTAACCGAAGAACCCGCCAACAACGGTTTTGCACAGGCGCTCAGCGGACGTATCCAGCGCGCCTGTTTCGAATCGCTCGACGCGCCGGTGGAACTGATCGGCGCAGAAGACATGCCGGCGATCCCGCTCAACTCCACGCTGGAACTCACCATGCTGCCTTCGGCGGAAAAAGTGGCGGCGGTCATGGAAAAATTACTAACCTATTAATAATTGCGAATGCCGAATGTAGAATGCCGAATGAAATTCCTATGAATTCGGCATTCTACATTCGCAATTCGGCATTTGATTCATGAGTAAAACCCGCCTTGTACAGATCGTCCTCCTTATCGCGGGTATAGCCATTGCGGTGAACCTCTATTTCAAGTATCGCGTTGCGCCGGACATCGCGTTTCCCACGCTGAAACTGAAAACGATGGATGGGGCGGAGGTGAAAATTTCCGATTACAGAGGCAAAGTTATTTTCCTGAATTTCTGGGCTACCTGGTGCGGCGATTGTATCCGGGAAATGCCGTCGATCATCAAAGCGCAGGAACAGTTGAAGAACGATTCAATTGTTTTTCTTTTTGTTTCGGATGAAACGGCGGAGAAAGTAAAAGCATTCGATGAACGGAAAGGGTATGGATTGAACTACCTGCTCAGCGCGCAAACGATGCATGAACTGGAGATCAATGCGATTCCTACTACGTATCTCATCGGCAAAGACGGGAAAGTGAAGTTTACCAAAGTCGGCCGCGATGAATGGGATTCACCGGATATGATCGGGCGGATAAGAGGTTATTGTAAATAAGCCGGGACGCTCCGGGTTACAGAAATATGTGAAACCGCTTTATATTTAACCGTGCGGTCAATTCCGCCGATCCTTTTATGCGTTACCTGTTTCCTGTATTTATGCTTGCTGCATTGCTTTCTTCCTGCGGCGATTCGAACCAACCCGTGAAAAACGATTCCGTCCCGGGACAAACCGCCGCGGTTAAAGACAAAACAATAGAGGAACTCATTTTCGAATTCCAGGAAATGATTCCCGATTCCATGTACTCGGAAGTAATTATGGGCGAATATATGTTTGATAAGATCCGCGTGCGAAGTGTTTCTGAAATCTGGGATACTACAGGCGATCAATGGCGCACACCGGGCATTTATTTTCATGACCTGCTGCGTGCGCTGAATGAACGCGTGCTGGATGAAAAACAGTTGTACGAAAAAGAACCTTCGCTGTATGAATCGTACGTCACCAATTACGATCCCGACAAAATGGCTTACCTGGTTTACAAAACGCTTCCTTTCCTGGATTTTTCAGCGTTCAAACCGGAATGGAAAACGAAGGAAGCGGAATGGCGGAAGCAGTTGGAGCGGATGGCGTTGCCGTATGGGCATGTGCTGGATTCGGTGAGGAGGGAGTGGGAGAAGGCGGGAAAGGGGAAGTAGCGAAGTGATTTATTGATTGAAAAGCAGACTGCCTGGTTTCCTGGCAGAACTTATCGAACGCAGTATTATTTCTTTTTTTGTAGTTCTTCTGATAAGATGAGGTAATCCACTTGCTCTTCCCGAGCCGGATCTTCGAACCGCAGCAAAATATAAGCGGCACGGTAAGCCCAATAATGAGGACGATAATTGATCATGTTCTTCTGCCTGGTATAGAAAGGTAATCCATCAATGCACATCAGGATTGTAATGGTGCTGCTGTTTCGATGTGCTGAAGCAAATTGCTGGACAACCGCATCGGTATTGGGTAACGCATTTTCCTGGTTTTTGCTGATCATTGAAAAATCTACAAATGCCACCAGTGTTGCGTGGTTTGCAACGGTGTACCGGTAAACCGTTTCGAGTTGCCTGGAATTGTAGCCGGTTTTTTTCCGGAGAATATCCTGGTTGGTGTAGTCGGCTCCGGGTGAAATACCGCCATCCGTTTCGAGCAGGGTTTTAAAAACCGGGTATTTTTTTCCTAAGTAGTCGCGCAGGAGCAGTGAATCTTTTTCGGAACGGTGTTTTAATTCAGTAAGAACAGCAGCGGGAGTAACTGCATCTGTGCGGGTAAACGATGCTGCAGGTTGCAGGCATGCCGGCATTGCAGCCGGGTTTTGTGCGGGCAGGATATTTTTTATTGCCTCGAGTATTGCAGCCGGATCTTTTTCGATTTCAATTCCGCTGATATGCACTTTGTTCCGGAATTTCATATTCCTGCGGAGCAACTGTTCATACAAACTGTAGCCAGCCAGGAGTTCCGGATACTTCCGGCAGTAGTTTTTCAGCGCTTTCGCATCTTTTCCCTGCAGCAGGGAATCGAGTTGTGCGGTTTTCGTCAACGGCAGCATAAGCACCAGCACGCAGTTTTTGCCTGAATCGAGCAAAACGCCCGTTGCTTCCAGGATCAATTCCTGGTTACTTATTTCATAAACAGGATCAATACCGCAAAAGACGACATCCGAGCGGTTGACAATAGCCTGGAAGGGTGTGAAATATCCATTGCCCTGAGCCGGGCAGCGGCAAGTGCAAAAAACAAAAACGGCAAGCAGAAAGAAAAACGTTTTTTTCATTTCGCCAGGTACATTACATAATCAATTTGTTCCTGTCCTTTATCTTCCAGGTAAGGCATCAGTGCATAGGTAATTGGTTTGCCGTTCAACGGGTTCGTTTCATTTACCGGGTGCATTAAACCTTTCAGCGGCTGGGCGGCAAGCGGCATATCATACGCAAGAAGACAAATTTTTGCGGCCAGCGAGCCGTTGAGCTGCCCGAGTACAACTTGCACGGCAGGTTGCAAAACGTCAACGCCTTTGGAATGGAGCGTAATATGTGCCATCCCGATCTGCAGGAAAAT
Source organism: Bacteroidota bacterium (assembly GCA_006218065.1). Classification (GTDB taxonomy): domain Bacteria; phylum Bacteroidota; class Bacteroidia; order Palsa-965; family Palsa-965; genus VBWE01. Next base: position 25,925 of record VBWE01000003.1, read on the forward strand.
TCTGCCGCCCGGAAATTGTTTACGGAAACCGGAGATTTCCGACAGGATGTTGGCTGTCAGCATCCGTTCCCGTAAACGGGCCGAAGCAGTATCATCCAGGCTGAGATTCGGTACACACAGTTTCTCGTTGTAATTACCAAGTATTTCACGCAGGCGGGAAGAGCGTGCAGCCCCCATCCATTCCCGGAAGCCGGCTGAATCTTTCGCGAACGACGAGCGGATGAGATTCATATACTTGTTTGCTTCGCGGTCGTTTGCTTCACGGTATTCGCCGGCTCTCAATGCAGCGGCCAATGCGGTGAAAGAGGCGGGGCAACCTTTATCAGAAGGCGGCAGCAGCCAGGCGATGGCGCGCATGCTGTAAAGGCTGTGCAGTTCCGCATCGATGCCGCGGATACTGATTTTGACCGGGTGATTTTTATTGTACCCGCTGATCCAGGCAAACGTGTCATACTTACCGGATAATCCCGGCGTTGTATTGCAAACTTCGCGGAGGGTTTCGAGGTCACCGGTTTTGACCAGGGAATCGAGCAGTACCCCGCTGCTTTTCGAAAATTCGATCAGGAAACAGCAGGGACGACCACTTTGTGCAAGCTGCTGCAATAACATCATCCGTACCGCAGTATTTTGTTCTGTGTAGGAATGGATTTCGCCGATGATAGTAAGATCAGTACTGTCAGTCAGCGCAACTATTTTCTGGTCGCCCGAATAAATTTCGAAACTGAAATCTTCATAAACAGCCTTTCCATATATCTCTGCAAAGAAGCAACTGAAAATGGTGACCAGTACCAGCGTGTATGCTTTATGAATGGAGAAAGGCATAGCAGAAATTTGAACGATAGAAAGGCTTTAGTCTTCGGAGGATTTTGTCTTCTTTTTTAACCAAAAATAATATCCGACGTTTACCCGATGCATATATTTTGGCAAATCAGTGGTACCCGGGGAGTTATGATCCGCACCGAAAGTCACAAAATAAAATTCGTACCCGGCAGAGAATAACCTGTTGCGCGAAAGCCACCCGGCATTCAACGCAATAAATTTCGGTTTAGAGACCCAGTTTCTTACTCCTTTATAACTTACGCCATAAATGAGAGAGCCGGCTCTCATATAGAGTCCAGGGCCAAAAGTATGAGGCCAATGCCCATTCGTATAATCATAGCCGATTTCGTACGTAACTTGTGGCAACGGGCATTTTGTAAAACGAGCCGTGCCGAGGCCTAAAGAAGTCAATCCAATTTCAGTTCCTGGCATCCGGAAAAAAGTATATGTTCCTTTGCAGGATATCGCATAATAATATTTGTTTTCTTGTGCCTGCGCATGGGATGTATCAGGAAAAACAAGCAACAGGATGGCAAAAATGCTGATTAAAAAGTTCGCTTTTCTTTCCACGATTACCTTTTTACCGATTTTACAGCACGTATTATAAATCAATTAAAAGTAGTTGTTTTTTATACAACTACCTTTAATTGACACCCCGCTTATGTAATCTTAAGCGTTCATATTCTTATAGGTATTTTTATATGAAGCTTTCTCTTCGGACGATCTATTGTATATTCCCAATGATCGGAAGGGTTTCGGAATGCGAACTGAGTCCCGAATTTCCATTTGCCTTGCTTCACTTGTTTTCGTGCTTTGGGGTCCCAGATCAAAGGCCAGAAAGTAGTATTCGCGACAAATACTATTCCAAATTTATTCGGACGCAACCTCAGGGTTCCCCCACCCGTTTTACTGCCTGATGTAGCAAACTTTTTGCCGTGCCCCCCCCCAATCATGAAGGCCAGAGTCGTTCTGTAACCTTCGCCATGATGATACCTGATAACTGTTCCAGGTGTAACAAAATGAATCGTGAATGGACAGAACATCATAAAGAGTCCAATCGGGCCGGTTACTATTTTTGCAATCAGGGATGATTCTCCGAACATAAAAGGGATCATAGAATTGATATTCTGTCCATATCTACCACCACTCAGCAGATCGATGGCCAGGCCGAGTCTGCTTGCCCATACATACGAGAATGCTGTACCGGGAAGTCTGCCTACCTGGTAAAAGAGGAACTGCATAGGAGAACTGCCAAAACCACCGTAACCTTTATTTGTAACGCTGCGACCGAGAGGGTTTGGTAGATCAAATTCGATGTCAAACACTATTTGTTTTCTCGTACGCGGTTTCTTGTCCTTTTCGCTAGTTCCACCGGGGCATGCATCTACTTTACCGGAACCTTTATGTTTCTGCTTCCGCAAAGCTCTCCTGTTCTGCCGTTCCCGTTTCCGCTTTTCATGTCCTTTCCCTTTAGATACTGTTTGCAGTCCGCTCGGGTCTGTGTAATTCACTGGGTTGTTCGCAAAAGCAACGTAGGGACTTTCATAGGGTTTTTCAATCGGGTCGATGGTCATCCAGCGTCCCAGCCTGCCGTCGTATTCCCGGTAATCGGTTGAATAGGTGTTGCCGGCCGCAGCAGTATGCTCATCCAGTTTTTCCACCCCGTTAAATCCGAAACGGTATTCCGCGGGAGCAAAACTGCGTTCAGCCATCGCTGTGCCATAAGGATAGTAGCTGATCGCGGAACGGACATCCGGAAGGTAATAGTCGATCTGAGAGGATGATCCCTGCTGCACCTGCAATTTCCGGTCGGAAACAGTGACAAGCACGTTACCCAGGTGATCATTCATTTCGTACTGCTTCAGCCCCAGCGTGCGTGAGAAATAATCGGAAGCCAGCGTGGCATGGTACTGCGAAATCAGCGAACCTCCCGTGGTGAATTCATGGTTGGTATAACCAGTGAAGGTGTATGTTTTTTGCGAAAGGGTAAAAATAGCGCTTGATCCTTTTTCAGTACCCAGGCGATCGTCCCCGTTCACTGTCCACTCGCCCATATTCAGCTGGTCGGTATAGCTCACACTCGGAACCGTATAGTACTTCCGCTCGTAGGTGGCCATCAACTCGCCGCTTTCATTATACACGTAATAAGTATATTTCCATTCTTCCTGGTCGGTAAGTCCACTGTTTCGCGGTTTCTCGATCTTGCAGATACGCTGACCGAAACCGTCGTACCGGAATTCCAGGTCGGGTTTCGCGCTGGTCGATGAACGCTTCAACTCGGAAATTCTGCCTCTCGAGTTCCAGTAAATGCCGGTATTGAGCGATGTGGAATACGGAAGATCTTCCTGGTTATCCTGGATAAGTTGGCCGCTTGCGTTGTAGGCATAGTTTCCACTGGACTGGTTGTCGATATCGCCCGTATAATACCCGGTAAGTGTCGGACTGTCTCCCACATAACTCAGCCGGTTGGTATTGGACGTATAGTTGTATGTGAGGTTATCCATATTCAGTTGGTTGCCTCCGGCCGTCGTACCGTTGCGGAACAGGGTCTGGATATTTCCGTTCGCATCGTAGCTGAATGCATTCTTGTAATCGCCATTGTCGGCCAGCGTACTGTACTGCGAAGTGCTGGACCCGGTGTATGCGTTGGCGGTGAGCAGCCTGTCCAGCTGGTCGTAATGGTATTGCCAGGTCAGCAGCCCGATGGCGGAAGGCAATGATGTACCGTTGGGCCGCATAAGGGCGAGTCCCATTTGCTTGATGGTACCGTTGTACAAATCATCGCCGGTATTATTCTGCGAATTGATATCGCCGAACATACTGACCGAAGCGCTGTTGATGGGCGTATAATCTTCCTCGTTCGCATTACTGAAGTAATGCAGGGTGAACCCGTAGGCATCCTTCGCAATATTGCCGTGCAGCCCGGTCTTCGTGCTGATATAGGAATTTGTATTCCGCGAATCTTTACCGATATCGCTGGCCGGGTCAAGGGCATTGGAATTGATTCCTTTCATCCAGCTGTTGATCGTATGCACATAATCGCTGCCCTGCACTTTCAGTTCGCCGGTTTCCATCCGGGCCAGCGGACCATGCATGTAATACAGGTACTTCGCATCCTGGCTCCAGATAATTCCGTCCCGTGAAGAATACACATTAGACACGTTGCTGTTTCCGTCGTAATAAAATTTCTGGAAGAACTGGTCGGGATTTCCATCCTGGTATTTCATCAGTTCGAGTTCCATGGTCAGCGGATCATAATCGTAGCTGATGGTTTTGTACTGTTGTCCGAGCGAAGCCAGGTCACTGTTCTCCTGGATTACGGTCTGTATGGTTCCATCCACATCGTAATCGTAATGGGAGGCATACGCGTAGGTATCATCATCATTGTCGTCCGTTAGTTCGAAGCTCACCGTGGTGGGACGTTTGCGCACGAATTGCTGCCCGCTTGTGAACAAACCGGCTATAGTCGCATTCAGGCTCTCGTCATAATAGCTGTATGTGACTTCGTGCCTGCTGCCACCGTTCACGAATGCGAGGAACAGGGAAGGATCGGCAGCGGTGCTTGTCGTAAGCGCCGAAGTACTGTGCAGTTCACCCTGCCGGGTAGTGCGCCCCATATTGTCATACTGGATGTAGCCGTAAACATAATTTGAAGTAACACCAGCCTGTCTTGCCGACTGTGTAGCGATAATCCGCCCCGACATATCGTACCAGACTTTATATGCTCCTTCATCGGCGGTTGTTCGCTCGGTGATCTGTTCGTAGCTGTTGTATTTGTAATTATTGACAAAGGCATTCACGCCATTGGTATGCGGCGGAACCGTATAGGTGCTTCCGGCTACCCCGTTGCGGTAATCCTGTACATCCTGGAGCGCTGTCCCGGTTAAAGGCGTTACACCTTTGGGCTGCACCGAACGGGTAACATTACCGGCCTGGTCAAAATAGTACAGCGTATAATGATACTCTTTGCTTGTATATGTAACATTGAATGTTTCACTGAAATCGCCGCTGAAACAGGCCTGCTGGTAAGCAAGAATAAAATTATTTACACTATTGTCCACCAACTGCTGGTAGTCCTGTGCTGCATAATAAGCGGCGATAATATTTGCATCATCCTCGCAGGGAATCGGCTGGTAATGGCAGTCGAGTGCGAGCGGAACAGCAGGAGCGGGATCGTCTTCGATGCCGTTCACCGGGTCAGTATTGCCGGATGCATCGCAACTGCTGAGCCAGTCGTCGACATTACCTGATGTAACAGTGAAACCTGTTCCAGATGCATTCAGCGCAGCAACCAGGTAATCCTGGTAAGTCGGATAAGTCGAATGGCTGATGTAATACGTTCCGGTGGCCGGGTTGGTGCCGTTATACAGGGCAAGAAGATCCTGTATCCTGACGCAGAAACAATCGTAATTGTCCGGACAATCGGCTGTAGCCGAACCGCCTGAAAGCTGCGCAACGCCACCACTGAGCGGCAACCCGATGGTTACCGTAGGGCTACCGGTTACAGTAGCCGACACAGTTACATTGCCCGAGGAACCCATGGAAGCAGGTGCATACAGGATGAAGTTCGCGAGGTTGGAAGGATCGACCTGCGCAGTATAGTCGGGTGAGCTGATATAACTGTTGATGGCATTAACGATATACTGGCAGAGTTGCGTATTGCCTATAACCGGCGCACAACAGAGTCCGCCCGTTACTTCCACTCCGCCTGCGTAAATGAGTATCGTACCGGTAAATGTTCCTGAAAAGGAAGAAACTGTGAATGTGCCTGTGGCTGCCGTATTGCAAAGATCCCAGGCTGCCTGTACGTCGTCGCCGAAATCGTCCGGATCGACTGTGCCGTTGCCGATATCGCCCAGCAGCGGGTAATAGTCCGGTACGCGGATTTCAAAACCGATAGTTCTGTCACTGAAGTCTGTGTTGAGCGGGTCGCAATCCTGCGCGATATTATCCGGTGGGATGTTATAATCGCAAAGCGAGGAGCAGCCGTTCGAAATACGTTGTGCGCGGGCAAGCTCGGCTTTTTTCGCCAGGTAATAAGCACGGAATATCGTCCAGCGATCATCGCATGTATTGCAACCGCCGGCTAGTGTATTGGCATAATCCCAGAGGTTGGTATTGCTTCCGTCACAGTCGTCCAGGAAAGAAATCATGAGGCTGGATTCCGTGCTTGTACCGGGACCGGATACGAAATACGGATCGTAATTATTGACGAGATTCTGTCCATAGCTGCTTGCATCAACATAAGGCGTGGTGGTATTCGGCAGCGAAGTAGCATCAGAATATGTAGCGACATTATAAAGCTGCACATCGAACACGGTGCTTTGCTCCATCTGCGTACACCAGTCATAGTGACAATACTCCGGGTGAAATTGTACCAGGTACCCGGCAAAACAATCTGCCCAGGAAGTATTCACTTGTGTCCAGGAACTTAGCGAATAGCTGCCGGCCAGCGAACACCCGTTGGATGTATTGTTCACGTAGGAGTTAAAAGCGGTCCAGGAAAAACCGGGATCACTGGAAACATAAGAGGACAGCCAGCCGGACGCATCATAATATTGGCCGCCGGGGCTCATATCTTCTTTCAGTTGCTCCAGCAGTACATCGCAGTTGGCTGTCTCGGCGAGACCGGTCGTGCATTTTTCAGCTACGCAATCATCCACGTAATCCTGCCAGGCCTGGCCTGTAAGTTCGAGTGCGGTAGCTTCCGCTTCGCAGTTTTCTTCACAGGTTCCGCATTCACTCATGTCGATGGCAGTGGAATATGACGATTGCAGATTTCCCAGGCTGGTGATGCAATTGCCGGGCAAAAGACTGATGAACTGTGCGAGGTGAGTCTGCAGTGTAGCCTGGTCGAGTGTCAGGCGTTTTTCAATTCTGTACAAACCGATCCTCGGGAAATTAACGGTAAAGTTGTGTGACAGGCCGGTTGGATAGCTGATTGTAAATGTCTGGTGAAGCACCGGTGTGCCATTGTTCAGGATCGGGTTATCGCACTCGTCGAAAATGGTAATTTCCAACTTGTATACGCAACCGAAATCTTCGTCAGCGCAGATCGAATGATATACTTCCGGCGTGATTTCATAATTAAACGTGTAGGCTGAAGAGGTGCTTGTAACCATGAAGTTGGTACTCATGATCATCGCGCCCTGGATCGGATCGTACATGTTCAGGTTATCGAAGCTGGTAGTCACAGTTTGCGACGAGTTGCTCGCCAGTGCGGTAAGGTTGGCGGGCGTATCACCAACAAGTGCTGAGGCGATGACATTTCCCGACATATCTTCATATTCAACACTCAACTGTCCGTTCTCATCCTTCGCGTAGATGGTAGTATAATATTGTGCGTACCCGGCTTCATTGCCGAAGAGCCGGTCGAGCTGCTGCTGCCCGGGTCGCGAATAAAATACTTCGGTTTCATGCCCCGAGCCGATGGTGAAGTGTTTGCCCGGGTTCGCTTCCTTGGCGATACGGCCTTCGGCATTATAAGTCTGGTGGACGAACGGGAAATTTTCGGCATGGGGAATAGCGGCATGGTATCCTTTCTGAACATCCGTGTTCTGATCGGAGAAGTAATTGCTTGCTCCCTCGCTGTCAAGCATTCCCGCAGGAACACCCATGGAACAGGTAGTGAAATTGTAAAGCGCATCATTGTCGAAATCGATGCTTTGGTACACATTTCCGCTCATGTTCAGGCTGAAAGCAGAATAAAATTTCATCTGGCGACTGCGGCTGGATTCGGGAGCAGGCAACGTTTCAATTGCCGGGCGGCCTTCATAATCGTAGATGTCATCGGAAATCATGGCGACATTATCCGTATGATTCATTTCCACCTGTTGCCGCGGCCTCAGTATGCCATCATAAAACATAAGTTCTTCGGTGCGCCGCCCGTCTTTTTCATAGCTGGCGTTATAAGTCCAGTTGCGGTCAACGTCGATATTATTCAGTTGCACGGACTGGCTGGCCGCTCCCCAGGCGCCTTCCGACCGGAAAGTAAAGGATGAACCGATCCGGCCGATTCCGCGCACGCGATAAAAGACATAGCCTTTATCAAAAGTGGCGTTGATCAGGTAATGCTGATTGGTCGTGGTCACCCGTGAAGCATTTGTAAAATCGGGGGAGGCCTGCGAGGTGGGATCGTAATCGCTCAAGAACAGCCACTCCAGGTCATACTCCATGGCGCCCGGCATATAATCCCAGTAAAAATCAATCGTATTATCCGAAGTGTTGTACGTATGATGCGGAGCAGGAACGCTGGTAATATTGAACACATAATAACGTTCTACTTCGACACTGCTTTCCAGCATAATATCGGAGGGTATTGCTGAAATTCCCGTCAGTGTAGGTGCCGACGAAATCACTACTTTGGTACGGTATCCCGGTGTGGCCGCTTTGAATATTTTGACATCCCTGTAAGTCGTGCCGGCAACGGGATCGTAAGTGATCGATAATGTCCCGGTTTCATTAGACATTGCAGCACCCGCCTGGTCCCATTTCATCAGGGTAAAATCCACCTGGATCGTCCACGGAGAAGCATAATAATGCCTGTCGGCTTCCGTGTTTTTCAGCGTTACATAATTATTGACTGCATAATTGGTGAAAACTGAAGGCCATGCACTCGGATTGGCTACCATGTATGGGTACTTGTCATCCTGTACCAGCAGGTTGTTCGACGTGTTGATGTTCGTGCCTGTCAGCTTGATGCTTTGCGTTACAATACCTGCATGCATTCCGAACGGAAAGATTGCAGCGATTAACAGGAAATAAAGCAGTTTGATTTTCTTCAGCATGGCCTAGTCAATAAAGAGTTTATACTTCGAGTACCCTGCAATAAGCTGGGGATGCCTTTCCTTATAATGGATGTACTTTTTTTCGGAGAAAAAATCGGGCGACGGTTTGTTGTAGCTGATGTTGCTGTAATCGATCACGGCTTTGTATATGCCATAGTCATTCTCCCTGTCCGATTCATTATAGAAATACACGATTTTCCGGATCAGGTATGTTTGCTGATCTGCGTAAACCTCGGTTTGCCTGATGGGTCCTGTCTTGCTGAAGATGGTATAATGCATCTGGCCATTAGTGTTCCCGTGGCTGGCTACCGAATCTGCGGTTTTCATCAGGGCTTCCAGGTCGAGGAATGGCGCGACTTCTTTTTGACGGGCTTTCACAGCGTCGGCGAAATAATGAACTTCTTTTTCCGCATGATCGATCAGAACCGTGCAATCATTATTGATGATCATCTCGTTGTCCTGGAACGATGAATAGTATTGTGTCCCGGATTTCCGGATGAGTCCTTTGCCAAGCAGCGTACCTTTTTTGTCGGAGGCTGTTTCATATACCTGTACAGTAACATCCATCGAAAAATGCGGCACAGTATTCCTGCTGGCGGCGATTTTGCTCAGGGCGCCGCCTTTCTTCTGGGCGGTGGCGTCCAGGCATAAAAAGAGCAGCAGGATTACAGGAAAATATCGGGTCATCATCGTTTTTATTATTGAGGTTTGATCGTTGTTCGGGAATCCTGTACGGCACGTATTCCTTTTACAGTTTCTTTTTTCGCGACAGTCAGGTTGCCTTCGTTGTCGTAACCGTAAAACAGTGCGTAGTTGTTTTCATCCAGTGTGGCCATCAGCCGCAGGGAAACAGGATCGTAAACCGAGCACAGCATACTTCCCTCAAACGGGTGAATACGGATATCGTCGAAGAAGTCGCTCGTTCCTGTTCCGCCGCTTCCGTTAATCAGCTTTACTGTCACGGAGGCCGCATTCGAAGGAACTGTGAAGCTGCCGTAAAGACGCTGCCATCCTTCGATGATCGGGTTGTCGGTTGTCGGTATGATATTGACGGTAGCCGACGAAATAAGAACAGCCGACGCGTCTCTGAATTCCACCTGCATGTAGGGACTGTAGTATGTGGTCAGCGGCCCGAGTGGTGGACTGCCGACTTGTTTTACCCAACTGCCCAGTACATATTTTTTTCCCGGGATCAGGCTTAACTGACCTATACAGTCGCAATCTTCAACTTCATATTCTTCCGTTGCGGTGGTATCTGAAATAACGGTGGTTTGCTTACCGTCAAGTGTTTCCTCGCAATCCGAAGCGGATACCAGGCTGCTGATTGTTACCGATTCGGTTTCTTTTACTTCGATACTGTGCTTACCGGTATGATGCTCTGCAGCGGATATTTTGCTCCTCGACGGGTAAACTCCCCAATGATCGGTAGAAGGGCTGCAGGCGTCCATCATATCGTAATCCTCGAAACCGTCGTAACCGATTTCACGATGCTTCGCATTGCCCGCCACAACGGTATTCAAGGCATTGTTGTATTCATACAGTGCAGACTGGTAGTTGCTTTCGGCATCGCGGCTTTCCAGTTCGTGGCCGTAAGGTGAATACTTGGTAATAGTGACCGAACGCGTCCACTCGTCGACATTCGCCGGCAGGTTTTCCCAACGGAAGCGGTCGAACGTATTGTATTCTCCGTCGTAGCGGATATTGTCGTTCTGTGTGCGGCTGGTGTTAAAAACGTAATCTTTATTCGGCCGCCAGAGTCCCCGGAGACCCACCCAGTAGGGGTTCACGACAGAGGTAACATGGCCTTCGCATTCAAAACACTCGGTTTGCCACACATCGGTGTAAGTCGTTGCGAATGCATTAATGACGTGATCCGGCGTGTATGTTTCGCTGTTCCCGCTTGCGCTGCTTACAAGAGTTTGCGAATCGGCCGGATCATATGCCGTGAAATTATCCATCTCTTTGCTTTCCAGCGAACCCACATTCAACCCCTGGAGGTTGCGGTATCCTGACCGGATTACCCGGATGCTTTCGATGGATTGTGCCGGAACGTGATCACCGTTAAGGTCTACCATGTCGATGAATGAAGTACTCGTAGTCGTGTTTTCACCGACTTTTACAACCGTATAAATCTTATCGGTGGCGCTTGTAAAATCTACCCATACATCATCGCCTTCCGTAAAATAATCACTGGTCTTTTTTCCTGAAGGCAGGTAGCTGGTGAGCTGCAGGCGCCCGGAGCTGTTCGGCACGATTGCAGACAGGGTAGATGAAGCGAGCTTGCGGTCCACTACTACATCCCAGTTACGATAAGCTCCGCCCATTCCCTTGTAATACCAGTGTGCAGGGTACACATAAGAGAAGACCGGGTCTTTAAACTCGTTGGTCGTTTTAGATAGAATCGCTTCTCCTGTTTCGAGGTCGTACGCCAGGTTTTCCGTTTCAACAACCGACTGGTCTTCTGTTTGCACCACTTTCCTGAGAATGCCGGTTTTGTAGATTATTTTATTTGTAACGGCTGTTCTCATGCTCATATCAAGGTCGCCCATGTAGGGCAGGGGAATAGGAATAATAATAGGCACGGGTGTAGTCTTGATCTCGAGGTTCAGATCCAGGCCGCGTGATTTTTCAGTTACACGATCCTCGTTCATATCCACGAACACATCTTCCGTTTGCCCGATAACACCGGTTACATAATGCCCGTCATCCGTCATAACCTGCACCTTACTCGAAAGCCTGTTCGGCTGGTCGGGATCATAAGCCGCCATGGTTTCGTAAATGAATTCCGATTTCGAAACCAGTGAACCAATTTCCTGTGAAGCCGTTTGGCGACGTGTGTATGATGCAACCGATTTTAACTTACCCGGCATATCGTTCAACTCTACAAGGTAGCCTTGACTCCTGGCCTTTCGCATGGATATACTCGAATAGACGCCTGGTATGGGGATCAGTCTGAAGATTCCGCGATCGGCATTCATATCGGTTTCATCCGTATATACCGGGAAATCCTTCGGGGAGTAAAATTCAAATACGTTGATCGGCGCGGCAGAGTACACGAGATTATTCTGGCTGTCTTCACTGTTTGCCTGCTGAGGCGCGATACTTTTCGTGACTACCCTGCGATAGCCGACAAGCGGGCCGGGGTAGTATGATTTCAGCAAAGGTTTTTCCACAAACAGGTGCTGCGTATAGGTCAGGAAGGTGGAGAGCTCATATTCATTGGGCTCAGCCAGTGCGCATTCTTCGAAACCGATCGACGGTTCATAGGCAACGCCGCTGCTGGATCCGTCTTCCATTACATAGCTGTATGTGGTACCATAGGTTGCCGCATCTGCCGTGCTTGTATTGATCCAGTTGTCTTTCGCCGTTATTTTTTTCACCCGGCTGCCGCCACCGTATTTTTTGCTGTCGGGATCGCAGAGCCGCATAATGGACAAGCCATCAAGACGGATATGACGTGAATACTGCTTGATATATGACCACAGCGTATAACCCGTGAACGAGGAAACAAGATCGTTCATGACCTGGGGAAGCGAGCCTACAAAGTTGGCCATCTGCGCAGCTGCGGAATTGGCATACGGTATCGCATTGTACAGTAACTCGGGCCGCTCGACTTTCAGGTGCTGCAGTGAGGCTCTCAGCAGCGGGTTCACGCTTAGCCCGCTTGGATTGAACGATTGGTTCACCAGGATATTCAGTTCGCTGAGAGGCTCTTTTTTCAGTGTGATGTAGCCGCGCGTATACGGCGCATTGGACGTAGCTTTTTCCGCGCCGATAAAGTCGTTGTACTGGCCCACATCGGGTGTAGCCAGTTCGGCGTAACCGGAAACATAATCCACCGCATTCGGATGAAGCGTATTCATCAGCTCGCTGGTCGTCCGGAAATAAACCTGTGTCAGCCCGCGCACATAATTGTTTTTGACGTAGTCATTGGCTGCCGATTGCGTCATCGAGGTGGACAGTGGCGTTTCAAGATCGAAGTAAATACGGTAGTTGTCCTGGTCACCGTAAACATGTGATTCCAGGTGCGCCCAGTTTGTGCCCGAAGCGTTGCGTTGCGAGGAGCTGTTGTATCCCCCATAGCTCCAGGAATTCGGGCTGCCGGCTCCGCCTATTCCCTGGATATCGAACATGCGTGTGGCGGGTTTGTCTTCCACAAATCCGTAATCGTCCGATTCATATTCAATTTCCACTTCGCCGCCCGAAGGCAGGTATATTTTTGTCAGGGCCCATGCATCAGCAACCGGCGCCGCATTTTGTTCCGTATAGCCGAAGTCTGCATACGGATATTTATTGCTGCTGCCGGAATAATTCGTAGAGTTGGCTTTGTAATTTCCCCACCTGTCAATGTCCTGGATATTGTAGCCGGGATTGTTATTCGAATAGGTGAAAACATAAGGACTGAGTTCTCCACGGCCCGAAGTGAGACTTGTAAAGAAAAGCGTATCCAGGGTCAGCTTACCAAAATTATCGTTGATATTGTCCGGGCTGCCGGAAGAAACAGTCTGGTTGAAAACGTTGACAGGCGCCTGCGTGTTATTGGCCACATTGGGACAAAGCGTGTAGGAGTAGCGGAAATTTACCGTCCTGATCGGCACAGTTGTGGTCGGGTTGGCCAGGTATGCTTCTTTTGCATACAATTTGATCTTATCCAGCTTCTGCATTTTCCCGCTGCCGATCCCGGAACTTGCAAACTCCCCGTTGGCATCGCGGCCGTCCTGTCGCTCCGATGTTTCAAATACCGCGATATGCGTTTTCGTTACGACGCGATACAGGTAGTACAATTCTTTTTCTCCATACGTGTAAGTTCCCAGGTCGTCCGAAGGATCGTTTTTATGTCCTTCAATAAAACGGGCTTTCTGATACGGAACCCGCCAGCGGTAATTGTCATCGCATTTCCGGTACTCGAACTTCACCCAATACCCGTAATCGTCATCGCTGGGCCCGTCGTTGGTCAGGTCGACATACTCCGAAGAAACTACCGATGTCAGGAGCCAGTTGTTTACATATTCCGGTACTTCATTTTGTGAAAGAAACTCGCTGTATAAACCGTCAACATCCACATCGGTACCGTTGTTGGGAACATCGATCAGCGCCGTATTATGGTTTGCAGGCTGACTTTGCGAGCCATTGCCGGTAATAAACAGGACATCTTTCTGTTTTTTATTGTAAACCGGCAGAGCATAATTATAGCGCATCCCGTCTTTTTCCACTACGTTCATGGCCGAGAGGTGACTGCCAGAGTGGCTGAACGATTTCACCGGCCAGGTGGACTGGTGATAAGTGGAGCTTTGCGGATCGTCGTCGTAGTATGAAATGTTTTTAACATACCCGAGGAAGTTCTGTTTCTGGGAGAGCTCGTTTGTGAACGTTTCAATATTCGTAGCATGTGCGTGTCTCCGCTGCTTGAACTGCTGTCGTGACGTCACCGTGGCCACAGCAGGTGTCGATGAAATTTCCGACTCTATAAATTCATCGGTCGCCACGAATTGTCTCTTGTTCCAGTTATTGTCTTCATCTTTATCCAGCTTGATGCGAACCGCCTGCTGGTCACCGCCCCAGTATTTCAGCAGGTCGTCGTTTTCCTTTACTCCACTTTTTTCGCCGTAGGGAAGAAATACACATGGCTGGTAATCGGGCTCGGAATTATAGTCTTCGGATAGGGTCAGGTTGGTTTGGTTGTCGGGATTGTTGCCCACATCCTGCCACAAGCCCGACATATCTTTTCCGCGGCCGAGTGTATAGCCAAGCCCTGCATGGTAATTGGTGCCGGTGTTGCCGAATTCTACATTGAGCCTGTCCGTTCTCGATTTGCTGACCCGCGAAGGATCGCCGATTACTCCGATATCCATACGGTACGGGCGGAATACAGAACCCGATCCCTGCCCGGTTTGCATATACAAATCATGCGTAACGGCGGACGGTGCGAGGTTCGGTATTTTCTTTGAGTACTGGAAATTTTCGCGGTTGAAATCCCGGTAGCCTTTTTCGTCCTGGTATAAATTACTCAGGTGAAGATAACCGTACGCATTTTCTTCAACGATTCCATTATTGTCCGTTTCAGATTGCGACCAGTAACCCTGCCATAACTTCGGCCATTCGGATTTGAACTGCCCGAAAACAGGAGCCGTTCCGAAACGGATGTCCATATCGACGACATGATTTTTCATCGGTATGCCTACGGAAGGAACAGGTTGTGTCGATAAGAACGACATGCTGGAACGCTGCTCGACGCGGTCGGGTGCGTTCGACGGTTTTCTGCCGTTTATGTTTTTGAGGGCTTTATCCAGTTTTTTTCCTGCATCGTGCATAATCCCGAACGACGAAGAGAAGCCGACACCTTCCAGTCCTTCGCGATTGCTGATGGATGCGCTGGCATATACGCCCAAAGAAAATTTCGCTTTCTTAAATGTTGCCCGCAGGTTGACATAAGGTTCCAGCCCAATTCCGTTTTGGGAATCGTAAGACAGACCCACACCTACCGGCAGTTCCAGGTGTTTGGCTGCACGGTCGGGGTTGAGCATCACGCGGTATCCCAGTCCCTTGTAGTTGTTATAACGTACCTGCCACAAAAGCGTCGGCCCGGAATTCGTTGGCACGGGGAATCCGAAAACTTCTTTTTCGGCGAAGTTGGGAATATTGAGCCCGACTGTCCAGTTGTTTTTCATGTGCGCAGTCTGGCGGACACGATCCGAAGTTCCGTCACCTTTAAAGTCATCCGGTAAACCGCGAATCTGGCGATTCACGGAACCTACGTTGATATTCCATCCGAGCCCTACCCAACTGGCTTCCTGGTCCATCGTCGCACCTGAATGATACGCGAGGTTGATCGGGTACCCCCCGTTAGGTCCGGGTACGACCAAAACCGGGATATTGTAATTGAAATCCCCGGTATAAAGATCAACCATATCGCTGGTGGATGCGGGCTCAAAACTTGCGTATTCTTCCTGGCTTGGTCCCGATGTCAATGCAAAGGCTACCACAGGAAATATATAATCTGTAAGCAGGCTGAGTGCGAGTAAGCAAGCCACTACCCTGGAAATTTTCTTCCGGCGAATCTTGTTCAGCATGATGTCAATTTGTTATTAGATGAGGTGTTTGTTCTATATCACTTCCTTTGATAGGAAATTCGATTACTCCCAGTCCCAGAGATCTTCCATCGATCTCGAGCATACGGTCGCCGTATTTCCCGGTACTGTCCTGCTCTTCAAATCCAAGCGAAAAAGAAACGTAAGGTGAAATGCCGTACATGTTTTCAAAATGGTACAACTGGCACGGAAGCGTATCGCCATGTTGGTAAATCCGGATACTCTGCTGGAACTCGTATCCGAGCCGGTCGGTAACCGGCAGAAGTCCTCCGTTCCGATCGCCCAGGTATGCCAGTACATCATTGACCTTTTCGCCCGGGAGAAATTTCAGCGTATAATACTGCATACCCTTGAGCTGCTGCTTCCGGCTTTCCTGTTTTTCACCGGACATTTTAATTCCGTGCGCTTCGAGCAGGACCTGGTAATCCAGCGGTTTGTACTGAACATCAACGACCACCCGGTCCGCATTTGCTTGCTGGTGCAGGCCGTTGGCCGGGTTTGCCACCCAGCCGAGGTATTCTTTTTCTTCCTTATATTTTTCTTTCTGGCAGGAAAGGAAAATTGTGGCGACCACGCAGATGGCTGCAAGGCCGGGGAAGACGCGCGAAAAAAACATCTTTTTCATTTCTTCTCCTTCTGGAATTCCCTGTTGATATAATCGACTATGGGTAAAGTGATATTTTCCGCTTCTTCGGCATACATCAATACACCGCTTCCGTCGGCGCCCAGGATGTAGGCGTACCCGTTTTCTTTTCCGTAAGTTTTAAGATATTGCGTGATTTTTTTAGCGATCTGGGAATCATAGTCGGCGGCTGTCTGTTCATTTTCCCGTGCGAATTCTTCTTTTTTGGCCATGAAAGCCTGGCGGTTTGCTTCGAACTGCGCCAGTTCATCAGGAGAATTTGTCCCTCGGGCATACATTTCTTTTGAAGACAGTTCCAGGTGGAATTGCATGCTGTCGAGCAGGGATTGCCGTTTCTGACTGATATTCTCAAGCCGGGTCTCCATGTCTTTTTTCATGGTGAACTCAGTATATACTTTTCCCAGTTCGACATAAGCGATCCGTTTTTCCTTACGCAGAAACAGGAAGAGTAACCCGCCGGCCAGGAGCAGCAGCAGGAATCCATACGTATATTGAATAGTCTTATTCATAAACAGGATCAGTTGTTTTTAAACCGCAGTACGAAAACTTCATTCTTTTCATTGGTGACTTCCAGGATATAATAGCCGGCCGGAAGTGCAGCCGAATTCGAGAGCTGGTAGAGATCCAGTTTGTGGCGGTTATCTCCGTAATAAGTGATGCCCAGGTTATTGGTATTGTTGATCAGCGGCACAGCCTGGTTCGAAGCATTGATAACCCGGTAACTGAGATGGTGATTGACGTCGTTGTATTCGTCGTCGAACTTGAACCAGATGCTGTTATATGCTTCATAATAATTGTCGTCCAGTTTTCTTCTGAGCGTGGCATATCCGCGGTAGGTGGGTTTTTTAATCGCAATGGCATGGGTGACCGTGCCCGACACGAAGATCGAACTGAGTTGTGCACGCACCTTTCCTTTCGGCCAGTTGATCGTGATCTCGCCGGCTCCAAGATCTGCCCACTTGGTGCCATCCCATGAGCCGACACGAAGGTTGTCGATGTTATCAATAGTGCAGTTACTGTTCCAGCCCAGTGTGGATGTTACCGCAGAACTGCCGGTTACCTGCACAAGCGTCCAGTACTCACAGCTATCCAGGTAATCCAGCGAATCAACCCGGTTATTCACAGGGTAACCGTTCACCGAAGGATTGATTGCCTGGTACTGCGCCTCAAATTCATCGGTGACCGAAGATGGTGCGCTGATCCGCAGCGGGTGATAAGCTCCGGACGTGAGTGTGGTATCTCCCAGCGGAAACCAAACCGTATCATTACCGGTTTTACGTACCGGGCCATGCACATAAGCACTGTCATGACCGCCCACAACCAATGCATTATCGGAAATATTCAGGTAAGCTGTGGTTGCCGTGGTTTTGACTTTGCCTTTGGTCATAGTAAGTGTACCGGTGACTTTCACCGGGCAGTTCAGTGTAAGCGAAGCATTGCTGAAAGCCCGGTTGACCGTCATATTATTGAACGATTCCATACCTCCCCCGGCTTTTATGATTTTCCTGTAACTCCCGCCATCGAAAATAACTGTCCCGGTTCCCGCCGACCAGGTACCGCTGTTAGACCAGGTGCCACCCAGGTTCATTGTATAACTTCCGCAGGAAAGGGTTGTGCTGCCGCCGATGCCGATATTATCATCCACATCAAGATTGCCGGTGAGAGTTCGTGTACCGCTGCTGTATGTTCCCAGCTTGTAAAAAGACATGGTAGATGAAGTGCCCTGACCATCGATATTTTTAGTTCCGATCAGCAGGACCGTCGAAGTATACGTACCGGCATCGACCGTTCCTTTCCTGTAAGCCCAGTTGCCCGCACAGTTGATTATACTTTTCAGATATAAAGTACCAGCTGGTTTATCAATAAAAATATCACAAGTTGCGCCCATACCGCTTGTTCCGCTCCCGGTAAAATCCTGGTTACCCGTGCCTGCTATTTTTATGCAGGCCGTGCCGCCACCTGCAGTACCGGTATTCGTGATTAAAACATTATAAAAGCTGTGTATAGAATCACCCGAGAATGTAAGACTTCCTGTTCCCGCAATACTCAATGTGCTGTCAACAGACAAAATCGTTCCGCTCGCAATCGTGAAAGTATAAGTGGATCCGCCGGTAAAGGTCACATGATTTAAATGATGGCTGCCGGTAATCGTTTTAGAACCTGTAAATACCACTGTGCTTCCCCCGGCAGCAACTGTACCGGCTGTATAAATCCAGTTTCCTGCAGCGCTTATGATGGAAGCGAGTGTAAGTGTTCCGCTGCTTTTGTTGATGGTTACATGAGGTAAATTACCTTGCTCCGAAACTCCGCTTCCCCTGAGCATCTGGCTTCCCGAGCCATTGATATTGATCGTTGCTGATCCGCCTCCGCCGGTTCCTGCATTGGTAATAGCGATATGACCATTGGCGTTTACTGTTCCCGTATTTATAGTGAGTGAATTGCTGCCGCCTGCAAGTATGAGCGAATCACTTACCGTAAGGGTGTTGCTTACAGTCATCGTGGTTGATGCGCTTCCCGTAAAGACTACTTTGTTCAGCGTATGCGTTCCGGAAATCGTTTTGGTTCCGATGAAAGCCACTTTGCTTCCGGTTACGGTAAGTCCGCCTGCAGTCGTGTAAGTCCAGTTTCCAGCTACGCTGATCGTTTTGGCATTACCGAGCGTAAGCGTACCAGAACTTTTGTTGATAATTACGTGAGGCAATGTTCCGTTATCAGCGGCGATATTGCTTGCACTCAGGGTTTGGCTGCCTAATCCCACGATGTTGATAGTTGCGCTTCCGCCGCCGCCGGTTCCGGTATTGGTAATGGCGATATGTCCTTTGGCGTTAATGGTTCCCGTATTTATAGTGAGTGTGTTACTGCCGCCGGCAAGTATCAGGGAATCATTAACGGACAGCGTATTGCTTACGGTCATCGTGGTTGATGCGCTCCCTGTAAAAGCGACTTTGTTCAGTGTATGCGTTCCGGAAATTGTTTTGGTCCCGATGAAAACCACTTTGCTGCCTGTTACATCAAAATCATCTGCCGCCGTATAAGTCCAGTTTCCCGCCACGCTGATCGTTTTGGTATTGTCGAGTGTGATCAGGCCGGCGCTTTTATTGATGATTACATGAGGCAGTGTTCCGGCATCGGCAGCGATGCTGCTTGCACTCAGGACCTGGTCGCCCGACCCGCTGATATTGATCGTGGCCGATCCGCCACCGCCGGTTCCGGTATTGGTAATGGCAATATGTCCTTTGGCATCAACAGTTCCGGTATTTATAGTGAGTGTGTTACTTCCGCCGGCAAGGATCAGCGAATCATTCACGGTAAGTGTATTGCTTACCGTCATCGTGGTTGATGCGCTTCCCGTAAACGCTACTTTATTCAGCGTATGCGTTCCGGCAATTGTTTTGGTTCCGATGAAAGCAACTTTGCTTCCGGTTACGGTAAGTCCGCCGGCTGTAGTATAAGTCCAGTTTCCCGCTACGCTGATCGTTTTAGCATTATCAAGTGTGAGCGTTCCGGAACTTTTGTTGATGGTTACGTGGGGCAAAGTGCCTTTGTCTATTGCAATACTGCTTGCAGTCAGCGACTGGCTTCCGGTTCCGCTGATATTGATCGTAGCTGATCCGCCACCGCCGGTGCTTGTGTTGGAAATGGTAATTGCGTTTTTAGCGTCGATTGTTCCGGTATTTATTGTGACTGCATTGGTACCGCCATATCCCAGCGTTCCGTTGGCTATTATAGTATTGACTATAGTATAACTGCCTGCGCTCGCCGGGTTGAAGGAGAGATGATAGAAACCGACAATCCCCGCCCCGGTAGGAGTCGTTATCGTATTCGGTGTATTAAATAAAGTCGTGCCGCTGTTGTGCGTGAATGATCCGCTGCTCACGGTAAAATTTCCCGACACCGTAAGTGTATCTGAAGTAGAAGTAAAAGCGGTCCCGGAAATGGTCAGTGAACCGGTAACAGTAATATTGACAGAGCCGCCGGTAAAAGTTCCGCCGCTGAATACTGCATTTCCTGTTCCTACGGTCAGCGTATTTGTATTTTGTATAATGGTTCCGCTGTAACCGGCTGCAACATCCATGCGTTTGACATTCGCCGTGACATTAATAGTACAATTCCCTACGCCGTTTCCGTCAAAATAAGCGGTGTCATTGCTTCCCGGTGCGGATGAGCCGGAAGCGCCGCCGCTGGTGGTCGACCAGTTTGTCGTGCTCCAGTTTTTACCGGTTGGCGCCACCCAATATCGTTTTGCTGCAAATGCCGGCGAGACCGAGCAGAAGATTATAAACAAGAGCAAGTACTTCGCCAGGCGCGCCCGGCGGTTGCCGTGTGTTTCGCCTTTCCAGGTTCCGTTACAGAGAAGCATCATTTTCATTGTTAGGAGTTGAATGTGTTTGGTGTTCCTGCGTATTCGCCGGATATGCTGTAGAAATTCTGCCCGAGGAAACTGAACGCAAACCTGGTCGGAATCCTGTAATGGAATGCCCGATCCTCACCGCCCGGTTTTAATAGGTTTTGCGAAATCAGTTCCTCGTAAGTCCCCGCATTTTTGCAAACAATACCAGAACCGGATTGCTGCGCCTGCAGGGATAATGCACATGAAAATGCAGACAGAATATTTGAAGTTTTTTGGGCAATAAACATGCTTTCGGGATTTTCTTGAAATTCCGTTTGACGCTTTTCGACGTGAAAATGAAGCAGAGCAATAGCAGCCCGCAAAACAGGATCAGGTCGGAAAGATTACCGAATGTGACTGTAAACGCTATTGAATAAATTCAAAAACGTTTGCCGGAAAGATGAAAAGAGATTTCTGTTTGGTTTATCCGAAGCACTTCTCTCCAAAAGAATCCTTCAGATCGGTAGGTTCAGGGTTTTTGGTGGTTTGGTTTTTACATGTTTT
Organism: Bacteroidota bacterium; assembly: GCA_006218065.1. Taxonomy (GTDB): domain Bacteria; phylum Bacteroidota; class Bacteroidia; order Palsa-965; family Palsa-965; genus VBWE01. The sequence goes on from VBWE01000003.1 coordinate 47,156, forward strand.
TTAATTCATGCTATTCCGTTTGGGCCTGTCCGTACTGTGGGGCGAGCAATGCACTACCTGTAAACAAGTAGGAATTGTAGGGGGGACTCGCTGATCACAGAACTTTCATGTAGAATAACAGTGCAAGTATAATACATACACAGGGCGCTTGTCAAGTGTTTTTTAAAGGTTGTTAATAAGTTGTAAACTGAAAACTGAAATCGGAATCATCTGCGCGAGACTATCACCAAATAAATCAACGTGTTGCGAACCAGGATAAGAAAAAAGCACATGTGCTATTATAACAAACAAAGTATTGCCTGACTTTTTGAATTCCCGGATTTGATTCGAAATTTCCGCTGATTATAAAAGCGGGTCGATGGCTACGAATAATCAGCTGTTCATCATTTCCCACAACTTGTCTTTCAACTGCATTACGCCTTGTGTAGTATGCGAAGAAAACATGATGTACGGAATTTTGAATTTTTTCACGAAGCGTTTTTCGATGTCTTTTTTCATTTCGACAGTCAGTTCTTCGTCGAGCAGATCGCATTTGGAAACACCAAGCAAACGTCTTTTATCGAGCAGTTCGGGATTGTACATTTCCAGTTCCTTGAGCAGGACCTGGTATTCTTTCGCGATATCGCTGCTGTCGGCGGGAACCATAAAAAGCAGCATGGAATTGCGTTCGATATGCCGCAGGAAACGATGCCCGAGTCCTTTTCCTTCGTGCGCACCTTCGATGATACCGGGAATATCGGCCATCACGAAAGAACGGTGATCGCGATACGCTACAACGCCGAGATTGGGAACGAGCGTGGTAAAAGGATAGTCGGCGATTTCCGGTTTCGCGGCGGAGATCACGGAAAGCAAAGTCGATTTCCCGGCGTTGGGAAAACCGACCAGGCCCACATCGGCGAGTAATTTTAATTCGAGGATTTTCCACTCTTCCACGCCGGGTTCGCCGGGTTGCGCGAAGCGGGGAGTCTGGCGCGTGGACGTGGCGAAATACGCATTTCCTTTTCCGCCGCGCCCGCCGGGTGCAATAATAACTTCCTGCCCGTCTTCGCTGATCTCAAAAAGTATTTCGCCGGTCTCCGCATCTTTGGCCACGGTACCCAGCGGCACATCAATCACTTCGTCGCGGCCGTCGGCGCCGGACATGTTTTGCCGACCGCCTTTTTCACCGTCGCCGGCAATCACGTGCTTACGGTATTTCAGGTGCAGCAAAGTCCAGAGCTGCTTGTTTCCCCGTACGATCACGTGCCCGCCGCGCCCGCCGTTTCCGCCGTCGGGACCACCCTTGGCGGTTTGCGCCGTGCGCAGCAAATGCACCGAACCGCCACCGCCTTTACCGGAGCGGCAGCAGATCTTTACGTAATCAACAAAATTGGACTCCGCCATATTTTTCCTTTACACTTTCTTTTACAGCTCTCGTTTCAAGAGTCTCGTTACACAGTCCTCGTTTCAAGAGTCTCTGCTAGTCGACGACTCAGTCGTCGACTAGCAGAGACTTGTTTACGAGGTCTTATTTACGAGGTCTTATTTACGAGGTCTTGTTTATCACGATCTCTTTTCCTTATCTATTGTACTGCACAATGAAACGAATACTTCATCAATCGTTCGCATTCCATCCACTCCGCGAAATTTGCCCTGCGCCGAAAAAAAGTTTTTGAGCGGCGCCGTTTTCGTATTGTATTCGCGAATGCGGTTTTCCACGGTCGCCGGGTCCTGGTCGTCCACGCGTCCCGAAATTTTTCCGCGTTCAATGATCCGTCTTTTCAGTTCTTCGTCGTCCACCTCGAGCGCAAGCATCATCGTAACTGATGTTCCTTTCGATTCGAGAAATTTATCCAGCGCTTCAGCCTGCGCCGTGGTCCGCGGGAAGCCGTCGAAAATAAAACCGGCTGCCGACGGATGTTCATTTACTACCGACTCGAGCATGCGGATGGTCACATCATCAGGAACAAGGTTCCCTTTATCCATATAACTTTTCGCCAGCCTGCCGAGTTCGGTTTCTCCTTTGATATTGGCGCGGAAAATATCGCCGGTGGAGAGATGAACCAGGTTATACTGCTTCACTAAATTGTCCGACTGCGTGCCTTTGCCCGATCCGGGAGGTCCAAAGAGAACGATGTTGAGCATGGTTGTATTTGTATGTATTGATTAGGAATGACAAACACTGAATTTCAAATGTAAAATGTCAAAGTGTTTCTTTGCCGTGTCGGCCTTTTACATTTTACATTTGAAATTTGTCATTTGATATTGTGCGTTTTCAGATTTTTTAGTTTCCCGATGCAGTTTGCTCCGGCCGGACTACATAAATATTGCGCAGGTTACGCCCCAGGCCGTTGTAATCGAGACCGTAACCGACAATGAAAGCATTCGGTATTTCCATCCCGACATAATCCACCGGGAGGTTCTTTTTATATGCATCCGGCTTGAAAAGTAGTGCCGCAGTATAAATCGCTCCCGGTTCCTGCGCTTTCAACTGATCCACGATATTCTCGAGCGTAATGCCCGTATCCACGATATCTTCTACAATGACAACGGTTCGCCCTTTTAATTGTTCGTTCAACCCGATCAGTTGTTTCACGGCGCCGCTCGAAGCCGTGCCGTGGTACGAAGCCAGTTTCACGAACGAAACTTCGCAATCCAGGCTGATATGCCGCAGCAGGTCCGCCGCAAAAAGAAAAGCCCCGTTGAGCACCACCAGGAAAAGCGGCCGTTTTCCTTCCAGGTCGCGGTTGATACGCGCTGCAACCTGCCCGATGCTTTCGAGAATTTTTGCTTCAGGAATGTAGGGGATAAACGATTTATCGCCCAGGGTGATTGAATCCATGGAAAATGAAAGCGCGAAAATACGGATTTTTCAGCCCGTTCCCCGATTTACAGTTTGCTATAATAAACAGGTTGTCCGAAGCTGCCAGCTTCGGACAGGGACAGGAATGCAAACTGTTTGTAATTCGCCCGATTGTTAATCCTTTTCTCCGCAACCGCGTGAAACAAGGCGTGAAATTTTGTAAATTGTTTGAGTGCATGTTGAAAACCTGTTCATATCCGGTAACCGGTTTTTTGTCCTGTAAAACACCTTATAGTATATCGTTCTGAAATTTACCTTTGCTTCCCTTGTAAAAATAAGTCATGAGTAAAACGGAAGAAAAACGAAACACCGGTACCAAGCGCAGTACAGCATTGTCCGCTATCTCGCAGCAATTGTTCGAGATCGGGAAGCTGCCCCCGCAGGCTACCGACCTGGAAGAAGCCGTGCTGGGCGCCCTGATGCTGGAGAAAGACGCTTTGACTACCGTAATCGACATTCTTCAGCCGCGGAGCTTTTATAAAGAATCGCACGGCCGGATTTTTTCGGCTATCCAGAACCTGTTCCAGCGTTCGGAGCCGATCGATATCCTGACAGTTACAAACGAACTGAAGCGCACGGGCGAACTGGAAATCGTGGGTGGCGCCTATTTTATTTCGCAGCTTACCAACCGCGTGGCTTCTGCGGCAAACGTCGAATTCCACGCGCGTATCATTTCGCAGAAATACATCCAGCGGGAACTGATCCGCATTTCCACGGATACCATTAAAGACGCTTACGAAGACACCGCGGACGTATTCGACCTGCTCGATTCGGCCGAGCGGAACCTGTTCTCCGTAGTGGAAGGCAATATCCGCAAGAACTACGACAAGATGAGTACGCTCATCGGGCAGGCCATCAAGCAGATCGAACTGGCGAAAAACCAGAAAAGCGGCGTTTCCGGTGTTCCCAGCGGATTTACGGCGCTCGATCGCGTTACTTCGGGCTGGCAGAACAGCGACCTGGTGATTTTGGCAGCGCGGCCCGCGATGGGAAAAACGGCTTTCGCGCTGACCCTCGCGCGAAATGCCGCCGTTGAATTCACCAAACCGATCGCGGTATTCTCCCTGGAAATGTCCTCGCTCCAGCTGGTCCAGCGACTCATCGCCAGCGAATCGGAACTTTCTTCTGAAAAACTCCGTAAAGGCGCGCTCGAAGAACACGAATTCCAGCAGCTTCACGCCAAGATCGGCCGCCTCACCGAAGCCCCGATTTTTATCGACGATACGCCCGCGCTTTCCGTTTTCGAATTGCGCGCCAAAGCACGGCGGCTGAAAGCGCAGCACGATATCAGCATGATCGTGATCGACTACCTGCAGCTGATGACCGTTGGCGGAGACAGCCGCAGCAGCGGGAACCGCGAACAGGAAATCAGTACCATCTCGCGTTCGCTGAAAAGCATCGCCAAAGAACTCAATATCCCGGTCATCGCCCTTTCGCAGCTCAGCCGTGCGGTAGAATCGCGGGGCGGCGACAAAAGGCCGCAGCTCAGCGACCTTCGCGAATCGGGCGCGATTGAACAGGATGCGGATATGGTACTCTTCATCCACCGCCCCGAATACTATGGCTTTACCGTGGATGCCGAAAACAATTCCACGCAGGGCATGGCCGAGATCATCATCGCCAAACACCGTAACGGCCCGGTTGGCAGCGTAAACCTGCGCTTCGTGGATCGCCTGGCCAAGTTCATGGATCTCGATCTGCCCACGATCGACGGCGGAAGCGGTATGGGCGGTTACGATCCGCAGGCCGGCATCAACCCGAACGACAGCTTCAGCAGCGATAATCCGAACAATACCATTATCCGCGGATCCAAGCTGAACGATATCGAGGAAGAACCATTCTAAAGACTGTTTAAAATTCCTCAAAGTCTCTTTTACAGGCAGCGTATTTTATATATCGGAATAGTTCTGACTTAAGCGGCAGTCGGCAGTCTTTGTATTACAGCAATGCTCCTGGAAAATCCAGGCAACCTGCGAAGCGAATTATGTTAACTGCCGACTGCCGCTGGAAAAACCACTTTGTTTTGTAAAACGAACTAAACCCTTTTCTTTTCCCGTTTAACAAATGTTATGAGCTGTCCTGTGCAAAACCGGCCGTTCGTGCATCCCGGCTTACGGACTTCGGTTTTTTCGTCGTAAATTCGTTAGGTAAAATAAACCCGCATGAAACGTGTTTTCGTTGTCGTTCTTGTCCTCGCGCTGAGCGTATCGCTTAAAGCCTCTTCGCTGCTTATCCCTATGGATGAAGCACAGAAGAACCATCTCAAGGCGTATGGCATTACGTATTGGGTGCTCCAGCATGAAATCGAAGCGCAGTGGCTGTTGAATTACCGCGGCGGAAGTTTCATGTTTCCGCATAACAAAGATTTTGAACGGGAATGCCTGGTTCGCGGCGTTTCTTTCGAAGTGATCGCCGATGCGAAAGCAAATGCCATACTGGCCGAAATCGCCAACCCGGAACTGAATATGGATGCGGTGAAACTGGAAAAATCACCGAAGATCGCCGTGTATTCGCCCAAAGGAAAACAGCCCTGGGACGATGCCGTTACACTGGTGCTTACTTACGCCGAAATTCCGTACGAAGTGGTTTACGATGAAGAAGTGATGCAGGGAAAACTCCCGCTTTACGACTGGCTGCATTTACACCATGAAGATTTTACCGGGCAGTACGGACGGTTCTGGTACAGTTCGCGCAACGCGGCCTGGTACCGGCAGGAAGTGAGCAGCAACGAAGCGATGGCGCACAAACTCGGTTTCAATAAAGTATCCGAACTGAAGCTCGCAGTCGCAAAAAAAATTCGCGATTTTGTTGCCGGTGGCGGGTTCCTTTTCGCCATGTGTTCTGCCAGCGACAGTTATGATATTGCGCTGGCCGCCGATGGCGTGGATATCTGCGAAAGTATGTTCGACGGTGATCCAGCTGATCCTTCGATGAACAGCAAAATGGATTTCTCAAAGTGTTTCGCCTTCACCGGTTTCGATCTCGATGCCAACCCGAGTAATTATGAATTTTCGAATATCGATACCTATTTTACGCGGACCAATAAAGGCGTGAACGAAAGGAACGATTATTTCTCGCTCTTCGATTTCTCCGCCAAATGGGACCCGGTTCCGAGCATGCTCTGCCAGAGTCACGAAAACCTGGTCAAGGGTTTTTGGGGACAAACCACGGGTTTCGATAAATCGAAAATCAAACCCGGCGTGCTCGTGATGGGCGAAAATAAAGCGACCAGCGAAGCGCGTTATATCCACGGCGAATTTGCCAAAGGCATGTGGACATTTTATAGCGGACACGACCCGGAAGATTACCAGCATCGCGTGGAAGAACCACCCACCGACCTCGCGCTGCATCCCAATTCAGCAGGCTACCGGCTTATCCTGAATAATATTCTTTTCCCTGCGGCCAAGAAGAAAAAACAGCAAACCTGATCGTAATGCCGAATTGCGGATGCCGAAGTGTATTGCTAAATAACAGCACTTCATAATTCGGAGTTCGCCATTCGGAATTAAATTCCATCCACTTTCCCGAAGAGATGTATTCTCAAAAAAAACGCTCCTGTTACAGGAGCGTTTTTTTCATTTATAGTTTTTTCAGCGTTGGATAATCAGCCTGCCGCTTGAGACATTTCCGGTTTCGCTGGTGAAGCGAACCAGGTAAACGCCCGGGGCATAACCGGTAAGGTTGATTTCTTTTTTGCCGTTGGCCACCTGCTCCTTGCGGATGAGTTGCCCGTTGACATCAATCATTTCCAGGGTTCCGCCGGATACTGCCGTAAACGTAAACGCGCCGGAAGCCGGGTTCGGATACATGCTGAATACCTGCGTTCCGTTCTCTGCAATGCCTACGCAGGCGCTTACGGAAATGCTGTCGGTTGCAGAAGATTCGCAGCCGTTTGAATCAGTAAACAGGTAAAGAACCAGGTGCTGTCCTGTTCCTGCCGTCGCCGGGCTGAACGATGAACCGGAAACGCCGTTACCGCTCCATACACCGCCCGCAGGGCTTCCGCCGCTCAGCGCGTACGATCCGTCGTCGACACAAACAACCGAAGGTGTTCCCAGGGTGAGGGTAACAACCGGGTTCGGGTTGACCGTTACCGTAAAGCTGCAGGAATCCGAATTACCCGTCGAGTCAGTCGCAGCATATACAACTGTATATGTCCCTTGAGTCAGTGAGCTTCCGCTTGCCGGTCCGCTGATGAGCGAAACGGTTGCTGCGCAGTTATCGGTAGCGGTGGGCGTGTTGTAATTCAGTACGCCCGGGCACATCGATACGTCCTGCGGACAGGAACTGAAAACCGGCGCTTCCGTATCCGAAACCGTTACGTTAAAGGAAGCGGTATTGCTGTTGCCGGCAGAATCGGTAACGTTATATACAACGGTTGTTGTTCCGACGGGGAACGTGTCGCCGCTGTTGTAATTTGATGTTGTGATCACACCCGGGCAGTTGTCGCTTATGGATAACGCGGACCAGCTGACGACCGCGCCGCATAAACCGCTGTCGCTGCCCTGCGTAATGGCCGAAGGAATATTCGTGATCACCGGCGACTGCATATCCGTAACGGTAACGGTGAAGGAAGTGCTATCGGAATTGCCCGATGAATCGACAGCGAAATATACAACGGTCGTTGTTCCGATCGGGAACATGTCGCCGCTGTTGTAATTCGATGTTACGATTACGCCCGGACAATTGTCGCTGATGGATAAAGCGGACCAACTGACGATCGCGCCACATGAACCGCTGTCGTTCGCCTGTATGATGGCCGAAGGAATATTGGTGATCACCGGCGCCTGCATATCCATAACCGTAACGGTGAAGGATGCAGTATCGGAATTGCCCGACGAATCGGCGGCGATATAAGTAACGGTTGTTGTTCCGATCGGGAACATATCGCCGCTGTTATAATTGGATGTCGTGATAACCGGGCAGTTGTCGGTTACGGACAAAGCGGACCAACTGACGATCGCTCCGCATGAACCGCTGTCGTTCGCCTGCAAAATCGCCGGCGGAATATTGGTAATTACAGGCGATACGTTATCGGTAACGGTTACCTGGAAACTGCAGGTCTGTGAATTGCCGAACGGATCCGACGCCTGGAAGGTGTTCGTTGTTGTCCCGACCGGGAAAGTCGATCCGGAAGCGAGACCGGCTGTTTGTGTAAGTGTCGGTGCGGTGGATCCGCTGAAACCGATCACAACCATGCCGTGTCCGATGCGGACGCCGCTGGCCGTACTCTGGTTTGTTGCCGAAGAAAGAATATAGCCGCTTCCGCCGCCGCCGCCGCGGCAGTTCCCGCTGCCTGCGCCGCCCCACCATCCGCCGCCGCCGCCGTATCCTTCGCAGCCACAGCCCGAAGGCGCTCCGCCGTAACCGAATCCGCCGGCAACAGAAGGATTATTGAACGATACGCAGGTTCCGTTTCCGCTCGAAGATTGTGTTCCTCCTTGTCCGCCGGGATTGGTGGCATAGTCCGGCGCACGGTAACCGTTTCCACCGGTCAGTCCGCCGCCTACACCGCCCGCTACATGCAGGTTGCTCCAGTATCCCGCGCCGCCGGCTCCCCCGGCTACGATGATGCGGTCGTTATAAGTATTCCCGCCCTGGCGCACATCGGACGCACCGCCGCCGCCTTTGCCCAGGCCTTCACCGTTTCCGCCGCCGTTGAAACCGCCGGTAATCGTTGTGGGTTGTTCGCCGACGTAAATATTCAGTGTCTCACCGGGCGTAACGGCAAAATCCGCTTTGGCGTACCCGCCGTAGTTGACGTTGTTCACCCAGTTTGCACCGCCTTGTGCGCCCCAGGTTTCAATCGTCAGCACAGTTACCCCGGGAGGCACGACATACGTTTGCATGGACCCGGTATAATTGAACGTATCATTGAGTGAACCCGTGCAGGTGCTGTTCATCACAGGCGAAGCGTAGGTTACTACCGCTCCGCAGGAATTCGAATCGACGTTGACCGAAACGGAAGAGGGACAGGTAACCGTAAGACATTGCGCCGATACGCCCTGTGCAAATGCGCATACGGCAAGAAGAGGGAGGATTTGTTTTTTCATGTGCAGGTTTGTTGTTGAATAAAAAGGTGCGATTTATTTATGTCGGTTAGCGGTTATACCAGATGTGCACATCCGCAATACTGTCGGCATTTAAAACCGTTTGCTCCAGCGCGCCGCCCGCATAATCGAACACGCGCAGAGTATTCTGTTCCGCCGTGATGATTTCGCTGTGCAGCGGATCGTAACGCAGGCACTGTGCATTGATGCCGGTAATCTGCGCGAGCAAACCGATCGGGTTATACGTGAATTTGTACACGTTCCCGTTGCTCATCGCGATCAGCAAAGTATTTGCATCGACCTGCGCTGCGCTTAAAATGGTTCCCGCGGGAAGCGACATGGGTTCGTTCAGCCCGTTCGCATTAAAATCATAAATCTGCAGTTTTCCCTGTCCGCCGGCGTTCCCGAGTACGAAAATAGAATTCGCATCGCGGGCAAACAATTCCACCACATCTACGTTCAGCAGTGTTTCCTGCAAGCCTCCGCCGGCGCTGCCGGAATACACGATCAGTTTCTGCGCGCTGCTGCCCGGGTCCTGGTGCTCGGCATAAAGCCTGTTGTTGCTGAGCAATGTTTTGATGGGATAGTACGGGCTGTTCACAATGGCGGAATAACGCATCGTGCCGTTGAGATCGAAAGCCTGGATCGCGTTGTCGCGGTAAGAAACGTACAGGAAATCATTCATCACGCGCACCGAAGTGAAAAAATCGGAAGGGCCGGGGATCGGCGTCTGCGACCAGGACAGGGAACCCGAAGGCAGGGAAAGCGCACGCAGCATACCGGTCTGTTTTCCGCAGAGGTAAAGTTGCTGGCGGAGACAGTTGATGGACGACGAACTGTAATCGCTTGCGAAAGCGGTGAACGAAGAAATATTCCATGCCGAATCCACTTTCGAAACGTTCAGTTGTCCGAAAGCCGGCGTGGAAACCAGGAAAAATCCGCGGCGCACCTGCGGAATTGCCGAGATATGTATATAACGGTATGCCCGCTCTGTATTATTATCCACGTCCGTTGCGCTCACCATCAGGTAATAATCGCCGTCGGCCAGCTGCAGGTTGTCGATCACGTAAGGGAACTGCAGTGAAACGGCATTGCTCGATACCGTAGCCGTTACAGCCGCCTGCACCGGCATGAATGCGCCGTTACAAAGCGTAACGCTGTAGCTGGCCAGCCCGTTATCGTCCGATATGGTCGTGTTCACGTAAATCGTATCCAGCACGCTGAACTGCTGGCCGTCAACAGGCGAACTGATGGTGATCGTGGGAAGCAGGCTGGACGTGTCTTTTTTGCACGCCGGCAGAGCGAGCATCCCCAGGCCGAGGAAAAGGAATAAACGATATGAAAAATGCATGCTTAAAGATAGTTCAATTTGAGAGACTGTTTAAAACTCCTCCGGAGAAATTACTTCACAGGAGATGCTCTGAAATTAAACAGTTCATAAAGAAAGTCCCTATTTTTACTTCGATGTACATTCCGCCTTATTTCCGAAACTCCGATACGGCCGACCTGGTTTCCTTTATGCGGGAGTATTCTTTCGCGCTCATTACGAGCAACGGCGCACTGGTTCCGATGGCCACGCACCTTCCTTTTGTCTGCGAAGAACGGGATCAGCATATTTTCCTGCTCAGTCATTTTTCGAAAGCCAACCCGCACTGGCAATCGTTGCAGGACGGGAGCGAAGTGCTCATTGTGTTCCAGGGACCGCATGCGTACATCTCGCCTTCGAATTATGAAAAAAAACAGAACGTGCCTACCTGGAATTATATCGCCGTACATGCGCGCGGACTGATCCGGATTATACGTGATGAGGAAGATACGCGCAAAGTATTGGAGAAAATGATCGGCAGTTACGAGCCGGGGTACCGGGAACAGTTTGATTCGCTGTCGGGAGATTATATCAGCGGCATGATCAAAGGCATCGTGGCTTTTGAAGTGGAAGTCGTGCAGCTCGAAGGCAAATTCAAACTCAGCCAGAATAAAACGGCGCGCGAACGTGAAAATATCATGCACGGTCTTGCCGGGGCAGGAGATACCACTGCCGCTGCCGTAGCGGATTATATGAAATCAAACGAAGAAAAAAACAAAAAGCATGATGCTTAGAACAACGGTACTTCTCGTATTTCTTTTCCCGGCAGCACTGGCGGCGCAATTGCCGAAAACCGGCGATGTCTGGCTTTTCGATTATAAATACACGCTGCTCAGCCGCGGTTATGCGTATGCTATCGGTGCGGGAAGCAATATCAGCCAGAACGCGGGTTACGATAACCAGCCTGCTTTTGCGCCTTCGGGCCAGTACCTGCTTTACAGTTCGGATCGCGGCGACGGGCAAACGGATATTTACCGGTATGATATTCACGAGGCGAAAACGGAAGTTTTTTCCAGCCAGAAAAACACCAGCGAATATTCTCCCACGTTTGTGCCCGGCAACAAATATGTTTCGACCGTTACTGTTGAAAAAGATTCTGCACAGCGGCTCTGGCTTTATCATAAAGAAACCAAAACCAAAGAAGTCGTTCTCCCGAAAAAATTCGGCGTCGGTTATCACGCCTGGTTCGATGAACGTACGGTTTTCCTTTTCCTGCTGACGGAGCCGTTTACCCTGGTGATGGGCGATATTAAAACGGGCCAGGTGAAAACGGTAGCCGACAGTATCGGCCGTTCCATGTCGGCTTATAAAACAAACTCATACCCGACGATGCTTTTCACCGTACAGCAAAGCGACAGTTCTTTCGTCATCAAGGCAGCCAATGCAGCCGGCCTGATCGATCCGCGGTTCACGCCCATTCCCTGCCTGAAAGGCAGCCAGGATTTTGCGATCGACAAGGAAGGAAATATCCTGATGGCCAAAGGAAGTAAAATATATTCCTGGAAGGTGGGCAAGAGTACTTCCTGGGAGGAAGCGATGGATCTTACTTTTTCCGGCGTGAAAAACATTACCCGCCTCGCTTTCGACAAGCAGGGGAAACGCCTTGCGGTTGTAGATAATAAACCGGAGTAACATGTTTGAAAACCGCACACACCCGGTCATTACGCATCGCGCTTACCTGCGGCGGCTGGTACGTAATTTCCTGATTTCGTCGCTGATTATTTTTTTCGCCCTGGCGATCGGAACAATCGGGTATCACGCTACCTGCCCAATGATGAGCTGGATTGACGCTTTCTATAATGCATCGATGATCCTGACCGGCATGGGGCCGGCCGAACCCATGCCAACCGATGCGGCAAAATTATTCGCTTCGTTTTACGCACTCTTCAGCGGCGTTATTTTTCTTGGAACGATTACGATCGTTATTGCACCGGTGATTCATCGCCTGCTGCATACGTTTCACATGGATGAAAACGATTAGCATGGAATTCCGCAGGGATATTTTTTCCGTCAGCACCGATAAACAGAAACTGGACATCGGTTTTATTCATCGCGAACTGGCCGGCAGTTACTGGGCGAAAGATATCCCGGCGGATACCGTTAAACGGTCGGTTGAAAATTCGCTTTGTTTCGGACTTTACGCGGACGGAAAGCAAATCGGTTTTGCGCGTGTCATTTCGGACTACGCTACTTTCGGATATCTCGCGGATGTTTTCGTTACGGAATCTTTCCGCGGGCGCGGACTTTCCAAATGGCTGATGGAAATCATTATGGATCACCCGCAATTGCAGGGACTTCGCCGGTTCATGCTGGCCACGAAGGACGCGCACGGACTTTACCTGAAATCCGGGTTCAAACCGCTGGAGTTCCCGGAACGGCTGATGGAGATTACCAGGCCGGGGATGTATTCTTCCGGCAGCTAAGCGGTTGTTTGCGATTGTTCGGCGGATCATCTACCTTTCACATACTCTTCCACACATCTAAAACAGCATTGGTATGCAGCTACGCATCGCGGTTGTTTTTTTCCTGCTCGCCGTTTCCGGCAGCACCGTTTCAGCGCAAAATTTTCCTCCCCGTTCCACCGGCCACCCGCTGTTGCCGCAATGGAATGAAGTGTTCGATTTCCAGCGCGTCAGCCCGGAAACCATCGAGTCGGGAGCGATGTATTCCGAGAATAACGTCACGCAGCTGATCGCGGCTATCCAAACGATAGATGACAGCAAACGGACATTTGCGAATACGATGCGCCCGCTGGACGACCTGCTGAATTACCTGCTCAAAGCGCAGTCGGTTTTTGAATTGCTCACCAATACGCATACCGATAAAACCATCCGCGACAAATCAGGCGAGAAGCTCGAGAAATTCAACGCCATGCTCGACGACATCAACCTGAACGAAGCGCTGTATAATGCCGTTAAAGCATATGCGTCAACTGCAGAAGCCAAATCGCTGACCGGCGAACGTGCATTTTTCCTGAAAAAATCACTGCGCGATTTCGAACGCAACGGCATGGCCCTGAAACCGGCAGAACGCGATTCGCTGAAATCGCTGAATAAAAAACTGAACGAACTCGCGGTGCAGTTTTCCAAAAATATTTCCACGGATGTTACCAAACTCAAAATGACCGAGGAGGAAATGGACGGGTTGGACGAAGATTATAAACTAAAGCGCCGTGCAGCTGACGGAACATACCTGCTTGACCTGTCGAACCCGACTTACGGCCCCTTCATGTCAAAAGGCAAAAACAACGAAGCGAGGAAACGTTTGTACATCGCTAAAATGAACATCGGCAAGGGAAACGACAAACTGCTGGTGGAAATTCTGAAACTGCGCACCCGGAAAGCGCAGCTGCTCGGTTATAAAACGTATTCGGAATACGCAGTCGGTGATATCATGGCGCAGAATACCAAAAACGTGATCGACTTTGAAGCGAAACTCGCCGCCGACCTGCGTCCCAAGGGGCAACAGGATATCAACGAACTGCTGAAACTCAAGCAGCGGGAAACGGGCGATGGTACTGCGGTTGTGATTTACCCGTACGAAGCGGCATACTATTCCAATATGTTGCTCGAAGAAAAATACCAGGTCGATCCCGAACTGGTAAAAGAATATTTCGAAACGCAGAACGTGATCAAGGGAATTTTCACGATTTACCAGCAGTTGTACAACGTTTCTTTCAGCGAAGACAAAGCGCCGTCGATCTGGTTCAAAGGCGTGCAGGCTTTTTCGGTTACGGATAATGCCACGAAACAAATGATCGGTTATTTTTATCTCGATCTGTATCCGCGGGAAAATAAATACAATCACGCCGGCTGTTTTTCGCTGACCGGTTCCAAAACATTTGAGAAAGGAAAACAACTGCGCACGGCAGCTTTGGTCTGCAACTTCCCGGCCCCGACGGCTGAAAAACCGTCGCTGCTTCCGCACGGTACGGTGGCGACTTTCCTGCATGAGTTCGGGCACCTGATGCACGTGATGCTCAGCAATACCGAGCTGGCCAGCGTTTCGGGAACATACGTGGCCGTCGATTTTGTGGAAGCGCCTTCGCAGATCATGGAAAACTGGGCCTGGCAGAAGAAAGTGCTCACTATGTTCGCCAAACATTACCAGACCGGCGAAGTAATTCCCGGCGAACTGATCGATAAGATGATCGCCAGCAAGAATATGAACTCCGGTCTGAATGCGCTTCAGCAGGTGTTTTACGGAACGCTCGATTTCAGCCTGAACAATGCCGAGCCGCTGCAAAGTGCGGACCAGGTGGTCTCCAAAGTAGCTGAATTCCAGAACAGGATTACGTTCTATCCTTACGTGGAAGGCACCAATTTCGCAAACAGTTTCGGGCATCTTATCGGTTACGGGTCGCGTTATTACGGCTATATGTGGTCGAGCGTGTATGCGCAGGATATGTTTTCCGTCTTCGAAAAATCCGACCCGCTTTCACCGGAAACGGGAAAACGGTACCGCGAGATGGTCCTCGGCAAAGGCGGCAGCGACGATGCGATCCTGCTCGTGAAGAATTTTCTCGGCCGCGAGCCGGATAATAAGTCGTTTCTGAAGCACCTCGGACTTAATTAAAAAGGATCGTCACCCTTCGACTGCGCTCAGGCTGACGTCTATAATTATGTTATTTTTGTTTTGTGAACACAGCCCGGACCCTGCTGCTTTTTTTATCGGTATTCGTTATCCATTCCTTTTGCGCAGCGCAGGACCTGGCCTTCCTGGGTATCCCGGACGTGCGTTTCGGCATGCATACGGATTCGCTGAAAGGAAAGCTGGCTGTGCTCGATACGAGTTCCGCTTACCGCGACACCGCCACGTATCTCCGCAATACGCGCTGTGTGATCTGGGTTCGCCCGCAGGAAAAACTGGACATTACAGGCTTCACTGCCAGCCGTATCGAATATGAGTTCTGCGACAAACGGCTGTATTATGCTTTCTTCAAAGTAAAAGGGACTGAAAACGTGGAAAAAGCGCTTGCGCAGCTGAAAAAAGATTTTCCGAATGCCGGCTGTAAACAGGACGGACCGCTCAGCAACTGTAACGCTTTTGATACGTCGAATAAAAAATTCCGCATCATCGCCACGATCAAAAACAAAGGCACGGAACTGGAATTCGTACTCGTTCCGAAACGATTGAAATTCTGACCGGTTGCCTTGGCAGAAATAAGTAACTTTAATCCGTGATCGAAACGCTGCATAGCTGGGATGTTGCGCTGCTGCTGAAGCTGAACAGTTTTCACAACCCGTCCTGGGATACGGTCATGTCGGTATCGACAGGCCGCTGGATATGGATTCCAATCTATCTCGCGCTTTTTGTCCTCATCATCCTGCGTTTCCGCAAGCAGGCGATCCCCGTTTTTATTGCGGCTGCGCTGACCATCGTGCTTTCCGACCAGGTTTCACGCGCCTGCAAATACGGATTTAAGCGGGAACGTCCCTGTCACAATGAAATGATCGCATCACAGCTGCACGTGCCCGACGGCTGCGGCGGGAAATACGGTTTTGTTTCTTCGCATGCGGCCAATTCCTTCGGACTTTCTTTTTTCATCTGGCTGCTCTGGAAAGGCCGCAAACAGCGCAGGTGGCTGCTCCTGCTTTTTCCCTGGGCGATTTACATGACGTACACGCGTATTTACCTCGGTGTGCATTACCCGCTCGATATTGCCGGCGGCGCTTTCGTGGGACTGGCTGTCGCCGCTTTGTCTGTTTTTATATACCGGCGCTGGCTGGTGAAAATAGTCCCGGCTGTGCGGAACACTTAAAAATGATTTAAAATTCCTTCGGAATAGATTCAGTTTGCAGTTTTCCAGTTTGCAGTTTTAGTAGGTTTAGACCTGGAGTAAGTAGATTTTGACCATATTCCTGTAATACCAAAACTGCCAACTGCAAACTGGCAAACTGCAAACCGGACACTAAACTATTCCGAGGCACCAAAGACTTTCCTGTAAAATAATCTTCGCAGGAATTTTAAACAGTCTCTTAAGTAAATCGTAGTTTTGATCATGTTTCTGAACATCATACTCGTATTTATCGGCGGCGGTTTCGGCAGCCTGGCGCGTTACGGCATGGGTGAACTGGTGCGCTGGAGCGGCGAAACGAATTTCCCGCTCGCTACATTGCTGTCGAATGTACTGAGCTGCGTGGTGATGGGTTTGGCGCTCGGTTTTTTCGGCGACAAATTACTCGAACATCCCTGGCTGCGCTTGCTGGTCGTAATCGGCTTCTGCGGCGGATTCAGTACGTTTTCCACCTTCAGCAGCGAAACGCTCGAACTTTTCAGAAACGGGCACGCAGTTTACGGAATCATAAACATAGCGGTAAGTTTACTCCTTTGTATTTTCATACTTTTCCTGCTCATTAAAAAGTCTCCGGTATCATGAAAAAGTTTTTTGCTTTGACTCTCGCCTGCATTCCCGTCCTTTTTTACGCGCAGCAAGCCGCCAAACCCGCTGTGCCGGCCCAGCCCAAACTCGTCGTCGGAATCGTGGTGGACCAGATGCGGTATGATTTTATTTACCGCTACTGGAGCAAGTACGGAAGCGACGGTTTCAAGAGACTGGTGAACGAAGGATATTTCTGCCGAAATACGAATTATAATTATGTACCGACTTTCACCGGCCCGGGACATACCGCCATTTACACCGGCTCGACGCCGGCAGCCAACGGAATCATCGCGAACGACTGGTACGATCGTGAATTGCGTAAAGACGTGTATTGTTCGCTGGATGAAACTGTAAGCGGGGTAGGGAGTACCGAACCGGAAGGCCGCCGTTCGCCCGTGCGCATGCTCAGCACAAGCATCACCGACCAGCTTCGTTTGTCGAATAATATGCAATCGAAAGTGGTGGGCATTGCGCTGAAAGACCGCGGTGCGATTCTGCCTGCAGGACATACCGGCATGGCCTACTGGTTTGAAGGGCGGACCGGGAACTGGATCACGAGCACGTATTACACGAAAGAACTGCCGCAGTGGACAAAAGATTTTAACGCGAAACAAGTAGCGAAAACGTACCTCGCGCAGGATTGGAATACGCTGCTGCCGATAGACCAGTACAAAGAAAGTTTGCCCGACGATAACCCGTACGAAGGAAAATTCAAAGGCGAAGAAAAACCCGTTTTCCCGCACAAGCTGCCGCAACTTGCAGAAGCAAACGGCCAGCTGGGCCTGGTGCGCGCCACGCCTTTCGGAAATTCGTTCACCGTCGATTTTGCTGTTGCCGCCGTGAAAGGTGAAAATCTCGGTAAAGGCAGTGCGACGGATTTTCTCGCCGTCAGTTTTTCATCTACCGATTATGTCGGCCACATGTACGGACCGCAGAGCATCGAGCAGGAGGATACGTACCTGCGCCTGGATAAGGACATCGCCGGCTTCCTGAAATTCCTCGATACCTGGGTGGGCAAAAACAACGTACTCGTTTTCCTCACCGCCGATCACGGCGCCGCGGAAGTTCCTTCGTACCTGAAAGACATTAAAATTCCTTCCGGCTATTTCAAGGAAAAACCGGTCATCGACTCGCTGAAAAAAACGATGAGCAAAAAATACGGGGATACGCTGGTGCTCGGCTATATGAACGACCAGGTTTTCCTGGACCGCAAAACCATCGCGCAGAAAAATCTCGACAAAGCGGCGGTCGAAAATTTCGTCGCTGATTTTTTCCTCGGCTTCAAAGGCGTGAGCGACGTGATTACTTCGTCAGCCATGCGGAATACGCAGTTCACCGATGGTCCGCGCAGGTTAGTGCAGAACGGCTATCATGCGCAACGCTCGGGCGACGTTTGTATCATTCTCAATCCTTCCTGGTTCGAGGACATCGGCCGGAAAACCGGCACCACGCACGGCGCAGGCTGGAGTTACGATACGCATGTACCGCTGATCTGGTACGGCTGGAAAGTACAGAAAGGAAGTTCGGACGCGCCAGTAAATATCACGGACATCGCACCCAGCATCGCCATGTTTCTGAATATCCAGTTTCCGAACGGGTGCAGCGGGAAACCGATTTCAGGGATTGTGAAATGAGTTGTTTTCCGATTTCTCGATTTGAAAATTTGAAGATGGCCACCGCACACGGCTAATCCTTCTTCAGGCAAATGAGCATTTTCAAATTTTCAAATTGAAAAATCGGAAAACAAACTACCTTTTGCACCAGCACTTCTGTCATTAATCCCCATAACCATTCCACACACTGCGAATCTGGTTCCTGTGGTTGGTAGCCCAGAAATCCAGCAGGCGCTTTTCGAGCGGAGGAATTTGCGTTCCTTCGAGATTCAATGTGGCTAAGCGCGAGCAATCCATAATCGATTCGGGCATTGCTGAAATCGGGTTGTTTTCCAGTCCAAGGCTGGAGAGGTTCCGGAGGCGTCCTATTCGCGGCGGTATGACTTTAATCTTATTTCCGCCCAGGCTGAGAAACTCCAAACGGGTTAACGTGTCGATCTCGGCAGGCAATACAGATATATTGTTCTTTTCGAAATCGAGGTATTTCAGTAAAGTCAGCTGCCCGATTTCAGGAGGAATGACGGAGACCTGGTTTTTTTCAAAATCGAGTTTGGTGAGTTTTTTAAGTTTGAATAATTCCATGGGAATCTCCCTGATCTTATTGGAATCCAGTTCCAGGCGCGTCAAACTTTCCAGTCCCCCGATAGCCGCAGGCAAACTGGTCAGCTGGTTTTTTTCCAAAACAAGTTCCCTGAGTTTCTTCAATTGACCGATTTCATCCGGCAAAGTTTTAAGCTGGTTATTCCAGAGCGAAAGCAAAGCCAGCTTTTCCAGTTTCCCGATCTCCGGCGGCAAAGCCTGTAAACGATTGGTGTCCAGCTGCAGCCTGGTTAAACCGGTCATATTCCCAATCGAAGCGGGGAGGGACTCGAGCTGATTATTGTGAAGATCAAGCCAGCTTATGTTTTTCAGATTCCCGATCGATTCGGGCAGGCTGACCAGCGCATTATTCCAAAGTTTCAGTTCGGTCAGGTTTGTGAGTTGCCCGAATTCTTTGGGTAAGGTTTTCAGTTTATTATCATGCAGGCGCAAACTTTTAAGCTGGGATAATTTACTGATTTCCGGAGGTAAACTTTGCAGCAGATTTTTCGATGCAGTCAGGTTTTTTAAACTGGACAGGTTTCCAATTTTCGCAGGAAGACTGGCTAAGCTATTGGAGTCGAGATTCAAACTGGTCAGTTTAACAAGACTTCCGAGCCCTGCAGGTAAAGACGTGAGCCGGTTATTCTGCAGGCAGAGCTCGGTTAAATTCACCAGTTTGCCGATTTCAGTTGGAATGGTGGTTAGCCGGTTATACCTGATCTCCAAAGTCGTCAGGGCTGTTAATTTCCCAATTTCAGGCGGAAGCGATGTCAGCAAATTTCTGTCCAAATCCAGCTCCGCCAGTTTCGATAATTTCCCGATCGATGCCGGCAAAGCGGTAATCTGGTTTTGATCCAGGTCCAGTTCTTCCAGGTTAACGAGTTGTCCTATTTCCTCGGGAATTTTGGTTAAAAAATTCTGGTCGAGATCAAGCCGCTTGAGTTTTGTTAACTGCCATATTTCTTTCGGCAATTCCTTGAAAGCATTGCCTTCCAGTTCAAGCACAACCAGGTTTTTCAGTTTCCCGATATCCGCAGACAAGGTTTTTAATCCGTCTTCTTCCAGGTCAAGAATATACACGCTGTCCGGTTTAACCAGTGCGCTGGCCATCGTTTTGTACACTATACCGCGTTGCGCACGGGCGGTTGAAGTACCGCCGATAATGGTCAATAGAAGGAAACCAAGTATTTTTTTCATGATGACTGGGTTTATTCGAGGTTTAACAGTAACCGGGAAGTCCGGCTGATATGCTTAATGCGCATTGCTCCCGAAAGTTGCTCACTTCTCAAAAACAATGGTCAGTCTTGTCGGTTTCGTTTTCGAACGTCTTACGTTCTTTTTGGTTTTGGAGCGTTTTATGTTCCTGGAAACGTAAACTGCTTTTTCTTTGCGATCGTACTCAATGTGCTTACCTTTTTTTACAACCGTTTTGATTGATTGATCACTGCTGATCTGCATGGAATATCCGCAGCAATACCAGGCATCCCATTCCTTTTTCAAAGGCAGGTTATTGCTGCTGTGAATGACCAGTGAATCCGGGTAATATTTGAAAGTGAAATACCCGTCATTGATAATATCGCCCATGTAATTGCCCAATGAATCAATATCGGCGATTTTAAAACTGAACCAACCTTCTTCCGATTTGAACTCACTGATGATCGGATTCTTCGTCATCTTCAGTGAATCCGTCCGGTAATCACCAGCCTGCACCAAAGCAGATTTGTCGGACATCACCTTTATGACATGCGAAGTCCCGCACGAGGCGCAGCCTGCCAAAAGAAAAACAGAAACAATACGATTGAATATGGGGTTCAGCATGACAGCTCCGGGATTATGTATTTTCAAATGTATAAAACCTGCCCGTTTTCGGGTTCCCGGAAATGTTATTAATTGCTAATAAGTGTCGGCAATGTAAGAGCATTAAAAATGCTTGCCAATCCAAATGCCCGCCAGTCCCACAATTCGTGAAAGTGGGCATTTTCAAATTTTCAAATTGAATAATTGGAAATCGGAATAACCGTTTACACCGGCACTTCCTTCATCTTCTTCACCAGCAAATTCAAAAAATTCCGCAGCGGACCGGTAACCATCGCGGCCATAAAGGGGTTTACGTCGGCATTCATCAATAGCTGGCCTTTGCAGTTGTTCGCGTCGATTTCGGTGAGCAGTACATCGAGCGTAAATTCAAAAGGAACTTTGCCGTCGGAAACGATATGGATTTTGGAATGCGGTGTTTTTTCCGCGATGCGCATCCCGATGGTGGCCATGCCTTTGATCGTGAAAGTGCATTTGTCTTCCGTGGATTGCCAGTTGGTGATCTGTTCCGGCATCAGGCTCTCGAAATTATTGAAGTTGCTGAGAAACCCGTGCATCTTTTCTGCCGGCTTGCCGGTTTCCACGATATCACTTTCGATCTTGGCCATAGTATGAAATTATTTTCCCCAGTTGCCCGGGTTTTCACGCCAGGTTTCCAAAGCAGTAATATCGTTTTCTGAAACGTATTCGGATTTCACAGCCTGCCGGATCAGCGCGGGATAATCGCAGAGCGTGATTAATTTGCAAGAAGCTTTGGAAAAAGCGTCTTCCGCGGCCTGGAAACCGTAGGTGAAAATTGCGGCCATGCCTTTCACGTCGCAGCCGGCTTCGCGAAGCGCATCCACGGCTTTCAGGCTGCTGCCGCCGGTGGAAATGAGATCTTCGATCACGACTACTTTTTGTCCCGGCTGCACTTCGCCTTCGATGAGGTTCCCGAGCCCGTGTTTTTTCGGTTCGGGCCGCACATATACGAAAGGAAGTCCGAGTTCTTCCGCCACCAGTACACCGTGCGCAATGGCTCCCGTGGCTACGCCTGCAACCAGGTCGGGTTTCGGGAAATGATCGTTCACTAATTGCGCGAACTGCTGGCGGATATAGGTGCGGATATTCGGATGTGAAAGCGTTTTCCGGTTGTCACAGTAAATCGGCGATTTCCATCCCGACGCCCAGGTAAAGGGCTGCTGCGGCTGCAACCTGACCGCTTTGATTTGAAGTAAAAATTCAGCAACTTTCGATGCTGTCTCTTGGTTTGCAATCATGGCGCAAATGTATGTATAAAGTTTTCATTAACGACCTCGTTTTTATACTGGCCGGGCCGGATGCGCCATTCTTTCCCGGCAACGGCGTACTCCACATCCGATTCGACGAAAGCATGCCGATGGAAAGCCTGATCGTGCTGGCCGAAGAAAATCACCCCACGCTTACCGCCATCCAGGTGATGTATGACGATGCCGATATGCTTTTCGATATTTTTTCCTCATACTATAAAGTGCACGAAGCGGCGGGCGGACTGGTTCGCAACAGCAAAGGCGAAACGCTGGTCATTTTCCGCCGCGGGAAATGGGACCTGCCCAAAGGAAAGCTCGATAAAGGCGAAACGCCGGAGCAGGCCGCTTTGCGCGAAGTAGAGGAAGAGTGCGGCATCAGCGGGATGGAAATTGTAAAACCGCTGCCTTCCACCTGGCATACTTTTATGCAGGATCACCGGCGCATCCTTAAACGCACCTGGTGGTTCGAAATGAAATACACCGGCGACCAGGATCCTGTTCCCCAGCAGGAAGAAGACATCGAAAAAGCGATTTGGGCCGATGCTGCGCAGATGAAAACCTGTGCGGAAAATACGTACCGTTCGCTGGTTCACTTTTTTTGAGTGAAGAATGTTCTTGCTAAAACCATGCAGAACAGTATCTTGTCGCCTGTTAAGAAGAGCGGTAAGACCCTTACCCGAATGATTTCGAAGAAAAGAAAATTCCAGGTAGCGATTATCGATGGAGATCCGCGTTTTTCAAAAGCGCTGGGCGGACAACTGGGCCTGGCCTTCGGGATGCATGCGTGCATTACCGTTTTTAATTCCACGCAGGATTTTCCTTCGAAACATTGCCGCCGTCCCGACCTGGTGCTGCTCGATCCTTCCGCAGGAAAAAACACCGGCGCTGATCCGATGAATGAACTGTGGCGGATTAAAGACTCGGGCAAATGTTCCGTTATCATAATGTCCGCGCAACTCGACGGAAATACGATCCGCGAAGCCCGCCGTTTCGGCGCCGCCGACTATGCAGAAAAAAATCTTTCGGAACTGGGCCGCATCATCGAGAAAACGATGCCGTACGCACATCGTGTTCTGAATCCGCGCCGCTCCGGTTACCGCTGGACGCCTTCCTTTTCCACCAGTCCCGGCGCGCTGCTCGCCATCCTGATGACCGTTTTCCTCGGCGCGTGGATGTTTTTCAACTTCAACTAAGGATTTGCGATTGCCGATTTTGGATTTGAGATTGGATATTTCCATTAGCGTCTTTGCGCCTTCGCGGTAAAAAATGGAATACAAACTTCACCGCGAAGACGCGAAGGCGCTAACGTTTATACAAAGTAATTCGCCAATCCAAAATCGCCAATCGCAAATCCTCATTACCTGGGTTTTTTAGTGATCTTATAAAGATCGTATTCCAGCTTGCCGGAAGGCATATCCGCCGGGGAAGACCATAAACGGCCGTCGGGATCGATGATGAAAAAGGCGGGAAGCGCGAGCAGGGTGTAATCCGCTTTCAGTTTTTCGTTGAACCCGTAATGCAGCATGGTCCAGTTCAGTTTCGGGTTCGCTTTCAGGAAAGCATGGTAGGCAGCGGTATCACTGTCGAGCGAAACGCTGACGAAAACTACTTTTTTGGAATACTTTTTAACGAGTTCCGGCAGCAATTTTATTTCCGAAACCGCGTGCGAGTTCCAGCTTGCCCAGAATGAAAGGACCACGTATTTGCCTTTGTAATTTTCCAGCGTAATCGCTTTGCCTTTGCGGTCGTAAGCCGTGAAGCCGGGAGCGGTGGTGCCTTCCTTCAGTTTAGTGTAAAACGAAATGATGTTGCGCGCGATCTTTCGGTGTTCCGGGACTTTGCTTTGTATCGCGCATTGTTCGGCGATACTCAGGATATTCCGCGGATCGAAACTGGGCTGGTTGTAACATTCGAAAAGTCCTTTCAGCATCACGAGTTCCCTCACCGTATCGTTATCGAGCCAGCGCAGGCCTTTCATCGCTTTCAGCAGTTCTTCGTAACTCGCTTTCTCGTTCACAGCCGGGCGGATCCGCTCGCCGGTTTTCTGCATCGAGTACTTGTACATGTAGTTGTCGTAAAAATTGTTGAAGAAATTCATGTACTCGTTATTGTCGTAATAAATCGGCTTGTTGACGATATACTCGTGCGCCAGTTTGCGTTCGCTGTGGAAAGTCGCTTCTTCGAGCGAAGCCAGCGAAAAATCCATCCAGGGCAGGAAGTACGGGTTCTTCACGTTTTTGTACACCGCGTGCATCTCTTTGTGAAAAGTATCGAGCCGGCCGATGGATTCTTTATAGAGAAAATGCTGGTAATTTTTTTTCCAGAAAACTTCGAAACGCGCATTGTAATCGATAGCCAGCATATTCATCTCCGTACTGTCGTTCGAATACACCTGCAGTTCCGTATCGTATTCCATATCCGGGTTGATCATGCGCAGGCTGTCGCGTTTCGGAAAACCTACGCGGTGGTTGCGGCCGGGTTCCGCAAAAAAATAGCCGCGCTGTTTATTGCAGCGAAGCGTGAGGTAAAGCGTTTTCTCCAGTTCGATTTCCAGGTGAAAGCGGCCGCTGTCGTTTACAATGGCCTGCCCGAGCAGGCGTTCGGTTCCTGTAATATAATCGTCGCGCAAATACGCCCGCACAAGTTCGCCCTTGCTTCCTTCGGCAACGCCGTCGACAATGCACACCTCCGTTTTCGTAACAGGATCTTTGGGCTGTGCGAAAGCAGGACTGCAGAGTAGCAGCAGGAATATACAGGGAGAAATACGCATCACGATTTGAGGTCAACAGGCGCCGGGACGAATTTCGAAGCATCGCCGCCGTTACGTACTATATCACGTATAATTGTCGAATTTATTGCGGAAAGCTCCGGCAAAGGGAGGATAAAAATCGTTTCGATCTCGTCAGACATGCTTTTGTTCATCTGCGCGATGGCCTTTTCGAATTCCAGGTCGGTGGTGGTGCGCAGTCCGCGGACAATATACTTTGCGCCCAGTTTCCGGCAATAGTCAACCGTCAGCCCGGAAAAAGTTTCTGCGCGCACATTCGGGCAATCGGAAAACGTTTTTTCGATCCAGGCCTTTCGTTTTTCAATCGGGAAATAATACGTTTTGTTCGAATTGATCCCGATCGCGACGACCAGTTCATCGAATAAAGGCAGCACACGGCGGACCAGCGATTCATGTCCGCGCGTAATCGGGTCGAATGACCCCGGGAAAACGGCAATGCGTTTCATTCGGTTTCGGTTTCGTTTCTGCCGAAAATACTGAAATTGACGTTGCCGTAGGTACGCTTCTCGAGGAAGAATTCCGAAGGCGGGAATCTCAGCGTGGCCGGGTGCTCCACTACGAGCAGTCCGCCGGGCTTCAGCAGGTTCATTTCAAAAACAATGCCGGGAATAGTTTCCGTTCCCTTCATCTCGAAAGGCGGATCGGCGAAAACCAGGTCGTATTGTTCCTTTACGGACTTGAGAAAAGTGAAGGAATTGCCTTTCTGAACGCGGACCGCATCACTCAAATCGAGCGTTATGGCGGTTTCGCGGATGAAATGCCAGCAACCCACGTGCGAATCGACCGCGGTTACTGAAGGACATCCCCGCGAAGCCATTTCGAACGCGATGGAACCCGTGCCGCTGAACAGGTCGAGCGCTTTGACGTCTTCCCAGTCGAACCGGTTGTTCAGGATATTGAACAGGCTCTCTTTCGCGAAATCGGTCGTGGGCCTGACGGGCAGGTTGGCGGGCGCTTTGATCCGGCGTCCCTTATGTGTGCCGCTGATAATACGGATGGCCGTGTTCATGAAAAATAGTGCAGGCTGAAAAGATTATAATAATAGTAACCGGGCAGCACGTCGAAGGCTTTGCCGAAACCGGCCTGCACCGGGCGCTCGCCGAAGCGGACCTGCCGGACGTATTTTTTGGCCAGGCCGGCGATGCTCGAATCCGCAGCGGTTTCGCCGAGCAGGACAAGGTCCGCTGTTTCCGGGCTGAGTTTGAGCTGTTCGCAGACAAAAAGCAGGTAAAAAAGAAAATCTTCGCCGCTCTGGAAACGGAACGTATTGTAGAGGTGCAGTTTGCGCCCTTCGAGCACCACCACTTCGAAATGATCTTCCTGCACGTGCGCAAAAACACGTTTCTGCGGCTCATTTTTATTGGAAAGCAGCAGGCTTTCGATCAGCGGGGTGGAATAATGGCAGAGCCGCACGCCGGGAAAAAGCTTCTTCAGCGCTTTTTCAAAATCGGAAGAAATAAGCCAGAGATTCCGCGCGTCAAGGTTGCGGAGCAGGTCGTTTTTCACCTCTTCGTTTTCCGAAACGGGATGGTTGAAACCGAGGTATTCCAGGCTCCGCGACTGATCGAACAGCGCAACCGGAACTAAAGTGGAGCGTTCCGTGATCAGCATGGCATCCGTCCGCTTGAACCGGTTGTGCAGCCATTCGTGCGCATCCACCAGTTTCTCCAGCCGCGGAAGCAGGGCCGAAAAATCGTTGCAGTTGGGAAAATCGTGTTTTTCCAGCGCCAGGTAATTGCCCTGGATATTGTCGAAAACGGCCACGGTGACCGATTTCGGCTCAATCTGCAGCGAAAGGCAATAGTCGGCGCAGCGGGCGGGCGAAAAACGCTCGTCGCGGATGGAAGTCGGGATGGCCTTGCCTGGCTGGATTTCGGGCATTTCCACAAAACTACGAAATAACAAATCCAATTGAGCCAATGACTTGATTTGAAAATTTGAAAATGCACACTTTTAATTGAGCCAATTTGAAGATGCAATAATTTGAAGATGCACACTTTTAATTGAGCCGATTTGAAGATGCGACAATTTGAAGATGCGCACTTTTAATTGAGCCGATTTGAAAATGCGACAATTTGAAGATGCGCACTTTCTCCCCACGTTTAACAACCAGGCACAACTGCCGGGTGATCGTGGGTCTCGAAATCGGCTGAAGTGAATAATTGGTAGTGGGTGGGTTGGCAAGTGCGCATTTTCAAATTGTCGAATTGGCTCAATTGAGTAATCGGTGGACTATCTTTACTCCGTGAATTTCTCCTCCGTCATCCGCGAACAATTTCCTTTTGAACCTACCGCCGGCCAGCAGGTACTGATCGATAAACTGTCGGCTTTTGTGCTGCACCCGGATAACGAGCGCGTTTTTGTTTTGAAAGGATACGCCGGAACGGGCAAAACAACCATCGTGAGCGCCCTGGTGAAAAGCCTGCCCGCGGTGCGCTGGAAATTTGTGCTGCTGGCTCCTACCGGCCGCGCGGCCAAGGTACTGGCTTCGTATTCCGGTTGCCCGGCGTACACGATCCACAAAAAAATTTACCGGCCGAAAACGGACTCCGAAGGCGGCGGATTTTTCCAGCTGCAAGCGAATGTCCACAAGAACACGATTTTTATCGTGGACGAAGCATCCATGATCGGCGAATCGGGAAACGATGCGAACCTTTTTCCGCACAGCCTGCTCCAGGATTTGTTCGAATACGTGTACACCGGCGAAAACTGCAAGCTCCTGCTCATCGGCGATTCTGCGCAGCTTCCGCCGGTAGGCATGAGTCAAAGTCCCGCGCTCGATGTTACGTACCTGAAAGCGACGTACGGACACGAGATCGAACACGTCGAGCTGAAAGAGGTCATGCGCCAGGTGCTCGATTCGGGCGTGCTGCTGAATGCAACGAAACTTCGCGTGAATATCGCCGAAGGAATGAACGCACAACCGAAATTCGAGCTCGACGATTATCCCGATCTCATCCGGCTCCCGGGAACCGACCTGCTGGATACGCTGGAACGTTCCTACCGCGAGTACGGAGCCGAAGACACGATCATCATCGTCCGTTCGAACAAACGCGCGAATATTTACAACCAGCAGATCCGCTCGCGTATCCTCTGGCGCGAAGACGAGATCAGCGCCGGCGACCAGTTGATGATCGTGAAGAATAATTATTTCTGGCTACCCAAAGAATCGAAAGCCGGTTTTATCGCGAACGGGGATGCGGCAGTGATTAAACGCATCAGCAAATTCCGTGAAATGCATGGCTTCCGCTTCGCGGATGTAACGCTGGAACTGCCCGATTATCCCGACGAGCCTGAACTTGATACGCGCATCCTGCTCGACACGTTGCACACCGAAGCGCCCGCCCTCACGCGTGAGCAGGCCAACCAGCTTTTCGAAAGCGTGCACGCGGATTACGAGAATATCCCGAATAAACGACAGCGTTACCTGGAAATGAAAAAAGATCCGTTCTTCAACGCGCTCCAGGTGAAATTCGGTTACGCCGTTACCTGCCACAAAGCACAGGGCGGACAATGGAAATCCGTTTTCGTGGAGCAGGGTTATCTCACGCAGGAAATGATCAACACGGAATACCTGCGCTGGCTGTATACCGCGCTGACACGTACACAGGATAAGTTGTACCTCGTCGGTTTTAACGAAAGTTTTTTTGAATAAAAAGCAAAAGGCAAAGAGCAAAAGGCAAAAGGGCAAAAGCAAAAATAATAA
Source organism: Bacteroidota bacterium (assembly GCA_006218065.1). Classification (GTDB taxonomy): domain Bacteria; phylum Bacteroidota; class Bacteroidia; order Palsa-965; family Palsa-965; genus VBWE01. The sequence goes on from VBWE01000003.1 coordinate 75,568, forward strand.
GACGTCACACTGAGCGAAGACGAAGTGTGTGTAAATGAGACCGCGTTACACACACTTCGTCTTCGCTCAGTGTGACGTCATTGTTTTGGATGTGTTTAAAAACAAAAATTTTTACCATTTGCTGTTTTGCCCTTTTACATTTTCCATTTAAAATTTTCCATTTGATATTTTGCCCTTTTGCCTTTTGCTCTTTGCCTTTTTCACCACGATCTCAACCTTTATCCCTGCTCAGACAGTTCTCAACACCCTGCCCGACTTTTCAACAAGTCTGCCGACATCAGCCGGAACGCGTTACTTTTACCCGTCATGATACAAAAAGGAGACAAACGCATTATCCGAGCCTGGACATTTTACGACTGGGCGAATTCGGTTTACCCGCTGGTGATCAGTTCGGCGATCTTTCCGATCATGTACGAGAAGATGACCAGCATCAAGGACAAGGTGACCGGTGTAACGATCTACGACCAGGTTTCGTTTTTCGGGATCAATTTCAAGAACACGGAATTTTATGCGTACCTCGTTTCGCTTTCGTACATCACGGTAGCGATCATTGCGCCGATCCTTTCGGGTATTGCGGATTACAGCGGGAATAAAAAACGTTTCCTGCAGTTTTTCTGTTTTCTCGGCGCGATTTCGAGCAGCCTGCTTTATTTCTTTCACCCGGATAACGGCGGGCAGGATTTTACACCATATCATTTGGGCATCACGATCCTTCCTTTGTTTTTTGCCAGTGTGGGCTATTGGGGAAGCCTGGTGTATTATAACGCGTATCTGCCTGAAATCGCCGAACCGGCTGATCACGACAAGATCAGCGCGCGCGGTTTTTCCATGGGTTATTTCGGCAGCGCTTTGCTGCTGATTGCGATTCTTGTCCTGACCCAGTTCACCGGGATAATCAAAGACATACACTGGGCGTTCCCAATGGTCGGCGCCTGGTGGATCGGTTTTGCATTTGTTACGTTCAGGCGCTTGCCGAATAATGTGTACAACCGGAATGTAGAAGGCAATGTGCTGAAAAACGGTTACCGTGAACTGGTAAAAGTCTGGAAGGACATCAAAACCCGGCTCCAGCTGCGCCGCTACCTGGCCAGTTATTTCATGTTCAACATGGCGGTGCAAACGGTGATGATCATGGCCACGGCTTTCGCTAACAAAGAAGTGCGCGGAATCAAAACGCAGGACCTGATCATCAGTATTCTGCTGATCCAGTTCCTGGCCATTGGCGGCGCTTTCATTTTTTCCAAATTGTCTTCCCGGTTCGGGAACCTGCGTACGCTGGCCATCGCCATCGTCATCTGGATTTTCTTGTGCATCGGCGTGTATTTCCTGGTTTACCTGCCCTGGCAGTTTTACATCGCTGCGGCCGTAGTCGGACTGGTGATGGGTGGAATACAGGCCCTCGCACGCTCCACGTACTCCAAAATGCTGCCCGAAACGCAGGACCACGCTTCCTATTTCAGTTTCTTCGACATGAGTGAAAAAATAGGGCTGGCAGTCGGAACATTTTCGTTCGGCCTGATCGAAGGCCTGGCGGATATCCGGACTTCCGTGCTTGCGCTGGTCGTGTTTTTCATGCTCGGTTTCGTGCTTTTGCTGCGGGTACCGAAAACGGAAATGGTGAAATAGATAGCGGGATTCTCAAAGTCATTTTTTCAAATCCATGTCGCTGAATTTCGAAAGCCGCGGAATTAAAAAAGCAAAAGGCAAAAAGCAAAGGGCAAAAAGCAAAAAGCAATGAACAAATCAAAAATCGAGATTCGGCATTCGGAATTCATCCGTATGCTTTGCGTTTCTCCAAACAAAATTTTTGTAACAGCACTTCGCATTTCTATATAGTCTTATGATAGTCGATTTATTCATTCCCTGTTTTGTCGATCAGCTTTTCCCCGATACAGCCATGAACATGGTGAAAGTGCTGGAGCGCGTGGGCTGTGGTGTGAATTACAACCACGAGCAAACCTGCTGCGGGCAGCCTGCACTCAATGCCGGGTACTGGGATCACTGCAAGGAAGTAGGCGAGAAGTTCATCAAGGAATTCCAGGCCGACCGGTACATCGTGGCGCCTTCAACCTCCTGCGTCGGATTTGTGCGCAACAATTACGGCGACATATTCACGAACACCAGCCTGCACAACCAGTGCAAACAGGTCCAGAAAAACATGTTCGAATTCACCGACTTCCTGGTGAACGTTTTAAAAATCACCGACCTCGGCGCCACATTAAAAGGAACGGCCGTTTTCCATGATTCCTGTTCCGGTTTGCGTGAATACGGTATCAAACGGGAGCCGCGGGTACTGCTCGGCAAAGTGCGCGGACTTGAACTGCACGAGATGAACGATTGCGAAACCTGCTGCGGATTCGGCGGAACTTTTTCCGTGAAATACGAAAACATCGCCGTAGGCATGGCCGAACAAAAAGTGAAAAACGCCGAAGAAGCCGGCGCCGAATATTTTATTTCCACGGATATGTCCTGCCTGATGCATGTGGACGGCTATATTAAAAAGCAGGGGAAAAACATAAAGTCCATGCATATCGTGGATGTCCTCGCTGCGGGCTGGGACTGAAAAAATGCCGAATGCCGATTTGCGAATGCCGAATGATAATTGCCAATCGACATTCGTAAATCCTAAAACAATACTCTTCATGAAAAACTTACTGATCCAGTACACGCAGTATAACCTTTGGGCGAACAGCAAACTGGCGGAGCTTCTGATGACGCTCGATCCCGCGCTGTATGACCGTGAGCTGAAAAGCAGTTTTCCGTCTATCCGCAAAACCGTGAACCATATCTGGGGTGCGGAATTTATCTGGCTCGAGCGGCTGAAAGGAAATTCACCCACGGAATTCCCGGGCAAAAATGTGTCGCCGGATATGCCGGTGAATACTTTCCTGGAAGCGTCGAAAGCCTTCAGCCGGTTCACGGAAGAGCAGGCCGAACTATTTTTTACCGCCGAAACGGTTTACAAAAACCTGAAAGGCGATACGTTCAAAAACGTGAACAGCGGGATTGTCATGCACTGCATGAACCACAGCACTTTTCACCGCGGGCAATTAGTTACCATGCTGCGTGAATCGGGCGTGGAGCGGGGAATTCCTTCCACGGACCTGATCGCGTACTTAAGAATCTGATTGAATAAAGGGTGCAGCGGTCGAATGTTTTTCTCCGTGCGCTCTGCGTCCTCTGTGGTTAAAAAAGGAGTAATTACTTCCGGATCACCAGCCTGTTGATATATGTTGCCCCTGCCGATTCCGCTTTCAGCAGGTACATCCCGTTTTCAAATCCCCCGAAGTCGAGCGTAGCGGGAAAAACAAGATTCTCTTTTTCGAAAAGTATTCTTCCCGACAAATCGTAAAGCGCCAGCCTATCGGCTTTCGCGAGCCCGGTTTCAATATGGAAATAACCGTCGCCCGGGTTCGGTGAAACACGAAGCATATTTTCAGCCCGGTATTCCTCCAGTCCCGAAATCACGATCAGCGTATCTTCCGACATCGGCGAAGCGCAATTAAAAATCGTTTGCTGCACACTGTAAAAACCGGATTGCGTTACCGTGTATTGTTGCGCCGTTGCCCCGCCGATCGCCAGGTTGTTTCGGAACCACTGGTTGCCCGAAGATGCGCTGGATGTCAGCGTAAAATTGCTGACCGTGATCACCGGCTGCGCCGGGAGCGGGTTTACGCCGATGATCACCGGTGTGCGCACGCTGCTGTCGCCCGAAACGACGGCTTCTACAAAATACACGGTCGAACTGGACAGCGCCGGTGTGGTGTACATATTTCCCGTGAAGAACGGTGTGCCGCCTGACGGAGAAGTGTACCAGTTGTAGGATGTTCCGTTCGTTTGCCAGAACGTGCTTCCGCCGCTGGCAGCCAGTGTTACACTGTCGCCTGCGCAGATGGTGGATGAAGGAACCGAAGGCGCTTTGGCTTTGATGCGCGGTACACCTGTGAGTGTAACCGTCATCGCACCGTCGTTTACAAACGGCGCCAGTGTTCCTCCGTCGCGGTTGTAAAACAGCGGACTGAACCAGGTTTTCACCATGATGTTCAGCATAAATGTATTCTGTATGCCGGTCACCTCGCTCAGGTCAGTCATCGCGCCGTATTCCCAGGAACCCTGCGCGCTCTGGATGTACATACTGGCGGATGAATTGGTATTGTAAATCATGCTGTCGGGCGTATGGCGGTGATGATCCAGCATGACGATCGTTTTCGCATTTCCCGTTTCGATGTCGTACTGATGAATACAGGCGTCGTGGAGGTAAGGCGCGGCCTGCGGCGTCCAGAAACCGCCGGGATCTTCCTGCACGTACACATAATCTTCCGTTGCGCATACGTTATCCGGGTTGTACAGGTAACGCCCGGGATTTACGGGGTTCTTCTGATCACCGTCGAGTACGCAGGTCAGTTTTCCATGCAGCGGGTTCAGCGAATCGAGTTGCAGGCGGTACAACCTTCCCCACAACGTACGGTTCACCGTATCGAGCAAAGAACCGCCGGTGGTGGTGAAATAAATTTCGCGGGCGGCGTGGGCGGGACCTTTACGGTAATCGGAATCTTCGGGGCGGCCGAATTGAAAAGCTTTCAGCGTATCGGTTGCATACTGGTCGATCTGTGCGCCGGTCATGGCCATGTAGCCGGGAATTTCCACGAACTCCACGTCGGCGGGAATGCCCGGCAGTACTGATTTTTCACGCCAGTCGAGATTGGTTTGCCGAAGCACGTAGAGTTTCCCGTTCTGCAGATCGCCCACAGCGTCGGCGATGTACATGGCTACCTGCCCGCCGTGTGTGCCGCCGTCGTCATCGGTAATGATCACCACCGTTTTGTTGAACGTCGCCAGTGGAAGCGGCACGGCGTTCTCGATCCGCCAGCGCCCGAGGCCTTTGGCAAGCAGCGTGTTCGCGGAAGTAAGCGAATCGTGTACAACGGGGCTGAACAGCGGTATGGCGTGCGCGTAATTTTCCAGGTTGCTTTCCGCGCCGGTGATAAACGTGGGGCCGAAGCCGTGAATTTGCGGAACCGCCAGCGTAGCCGAACAAAGACGCCACATGCCGGCATCGGAATTTAAAAGGTATTCGCCGCTTACGGGAGTAAAACTGCTGTCGAGCGTCACGCGCGAAGCGGAAAAATTATTCTCGTGATTCACCGCCATGGTATACGTTCCGTTCGTGTTGCGCACGATTCCCGCGCCGTCGGCCGAACCTCCGAAACGATAACCCGGCGAAGCGATAAAGGTATCGGCGCTGCTGATGAGGCTGTATGCACGCAGGCCGGGAAATGCGACAGTATCAAGCAAAACGAGCGGCGGCGTAACCGAGCGATTGGTGAAAACGGCCTGTGCGGATGTTTTTCCTGTTACGAAAAACACGATGCAGGAAATAAGCAGGGCCGGGAACCTGGTCATAGAGGAGGACTGTGGATTGTAAAGTTAATGTAAAGAGGGGGAATAGGAATGTCGTTTTGAGAAGAGATTACAATTCCTTCTTCTCTTTCCCCGTCCTTTTTACAATCTCCTCCTGCAGCCAGTTCTCCACCTGTAAACGCTCGGTGCAATTGAGCTGCGTGAGTCGCAGGCGAAGCTCGTTCATCGACGTGCCGAATAATTTGCCGAGATCGTTGAAGCCGATATCGCCGTTGGCGAGTTTGCTGTGCATTTCCGCTTCTTCTTTGCGCAGGATATAGATGTCCGATTCGAAAGCGCGTTCCATAAAGTGATACACGATGCGTTCGATTTCCGGCAGGGCATAGGAAACAGTTTTTTTTACTTCGCCGCTTTTCGTTTCTTCAAAATACTCGAGCGTGCTGCTGTCGATGCGGATGCCGTAGCTGCGGAAAGCATCTTTCAGCAGTTTGTACCCGTTGAAGCTGATCACGAGCAGGAAAATGAAGCTCATAAAACCGAGTACGATTTTGAAGAACGTATCATCGGGAATCACATTCCAGAAAAAGAAAAACACGCCGCCGATCATGCACACAACAGGAATAAAAAGCAGGAAGCCGCCCAGCGTTGGATTTTTCCAGCGCAGTGAACTGAGGCCGGCAAGATTGTCGGCGGTGATTTTGCTGCTGAGCCCGGTTTTGCCAGCGGGAACAGGCGTTGCATCCAGGCGCACGATTTGTTTCAGGTGTTCCAGCATTTGAATCGCCTGTGTTTCATTTCCCGTTTCATGAAGATCCCAGATACCGCCGTCTTTTTTCAGGAAATGCACGAAATAACGGTAGTAAGGCCTCGAAGTGCTGGTACTGCCGTTCCGGCTTTCTTTTTTGATGCGGATATCGAACCGTGCGATCTCGTTATATGGGATAAACGCTTCCTGGTTTCCCGCTTTATCCTGCACGATCCTGGTACGCCCTTTTTCATTATCAAAAATGATCTCGTACGGATCGAAACGTTTGCGCAGTCGGGGAACAATCCAGCCCAGGCAAAGCAGCACAGCAGCCACGGCCGCAAATACGATGAAAAAAGGACGGGCAACAGGTACATCACCTTTGTAAAACAGCACCCCGCAGATGCCGGCGCCGAGAAAAATGAGTGCGAGTATGGTAAACGCTACCGCGAAGCGGTTGTAAAATTTGTTCTGGCGGAAAACAATGCATGAAGAGGATTCCTCGTGGAGGTTGTAGGGCATGTGTAAAGGTCGGGCAAAAAATGAAAAGACAAAAAGCAAAGGGCAAAAGCAAAAAGTGGTTTAGCAAGTATGGGTAACGAAATCTCTTGTACCGTAGTCTCTGCTAGTCGACGACTAAGTCGTCGACTAGCGAAGTCTTGTTTACGTGATCTTATTAATATATGTCTTTGGTCTTTTACATTTGCCCTTTGCTTTTTGTAAAAGGCAGCTCAGATCAAAACATAATTCTTGTATTCCCCGATCCGCCAGCCGGTCAGCTTTTCAATCTTCATGCTCAGCCGCGATTTTAAGGAAAGCTTTTTCTGTGTGGGATCGAATGAAAATTCCCAGTTCACGCGGCGGATGCGTTCTTCCATTACCTGCGGATGTTTCCCGGAAAATTTCGCCAGGGAATCCACCTGCGAATAATCGAACGCGTCGGTTTGCGTCACGTTTTTTTTCATCCACTCATCGTTGTGCCACATTTTATGGAACGATTGCTGTTTGGCCTGCTGTTTTTCGGGCGGTTTCACCCAGCCGTAGTGGTACACTTCGGCGTCAACGGCTTTTACGCGGAGTTTGGAATCGTCGTTTTTGCGGAAACCCTGCGCATCGCGGTACGAACGGATATTTTTATCGTTGCGGATCACGCGGATCTCGTTCCGGTACCAGCGGCGCGAATCGCCCACGTAATCATACGAGCCGTAAAAATGCAGGTAGCGGAACAAAAGTCCGTCCACGTTTTTATCGTCCTTCCATTTTTCCATCGCTGCGCGGATGGCCGGGTGATATTTTTCGTGGATCACTTCGTCGGCCTGGATATAAAAGCACCAGTCGGCTTTTTCCGAAACGGCCGCGAGCGCTTTATCCGTTTCCAGCGCCAGCGCGCGACCGCCCTCGCGCAGCGTATCGTCCCAAACAGTATCGATGATGCGGATTTTTTCCGAACCGATGGATTCCACCAGCTCGCGCGTTCCGTCGTCGCATTTCCCCACGGCGATCACTACTTCATCGCAAAGCGGCAGTATGGATTTCACCGCCTCGACAATCGGGTAGTCGAATTTAACTGCATTGCGGATGATGGTGAAACCGGAGATGTACATTTCTGTTGATCAAATCCCCGTATAATTCTGCGGCGTAATTGCACGCAATTCTTTTTTCACGTCTTCGGAAACGGAAAGCGTTTCGATAAAATCCGCAATCGTTTTGCCGGTCACTTTTTCGTTCGTGCGTGTAAGCGCTTTCAGCGCTTCGTACGGATTCGGATAATTTTCGCGGCGCAGGATGGTCTGGATCGCTTCGGCCACCACGGCCCAGTTGTCCTCCAGGTCGCGGCTGATCGCTTCTTCGTTCAGCAAAAGTTTGCCTAAACCTTTGTGCAGCGACTTCAGCGCGATGAGCGAATGCGCGATCGGTACGCCGATGGTGCGCAGTACGGTGGAATCCGTCAGGTCGCGCTGCAGGCGTGAAACCGGGAGCTTCGCCGAAAGGTGCTCGAACATGGCGTTCGCCAGTCCGAAATTACCTTCGGAGTTTTCGAAATCGATCGGGTTTACTTTGTGCGGCATCGCAGAAGAACCTACTTCGCCTTCCTTGATTTTCTGGCGGAAATAGTTTACCGAAATGTACGACCACATGTCGCGGTCGAGATCGATCAGGATCGTGTTCAGTCTTTTCAGCCCGTCGAAAAAAGCCGCCATGTTATCGTAATGTTCGATCTGCGTGGTAAACTGCGAACGCACCAGCCCGAGCCCGCTCACAAAATCATTTCCGAATTTCCGCCAGTCGGTACCCGGGAAAGTTACTTTGTGCGCATTGAAATTCCCGGTAGCTCCGCCGAACTTGGCGGAAAAAGGAACCTGCGTAACCTGTTTGAGCTGGACGAGCAAACGCTCTACGAATACGCGGATCTCTTTCCCGAGGCGCGTGGGTGAAGCGGGCTGGCCGTGCGTGCGTGCAAGCATGGGAATATTATCCCATTCGGTAGCCAGCGCGTCCAGTTTCTGCACCGTGTCAACGTAAAGCGGGAGCAGCACTTTTTCCCAGGCTTCTTTCAGAAGCAAAGGCGTGGCGGTATTGTTGATGTCCTGCGATGTGAGGCCGAAATGCACAAACTCGCGCCATTGACCGAGCCCCATTTCATCAAGCCGCTCTTTCATGAAATATTCCACGGCTTTTACGTCGTGGTTCGTGGTCTTCTCGATGTTTTTCACGGCTTCCGCATCGTCGAGTGTAAATTTCCGGAGCAATCTTTCGCGCAGCGTATCGTAAGCGCTGTGCGGAAAATCGGCCAGCGGCGAAAGCGGAATTTTGCAGAGTGCGATAAAATATTCCGTTTCCACCAGCAGGCGGTAGCGGATCAGTGCGGCTTCGGAAAAAAAGTTTTCGAGATCCTGCGTCTGGGCGCGGTAACGTCCGTCAACGGGAGAAATGGCCGTAAGGCTGTTCAGGCTCATGTGCGTTTGAAAAAATGAGTGGCTAAGGTAAAGAAAATCGAGGGGTGCGCCATAAATCCTCCGCGTTCAGGGAAAGGAAGAGTAAATTTACTGTCGGAAAGCTTGTTTTCCAGTTTGCAGTTTACCGTTTACCGTTTTGGTATTACAGGGATGTCGTCAAAATCCATGTGCTCCATATTTAGACAAGTCAAAACTGCAAACGGTAAACTGGAAAACGGAAAACGGCAAACTGGAAAACGGTAAACTGGAACAAGTAAAACGAACTAATTTTAGCATATGAACAGTTCTCCCGAAGCGGTCGTTATCGGCTCCGGTTTTTCCGGGCTGGCTTCGGCATGCACGCTGGCGGCGAAAGGTTTCGCGGTGACGATACTCGAGAAAAACAGTTCGGGGGGCGGACGTGCGCGCAAGTTTGAGCAGGACGGTTTTGTTTTCGACATGGGCCCGAGCTGGTACTGGATGCCCGACGTATTCGAATCGTTTTTCAACCGCTTCGGGAAATCGGTGCGCGATTATTACGAACTGGTGCGGCTCGATCCTTCGTACCGTATTTTTTTCGCTGAAAATAAACGTTTCGATGTTCCCGCATCGGTGCAGCAACTGGGCGAAGCATTTGAAGCGATGGAAACGGGGAGCGCGAAAAAACTGCGGCTCTTTCTGGAAGAAGCGCGTTACAAATACGAGATCGGGATCAACAGCCTGGTTTATAAGCCCGGGCTTTCGCTGCGCGAGTTCGCGGACCGGAAACTGATCGGCGGCATCTTCCGTCTCGATGTTTTCCGGAGCATGCATGCGCATATCCGCAGTTATTTTTCGCACCCGCAAATTGTGCAGATGCTGGAGTTCCCGGTTTTGTTTCTCGGCGAAACACCGAAGAACACGCCCGCGCTGTACAGCCTGATGAATTACGCGGACATCGCACTCGGCACCTGGTACCCGCAGGGCGGCATGTACAAAATAGTTGACGGAATGCGGCAGCTCGCGGAATCGCTCGGTGTGAAAATCGAATATGGCGCGCAGGTGGAAAAAATTGACGTGCAAAACGGCCGAGCAACCGGCGTACGCTGCAACGGCGGATTCCGGGAAGCGGATATCGTGATCGGCGCGGCGGATTATCATCACGTGGAGCAAAACCTGCTCGACCCGGAATGGCGACGTTATGACGAATCGTACTGGCAGTCGCGCAGGCTGGCGCCGTCCAGTCTCATCTTCTATCTCGGCATAAACAAGCGATTGAAAAACCTGCTGCACCACAATTTGTTTTTCGATGAATCCTTCGATGCGCATGCCGCCGAAATTTACGATCGCCCCGCATGGCCCGAACGGCCTTTGTTCTACGTGTGTTGTCCTTCGGTAACCGATGCATCCGTTGCGCCAGCCGGTTGTGAAAATCTTTTCGTACTCATCCCGGTCGCCACCGGTCTTGAAGATGAAGATGCGACACGTGAAAAATATTTTGAGCTGATCATCCGCCGCCTCGAACGAATCACCGGGCAGGAAATCCGGGAACATATCGTGTACAAAAAATCGTATGCGCACCGGGATTTCATCAGCGATTATAACGCGTACAAAGGCAATGCCTACGGCCTGGCGAATACGCTGAAGCAAACGGCCATGTTCAAGCCTTCGCTGAAAAGCAAAAAAGTATCGAACCTCTACTACGCAGGCCAGCTCACGGTTCCCGGGCCGGGTGTTCCGCCTTCGATCATTTCGGGAATCGTAGCCGGCGAACTCGCCGCAAAAGAAAACCTCCAAAAATCCTCCGTCACGACATGAAAACAATTTTCGACCAGGTTTCTCTCCGCACCAGCAGGCAACTCACGCGCACATACAGTACGTCGTTCTCGCTCGCGATCCGTTTTCTCGACCGGAAAATCCAGGCGCCGGTTTACGCGGTTTACGGTTTTGTACGCCTCGCGGATGAAATCGTGGACAGTTTTCACGATTACGATAAAGCGGAGCTGCTGGCCGGATTCCGCCGCGATACTTTCCTGGCGCTCGACCGCGGCATCAGCGTGAACCCGGTGCTGAACAGTTTCCAGGAAGCGGCCAACCGTTACAAAATAGACCGCGAACTGATCGGCGCTTTTCTCGACAGCATGGAAATGGATTTGCACAAGCAGCGGTATTCGCAGGTGGAGTACGAAAAATATATTCTCGGCTCGGCCGAAACGGTAGGGCTGATGTGCCTGCACATTTTTACCGATGCGGATAAAGCGCTTTACGAAAACCTGAAGCCGCAGGCGATGAAACTGGGTTCCGCTTTCCAGAAAATCAATTTCCTGCGCGATCTGTGTTCCGATTACAATACGCTTGGCCGGACCTATTTCCCGGGAACCGATATCCGTACCTGGGACGAAGCGACCAAGCGCCGGGTAGAAGAAGATATCCGCGCCGATTTTTCGGCCGCCTTCGACGGTATTCTCAAACTTCCGCGCCGCTCGCGTTTCGGGGTTTACGTGGCGTACATGTACTATTACTCGCTTTTCCGGAAAATCCGTTCCGTTCCCGCGCAGCGTGTGCTGCAGGAGCGCATCCGCATTCCGAACGGCAGGAAATATGCACTTTTCCTCGGCTCTTACCTGCGGCACAGTTTTAACTTACTTTAGCGGCGATGGAATACGTAATCCTCGTCGATGAAAACGACCGCGAACTGGGCACGATGGAAAAAATGCGTGCACACGAAGCGGGTTTGCTTCACCGGGCTTTTTCCGTTTTCATTTTTGATCCCGAAGGCCGTTTGCTGATTCACCGCCGGGCGGATGAAAAATATCATTGCGGCGGATTGTGGACCAATACCTGCTGCAGTCACCCGCGGCCGGGCGAGGACGTGAAACTTGCCGCGGAGCGGCGTTTACGGGAGGAAATGGGTATAAACTGTACGCTGCAGCCCGCATTTACTTTTGTTTACAAAGCCGTGTTCGACAACGGGCTTACCGAGCACGAGTTTGATCACGTGCTGGTCGGTTTTTCCGGCGAACAGCCGAAGCCCGATCCTGCCGAAGTTTCCGCCTGGAAGTGGGTCAGTCCCGCCGAAGCCCTGTCCGAAACAGGCGCCAATCCCGCCGGGTTTACGCCCTGGTTCCGCCTGTCGCTGGCTAAAGTGCTGAATTGGACAAGTCGCCTTTAAAACCCGACTTTTGGCCTTAAAAGATTGGATATAAGGTCACCATGCGTTACATTTGTTTCTCATAGCACGATTCAAACAAACTCAAACCAACATTTCTGCAACATGAAAAAATTTACGTTAGCAGCTACGGCTTTTGGAATGCTTATCGCACTCAATGCAAGCGCACAGGCGCCGCGTTTTGTGCTTTTTGAACATTTCACACAGGCAAGTTGCGGTCCCTGCGCTGCACAGAACCCGGGTTTCCAGAGCACAGTACTTAACCCGAACCCGACTACCGTCCGCCACATTGCATATCATACTTCGTGGCCGGGAGTTGACCCGATGTACAATTTCAACCCGACCGAACCGACTGACCGTGTGAATTACTATGGTGTTACCGGCGTTCCGCACGTTGAAATGAATGGGAACCAGAAGACCGGCCAGCCCGGCGCTTTCACCCAGGCCGATGTGGACAACCAGTTCGCCATGGGTAGCCCGATCAAGATTTCCGTTACGGAAGTGGACAACGGCAACAACCGTGACGTTACAGTTACTGTACTTACAGTAGGTACTGTTCCCTCCGGAACCTGGAAAATGCGCGTAGCTATCGTGGAAGATCCGATCATCTACGGAACACCTCCCGGGTCGAACGGCGAAACCGATTTCCCGAACGTACTCCGCAAAATGCTGCCGAATACAACAGGTGATGCCTACACTGCCGCTTCAATCGGCAACAGCGTTACGTTCAACTACAACTACGTTGAAGACGGCTCATGGGTAAATGCGAACATGAAAGCAATCGCTTTCGTTCAGAACGACGTTACACAGGAAGTCCTGCAGACAGGAACTGTTAACGACCCGATCATCAACTACACGCTCGGTCAGCCCAGCGTACAGGTGATGGCAGGAACAAACGGCAACGCTTCTTCGTTCAGCATGACTTCGATGAACACGGGCAATGCGACGGAAACGTTCAACTACACGCTGACCACCGACCTCGGTGCAGGCTGGACTGCCAACTTCACCGTAAACAGCACGCCGTACACGACGACCGCTTCTGTTTCTACAAACGCCGGCGCTACCAATAACATCTCGATCAACGTTACGCCTTCGACTACTCCGTATGTCGGACGTGCTACGCTGACCGTTACTTCGGTAACCAACCCGAGTTCTCCCGCGATGAGCTATTCTGTTTACGTTATTGCTAACGTAACCGATCTTATCGTAAACAACAGCGGTGGAATCGGCGACGGTGTTACCCTGGGTAATGCTGCCAACTGGGATTCCTGCTACGTGAATGGCCTGGCTTATGCCAACGAACCCGGTACTGCCAAAACAAGCGAAGTCATTGCAGTACGCGCTATGCAGGACAACGCTTTCACCGGTGTGAACAACGTTTATTACAACGTAGGCTGGACTTTCCCCGGGCTGTACGACAACCTGGTAAACCAGCTGGCTGCTTTCCTGAATACCGGCGGATGTCTTTTCCTCTCGGGCCAGGACATCGCCTGGGAACAGTTTGACGTTACTACACCGAGTCCGTATTACACCGTTACCTGCCAGAACTTCATGAACAACTATCTCGGCGCAGGTTTCTCGAACGACGGTACTACAGCGAACACGCAGCTTACTGCCATCACAACGGACCCGATTTTCGGTACTGTTGCGACAAGCACGATCAGCAATTTCTACGGCGGAACGTATTTCTTCCCCGACCAGATCACTGTTTCCGGAACCGGTACCCCGATTTTCCGTTACAACAACCTGGCTTCTAAAATTGCCGGTATGCGCAACACGAACAACACCTGGAAGACTGTTTACATCGGCACAGGTATTGAAATGCTTGCTACTCCGCAGATCAAGTACGACATCCTGAAGTGGTCGCACGACTGGTTCTATGGTTTGACCAGCACCCAGCAGTTCGATCAGCAGATGATGAGCCTCGGAAATAACTACCCGAACCCGGCCGGTGAAATCAACTTCATCCCGGTTTCGAACCTCGAGAAAAACGTAACTCTCGAAATCCTCGATCTCCAGGGCCGTCTCGTAAAAACACAGCAGGTAACAAAAGGCACTACCGTAATCGAAGTGAGCACAACTTCGCTTGATGCCGGTATGTACATGTACCGCCTGAACGATGGTCAGAACATCATCGGCGTTCAGCGCATGCAGGTTATCCGCTAAACGAATCAAATTCATATTAAAAGGACGCTTCCGATTATCGGGAGCGTCCTTTTTCTTTTACTTTGCGGTATGGCCTTTTTCAAAGACCTCGGCAGAGGATTTTCTTCGCATATCGATGCGATCGGATTCATTTTCAAACATGGGCTTTGGGTGTATTTCATTTACCCGATGCTGATCGCCGTAGGCCTTTACCTGCTTGGTTTTGCGTCCATGTTCGCGATCAAGGAATGGCTGACGGACCTGGTGATTGAAAAAACCGGCCTGGGAGAAGACAATATGCTGACCGAATGGGCCGGGGGATGGATCAAAGGATTGATTTACGGCCTGGTGAGCATCGTGATGGGTTTGCTTTCGTATTTCCTCTTCAATTCCATTTCGAAATACCTGCTGCTCATTATCCTTTCGCCCGTGCTCGCTTTTCTTTCGGAGCGCGTGGAAGAAATTCGCAGCGGGAATAAATTCCCGTTCGTGTTCAGCCATTTTGTGAAAGACGTATTGCGCGGCATCCTCATTACTTTCCGGAACATGCTGGTGGAAACGCTGATCATTCTCGCCTGCTTTTTCATCGCCTGGATACCGGTTATCGGCTGGTTTACGGCTTTGTTCCTGTATTTCGTTTCGTCGTATTATCTCGGCTTCAGCATGATGGATTATTCCTGCGAACGCCGCCGCCTTTCGATCCGGCAGGGCGTAAAACTCATCCGGAAACACAAAGGAATAGCGATCGGCAACGGGATCATCTTCAGCCTGCTGTTGATGGTTCCGTATGTCGGCATCAGTATCGGGCCGATCCTGTCGGTAGTTGCGGCAACACTGGCTACGCTTGAAATACTCGACCGGCAGCAGCAGGCCGGTATGCCGCCGCAAAACAATCCCGGCCCTCCGCCAATCAATCCCTGAACAAAAAAGTTTCCCCGTTGAAGAAAGACATGCATCAGCAGATCCGCATATCGGCAGTTTCATATCTCAATACGCGTCCTTTTCTCTACGGGCTGCGGAAAAAGCCGGTAGCAGGAATCGATCTTGCACTGGACATGCCTTCGGAATGTGCGCGCAAACTGCTGGCCGGTGAAGTGGAGATCGGGCTGATTCCCGCCGCAGTGCTTCCGCTGCTGGAAAACCCGGTGATCCTTTCTGATTATTGCATCGGTGCAACCGGTCCGGTGCTGAGTGTAAAACTTTACAGCGCCGTGCCGCTGGAAAAAATTAAGCGCGTATTACTCGATTACCAGTCCCGGACTTCAGTGATGCTGGTGAGAATACTGGCGGCGGAAAGCTGGAAAATACAACCGGAATGGCTGCCCGCCGCTGCGGGATTCGAGCAGGACATTGCCGGGGACACGGCCGGAGTGGTGATCGGTGACCGTACGTTCGCGCTGAATGGAAAATTTCCGTACGAATATGATCTTGCGGAATCCTGGCTGCAGCTTACCGGTTTGCCTTTCGTGTTTGCCGTTTGGGCCGGAACAGGAAATTTTTCCGAAAAATTCATCCGTGATTTTAATGCTTCGCTGGCTTTCGGCGTTTCGTCCATCGACGCCATACTGGCTGAAGAGTCGTTCGATCTGCCGGCCGGGCTGGTGGCTTCGTATCTCGGGAAAAATATCAGCTACTCCCTGGATGAGCAGAAAAAAGCAGGACTGGCACTTTTCCTGCAGAAGCTGAGCCGGATAACGGCTTCGGATGAGGGCGCTAAAAAGTAACCCGGTTTTGTCGAATGTTTTAGGGGGTTCATTATATTTGTTCTTCGATTCATCAGCCAAACACGTATGAAAAACCTTTCGTTTCGCACTGCCATCCTGGCAATAGTGATGCTGCTTCCCGTATTTTCCGGCGCCCAGCCCAACCTGCTTGATAAAGGCGGCGACCAGGTAAAGCTTTTTAATGCCAGCCAGGCCTTCAACGGCGGAGATTATGTGAAAGCGCTTAATCTCTACAAAGAAGTTCAGGCCAATACGCCGAACGTGGGAAGCCTGGCTTATCATGTCGGCGAGTGTTATTATATGATGCGTCAATACGATGAAGCGCTGGAAAGCCTCGAAAAAGCCAAGGCGCTGGATGCCAACAGCCACGTCGAACTGAACCTGATGCTAGGAAAAACGTACCAGGTGAAAGGACAAACCGATAAAGCCATAGAAGCGCTTAATGCGTTCAAAGCAGCTTCCACGAACGACCTGAAAAAGAAAGAAACGGATTACCATCTTTCGCAGTGCAACAATGCCAAAACGCTGATGGCCAAAGGAAGCAACGTAACGATCACCAACGTGGGCGCTTCGGTAAACAGTCCGTATGATGATAAACGTCCGTCGATTACAGCCGACGGTAAAACGATGATTTTCACATCGCGCCGCCCGGAAGGAAAAACTTCGACGGTGGATAAAGAAGGCGACAGCGGCTACTTCGATGATATTTACCTCTGTACGTGGAACGAAGAAAAACAAATCTGGAACGATGCGGAACTGATCAAGGGAAGTGTCAATTCGGCCGGGCATGACGCATCATGCAGCATTTCTCCCGATGGAAAACTGCTTTATATCTACCAGAACAACGCCGAAACCGGTTCGTCGGGCGGTGATATCTACGTGTCCAAACGGGGTTCTGCCGGTAAATGGGGCTCTCCCAAAAACATGGGAAAAAAAATCAATACCAGCTATTTTGAAGACAACGCGGTGATGATGCCCGATGCAAGCAAACTGTTTATCATGAGCGAACGCGGCCAGGATCTTCCCTGGAAAGGGCAGAAAGGTTTCGGCCGCAGCGATATCTGGATATGCGATAAAGTCGGTAAATCCGACTGGAATTTCCCGATGAACGCCGGCGCCGAGATCAATTCGGAATACGATGAAGGCGGCATGAGTTTCAGCCCTGACGGAAAAACGCTTTACTTCTGTTCGAACGGCCCAGGGAGCATGGGCGGGTACGATATTTTCAAAAGTACTTTCGAAAACGGCAAATGGGGCGCACCGGTAAATATGGGTTACCCGATCAACACGATTTACAACGACAAGATTTTTATCGTGGCTCCTGATGGAAAAACCGCGTATATCGACAGCGACCGCGAAGGATCGATCGGCGACCGTGATCTCTGGATCGCCGATATCACCGACATCATGAAGCCTAAAGCGAAACTCCCGATTCCAAAATCGGTGCTCAAAGGAACGATCTTCGACGGGAACGGCGTGGCTGTTGTAACCGAAGTCGCGATTTACGACGAAAGCGGCGCTAAAGTAACCAGCGTGCAGTCCAGCTCTTCCGGGAACTACGAAGTGCAGCTCGACGGCGGAAAAACATACGAAGCACGCCTGGAAATGAGCGGGTTCAAAAAAATCAGCGAGAAAGTGGAATTGAAACAGGGACCTGAAGGCGGCCCGGCATTCGAACTGGTCAAGCACTATATTTTATACAAAGAATAAATCAACCGGTTGATAAAACACAGCCGCTTCCATTTAGGGGCGGCTCTTTTTTTGTGAGAAAAAATAAAATCCTCTTTTTGCTTTTACTGACGCTGGCGCCGGGACTCGGTGCGCAGACCAGGCTGGATACGCTCCTGAAGCAACTGAACACGCCGGGAGAATCGAAAGCAGTTGTGTTCGGAAAAATCGCGACGTATTACAGCGGGCAAAACCGCGATTCGGGACTTCTTTATGCCAGGAAAGCGCTCGAAGCGCTCGGTCCGAAAGCGTCGCTCACCGAAAAAATAGAAGCATACAACGCCAATACGACCGTACTGAATGCAACCGGTAATTATAAGCAGGCTATCAGCAACAGCCTGCAGGTGCTCGGCTGGGCCGAAGAACTCCGCGATTCGGCTTATCTCGCGCTGGCGAACCAGGCTACCGGCAAAGGATATTTCGAAATCGGTTCGTATGAAACGGCGCTGAAGTATTATGATGTCGCCAGGAAAATCAGGACCCGGCAAAAAGATTCGATACTGCTGGCATCCACGATGACGCAGATCGGCGTGCTTTATCACCAGAAAGGCGAGTATGAGAAAGCGCAGGACGCGCATCTGCAGGCGCTGCGGATTTACGTGGCGAAACGCGACCAGAAAGGACAAGCGAGAGCCTACAATAATCTCGGCAGCGTTTACCTGAACCAGGGCATGCCCGAAGACGGTTTGCGTTATTACCAGCTTTCGCTCAAACTGAAACAACTGGCAAAGGCCGACAAACGCGAGCTTTCATCGGCGTATGCGAATGTGGGAGTAGCCTGGTTCAACCTGCTGAAATACGATTCCGCTTTGCATTATTACGATGTGTCGCTGAAACTGAAGCAGGACCTCGGCGAGAAAAAAGGAATCGGTATCGCGTTCAATAATATCGCTTTGGTTTACCGGGAAACCAACCAGCTTGCCAAAGCGGAAGAGTTCCTGGAAAAAGCGATCACGATCCGCCGCGAAATAAACGACAAGCGCGGAATCGGTTCCAGCCTTACGGCGCTCGCATCGATTTACCAGCGCAACAAGAAGCATACGCAGGCTGTACAGTTGCTCAACGAAGCGGAGGAACTCGGCAAGGAACTGGATTCGAAATCGCTGCTCCTGGAAGTATATGCTGCACAGGCCACTTCAAACGCCGCACTCGGGAATTTTGAAAAAGCATACGCCTACGATACGCTGACGCGCGGAGTAAAAGATTCCATCTTCGATGATGAACGGGAAAAAACGATCAACGAAATGAAAGCCCGTTTCGACAACGAGGTGCAGGATCTGAAAATCAAAGAACTCGAGCAGCAGAAAACAGAAAGCGACCTGCGGCAGGCAGCCGACAAAGAGCGCGAGCGTTCGCAGAATTTTCTCGTCGGGGGAGCTGCAATATTACTGGTACTCATCCTCGTTTTTGTCCTGCTCCGATACCGCGAAAACCAGAAATCGAAAAAACGGCTCCAGGCTGCTTTCGACGAGATCGAATCGAAGAACAAGGATATTACGGACAGTATCCGGTATGCGCAGCGGATCCAGCGTGCCGTGCTGCCAGAGCCGGAAGAAGTGACGCAGCTTTTTCCCGACAGTTTTGTGCTGTACAAACCGAAAGACATCGTGAGCGGTGATTTTTACTGGGTATCGTCCAATCCCGATCACAGCCTGCATATTATTGTCGTTGCCGATTGCACCGGGCATGGCGTTCCGGGCGCGTTCATGAGCCTGGTCGGAACGGATTACCTGAACCAGTCGGTTAAAAATCCTGCGATCACGGATTGCGCCGCGGCGTTGCATTTCCTGGACGACGGGATTATCCGGCACCTGAAACAGGGCGGCGAAACGGAAAACAGGGACGGCATGGACATCGCGCTCTGCGCCTGGTCGCCGAAAGAAAAGATACTGATGTATTCCGGCGCTTTCCGCCCGCTGATCCTGATGCAGAACGGGGAACTGAAAGAAATCGAACCGTCGCGTTTTTCGATCGGCGGGGCATATACGGATAAGAAGGTTTTTGCCAATCATACGGTTCAACTGAATTCCGGCGATGTGTTTTACCTGTTTACCGACGGGTTTTCCGACCAGTTCGGCGGGCCCGACGGGAAAAAATTCAAGAGCAAGCAACTGAAAGAAATCCTGCTGAAGATACATCAGGAACCCATGAGCGCGCAGCGCAGGCTGCTGGAAGAAAAATTCGAATCGTGGCGCGGCGACCTGGAGCAGATAGACGATGTGTGCGTGGTGGGTGTAAGGGTGTGAGCCAGCCGTGTTCAAAAAAACAATTGTTTTAAACAGGAGCAGTGTCAACCTGCTGCAATAATTCCTGTTTTGTGACGGGAATCATGGCTGCCTGTGCTTGCGGTCACTGATTTCGTTTTTCTCCCGGTGCATCTTTACAACAGCGTCTGTGAGATATTTTCGCACAATTCCTGAGATACGCTGAAAACCAATTATAAACCATAAAACCAATAACGATGCAACCTACAATGTTTTGCCAAAGCTGCAGCATGCCGATCGATGATGCCGGGCTGCGTGGTACGGAAAAAGACGGATCAAAAAGTAATGAGTACTGCCTGTATTGTTACGTAAACGGCGCATTTATTAACCCGGACATGAAGCTCGATGAGATGAGGAATATTGTGAAAACCCAGATGGAAAAAATGCACAGTCCTCCGAATATTATCCAGCTTTCACTCGACAGTCTGCCGAACCTGAAGCGCTGGCGTGAAAAGACAAAAACAACCTGATTTGTTAAATAATTAAATTCTGAAAAATGGCAGCCGGGCTCAATTAAACAGCAGCACGAAAACACTCACCATAAACAAGATAATTCCTGCAGTGCAGAGCATCAGCCTCACTTCGGTTTTACCCGGTGCACGTAAAAGAATAAGGGCAATACCGATAATGCCGTTCAGGTAAACCAATTCCAGGTAACTGTAGCGGTGATGAAAAGGCTCGAAAAGTTTACCGCTGGTATCGGCTGCAATGGAATAGGCTACCGGTGAACCGGTCATCGTCCGGTAAAAGATCAGGTCCTGGCCGATAAATTCGGCGCGACTGTAATGATGATCCTCGCTGATCGGAACGTGCGACTTCGCCGTTATAAATTCACTGCTGAGCGGATCGACCCGTACCAGTTTTTCTTTCGAACTGTTTTTTGGTCCGTAGTAATCAACAAATGCAAAAGTGAAAAGCAGGAGGTTTGCAACAGCAAGCACGATCATGCTGCGGCGCTTCGAGAGCAGGGTGAAGAAAGGATTCAGTTTGTGTTCAGTCCCCGGCGTATTCGGTAATTTTTGCTTGGGATTGGGAACAGTCGTTCTTCTGCTCGCGCGGGGATCGCGTTTCCTGGTGTCTGCCATTTCGGGGTTTTGAAATTATAATTCCTTCTTCAACTCGAGCAAAAAGAATTTCACTTTCTCAAGCGAATGCACGATCCCGGCATTGTCCACCGTATCGTTTTTGTTCTGCTTCAGTTTTTCCCTGGCGCCCTGCAGGGTATAGCCGCGTTCCTTTACCAGGTGATAAATGATGCGGAGATTATCTACATCTTCCTGCGTGAAAAGCCGGTTTCCTTTTTTGTTTTTGTGCGGACGGAGAATTTCGAATTCCTTTTCCCAGAAACGGATAAGCGACGTGTTGACCTCGAAAAGCCGGGCGACTTCACCGATGCTGTAATATAATTTTACCGTTTCCGATTCTTTGTAAGGCATATTTTCCGTTTACTCGTTTATTCGTTTACCCGTTTCCAGTTTTGATTTGTTCAAACGGGAGTGTGGAGATTTTGATGATTTCGTCGTACTGCAACAACGGTAAACGGGTAAACTGAAAACCATAACGAAATCTTCATTTTAAACAATTCATTAATCAAACGACTGTGAGGATTGCGCCGACATTTCGATAAGCCGCTGGTATTCTTCCGGCGTGAGGTCGTTGTAATAAAAATTGATCGGGTTTACGCGTTCACCGTTTTTATGCACTTCGTAATGTACGTGCGGGGCTGTGGAAAGTCCCGTGCTCCCGACGTAACCGATGAGCTGCCCGCGCTTCACTTTCTGTCCCACGGTCACCGCCATTTTGCTCATGTGCGCGAAAAGCGTCTGGTACCCGAAACCGTTGTTGATCACGACATGGTTTCCATAGCCCTGCGATTTATCGTCCGCGCGTTCCACCACGCCGTCGCCGGTAGCATAAATTTCCGTTCCCTGCGGGCAGGCGAAATCCATGCCGGGGTGAAATTCCGCGCTTTTGTAAATCGGGTGCGTGCGCCAGCCGAAGCCGGAGGGCGAATGCCGCAGGTTTTTGTTGGAAACGGGCATGATGGCAGGAATGGAGGAAAGCATGGTTTCCTTGCTCTTCGCGAGTTTCACCACATCATCATACGATTTCGACTGGATGTACATCTGCTTGGCCAGCTGGTCGAAACGCTGGGTAACGCGGATCAGCAGTTCGGAATTGGAAAGTCCTTCAAGATCCTTGTACCGGTCGGCCCCGCCGAAACCCGCTTTCCGGATTTCGTTCGGAATCGGTTCGGCTTCGAAAATCGTGCGGTAAATATTGTCGTCGCGCTGCTCGAGATCGGAAAGTACGGCGGACATGTGATTCAGCCGTTCTTCCATCACTTCGAACTGCAGGGTCATCTGGTCGAGCTCGCGCTGCAGTTGTTTCTCGCGCGGCGAACCGAAATATTTGAAAGCGATGAATACCGCGATCACACCGATCACGGAAGCTGTTGCCAGGAAAGAAAGCACACGGAAAACCCGCACCCGGATGGGAGTATGCGCGGGTTCATAACTCAACGTCTTCGCGTTATAGCGATACTTGACTTTCGGCATGCGTGTAAATTAAACTGCGTGTGTGCGTTGAACAAATTTAAGGAAAAGCTCAGGTTTTCCAACCGATGCGCTTTTCCTGCTCAAAGCGGCGGAAATTGCTGCGTAAAGGTTAAATTTGCAGCCGTTTTACAAATGATTCCAGATTCCGGCAAGATGATGACCGCTAACGAAATACGGCAAACATTCCTCGATTTTTTCAAATCGAAAGGACACGAGATCGTTCCTTCCGCCCCGATGGTGGTGAAGAACGACCCTACACTCATGTTCAATAACTCGGGCATGGCGCCTTTTAAAGAATGGTTTCTCGGCAATTCGCCCGCCAAATGGCCGCGCGTGGCCGATACGCAGAAATGCCTGCGCGTGGCCGGGAAGCACAACGACCTCGAGGAAGTGGGCGTGGATACGTACCACCATACCATGTTCGAGATGCTCGGGAACTGGAGCTTCGGCGATTATTTCAAAAAAGAAGCGATCGCCTGGAGCTGGGAACTGCTGACGGAAGTGTACAAAATTCCGAAGGACCGTTTGTACGTAACTGTTTTTGAAGGCAGCAAGGAAGAAGGACTCGATTTCGACCAGGAAGCATTCGATTGCTGGAAACAGTTCGTTGCGGAAGATCGTATCCTGCGCGGAAATAAAAAAGATAATTTCTGGGAAATGGGCGCCAGCGGACCTTGCGGACCCTGCTCGGAAGTACACGTGGATTGCAGAACGGATGAGGAGCGGAAAAAATCGGACGGCGCGAAACTGGTGAACAACGATCATCCTCAGGTGATTGAAATCTGGAACAACGTGTTCATGGAATTCAACCGCAAAGCCGACGGATCGCTGGAGAAACTTCCTGCACAGCATGTGGATACCGGTATGGGTTTCGAACGTCTCGTTCGTGTGCTGCAGGGCAAGCAATCGAATTACGATACGGATGTTTTTCAGCCGCTGATCCAGGTCATTGAAAAAACATCCGGCAAAAAATACGGCAAAGAGGAAAAAACGGATATCGCCATGCGTGTGATCGCCGACCATATCCGCACCATTTCTTTTGCTATTGCCGACGGTCAGCTTCCGTCCAACAATGGCGCGGGTTACGTGATCCGCCGGATACTTCGCCGCGCGGTGCGTTACGGGTACACGTTCCTCGGTTTTAATGAACCGTTCATGTATAAACTTGTTCCGGTGCTTGCGCAGCAGATGGGCGGTTTTTTCCCGGAACTGAAAGGCCAGCAGTCGCTGATCGAAAAAGTGATCCAGGAAGAGGAAACTTCGTTCCTGCGCACGTTGGGTAATGGCGTAAACCGTTTCGAGGATCATGTGAAAAAAATGAGCGGGAAAGTGATCGACGGATTTTTTGCTTTCGAGCTTTTCGATACGTTCGGATTTCCGTACGATCTCACCGACCTGCTCGCGCGGGAAAAAGGACTAAGCGTGGATTCCGAAGGATATGAAAAATACCTGAAGGAGCAGAAAGACCGCTCGCGCGCAGCCACCGCGGTGGATACCGACGACTGGGTTATAGTGACTGAGTTGAAAGACAATCTTGAAGATCAACGCGAAGAGAATTTAGACAAGATATCTGAATCTCGAAAACTTGAAAGGAAGGGAGTTAAATTTGTTGGATATGAAACACTTGAATGCGACGCGCGTATTGTACGCTACCGTCGCGTGAAAGCGAAAGGAAAAGAATCGTACCAACTTGTGCTGGATGTCACGCCTTTTTATGCTGAAAGCGGCGGACAGGTGGGCGATACCGGCGTGCTGGAAACGGCGAATGAAAAAATCCGCGTAACCGATACCAAAAAAGAAAACGGCGTAACGATTCATTTCGTGGATCGCCTGCCGGAAGACGTTACGAAGACTTTCCGCGCGCGCGTGGATGCTTCCCGCCGCAGCCTTACGGAAAACAACCACAGCGCCACGCACCTGCTGCACGCGGCTTTGCGCAGCGTACTCGGTACGCACGTGGAGCAGAAAGGCTCGCTGGTGAATGACGAATACCTGCGTTTCGACTTTTCGCATTTCAGCAAGGTGACGGACGAAGAACTCGCGAAGATCGAACAGATCGTAAACGAAAAAATCCGCGAAAACATCGCGGCCGACATTAAAGAAATGCCCATCGACGAAGCGAAGAAACTCGGCGCGATGGCTTTGTTCGGCGAGAAATACGGTGATGTGGTCCGCGTGGTGGTTTTCGATAAAAATTATTCGATCGAACTGTGCGGGGGGACGCATGTTCCGGCCACGGGCAAAATCGGTTTGTTCAAGATCATTTCCGAAAGCGCCATTGCCGCCGGTGTCCGCCGTATCGAAGCGATCAGCGCGGTGAAAGCGGAAGCCTTCGTGAACGGTCAGCTTGCTTTGGTGAACCGCCTGAAAGAAACGCTGAAAGGTTCGAAAGACCTGGAGAAAAGCATCCTGCAGCTGGTGGAAGAAAAATCCGCGCTCGAAAAACAGGTGGCCGCTTTGCTCCGCGAGAAATCGCAGGTGGTGAAAGGCGAACTGCTCGCCAAAATGAAACAGGTGAACGGCGTGAATTTCATCGCCGAACGCGTGGAACTTAGCAATGCGGATGTGATCAAGGATCTCGCTTTTGAACTGCGCGGACAACAGGAGAATCTTTTCCTGGTGCTCGGCGCGGAGATCAACGGGAAAGCTTCGCTCACGCTTGCGTTTTCCGATGATCTCGTAAAAGCGAAAAACCTGGACGCCTCGAAAATTATCCGTGAACTGGCGAAAGAAATCCAGGGCGGCGGCGGCGGACAAGTGTTCTATGCTACGTCAGGCGGGTCGAATGTGGGCGGGATTCCGAAAGCGCTGGAGAAGGCGAAGACACTAATTCCTTAATCCAATTGGGCGATCCGCCTCAGGCGGATCGCCCAATTGGATTACATATATATCCAATACGCCCCGAATCCTTGCCGGTCGAATGCCAGCGTCGGGGCGGGAATTTTAATAAAGCCGAATGTTTGCGTAAGCGCGCGCATGAACGGACTTTGCCCGGCGATTTTCGTCAGGTCGATATCAAAGGAAAGATAGTATTGCCGGTAGCGCGGAAAATCGATGATATTCCCGGACGCATTATAGGTGACCGCATTTTCTTTTCCGCCGGTCATGCCTTCGGCGCTGTAGCCGAAAGCGAGGTTGAGCCACGCCGGAACTTTCGTTTCTTTTTTGAGGAATGAAGCGATGTTTACGGACAGCCAGTACGTTTGCCCGTTATAGTCCTTGAGTACCTGCTGCAAGCGGGTTTCGCCCAGCAGTTCGGGGCGGTACACCGGGAAGTCGGTTTTGTGGCTGGAAAATTTCAACGCGATGCGCTGATCTTTCCAGGCGTATTCCTGCCCGATGAGCAAGGCGGTACCTAAGGTATTCGCCGCCATATCGCCGGAAGAAAATCCCCATCCAGATGAAAATCCGTCGAGCATTTCAATCGCGCCGAGGTAAACGAAACCGGTAAGTCCGCCGAACCAGACCGCTTTTTTTTCTTTCACGCCGCTCCAGCGTAACAGGTTCATGCCGATGCGGCCGGTATAATAACAGGTCATGGCGTGGCCGGCTTTATCCATCTGCAGCCATTCGCTGTTGTCGTTAAAAGTGTGGAAACCGCTGCGCGGATAGTCGGCGTACCAGAATGAGCGAGCAGGCTTCCGCCGGCCAGCGCCGCTTCCGTTCCGGCAACAAGAACGGTCCTTTTTTTATTCAGTACGGATGAACGGAGAAAAAAAGAAGATGAGTCGACGGAAGCGGTATCCTGCGCAAAAGCGTAAACAGGAATCAGCAGGAGAAATAAAAACCGCTTCAGCATGCAGCAAGTTAATAATAAAGGATGTTTTGTGAACCGATTTAAAAATGACCCGATTTGAAAATTTGAAAATGCCCCTTCCACATGCCACTCATGGGCGCTCTTCTTGGGCAGGCTTGCGGGTAGGAATCTTCAAATCGTTTAATTGTCGCATTTTCAAATCGGTATGCTACGTATGCAATGCTTATCTTTACAACCCCCGGATCAAAATTTATGCTGGCGAAAGAACTTCAGAACAAGAAAGTAAGTATGCTCGTGCTGGTTGCAGCGCTCGGCTACTTTGTCGATATCTACGACCTTGTTTTGTTCGGCATGGAGCGCGTGGCCAGCCTTACCGATATTTTAGGGCAGGGGCTGAGCGCTGCGGAAATTCAAAGCGCGGCATTCAAAGACGATGTCAAAAATACCGGGATCAATCTTTTTAATATCCAGATGTTCGGCATGCTGGTGGGCGGTATCGCCTGGGGCATTATCGGCGACAAGCGCGGGCGGCTTTCCGTATTGTTCGGTTCCATTATCATTTATTCACTCGCCAATATCTGCAACGGGATGGTCGACAGTGTATGGGCTTACGGCCTGTGGCGTTTTATTGCGGGCTTCGGTCTGGCAGGCGAACTGGGTGCGGGCATTACGCTGGTAAGCGAATCCATGTCGAAAGAAAACAGGGGATACGGCGCAACCATTGTCGCGGCTGTCGGTTTGTCCGGCGCAGTAGTGGCGGGCGTGGTCAACCTGTCGATTGACGACTGGCGTTTGTCGTATTATATCGGCGGCGGACTTGGCGTTGTTCTGCTCATCCTGCGTTTCGGCGTTTATGAATCGGGGATGTTCGCCGGGCTGAAAGAGAAGAATGTAAAACGAGGCGATATCCGGATACTTTTCCGCTCGCGGCGCACCTTCGGAAAATACCTGAACGTGATCCTGATCGCTTTGCCGGTCTGGTACGTGATGGGTATTCTCATCAACCTCTGCCCGGAGATTACCGCGAAACTTGGTTTACCCGATGCCCCGAAAGACGCCAAACTTGCGCTGACACTGGCTTACGCCGGCATAACGCTCGGTGATGTCGTCAGCGGCCTGCTCAGTCAATGGCTGCGCAGCCGGAAAAAAGCGCTGTTCTGGTTTCTCATGCTGGCGGTACTTTTCACACTCACGTATTTCCTGTTTGCCGCCAGATCGATCACCGCTTTTTACACCATCGTGGTGCTGGTCGGTTTTGCAACGGGTTACTGGGCCGTATTTATGTCGTCGGCATCCGAACTGTTCGGTACGAATATCCGCGCAACCGTTACGACGACTGCACCGAATTTCGTACGCGGCGGAGCGATACTCATCACACTGGCTTTCCAGTGGCTGAGTCCGCTGACCGGGACAATTGAATCAGCTATTATTGTTGGAGTCATAATTTTCGCTGTCGGATTCATAGCACTGTGGCGATTGGAGGAAACATTCGGGAAGGATCTCGACTATATCGAAAAAACATGAGCAAAAAAACAATCGTCATCGGTTCTTCCGAGAACCCGGAACGTTATTCGTACATCGCAGTGATGAAACTGCACAATTTCGGTCACGAAGTGGTTCCGGTCGGCGTCAAAGCGGGGAAAATCGGCCCGTATGAAATACTGACCGGGAAACCGGCAGTAACCGGTGTGGATACGGTTTCGCTTTACGTGGGCCCGAAAAACCAGGCCGAATGGTACGATTACGTACTTGGCCTGAATCCGAAACGGATCATTTTTAATCCCGGAACGGAAAATCCCGAATTTGAAAAACGGGCGCAGGAAAAAGGAATTGAAGCGCTGGAAGCCTGCACGCTGGTGATGCTTTCGGTCGGGACGTATTGATTAAAACGCTGAAAAAGCGTCGTTCCTTTTTCGAAAAAACAAAATGCAAAGGGCAAAAAGCAATAAAAGGATAACGTCTCCGCTGCGAGTGACGTCTTATCCGTGTTATGCCTTAATTTTGCCTTTTTGCTTTTGCCCTTTGCTTTTTGAACACGCACTTATTTTTGAACCGATTACTTAAAAATGCCTCGTATTCTTGCCATCGATTACGGTACCAGGCGCGTCGGCATTGCCGTTACCGATCCTGACCAGCTTATCGCCACGGGATTGACGACGATCCACGCGAAAGACGTTTTTACTTTCCTGGAAGAGTATTTCAAAAAGGAAGCGGTGGAATGTATCGTGGTGGGCGAACCGAAACGGCTGAACAACGAAGCGACGCAGGCCACGCCCCATACGGAACAATTCGTAAAACAGCTCGCCAAAAAATTTCCCGGTATGAAAATCGAACGGGTGGATGAGCGTTTTACCTCGAAGATGGCTTTCCAGGCGATGATCGACGGAGGACTGAAGAAGAAAGACCGGCAGAATAAGAAACTGATCGACCAGGTGAGTGCGACGATTATTCTGCAGTCGTATATGGAATCGAAAAAAGGGATTTAGCCGGGTTTATTTTGGAAAAGCCGGCATATTTAAAACCTGCAGGATGTATTTAACCCGGCACAGGTACGATCAGCGCCGATACTGTGAATACTGTAACTTATTTCAGAACATGTGTAATATGCATCCGCTTAAGTCTGTTGATATTTGTTCAACAGAAGCCTGCCAATTACACCACCATGAAAACAATTCTACTTATTGAAAGCAATTCCAATATCCTGGAAAACCTGGCAGAAAGTTTTGAGATGGAAGGGTATAACGTCCTTACAGCCAGCAATGGAAATGCAGGAGTAGAACTTGCCGGGGAATTTGTGCCTGATTTGATTGTATCCGAAGTCCTGCTGGGCAAAATGAATGGCTACGAAGTTCTGCGTTTATTGTTGGATAAGCCGAAGACATCGGATATTCCATTCATTTTCAGTACTACCAAATCTGAAAAAAGAGACAGGACTTTAGCCCTGGAACTCGGAGCGGATGATTATATCGTTAAACCGTATGCCATTGAACCTTTGTTTGCCATGGCAATCATGTGGATAAAATCAGGGACTCACAGGTGTCCTGCGACCTGATGAAAAAGAGCGCCGCATCCCGGCGGTAAAGCCCGGTCTCCTGCCGTTTTTATTTTTGCCACATCACTTCAATGCCGTGCGCTATAGAATCCCGCGCCGGCGCCGGGCCATTCCGCACAGTATAGGTGCAGTCCATGGCACTCGTGATATCAGGAAGCGACATGCTGCTCAGCCGCTGAAAGATGGACGTTTTCGCCGGGCTTTGATAATACTTGCTGAATGTATACGTCCTGTTTCCCCAGGCAGGAATATTGAGCGTGGTATGATAAGTTGTAAAATCCATCAGCTCTTTGCTGGCCGCATCGTACTCCACTGTTTTAAAACCGGGATTGTTGTAATGCTGCGGCGTAACACCCGGGCAACAAACAGCCACTTCGGTAATTTTCCCGGCTGAATTATACAGCCTGCGTACTTCGTCCATATGTGTATGCCCGTAAAGTATGCCGGCAATGGTGGCCTGGTAACTATCCGTCAGCGACAGGAATGTATTGAGCCATGATTGTCCCTGGCCGGGTAGTTCCGCCCACATGCTTTTTCCGCTGTACGCATCCTTTCCCGGCGGTATGTGCATGGCGATGTACACTTTTTCATTCTGCGCTTTTGCTTCTGCTAATTGCGCCGCTATCCAGGCCATCTGCGTATCACCATCGGTGCCTTGTTGTGAACCGTCGACAGTTGTAAAGCATGTATTATAAATGACCGTGTTCAACGCGAGCAGGCGCAGTCCTTCCACCGGCCGGGCGGAATAGTAACCCATCTGCGGATGCGGGTTGGAAACCATGCAGGGCGCCTGGGTTGATCCGCGGTTGATGTTGAGCGCCGGGAAGGGATTGCTGCTGTCGGGAACAAGTGAGAATGGTGTTTTCTGCAGCGAATCGGCAAAAGAAAAATAATCGCCGGCCAGTGCATCGTTATTACCGGGCATGTAAAACAGCGGCTTCTTGTATTTATTCGCGAGGTTCCGGAGTCCGGTTAAAATAACGGTAAGGTCCTGGTCATGCGAGGCGCGGTCGCCCGGGGCGAGGTAACATCCCGCGCATCCCTCGCCGCAGGCGTAATGCGCCGGTAAGTCACCCGTGTACACGATAAACTGCGGGGAGTTCGGATTTCCAAGAACGGAATCAGCCTTGGCTAAAAAACGTTTCCACAGATCCATGCCGGTATCGCTGCCGTAGCTGGTGCTGTCGGTGTGGCTATCCAGGTGGATGTCGGATAAAAGCAGCTATCAGCAGGGTAAACGCTTTTGTTCTCATGATTCAAATATAATTTTATATCGAATCAGTATGGCATTACTATTCAACATAAAATTTATTTTCAGAAAAATAATGATGGAAAAAGTAATTTCTCTGTCATCATACCCAACCTTCAAATTTGACGAGGTTGAATTCGCCTGCTGAAATGGATTGCTCGTATGTGTCAATCTCTTTCGGGAATATGTCCAACGCCTGCTTCCCGCTTAAATACCGGCCATTTTGCGGATCATAAATAATACCATCAGTCAACTCAGCTAAAATGGCGGCAAAGAATAAACTGATTCTTGTTTCGCTCACGTTTCCTGAACCCCAGCTCAGCATCAGGTCCTTGTCGCAAAGTTTCAGGTACTCGTCCGGCTCTTTGCCGGCTATAAACGGTTCTCCTTCGAGGTCAGCCAGCGCTTCATCATAATCAAAGTCGCTGAATAAAAGTTCAAAGCCGGTCATGATCCCGTCGCCGAAATCATCGTACTGTTTCAGCCTTCCCGGGACAACTTTAAGTTTTATGGGCAAAAATCCCGCGTCTTCGTCCTCGTCAAACCGGAACTCCGGGTGGAATTCGATGTCCATATGAAAATCGGCGAACCGCTTTTTGATTTCCGGCAGCAGGTCAGCCGAAAGTCCTTTCGTATAAAGATTGATGTCCATTCCCATGGCTACGTGATTTTGATTTTTGGCATTAGCGGTAACGCATTCCTTATTGCAAGTATAAAAGAATATGCTCAAACCTGCAGTATGAATTCCTGCAAAGCAGGCCTGTAGCACTAATCCTTTCTTATCGTAAATTTGCATCCCAAGAGCTTTTGTAATGATTCTACCTATTGTTGCATTCGGTGACCCTGTACTGAAAAAAACAGCCATCGACATTACCCGCGATTACCCGGATCTGGACAAGATCATTGTGGATATGTTTGATACCATGTACAACGCCAAGGGCGTGGGACTGGCGGCTCCGCAGATCGGCAAGTCGATACGGCTTTTTATCGTAGACGCATCGCCTTTTGCGGAAGATCCGGACGACGAGGAAGAGGCGGCGCTGAAAGATTTCAAAAAAGTATTCATCAATGCCCGTATCGTTTCCGAAGAAGGCGATACCTGGAAATACAATGAAGGCTGCCTGAGCATTCCCAAAATCCGGGAAGATGTATTCCGTAAAGAGGTTGTTCATATCCGGTACTGCGACGTCGATTTCAAGGAATACGAAGAAACCTACGAAGGCATCGCCGCGCGGATCATTCAGCATGAATACGATCATATCGAAGGAAAGTTGTTCACCGACCGGATCAGTGCGCTGCGCCGCCGCCTGCTGAAAGGAAAGCTCGAGGATATTTCGAAAGGCCGTATCGAAGTAGATTACAAAATGCGTTTCCCGATCAGATAATAAAAACCCGTATGAAAAAAATTCTGCTCCTCCTTCCCGTTGCTGCAATGCTCGTTTCATCATGCGGCACGGAAACCGAAACAAAAAAAGATTCGATTCCCGATACCGTAAAAGTTTCCGAAACCACCCGGCCGCAGTACCTGAAGGCGGTAACGGATGCGGAAACCAAACTGCGTGCATCCACTACCTTCGATGCGCGGCTGGCGATGACGGCGATCAAAGCTTATAATGATTATGCTAATTTTTTTCCGAAAGACACGCTCGCGCCCGAATTCCTTTTCCGTGCAGCCGATCTCGCACAGGGAACGCATAATTACAAACAGGCTACTATTTTCCTGGAGAAGATCATCGCGCAATACCCGGAATACCCGCGCCACGCCGACGCCTGCTTTGTAGCCGCTTACGTGTACGACAGTCCGCTGGAAAAACAGGGCGGTGAAGTGCGTGCAAAAGAGCTGTACGAGTTTATCATTAAAAAATATCCTAAATCACCTTACGCCGACCAGGCGAAAACACTACTCGAATACATCGGTGTTCCCGACAGCGTCATGCTGGACCGGATTGTGAAGAAAGGGAAAGCGGAGGAGAAGCAGTAGCAATGGTAGTGGCAGTAGCAGTAGCACTTACAGTTTGAAGCGCGATATTGATACATAATATCTAAACTTTTATTTATGGGAACAGGAAGTTTCAAAGACCTGAAAGTTTACCAAATGGCTTTCAAGACGGCGGGAGATATTTTTTCCATCTCACAAAAATTTCCCAAAGAAGAAATGTATTCATTGACTGATCAAATCAGGCGTTCATCACGAGCAATATGTGTCAATATCGGGGAAGGGTACAGAAAAAGGATTTATCCCAAACATTTCACATCGAAGATGACGGATGCGGATGGTGAATGCACTGAAACAATGATTTGACTTGACTTTGCTTTGTCCTGTAAATACATCGATGAAAAAATCCATAGCCAGATATATCCTGTATATCAAGAAATCGGCAACATGTTAGGAGGAATGGCAAATAACCCGGAAAAATTTCTTCCTAAATAAAAAACTGCCACTGCAAGTGCCACTGCTACTGCAAGTGCTACTGCTTCCTTTTCTTAGCTCCCCGCACAGCCTCTGCTGTCCACGGATCTTCCGGCCAGTGATGTTTCTGGTAACGGATGCGCAGTTCTTTCCGCACTTCGGGATACGTATTCTGCCAGAAACTTTTTAAATCCTGGGTCACCTGCACGGGCCGGTAGCCGGGCGAGAGCAGGTGCATCATCACTTTGGTTCTTCCTTCGTTTACCGTGGGCGTATCGGTTAAACCGAAAACTTCCTGCAGGCGCACGGCTAAAACCGGAGGCGCCCCGTCGGGAAAATAATCGAGCCGGATGAGCGACCCGCTGGGAACGGCAATTTTTTCCGGCGCCAGTTTCTGCAGTTTTTGCTGTAGTTCCCAGGACAGCAGTGTTTCGAGGATCATCTGCAGATCGAGCTTCCGGAAATCGTCGCGCTTGCGGATCTGCGTGAGAAAAGGCGCGAGCCATTCGCGGACGGAACCGAGCAGTTTTTCCTTACCCGTGTCGGGCCATTGCTCTTCCGGCCGCCAGCGGCGAAGCGAAGCTACGCGAGCCAGCCAGTTGTGGCATTCTTCATTCCAGGGAAGTATATCGAGACCTTCTTTTTCGACGGCAGTGCAGATCACGTCGAGCTGTTTTTCCGCCGGGATGGTTTTCATCGGCTTGCTTTCGGCGATGATGTCGCCGATGCGTTTTTCTTTTTGCGCCACGAGTTCACCTTTCTGCGCATCCCAGGTCAGCGTTTCTTTTTCGTATGCGCGGTGCAGCACATCGGAAATATCGAGCGGGGCGGCGAGAAATATTTTTCCTTCGTTCACGCCCGCATCCAGGTGCGCCACGGCCAGCCATGTTTCATGCGAAAGCGGATCGTGTTCGGTAAGTTTTGCCAGCCGCCCGTTTGCCAGCCGGTATTTACCAGCCTGTCCTGTTTTTTTCGCGATGCGCTCGGGATAAGCAGAAGCCAGGAGTTTCCCGACTTCTGCATCCGTTACGTTTTTATTGTCGGCCGAAACCTGCAGCTGTTTGCGCCAGGCAGTCGCGAGCCTTTCGATACGGTCGAGCACGGACCGGTCGCCGGGAGCAAATTCCTTGTTCCTTCTTTTGCGCAAAGCTTCCACCCGCAGCGAAAGATTTCCGCCACTTTCTTTTGGCAAAGGATCACGTTCTTCGAGCGCAGCGGCGATATCGGTACCGAGCGCGGCCAGCCCGCATTCCTGCGCCTCGATAAGCAAATGCGCGATACGCGGATGCGTGGGAAAACGGAGCATCTGTTTGCCCCGCGCAGTGATGTGGTTGCCATCCATGGCTTCGAGCTGCTGCAAAAGTTCTTTCGCCTGTTTCACTGCGACAGCAGGCGGAGGTGTGAGCCAGCATAAACTTTGCAGATCGGTAACGCCCCAGTTGCCCAGTTCGAGTACCGTGGGCGCAAGATCGGCTTCGAGAATTTCCGGTGTGCGGTGCGCGTTCAGGTGACGGTGAACCGCTTCGTGCCAGAGCCGGTAACACACACCGGGCCCGAGCCGCCCCGCACGCCCCGCGCGCTGATCGGCGGTGTCGAGCGAAACTTTGATGGTTTCCAGGCGCGTGAGGCCCGTGCGCTGATCGAAACGCGGGACACGCGAATAACCGCAGTCAACCACCACGCCGATACCTTCAATCGTGAGACTCGTTTCGGCGATGGATGTTGCAAGTACAATTTTGCGTATGCCATACGCGTCGGGTTTGATCGCTTCCTGCTGCTGTTGCTGACTGAGGTCGCCGTAAAGCGGGAGAATTTTTATGCCGGGCAGATCCTGCTCCAGCAATTCCTGTGTACGGTGAATTTCCCCGGCCCCGGGAAAAAATGCGAGGATATCGCCTTTTTCATTTTTGACGGCGCGGCGGATCGCTTTGCTCATCTGCAGGTGAATCTGCTCATCCTGCTCCGGCGCAAAATAGTGTACCGTAACCGGGTGCTGCCGGCCTTCGCTGGTGATTACGGGTGCATCCTGCAGTAATTTTGAAAGCTGCTGCCCGTCGAGCGTGGCCGACATGATCAGCAGGCGAAGATCGTTGCGCAAAACCTGCTGCGCTTCGCGGCAAAGCGCCAGGGCGAGATCGGCATGCAGGCTGCGTTCGTGGAATTCATCGAAGATCACCAGGCCCACGCTTTCGAGCGCATTGTCCTGCTGGAGCATGCGCGTAAGGATTCCTTCGGTCAGAATTTCGAGCCGTGTATTTTTCCCGGTGCGGTTTTCAAAACGGATCCGGTAACCGACGGTTTCACCAACATCTTCGTTCAACTGTGAAGCGAGGCGCGAAGCCACAGCACGTGCGGCCAGGCGGCGCGGTTCGAGCAGGAGTGTTTTTTTTCCGCCGAGCCAGTTTTCATCGAGCAGGTGCAGCGGAAGCACCGTACTTTTTCCCGCGCCGGGAGGAGCCTGCAAAATCAGCGTATTGTTTTCGGCCAGTGATTTTTTGATCTGCGGAATACAGGCATGAATGGGAAGTTCTTCGTCCATTTTACTTCCCTTTTTTCTTCTGTTCCCGGCGC
This sequence comes from Bacteroidota bacterium, assembly GCA_006218065.1. Classification (GTDB taxonomy): domain Bacteria; phylum Bacteroidota; class Bacteroidia; order Palsa-965; family Palsa-965; genus VBWE01. Next base: position 111,216 of record VBWE01000003.1, read on the forward strand.
CGGTCCTGTCTCGACTGCTGGGGCTGGTAAGCGGCGTCCTTGTTTTGCGCAGGAGAAGATTTCATTTTAAAAACCGCTTTGAACGGGTAGCCCATCTGCCCGAGAAAAGTATCCGGCACATCGTTGTCGGGAATGCCGAGTATGGGTTCCTTGTCTTTCGGCAGGTAATACGTACGGAAAATCAGGTCCCAGATCGCCAGCGACGACGCGTAGTTCACACCATACTGCGCCGGGATATTCCGCGAATGATGCCAGAAATGCGTTTCGGGCGTGATGAAAATATAATTCAGGAAACCGAATTTCAGGTTCACGTTGCAGTGCGAGAAGAAGGTGAGGAAATACGCGATCCATATATAATACAATACGTATTCGGCGGCGGAGAACCCCAGCAAACCGAAAGGAATCCAGGCTGCGGGTTTCAGCACGAGGTACTCGCCCCAGTGGAAATGGCGCGTCGAGGCGAAGCCGAGTGTTTCCTGCGCGTGGTGGATCTTGTGAAACTGCCAGAGGAAATTCACGCGGTGCAAAAGGTAATGTGCAAACCACTGCGTGAAATCGATGATGATGAAGAAGAGCAGGAAACGTACAAACGTGGAAGGCAGCAGCGTATGCAGGTCCACGAGCGGTAAAGTCATCCCGGCCGCCGCAAAAATCTTTTTGGTAAAAAATTCCACAGTCGTCGTAACCGCTGCAAGCCCGATGACCATGATCACGAAATCGATAAAAACCACGTAGAGCAGGTCCGTCCAGAAACCTTTACGCCCGACCAGCGGGTAATTTATTTTTTTCGGAAGCAGGGATTCGAGCAGGAAAGTAGCGATGTAAACGAGGAAAAGGTAGATCAGCGGATTTCTGAAACCGGGATTATCGAAAGAATATTTCACGTAATCAACGTACGTGTTGAATCCTTCCGAAAACGCCTGTGCCGCCGATTGGTAGTCCATCCGGGCAAAGATACTTAATGAAGGATAAAAAAGTATTCACTGAAAACAGATAACTCGCGGCGGAAAAACAAAACGGCCCGCAGTATTCCGCGGGCCGTTCATGAAAAAATTAAAACTTACTTCCCGAGTTTCTTCTTCAGGTTGCTATCGATTGCGTTGAGGAAGTCTTCGGTATTCAGATAGTGTTCGCCGAGCGTCACCTTGTTGCCGTGGATGCAAACCGCGAGGTCCTTGGTCATTTTACCGCTTTCCACCGTTTCCACGCAAACCTGTTCGAGTGCGCGGCAGAAACTGATGAGTTCGGTATTGTTGTCCAGTTTGCCGCGGAATTCGAGACCGCGTGTCCAGGCGAAAATGGAAGCGATCGGGTTGGTCGAAGTCGGTTTCCCGGCCTGGTGATCGCGGAAGTGGCGCGTAACGGTACCGTGTGCTGCTTCGGCTTCCATGATCTTGCCGTCAGGCGTAACGAGTACGGAAGTCATCAGTCCGAGTGAACCGAATCCCTGCGCCACGCTGTCGCTTTGTACGTCACCGTCATAATTTTTGCAGGCCCATACGAAATTGCCGTTCCATTTGAGCGCGCTGGCCACCATGTCGTCGATGAGGCGGTGCTCATAAACGATGCCGGCTTCTTTGTATTTCGCGGCGTATTCTTTTTCAAAAATTTCCTGGAAAATATCCTTGAAACGTCCGTCGTATTTTTTCAGGATCGTGTTTTTGGTGGAGAGATACACCGGCCATTTTTTCATCAGGCCCATGTTCAGGCAGGCTTTCGCAAAACCGCGGATCGATTCGTCGGTATTGTACATAGCCATCGCAACGCCATCGCCTTTGAAATTATATACTTCGAACTGCTGTGCGGGCGAACCGTCTCCGGGCGTAAAGGTCATGGTGAGTTTACCTTTGCCTTTGATCACGGTATCTGTGGCGCGGTACTGGTCGCCGAAAGCGTGGCGGCCGACGATGATCGGCGCGGTCCAGTTGGGAACCAGGCGCGGAACATTCTGGCAAACGATCGGCTCGCGGAAAACGGTTCCGTCGAGAATGTTGCGGATCGTCCCGTTCGGGGATTTCCACATCTGTTTCAGGTTGAATTCTTTCACACGCGCTTCATCGGGCGTGATGGTGGCGCATTTGATGCCTACGCTGTATTGCTTGATGGCATTGGCGGCCTCCACGGTAACTTCGTCGTTGGTTTGATCGCGGTACTCCATGCCGAGGTCGTAATATTTAATATCGACTTCGAGGTACGGAAGGATCAGTTTTTCTTTGATGAATTTCCAGATGACGCGGGTCATTTCGTCGCCGTCCAGTTCCACCACCGGGTTGGCCACTTTGATCTTGCTCATAGCGTTGTGTTGATGTTTGGTTCGTGTATTGAATCGATTTACGGAGCCCGAAATTACATAATTCCCTGTGGAATCTGGTCTTAGAACCGGTATAAATTATTTGTCGCGGGAAACAGACTTGATGGGAACAAAACCGGGATGAAAAAACAGGTAAAAACCGGGATGGCTTTTAAACACAGAGGACACAGAGGCCGCACAAATCAGCCTGCGCAGAGATCACGGAGGGAGTTTTTACCTGTTTTTTCAAGTCGGTATGGCGACCAAAAACCGGTATGGCTTTTAAACACAGAGGACACAGAGGCCGCACAAATCAGTCTGCGCAGAGATCACGGAGGGAGTTTTTACCTGTTTTTCCGGACACGTTCAATACACGATGCATTGCTAATGTTTCACCCCGTAGCTTTCGAATAGCTCGTCGAAACGGGGTTTCCAGGCTTGCCAGGTCAATATTTCCTTGTTTTTCCGGGATGCTTCAACCACGCGCTGATCGAGGGCAGGATTTTTTTGATCCAGCAGGATTTTGGCGGCATCGAGGCATTGGTAAAGCCATTTATGTGTTGCGATGAATACGAGCAGTCCTTCGTTGAGCGCCGGGTCGTTGAGTGCGGCGGCTTTGGTGCAAAGCGCAGGAGCGATGAGATCCGGTGAATCTTTTAAAAGCCGGTTCATAAAGGCAACGGCGCGATCGTGCTCAAGCGCCAGGCCGATATCGAGCAGGCGGGGAAGAAGGGTTTTGCAACTGTCCCTGTGGAAATAATAAACAGTACTATGACGCCGCGCCGAATCGAGGTAGAATTTGGTCGCTTCCCAGGCCAGTTGCGGTCGCCTGCGCATCAGTTCATGAATCATATCGAGCGGAAGTTCGGCGTCTTTATATTTCACATACATGCTCAGCAAGGGATTGACAACAGGATCATCTTTATAGTCATCCAGGATGAACGACATATCATACATGGTGAAAATCGGGCTGGGATGCCGTGCGAAATAGTCGGCCTCTTCGCAGAGCAGGGCGACGGTTTCTTCCGTACGATACGCCGCCAGCGCGGACCAGAGGAAAGGAATAACTGAACCTTGTTCCCAGTAATTCCCGTGCATATACTGTTTCAGTTTCGGCAGGAAAAAAGGCGCGGGCCAGCGTCGCACGCAATCGAAAAAATCATAAGCAAAACAATATTTGCCGCAGTTCTTCGGAGGCATAAGTGAAAGAATCAGCGCAGTATCCTGCAGGTTCCGGTAAGTAGCCAGCGCGACGATGGCTTTTTTGTTGCCTGTCAATGCTTCTGCACGGATAATATCGTAATGCTCCGGCTGGTTTTTAATGCGAGACAGGGCTGACTCTCTTACCCGGATTGTTTTGCTGGGGTGATGAAGCACGACACTGTCGAAACGGGCGACTTCTTTTTCGTCCAGGGTGTAATTGCCCCAACTGCCCAGTACGAGCGTGTACATCAGGTGACCTGCTTCATCGGATTCATTAAAACAACCGATGCGTGTGAGCACTTTTTGCGTATCGGTGACATGTTCGAGCAGCAAAGGCAAAATACTGCTGCTGTCGCGGTAAGCGACGGCGAGAAAAGCGTAGCAGCGCACCACCGGGTCAGGATGGCGGGAAAGTTCTTTCAGTTCATCCAGGGTAGCCTTGTTCCGGAGCGTACTGAAATCGCTCCAGGCAGAAGTAGTTCCGCCAGAGGGACTGATCTGTTTGCTGTAAAATGTTCCGTGGCCTGCAAGTTGTTTTGCTGTTATTAAAGTCGCCGCACTGATCTTACTGCTGTTGTAACGCGGCTGTGCATGCAGCATGGTAACAGGCAAGAACAAAAGGAAAAACAGGCGGAACATGGGGTGGGGCATTGGATTTACTAAAATAATCAAAAAGCGGGAGCCGGGAAAATGCAGAGATTCCTGGCAGTATCCTGGTTGGGTCAATTTCGTGCGACTTTGTGCCTTCGTGTCTTTGTGGCAAGAGCTGTACAGGTCGCCACGAAGGCACCAAGAATCACCAAGAGTAATTTTTCAATCCGTAGAAAGCTTCGCGAAAAGTGTTACCGTCTGGTACCTGCCCTTGAAAAAATAACGCTCGCGCAAAACGCCTTCGCGCGTAAAGCCGCATTTCTCCAGCACGCGTTCCGACCCCGTATTGTCGGGATCGACAATCGCTTCTGCCCGGTGGATGAGCAGGGATTCGAATCCGTACCGCACCACAGCCGTAAGCGCTTCCGTGGCAAGACCTTTATTCCAGTAATCTTTCCGCAGGTCGTACCCGATGATGCCAACTCCGTTTTCCGCGTAGCTGTTGAAGCCCATGCTGCCGATCAGTTCCCCCGAACGTGAACCGGTGAGACAAATTCCCCAGCGCAGTCCCTGGTTCTTCTCCCAGCGTTCGTTGAAAACGCGGATCAGTTTCTGGGTTTGCGCGATATCCGTATGTGCGTCGCAATCGAAATAACGCATCGTTTCTTCATCCGAATAAATTTTATGCAGGTCGCTGGCGTGCGCGGGAAGCAATTCCACCAGCAGCAGGCGTTCGGTAATCAGTACGGGGAAATTGTTTTCCATTTCAGTCCGTTTCCACTATCGTGCTCCGCCGTTCGAGCAGCAATACATCGCGCCAGTGTCCGTTCATTTTCCCGAGCTTCTCGCGCCGGCCCACGATGCGGAAACCGCAGGAAGTATGCAATTTTACACTGGCTTCATTTTCCGGAAAAATGCCGGCCTGCAAAGTCCAGGTACCTTCTTTTTCGGAAGAAGCGATCAGGCCGGCCAGTAATTTTTTCCCGATCCCTTTTCCATGTGCCTGCGGATCGACGTACACGCTCACTTCACAAACGCCGGCATAAACACAACGTCCCGAAACCGGTGAAAGCGCCGCCCAGCCCAGCATGCCGCCCTGCCCGTCGAAAGCGGCGAGGCGGGAATGCGCGGTATGACCGCCGTCCCATTTTTCCCAACCCGGCGATTGTGTTTCGAAAGTGGCATGCCCCAGCGCGATGCCGGCCAGGTAAATCCGCTCGATCTCCGGCCAGTGATCTTCAGTAATCGGATGGAGCCGTATTTCCATGGTAGTAAGGAAATAAAAGTCAAATGAATAAAAAGCAAAAGGCAAAAGCAAAAAGCAATTTTGGATCTGCCTGATTTTTAATTTTTGCCTTTTGCTTTTGCCCTTTGCTTTTTTTTCAGTACCCGAAAATATCCTTCAGCGTCAGGAATTTCACCTGGCCGTACTGCTTGAGCGTATTGATGTCGAGCTGGTCTTTTTTGCCGAGCACGAGTACCGTGTAAGGTTTGCCCTTGACGTACATCTGCTGAAAATTGCGCATATCGGCGATGCTCATGCCGGGAATCTGTTCGAATTGTTCTTTGCGCGAATCGTGGTCGAGGCCGAGCTTGCGCGCATTTTCGTAACTGAACAGGATATTCGACTTGGTGATACGGTCGCTGCGCAGGCTCTGGACAACGGACGCTTTTGCTGCGCCGAAAAGCACTTCGGATTCCGGCATCGTGGTCAGCAGTTCGGTCATGCCTTTCATCGCTTCGGGCAGTTTGTCGGCCTGCGTCCCGATGTACGAGATGATGTAGTGCGGGTCTTCCTTTTTGCGCGGCACGGAATAGTACGCGTAGGTAGAATAGGCGAGGGCTTTCGATTCGCGCAGTTCCTGGAATACGACCGAGCCCATTCCGCCGCCGAAGTATTCGTTGAACATTTTGATCTGCGGCGAAAGCGACGGCGTATAGTATCCGCCTTTGGAAATCATCACGATCTCGGCCTGCTTCATGTCATAATCCACCACGTAAACTGTATTACCCGTTTCCTGGCGCGTGTATTGTTTCGCCGCGGGAACGGGTTTGAGCTGCGCAGGTACTTTATGCTCGGCATTCAGCGTCATGCCCGCCGTTTTTACCGATACGTTTCCGTACAGCAGGATGCGGTGCTCGAACGAGGTCAGTCCTTTTATAATATTGATCAGTTCATCGGCTTTTACTGCGCGCAGCTCCTGTTCGCTCAGGATATTGGTTGACGGGTTGGCCGGGCCGAAAGTGCCGTAGCTCTGCATGCGCGAGCGGATCACGTTTTTATTCTGCTTATTGTCCTTGCGCATTTTCAGCTGATCGTCAACGAGGTTTTTCAGGGCCAGTTTGTTCGGCTGCGCATCGGCAAGCAGGTGCTCGAAAAGCTGGATCGCCTTGATGTAATTTTCCGAAAGTCCGCTCAGGCTTACCCAAACCTGGTCGTCGGAAGAAAATACGCCGTACGAGCAGCCGAGTTTGTAAAATTCCTCCTGCACCTGTTTCGGGCTGTATTTCGATGTTCCCAGATAAGGTAAGTAGTCCACGGCCATGCCGAGTTTTTTGTTCGTACTCGTTCCCATATCGAAAACATAATACATGTCGAATGTATTGTTCTCCGTATTCGGGCTGAACAGGAAAGGAATACCGGCATTCAGCGTATTGGTGGTGATGTCTTTTTTGTAATCGAGGAAAACCGGCTGGATTTCTGCGGAAGGTTTATTCGCCAGTTCCGCAAGGAAAGGCGACTGCGCATCACGGTTCACTTCTACCGGCGTGATGGCCGGTTTCACTACTTTTTCCACGTTCTTGTCTTCGCCGGTATGTTTGTACACGATCACATAATTGTTCGTGTAATTCCGGCGCACGAAATCCATCACATCCTGTTTCGTGTACTGTGCCATGCGGTCGATGCGTTTTACATAATCGCCGTAAGGAACGCCGAGAATAAAAGCATTCACATATTCGTAAGCTCTGCTCGAACGCGATTCGTACGATTTGGTTTGCTGGTATTTCATATCGGTGATCACGGCCTGGAGCAGCCAGTCGGGGAATTCACCTTTCTTCAGTTTTTCAATTTCGCCCAGCAGAAGATCGCGGGCTCCGGTCAGTTTTTGTCCTTCTTTCACGTCGGCGCCCATGATGTGCACGGAATAATCCGCCATCGGCATCGGGTAGGTATAACTTCCGAGCACTTTCTGCGCCTGGTTCAGGTTCAGGTCGAAAAGGCCCGCTTTGCCGTTGCTGAGCAGCTTGTCGGTAATCTGCATGAGGTCGGCATCGCGCGTGCCGACGCCGGGAAAACGGAAAGCCATGCCGATGCTTTCGGCTTCCGGACCGTAAACATGTTTTTCTACCGGGGCAAGAATCGGCGCTTCCTGCGCTACTTCGAACTTCGGCACCTCCTTGCGCTGGTATTTCCCGAAATGTTTGTCGATTAAACGGATCGCTTCATCCGGGTTGAAATCGCCGGCCATGGTAATCGCCATGTTGTTGGGAACGTAATACGTGTAAAAGTATTTGTTGATTTCCGTGATCGACGGATTTTTCAGGTGCTCAATCGTACCGATCGTCGTCTGCTGCCCGTACTGGTGTTTCGGAAAGAGGCCGGCCATCAGCGCTTCAAATGCTTTGTTGCCGTCGTTGTCCAGTCCGCGGTTTTTCTCTTCATACACGGCTTCCAGCTCGGTGTGGAAAAGGCGCATCTGCGGTTTGCGGAAACGTTCGGCCTGCAGGATCACCCATTTTTCGAGCATGTTCGTGGGAATGTCTTCTTCGTAAACGGTTTCTTCCACCCAGGTATGTGCATTGGTGCCTTGTCCGCCCATCGCCGCCATCATTTTATCGTATTCGTTCGCGATGGCGAATTGCGCGGCAACGCCCGAAATGCTGTCGATCTCGTGGTACAGGGTTTTGCGTTTTCCTTCGTCGCGCGTCTGGCGATACGTTTCGTACAGCGCTTCGATTTTATCCAGGTAAGGTTTCTCTTTCGCGAAATCCTTGCTTCCGAAAACATCCGTGCCTTTGAACAGCATGTGCTCCAGGTAATGCGCAAGCCCGGTGGCATGCGCCGGGTCGTTCTTGCTTCCTGCGCGGACGGCAACATAACTCTGGATGCGCGGGGCGTCCTTGTAAACTGCCATGTACACTTTCAGCCCGTTGTCGAGCTTATAAATGCGGGCTTTGAGCGGGTCGCCCGGAACGGAATCGTAGGTATATGTTTTGGTTTGGACAACCGGTTCGGTAACCGGCTGCGGGGTAAAAGCGTTTGGATCGCTTGTCGTGGTGGTTTGCTGTTTCGGTTTGCAGGCGAAAGGAAGCGTGGCTGCAAGGGAAAGAACAAGCAGGGAGCGGATGATTTTTTTCATTGGCACAATTGATTTTCAGATAGATACTTAATAAGACGAAGATGCGAAAGTTTCCAGTAAAACGGGCATTTTAGTAGTTTTCACTAACGCTTCGCCGAAAGCAGCCGTCCCTCACAAAGTCTCGTCTCAAAAACAGGAGCTAACGGGAGTAAATGACCTGATGGAATTAATCTTTCAGGCAGCGTACGGACAAACCATGATCTTTAGAATAAAAATCCCCGGATACATGATCTGTATTATCGATTTTTACACCCATTCCTGATGTGTGTGTGCTCCACCAATAACCGATTTTCCCCATATTGCCGGACCTGTAATAGGTTTTGGTGCTTTTGTAAATAAAACCACCCGGAAGAGCAGAGAAGCCACTTTTGTTATTACCATTTCCGTTCATCTCCCAACCGTTGGCCGTTTTCATTTTTTTAGCTGCCTTGCTGCCTAAATAACCGGTCAGCTTTTGCCATTCTTCATAGCTGGGTATATGCCAGCCCTTTGGGGCTAATCCCCGTGGATCTGTGACCGCATACCAGTTGTACAGCTTACCATATATTTTCCCGTTTTCGGCATTTTCTTCATAATAGCACCAGGCAGGTTTGCCTTGATTTAAAGCGTCGCGCCATTCCGCAGAAGTTTGTGCTTCGGAAATGGGATCGCCGTTACTGAAAGCAACTGCATCCAGGTTTTTGTCAGCCCATATTTGGCTGTCAATCTTTATTTCACCAAAATCGATAATCGGTTCAGCGTTGCCCGCTGTGCACAAATCGACCGGATTTGTTTCGTTAACTGCTGTGTATGTACCATTTGTGCTTCGGAATGCAGAAAGCACAAGGATTAAAGAACAAACACCGATCGCGTTCAATCTTTTCATTTTGTCCAGGTTTTGAATAAAGGAGGGTATAATTTATTTTTTATAAACAGCTTTTAAGCCGGGATGCTACTCGAATTTTTGTCATTGAATTTATGCAGATGAAAATTAATCGAGATTCAGGTCAAACTGTTTGCGCAGTTTTTCCAGGTTGGGGTTGATTTCCACCATCCGCGTGTATTTTTCCTGGTCGGTGTACAATTTCCGGCCGTCGTCTACTTTGTTCACGATGACAGACAGGCTGATGGACGAATTATTCAGCTGTTTCCGGAGAAACTGGAGCAGGTCGGTTTTCAGGCGTTCCATTTCTTCGGCCTGGGTGGCATTGGCTACCGAAAGCTCGATGCGGAAACCTTCCAGCAGTTTGCGCGGCATGGTGAGCGCGGTATAATCGCTCATGCTTTTGACTTTCACGGTTTGCGCAAATTCGTTCCACGAAGCGGTAAGCTGTTCTTCGGAAAACGCCGTTTCCGGCAAACCGTAAGCGGATTTCATTTCGGCTACCACGGTTTGCTGTTCTTCAGCTTTCGAATTGGCCGTTGCCGTAAAACTGCTGATGCTGGATGATTTGAATTTCGCTTTCTGCTGCCCGCTGTTAGCGACTGCCGGGTTGTTTGCAGGAACATGAACGGGATTTCCGCCGGTATTGGAATTTATATCCGTTTTGTTTGAAACGGCCGCGGCTATTTTTTCTTCGGTGCTGACGGGTTTTTCCACTTCGCGCATCTGCGTGGTAACAAGCGCTTCCTGGCTGAGTTTGCCGGAAACATCTTTATTTACGCGAAGGACGGGGATTATGCTGTCATTTTTTTTTTCGGCGTCCCCGCCGGCGCTGTTCAGGGAACAGAGTTGCATGAGTGTAAACTCGACAAGCAACCTCGGGTTCCGTGCGCTTTTGTAACCGATATCGCAGCGGTTGACTAAGTTCAGCGCACGCAGGAGCAGGGGCTGGGCGCAGCGGGCGCTCTGCTCTTTGTATTTCTCCCGGATATTCTGCCCGACTTCCAGCAACTGGATGGTGGCTGCGTCTTTGCAGACGAGCAGGTTGCGCAGGTGTTCTGCAAGACCCGCAATAAATACATGCCCGTCGAAACCGTTGTTCAGTACTTCGTTGAACGTGAGCAGGGCCTGCGGAATGTCTTCGGTTAGAATGTGGTCGGTAACGCGGAAATAATAATCGTAATCGAGTACGTTCAGGTTTTCGATTACGGCTTTATAAGTGACGTTGTTTCCTGCAAAAGTCACCACCTGGTCGAAAATGGAGCAGGCGTCGCGCAGGGCGCCGTCGGCTTTCTGGGCAATTACGTGCAGGGCATCCGGTTCGGCGTTTACATTTTCACTTTTCGCGATGTAGGCGAGGTGATTCGCAATATCATCGACCTGGATGCGGTTGAAGTTGAAAATCTGGCATCGCGAAAGAATAGTAGGTAGAATTTTATGACGTTCCGTGGTGGCGAGAATAAAAATCGCGTAGCGCGGCGGTTCTTCCAGCGTTTTCAGGAAAGCATTGAAAGCCGCGGCGGAGAGCATGTGCACCTCGTCGATGACATACACCTTTTTCGCGTTCGGATTATTCTCCATCAACTGGGGAGGAATACGAACCGTATCTACCAGGTTGCGGATATCGTCCACCGAATTATTCGACGCCGCATCCAGTTCCATAATATCGATCGCCTGCCCGTCGTTGAACGACTTGCAGCTTTCGCAGGTATCGCAGGCTTCGGTATCCGCCGTGAGGTTGGTGCAGTTGATGGTTTTCGCGAGAATCCGTGCACAGGTCGTTTTTCCCACGCCGCGCGGACCACAGAACAGGAAAGCCTGCGCAAGGTGATTGTTGCGGATGGCGTTCTTGAGCGTGGTGGTGATCGGGCTTTGTCCGACTACCGTATCAAAGGTAGCGGGCCGGTATTTGCGGGCGGAGACAATGAAATTTTCCATGCAGGTGAGCAAAAATAAGGCTTTTGATTCGGCGGCAATACGGGTAATGCGCCTGCAGGCGGTTTCTTTTTCAACAATGGGGAAAATGGTTGTGGATAAGTTTGTTTATTAGATATGAGATTTGAGATGTGAGACACATGGAAATCCGGGACAGCCGGATAAGTTCTATAAAAAGCACGAGGTCTCTTCAGCGGAATACGTTAATCTCAAATCTCATATCTGGAAAAAGAATCTATTCCGAAGGAATTTTATACAGTCCTCTGCAAATGAATATCAAAAATCACCGCCAGGTCGCCGTGCGTGTTCAGCGGGCTGATGGGCAGGATACGGCTTATCGCTTTCGGATCGGAAGCCCAGGGATCTTCGGTGATGTGCGGATCGCCTTTGAAATAGATCTGCGAAACAAGTTCCTTGTGCCCGGGCGCAGTTACGCGGAAGTGAATATGCGCGGGACGGTAAAGTTCGCCGTTCAGGTATTTTCCCGGAACGATCGTCTTGAACGAGTATGCGCCGTCGTCGCCGGTAATCCACTGCCCGCGGTGCCGGTACTCTTTCGACCGGTTATCGTATTCGCTTTCGTTGCTGCAATGCCAGACTTCGACAGCGGCGTTTTTCAAAACCGTTTTGCAGTCGTCGGTAAATACTTTCCCGCTCACCAGCAGGCGCGTGCCTTTCAGGCCCTCGTAGGTAAGGTCGGCGCGGACGGGAGACTTCGCCCGGTAGTAGGGACCGAGAATATCGTTGGTGGTGTCGCAGTCGCCCGTGATGCTGCCGTTTGCGGCTTTGAGCGTGGTTCCGAAAATACTGACGGCAAACGCAGCCATCGTTCCTTTGACTAAAAAATCTTTACGATCCATGAGGTTCTGGTTTTTGATGTGAAGAAAAAAACGATAACCGGTTTAGCGGTATTTTCTAATTAGGTTTAGAAAACGTTTTTCTCCACACAAGTCTTGCGCCTCTTCTTGTTAAGCCATGTTAAACGCGGGTAAAACGGGAATATTGTGCCATCCGATTGCGTGATAATGCAAGATGGAGACAGATGCGTGGAAGTTTTTAACCGCAGAGCACGCGGAGAAAAATTTCAATACATCCTTGCGGTTGAGTATAATGCAATGAAATTACTGCGTCGTGTAAATCGGTGTGTTTTTCAGCAGGTCGTTTACGGGCATGGTGGGATGCTGGTCTTTGCCTTTGACTTCGGTAACCAGTTTCGGAACGCGCTCCGCGATGTAATCGTACAATTCACCGATAGTGATGATGCCGTTCGCATCTTTGTCGGCTTTCCCGTCGCGCAAACCTTCCCTGATCGAATAGGTGAAAACGCCGTTCTGCCATTTCACATCTTCGTACGAATACTCATCGTTACTGCTGCTGCTGAGCGTGGTCACGCCTTCGCCCTGCCCGTTGAGCTGGCGGATAGCTTTGTTCACTTCGATGACACTGGCTTTGGCTCCGCCGCTGAAGCAGGCATCGAGGAAGATCAGTTTTTTGCATTGCACCTGGCTCAGGCGCGAAACAATTTCATCGTAAGCCACGGAATAGGTTTCCTTGTAAATGTCTTTGTAATCGTCGCCCTGGATGCGGAACTTGTCCTGGTAAATAAAACCGTGCGAGGAAATAAAAACAAGCAGCACGTCTTTTGGACCGATAGTGCCGGTGGTATAATCGTAGCGGCTGCGTTCGATAATTTCTTTGATCGCGTTGGTGGTCGCGTCTTTCCCGATCAGCGTGCGCACGTTCACCGAACCGAAAAGTTTGTCGGGCTGCGGTCCTGCCTGGTTTTTAAACAGGTCGGCAAAATCCTGCGCGTCTTTTTTCGGAAACTGCAGGTCAAGCGAAGTCCCGATGGAAAGAATATGCAGGTTCGGTTTCGACATGGAGTAAAGCACTTTGAGTTTTTTCGGGCAGCGTTTCCCGGCCGCTTCGATTTCGATGATGTTGATGTTGTCGGCGGTAGCTTCGAGCTGCACGGAGTTGGTGTACGTATAATCGAAAAGCTCATCCTGCGGCGATCCTTTCAGGCTCACTTCGTTGAATTTGCTCGGTCCCACAGGTTTTCCGTTCAGGATTATTTTCACATCCGCAGCACCGAGCTGTTTTCCTGCAATCACTTTGGCGGAAATGTCGAGCGACCCTTTTTCGCATACCAGCGGGCGATCGTCGAGCATATCGGGATTCGGCGCGATCCAGAAAATATTGACGCTCGATGCGGATGAAGCGCCGGTTGCGGCGGGTGTCGTGCCGGTTCCTTTCGCGCCGTTCATCACGATGGGATTCTCAGCGGCGGGCAGCGACTGGCGGTAACCCGGGCCGGGACCGAATCCATCCACCTCGATGAATTTGCACGCATCATCGTTCCGCACCACGAGGTAACGCCCGCTGCTGGCAAATTCGATGCTGCGCATGGAGGATAAATGCATGATAAGATCGTCCGCAGATTTTTCCAGCTTGTTGTCCTTTACTTCGAAAACATAAATTTTAACCGGGTCGGTAGTGGACCCAAATACGATATGCCGGCTGTCGGGGCTGAACGTGAACGCAGGCCGCTCGAGTTCTCCGCCGTGCAGCTTCGCAAATTCGTACGTGGTGACGATTTCCATCTGCGCATCCTTCTTGGCATTGCTGTTCAGCGCGAAAAAATAAATCGTAAAACCGTCGAAACCGGCTGCGTATTTCCCGTCAGGAGAGCAGCGCATGGTGAAATCGAAATTCAGCGTATTCGCATTCACTTCCTGCAGGCGCTGCTTCAGTTTCAGCCCGCTCTTGTCGATCTGCAGCTGGTTGCCGCCGTCGAAAAGCAGGTCGTTGCTGCCGGGATAAAAAAACGCGGGCTGGTACGAGGGAAGTTTGTACGAGCCGGTTTTTAACGCACCTTTTTCGCCGAGTTCCCATACCGAACAAAGTTTGCTGTCCTCGTTCACACAAAACCGCAACCCGTCGCTGCTGAAAGAAGGAACATAGAAAAAAGGAGTTCCGGCGGCGATCTCTTTTTCGAATACAAAATTTTTGTTTTCCCAGCGGTAAAGTCCCAGTACGTTCGACATGGAAATCAGCGCATGCCGGTTGTCGGGACTGATCACGAATTCGGAAACCGTTTTGTCGCCTTCAGCAGTGTGCAGGGCTGTAAATTTCTCAGGAGCATAACCGAGCGGAGTTCGCTGCCAGAGCTGCATCCAGCCGTCGCCGTAGGTCATAAATCCGCTCGCGTCGGGAAAGAAAGCGATCTTTTCGTGCGGGGTGAGCAGCTCGTGCCGTGAAATGACGCGTACCTGCGCAATCGTGAAGGCCGGCAGCAGGAGCAGCGGGATGCTGTAAAGCAGGAAGAGGAAATATCGCCTGGTCTTCATTGTTTCGGGACTACATAAATCGTGGTATTTTTCAGCAGGTTCGTCAGCGGCATGTTCGGATGCTGTTCCTGGCCTTTTACATCCTGCACGATTTTCGGTACGCGCCCGGAAACGTAATCGTACAGTTCGCCGATGGTGATAATGCCGTTGCCGTCCTGGTCGCTTTTGCCGTCGTGCAGGCCTTCCTTAATGGAGAAGGTAAAAGCGCCGTTCTGCCATTTTACGTCTTCGTATGAATACTCTTCGTTACTGCTGCTGCTGAAGGTGGTAACGCCTTCGCCCTGCGCGTTAAGCTGGCGGATGGCTTTGTTGATATCGGCTACGCTCGCTTTGGCGCCCCCGCTGAAACAAGCATCAAGGAAGATGAGTTTTTTGCACTGCACTTCGTTCAGGCGCGACGTGATTTCATCGAAAGCCACGGAATACGTTTCCTTGTAAATGTCTTTGTAATCGTCGCCCTGGATGCGGAACTTATCCTGGTAAATAAATCTGGTAAATAAATCCGTGCGATGAAATAAAAACCAGCATCACGTCGCGCGGGCTGATCGCGCCGGTTTTGAAATCGTAGCGGAAACGTTCGATGGCTTCTTTGATCGCCGTGGTCGTCGCGTCTTTCCCGATCAGCGTGCGCACGTTCACCGAACCGAAGAGTTTGTCGTCGCCGGGGCCGGCCTGCGTTTTAAACAGGTCTGCGAAATCCTGTGCGTCTTTTTTCGGATACTGCAGGTCGAGCGCGGTGCCGATGGACAGGATATGCAGGTTCGGTTTGGAGACGGAGTAAAGGACTTTGAGTTTTTTTGGGCAGCGCTTGCCGGCGGCTTCCACTTCCACGGTATTTATATTGTTCGAAGTCTGCTCCAGCGGGACTACATTGGTGTAGGTGTATTCGAACAACTCATCCTGCGTGGAAGCTTTGATTTTTACTTCGTTGAATTTATTCTGCAGCAGCGGCTTGTTGTTCACAATGACGCGGATATCGTTGTCGTCGATTTTTTTGCCCGAGATGATCTTCAACTGGATGTCCACGGTGCCTTTTTCGCAGACCAGCGGTTTGTCGCCGGACAGGTCCGGGTTCGGCGTGATCCAGAAAATGTTCACGTTATTGCTCAGCGGGTTGGCGCCGCCCGCCGAAACCACCGGGTTCACGGCAGGGCTGGCGGCCGGCGTCGTTTTGCCCGCGGAAATTCCGGAAACCTGGAGCACGGTCAGCTTATCGTCCTGCAGGCAAACGGCGAATTTACCGTCGGCAATAAACCGGAAGTCGCTCACCACGCCTTCGAGTACGTCGAAGTCTTTAAAAAATTTAAGCGTGTCGCGCAGCACCTGGAAAACTTTCAGCGGCGTTCGCCCGGCAGCGTCTTCGTTACGTTTTTCTTTTTCTTTATGTACAACGAGGAATTTGCCGTCGGGACTGAAGCGCACCAGCCCGACTGTGCCCGGGTCATAAACGTCCCCGTTCTCCTGTAATGCTTTGAATGTCCCGTCGGGCAGGCGTTTCATCATATGCACATCTCCGTAACTGGCGATGGCCAGCAGTTTTCCGTCCGGGGAAAATTCAGGGTTGGTGCTGATGGTTCCCGGTTTTTCGAGTCGCTGCACTTTTGAGCAATGCTGGTTTTCGAAAGCGTAAAGCGTGGTGTATGAAATGAACGTCACCGGCATGGCGGGCGAAAAAGCGGATTCTTCGTGAATGTGCATATCGTCGCAGAGCTTCCCCTTGTCCGTAAATTCGGGACCGTCTGTTTTCCACACCATGCTGCCGTCGACCAGCAAATTGCCGTCGGGCGAAAAGCTCATGTTTTTGAAATCTCCGCGGGGGGCAGTGAAGTAAAACACGGCTTCGAAACTTGTCGCTTTGCGCCGGTAAACTGTTCGCTGCGCATTGTTGTCGGAAGCCACGATGATCGTGTTTCCGTCGGGACTTATGCACACGATGTACTCATCGGTTTTTCCATCGGTTCCCATCGGGTGTGTGAGATATTCTCCTGCTGCGAAGCCGCCTGCTATACGGTTCCATACGCGCACGCCTTTTTCCCCGGAGCTTATAAAATAGGAACCGTCGGGCGAAGGATTAACATGCCGGTATTTATCGTCTGAGTATGTGCGGTCGAGCGTAATGCCGAACTGGCCGGAGACAGGGAGCCAGGACAAAAACAGCAATACGTGGAGCGCGCGTTTCATGTTACTTGCTTTCAACAGCAAGAATAATCGGAACGATCGCGTCGGCCGGGCCGTTGAACGTAAAGTTCATCTTGTCGGTTTGGTATTTCACGTCGGTCGATTTCACCAGGCGTGTGCCGAGCGCTTTGCGCATTTCGAAATAGATCAGGCCGGGAGGTGCGGCTTTCGCGGCGGCCATCACCTGTTTGATATTGTCGATCTTGGTTTTCGAGAAAAGCACCACGAGGTAATCCGTTCCGGTTTGCCCGATGGATAAAGCGCTTTCGGGTGAAGGAATAATGACGTCCACATTTTTGGTGGGGATCAGCGGCGTTTCGTTGAAACTTTCCGTCTGGCTTTCCACGCTGCGCGGAAAATGCAGGTGTACTTCTTTCTTCGCATCCACGCTGAATACATACACGTATTCATCCGCTTCGCTGTTGCGCGCCACCAGTTGAAAGAGATCGCCCACTTTCCAGTCTTTTTTCTCGAGCGTATAATTGCCGGGAAGTCCCATCACCGGGCTGGCCGGGCTGAATTTCAGGTTGGCTTTGTCGTTGAGGAACTGGAACGTGAAATCGCCACCCACTTCCGATTTCTGCGCAGCAGCCGATTCGGGGCGGAGCAGCATCTGGAAACCGTACCGGCAGTACTTGGCATAATCCGCGTACTTGATGTAACAGTAACCGCTGTCGGCCCAGTCTTCGCCCCAACTGTTCAGCAATTCGAACTGCTCTTTGCCTTCATCATAGCCGACAACGACCATCGCATGTCCGCCGGTAGGAAGCCCGAGACCTTTGTCCGTATGCCAGACCGGGTCGGTTTTCGAGATCAGCGAAAAATTATCGAGCATCGTCATGCCAACCACAACGGGTTTTTTATCGGCGATGCTTTGCTTGGTTTTGGTGAGTTTCACACGTTCTTCGTCAAGCGTCGTAAAAAGACCGGTATAATCCTGGATGGCGAAATTTTTCGCTTTTTTCTGCAAGCTGTCGGCGGGAACAACCGAGCAGTTGTTGCGGATGAATTCCTTGTCTTTACAGGTTCCGGTGAGCTGCAGTTTGCTCATCGCGATGGGAATACGCGTACCGCCGTCGCAGCTCGGGTATTCGGCGCGCACGAGGTTGTAGAGGAAGAGCGCGGAAAAAGCGTTCTCCGTAATTTTTTTCTTGTCCGTCCAGCCGTTGCGGATGGCGTACTGCGTGGTCAGTGCGCCGTAGCAGGTTGACCAGCCCACGCAGGAGCCGATTTTACCCTGGTCGCCGGGTTTCGGGCAATATTTCCGCAGGCTGGCTTTCAGCGGAAGTTCGCCGAATTTGCTGCCTGCAAACTTGGACTGGATCGGCAGGTTATTGTACTCGTCGTCGTCAAAATCGAGTCCCGTGGCGCGTGTTACGGCCGGCTGCGCAAAAATTCCCGCCGTTGCCAAAAAGAACGGGCAAAGGAACAGCAAAAGTTTTTTCATGTCGTTGGAGTAGGATTCAGCATGACAAATATAATGCACTACAGCGACTTTTAAAGGGCTGAAGCGGTTTAATTCAGCCGCAGATTTGCGCAGATTTTCGCCGGACTTACTTGTGGTAATCTGCGGCCAATCCGGCAGGGAAGAAAAGCGCTAACGGATAACCCATTTTGCATAACGCGGCTGTACGCCTTCCTGCGAAACAGAGATGGTATACAACCCGGCCGGCCAGCGGGCCACAAGCGGAAGAGATGATGCCTGCACTTCGTATTGAAATTCGGCCAGCACGCGCCCGGTGATATCATGCAGGCGAAGCGTTACGGCAGAACCGGTTGTGAATTCCGAAAGCGGAATATGCAGGACCTGCTGCGGGGTTGTCGGGTTGGGGTAAACTGCAAGGTTTTCTTCCTGCAGTCCCGGTTGATTCATGCCAACAGTAGAACAAAGCGTAGCGCAGGAGATATTACCAAGAAAAGACAATGATTCCGGGTTTTGCGCACCGCCATAACCCCGGACCGAGGACAACGGAAAACTTTGCCAGTTAATAACCGATGACTGAACCGCGGGCACGGTCATGTTGCAAGGTGTGTTTCCGAGGCTGTCTGTTTTGACGATATAAATCGTGTTGTAATCTACCGTATTGACAGCCGTGCTTCCGGCCATTATAAACCCGTTACCTGCTGTTCGTGCGGCACTGTAAAACATATCGTCCAGGTTTCCGCCATAGGTTTTACTCCAAAGTAAAGTACCGGCCGAATCGGTTTTCAGCAGCATGCCGTCCAGGCCTCCGCTGCCAAAACCGAGTGTATGTCCGCACAAAGCCAGCCCGCCATCCGCACAGCGAAGCATTTCGTAGCAATTGTCCGGCATATTTCCGCCGTAGTGCCGCGTCCACATTTCATTTCCCTGCAGATCTCTCCGGGTCAGGAAAAAATTAGTGTTCCCGTTCCCGGTACTGTCGGAACTGCCTGCAATAAAACAACCGCCATCAGCCGTATTTAATATCGCGTTGACATAGTCATTGCCGATGCCTCCGAATCTTTTCGACCAGGTCAGTTGTCCTTGTGCATCCAGGCGAAGCAGGTAAATATCTCCTGACACATTCGCTGCCAGTTTTGCGTACCCTGCAATAAGAAAACCACCCTGCGGCGTTTCCGTAACGGCATTTCCGCTCTCGATATAATATCCTCCGAAACTGGCTGTCCATAAAGTGTCGCCGAGAGAATCCGTTTTGATCACATACAAATCGACATTCTCGGCGCAATAGGAAGTGGATGAACCGACCATAATATAACCGCCATCGGAAGTAGCCAGGAAGGCACGCGCATCGTCCAAAAGAGAGCCTCCATATTTTTTTGTCCAGAGCGGGTTCCCCGAAGCATCGAGACGCATAAGCAGAATATCGTTGTTCCATGCGCCGCAGAGGGCAATGTCGCCATTGGGTAATTCAATAATCTTCGAAGGAATTTCCCAGGAACCGGTATCGCCCCAGATCCTGGACCAAAGTGTATCACCCGATGCGTTTAACCGGATCAGGCAGATATCCGTGCGTCCCGGATCGGGTTGCTCCGTCTGCGAAGCAACAAGATAACCGCCATCAGCCATAGTGATTATACTGTACGCATAATCCCGGCTTGCACCACCGGCGGTTTTTTGAAATTCGACCTGTCCAAACGCGGAACCGGATCCAAGGAAAGCGAAAAATAAAACGGCTGCTCTTTTCATACAATATGGGGTATACGGAACAACAAGTTAGGGCAATTTACAGGGTGTACGAAAAATTATCCCGCGATTAAAACGAATACCTGCTAAGCCAGCCGGATACCAGCCAGGGTAATATCGTCGGTTTGCTCGCAGCCCTGCATCCAGGTTTCCAGTACGGCTGCAAAGCGGCGTTCCTGTTCGGCAATGGGAAAGTTCAGCCCGGCTTCGAGCGTTTCGACCAGTTGTTTCAGCATAAATTTTTTTCCTTTGGGACCGCCGAACTGGTCGGGAACGCCGTCGGAGAAAAGATAGAGCGTGACCGGCCTGCTGAAGTCGATGGTGTGCGAAGTAAAGCGCAGGTCACTCATCCCGCTGTTGTCGCCGATGGAAAATTTATCGCCGCGGATGCAGCGGAGCGATTCGCCTTCGGGCGCAATATAAAGCGGTCGTGCGGCGCCTGCGAAATGCAGTTTTTTCTCTGCCGGGTCGATCAGCAGCAAAGCCATGTCCATGCCATCCTGCAAGGCGCGCCGGCCGATGTCTTCGTTCAGCGCTTTCACCACGGCCTGGTGCAATTCAGGCAGAATGCCGGCAGGCATTTTCACGGGACCATCCGCCACCAACTGGTTCAGAAGACTCGTCGCCAGCATCGACATCATGGCGCCGGGAACGCCGTGTCCTGTACAGTCGGCCACGGCGAAATAGATGAACCGCCTGCCGGCCTGCATTTTTTCCATGGCCCAGTAAAAATCGCCGCTCACGATATCTTTCGGCCGGAAATAAATAAAGGAATCCGGCAGCAGCGCATGAACCAGCTTGTCCGAAGGAATCACGGCATGCTGGATACGTTTGGCGTAATGGATACTGTCCGTGATTTCCCGGTTCTTCACCTGGAGTTCTTCTTTCTGCGTCTCGATCTGGTTTTTCTGCCGGGCGATGGCTTCCGTTTTTTCCTGCAGCAGGCGGTTGGCTTTCCGTTTTTCGAGAAACCGGTAAATAAAAATGCCGCTGACTACAAGAAACATGATCGCAACAGCGCCGTAAATGAATTTGATGTTCCGGTCGTTGCGGATTACCTGCTCTTTCACTTCCGCGTCCAGCGTGAGCAGTTTGATCTGCTGCTGCTGTTTTTCATTGTCGTAACGGGTGGAAAGTTCGTTGATCGCTTTTTGATTTTCCTCTTTGGCAACGGTCAGCATCGCTTCTGTGAGGATCTCGTAATATTCACTCGCTTTACGATAATCGCCGATGCTCTTATAAACTTCCGACAAAGAAGAAGCGGTTTGTTTGATCATGACCGGGATTTTCAGCTGCACAGCCAGTTCGTATGCTGTTTCGAGATACGGCAATGCTTCGCGCGGTTTCCCGGTTTCGCGCAGCAGGCGGCCTTTATAAAGGTTGGCGTTGATCAGCCCGTAATTGTTGTGCGTGGCGGTGCTGATGGCGTAGGCGCGGTCGAGGTATGAAGCTGCTTCTTCGTAGCGTTCCAGGGCAACCAGCGTGGTGCTGATGTTGATAAAAACTTCCGCTTCGAAAGTAGAATCGTACAGCGCACCAACCATGTTGACGACCCGCTGCTGGTAATACAAAGCGGAATCGGGAATGTCGAGGTTGGTGTATGCCGTACCGATATTATCGGCAGTAACGGCGTACGGACGCGGCGGGGCATTGGCCGGGATATACCGGAGACTTTTCTGGTAATAATAAATCGCCGTGCGGAATTCACTGCGGTAAAAAGAAACAGTACCGAGGTGATCGAAAGCATCGTGAAGCCTAAGTGAATCGTTCTCTTTTTCGGACCAGAGGATGCTGAGATAAAACGACCGGGTCGCTTTTGTGTAATTTCCCATGCGCATATAAACCAATCCCTGGTAGTCGAAAATGTGACCGTATTGCGCGCGCAGGTCGTTGGCAACTGCATAGCCATGGGCGCTGTCTGTCCAGGCGAGGGAAGTATCGTGCGCGCCTTTGCTGCGGTATGTCCTGCTGATGGAAAGACAGGCTTTTACCGCAGGTTCGTGCAGTTTGTTTTCCTTCGCGATGCGCAGGCCATACAGGGAAAGTGCGATTGCCTGTTCCGGTTTGGTATTGCGCAGTTCAGCGGAAAGAGAATCGGCGAGGCGAACCTGTTCCGCAGCATTTTTCCCGGGAAACAGCGATTGGTAATTAGCCGGAATTGTTTGCGTTTGCGCGGTAAAGCACATGAAAAAGAAGCACAGGAATTGTACGGCTGCTTTCATAGGGTAGTGCAAACTTAAGGAACTATCCGGCAATGAGGGGTTCAACCCGGTTTTGCAAGGATAGGTTGCGGATCATCGTAACAGATAAAAGCAAAAGCAAAAAAGGAAATATCCGTTTTTCGCAGACCCTGTACCGGAGTCTCTGCTAGTCGACGACTCTGTCGTCGACTAGCGAAGTCTCGTTTACGAAAGCTCTTTTAAACGTGTTTTTGCTTTTGCCCTTTGCTTTTTGATCAGGGACCAGTCACGATCAGCTTCACGGAATAGTTGCCCGTTTTTCCGCGGAACTGCAGAAAATAAATTCCGCTTTCGATGCCGGTGAGATTTAGTGCCGTGCGGCGGGTTGAAGGAGCCAGTATTTCTTCGCGGATTTTTTGGCCTGAAATAGTGAGCAGCGTCACAGAAAGGATATCCTGCAAGCCATCCAACTGCACAAAGCCTGCTGCCGGATTTGGGTAAACAGACGTACAGGATCACCTGCAATACCCGAAACGAAAGCAAGACTGTCCAATCGCGCCAGCGCAACGTCGAAAGAATTGACGCTGTTGCCGGGATTGTACACCGAGCCGGCGATGACGGGCCTTCCGGCGATGTCGATTGCAATCGTGCGTCCGCCGTTTTGCCGGTTCTGCGTACTGTCGAAAGCAAAATTAAAATGCCCGCTTCCGTTGAAGGAATTTTCCGCGATCCATGTTCCGCCCGAAGGTTTAAGGCAATACGCAAATGCTTCGTCCGAAAAATAATACGGCGTAAAATTCACGGGAGCCGTGCTGTTGCCAGTAACCCACAGACGGCCGTAACTATCCAGGCACATCGCATGGCCATGATCGAAACCGTTTTGCAGGTCGAAGGCATCAACCGCATACGTGTGATTAATATGCGTCACCGTAATAAGATCAAAATCGGTGGGCAGGCTGCCCGCGTTATTCTGCAGTGCAATCCAGTTACTGTCCGCCGAAACCAGCACCTGCGCAATACTTTGAATTTCTCCCGGGTGAAAATCGAAACGCATCAGCCCCGTTCCGTTGAAACTGCTGTCGGCTGTGCCGTTGCCGTTCAGCATGAAAAGCGCGCCTTCATAATAAAAACCGTTGTTGAAAGCGCCGCCGCAGAGAATCCGTCCGTCCGGCAATTCGGTTACATCTTCAAAATAACCGCCGTAGGCGTGAACGGGTGTTTCGGGTGTGATGCGCGCGTTGGTAATGCCGAGCAGGAAGTCGATCGCGATTTTTCCTGTTCCGCCGAAACTGCTGTCGGGTGTGCCGTCGGGAAGGAGGCGGGCGAGGCAGGGCAGTTCCTGCGCCAGGTTATTGTTCACAAAAGTCATCCCGCAAACCAGCAGTTTCCCGTCCTGCTGCAAACCGATGGAATAGGCGAGATCGCTGGTGCTTAAAAAAGTAAAACCGGTTTCTCCCGATTGCCCGAACCAGTTGCAGGAACTTCCGTCGGGACGGAACGCGCGGATGCAGAATGCGCGGTTCTGGTCGGCAGAATCGCGGCCCTGGCCGAGCAGGTAAATCACCGTAAACGTGAGATCGGGACTTCCGCCGGGCAGCAATTTATCCACGATCACATCCTCCGAATAGATGCTGCTGTCGTCGGAAGCAAAAGCGAAAATCACCGAAGTATCGGGCAGGGCAAGCAGGGCGGCGGCTTCGTCGTAATAGTCGGCGGAATAAACCAGCAGACCGTTGCCCGCGAAGCTTTGATCGAGCAGGGGAGACTGTGCGCGGGTGCTATAAAGTGGGAATAAAAAGAATAAAGAAATGAGGATTGCTGTCCGCATGATACCTGTAAGATGCTTTCCGCCGTGGAAACTTGCGAAAGATCAGCATTTCTCTCCTGATTATTTGTGCGGGCATGTTGCGAGGCTCCTGGTTGTTTTATTTTTTTACGAAACGCTTCACGGCAATACGCTGTTCATCCTGCACGAGCAGCATATACACGCCACTGCACAGCCCGCTGAGGTCGAGCAACTGCCGCGACGTTTCGCCTTCCTGTTTCATCAGCAGGCGGCCCCGCAGATCGGTGACCGAAACCGTATACCGTCCTTCGCCTTTGTAATCCAGCCAGGCTGCGTCTCCGGCGGGATTCGGGAAAAGCGAAAGCATGGAATCGTGGCTCGGATCATCGATACCGTTTTTGGGAATGGTGAAGGAATATCTCGCCAGCCGCGCAAAAAGGTCTTGACTGATCCATTGATTTCCCGCGACGAAAATGCGGTCGGTCATCGGTCCCGCGCTGAGCGCTTCCACCTGCAAAGCCCCGTCGTTGGCAATGGCGGAAAATTCGTTGAGCAGGTTGTAATTGCCGAGATGCAGGCCGGTGAGCGGGTGAATGATTTCGAGCTGGTCGAAACCCGGCGTGTACATCGAACAATAAATCGCTTTGCTGGTGATCGCCAGGTCGATAATGGATTTGCCGGTGAAAGACGAAAGCGTAAATGTATTGATGAGATTCCCCGCATTGTCGTATTTCCAGATCACCGGCGTCAGCGCGGGATTAGTAATGTTCTGGTAGCAGGACGTAAAAACGTAACAGTTGTTCCCGAAGACTTTGATGCCGGGAATATAATCCTGGGAATCCGAAAGGTATTGCGTGCCGATGAGCGTAAGGTGCCCGGCATTGTCGATCGAATAGATGGTGAGTTTCCCGCTGCGGTCATTGCTGTTGATATTTGTCTGCGAAGTGAAATACATCGTATTGCCCACGATGCGCATGGATTGCGGGTAATCCGAAAATCCCGCCGAGTCGATGATTACTTCGGTTACAAACTGCCCGTTGTCCAGCAGCGAAATCAGCGCGCGGCCGTTTTCATCCGTGGAACTGAGGTAAATGTGATTGTTGTTGTCGCGCTGGATTTCAAAAGCGAAAGCGGTGTAATTCGAAACGCCGGAATAGCTCAGCGTATCGATGATGGTAATATTGCCGGTCGCATTGTCGGTGGCCAGTATGCCGACGTTTTTAGCTCCAACCGAAAAGTCCCACTGTTCGTACCCCCAGAGCATGCGGTTGTTCAGCGAATCGTCGATCACCCAGGAGTTTCCTTTCAGGTTACGCTCGTGCGGGAAGAATGCGTTTGATACCGGGAGGGATTGCTGCCAGAGCAACTGGCCGCTGGTTCCCATCTTTTCAAAAAAGAGCTGGTTGTTCTGGAAGCCGAGGCAATAATAGATTTCGCCGTTCTTCGGATAAAAACCACGCAGCCTGTAATCGAGATAGGAATTGTTGTCGAACAGCGAATCGTATACCATCTGTCCCGACTGGTTTCGGCGGTTCAGTGCGTTGGCGTGGATTTGATTATTGACGTCCACCCAAACGTTCAGGATACCGGAAACGATATCGTTGTTGCTCTTGTCGAAAGCAAAAACCGCGTTGGCATTTTCCTGCGGGTAAGTTTCCGTTTGCACCCAGTCAAGATTGATGGTTTGCGCGCCGGCCGTGCAGGAAAAAAGCAGGACGATACTGGAAAGTCTGTACATCTTTTTCATGGTTTCTTCGGATTACCTGGCGATAAGGTTTGCCATCTTATTCACCGGTACAAAGGTTATTTTCTCCTGGCGTCCCGGCAAGAAAAAGATGTAATACTCATCCGGATTCGCACAAGCTATTTTTATTATATAATTTATATTAATGTATTGAAATACAGTAATTTAATTATAAAATAGCATGCGAATTCAGGAACCTGTTTTTTCCTGTATCAACCTGCCGGTCATTCAAAAGCAATGTGCATTTTTGTTCAAAGCAAATTTCTATGCAGCAACAGGATCAGTTGTTCGAATTGATACGATCGCTCAGCCCGCACGAGAAGGGATATATCCGGCGGATGTCGGCCCTGCATCACCAGGATGGGGAGAATAATTATACCCGGCTTTTTGATGCGATCGACCGGCAGAAAAAATACGACGAAGCGGCGCTGAAGAAAAAACTCGCGAAGGAAAAATTCGTGCGGAATTTCCCGGGTGCAAAAAATTACCTGCTGAACGCCATTCTCCGTCATCTCGAATCGTATGATTCATCCACGCAGCGCGAAGTACGCAGCCTGCTCAGCCAGTATGCCATCATGCGCCGGAAAGGCTTGCTGGCGCTGGGTTACAAACTGCTGCGCCGCGCGCATGAACTCTGCCGGAAAAACGAACTGGATTACCAGCGCACAGAAGTACTGATGACTTTACTCTCGCATACCATCGCGTATGGCGGTCACCCGGAATGGCCCGGCGGCCCGGAAGACCTGCTCAAGCATATCCGCGAAAGCACCAGCCTGAACTATTCGGCCAGCAGTATGCGTTATGAATTGTACCAGCTGAAAAAACAAACGCCCGGCATGATACGCGCCCGCACAACAGGGCAGGCCGATATGTACCGGCAGAAAGCGCTGCAGTTGCTGGAATACGACAAATCCACGCTGAAATCGTTCGATACGCGTTACCAGTATTACCAGTTGCTCACCAATTATTTCTACATCAGCAACGAGAACGAATCCGGTTTGCGTTATGCCAACGAACTCTGCGACTGGCTGCTGGAAAACTGGTCGTATGCCGTACCGCAGGCCATGCCCTATATCGCCGCTTTTTATAACAAGGCCCTCTACGAACTGATGCTTTATAAACCGGGCCTGCAGAAATCACTGGACGTGCTCGAGCGGCTGCTGGTGGAAGAACAGCTCGGTAATCCCGACTCGCGTGTTTTGTACCGCCGGCTGAAACTGCTGGAAGCCTGGGAGACTTGCCGCTACGAAGACGTGCACCGGCTTGTGGCTTCCGGGATCAGTTTCCTGCGCGAGCATAAAGGACTGATCAGTCACCCGGCGGAAGAAATACTGTATCACCTGCTCAACGCTTTCGCGCATTTTGCGGAAGGATCCCTGGATGCCGCCGCGAAAGAACTGCGCCTGCTGCTGCGTCATCCGTTCGAAGAAAAAGCCCATACGCTCAGCTCCAACGCGCGGCTCGTACTGCTTATCGTGGAATTCGAACGTGGCGACCGGCTCGGCCTCGACAGCCAGATCCGTTCCACTTACCGTTTCCTGCTGAAAAAAAAGCAGTTGCATCAGATCGAAAAATGCGTGCTCGATTTCCTGCGATTTGCACTGCGTAAAATGCACGGGCCGGAAGAAATGCCGGAAGCCTTCCGGGAACTGAAAAAGAACATCGAAACCGGCGTGCGGCTTTTCGATTTCGTATCGTATCTCGAGAGCCGGATTACCGGGGTTCCTTTCGCGCAGGTGCGCCTCCAGCATGCGGGAGAACGCTGGGGAAGGGCGCTTTGAGGGTGATTATTCCCGGGTTTTAATTGATTTTACCAATGAGATTGCTCGTCTCAAACCGATTACTTATCTTTGCCCTCCCTAAAAAGAGGGATCATTAAGTTTAACCAAATCAAAACAAACCAAATGCAGTACGAAACCGTCTTCATTCTTACTCCCGTTTTGTCTGACGACCAGGCAAAGGAGGCGGTGGCAAAATTCAGGAAAATCCTGAAGGATCTTGGAGCTAACATCGTTCACGAAGAAAGCTGGGGCCTGAGAAAGCTGGCCTACCAGATCCAGAAAAAGTCCACCGGTTATTACCACCTGTTTGAATTCCAGGCCACTGGCAACGCTGTTGCTGACCTGGAACTCGCGTTTAAACGCGACGAACGTGTGCTCCGTTTCATGACTGTCGCCCTCGACAAGCATGCCGTGTCTTTCAACGAAAGACGCCGGACCAAAATCAAGGGTAAGAAAGAAAAAGAGAGCGCGAACGCTTAATTGTTGAACCAATTCAAACAGGAAAAAAATGGCTGAGCCCACTACAACAACTTCGTCCGCTCCCGCAGCACCTGCCGCAGCCGGCGAGATCCGTTACCTCAACCCGCCTACGGTTGAAGTAAAGAAGAAGAAATACTGCCGCTTCAAAAAAGCCGGTATCCGTTATATCGATTACAAAGACCCGGACTTCCTCCTGAAGTTCGTCAACGAGCAGGGAAAAATTCTTCCCCGCCGTCTCACCGGTACTTCGGTGAAGTACCAGCGCAAGGTGTCATCTGCCATCAAGCGCGCGCGCCATATCGCACTCATGCCTTACGTGGCCGACCTTCTCAAATAATTTAAACCCAGGAGGAAACCAATCATGGAAATCATTCTCAAACAAGACGTCAAAAATCTCGGGTATAAAAACGACATCGTTAAGGTGAAAGCCGGTTACGGCCGCAATTACCTTATTCCGCGCGGAATCGCCATCATGGCCGACGAAACGTCGCGTAAAATACACGCCGAGAATATGAAACAGCGTGCCCACAAAGAAGCCAAGATCAAAGCGGAAGCGGAAGCCAATGCGGAAAAGATCAAAGGTATGGTGGTAAAAGTAGGCGCCAAAGCAGGTGAAAACGGCAAGATCTTCGGATCAGTGAACGCCGTGCAGATCGCCGAAGCTCTCCGCCTCCTCGGTATGGATGTGGATCGCCGCAACATTACCATCCTCAACGAAGAAAACGTGAAAACCCTCGGCGTTTATTCCGCCAAGGCCCGCCTGCACAAAGAAGTGCTCGTGGAGTTCAACTTCGAAGTGGTAAGCGAATAAGTTTCGAAACAGATTTACAGAAAACGCCCGGACAAAAAAGTCCGGGCGTTTTTTTTGTGGTCCGGGGGACTCACCCCCTGGCCCCCTCTCTCCGGACAGGTTTCGTCCGTTTTCCAAAATCCTGTTTTTGTATCACCTGCCCGCAAAGAGGGGGAATACAAACTTCCTTAATCGCGTCAAAGACGCGATTAAGGAAGAAGTATAAATACATTTTTTGTTCCCCCTCTTTGCGGCTTTGTCGCAAAAGAAGACTTTCGTTTACACAAACAACAAAGTCGGAGAGAGGGGGTTAGGGGGTGAGTCCCCCGGACTACTTACTGTTTCAACTTCGGATCCAGCGCATCGCGCAGGCCTTCGCCGATCAGGTTATACACGGTTACCGTGATGAAGATTGCCGTTCCCGGGAATATGACCAGCCACCAGGCCTGGAAATGTTCTTTGCCCTGGAAAAGGAGTTTGCCCCAGGTAACCGTATCGGGCGGAACGCCGATGCCGAGGAAGGAAAGCGATGATTCGATCAGGATGGCGGAAGCCACGCCGAAAGCGATCGATACTAATGAAGGCGCCAGTCCGTTTTTCAGGGCGTGCCCGAAGATGATGCGTTTTTCACTGAAGCCCATTGCTTTGGCCGCCTGGATATAATCCATGTTGCGGATCTTCAGCAGTTCCGCGCGGGTGAAACGTGCAATGCCTGTCCACGATGTGAGCCCGATGATCACCATCACGTAAACGATCGACGGTTCTTTCGCGATCGCGGCGAGGGCAAGAATGAGAATCAGCGTGGGAATGGAATTCAGTATTTCGATGCCGCGCGAGATATAGGAATCGACGGGTACGTTTACTTCTTTACCGAGGAAAGAACCGCGGCTCAGGATTTTACCGATCATGGAAAAGAGCCAGACCACGGCGAAGAACAGGATGATGCTGAGTATCAGCTGGACCAGGAACATGAACCCGGAATCTGCAATGGCGTCTTTCAGAGTAAAGGATCGTAAACTGAAGGCATAGAACCAGGCTATCGGAATGCCGGCAATGGTGAGCCACAAACGCGCTCTTCGTGTGCGCAGCCGGTGGTCGCCGAAATAACCGGCAAGCGAACCGAGGACCAGCCCGATGATGGACGCGATACCCATGGAAATAAACCCGATGCTGAGCGAGATGCGCGAACCGTGGATCAGCCCGGCAAAAACGTCTTCGCCGGAAGCATTTGTCCCGAGCAGGTGTTTGAACCGGCCTGGCATGTATATCGTATCGCCTTTGGAATCGATGAATTTCTGATCGCCGCCGGGTTTTACGTAATCGCTGTTGGGGATATCGGCTTTACCCGGGGACCAGGGAATCGGCGCCCACACGACGGATTCGTAGTCCAGTCTTTTCCATTCGGTGATGTCGAGCTGCAGGATTTCTTCTTTACCGGTTGCCGGATCTTTGATCACGTATTTATTGTCGAATGAAAAAGCAGGCCAGAACGTTTCGCCTTTATACTTGATGTAAAGCGGTTTGTCGTTGGCGATGATCGGTGCGAAAATGGCGAGGATGGCGAAGAACCCGAGAATATAAATGGAGTAATACGCCGGCTTGTTCTTCTTGAACTGGGCCCAGGCGTATTTCCTGAAACTGAATTGCGTTGTATTTTTCTGCTCGTCGGCCATTTATTTACTCGAATAGGAAATTCGCGGATCAACAATTGCGTACATGATATCTGCAAAAAGATAACCGATCAGCGTCATGAAACCGGACAGGGTAAACACGGCGATAATCATCGGGTAATCTTTGGTATGAATGGCCTGTATGATTTCCTGCCCCATGCCCGGGATACCGAATATGTATTCCAGGATGATGGAACCGCCGATCGCTGCGGGAAAAATATTTGAGAATACGGTGATGATCGGCAGCAGCGCATTCCGCAGGCCATGTTTGTAAACTACCAGGAACGGCGTAAGTCCCTTGGCGCGCGCTGTCCGGATATAATCCTGGTTGATGACTTCGAGCATGGCCACGCGCATGGTGCGGCTCAGGAAAGCGAGCGAACTGTACGTGTACGAAACCAGCGGCAGGACAAGGTAAGGCCCTGAAATATTTATTTTCTCCCAAAGCGATGCGCCTTCCGGGTAACCGGTTGCCGGTTTTACGCCGTTCGCTTCAAACCAGTCGAGCATATCGGGATTCGCGAAGGTGATCAGCAACAAGGTTCCGATGAAAAACGGCGGCAGAGAATAAAGCATGAACAAAACCACCGATGAAGCGCGATCGAAAAGTTTGCCGCGGTTGGCCGCAGCGTGGATGCCCACCGGGATACTGATGAGATACGCGAGCATCACCGACAACAAGGTCATGGTCATCGACCAGGGCACTGCGCGTTTGATGGTTTTGGTAACCGCCTGCCGCGTAGCATAGGAAAGACCAAAATCGCCGCGGATAACGCCTGCGGTATATATGGAGCCTTTGCCTGTAAGCCAGTTCCCGTCGCCGAACATCCAGCGGTGGTACTGGTTGTAGCCGAAAAAATTAATTTGAGGAATCCAGTTTTTCCAGCGGCTTGCATTATTGCGCATGTTCTCGAAAGCAGTATAAGCTTTGTTGAACGCATCTTTTACCGAGCCGAGGAATTTGTTTTCGTTCAGCAGGCTGCGGATGGTGTTGAATTTGGAAATGATTACCACTTCGTCGTGGCTGAGCATAAGCGCGAACGATTCATTTTCCACCACATCGGCGAGGCCTTCGGCGGTTTCTTTTTTCATCGGCTTATAAACATTCGAATCGGGGAGGAGGCTTCTTGCGGCGATATTCAGTTTTTTCAGCTGTTCGAAAAAAACACTGATCTGGTCCCAGTTTCCGTAATTATCGACGAGCCGTTCGAGCGACTCCCGCTGATTTTTGTCGGTAATTTTGTACATCGAATCCGGCGATGCGGCGCTGGTGATCGTAAAATAAAATACCGGCAGATCGAGGCCGAGTTGGTGCCGCAGCGAGTCTTTGGCACGCAGCAGGTTGTCGCTGAGCGCGCTGCCCGATTCGCCGCCCTGTGCTGCCGTTACAAGATTTTCGATAGGATCTCCCGGCGCGTTAAGGCTGATCACGAATGCTATCAGTGAGATCAGGAATAACGTCGGAATGAAAATCAGAACCCGGCGAAAAATATACTTCAGCATCAGTGCGTCCCCGCCAGATTACATACTTGGTTTTGATGAAGCTCCTTTGGCGCCGTCGAGCAGCCGCATATTATTCAGCAGCACGCCGGGTTTCTCGAAATAGAAATCGCCGTTACCAAAACGTTTGTGCATCGCAACTTTGCGCGGAGGAACGTAAAGGAAAATATAGGGCTGGTCTTCGTAGATAATCGCCTGGAGTCTTTTTTCCATCGGCACGCGAACCGAATCGTTGGGCGTGGTGCGGATTGAATCGATCAGCCGGTCGCTTTCGGCAGAACCGAATCCTACGTAATTCGAACCTTTGTTTTCCCAGTTGGCGCTCGACCAGATTTGTTTGGGATCGTCGATGTAAAACGAACCGGCCCAGGCGCCCATGTACATGTCGAAATCATGTGCCTGGACTTTCTCGTAAAAAGCAACGAATTCCACGCCGCGGATATTGGCTTTGATACCGGCCTTGTACATTTCCGAAGAAATATTCTTGACGATATTTTCCGTTACCGGGTTCCCTGCAATATAGGTCAGCTCGAACTCGAACGAGATTTTTTTGCCGTCGATCGACTTATCGCGGATATTGTCGCCGTCCGAATCTTTCCAGCCGGCTTCATCCAGCAGCTTGCGCGCACCTTCGAGGTCGAACGGAACCGGTTTCAGGTCGGTATTGTAGCAGGATTTGATCGGCGAAATGTAGCTCGTCATCCGTGTGGCTCGTCCTTTCAGGTAAGTCTGGATGATCTGGTCCACGGGCGTCAGCATGGCCATGGCACGGCGCACTTTTTTATCGGTAAAGAAAGGCTGGCGGTTGACCGACTGCGGTTTCATATTCAGTCCCATGTACTGGTAATCGAAATTATCCACGAACTGGGAATTGTAGTTTTTGTTGAAGTTCGCATCTTCCTGCAGCTCGATGAGTTTCACCGTGCTGATCCAGGTGGATACATCGATGGCCTGCTTTTTCATCTCGAGCGAAATGGAGTTATCGTCCACGTTGATCTTCAGGATGATCTTGTCGGGATAGGATGCATCATACATGGTGGCATTGGGAAGTTTCGTCGTCCAATGATCTTTCTTGCGGACCAGTTCGATACGCTGTTTTTCTTCCCATGCGTTTACTTTATATGCGCCCAGTCCGCGCAGGAAAGCCAAATCGCGTCCGTATTTCGGGTCATTGAATTCTTTTGCCCAGGCTTCGAGGTCGGGATGCTTGGTTTCCATGAACTTCGGATCGTCGAATTGCTCCATGGTGAATTTGCCGAGCACGTTTTTCGGATCGAAGTATTTGCGCTGCATGATGGCGATGTCGGACAGGAAAGCCATATTCTGAATATACTTGGACTTCATGACCATGGTAAACTTACGCGGGTTGGCCGGGTCGGCCTTGATGGTCTTCAGCGAGTTGATATAATCTTTCGCATGCGGGTTGTTCGTCAGCGGGCATTTGTTCGCCATGAGCGAGAACACCACATCTTCAAGAGTAACCGGGCTTCCGTCGTCCCAGCGGGGTTCTTCGCGGAGTTCATAGGTATAATTAAGCTCGTCGGCAGAAACTTCCGGCATGCTTTTGACCAGGTCGGGACGCAGGTCATCAGTACTGAGGATGAACCGCTGCGTGAAGTCAAGGATCACGCGGCGTGGATTCGATTTGCCGTTGGTCGGGTGCAGGTTATCGGGTTCGGCGCGCCAGTGATACACCACGATATTCTCTTTGGACCAGTCGCTTTCCCACTTGGCAGCGGGTTCGTTGCGGATGAATTTTTTCTGATCCGAAACCTTGGCATCGGCAGTTCCTTTCTTATCATCAACAAACTTGCCGGTTTTATCATCTCCGCAGGAAACCGCGGCAATTGCACCAGCCACCGCCAAGGTCAGCGACAGCGAGTAAAAACGATGTGTCTTTTTCATATGAAGAGCCTAAAATGTTGCCGCTCCGAACAGCAACCCGCAAATATAACATTACGATTTATTCTGCCTATTGCCATATATAGGGTTTCTCGACCAACCATATAAAAAGCACGACCGGGACATTTTGGGCAAAAGGAATCTTTTTTCTACATTTGCTGCCCCATAAAAACAAAGGAAACGGCCAAAGGTGAGGTGGGTGAGAGGCCGAAACCAACAGTTTGCTAAACTGTCATACGGGTTAAACCGTATCGAGGGTTCGAATCCCTCCCTCACCGCTGAACTGCGCCTGCCATACTATGGCTTCGTTCAGCAGGCTTTTTTAGTAAGAATATTGTAGGTCTGCCAACCTTATGCCTGGCGGGTTTTATTATAGATAAGATGTGGTACGTGTATATTTTAAAAAGTATAAACAAGAGGTTTGTTTACATCGGTTCAACAAATAACCTGGAAGAACGATTACGCAAGCATAATGCTGGTTTATCCCAGTCAACCAAAGCATATGCGCCTTATAAGATTGTAGCATACATGGCTGTAGAAACAGAAAAGCAGGCAAGGGCGCTGGAAAAATATTTTAAGACAGGTTCCGGGAAAGCGGTTTTGTATAAACGTATTTTAGGCTCACACCCCCTGGTCGACGAAGCTTTAGCGTAGTCGACCTCACCGCTGAACTGCGCCTGCTGCCCGCTTGCCATACTATGGCTTCGTTCAGCAGGCTTTTTTAGTAAGAATATTGTAGGTCTGTGGTACGTGTATATTTTAAAAAGAATAAACAAGAGATTTGTTTACATCGGTTCAACAAATGACCTGGAAGAACGACTGAGCAAAAAATCCATCCTGAAAACCCCGAAAAACAAATTCCTGACAGCCTCTCAGGCCAAGACCGCCTGTTTGTCCTGCGCACCCGCCACCGGTTTTCCCAGCGTTTTCAGCCGCCGGGCATGCGAAACAAATGCATCCAGGAAAGTCGGTTTAAGGTTGTAGGTAATTCCGAATTCCCGCGCTGTTTTTTCCACGATGGGCGCAATTTTCCGGTAATGTATATGACAGGTATTCGGAAAAAGATGGTGCTCGATCTGGAAATTCAGTCCTCCCACGTACCAGTTCAGGAAAAGATTGTTCCGCGCAAAGTCCGATGTGGTGTGCATCTGGTGAACCATCCACTCGTTTTTTATTACCCCGTCGCTGTCGGGAAGCGGCTGGTCGGTGCCTTCTACTACGTGCGCCATCTGGAAAACGGTACTCATGATCATGCCCGCAGTTACATGCAGGATACTGAAACCCAGCAGTACCTGCCACCAGGAGAAATCCGTAAACAGCAAAGGCAGGCCGATCGCGGCAGAAAAGTACAGCGTCTTCGTAAAGACCAGTTTCATGATTTCCACCGCCGGTTTGCGATGCTGTTCCTGCGTCATCCCGCTGCGATTATAATCCAGCAACTGCGCCACGTCCGATACCAGTTTGGAAAGCGTCATCAGCCCGTAAAAAAAATAGGCGTAGATGAATTGTCCCCGGTGAACTTTCCGGAGCGGGGCATGTTCGCATAACCGGAGCAGCGCTTTGGTTTCAATGTCCTGGTCGAATCCGTAAATATTGGTAAACGTGTGATGCAGGATATTATGCTGCACTTTCCAGTTGAACGTATTGCTGCCGAGCAGGTACATGCTGGAAGCAAATACCTTGTTCACCCACGGCCTCTCCGAAAAAACCCCGTGTGCGGCATCGTGCATAACGGACATGCCGATTCCCGCTTCGCCGATACCCATGAGTATGACCAGCAGCACGGCCGCCCAGGCGCTCATCGGCACCGCCAGGATAACGACAAAAGGCGCGATATATAAAGACAGCATCATGACCGCTTTTACAAACATGGTCATATTGCCTTTGACGGAAATTCCTTTTTCCCTGAAGTACGCGTTTACATTTTTTCGTACCGCAAGGGCAAATTGTTTTTGCGCAGGATCATCGCTGGTGAATTTGACAACTTTCATGAACGGAAATTTTATTCAAAAAAATAAAGTCCGCCCAAAAAGCAGAATGACTTTGCTTCATGCTGCCGATGATTATAATCATTAAAAACAGGGATGGTTTTTGTATGCGGGGAGCCCGGCATGCCGCGAACCATTCATCCCTATTGCTGGCAATCCCTACTTATGCCTTATTCTGATCATCGTTTTTCAGCCGGTTAATGTGTATTTTTGTTAGAATCATAAAAAACAAAACATGTTTCCGAAAAAATACCTGTTAGGTGCGCTGCTGGCCGGAGCCTTTGTGTTTTCTTCCTGCAAAAAGGAAAACCCCCAGCCGGGTGATGACGGTACTCCGGCCACGGGTTCGCTGACTGTTTCTTTAAGCACCAACGTGAACGGTCAGCCTCTCGTACTTGGTACGCAAACATATTTGAACGAGGCCGGCGACAGTTTCACGGTGTCGATGTTTCGCTATTATCTTACCAATATTGTTTTGTACAGGCCCGACGGTTCTACTTACGTTGAACCGGAAAGTTACCGCCTGATCAGCGAATCGCAGCCGGGTTCGCTTACGTTCTCGATAAACGGCGTGCCGCCGGGTGATTATTCCAGCATGCGTTTCATGATCGGGGTGGACAGTACGCGTAATGTTTCAGGCGCACAAACCGGCGCACTTGATCCGGCCAATGGCATGTTCTGGACCTGGAGTACGGGATATATTCATGCCAAATTCGAAGGAACTTCACCGAGTTCGCCGGGCGCGGGGCACATGGTCGCCTTTCACGTGGGCGGTTTCAACGGACCGCATCACGGCATCCGGGGAGTATCCACGTCATTCGGAACGGCGCGTGCCAGTGTAAGTACGACAAGCACACCGACTGTTTTTTTCGATGTGAATCTCGCAGAATGGTTTAAAAACCCGAATACGATTTCATTCGCAACGGAATACAACAATACCGGCGTGAACCCGACCAATAAAATGATCGCGGACAATTACGCGGATATGTTTACCCTGAATCATATTCAGAACTAACCATGAGAAGACGGGTTTTTCTTGCTGTAATTTCTGCAGTAATCGTCACGCCGTTTTTCTTTTCCGGCTGTGCGGAAGATCCGTATATCCCGCAACCTGCGGTGGATGAATATGTTTTCCGCGTGCCGTCCAATTTCCCGCAGCCCGTTTATAATTTCGCGAACAATACGGTGAGTGAAGCCGGTTTCAAGCTCGGGCGCAAACTGTTTTATGATCCCATCCTTTCCCGCGATAATTCCACGTCCTGTGCAAGCTGCCACCAGCAGGCTTCCGCTTTTGCGCACACGGAGCACCGTTTCAGTCACGGCATCAACGACCAGCTCGGAAACCGGAATGCGCCGCCGGTGTATAATATGGCCTGGCTTCCGTATTTCATGTGGGACGGCGGGATAAACCATATCGAAAGCCAGCCTTCGGGACCGATCACCAACCCGATCGAAATGGATGAGAGCCTGGGAAATGTGATTGCGAAGCTTTCCGCAACGCCGGCATACCGGGCCATGTTCACCGACGCTTTCGGCGATGATACCATTACCACGCAGCGCATGTTCCGCGCGATGGCGCAGTTTATGGGCATGATGGTTTCCGCAAACTCACGTTACGATAAATACATGCGCGGTGAAACGGGCGGTGAAATGAATGCGCAGGAACTGAGCGGGCTGAGTCTCTTCCGCCAGAAATGCGCGTCGTGCCATACCGAACCGCTTTTCAGCGATTACGCTTTCCGGAACAACGGTCTCGCAGCCGACCCGACGATCAACGACTCGGGCCGTACGCACATCACGCAGAATCCGGCCGACATGTACAAATTCAAAACGCCGTCGCTGCGCAATATCGAACTGACCACGCCGTATATGCATGACGGGCGTTTTATAACGCTGGACCAGGCGCTGAATCATTATACTTCCGGCGTGGTTGCCGGTCCCACGCTCGATCCGCTGCTTGCCGACGGCATCCCGATGACCGCGCAGGAAAAAGCCGATATCATCACATTCCTCAAAACGCTGACGGATATTTCCTTTACGATCGACCATCGTTTCTCCGAGCACGCGGTTTCCCACGAACACTAATTTTGGATTGGCGATTTCGGATTGGCGATTTGTGATGTATCTCTGCGGAAACTCAGCGTCTCTGCGATGAAAAATTCCTGTAATGCATTTCACCGCTAAGACGCTAACGTTTTCATTCAATCGCAAATCCGAAATCGGCAATCCAAAATCAGGGATGTATAATGATCACTGTTTGCAGCCCGATCCTTTTATAGAGATCGAGTAAATCATCGTTGTTCAGGCTGAGGCAGCCCCAGGTGAGATTCTGCTGTCCGTCGTCGGTCCATTTCCCGGCCCAGCCGTGCAGGCCGATTCCGCCGCCGAGCGCGGTTGTTTTCATGGGTTCTTTTCCTGCGTTATTCGCCTGTACAATGGCGTTTTGCTGGGCCGGCGTGATCAGTCCTTTTTTTAAGCCGGTTTTTGCATCGTAATTATTCGGGTAGTTGATGCGCATCCAGGCGTCGCCGAGAAAAGCAGCATAATCGCCTGAAAAAGGCCCGAGCGATTTCTGGATGATCCGGTATTCCCCTTCGGGCGTACGGTTGTCGCCTTGTTTTTGTTTATGCCCGAGCGGATCCTGCCCGAGTGCGATGGCGTATTCCTTAAGTTTTTTCCCTTTGCTGCAGAGATACATCCGGTAATTGCTTTTAAACGCGATCAGCAGCGTATCGGCAGTGGCAGGTACCAGCATTTTGCGGTGCTGCGTGATGAATTCGGAAGGTTTTTCGTAATGATCGAGTACCCATTTGCTGTCCTTGTTGTTCGAAGAAGGCCAGTACGTCACATCATAGCCGAGCATATTTTCCCTGCGGATCTCAAAATGCAGGTGCGCCGGGTATGCGCCGCCCCCTGTGCCGATGGTGCCGAGCTGCGCGCGTTTTTTCAAAAACCATCCTTTTTCCGCCAGCCGTTTTTCGAGATGCGCGTACAGCGAATGTACTTTGCGCAGCTTCCCGTTTTCCAAAAAGCGATGCTCGATCACGATCACATTTCCCCAGGGCGCGCCGTAATCCGCCGAGGCGATCACTTTTCCCGAAGCGGTGGCATATACCGGCTGTCCTTTATCCGTATCGCCGCCGCCGCGCCCGTTCCAGTCCTCACCGGTATGCACGCCCAGCGAATAGTTTTCACCGGTATGCGTAGCGATATACCAGCCGTCGAATTTTTTCCCGTCGGGAGAAGTATAACTTCCGCCGCCGTTGCCGTCGCCGAACGGAAAATCGAAACCGTCGCAAAGTGCGCTGTCGAGGAAATCGGGGAGGAGTTCTTTGCCTGTTTTTTTGGTTTCAGGAACGACTGTATCACCGGGAAGAGCGCCAGGTGTTTTTTTAGACTGGGCTTCCGCATCGCCGCAGGAAGAAAAAGCGGATACAACTGCAAAAACGAGCAGGGAGAAAATGAAAAAAACTGTTTTTGATTTTCTCATTTGATCTCGAAATCGAGCAACTTGTCGTTTTCAATATAGGCCTGCAGCCGGTTGCCGGGTTTTACAGGACCTACGCCTTCGGGAGTTCCCGTAAAAATAAGGTCGCCGGTTTTCAGCGTGATGAAGCCGGAAATGTGACTGATCAGCACGTCAAACGAAAAAAGCAGGTCTTTGGTATTTCCCTGCTGCACGGTTTTCCCGTCGATATCGAGGCGGAAGCGGATATCAGCCAGGTTTTTAAAAACCGATTTGTTTACGAATCCGCCGATGGGCGCCGAGCCGTCGAATGCTTTCGCTTTTTCCCAGGGCAGTCCTTTTTCTTTGCACTTCGCCTGGATATCGCGGGCCGTGAAGTCGATACCGATACCGATCTCCTCGTAATACTTGTGTGCGAAACCGGGTTCAATATGCTTGCCCGCTTTGGAAATTTTCAGGACCAGCTCCACTTCGTGATGCAGGTCTTTCGTGAAATCGGGATAATAAAACGGCTCGTTGTTCCGCAGCAGGGCCGTATCGGGTTTCATAAAAACAACCGGCTCCGACGGAACAGGGCTGTTCATTTCTTTGGCGTGTTCGGCATAGTTGCGGCCGATGCAGATGATCTTCATGGGTTAAAATTACTCAATTTGAAAATTCGACTCCGGATAGCTATCGGGATTGAAAATGCCTGCGGATGAGCGGCATGGGAAAATAAAAACAGTCGGGTCATCTTCTCAATTGTCAAATTGAAAAATCGATGAATCGGAAAATTTACTTCTGGTTCATCATCCGCAACCGGATCTTCGTAATTACTTTCTTGGTGTAGCGCGGAAAATCGCCATCCATCATCCAGTTGTAATACGAAGGTTCCTTACGGAAAACGTCTTCCACTGTTTTGCCGCTGTGCTTGCCGAAGCTGAATACTTCCTCGCCTTTTTCATTGAAGACGATACGCCCGGCCAGGTCGGCGGGATTGCCGCGGGAAGAAAACTCACTGAGGAATTCCACGTCGTCCTGCAACTGTTCGCCGTAACGATCCAACTGCGCTTCCAGCACTTCGAGCGTGGCGCGGATATCGTATGCGGCGTTGTGCGCATTGGTCATTTCCTTGTTGCAGTAAAACTTGTACGCCGCAGCAAGAGTGCGCTGTTCCATCCGGTGAAAAATATTCTGCACATCCAGCAGGCGCCGGTTGCTCACGTCGAATTCCACTTCGGCGCGCAGAAATTCCTCCGCCAGCAGGGGAATATCGAATTTGTTCGAATTGTATCCCGCGAGGTCGCAGTTCTGCAGGTAATTGAAAAGTTCTTTCGAAAGGTCTTTGAACGTCGGCTCGTTTTTCACGTCCTCGTCCGTAATGTTGTGAATAGCCACCACCGCGGCCGGTATCGGTATGGTCGGATTTACCCGCCAGGTTTTCTGATCCTCCCTGCCGTCGGGAAAAAGGCGGATGACCGATATTTCCACGATGCGGTCGGAGGCGACATTGGTTCCGGTGGTTTCCAGGTCGATGAAAGCCAGCGGACGAAAAAGACGTAAACGGGTCATTGTGATGCAGGTTCTGGAAGCGAAGGTACCCAAAACGAGCGTACTTACTGTGTAACGAAGTCGTATTTCCGGATATGAGGTTTCAGATATGAGGCTTGAGACTTGAGATTTGAGACACGTATTCCGCTGAAGTGATTTCCTTCCTTTCCTCAAAAAACCGGGAACTCTTTAGTGGAATACGTGTCTCAAATCTCAAGTCTCATATCTCATATCCGGAAATTATTTCTTCTTCGCATCCGTTTGTCTCCCGTTTTGTTTCAGAATAGCTTTCGTTACTTTGCCCGAAGCGTCTTTGACAAATTCAAATTGGGCGTCGTCGATTTTTGAAAAGAATTTCGTTTCTGTTTCGGCAAAAATTTCAAATTTGTCCTGCCCGGTGGCTTGTATGAAAAGCCTGTTTTGCTCTTTGGTGACCGAAAAACTGAATTCAGGCGTAACTTCATATTCACCCAGGTAAGCGTCCAGTATTTTTTCATCCACCTTTATTTCGGTTTGGACCGGGACGGGTTTATTGGTTTTGTTCCAAACCTCGTTTCCGCCGCGGCCTTTGGTTGTTAACTTTTCGATCTCGCCCTTTTCATTTCTTGAAAATTCTATCGTCAGCATGGCGTCCTCAAAGAAAAACTTATCCTTCTGATACGCTTTCAATTTGAATTTCGGGTTTCTGCCCCGCTGGGAATGCAACAGGTTTTCTGACACGGAAATGATCCGCAGTTCACCCTTTGCATTTTCATAAACGCCTGTGCAAGCTTGTAAAACGGCGTTTTCTACGGGTATTTCTGTGTAGGCATAAGGTTTTCCAATGACAAGACCTGCCATCTTTACCGCGGTTTCCTCCGGCCTGTTGCAATCACAATTGGAAAAAACAGCTACAAAAACATTTTCTTCCGGCAAATAAATGGCCATTGTCAGCGTGCCGTTGATCCCTCCGCCATGTTCAATCGTAGGGCTTTCCTGCACGTTGCCGAAACTCCATCCGTAGCCGTAATCCGTTTCTGTGCCGTCGGTGAGTTTATACCTGGTAAATGCTTTATCAAGATTTTCTTTTTTCACCAGCTTATAAGCATGAAGGGCCTGGTTCCATTTGAATAAATCGGCTACGGTTGACTGGATTGAGCCTGCCGAATAAGGTTGTGTCATGCTCAAAGGCCGGGCATTTTCAAAACCATGATCACTTTTACTGTAAGTACCAACCCTGTTTTTAATGAGTTTTGTTTCACTGCCGTAAAACGAATTGGTCATGCCAACCGGTT
This sequence comes from Bacteroidota bacterium, assembly GCA_006218065.1. Taxonomy (GTDB): domain Bacteria; phylum Bacteroidota; class Bacteroidia; order Palsa-965; family Palsa-965; genus VBWE01. The sequence goes on from VBWE01000003.1 coordinate 153,243, forward strand.
TGAAAATATTTTCTTCAAGATATTCCGCATAGGTTTTGCCCGTAACTTTTTCGATGATATAACCCAGCAAAAAGTAGCCTGAATTGCTATAACTCCATTTCGTGCCGGGAGCGAATTTCATCGGTTGGTTCTTAAAATGGTCAATGATTTGAGCTGGTTCCAGGTCTAACGTCATCCTTTCCATATAATCTTTCATGCCGGTATAACTCTGAATACCGGATGTATGTGTGAGCAAATGCTCAACCGTGATTTTATATCCATGTGTGGGATAATCGGGGATGAACCTGGTGATTTCGTCCTGCAGGTTCAGTTTCCCCTGTTCCATCAATTGCAATATGGCAACAGCGGTAAACTGCTTGGTAATAGAGCCGATCCTGAAAACATGTTCGGCTTGCATGGATACGTTTAACTCGAGGTTAGCCATGCCGAAGGCTTTTTTATAGATAACCTGGCCATTCCGGGCAACCAGGGCAGTTACACCCGTTTCATTGGTTTTGAATTGCTCCGACAGCATTTTGTCAAACTCGGCGGTAAGTTGCTTGTCGGTTTTCTGTTGAGCATAAGCCAGGTTGAACAAAAGTCCAAAGGCGAGAATCAGCGCTTGCTTTTTCATATAATCAGGTTTATTTAATAATGAACACGCCTCAAACGTACGCAAAGTATCTTGCATTGCAAGGTACTGTGTTAAATATTTATCTTGCTCACGCTATTGGACTAATAACCAGGCTGATAAAAAAATAAATAAAACGACAGACCCTGTTTGGAGTAATTCATGAGTGTTTTACAGGAAAATGAGGGAACCCGGTTTTGTAACCGGATACATTACGATTTACCCTGCAGCCGCGCAATGGTGCTGTCGAGCCGTGCATGCTGCGCTTCAGGAGCTTTTTTGCGGGCGAGCTGGTAATTGGCGAGCGCTTCTTTTTTGTTGCCCATAAGTTCAAGCGTTTCGGCCAGGCTATCGTAAACATTCCAGGAGTCCGGGTACTTTTTGGCATTCTGCCGGAAGATATCGAGGGCTTCCTGTTTTTTTCCTTCGCCGAGCAGGGCGTAGCCGTAAGTATTCAGTCCATTCTCATCAGCCAGGGTCAGCGCTTTTTTTACCAGTGCGTCGGCTTCCGCTTTCTTGCCTTCTTTTTCGAGCTGTTCGGATTTCAGTTTCAGGTTCGCGAAAGTCGGTTTGTCCCTGATCGAACGGTCGAGCCATTTTGCGGCTTCGGCCTGGTTCACGTTATTGCGGTAGCAGTAAGCGGCCGCGGTATAATACGCGTCGGGAAAAAATCCGGGAATATTGTCCAGCTGGCGGCGGATATCTTCCACCACGGTTTGCGTTACATCTACGGTGACTTTTATGGGTATGCGCAGTTTTTCCCAGCGAAGCGAAAGAACCGCCGCGTTTTTCTGCAGATCGTCGAATGTATAGCTCATCCATTCCTGCATCGGGGTTTCCTGCGGTTTTACGGTGAAGCGCATGGCATCCTGTTCCTGTTTATAGAAAAAACTTCCCCAGGAATAATAGTTTTTGGAAATGATGATGGTCCAGTCGCCGGCAGTGGGAATCATGTGCACGCCATAAATACCGGCGGGCAGTTTTTTACCTTCCAGGCTGACGTCGGTGCTGAAACTGATCGTGGTATTTTCATTTGCACCCGCGCGCCACACTTCACCGTACGGAACGAGTTCGCCCCAGATTTTGCGCCCGCGCACGAGCGGGCTGTGATACGAAACTTTGATGTCGGTAAGCCCGATGCGCTGGCTCAGCGAAGCTTCCTGGCTGGCTTCCGGCAGTTTGATGTCTTCCTGTGCAATGGCGGAAGATATCCCGGCAAACAGAGATAATGAGAGTATAAGTTTTTTCATAGCGTTTGGTTTCCCGCAAAATAGAAGGGATGCTTCCCGGAAACAAGGAAAGCTCCATAAACGGAAAGCGTATGTGATGGAAGGTTTCAAGTTTCATGTTAAACCTGAAACCTTGAACCTGAGACATGAAACGTTAGTCCGCGAAGACGTAGAGGTAATCCGTATTCGGATCGAATGCCGGGTGCGAATCGATAATCGTATCGCGCAGTTGGTGCAGGGCGTAGTTGCGGACGGGCATGCCTTCGTTCATTTCTTCGAGCCGCTGGATAAAACGATGCGGGATACCTGTCCACACCTGCGCCAGCGCTTCGCTTACGTCCGTGAATTTGAAAGACGCCCATTGGTCGAACTCCGCGTTTGGGTAGCCGTGACTTCCGGTCAGCATCCGATCAGCACTGATCGGTATAATCCGGATGCCGTTGCTCATCAACAATTCGTTCATAGGCCTTCTTTAAATCCAAATCAAAAATAGGCGGCTTGGAAACAGCACGGGTGACATGGTTTTGAAGTTTTCTACATCGGATTGTCAATAGAATAACGATGACTTCGTAAGCGATTGTTGATAACTGCGGTTTGCTGTGACGCCCGATGTGACTGCATGTCACTAACGACGGGTGTTTGGTGACAAATGGAGTGCGCTGCAAAAAGGTGTTGATAACGACCTGTATCGTGACTTATAAACAGGAGTGTGTGTACAACAATGCCGAATGCCGATTTCCGAATGCCGAATTGCAATTCTTAATGAACAGGGCGCAAAGGGCGCTGAGTTTCCGCAAAGAAAATTCGGCATTCGGCATTCGCCAATTGGAAATAAGTCCCGCAACTAAGTTTTGTAAAAGGATCTAAAGAAACCCGATCAGCATCACGAGGCAGCCAGTTTTCTTTACTTTATCCGCACTGGGCGGAACTTCGATCTCGATGTAATACGTGCCGCTTTTGGCCGGCTTAAAAGCCCAGTACAGATCGTCGATGCCCATGGCGTTGTCGTAAACCTGCTGCCGCTTTTTCGATTTCTTCGGGGCGTCGTAAATGTAAAGTTTGACTTTATCCTTGTACCCGCTGGAGCAGAAAACCAGTTTGTACTGTTCCCCGGCGTACGCGGTAAATTCCATATCCACTACGTGCGGCTTGTCGTCGAAAACGAGTTCCGCGATTCCGTAGCCGTCGTAGGTATAAGGTTTGAGATTTCCTTTGCAGGCTTTCGCCAGTTTTTTGGCTTCGCATTGTGCCTGTGCCTGGATGGAGAAGAAGAGGGAGAAGAGAAGAATAACCCGGATCATACTTTTGTTTTGAATAAAAAAAGGCAAAAGAAAACTTTTGCCTTTTACGTGATTTTTTGTCAGAAGTTCCGCTTATTTATAGCCGAGCATGAATACCACGCACTCCTGTTTGTTGATGAAAGCGCTGTCGGAAACAGCGGGGATTTCATAATCAACGAAATATTTCATGGCGCGTTTTGCAGGCTCGAAGTAAAACACCTTGGTTCCGGCCGGCTGATCTTTGCTCGTCCACAGCGCTTTCCTGTCTTTGGTTTCTTTGTCTTTGCTGTAAACCGAAATGACTACATTTTTGGTCAGGGCTTCGGTATTGAATACCATGCGGTATTTTTCGCCGATAAAAACAGGGACTTCGGTTTCTTTGTTCTGCGCTTTTACCTTGTAGGTAACCTTGGTCAGTTTGCCCGAATCGTACTTATAAGGATCGAGCTTTTCCTTGGTTTTGTTTTTCAGGCCTTTGGCATCGCAGATTTCTTCGGTTTGCAGCGCTGCGCTGGTGAGAGCCAGGAACAGGACAGTGCAAATGGAAAGAATAAGGGTGGTCTTTTTCATAGTCGGGTTGTTTATTATCCGTTTACGATTTTCGAGCGCAGCTGCTCGATTTTCTGGATCAGTTGATCAAGGTCTTCTTTGGAAACTTTGACGGCATTGAAATCCACGTCATCGCTTTCTTTGATCGTTTTGATGGCGGGGATGTTTTCGTAAATGGTCTGCAGGGCGGAGAAGTCGGCAAGCAGCGTGGGAATACCGGCGTCTTTGCTTTCGTTCACTTTCAGTTCTTTAATGATGCTGCTCAGGATGGTCATCTGCTCGAGCAGTTTGGGAACGATCTTTTCGTCCGGGCTCTTTTTATAAACCTGCGCACCGATGTACATACTTTCTACCCAGGCGCCGGAATAAATGATGCCGTAAAGCTGTTTCTGATCATTCTGCGCCATGAGCATGTCGGTTTCCATCTGGATATCGGCAATTACGCCCCGAAGTGAATCCTCGTTGTCGAGATTCTTGTTGAAGCGTTCGTACAGCCCGTTGTTTTCAAAAATTTTGCCAAGATCGACGGCGGTGGCACATTCTTTTACCACTTTCATATATTTCACGGCCTCGTTGTTCTGCTTGTTCATCACGCAGTACGCCATGTCGGCGCTGTAAACACCCATATTCTGGGCACGCTGGAACCGGGTCGAATATTTCGAGGAAGAAGCGGCATCATGCCCCACCCCGGGAAGGTATTTCAGGCCGGATTTTTTGAAAAGTGCGGCCACCTGGAGTGGCGAAGGTAAAGTGTAGCTCACCGCGTCGTCCGAATCATCGTCCATATCGTCGGTGGTCAGGTCCGTACTGTCTTTCGGCTTGGCGGAATCTCCTGCGGGCTTGCCGGAATCACCGCTGCAGGCGGCAAGCAGCATCAGGCACGGGAGAAGAACCAGGGTCATGCTTTTTTTCATAGCGATAAGTAAAGTCTTAGTCGGTTTTGGTTTGATTTTCAACGTGCTAAACTAAGAAAAAATCCGATCATCCCGGTTTTATGGCAGTCGGGGCCTGTTTTTTGCCGGACAACGGCTCCGGGAAAAGGCCGGCGGATTTACCTGTTAACATCTGTTAACGGGCTTCCGTTCAATCGGCCGGAGATACTATTTTTGCCCCCGTACGATCAGGCAAAAGGCGGGTTTTCCAGTGGAAAGTTTCCTTACATTTGCTCTTCGTTCAAAAATAGCTGACCAAAACCAACAATTACGTATGAAAAAGGCAATCGCCCTAACCGTTTGCGCCCTTAGTTTTTTGACTTCACAGGTCATGGCACAGCCGGGCAAGGACCAGGTCCTCATGAATGTTTGCGGCACCAATGTGACTGTAACGGAATTCATGAGTGTTTACAAGAAAAACAATAAAGAACAGGGCAACGATCCCAAAGCGATCGACAATTACCTCGACCTCTTCACCATCTTCAAGATGAAAGTGAAAGAAGCCGAAGAAATGAAGCTGGACACCGCGTCCACTTTCAAAACCGAGCTCGACGGTTATCGCCGCCAGCTGGCCCAGCCTTACCTGACCGATAAAGACGTGAATGAAGCCCTGCTTCGCGAAGCGTACGACCGTATGCTCCAGGACGTTCATGCCCAGCATATCCTGATCAAATGCGATGAAAACGCGCTGCCGAAAGACAGCCAGATGGCCTGGAACCGCGTGATGATCGCGCAGGCGATGGTGAACGGGAAGCCGGTTACCAAAATGATCGACGAGTTCGACAAGCAGCTCAAAGCCGATCTTACCGCCAACGGAACAAAGAAAATGACCAAAGCCGATTCCACCACCTGGAAAGCGATGGTTGACCCGCTGCGCTCATTAGACAAGCGTTACAAAGGCAAAGCCGTTCCTTTCGGTGATGCCGCCAAAGCCCTTTCCGACGATCCTTCGGCCAAAGAAAACGGCGGCGACCTCGGGTATTTTACATCCATGCAGATGGTTTATCCTTTCGAATCGGCCGCATACAACGGCAAAGTGGGTGAAGTGAGCATGCCCGTCCGCACACGTTACGGTTTCCACCTGGTGAAAGTGCTCGACAAACGTCCCGCCCAGGGCGAAGTCCGCGTAGCGCATATCATGGTCAAAACAACGCCCGGCGGATCGGTTGACGATTCGCTCAAAGCCAAGCAGAAGATCGAAGAAATTTACGCCAAGCTGAAGCAGGGCGAGAAGTTCGAGGAACTGGCCAAACAGTTTTCCGACGATAAACCGTCTGCCGCCAAAGGCGGTGAACTGCCCTGGTTCGGCCGCTATAAAATGCCGGCGGAATTCGAAAACGTTTCTTTCGCGCTTGCTGAAAACGGCGACGTTTCGCAGCCCGTGAAAACCCGTTACGGCTGGCACCTGGTCAAGCGTCTCGAACGCCGCGGCATCGGCAAGTACGATGACATGAAGGCCGAACTCAAAACACGCATCAGCCGCGACAGCCGCTCACAGAAAGGACGCGAATCCCTCATCGCACGCATCAAGGAAGAATACACGTTCCAGGAAGAAATCCTCGTCATCAAAGGAAAGAAAAACACGTTCCCGGCGCTGGAAGCTTTCTATACGGTTATCGATACGTCGATTTACAAAGGCGTATGGACACCGAACGACAAAGTGAAAGCGATGGGCGAACCGCTTTTCCGTCTCGGCGACAAAACCTATTCACAGGCCGATTTCGCGAAATTTATCGAAACGCACCAGGCCCGCCGGGCGAAAACGAACGATATCGCATCGATCGTGAACGCACAGTACAAACAGTTTGTAGAAGAAACCTGCGTAGCGCTCGAGGAATCGAACCTGGATAAGAAATATCCCGAATTCCGCGCCCTGATGCAGGAATACCGCGACGGCATCCTGCTGTTCGACCTCATGGACCGCAAAGTCTGGTCGAAAGCCGTGAAAGATTCCGCAGGCCTGAAAAACTTTTATGAGAAAAATAAAACGAAGTACATGTGGGATGAACGTTCGGATGCTGCCGTTTACAGCTGCGCCAGCGATTCGGTAGCCCAGGTGGTTCGTGCCATGCTCAAGAAGAAAAAGACGGACAAGGAAATTCTCGAAGCCGTAAATAAAAATTCACAGCTCAACCTGCAGGTGGAAAGCAAGCTTTTCAATAAAGGAGAAAACGAGCTTGTGGACAAGAACTGGAAAATGAAAAAAGGTATTACGGAGAATACCATGAAAGACAAAAAAGTAGTCTTCATGAGCAAGAAAAAGAAAGTGCCGCCCACGAACAAAACACTCCAGGAGGCCAAAGGTTTGGTTACCGCCGATTACCAGAACCAGCTGGAAAAGGAATGGGTGGAAAGCCTGAAGAAAAAATGCGCGGTTACAGTTAACAAAGACGTGCTGGACTCGATCAAAAAAGGGAACTAAGAGGCAACCCTTGGGAAGGATTTTCGTCCTACTTATATGATCTGCACCAGCGTCGCCCAAAACGATACATAATTATCCATGAAACCCGGAATGTCTGATATAATCCAAAAGTCGATATTCCGGGTTTTGCTTTGCCTTCCCCTGCTGCTTCCTTCGTGCAAGATGGAACAGCAAAAGGAAGAGGACAAAGGCGAGGTGGTGGCGCAGGTTTACAATTACAAACTTTACAAATCGGACCTCGCGGATATGGTGCCCGGCGGGAAATCGAAAGAGGACAGCGCGCGCATCATCGACAATTACATAAACAGCTGGGTGCACGAAATGGTACTCTATCATAAAGCGGAGCAGAATCTTTCGGCGCAGCAGAAAAACGTGGACAAGCAACTCGAGGATTTCAGGCGTTCCCTGGTCGTATATGCGTATGAAAAAGAACTCGTGCGGCAGAAACTCGATACGGTTGTCGGTGAAGAGGAGATCGGGCAGTATTATGATCTGCACCAGCAGGATTTCGAACTGAAAGACAATATCCTCAACGTGGTATATGTAAAAGTGGACAAGAAAGCTCCGCAGCTTGCCAAACTGCGCACGCTGTACAAATCGGACAAGCCGGCGGATAAACAGGACCTGGAAAAATACTGCAAACAGTTTGCGCAGAACTATTACCTCGAGGAGAATACCTGGCTGCTTTTCGACGACCTGCTCAAGGAAATCCCGATCCAGACGTACAACAAAGAACTTTTCCTGCAGAACAACCGCTTCGTGGAAGTAGCCGATTCATCGAGCTATTATTTCGTCAACATCAAGGGATTCAAGATCCGGAACAGCATTTCGCCGCTTGCTTTCGAGCGTGAGAATATCCGGAACATCATCCTGAATAAACGCAAACAGGAGCTCACCGAAAAAATGAAAAAAGATCTGCTTGCGGAAGCGCAGAGCAGCGGCGAGATAAAAATAACACCCGGTAAAAAACCATGAGTACTATGTATTTTCAAAACAGGATAAGCCGCTTCCTTTTTTCCGCAACGCTGTTCGTTTTCGCTGCTTTTGCAGTGCAGGCGCAGCCCGGCGGACAGGTGGTCGATCGTATCGTGGCCGTGGTCGGCGGGCAGATGGTGAAATATTCCGAACTGCAGAACAACCTGATGCAACTGAAGAACAGCGGCGCACCGACCAATGAAAATTCGCTTACGGAAGTGCTCGAAGAACTGATGCTGCAGAAACTACTGGTTTCGCAGGCCTACCGCGACAGTCTGAAAGTGGGCGACGGGGAAGTGGACCAGGAAATCGACCGGCGCATGCGGTATTACCTGCAGCAGTTCGGTACCACGGAAGCCTTCGAACAATTTTACGGCAAATCCGTCGAAGCGTTCAAGCTCGAACTGCGTGAAAAAATCCGGGAACTGCTGCTCGCCCAGCGGATGCAGGCGAAAGTGATCGGCGATATCACCGTTTCGCCTTCGGAAGTAAAAGCGTATTTCAACGGTATTCCGAAAGACAGTCTCCCGTTCATCAACGCGGAAATCGAAGTAGGGCACATCGTCGCCAAACCGAAAGTGAATACCGAACTGAAAGAATACACGAAAAAAAACCTGGAAGATTTGCGCGGCCGCATCATGCGCAACGAAATCGATTTCTGCGCCGCCTGCCGGAGCTATTCGGAAGACCCGGGATCGATCGATAACTGCTGCACGTATAAAAACGTTCGCCGCGGCATGTTCGTGCCGGAATTCGAAGCGGTGGCTTTCCGCCTGAAAGAAGGAGAAATTTCGGAAATCGTGGAAACGGAATACGGCTACCACATCATCAAACTGATCGCGCGTAAAGGCGACGAGATTGATGTGGCGCATATCCTGCGCGTTCCCCCGATCACCGCCGAAGACCTGCGCGTATCGAAAACACGCCTCGACAGCATCCTGCACCTGATCGAAATCGATACCGTGGATTTCTGCGAAGCAGCAGCCAAATATTCTGACGAAGAAGATTCGCGTTACAATTGCGGGCTGATCCTGAACCCGCAAACCGGCACTTCGCGGATCGAAACGAGTATGCTCGGGCAGATCGATCCCACGCAGGGATTCCCGCTTTTCCTTGACGAGATGAAAACAGGCGCCATTTCAAAACCCGTGCTGATGACCACGCGCGACGGCCGCCAGGCGTACCGGCTGGTCTGGCTCAAGTCGAGGATCGAACCGCATATCGCCAACCTGATCCAGGATTACCAGCGGATGCAGGACGATGCACAGATTGACAAGCAAAGAAAGACGCTCGATACCTGGGTGAACCGGAAGCTGGAAACCACCTATGTCCACATTGCCGATGACTTTAAAAACAGTAAGTTTGAACATGGCTGGCTGAAATACGCGAAGTAGCCCTCAAATAACTCCTATGGAACAGTTTAAATCTGATGTTGAAGCGGTTGATTTTTTCAACGACCGGTATAAAAAACTGCAGGCCGAAATCCACAAAGTGATTGTCGGGCAGGATGAAGTAGTGAAAGATGTGCTGATCTCTATTTTCAGCAACGGGCATTGCCTGCTTGTCGGTGTTCCCGGCCTGGCGAAAACCCTGCTCGTGAATACGATCGCGAATACGCTCGGTCTTACGTACAACCGTATCCAGTTTACTCCCGACCTGATGCCGAGCGATATCATCGGTACCGAGATTCTCGATGAATCCAGGCAGTTTCGTTTTGTGAAAGGACCTTTGTTCGCGAACATCATTCTTGCGGATGAGATCAACCGTACTCCGCCGAAAACACAATCGGCCCTGCTCGAAGCCATGCAGGAAAAAACAGTTACCACTGCCGGGAAACGATACGATCTGCCCAAACCGTTTTTCGTACTCGCTACGCAAAACCCGATCGAGCAGGAGGGAACCTACCCGCTGCCCGAAGCGCAGCTCGACCGTTTTATGTTCAACGTATGGCTTACCTATCCGAAGTACCAGGACGAACTCCAGGTGGTGAAAAACACGACTTCCGATTATAACGTGAAGCTGGAAAAAATCCTCGGTGCGGATGAAATCCTGTACCTGCAGGACCTGGTGCGCCGCGTACCGGTTACGGACAACGTACTGGAATATGCCGTGAAGCTCGCCGTGAAAACACGTCCGAATACGGCCGATGCAACCGCCGAAGTCAATAAATTTCTTTCCTGGGGCGCCGGGCCGCGCGCTTCGCAGTACCTCGTACTCGGCGCGAAGTGCCATGCCATCGTCAGCGGAAAATATTCGCCCGATATCGAAGATGTGAAAGCGGTCGCTCCTGCCATTCTCCGTCACCGCATCGTACGGAATTATAAAGCGGAAGCGGAAGGAATCAGCGTGGAGGATCTTATTGCAAAGCTTATGTAATACATAGGGCGATTCACTGAATCGCCCGTACGAAGTATCCGTTAATTATATAGACGAGTCCACGCTGAAGTAACAGTTGCCGTTTTTTCTTTCTGCATACCTGCTCTGTCGCTGCCGGCACGGTAAGCGGCAATGCTCATCAGGAGAATCACGACAAATGAAATGATTGTGAAAACCATATTCTTCTCCTGGATTTCTTTCCCTTGTCTTAAACTCAGGAAAAAAACGACGATCGCGAACAGGGCGAGCAAAATGCCTGCAATCAGCATCAGCGTTCCGCCCGGCCAGTGCTGGATACCGAATAACAAGCCGGCGGACAGTGCAACCAGGGCTATCGCACTGATCATGCGCGAGAGTTTGACGATTTTCGGAAAATCTTCTGCGTTGACATAAGCCATCAGCGCGGGCTGATAGAGGAATCCAAAAACACCAAACCCGAGGATCAGGCTGATTCCCGCGCCCGGGAAGTGCATGAACTTAAAGATGGTACCGATGGAAACCAGCACAAGGCTGATGATGGCGAGGAGAAGGGACGTTTTACGCATGTGTTTATGAGTAGCGACTATGTACGGGCGATTCACGGAGTACCTACTTCGTAGGGGCGATTCAGTGAATCGCCCCTACGAAGTAGCGATTAAATGTACCTGTTACGCTGGACCGATTACGTATACCTGTTACGCCGAACCAACTACACCGCACCTACCAAATCCAACTCCTCTTTCAAAAACTTCGCCGTGTAGCTGTTCTTGTTTTTGATTACCATCTCCGGCGTTCCCTCGCACAAAATCATCCCACCGCCGCTTCCGCCTTCCGGGCCGAGGTCGATAATCCAGTCGGCAACTTTGATGATGTCCAGGTTATGTTCAATTACCAGTACGCTGTTGCCGTTGTCCACGAGTTTGTTCAGCACTTCGAGCAGGATGCGGATGTCCTCGAAATGCAAACCGGTCGTCGGTTCGTCGAGGATATACAGCGTGCTGCCGGTTTCTCTTTTGGCGAGTTCGGTGGCGAGTTTCACGCGCTGCGCTTCACCTCCGCTGAGCGTAGTGCTTTGCTGCCCGAGCGTAACATAACCGAGCCCGACATCGTGCAGGGCTTTTACACGCTGCAGGATGGACGGATGGTTTTCGAAAAATTCCACGGCCTGGTCGATGGTCATGTTCAGCACATCGCTGATCGATTTTCCTTTGTAGCGGATCTCGAGTGTTTCACGGTTGTAGCGTTTGCCGTTGCAGGTTTCGCAGTTCACGTACACGTCGGGCAGGAAATTCATCTCGATGGTGCGGAGCCCGGCGCCCTGGCAGGTTTCGCAGCGACCGCCTTTTACGTTGAAGGAAAAACGCCCCGGTTTGTACCCGCGGATTTTCGCTTCGGGCAGTTCGGCAAACAAATTGCGGATATCGGAAAATACGTTGCAGTACGTGGCCGGGTTTGAGCGGGGCGTACGCCCGATAGGACTCTGGTCGATCTCGATCACTTTATCGATATACTGCAGGCCGTGAATTTTTTTGTATGGCAGCGGTTTCCGCTCGCTCCGGTAAAAATGTTTGTTCAGGATCGGGTACAGCGTTTCGTTGATCAGCGAAGATTTGCCGGAACCGCTTACGCCGGTGATGCAGACGAATTTGCCGAGCGGGATTTCCACCGTTACGTTTTTCAGGTTGTGGCCGGTGCAATCGTCGAGGATGATGCTTTTGCCGCTGCCTTTCCGGCGGACAGGAGGAACGACGATGCTTTTTTTGCCCGTGATATAATCGGCGGTGAGCGTATCGAATTTCAGCATCTCGTCGGGACTTCCTTCGGCAACGATATGTCCGCCGTGGATACCGGCGTGCGGGCCGATGTCCACCACGTGGTCGGCAGCCATGATCATTTCCTTGTCGTGTTCCACCACGATCACGCTGTTGCCGATATCGCGCAGTCTCTTCAGCGAATCGATCAGGCGGATATTGTCGCGCTGGTGCAGGCCGATGCTCGGTTCGTCGAGGATATAAAGCACACCCACGAGTTGTGAACCGATCTGCGTGGCTAAGCGTATCCGTTGCGCTTCGCCGCCGGAAAGCGAGCGTGAACTACGGTCGAGGGTCAGGTAATCGAGGCCGACGTCGAGCAGGAACCGGATGCGTGCGCGGATTTCTTTCAGCACTTCGCGCGCGATGATCTGCTGTTTTTCACTGATCCGTTCTTCGATACCTTCCATCCAGCGATCCAGCATCACGATATCGAGCGAAGCCAGCTCGGCGATATTTTTATCGTCGACTTTAAAGTAAAGCGCTTCTTTTTTCAGGCGCGCGCCGGAGCATTTCGGGCAAACGGCTTCGTTCATGAATTCCTGCGCCCATTTCTGCACACCAGCCGAGCCCGCTTCTTGTTCCTGCCGCGCGATGAAATTCACCACGCCTTCGAAGGAAAGCGAATAGCTTGTCGCGCTGCTGTAATTGTCGGCTTTTACTTTCAGCACCTCGTCGGTTCCGTAAAGAATGGCGTTCAGGGCGTCCTCGGGAATATCTTTGATCGGGTCGCCGACTTTGAATTTGTACTTATCGGCGATCGCGTCGATCTGTTTGAATATCCAGCTGCTGCGGTATTCCCCGAGCGGAACGATGCCGCCGGCCTTGATGCTTTTCGCCGTGTTCGGGATGATCTTGGCGATGTCGATCTCGAGCACGTGGCCCAGTCCGTTACAGCGCGGACAGGCCCCGTAAGGCGAGTTGAAGGAAAATAAATTCGGCGCCGGTTCGTCATACGATATGCCCGAGGTGGGACACATGAGGTGCCGGCTGAAATGCTGTACTTCTTCTGAATCCGCTTTGCTGATCATCAGGCTGCCTTTGCCGTGGCGCATGGCGAGTTTTACGGATTCGGCGAGCCGCTGGCGATCGTCGCTGCTCACGGAGATCCGGTCGATGACGATTTCAATATCGTGTACTTTGTACCGGTCGAGCTGGACGCGGGAAGTAAGTTCAATCACTTTTCCGTCGACACGTGCGCGCAGGAAACCCCATTTCCGGATCTGCTCGAACAGTTCGCGGTAATGTCCTTTCCGTCCTTTGACGATCGGGGCGAGGACGATAATTTTTTCGCCGGAAAATTTCTGGAGGATGAGATCGATGACCTGGTCTTCGCTGTACCGGATCATTTTTTCGCCCGTTACATACGAGTAAGCATCGGAAGCGCGCGCATAAAGCAGGCGGAAGAAGTCATAGATCTCCGTGATCGTGCCGACCGTGGAGCGCGGATTTTTGTTTACGGTTTTCTGCTCGATGGAAATGACCGGGCTGAGTCCCGTGATCTTATCCACGTCAGGTCTTTCGAGATCGCCGAGAAACTGGCGTGCGTACGATGAAAACGTTTCGATGTAGCGGCGCTGTCCTTCGGCATAAATCGTATCGAAGGCGAGTGATGATTTTCCCGAACCGGAAAGACCGGTGATGACCACGAGTTTGTTGCGCGGAATGCTGACGCTGATATCTTTCAGGTTATGCACCCGCGCGCCGATTACTTCGAGGCGTTCAATTTCACTTTCAGCAAGGGGAATATGTTCGTTTTTTCCGGAAGCCATGAGGTTATTTGCGCAGGATGACGATTTCAGTCCCTGCTTTTGGTTCTTCGCCGCCGGGGATCTTGTTCCAGACGCGCAATTCTTCTTCTGTTACTTTGTACTGCCCGGCTATTTTAGCGAGCAGTTCGCCTTCTTTCACATAATGTACCAGCGGATGCGAGAGGCTGTCGCTTTTTACTTCCGACGGTGTGACAAAACGCGAAGCCGTGTCGGGATTCGCGCCGGGAATACCGGGAGCATCTTCCTCGAAGCCGTATACTTTCACGCCTTTTTTCGGAAACTGGAGCAGGTATGTTTTTTTCTCCGGGTTATTGAGCTTGCCGCTGATCAGCCAGGGATTGAAATATTTGAGCATCTTATATGTATACCCTTGTGCAAGCGCAAAAGCGGGAAGGTCGGTGATGCCGGAATCGACTTTGACCGTAACGGTAGGAACCGGCGGATATAAATCTTTCTGGCGAAGCTGGTACCCGTATGTTTTCGGTTTGGTCAGGATTTCTTTCACGGCCAGCAGGCGGAAAACATAACGGGCCGTTTCTTCATTCAGGTAAAGATCATAATAGTTCCCGCTTTTCTGCCGGTCGAGCTGTTTGTCCACACCGCCCATGCCCAGGTTATACGAAGCTGCGGCCAGCGTCCAGTTTTTGTATTTCGCGTACGCTTCCCTGAAATATTTGCAGGCCGCTTCGGTCGATTTTTCCACGTGGTAGCGTTCATCCACGTCCTCGCTGATTTCCAGCCCGTAATTTTTCGCAGTCGGTTCGATGAATTGCCAGAAGCCGGTTGCCTGCTGCGGTGAAACCACGTTGGAGAAACCGCTTTCGATCACCACGATGTATTTGAAATCGTCGGGTATGCCGTTCCGTTTCAGAACCGGCTCGATGACCGGGAACCAGCGGCTTGCTTTTTTATGGAAGAGCAGGGTTTGCGACTGCCAGTAGGTATTCACCATCAGCTCGCGCTCGAGGCTTTCGCGCACGGTGAAATCGTCAACCGGAACTCCTTCGCCGGCAAAGTTCAGGTCCTTCGGGATCGTGATGCCGAATACTTTGTAATTGGCATTGAAATAATTCCGGTACGCGTCATCCGAAACCGGGTCGCCCGAAGAAAAAACAAAAACGCGCACGATGACCAGCAGCACGATGAGTGCGGGAACAACCAGCAGTTTTTTCCTGTACTGCTTCAGCCAGCCGGACAGTTTACTCATCACTGGTTTCATTTTTTTCTTTTTTAATCCGCGTGATATAAAACAATCCGCCTGCTACGGCCAGGATGTACCCGCCGAAAATCAGCTGGTGTGTGATGTTCCAGTCGGTGATGGTGCCCTGCACTACGAAAATCAGGACCATCGAAATCATCGAAATCCCGGAAAGCGCGAAGGCCACCTGGCTGTCGCTCAGCCCGAGGTAGGAGAGATGATGCGTGGTATGGTCTTTTCCCCCGACAAAAGGCGAAGTGCCGCGCAGGATCCGGTTGATGATCACGGTAGCCGTATCGGTGAGCGGAACGAGAAAGCCGAGTAAAACAATGGTGATCTGTTTGGTTGCGATCACGTTCTGCCCGAAATCCGGCGCGTTCCAGAAATAGCGGATGCCCATGGCTGCCGTAAGGATGCCGAGAAACTGGCTGCCGGTATCGCCCATGTATAAACGCGACGGGTGCCAGTTGTAATAAAGAAATCCGCCCAGCGTACCCAGCACACCGAGCAGGATGATGATGTCTACGTTCCCGAAATCTTTGCCGATGTACAGCATCAGGAGCGCTTCCAGGAAAACGAAACCGGAAACGCAGGCCGCGATGGCATCCATATTGTCGATCAGGTTGATCGAGTTCATGATGCCTACTACCCACAAAACGGTGAGTACATAATTCATCCATTCGTTTTCGAACAGGTGTATGCTGGTTCCCGTACTGATCAGGATTACGCCGCAAAGCACCTGGACCGTGAATTTGAAAAACGGTTTGGTATTGTAGGCGTCGTCCGCCAGGCCCATGATGAACGCCAGTGTGACCGCCCCGAGCAGGCCGAGCAGCGACTGGTTGAGCAGTACGGTGGTTTGCGGGAAAAAGATGGAGTAGCTGGCGGTGGAAAGGAGGAAGATGACGTAGAATGTTATTCCGCCGAGCGAAGGTTTCTGCCGTTCGCTCCAGCGCTGCACACCTTCCGGGTTATTGCGGATGCCCAGCGTCCGGGCAAAACGAAGGAACAACCCGTTCAAAAGAAACGAGATCAGTACGATGCAGATAAACCATGCTGCATAGATGAGTACCAGGTGGTTGTTCATACCGTTTTAAAAGGGCCACAAAGGTACGCATAAAGGGCTGCTAAAACAAGCTGTTGAATCCCGCGAAAGGCTTGCCCTGCCTGTCTTTTTCCGACAGTACCGGCTCACTGTCAAGGCCCCAGTCGATTCCCAGCCCGGGATCGTTCCAGAGCAGGCAGCCTTCGGAAGCCTTATTGTAAAAATTGGAACACTTGTATGCAAAGACCGTGTTATCTTCCAAAGTCAGGAAACCGTGCGCAAAACCTTCCGGGATAAAGAAGATCGTTTTGTTTTCGCCCGTCAGCCTGATCGTGAAATGTTTGCCGTACGTGGGTGAATTTTTGCGGATATCCACCGCCACATCGAGCACGGCCCCGCTGATTACGCGTACGAGCTTGGCCTGGGCGTGGGGCGGTTCCTGGAAATGGAGCCCGCGTAAAATACCTTTCTGTGAAAGCGACTGGTTGTCCTGCACAAAATCGTGATGCAAACCGAAGCCGGCGAAAACCTGTTTGTTGTACGATTCGAAAAAATGACCTCTCCCGTCTTCAAAAATGCGCGGCCGGAGGATAACAAGGCCGTCGATCGGCGTCTTAATCAATTCCATTATTCAAATAGGTATTTATCCCTTCGGGATAGTAAACTGAATTTTAATGCCGAATGCCGAACTCCGGGTATTAAAGAGACTAAAACTTCGCCATTCGGCATTCGAAGTTATTTTTTTCTAAAAGGCAGCCAGCTTTTTTTCTTTTCGTGCTGGTCGTCATAATACCCGTAGCCATACCCGTAGCCATACCCGTAGCCGTACCCGTAGCCGTAATTGTACCCGTAACTGCGGCGTTCCACGTCCACGCCGTTCAGTACGATGGACAAGCGTTTGATGCCGCTTTCGTTGTACAGCCGGTCGGCAACCTGGATGAAATTACGCCGTGAATAGTCGGAGCGGAAAATATAAATCGGGTAATCGGCAATCCGGAGCATGGCCATGCCGTCGGTAACCAGGCCGATCGGCGGATTGTCGATGATGATCAGGTCGTATATTTTTTTCAGCTCTTCCAGCATGGCCGTCATCTGCGCGCTGATGATCAGTTCCGACGGGTTCGGCGGAACCGGCCCGGCCGTGATGAAGTGCAGGTTTTCGAGCGCGCTTTGCCGGATGCAGTCGCTCATTTTGTCTTTCCCGATCAGGATGGTGCTCATGCCGTGCACATTGTCGGTTCCGAAACCTTTGTGGATTTTCGGTTTGCGCATGTCGAGATCGAGGATGATGACTTTTTTGCCCGAGTACGCGATGATTCCCGCGAGGTTGATCGCTACGAATGTTTTTCCTTCTCCCGAAATGGTGGAAGTTACGGCCATGATTTTCGAACCTTCGGTATTGTCGATGAACTGCATGTTGGTGCGCAGGGAACGGAACGCTTCCGCGATGATCGATTTCGGATTTTTATCGACGAGCAGCTGGGAAACGGGAATCTCTTTTTTGTAACGCGGAACGATGCCCAGCGCGGCAATGGTGGCCTGCGTATGGCGCGTGATCTCATTCAGCGAGCCGATCGTATCGTGCAGGATATAGCGTACGATGGTGAGTACCAGGCTGAGCAGGAATGCTACGAGAAAACAGGTGATGAAGGTGGTGGACCGGCTCGGTGCAATGGGCGTATCGGGCCGTTTGGCTTTATCGAGCAGTACATGCTGGGCGGTAAAACCGGCTTTGGAAATCTGGTATTCCGCTTTCTTTTCCAGCAGCAGCGTGTAGAATTTTTCGTTGATGGAAAAGAGGCGCTGGAGGCTGGCATATTCCGTTTCGGCGCCCGGGTTGTTCCCGAGTTTGGAACGGTATTCGGTCAGCCTTTCCTGCAGATCTTTTTTCTTCGAAACAACGCCTTCAAGTATGGAATGTACGCTCGCCGTCAGGATTTTTTTCTGCGTTTCGATCTGCGCATCATACGTTTTGATGGCTTTGTTATCGGGCTTTGCGTTGATCAGTGCGGTGGCGCGATCGGAGACCAGCTGGTAAAGCGCATTCAGCTGGTTGCTGATATTGTTCTGGTACTCGGAGCCGGCGAGCAGCGAAAGCAGGGAATTGACTTCGATCTTCCCGGGTTCATTCAGTTCCTTATCGATCTGCGCCAGGACGCGTTCTTCCAGTTCGATCTGCGTGAGCTGGTTTTCGATCGTGCTGAAACGCTCGAAATAAAACGCTTTTTCTTCCGGGTTTTCGCTTACGTTATTGCTTTTCTTGAATGTTTTGATCGCGTCTTCCGAAGTTTTCAGGCGTTCGTAAACGCTTTCCAGCTGGCCGTCGATGAAGTCGAGTACTTTCTTGGCGCTTTCGCTGCGGCGTTCCACGTCGTACTGGATGAACTCGCCGGCGACGGCTGTAACGACATCGCTGGTTTTCTGCGCACTGTTGTCGCTGAACGAAATACGCAGGGTTTGCGCCGCTTCATTAGCCAGTGTTACGGATAAGCGGCCGGCATAAACGGCTGCGAGATCATCCATATCATTGATCACGAAGTAGTACGTGTTTTTGGCGCCGTCGACCTTGAGCATTTCCTGTACGGCGATAATATTGGCCGTGATCATCAGCGAGTCGCTTTCCGTTTCAAACCATTCGCCCGTTTTGAAGCGCATTTTCGTTCCGCCGGCAACATCGATCTCGCCCCCGGCGGCACTGGCATCGAAACGGATATTGATACGCTGGCCGTGAAACGATTTGTTTTTCGGTTTTTCGTTGACCGTATATGCCGATGATTTGTAATGCTCGTTGGTTTTAAAAGTTCCTTCGGCATAGTAGCTCACTTCCAGCGGGAGCGTAGCCAGTGCACGTTTCAGGAATACTTTGGACCGGAGCTGCTCGATGCCGCTGGCAAGCAGGTTCTGGTCTTCCATCTCGTAAATATTCTGCACATTCAGCACCTTGTTGGCATTGTTGCTGGTGTTGATCTGGAGTATGGTGGATGATTCGTAAACCGTGGGTGCGTAGCGCAGGTAAAGCACAAAAGAGATGCCGGCACCGGTGAAAAAAAGCAGGTACCACCATAAATTCCGGCGGAGAATGAACATGAAAAGCCCCAGCTCGAATTCGCTGCTGAAATTAGCCAGCCGCTCGCGGTAACGATCGAATGTGTCTTGCGAAGTGGATTTAATCTGGTCCTGCAGCATAAATCAGGAGTTTGGCAAAAGGCCGTTATCTCGAAAAGATGGCATAGATAGCCAGCGCGGTAGTGAAAAGACTTACGATGGGTGTGATCTCGCGCAGGGTTTCGCGTGCAATGTATTTTCTCGGCTCAATGTATATGATGTCGTTGGCCTGGACGATCAGGTTCGCTTCGGCAATACCTTCTATCCTGGAAAGATCGAAATGATAAATATTCGGTTTGGCAGGATTTCCGCTGCTCCTGATGAGTTTAATATCGTAAGCTTTGCCGCTTTGCGGAATACCGCCGGTAACGGTAATGGCTTCCAGGAGTGTGGTGTTGGAATTGGTAAGCAAAACTACCCTGGCCTGGCCGTCATTCCCGGGAAATACGATAACCCGTTTATTGACCACTTCTACCATGGCGAAAGGATCGATATAATACTTCGAGAATATTTTCTGCAAAGTATCTTCCGCTTGTCTCACGGTATAGCCTACCAACGATATTTCACCGATTACAGGCAGTTTCACTACACCCCGGTTATCGATCTGGTATTGAAAACTGAGCGTGTTGATAAACGTATTGTCGCGGCTGTTCAGTGTCGTCAGGTTGATGATGCTGAAACCGTCGTTTGCGAACAAGCGAAACTCGATGATATCGTTCGGGGCAATACGATATTCCTGTGCACTGTAAGCCGTAGAATCCATTTTCATGGTATCAAACTTGTAATCTTTTTTAGTTTGAAGCATAATGCTCGGATTCAACACCTTGCAGCTTGGCATCGAAAGCAGCAGCAGGAAAGCGGCCGCACATAAGATCAGATTCCTCATAGCAATAGTCGGGGGACTCCCGGATTCAAGCAAAAATAGGCAAAATAACCGGAATTCGCCGGTAAGCATCCAGGCCGTGACCTGCAGGCTGTTTATCCCTTTCGATGCCAAAGAAAAGCAGGCGTATTAAAAAGCCTTATTTTTGCGCGAACCTAATAACGTATATGAAGACATTATTCTACCTCCTGCTGTTTTGTCCTGTCCTGCTCACAGCACAGGAAACACTTTCGGAAAAAAATTACCGGGTTTATTCCGTGAAACAGGCCAAAGAGGTCTCGCTGAACGAAATTGCCGACGACATGAAAAATTACGATGTTCTTTTTCTCGGGGAAGAACATAACGACAGCGTAACGCATTACCTGGAGAAAACCATGTTCGGGCTGCTGCATGCCAGGTACGGAACGAATATGGCGCTTTCGATGGAAATGTTCGACCGCGATGTGCAGCCCGTGATGAATGAATACCTCCAGGGATTTATCCGCGAGAAAAATTTCACGAAAGATGCGCGCGTCTGGAGCAATTACCGCGACTACCGCCCGATGGTGGAATTTGCAAAGGAAAAAAAGCTGGATGTGGTTTGCGCCAATGCAGCCGGGCGTTACAGCAATCTCGCCGGCCGCAAAGGCCAGAAAGCCCTGGCGGAACTGCCGGCGGAATCGAAAAAATTCTTTGCGCCGCTTCCGTATGATACCGCGAGCGGCGAATACTATAAAAAACTGATGGACCTGACCGGCCATTCCGCTCCCGATACCGCTAAAAAAGATACGGCCAAAGCAAAACCGGCGCCGATGATGATGGGTAATTTCAATCTCATCATGGGGCAATCGCTCTGGGACGCCACCATGGCCTATTCCATTTCCGAATACCTCAAAAAAAACAAAGGGAAAAAAGTGATGCAGGTCAACGGCCGGTTTCACAGCGATGAAGGATTTGCGATTGTAGCACAGCTCACGAAATACAATCCGAAAGCCAAACCGCTTATCATTTCCACGGCCAGCGACGACGCTTTTCCGAAAATCGACTGGAGCAAGTACAAAAAGAACGGCGATTACATCATCATCACCGATCCCAAAGTACCGAAGACGTATGAAGATTGATTTTCCCGGTTAATCAGGCTATTTTAGACCCAAACCCCGATCAATATGCCGGCCCGGCGATTTTTACTGCTGCTTTTTTTCCTGGACCTGGGTTTCGCCGGTTTTGCCCGTGCGGATCAAACAGGATTCACGCTTTCCGACTCTGTTTTTCAGCAGGGATCGCTGCTGAGAACTTACGCCGTTGTTTTTGACTACGATAAAAATACGATCAGGCCGCCGGCATTTCCTTTCCTCGATTCCGTTGCGCAGTTTTTGCTGAAACACGATAGTTTGAGCTTCGAAATCAGGTCGCACCTCGACGTCCGCTCGTCATCTGAAATGTACGGGCAGAACCTGTCACAGAAACGGGCGAAAGCAATCGCAGATTATTTTATTGCAAAAGGAATAGCCGCGAAAAGGCTTATCCCGAAGGGGTATCATAATACCATGCCGCTGTTTTCGAAACAGGAAATTGCCAAAATGAAAACAAAGGAGGAACAGGAAGCTGCATACGCGAAGAACCGCCGGGTGGAGTTTGTTATTATTTCTACGAAAAAACCAGGAGAATAATTCAGCCGCAGATTTCGCAGATTCACGCAGATTAATTTGTTCGGTCCGCGTTACAATCCTTTTCCGCGCAGCAGGTCCCGGTACAGTTTTTCCATGTCGCTTACGAGCCGCGTATAATGAAAACGATCTTTCACATGCGCCTGCCCGAGCTCCGAAAACTGTTTGCGCAGGTCATCGTCATCCGTCATTTGCAGCAGGCTTTTGGCAAAAGCATCCGCATCGCCGGCGGCGGAAAGCAGCGCGGTTTTCCCGGGAATCACCACATCGGCAATGCCGCCGACTTCGGTTGAAACGACCGGTTTCCCGGCGGCCTGCGCTTCGATGAGACTGACCGGTGTACCTTCATTCCACGAACTGAGCGCCACGATATCCGCACCGGCGTAAGCCACGTCCACGTCTTTCATCCACGATGTGAACGTAAGCGTCGTGCCGGTGAGCCCGAGACTTTGCGCCCGCGTCTCGATTTCCTGCCGCATTTCACCGTCGCCGATAATGAATGCGCGGATCTTTTTTTTGGTTTGCGGAAGTATTTTCGCCAGCGCCTCGATAAACAGCTGGTGATTTTTCACAGGCACCATCCTGCCCACAATCACCAGCGCAAGTTCGTCATCGGCGACCTGCCAGCGGTTGCGGAATTGCCGGCGTTTTTCTTCCTGCCCGCTCATGAAACGGCTGAGGTCGAAACCGAGCGGGATGACTTCCACTTTTTCGGCGGGACAGATGCGGTGGATTGCAGCCAGTTCTTCTTTTTGCCTGGCGCTGATGGCGATGATTTTATCCGTGCGGCGTGCGAGATAACGTTCTACGTTTTTGTAAAAAGTCGTCGTCGCTTTTCCGAAATAGGAATGGAAAACGTGACCGTGAAACGTATGCACGATCACCGGTACATTGCACGATACCGCCGCCAGTCGCCCGATGGCCCCGGCTTTCGAAGCATGCGTATGCACGATATGCGGCCGGAAATCGCGGATGAGTTTTTTAATTTTCCGGTAAGCTGCGCGGTCGCTGAGCGGGGAGATGGCCCGGCGCATTTCCGGGATGATCACCGGTTTCAGTCCCAGGTTCTCCAGGATAAATTCCGAGCTGTCTTCCGTTTCGTCTTTGGCACCGCCCACGAGCATCGTTTCAAAATCGGCCGGCATGTATTTGCCCAGGTAAGCCACATTGTATGTCGGCCCGCCGAGATTGAAACGGTTGATGATGCGGAGTATCCTGTACATGTCAGCCTGCGAAATATTTTTTCCACCAATATTGAAAAACGATCAGTCCCCAGGTCCGTGCGGCAGAATCGCCGGGACTGGCGGATTTTAATTGTGCGCGAAGTTGTTTCACGGCTTCCGGTTTAAAAATCGCCTGTTCCCGGATTCGTTTTTCATCGAGCAGTTCATCCGCAAGCCCGCGCAGTTCGCCGGTCAGCCAGCGGTGCAGCGGGACTTCGAAACCCTGCTTCCTGCGTGCGAAAATTTCAGCGGGAAGTAAATTCCGGAATGTACTTTTCAGTATTTTTTTCTGCTCCCGCGCATCGATTTTATATTCCGCCGGCAACTGCATGACAAAATTCACGATGCGGTGATCGAGGAACGGCGGACGCACTTCGAGCCCGTGGCACATGCTCATCCGGTCCACTTTCACAAGCATGTCGCCCGGAAGCACAAGCGTCATGTCCGCAAGCAGCACGTCGTTCAGTCCGTCGCCACGTTTAAGCAATGCGAGTATCTCGTTCCGGTGTTTTTGATATTCGCCGCTTTCCGCTTTGGAAAGATCGCCCGCGAGCATCTGCGCATCGTGCTCGGTTGCATATCCCGCCCAGCGCCAGTAACGTTCTTCCGGCGAAAGCCGCAGTCCTTCAGCAAAACGGCGCAACTGCCGGATGCGGTTCCCGCTTTTGCTGTTGCGCGAAGCCGGGAGCAGGTTCCAGAGCGCCTGCCCGTTTTTGATCAGCGTATTCCGGAAACCGCCGTTGCGCGCTAGGTATTCCGCGCGGTGCTTGTTGTAGCCGGCAAACAATTCATCCGCACCGTCGCCCGAAAGCGCAACAGTCACGTGTCCCCTCGTTTTTTTGCTGAGCAGGTTGACCGCCAGCGCGGATGAATCGGCGAAAGGCTCGTCGGTATAATCGAGCGTTTCGAACAGGTTGTCCAGGATATCTTTTTCGCTGATCGGGAAAACGGTATGTTCCGAACCGATATGTTTCGCCACCAGCCGGGCATGTGGTGTTTCGTCGAAATGCGGCGTGCCGGGAAAACCGATCGAGAACGTATGGAGTTTCTGCACCTGCTTCGCCGCGAGCGCCGCAATCACCGACGAGTCGATGCCGCCGCTGAGGAAAACGCCGAGCGGTACATCGGAAACTAAGCGAAGGCGAACCGCATCTTCGGCCAGGCGGAATAAATTTCCGCAGGCGGCTTCGTAATTGCCGGTAAAGGGTTCCTGTTTTTCGTGCAGCAGGTGCCAGGGCCCGGTTTCCATCGCGTGGTTCGGCCGTATTTCCATCCACCAGCCGGGAAGCAGCTTGTTCACGTTCCGGAGCATGGTGGTCGGCCCGGAAGGAACGTAGTTCAACTGCAGGTAAGCGAAAAGTACCGCGTTGTTCAGTTCCTTTTCGATGCCGAAGGAAAGCAGTCCCTTGATTTCCGAAGCGAAAAAAATACCGTCTTCGTTCCTCGAATAATAAAGCGGTTTTTCGCCGTACCGGTCGCGGGCGATAAAAAGTGAACGGACCGTATTGTCCCGGATCGCGAAGGCAAAAAAACCGTTCAGTTTTTTCAGCGCTTTTTTGCCCTGCAGCACATAAAGCCGCAGCAGGACTTCGGTATCGCTCTGCGTGCGGAAAATTTCACCGGCGTTTTCGAGTTCGCTGCGCAGTTCGCGGTAATTGAAAATTTCGCCGTTGAAAACGATCGTGTAACGTCCGTCGCTACTCGTAAACGGCTGCGCCGCCGCTTCGCTCGTATCGATCACGGCCAGGCGCGTATGACCAAGGCCCGTATCGCCTTCGCGGAAAATACCCCGTCCGTCGGGTCCGCGGTTTTCCAGGCTCTGCACTGCAGCGGGAAGGCGATCGAGCATGGCCCGGCCTTTATCCGTGATGGCTATTCCGCCGCAGATGCCGCACATGAAAAATCAGTTTTTTATCGCGATCATGGAAATTTCCACGGCAACATCCAGCGGAAGCCGCGATACTTCAACGGTTTCGCGCGCAGGATAGTCACCGGTAAAATACGATCCGTACACGGCATTGACTTTTGAAAAATTGTTGAGGTCGGTGAGGAAGATGGTCGTTTTCACCACGTCGGAAAACTGCATGCCCGCATCGGCGAGAATACCTTCCAGGTTTTTCATCACGCGGGTGGTTTCCGCTTCAATGCTCTCGTTGTGGATGTTGCCGGTAACCGGATCTTTGCCGACCTGGCCGGAAATGAAAAGCATGTTATTGACGAGTACGCCGTGGCTGTAAGGGCCGATGGGCGCGGGGGCGTTTGACGAAGTGATGATTTTTTTCATGGTTCTTTGTTTGGTCGGTAAAGATACTTCGATTCACTTTTGCACCGGCGCGGATTTTTCGGCGGACAGTTTGGCGATGTTTTTCCCGGTGAGGTGCGTTTCGATCCAAAGATCGTAAGCAAAATCACCGAACCGGCGAACAAGCAGCGGATCTTTTTTCATTTCGGTGCATTCATCGCGAAGCAGGAGAAACTGGGAAACCTGTTCTTTCGCTGTGAGCTTGCTGATGCGCAGGAGATAGAGAATGATGGTTTCTTCCAGCCTGGAATACGTGTTGTAGCGATACATCATTTTTTCGTTGCCGACCAGGCGCGAGTGCAGCAGGTCGGTATTGTCCAGCTCGAAATGGATCAGCAGTTCGATCAGCAGGATATTTTCGATCATGTATTTCGCCATGTGGTCGAAATCATAATTCACCAGCTTGTTTAACCATTTCAGTGCCGGTTTGAAACGGCCGGTGTTGAAATAATGGCACATGATGTTATAAGGAATCAGCGTTTTCCCGAAATGCGAAAGCGAATGATCGTGCTCCGCGAGAAATTTCTCCATGACCGGGACCAGCGTATCCGTATGGTCGTATCGTCCGAAAGCGATATTCTGCGTCAGCCTCGAAACATTCACGCGTTCCTCCATCAGGATGCGTTCGCTTTTGTTTTTGGCCGGGTAGGCCAGCACGCGCCGGCTGAGCGGATCGAGCCGTTTCATATCGCCTTTGAGTGACAAAAGCATGGACGCGTTATTATAAAGATTGACTAAGCTGTTTGTTCCCCCGCTCAGTTTCGCGGTATCGGCCGAAAGCGCGAGATCGAGCGCTTCCAGCGCATAATCGAGCGCAGGATCCAGCTGATCCATATACCGGTGATACAAAGTCAGCGTGCCGAGCCGGAGTATGGCCGTTTCCGATGTGGCGAAAAGCGGGAGTTTCCGGCGAAGTTCATTCCCGATGGTTTTTAAATCCAGTTCCTGCTTTTTGCTGAGCGTGGATGCCGACTGCCTGCTGACGAGAAAAATAAGCTGCATGGAAATTTTCCGGTAATGCAGGTATAGTTCGTGCTGCTGCAGCGCTTTGTTCTGCCTGACCAATTCTTTCTCCAGGAGCTCGCCGAAAAGTTCCGGGTCGCTGAGCCGGATGGTGATTTTTTCGATGAGTTGTCCCGCCTGCAGCACGAGCAGCGGCCGCCCGGACTGTTCAGCGAGGATGGAAAGTTTGCGTACCCGTTTCAGCGCGGCATCGTAATGACCTTTCGCGAACAGCACGTCGGCATGCGCCAGCCGGCGCTGGAAATCGTAGTGAAAATCTTCGTGCTCGTATTTCCGTACAAGCACTTCCAGCAACTGTTCCGTGAGGTATGCTTTGGTAACGTGCGGCTGGTTGCCGAGAGACTGGTGGGCAAGGGCCTGTTTTACTTTTTTCGCATCGTAATCGCGCAGTCCGTCGAAAAAATCGAAAAGCCGGAGATACTTTTTGCCGTCTTTCGGGGAATATTTTTTCGCCTGGATCTTGAACGCGCGTTTTTCTTCGGCGTTCATCGAACGGATCAGTTCATATAAGGAGTCGGCAGGCATAATGCGAACTAAAGTAACAAATACCGACTTTCAAACAGCAACTCTCAAAAGCCAACCCTCAAAAGCCAACCCTCTATCCATGACGTTGACAGGCTTAGCCACCATGGTACCGTGCTATTAATAATCGTTTACAAATGTTTGTTGCCAAATAGTTTACTTGAAGATCAACAAAATTAGAGACTTTGCTTTATTAGTTTGGAATTGTAAATTTGATGGGATAGTGCTTATGCACAAGCCATACGCAATAATTAAAATTATGAAAGGACCTCAATTTTTGACATACATGAACCCTCTCCTCGATACTCTCAAGGAAAATGGAGGTTCAGGCAATGTTGGCGACATTATTGATAAGGTAATACAGAGACTAAAACTTACAGAGGACGCAGTTTCAAAAACCCTTCCCTCGGGAGGTTCGCGGGTGAAAAATAGAATTCAGTGGGCTAGATTTTATCTTAGCAAGGCTGGATTAATTGAGAGTGGCAGACATGGTGTTTGGCAACTGACAAAAAAAGGTTTTGAGTCTCATATGTCTGATGACGAGGTTTATACCCTTTTCAGAAATGTACATAAACAATTTAAACAAGGATCCTCACAAAAGTCTAAGTCAAAAGAGGACAAAATAGATGATGAAGTAGTTGAAGACGAAGCACACGCAATTCAGTTGATAGAAATACTAAAAAATCTATCTGCATCAGGGTTTGAAAAAATATGTAAACGCTTCTTGACTGAAATTGGAATACATGATATTGTGATTACTGGCGGTAGTAACGATCAAGGAATAGACGGAATAGGAATTATTAAACTAAATGATGTTGTTAATTTCAACATTGTGTTCCAATGCAAAAGATATAAAGATAGCGTGGCCCCACATCACGTGCGAGATTTTCGTGGTGCAATGCAAGGAAGAGCAGACAAAGGCTTGATTTTGACAACTGGCAGATTTACTAATGAATCAAAAAGAGAAGCTTCCCGTGATGGAGTTCCTCCTATTGAACTAATAGACGGAGAAAGATTAATATCCCTATTTGAAAAGTATGAAATTGGAATGAAACCAGTGACTATTTATGAGATTGACTCGGAGTTCTTTAAGAATTTTAAATAATGTGTATAACAATGACTTCCCAAAAGCGGGACGAAAGTTGTGGCAGAAATTTTTAATAATTAATAAATATCAGTGGTGGCTGACAGGTTAGTCCTCCGAAATCCCCTCACTACGCTAAACCCCGAAACCGTTATAGTGAAGTAATTGGAATCGTTGCTGCTTGGAGATTGGTTTTTGGGAGTTGTTTTTTGGTATTTGAAAATTCAGGATTTACTTTTACCTCATGACCGATATCAAACTGGATAAAGCAGGCAGAAACGACGCGGATATTATTTCGGAACTGGCCCGGCGGATCTGGAACGATCATTACCTGCCTATTATCGGGCAGGACCAGGTGAATTATATGCTTGCGCTGATGTATTCACCCGCGGCGCTGCACCAGCAGATGGAAGACGGGCACGTGTTTTTCCTCGTTCGCGAAAAAGAAAAACCGGTCGGGTATATTTCACTGAGCACAAAAGAGAGCAGCCGGTATTTCCTGCATAAATTTTACATCGAAACGAACGATCAGCGGAAAGGGATCGGGACGGACGTGTTTCACAAAACAACCGCGCTGTTTCCCGGCATGCGCGAGATGCGGCTTACGGTGAACCGGAAAAATTTCAAATCCGTTAATTTCTATTTCAAGCTGGGATTCCGGATAGAAGAAGTGAAGGATTTCGATATCGGCGGCGGTTACCTGATGGAGGATTTCATCATGGTGAAGTATTTTTAATTTTTCTTTCTCCCCAGCGCTTTCTTGATATACAGGTAATCGAGGTAGTACAGCACGCGAACCGAGATGGAATTGTACTGCGGAGCCTGGACGGTACCGCTCAGGTTGTGGATGAAATTGTAATCGATCTGCGGATCTTCTTTCAGGATATTCTGTTTCCAGGCGATGCTGAGCGTGCTGCCCGGTGCGAATATCCATTTGTAAACCATGTCGATATTGAACGAGTTGAAACTGAAGTCGTGGTTACCGGCATAGTTGATGTAATCGTGCAGGTTCCCGTCTTCCTGCAAAACGTAATAACCGAGGTAATGCCCGGTAGCCCAGTAATGGCGACCATTTACGGAAAGCGACATATCGCGCATAAAAACGTATGATGCCGAAAGCGTATTGGTAATGTTCTGGATCACGCGGCGGCCGAAAACAATGGTTCCGTCGTTTTCGGTGTTCACCCAGCCGCGGTCGCCATAGTCGCGGTGAAAATCCGGTCCGTAGGTTAACGTAAACCGGTTTCCCGCACGCCAGTTCGTGAATATACTTGCCCCGCCCCAGGGGTTGCGCGGGATAGTCCCGGGAATTTCATTGGTAATACCACCGTAGTAGTTGAAATTAAAACTGACTTTTTTATTCGAGTTGGTATTGAAGCCGCCGAAAATATTCGTGAAACCGGTGCGTACATAAACACGGCCCGGCGTTCGCGGTTCATAATAATCGCGTTCATCAACCGGTGCAATATAGGTTCCGATATATGTATTGCTGAAGTTTTTGAACATGCCCCACGAAAACAGGTTGATGCCGAACTGGTTCCGCTCACCGGTCAGAATATTGTTCTGATAATTCATGCTCAGTTCCACGTTGCCCTGCAGCAGCTTTTTCCAAGGTTTGAAGAGATAATAGGCAACCCAGGGTTCTCATTGCGGTTTATGCCGTACTGCCATTTGCCGCTGTTTTTGGCCAGGCGGATGTTATATTTATAACCGAGCGTGGAATTGAATTGCGCCTGCAGCGTATCGATCGGTTCAAGGATGTTGCTGACCGCGCCGGAAGCGTTGATGTTCCAGGTATTTTTCTTGTTGTTGATGGACAGCCCTGCACCGGTAACGTTGGAATGATTGTATCCGCCCGCACGGATCACGTTGGTATTGATCAGGTAAGCCGACGAACCGTTTTTCATCTGCTTGTCCATCACGAAAATATTGTAGTTCGAACGCGGTTCGGTCAGGATGTTGCGTTCTTCACCTGTCAGCGTATCCTGGGCAACAGCATACGTATTGTCCACGATAGCATTCAGGATACCCAGCCCGAGCCCGTTGGCTGTTCTTCCCGACATTTTTGTGGCATTGAGCAGTTTAGCGCGTGACGGATTCCGTACCAGTTTTTCATCGGTATTCAGCATATAAGGTGCATCATAAAAAAGCGAAGGTGCTTTCCCGATCCGCCGCGAATAAAAAAGATCGCCGCGGCTGAACAGGTCGGTGCCTTCCAGGAAGAACGGCCTTTTATCTTCCAGCTGCACTTCGAATGCGCGGAGATTTTTTACCACGGCATCACTTTGCACCTGGCTGAAATCGGGCAGGAGCGTGGCGTCAATGGTAAAGCTTTCGTTGATACCGTATTTCAGGTCGAGGCCGCCGCTGAAACTGGCCGAGCCTTTTGTTTCACCCGCTGCGCCGTCTTTGTCCCAGATTCCCGTGGCGTATGGCGTAAGGGAAAGCCGGACCGGTACATCCACCCCGGTAATGCCTTTCAGGATGCCCCAGTATTTCTGCCCGTTCTGCGCTTCGCGCGGAGTAATGGCCCACTGGTCGAACTCCTGTGCGCGCTGGATATTGCGGGTGATCTGCAGTCCCCATTCCTGCTCTTTCTGCGCGGGAAAACGGATGGCGGAATAGGGGATGGCGATTTCCACGCTCCAGCCGTTGGGCAGCATTTTTACAGCGCTTTTCCAGACGGCATCGTAATTATAGTCCGAGAAACGGGAATCGCTCTGAACGCCGGAAGCGGTAACGGTAAAGTCATACGCATCCTGCTGGGTATTATATGTATCGAAAACGACACGGAAATTATCCGCGGTAAGGTAACCGTCGCGCACGCCGAGCTGTTTCATAATACTGTCGGGCTGGGTATCGTAAAGCATCCCCGAGATATAGATGGCCGTATTGTCGTACATGATCCGCGCTTCGGTTTTCTGCGAAACGGCGGCATACTGGATCGGGGAACTTTGCCGGAAAGAGGAGGTGACTTCGGCCTGCTGCCAGTCGGCTTCGTCCAGGATCCCGTCGATTCGCGGGGCCTGGGTAACACGGTGAGCCTGTAATATCTTCCGGACGATCGTGTCGGCGGAGTTCTGCTGGGCATGACAAATACCGGCCAGGCTGAAGAGGAAGAGGAAAAAACCGTGTTTCATAGAGAGTGGAGGGTGACGCTGGTTCAAAAGTACGTGGTGAGCGGTGGAAATGTCTTGTTTTTTAGATGGCAGGTTGTTAATTGTTGTGAACGGTTTTATAACAAGTTGTTAAGTAGATGACTGAAGGGTAAAAAAGTTACCGTTTGTTGCAGATTATATTGGTCATCCGGAGCCGCCGGTTTTGGATAACGCCCATATTGCAAAGAGGTGAATATCCCTTCGGGACAGTTGAAATAAAAACGCCCAATGCCAAACGCTCAATAATAAGGTTCATCGGATAGATTAATTGTTCATTGAGCGTTGAGCGTTTGGTATTGGGCGTTATGCCGGCTTCGGAAAACCATAATACTACGGCCGGATTAAAGACACATATCAGCCTCCCGGAAAGTCATTTCTCCCAAAATATCAACAGGCAGCTATCCAAGGCAAATTCCTTGTATTTTTGAGCCCCGGCACCTAAAAAACACGTCGATATGAACCTTCACGAATACCAGGGAAAACAGATTCTGAAAGGCTACGGCATTCCGATCCAGGAAGGCATTGTGGCAGAAACCGTCGAGCAGGCTGTGGAAGCAGCCAAAACCATTCAGCAGCAATCGGGCAAAAACATCGTCATCATCAAAGCCCAGGTTCATGCCGGGGGCCGCGGAAAAGGCGGCGGGGTGAAAGTAGCCAAGAACCTGGATGAAGTAAAGGAGAAAGCCGGCGCCATCATCGGTATGCGCCTCATTTCGCCGCAAACCAGCGCGAAAGGCAAATTAGTAAGCAAAGTGCTGATCG
This sequence comes from Bacteroidota bacterium, assembly GCA_006218065.1. GTDB lineage: Bacteria > Bacteroidota > Bacteroidia > Palsa-965 > Palsa-965 > VBWE01. Next base: position 185,129 of record VBWE01000003.1, read on the forward strand.
CGGAAGATATGTACTATCCCGGCCCTTCTGAACCGAAAGAATTTTACATGAGCGTACTGCTCAACCGCGCCAAAGGCCGTAACGTGATCGTATATTCCCCGCAGGGCGGAATGGATATCGAGCATGTGGCTGAAACGACGCCGGACCTGATCTTCAAAGAAGAGATCGATCCCGCTGTCGGGCTTCGTGATTTCCAGTGCCGCAAAATAGCATACCACCTCGGCTTGTCGGGCGACGCGTTCAAGAACATGACGAAGTTTATCGCCAACCTGTACAAAGCATACGAATCCATCGACGCCAGCCTTTTCGAGATCAATCCCGTGCTGAAAAGTTCCGACGATAAAATCATCGCCGTGGATGCCAAGGTAACCGTCGACAACAACTCGCTTTTCCGGCACAAGGACATCGAAGCGATGCGCGATGTACTCGAAGAAGATCCGACCGAAGTGGAAGCCGACAGTCACGGCCTGAATTACGTGAAGCTCGACGGGAACGTGGGCTGTATGGTAAACGGCGCAGGACTGGCCATGGCCACCATGGATATCATCAAACTGGCCGGGGGCGACCCGGCGAATTTCCTCGACGTAGGCGGTACTGCCAATGCAGCCCGCGTGGAACAGGCTTTCCGCATCATCCTGAAAGACGCGAACGTAAAAGCCATCCTCGTCAATATTTTCGGTGGTATCGTGCGTTGCGACCGTGTTGCACAGGGCATCGTGGACGCGTACAAAAACATCGGCGATATCAAGGTGCCCATCATCGTCCGCCTGCAGGGAACCAATGCCGAAGAAGCCAAAAAAATCATCGAACAGTCTGGCCTGAAAGTCTATTCCGCCATCCAGTTGCAGGAAGCGGCCGACCTGGTTAAGCAGGTTGTAAAATCATAACCGGTTACTGCGGGTAAAAACTGCACGGAAATGCAGAAAAAGGTTGCACAGCCTGAATGTGAGCATTGCCAGGCACGGTATAAATCAATCTTTTGTTCCATCGGGCAGGACCAGGTTCATGAGCTGGATACGACCAAGCATTGCCAGCATTTCAAAAAAGGACAGGTCATTTTCAGCGAAGGAAGCCGTCCACACGGATTGTACTGCGTGAATTCCGGCAAGGTGAAACTCACCATGCTGGGCGATGAAGGCCGCGAGCAGATCGTACACCTGGCCAAAGACGGCGATATCATGGGCTACCGTGCCCTGCTCAGCAACGATACCTATTCGCTCACGGCCACCGCGCTCGAAGATGCTTCGGTTTGTTTTATCCCGCGCAGCACTTTTTTCGGCCTGGTGGAAAAAAACGCCAGCCTTTCGCTCCAGCTGATCAAACTTTTGTCGAGTGAACTGCGAAGCGCCGAAAGACAGATCACCGATCTTGCGCAGAAACCCGTGAGAGAGCGGCTTGCAGAAGCCCTGCTGTTCATCAAGGAAACGTACGGTTTCGAAGCCGACGGCCAGACGCTGAACGTAACGATGACGCGGGAAGAGATTGCGAACATCGTGGGAACGGCAACGGAAACCGTGATCCGCCTGCTTTCCGATTTCAAAACAGATAAACTGATCGGGCTGAACGGAAAAAAAATCAAGGTACTCGACCTGGCCAAACTTATCCGCACGGCGAACATGAGTGACTGACAGGCCGTACAATTTCCGGCCGTAAAAAGACGTTAAACAGTATAACCGGGAGTTCCCTTCCTCCCTTTTTGATTAAGTTTGAGTAAACAATACCCGCCTCCGCACTGGGAGAGAGACTGAGCCAAGCGGGTATCTAACTGGACCGTATTTTATGAATAAGCAAACCCAAGCCGGTTATGCCGAATGGCTTGTAACCGAACTCTGCGACCACCTGGAGCAGCATCACCATGCCCTGATCCGCGACCTGTTTCCCGAACTGGCTATCCAGTCGCGCGCAGCGGCTAAAATCGACAGCACGTCCATCCCGGAAATGACCCGGCTGGAGCGGCTTACGGCGGAAATCACGGAAGAACTGAAGCAGTACCTGCTTTTTGATTTTCATATCCTGCTTCCTTTTCTCCGCTACCGCGGAAAATATTCGGAAAGCGATGTCTCGCAGCTCGCGGATGAAAAAACGGTTTCTTTCGCCAAACGTGCGCGCGGCAGGCAGGCCGAAGTGGAAAAGATACTTGACAACCTGCGTAAGCTTACTTCGAACTACAATATACCGGTTGATATTTCACCTTCGGCCAAACACCTGATCCAGGCGCTTCGTGAACTGGATGCGCTGAGCCGCGAATTGTTTTCCGTAGAACGCGACATCATTATTCCGAAAACAGGATTGCTCGATCTCCCGCTGCAGGGAGCAACCGAATCCGAAAAAAAAGCAAACCGTCAAAACAACGCTCCCATGAAACCGATTTTTGTTTGCACTGATTTTTCAGCAGGCAGTGATAATGCCGTGCGTTACGCTGCACAGATGGCCCTGGCTTTTCATGCCGAACTCATCCTTTTTCATGCCAGTCACAGTTCGGTAAGCGCTACCGGGCAGGAAACAAGCAAAACAACGGATGAAAAACAGCGCGAGGCGGAAGCGCGTAAAAAACTGGACGCTGTGGCCGCCCAGCTGAAAAAAGAACACGGGATGGAACCGCGCACGGAATGTGTAACCGGTTTGCCCGTAGAAGAAATCGTTTCGACCGCCTCACGTTTCGATGCGGGGTTAATCATAACCGGCGCACGCGAAACGGCTGCCGGCAGCGGCCTTGTGGGCGGACTGGTGTACGACCTGATGCATTCCGCAACACGCCCGGTGATGGCTGTGCCGATGGGCATTTCATTTACGCCGCCTAAAAAAATAGTGCTGGCCAGCGATCTTCAGCGCGGCGAGCAATTCGACGACTCCCTGCTTCGCAGCTTAGTCAACCGGTTCAATGCGCAGTTGCTGCTGGTGAGCGTACTGAGCCCCGGCGAAAAACCGGGAGTGGAAAAAGCCATCGCCGGTGTGGAACTGGAACACCGTTATGCGGATATAACGCACCGCCTCCAGCTTACGGAAGACGAGAGCCTGGTGGACGGCCTGAACGAATTTGCCTATAACCACAATGCCGACCTCGTGGTGATTATTCCGCACCGGCATAATTTCCTTATCCGCATGATGCGCGCCACGCAAACGCAGAAAGTGCTGAAAGGCACACACCGCCCGCTGCTGACGCTGGTGAACAATTAACGATTAAAACTCCTCCGGTGAGCCGTTTTACAGGAAAACTGTTGCTATGCGTCGGAGTAGATCAAGCGGCAGTTTGCAGCGGCAGTCGGCGAGGAATGCCGGACATCTTTATGCTTCGTCTTTGACGAAGCATACATGTTTCTGTCCCTGCCGCTGCCGACTGCCGCTTAGTAGTAACTACTCCGACTAAAAAAGACGTTCATTTTGTAACAGTTACCCGGAGGAGTTTTAAAGCAATCTTTCATTTTGAGGATTATCATAGGCGTAACTGACGCAGGTCATATCATGCCCGTAACAACCAGCCTAATTTTGGGGAATAAATTGGTTTGTTATGGCTATCAATCAGCATCTTCACGAAAAAATATCCGCACTTTGTGTTTCGGATATATGCGATCACCTTGTTGTGAAGCATAATTTGTATTGCCGGAATTTGTTTCCGGCTATTTTCGTTCACCTGCATGCGGTTGAAAAAATAGACAGTGAACGGAATCCTGCGGTCCGGAAACTTCGTTTTTCGCTCGAACTGTTCAGGGAAGAAGCGGAACAGCATTTGCGCAAAGAGGAGTTTATTCTCTTTCCTTATATCCGCCGGCTGGAAATGCAGATCAATGAAGTAATCGAAGAACAGAACGGCGTGGAGATTCCGATGATCGACGGGCCGGTGAGCCTGATGAAGCAGGAACACCGCAGGCACCAGTCGATACTGGATCAGTTGAAAGCAACCGTCGGGGAAATCGATACGAGCGACTGTTCACCGACCCTGCATGTGCTGCTGGATGAAATAAACAACCTTACCGAAAATTACCTGGAGCACATCAACATCGAACACGATATCCTGTTTCCGAAAGCGCTCGAGCTGGAGCGGCGGATGAAAACCAAAAAACTTCCACCATCAAACCACTTTGCATCATGAAAAACATACTGGCATGTACCGACTTCTCAAGTTCGGGAAATAACGCGGCTCACTATGCCGCAGGTCTTGCGAAAGCAGCCGAAACGAAACTGATTCTTTTTCACGTATGCCATCTGCCTGTTGCAACGGGCGAAGTTCCGATCATGGCTTATGATGTCGCGGAGATTGAGAAAATCGCGCTGGAACGGCTTAAAAAAGAAGCCGAAGGAATCAACAAGGTTTTTGGAATTGAAACCGCGGTGGAAGTCACCACGGGTTTGCTGACCGACGAAGTGAAAGATGCAGCTAAAAAAAACGAAGCCGGTCTTGTGGTTATGGGTACGCGCGGAGAAGGCAACGCGGTCGGTATTTTCGGCGGCGCTGCGCACGAGGTGATACATCGCTGCGGTTTGCCTGTGCTGGCCATTCCCGGCGGAGCGACCTGGCGCCCGTTTAAGAAAATAGTGTTCGCGAGCGACCTGCATAAAGATGAACATCCGCAGTACGACATACTCCGCCGTTTTGCAAACATGAACAATGCCAAGGTGCTCCTGGTGAGCATGCTGCACAAAAACGAAACGCCCTCGATGGAAAAAGCGGTTGCCGGCGTTCGCCTCGAGCATGATTTTGAAGGTATGCGGCATGAAATGCTCTTGCTGGAAAACGACGACACCATTGAAGGCCTGAACAAATTTGTAGAAGAAGAGAACGCCGATCTCCTGGTTGTTCTGCCGCACCGGCACAATATTTTTAAGCGCCTGTTCGGAACCACGCACACGCAGAAAATGCTGAGGCATGCACACCTGCCGCTGCTCGCACTTCCGGAAACTGTTTAAAATTATGTTCCGGGAAATTTCAAAGTTTGCTGGTACAAGAGAAGTATTCCGCCAGGAATTTTAAACAGTTTATTATCGGAGCGATTCGTACAGCCAGCGCGTGAGTTCGCGCGATCCGTTGCTGTTGAAATGGTCGTGGTCCGACCAGTTTTCCGGCTTGTCCAGTATGGATAAAGGAGGAATAAATACGTCGCCGAATTGTTTGTAATATTCCAGTTCACGGGGCGCTGCATTTCCGCAGCCGTAAGCAGGCAGGTAAAGGAAAGCGATTTCGCAACCCTGTTCTTTCGCCTGTTGCACGATGTGATTCAGCCAGGCGAAGGTATAACGGAGCTGAAATTTTTTCCAGGAGCCGGGCGCTTTGTTCCAGGGATTTTCAAAACAATGTTTTTTCGATTGCAGGAGGTCGGCAGTATCGGCCCGGTGATCGGTATGCACACAACCGAACTGCGCGATGCCGGGCCGGAGCGGTTTTTCGGTCTGCAGGAAATTACGGCGCAGGTAATCGAGACGAACAGAGAAACCTTTATAGATATTGCCGAAATACTCCTGGTTCACGAACGATTCCGGCACCAGCAGTTCACGTGAATCGGCCAGGCAGTAATAAACCGGGTGTCCGCTGATGCCTTCTTTTTCATTGACCTCGATAATTATTTTTTTCAGGCCGGGATTTGTCTGTAGGATATCGCCGGCAACAAGCGCTTCCAGGTCGCGGCCGAAACGGCAATACCCGGCATTCAGCACCTTGCTGTGATTTCCTGCCGAATCGAGGTACCCTTCAAGCAGGGAATCATTTACTCCGCGCATGGTGCGGGAAGTCCCGATAAAAGCCATATCCACCGGTTTCTCCTGCGTGAAGAGCCGCTGGTAAAGCCACCAGCCGCGTGCATCACAATCGTCTCTGAGATAGGTATATTGAAATTTTTCCGGGGCCTTTAAGAATAAAATACCTGCGGTAACCGCAACGAGCGGAATGGAAAACAAAGCGACCTGGATCAAAAACTTCCGCATGGATCAGAATTGAAAATAAACAAAATTAGGTGCGTTATCATTTACGCCGAGCAGCAGGATCAGGATCAGCACGGCATAATAAAAAGCCCAGCGAACCGGCCTGTTGGTTTTATATAAAGCTCCGGCTACGCGTTCCTGGTACCTGTCGGCCAGCAGGAAAAGGGCGGTGACAAGCAGCAGGATCGTAACAAATAGTGCGCTGCCGTAAACCTGGAGCAGGTTATGTCCCAAAGTGGAAACGGATTCCCAGGAGCTGAAAATTTTCTGGTGAATGATCGCAATGTTTTCGAATGTGCCGGCCCGGAAAAAGATAAGCGTGTAGATCGTGAAAAGCGTTACGAGGATGAATCCGCCGATTTTAGGCAGCTTGATCTTCGGAGACAGCAGGAATTCCACGCACATCATGGTACCCTGGAGAAGTCCCCAGATGACGAACGACCATTGCGCGCCGTGCCAGAGACCGGAAACGAGAAAGACGAGGATGATGTTTCGCAGCGCCCTCGTCACTCCTTTGTGGCTGCCGCCCAGCGGGACGTAGAGATAATCTTTAAACCAGGATGTGAGTGAAATATGCCACCGCCTCCAGAAATCACGCAGCGAGGAAGCATAAATGGGCCGGTCGAAATTTTTCATCAGCTCGAAACCGAAGAGCCGGGCGCAACCGCGTGCAATATCACTGTACCCGGAAAAATCGCAATACACCTGGATATGGAAAAATACCGCGGCAAGCACGATGCTGCTCCCGTCGAAGCTTGCAGGATCGAGGTAAACCGGGTCGACGAATTTCGCGAGGCGGTCGGCAATCACCACTTTTTTGAAAAAGCCCCAGAGCATAAGCCGTAAACCGGTTACGGCAATCCCGCGGCTGAAAGTTCTCGGTTCGTAAAACTGCGGCAGCAGGTTTTTGGCGCGCTCGATCGGGCCGGCGACAAGCTGCGGAAAAAAACTCACGAATGCGAAAAATGCGACAGGGTCGCGGGTGGCTTTGAGTTTTCCGCGGTAAATATCGATCGTGTAACTCAGTTCCTGGAACGTGTAAAAGGAAATTCCTACCGGGAGCAATATCCGGAAAGCAGGCCCGTCGATCTGTATGCCCATCGAACCGAAAAGCGCAACCAGCGAATCGGCAAAAAAGTTGAAGTACTTGAAAAAGCCGAGCAGCCCGAGATTGAGCACTAACGTGGTGACCAGCAATATTTTTTTCCGGGCCTGCGTCTGCGCATTTTCAATACCCATCCCGATAAAAAAATCGAAGAGCGAACTGATGGCGATCAAACCGAGGAAACGCCAGTCCCACCAGCCGTAGAAAATATAGCTGACCACGACCAGGAAAAAATTCTGCAGGCGCAGCGATTTCCGGAAGAGGAACCAGTATGCGAAAAATACAAGAAGCAGGAAAACTCCGAACGTCGCCGAATTAAAAACCATACGAAACAGCCTCTGAAGGGCCAAAAGTATGACAAAAGTCATGATTTCCCTTGACGGGCGTCATGGCAGGACAGCCCGGCGCAGGATAATTTTGAATCAATAAACTAAGGTTCCACCTCCGAAGGATTCCTTCGGGTAAATACACAGAAGCCATGAATATCAATAAAGTCATTGCAACTGCAATCTTCCTGGTTACATTTCTTGTTCCGTTTTATCTGCTGTTCATCGTTGACGAAGGCGTAACCGGTTTCGGACACATCCTGCTTTTCCTGCTTTGCCTGGCCGGCTTTTTTACCGGCTTTGCGATCGGCACCAACGAGCCTTTCGGCCGGAAGCGGGGGCAGCCTTCTCCCCGCGAGAACCGCGACCAGGAACACAGCCACCGGGAAGCAGCTTAATAGTATTCGAGGTATTTACCGCTGCAAAGCGGTAAGTTCATAGTTCATGACGGGAGCCCTGGTCGGGAATTTCGACGTGGTGGAACCCGACGTCTTTCAGATGCTCGCGGTATTTTTCCTGAACCGGCGGCTCCCCATGGACTAAAAATATTTTCTTCACTTTCTGCTTGTCCTGGCAGGAGAGGTATTGGATCATCTCTTTATAATCGGCGTGCGCGCTGTATGATCCGATAGTCGTTACTTCCGCGCGGACCTCGAACTCTTTTCCGAATATTTTCACGTACGGTTTCCGCGCGAGCAGCTGTCCGCCCAGCGTATGCGGCGGGCAGTATCCTACAAGCAGGATCGTATTGTTGAGATCGCCGATATTGTTCATCACGTGGTGCTTGATGCGCCCGGCTTCGAGCATGCCCGAGGCGGAGATGATGATGCAGGGGCCGCGGTAATTGTTCAGCGCCTTCGAATCTTCCACCTCGTGGATATATTCCAGCCCGCTGAACCCGAACGGATCGGGATCGGCCTGCATGCTGCGGAGGACTTCGTCATTGAAATTATCGCTGTGCTGGCGCATGATCTCGGTCGCATTTACCGAAAGCGGGCTGTCGACGAAAACCTTGATCCGCGGAAGTTTTCCTTCATTCCACAGCATGTTGAGCGTGTACACGATTTCCTGTGTGCGCCCGAGACTGAAGGCCGGGATGATGAGTTTCCCCTGTTTTTCGACGCAGGTTTGTTTAACGACATCCAGCAGGCTTTGCATGGCGTCTTCGGTTGCATCGTGAAGCCTGTCGCCATACGTGGATTCCGCAATAATATAATCCGCCTGCGGAAAAGTTTCCGGCGATTTCAGGATGAGATCATGGTACCGCCCGATATCGCCTGTAAAGGTGAGGTGCACGGTCTGATTATTTTCTTTCAGCTCCAGGTGAACTGCTGCGCTGCCGAGGATATGCCCGGCATCGGTAAAACGGAAACTGATGCCTTTTTCGATCGTATGAATTTCCCGGTAATGCACCGGCACGAAGAGTTTCATCGTTTCCAGGACATCGTCTTCGGTATAGATCGGTTTCAGCAGTTTCTGCCCGCGGGCTTTCCGTTTTTTATTGATATAAGCGACGTCGTTTTCCTGGATATGCGCGCTGTCGGCCAGCATCACGGCACAAAGGTCGATGGTGGCGGGCGTAGCGAAAATCGGACCGGAGAAACCATCCTTCACCAGCCGCGGCAGGCAGCCGCTGTGATCGATATGCGCATGGGAAAGAATAACATAATCAACCGACGCGGGATCGAAACCGAAATGCTGGTTGCGGTCCTGGTTGTCCGAACCCTTGTCCTGGAACATGCCGCAGTCGAGCAGGATTTTTTTCCCGTTTACATGTACCAGGTGCCGGCTTCCGGTTACCGTGCGGGCTGCGCCCATGAAGGAGATGTGCATATAGTATATTTAAGTGACGACAAATGTAATGCGCTTCGCGGGTCTTTCGAATAGTTCGGAGTGGGGAGTTTTGAGTTCGGAGTTTTACGTACAAATCTCTGAACTCAAAACTCCCCACTCCGAACTATCTCCGCGAACTCAATGCCTTCCGTATAGAAAGCACATGAATCAGAAACGCCATCGGCGCTACAAATCCCGGCAGCCAGATGTAGGGAAATTCCGCGACGACGGTATTCGCCGGCTCGTTCATGAAATAACGGAGCGGGGAAGGCGTGGATAAAATCGCCACGGCCAGTATATTAAACAGCAGGCCGATCCCGATAATATTCCAGAGCAGGAGAACGAACTTCGGCAGTTTTACTTCGCGCCAGAGCAGCAAACCGATAATGCCGCCGAGAATTCCGGAAATGATATCGAAGTTTCGTCCTTCAAAAGTCATTTGCTCCGGGATGATGCCTTCGGCAAAAAGTCCCCACAGCACAAATTCCACGGGAATGCGGTACGCCTGTATCCCGCTCAGGGTCGCCTGCGGAAGATTTTTCACCCAGTGGCTGGTCATCGGCAGGAACAACAGGATGAGCGAGACCAGGAACCAGGGAACGACAATAATAAAGATGCGGGGCGGAAGTGAACTGAAATCATCGAAAACATGCTGATGCGCCAGGAAAGCCTGCACGCCGAGCAGCAGGATGAGCAGTCCGGTGAGTACCCCGCCCCTGCGTTTGCCGAACATGTGGCGAACCCCGATGCTGAATGCGATGGCGAGGAAAAGGGTGATGGTGATGAAAAGCAGGTCGATGGCGATTTTCATACAGATACACGTTTAGGAACAACGTTGCCGGATGTTTACCGGGAATTAAACAATAGCAGTGAAAAAATGTTCACCAAAACCTGCCGGAAACAGTATGTTGTTACCTTGTTTCAGCAGGAATATTTTCCAGCACATCGAATACCATCCGCGGATTCAGAAATTCCCCCGCCTGGTCAGCACGTGAATGATAACGGATTATGCCCTGGTCGCAGATGATGAAAGCGGACGGAATGGGCAGGCCGGCGCCGTAACCGCTGCGATTTGTAGGGTCTTTTTCCAGGTGTGTGCCGTAGGCAATAGCTGCTTCCTGTTTTACATCGGAAAGTATCCGGAATTCAACCCCGATCCGTTCGGCCATTTGCCGGTTGGTTCCAAGATCATCCGGGCCGATCGCCAGCAGGAGGATTTTTTTGTCCCGGAGTTTTTCACTGCTTTTCTCGTAGGTGCGCAGCATCACATGACACGAAGGGCACCAGTCGCCGCGAAGAAAAATCAGCAGCACATGCCGTGCGCCGAGGAAAGCGGAAAGCCTGACCATTTGCCCCGACTGGTCCGGTAATTCGAAATCCGGCGCAGGCATACCAACACGGGTATTGCCCGCAGCTTTGGCTACCCGGAGCAGGTCCCGGCCTTCAATCAGGAAAATGACGATCAGGTAAATTGTAAAGCCGATCGGCGGCAAGGGGTAAAACCAGGTTTGCCAGCCCTGCGGATAAATAAGATTGGTGATTAACCAGCCAGCCAGGATTATAAGAACCAAGGGAGGTTCCACCCAGAGATACCTGGCATGCAGCATCGGTTTGTAAAAAATCAGCCGCAGCAATGGCGTAAGTGCAACCAGGAAAAGAATCACCGTAAAAAATGGAAAACGGTACTGCCCGAAATCCAGCGTATATCCGAGTAAAGCTCCCTGTGCGAGAAAAAAAACGAACTGGTAGGGTGAACTGTATTTGGGAACTTCGGGCAGCGTGAAGAAATACGCCATAAGCGCCAAAGCACAGGCCACGGGTTGATAGCCGGAAAACAGCAGGGCGGCAGCAGCAGTGCCCATGCCGATACCGGCGGTAGTGAGCGGGTGTATTTTTTTCATTGAAGACCAAAACTAAGCCAAAAAAAATCCAAAAACGAAAACGCGTACCGGTGCGGGTGTATTCTTCGGACGGAAGAGAAAAAGAAAAAGGAAAACGGTTAAATTTACCGTCATGCGCATTACGTTTCTCGGTACCGGCACTTCCATGGGCATTCCGCTCGTGGCTTGCTCCTGTGCGGTTTGCGCTTCTTCAGATCCCCGCGATAAACGCCTGCGCACATCGGTGATGATCGAAACGGGAGGAAAAAATTTCGTGATCGATACCGGGCCGGATTTCCGCCAGCAGATGCTTCGCGAAAAAGTAAAATCACTGGATGCGGTCATTTTTACACACGAGCATAAAGATCATCTTGCGGGACTGGACGAAGTACGCGCGTTTAATTTCATCTGCAAAAAGAAAATGCCCGTGTACGCCAGTTCGCGCGTGCAGCAGGCCATCCGCCGCGAGTTCGGTTATATTTTCGATAACAACGATTATCCCGGCATCCCGCAGATCGAACTGCACACGCTGCACGCGGATATTCCTTTTGCCGTGGAAGGCGTGGAGTTCATCCCTTTCGAAGTGATGCACTACCAGTTGCCGGTACTCGGTTTCCGGGTCGGCGATTTCAGTTATATCACCGACGCGAATTTCATCAGCGACGAAGTCAAGGAAAAAATCCGCGGATCAAAAGTCCTGGTGCTGAATGCGCTTCGCCGCGAAGAACATATTTCCCATTTCACCCTGCAGCAGGCGATCGACCTGATGGAAGAACTGAAACCTGAACGGGGTTATTTTACGCACATGAGTCACCAGATAGGTTTTCATGCTGACGTGGAAAAAGAACTGCAGGAATTCATCAGGCTGGCGTATGATGGGTTAGTGGTGGATATTTAGCGCCTGTTTTTAAAATGAATTTGTAAATTCGTCCTTCTAAATTCTACAATCATGGGTCGTATTTTCGAAACACGCAAGCATAAAATGTTCGCCCGGTATGCCAAGATGGCCAAGGCGTTCACCAAGATCGGTCGTGAAATAGCTATTGCCGTCAAGTCGGGCGGTCCCGATCCCAATATCAACCCGCGGCTTCGCCTCGTGATGCAGAATGCCAAGTCGGTGAACATGCCCAAAGAGCGTGTGGATGCCGCGATACAGCGCGCCGCCGGCAAGGATGAAAAAGCGTTCGAAGAAGTGGTGTACGAAGGGTACGGTCCTTACGGCATCGCCGTACTGGTTGAAACCGCTACGGATAACCCGACGCGGACCGTGGCCAATGTACGCGTGCATTTTAACCGCTGCGAAGGCGAACTCGGAAAAACGGGCTCGCTCGATTTCCTGTTCGACCGTAAAGGCGTGTTCCGCATTTCAACGGCCGGCCATAATATGGAAGAACTGGAACTTGAACTCATCGATGCCGGCCTCGAATCGTTTGACCTCGGCGATAACGATGAAGCCATCGTGTATTGCCAGTTCATCGATTTCGGAAATCTCCAGAAAGGCCTCGAAGCCAAAAATATCCAGGTGCTCGCGTCTTCACTCGAGCGCATCCCGCAAAATACCATCCAGCTCAATCCTGAACAACGCGCAGAAGTGATGAAACTGATCGACCGTCTCGAAGAAGATGACGACGTGCAGAATGTATATCACAATATGGCGGACGAGGAGTAATGAGTTTTCCTGTAAAAATAAAAAGGCCGTGCATTTCTGCACGGCCTTTTTATTTGTTTTTCAAAGCGATTACTTATTATCCTTGATCTCCTCAAAATCCACATCCTTCGGCTCCGAATTATTTTCGCCGCCGCCGGCTGAAGGATCGCCGCCCTGTCCGCCGCCTGCGTTCTGCATGGCTTCGTACATGCCCTGGAGCGTGCCCTGCAGGTTGGCGATCGCGCTGTCGATGCCTGCGATGTTTTTCTCTGCGTGCGCTTTTTTCAATTCGCTGAGCGCAGCTTCGATCGCTTCTTTTTTATCGGCCGGAAGGTTGTCTCCGAATTCCTTCAGTTGTTTTTCCGTCTGGAAGATCAGTCCGTCGGCCTGGTTCAGCTTGTCCACTTCTTCGCGGGCTTTCTGGTCGGCGTCGGCGTTCATCTCGGCATCTTTTTTCATGCGTTCGATTTCTTCCTTGCTCAGGCCGGAGCTTGCTTCGATGCGGATGTTATGCGACTTGCCGGTGTTCTGATCTTTCGCGGAAACATTCAGGATACCGTTTGCGTCGATGTCGAAGGTTACGTCGATTTTCGGAACACCCCGCGGTGCGGACGGAATTCCGTCGAGGTTGAACTCGCCGAGCTTGCGGTTGTCTTTTGCCATCGGGCGCTCGCCCTGGAAAACGACGATCTGTACCGAAGGCTGGTTATCCGATGCGGTCGAAAACGTTTCCGATTTTTTGGTCGGGATCGTCGTGTTCGCGTCGATCAGCCGGGTCATTACGCCGCCGTATGTTTCGATACCGAGCGAAAGCGGGGTAACATCAACGAGCAGTACGTCTTTTACTTCACCGGTCATTACACCGCCCTGGATGGCTGCGCCGATCGCGACGACTTCATCCGGGTTCACGCCTTTCGACGGCGCTTTGCCGAAGAACTTGGTAACCGCATCCTGGATAGCCGGGATGCGCGTCGATCCGCCGACGAGAATAATTTCGTTGATATCGTTCACCGAAAGGTTGGCGTTCTGCAGCGCTTTTTTGCAGGGATCGATGGTGCGGCGGATAAGATCATCCACCAACTGTTCGAATTTTGCACGACTGAGCGTACGTACGAGGTGTTTCGGAATGCCGTCAACCGGCATGATGTAAGGCAAATTGATTTCAGTGCTGGCTGCGCTCGAAAGTTCGATCTTCGCTTTTTCAGCGCCTTCCTTCAAACGCTGGAGCGCCATCGGATCTTTGCTGAGGTCGAAGCTCGCGCCGTTTTCGTTTTTGAATTCCTGTACCAGCCAGTCGATGATCTTTTGGTCGAAATCGTCGCCGCCGAGGTGTGTATCGCCGTCGGTCGCTTTTACTTCGAACACGCCGTCACCGAATTCGAGAACTGAAACCTCGTGTGTACCGCCGCCGCAGTCGAACACCACGATTTTCATGTCGCTGTGTTTTTTATCGATACCGTAAGCCAGCGCGGCAGCCGTCGGTTCGTTGATGATGCGGCGTACTTTGAGACCGGCAATCTCACCGGCTTCCTTGGTGGCCTGGCGCTGCGAGTCACTGAAATATGCGGGAACCGTGATCACGGCTTCGGTTACTTCGTGGCCGAGATAATCTTCGGCGGTCTTTTTCATTTTCTGCAGGATCATCGCAGAGATTTCCTGCGCCGTGTATTTGCGGTCGTCGATGACCACGCGGGGTGTATTGTTTTCGCCTTTGCTCACTTTGTAGGGAACGCGGCGGATTTCTTCGGTTACTTCTTCAAAAAGATGACCCATGAAACGCTTGATCGAATAGATCGTTTTCGTCGGGTTGGTAATAGCCTGCCGTTTTGCGGGATCGCCCACTTTGCGCTCGCCGTTTTCTACAAATGCCACGATCGACGGGGTGGTGCGCCTGCCTTCATTGTTGGGAATAACAACGGGTTCATTCCCTTCCATAACGGCTACGCACGAATTGGTGGTACCCAGGTCGATTCCGATAATCTTTGCCATAACGATTGGTGTTTTGTTTCCTGTTAAAATGTTTTACGCCGGAAATAAGTCAAACCCTGTACCATAGGGCATTAGCGGTACAATATGTCAGGTTTTTACCGGTGCCCGGAGGGGGTGGAGAAAGGGGTATGACAGAAAGGCAGTTTTCCGGCGTATAAGCTGCTCGTCCGAAGCTGCCAGCTTCCGGGCAGCATGGATTCCCGCAGTTGCTTTAAACAGGACTATTGCGAAGGAATTTTAATGTGGAGTGACATACTTATTATCGCTCTTGTCCTTGCGGTTTTTCGCGTTCACATCGGCGATAAAATTCCACTTGCCTTTTTTGTATTCATACCCGTTGTAGCTGTACGAGTTGATGATCAAATGCGGGGGCGGATTGGCCATGCCCGGGTACTCGGGAACGAGGTGATCGAAAACGATCATTTTCATCTGGTCATCCCAGCGGAGGGTCATGATCATTTCGGCTTTAAATTCATAGATCACGCGGTACTGGTAACGTTTACCGACCTGGAAAACATCGTCGCCGAATTCCGGTGTGCCATCTGAGCGGAAAGTCAGCACATCCAATACTTTTTTCCAGCTCAGGTTGTTGTTCCCGTCCCAGCCGATCAGCGTATAGGATTTTTTCTTGCGGAAAGTGGTCGGTACGATTTTGTAATACAAAGCGCCGTACCATTTTTCGGGACCGAGTTTCATGATTTCCGGGTTCCGGATTTCTTTTTGCTTGTTGATGAGCCGGAATACGCGGGCCTGTTTTGTTTTTTCGTCCCAGGTCTGGATATAACCGAAATACTCGTGTGTGCCGTCTTCCTTGGGCACGTTCCAGTTGAAAATTTTGAATTTCTTATCCGGTGATTCCAGCCGGGCCATGAAATTCAGCGAATCAAAAGGATATTGATACGAGCCTTCGAAGCCCAGGGCTTTTTCAAGAAGCTGGATGAATTTTTTATTCGCCATCGCCTTGTACAGGTCCTTGCCCTTGAACATCTCGCGGCCGAAACCTTTCAGCGAATCCTCGTACACACGCAGCAAAGCGGTATTGTCTTTCCCGTCGGCTGCAGCAAGCGGCTGAAAAGAAAAAACGGAAATCAGCAGTACAGGGAAAATCCGTAGAAACATGTGTTGGACTAAAAACGCCATAAAAGCGAAGTTAGTATAAGCCTGTTGTACAACAAAAGTGCCATGCAATGATTTTCGATCTGCGATTGCCGATTTGCGACTTTGCGCAAACCCGCACAGGCATTAAATCGGCAATCGAAAATCCAAAATCGGCAATCGGAAGATGTACTTGCAGCTTAAACAGACACTCAAAGGTGTAAAGACTGCTTCTTTTCCAGCAGTTCTTCCTTCGTCTCGCGGTGATCTTCGTCGTCCACGCAGCAGTCAACCGGGCAAACGGCGGTGCATTGCGGCTCGTCGTGAAAACCGACGCATTCGGTGCACTTATCAGTAACGATATAATATACATCCATAACCTGCGGATCCTGCGGGCTTTCCGCATCTGCAGTCATCCCGCTTTTGGATGTGAACATGCCTTTGAGCGAAGTGCCGTCGGAAAAGCGCCATTCGGCTCCGCCTTCGTAAATCGCGTGGTTGGGGCATTCGGGTTCACAGGCCCCGCAGTTGATGCATTCTTCGGTTATTTTAATAGCCATTGTCCTGCTGTTCTTATTAGTTTTGCAAACGCGACTGCAAAATTACAAAGAAACAACGGTCGATCACATCATTTGTTCGTATGAATATTTCGGAACGGATAGCCGGTTTTGCCGGGCTGGGGCATAAAATCAGCCAGGTACTCGAAGGAAAAGCCGGCAGCCCGGCCGCGACCCGCCTCGCGGAACTGCTTGCCAGCGAGCGTCAGCATAACGGCTGGTTTACGGAAGAAAATATCCGTCATATGCTGGCCTCCATTGCCCGGCAGTTGCAGAAAGAAGCGCTTGAAAAGTGGACTTCCGGCTACGATCTTTCCGGCGAACCGATGCACAACGTGGCGGTGATCATGGCCGGGAATATTCCCTTTGCCG
>VBWE01000027.1 GCA_006218065.1 Bacteroidota bacterium
TACTTACTCAAAAAGCGCCCCTGCCTCCGCCGTAGCGGCTACGCGCAGGCAGGTCGATTAAGCAAAAAATCCATCTTAAAAACCTCGAAAAACAAATTCCTAACAGCCTCTTAGATTTGAGAATCCTCCGAAGGAGTCCTTCGGACCGAAAGCATCAGACCAAAACGGGCTGATTTCGCCTGATGCGTAATCCGGGGCAAACAAATTTGCGCCTGCGCGACTGCCAGGATTTAATGGGGATCCTTGTACAAATCATTCGACTGTTTGCCGAAATGATCCGTGCCTTTGGTCTGGTCGAAGCTGCGCGACTGGTTATCGCGGCTGTTCAGTTTGAGCTGCCAGCGGTCGTCGCGGATTTCGCCGCGGGCGTCGGAATGGATCAGTTCGTACTTGTTGGTAACCAGGTCCGGGTTATAGAAAATGAATTTCTTGTTGGTTTGCGTCGTGTTGTTGGGCTGGTTCCCGCTGGCGCGCAGGGTATAATACTGCCATATCTCGTAAGGATACGAACTGGGTTCGCTGGGAACGACCGTACGCTGGTCGGGTGCGCCGTACTGCAGGTACACGCGGCCGCGGTCGGTCTGGTATCCTTTCAGCGTTTGCGTACCGAATTCTTTCTGCGCTTTTTTCACTTCCACCAGGTAAAGCGACCAGGATGCTTCGGGATGCGCTTCGTTCCGCTTCAGCCAGAAATTATAAAGATACTGCTGCATGGTTTTTACTTCGCCGGATTTGATGCGGTTCTCGGCGTATTGTTTTTCGGATTCGGAACTGATGGGGCGAAGGCTGCGGATAAACTCGGCCAGCGAATCGGCGTTCGTGTAGCGGGCGGTGAACGTATTTTCAACATTCAGCGCGCTGATATCGTCGAGGTTGTGGTGTATTCCCGGGTTCAGCCGTTCGAAAGGTTCTTTGCGGGAAGCCAGCAGGCGGTTCACGGCGTTGCGGACCTCGACCACGAGGTAATATTTTCCGTTCGGCAGCGTGGCGATCGGGTATTCCGAAAGCAGTACGTTTACTTTTTGGGGCGACTGTTTGGAATAACTGCTGAACTGGCTCATCCGCGCGCCTGTTTCCGCCGATTCGATATAGCTGAGGATAAGGAACTTTTCTTCGGCGGCGATCATCTTCTGCGCATTGTACACTTCCGCGTAAAAAGTAAGCTTCTGCATGTTGGGCGGGTAGAAATTCGAAACGTAGGGGATCATTTCGTAACCGCTTTTCGCCAGGACGTTTTCACCTTCCGCTTTTTTGAAGGATTCGAGGAATTCGATATGCGAAACATGCACGGAATCTTTCGGGAAGTCGATGCTGAAATTATGCTTGTTGGTAACCACTTTGGCCTTTTCCTGGTTCGGGTCGCTGATGGTGAGCTGGATGTTGTAATTACCGGCGGGCAAAGGAAAACGCTGGAGGTCGAGAAAGTTGACCGGTTTGGCAGTATCGGAAATTTCGGGACTGTTGAGCGTGTATTTTTTTACACCTTTCAGCGAATCGTTTTGTGTAATGGAAATAAAAACGTTTACCGTTCCGCGGAATTTCCCGTTGGGCTGCTTCGTATAAACGATCGAATTGCCGATAACCGAAAGATACGTTTCGATATACGGTTTGTTTTCGGGCGTATTGAAAGCGGAAAGGGTAAGGTTGGCGCTGATCTCTTGTGCCGCCAGTGATCCGGCCGTTAAAAGCAGGGCAGGCAGGAGAAGTCTGATTTTCATCGCAGTAAAATTTAATGTTTGCAAAATCCGGGCAGTGCCGTTTCTTTTTTTAGTTGCGCCGGGGATGTCAGGCTGCGCTGTAAATATCAATGCTAAGGTACGAAATTATCGGTTATGGTTTGTCATTTTGTTCCGTTTCCTTCGGGCTGCTTTATGGAAAATCAGCCGCAGATTACGCAGATTAGCGCAGACTATTCAAACAGTACCTTACTATCCGAAGCTGCCAGCTTCGGATAGTAAGTAATCTGTGTAATCTGCGGCTAAAGAGCCGGCATAAAAACGCAGGTAAAAAATACCATTCATCCAACAGCGTATCAACATCGTGTGTGTAACTTTATGACCTGCCATGAAAACAATTTTTTTAATACCCGTACGTTTGATTCTTGTAAATTGCACCTGCGAAAAGCAGGATTATTTGCTGCGATGCCCAGGAGAGAGGGTTTCGCATCCGCAAAAAAGGATTGAAACGCAAAACAATCCATTATTTTACAGTTCTTTATCATACTCTGACGTATGAACCAGGATCGCCGTCTCTCCGCCATCTCCGTACTTGCATTTGCCTGCATGACCGTATTCCACCAGCCCGTTTCCGGGCAGGACGATACGCTTTTCCGTATCCGCACGCTGGATGCCAAAGAGATCAAACCCTACGAGCCGGCCAAGGAGAAAATGGTTTCCGCGGCCAATCGCATCGAAGAAAACCCCGACGAGCTTTCCGTGCGCACGTATATTATAACGCAGGAAGAAATCATCCGTAACGGGTACACTTCACTGAACGATATTCTCCGCACGCTGCCGGGATTCCGGACTTCGGAACCTGCGCATGCCTATCTCGGCGAGTCGTTCCTGATGCGCGGGCTGATGGGCAATATGTACACCAAACTGCTTATCAACGGTATTCCCATATTGCCTTCGGCTGCGCCCGGTTTCCCGCTCGGGTCGGCCTTGCCGGTGCGGCAGGCGGAACGGATCGAAATTATTCTCGGCCCGGCATCCACCATTTACGGCAGCGACGCACTTTCGGGCGTGATCAACTTCGTGATACCGGAAGTGGAACGGCCGGTAGAAGCGCTGGCCGGTATTTCTGTAGGGAATTCGGGCCGGAATGAATTTAACCTGATGATCGGGGGAAAAGCCGGCGGAAGAAAACACGTAGTCCAGTACCAGCTTTTCGGAACAAGCGTGCTGATCGGCGACCGCAATTTAAATCTGCCGGATACGCTTATTCGGGTCGACACGAATAAGGTTGGGAACAATATGAATTACGCCGGCGATGCTGCCGACAAATCGATCCCGCGCATCGCGAAAATGGCGCACGAAAGCAGGCAGCTCGGCGCTTCGCTGACGTACCGGAATTTCAGGTTCATGGCCATCCAGATGCACCGGGAAGATCACAGCGCTTTCGGATCGCATCCGCAGGAAATCGCTTACCATGATCCGAATACGTTTATAGCGGATAATATCGGCAGTTTCCAACTGCAGTACGATAAACAATTCAAGAAACTCTGGCTGCACACCAACCTCAGCGCTTTACGTTATTTCGTCGATATCAATTCCGGTTATATCGGCATCGATCATCCGCTGGCCAACGGGCGCAATTTTTCATATGCCTGGTCGAAAGATTACAATGCAGAACAACTGGCCGGTTATAAATGGGAAAAATTCTCGCTGCTCGGCGGAGTGAATTTTACATATCGTTCGGGCATCGGTTACCAGGGTTATATCATCCGCCCGTATGATGAAGGCCTGCTTTCAACAAACCCGGAAGGCAACTGGGTAGTCCAGAACTCAGAAGATACCAGCAGTTCGATCGCACCGTACTCTTTATATAACAGTTATAAACTGAAAGATTATTCGGCGTTCCTGCAGGGCAATTACAAAAACAAACGGATGAATATCACGGCAGGCGTGCGCATGGATAAGCCGGCCGGGCAGGATATCGTTTTCAGTCCGCGCATCGGCGCTTTTGTAAAAATCAACGAAGTGATCCGCCTGCGCGGCATGTATGCGCAGGGATTCCGCATGCCGGGCGGATTTTATACGTACAACAATTACCGCTACCGGAAATTTCCGCAGGAACCCCAGGGAAGTTACAAACGTGAAGAAGCCGATCTTCAGCCCGAGCAACTGAGCAATATCGAAGGCGGTTTTATTTTCATGATCAACCGGCACCTGAAGATCGACCTGCATTATTTTTCGCACCGGATGAGCAATACGATCACACCTACGCAGGAATACCCGGAAGGGCCGGCTCCTCCCGGGCAGGATCCGAATTTTTTCATGGGCTATTCGAATTTCAATACGCTTTCGAAACTGCAGGGCCTTGAAGCATACGTACATTTCGAGAGCAGGTATTTCAAAGCGGATATTGCCGGCCAGTACAATATCGGTTCCGAAGAAATTGCGGGAATCGATACGCTGGATTTTTACCGTTCGGTTCCGCAGTTCCAGTTTCATTCGGCCCTGCACGGGGATATCAAAACATTCCGCGTATCGCTTTACGGAAATTATTTCGACGATTTCAACGGGGCGCTCGTGAAGCTCAACGATTCGATCCTGACCAAATCGGCCGAAGGTTTTTTTGCGCTGGATATCGTGCTCGGCAACCAGTTCAGCCGCCGGCTTTTCGGGTATATCCGCGTGAAAAACCTGCTCGACGCGGAAGCCAAAGGCATCAGCGCACCTTTCGTTACGAAGCATCCGCTCGAATATATTCCGCAGGAAAAACGCGTGATCAGCTTAGGTATAACGTTTTCGCTGAACTGATAAACGTATGCGGCATTTTTCCCTCTTCGTTTTGCTCCTGGTTTGCAGCCTGCTTCATGCGCAGGGCGGCGATAATTCGCGTAACGATTCAACCGTCGTCAAATATCTTATTGCACAGGCCGCCCCGCTGGATGCCGACCAGGCTGCCGAAATGCTGGAAAAAGCGATCATCATTTCCAGGCAGATCAATTACGATCGCGGAACCGAAGCGGCATTCCGCAGCCTGATCACCAAGTACAAGAACAAAGGCTGGGTAGCTTCCGAATTGCGCACGCGGATCCAGTTCGGGAATTACCTGGAAGGAAAAAAACGGTACCGCGATCTTGCGAAGCATACGCTGGAAACCGGTAACCTCTATTTCACGAGCCGCTTGTACAGCAAAGCCGAAGATGCCTACAAAGAAGCGCAGGCGCTTGCGGCAAAATACGATCCTGCCCTGGGTTATGAAATTATGCGCCAGCTCGGCGTTACTTCCCGCCGGCTGAAAAAATGGAAACAGGCCGGAGATTGTTTTCAGAGCGCAGCCGCAACGGCCTTCGCGGATAAAAAATACGCCGACCTGTTCTGGATCTACCAGCAGCAGGCCGAGCTTGCGCATGAGCAGGGACAGTATCTCCAGGCATTCGACATCAACGAACGTATTTACAAACTGGCCGACAGCTTAGGTTTTAAAGAAGAAAAACTGGTCGCGCTGAACAACCTCGGTTATTCGGCCCGGTATGCCGATAAGCTGGAAGAAGCGGAAAATTTTTTCCGCGAATCGCTCGACCTTAGTTCTGCGTCGAAAGACCCTGTGCTGCGCGCACAGTTGCTGCAAAGCCTCGGCATCCTGCGCCAGAACCGGCAGGACTATAAATCGGCGGTAAGTTATCTTTCCGAAGCGTCCGCGCTGTACGAATCGGCATCGCGTTTTGAAGAAGAAGCGCGGGTGAATAATTTCCTCGCACTTGTCTATTACCAGGCCGGCGACAATTACCGTGCGATGAATTCCTGCGAAAAAGCGATCGGGCAGGCATCG
Organism: Bacteroidota bacterium; assembly: GCA_006218065.1. GTDB lineage: Bacteria > Bacteroidota > Bacteroidia > Palsa-965 > Palsa-965 > VBWE01. The sequence goes on from VBWE01000027.1 coordinate 5,503, forward strand.
AAAAATAAATATACCGCCGTGCTGGTCGACAGTTATGAAATTCTTTCGCTCATTCACCAGTCGCTGCACGATTATGAGGATGCGCTGACTGCGTTTAAACGTCACCTCGGCCTGAAGGATTCGGTGGACAGGGCCGAGCAGGAGCGGATGAATGAAGTTTTGCAACAGCAGTTCCTGCTCGAACGTCTCGAAAAAGAAATGCGCCTGCTGCACGTGGCCGAAGAAATGAAAGACCTGGAGATCGCCAAGCTGACCACGGAGAAAAACCTGGAAACCGAACGTGTGAATGTGCTCCAGAAAGAAAGTATGCTGAAAACCTCGGAACTGCGTAACCAGGAACTGCTGGCCCGCGAAACCAAGGCGCAGCTCGCTTTGCTGCAGAAGTCGAGCCAGCTTGAAAAACAGAATTCGGAAATCGCGCTGCTCAACCGCGAGAAACAAATCCAGCAACTGCAGCTTGAAAAAGAAAAACTGAATGCGCAGGAAGCGGAACGTTTGAAAAATCTTTCGGAGAAAGAACGCAAGATCGGTGAGCTGGAACTCGCGCAGGAAAAAAGCCGCACGCGCAACCTGTTTATCCTGATCGGCGGACTGGGTTTGCTCATCCTGTTCATCATTGTTGTCGTGTTGCAGCTGCGCAAGAAGAACAGCCGCATCGCCCGGCAGAACCAGGTTATCCTGGAAGACCAGAAGATCATCCACGCGGAGAAAGAGAAATCGGAACGGCTGCTGCTCAATATCCTGCCAACTACGGTCGCGGCCGAACTGAAAGAAACAGGGACGTCGAAACCGCGGTTGTTCAATGAAGTGAGCATTGTGTTCACCGACTTCGCGAAGTTTACGACCATCGCCGAAACCATGTCGCCGGGCGAGATCGTGGAAACGCTGGATAAAATTTTCCTCGGTTTCGATAATATCTGCGAACAATACGGCCTGAGCCGGATCAAAACCATCGGTGATGCGTACATGTGCGCGGCCGGTTTGCCGGAAGAAGATGCGCAACACGCGCAGCACGCTGTAGAGGCCGCGCTGGAAATGCGCAATTTCATCCGTGAATTCAACCGGAAGAAAAAACTGGCGAACGAAGTGGAATGGGATATCCGCATCGGGATCAATTCCGGGCCGGTAGTGGCGGGCGTGGTCGGCATTAAAAAATTCGCTTACGATATCTGGGGCGATTCCGTGAACACCGCTGCGCGGATGGAATCGAGCGGGGAGATCGACCGCGTCAATATTTCAGGCTCTACTTACGAGCTGGTGAAAAACAAATTCCGCTGCGATTACCGCGGGAAAGTGAGTGCGAAGAATAAGGGGAATATTGATATGTATTTTGTGGAGGAAGTGTAAACTCCGCAGGGAAGAGGTATGGAGTTCATCGGGGCGATTCACTGAATCGCCCCTGCAAAGTATCGGTTAGCTTCGAAGTTTAATTACTTGTTCTTCAACGCCACTCGCTTCATCCCCAAATACTCATACAAGCTCGGGTCAACCGCAATATCGTTTCCGCCCCGGAGGTTTTTGATCACGTTGAAATCGTGGTCTTTGAAAAACGGGTCGTTCTTGAACAGCGCGTTCAGGTTGGTGCCGTCAAAATAAATTTTCCCGACATAATGTTTGCAGACGTATTGCTTCTGCCAGCCTTTTTGTTCGACCAGGTAATTCATCAGCATATTGAAAAAATCAGCGTAACCGACACAGTTCTCGTTGAACTGCAAAGGCCGGCCCGGAATTTCTCCCGTGGCACCGAAACTGAAATTCAAGTGCTCTTTGGTAAGATCGAGCATGCTGTTGACGGCTTCATCGATCTGCATATCGCCGGATTCCCGGATACAGGAATCGACTTCCTTTTTCAGCGTGAGATTGCCCAGCGGCTTGCTTTTTCTTTCTTTGATGATCGCGTACGTGAGGCTGGAATCGGGAGTTTCCGTTTCTTTTTCTTCGGTTTTTGAAATGGAATCCGTGGTTTTCTTTTCCTCTGAAGGTGAAGAGCAGGAAACGAGAGAAAGCAGGAACAGGAATATAAAAATGAGGGGTTTCATTTCCTGCAATTTACGGCAAAGTGATTTTGCGCGGCTGTTAAATTTTGTAAAACCTGCTCCGCCGGATAACCCGCACAGGCGTAGTTGCAATCCTGCCGGAAGAATTTTGAACTCCCAATACCCACTATTGATTTGCAGACCAGGAAGAACAGCTGTATTCCACAAACTCGTCAGTTCGAGCGCCTGCCCGCCGTACAACTTTGGGAGGCGGGGCAGCCGAGAACGACGTTTAAAAAATCTTCAACTGCTCTTCCGTCCCCGGGTACCTTGGCGGACCCTTCTTCTCCTGTTCTTTCCTGAGCTTATCCATGGGCGACAACCCGCTCTCTTCCTCAGCCAGCTCTTCCTGAGGAATCTCGGCGAAAGGGTCGATAAGGTCGGCCTCCTTCACCTTGCTGGGCGAAAGTTTATTGCCTTTCGCGTTCAGGTTACGTATCTCGATAAAACTTTCAACGTCTATTTTTTCCGGGGGAAGTTCCTTGCCTTTTTCCTTGCCGAACTTCACATGCGCCACCGGGCTTCTCGATGTGCTTACCGCTTCCAGTTTCGAACCTTCCGCTTCCGTGATGAAGAGCCGTTTTTTCTCGCTCGGTTCTACGATGAACCGTTTGATGAAATACGTTTTGCTTTCACCGTCCCAGTAAATGGCCGAGACCGGTTTTTTCGGATCGAATTTTTCGATCAGGATCATGTCCTCGTCGAAATGCGTGGTCAGGTCGATGCCGGTGAGCCGGTAATGTCCGCTCTGCGTGATGGTCAGTATTTTATCTTCCGGGCCGAAATCGCCGAGGAAGGTTCCTTTTACATCGTAGGTCAGGCGGCGGACGGAATCGTCGAACCATACTTTGCGTGCGCCGAAGGTGGATTTGCCTTTCTCTTTCAGCGTTACTTTCTGCACCTGGTAGCGGGTCAGGATATTGCCCTGCGAATCACGTCCCTTGATGGCGAGCTGCGTGAGGTCGACGTCGAATTCGAGCTTGCGCGCACCGGAATTCGGGTGCAGGTAAACGTTCAGGATTTCGGATTCCCCGTTCGGGTTGATCGACAGGTAGAATACTTTCGAGTCTTTCGTTCCGCGCGTCAGGCTGTAATCTTTATCGCGCGTGATGCCGGTTACCGAAAAACGTTTCATCATCACGTTTCCTTTCAGGCCGTCACGGTACACCATATTATACACAGTGCGGTCGTCGTTACGTTTGAAAATCTGGATGTGCATGATGTCTTTCCCGACGTACGTTTTTTCGCTCACCTTGGTCACCATCATGCCGCCGTCGCGGCGGAAAACGATCACTTCGTCGAGATCGGAACAGTCGAAAACGAAATCGTCTTTCTTCAGCCCGGAACCGATGAAGCCCTCTTTCCAGTTGGCGTACAGTTTCACGTTGGCTGCGGCCACCTGGCGTGTATCGATTTCTTCGAACGGACGAATTTCCGTTTTCCGTTCGCGGCCGGCGCCGTATTTTTTCTTCAGTTCGCGGAAATAATTCACCGCGTAATCCACCAGGTTGTCCAGGTTGTTTTGTACGCGGGCGATATTTTCGTTCAGGTTTTTGATCTGCTCGTCGGCCTTGAACGCGTCGAATTTCGAAATGCGCTTGATGCGGATCTCCGTCAGGCGGATGATGTCTTCGCGGGTAACTTCGCGCACGAATTTTTTCTTGTACGGCTTCAGCCCGAGGTCGATCGCTTCGAGAACGGCTTCCCAGGTGCGGGCTTCTTCAATGTCGCGGTAAATGCGTTTCTCGATGAATATTTTTTCGAGCGAAGCAAAGTGCAACTGTTCCCGTAACTCGTGCATTTCGATTTCGAGTTCCAGTTTCAGCAGGTCGAGCGTACGTTTGGTCGAAATGCGGAGCATCTCGTTCACGCCCACGAAGCGCGGCTTTTCGTTCTCGATGATGCAGGCGTTCGGGGAAATGCTCACTTCGCAGCCCGTGAAGGCATAAAGTGCATCGATGGTTTTATCCGGCGAAGCTTCCGGGTGCAGGTGGATCAAAATTTCTACGTTCTCCGCCGTATTGTCTTCGATCTTCCGGACTTTAATTTTTCCTTTTTCGTTGGCCGCGATAATCGTTTCGATCAGTCCGCCCGTAGTTGTGCCGAACGGGATCTCCGTTACCGCGAGCGTCTTTTTATCCAGTTGCTTGATCCGGGCGCGCACGCGTATTTTTCCGCCGCGCAGGCCGTCGTTGTACTGGCTGAAATCGGCCATCCCGCCGGTGATGAAATCAGGAACGATATCCGTTTTCCTGCCGCGCAGCGAAGCGATGGACGCGTCGATCAATTCGTTGAAATTGTGCGGGAGGATTTTGCAGGCGAGACCTACGGCAATACCTTCCACACCCTGCGCCAGTAGTAACGGGAATTTCACCGGCAGGGTGATCGGCTCTTTGTTTCGTCCGTCGTAACTGCTCTGCCACTGCGTGGTTTTCGGGTTGAATACGATTTCCTGTCCGAGTTTCGAAAGACGCGCTTCGATATAACGCGGGGCGGCTGCGCTGTCGCCGGTGTAAATATTTCCCCAGTTTCCCTGGCAGTCGATCAGCAGGTCTTTTTGCCCGAGCTGCACCAGCGCGTCGCCGATCGAAGCGTCGCCGTGCGGGTGGTATTTCATCGTGTGGCCGATGATGTTCGCCACTTTATTGTAACGGCCGTCTTCCAGTTCCCACATGGAGTGCAGGATGCGGCGCTGAACGGGCTTCAGCCCGTCTTCCACGTACGGAACGGCGCGCTCGAGGATAACGTACGAAGCATATTCGAGAAACCAGTTCTCGTACATGCCTTTGATATGCGTCACTTTGTCAAGCTCTTCGTGATGCTGCGCTTCTCCTTCGCCCTGTTGGTCGAAAATATCGTTGTCGTTGCTCATGATTCGTTTATTCTTCCATAAATGGTTCGAGTACTTTTACCCAAACCGAGTAACCGGCGCGTGTAAAATGAACGCCGTCTTCCGAATATTCTTTTTTCAGTTTCCCGTCCTCCTCCAGCGCGCTGTGCATGTCGATGTACGTTACGCCGTTCTCTTTGCAGATACTTTTCAGTTCTTCGTTCAGGCCGTTCACCGTATTGTTCACCGAATTCGCCCAGCGCAGAACGGTAGAAGGCAGATCGACGGGCATCAGGCTCAGGAAATAAATTTTCGTTTCCGGGCTTTCGTTTTTGATGCGGCTGATGATCGTACGCCAGTTCTCCGTGATTTCCTCATTACTCACACGCTCCACCACGTCGTTGATGCCGATCTCGACGAAAATTTTTCCCGGTTTCAGTTTGGTGGCAAGCGAAAGCCGGTCGAGCAGGGCGGAAGTCATGTCGCCGCTGATGCCCATATTCACCAATCCGTCCACGCCTAAAGCCGAATCGTTAAACCAGTCCGTGAGGCTGTTCCCGATCATGATCACCGGCGGTGAGGGCGCTATGGTTTCAAATGCTTTCATCTTTTCATTCCGGTATGCTGACGACCGTATTCCGTTCAATGCTTTGTTTGCCACCGACCGGTTGTATTGCCGGTAAGCGATCGGTGCAGCGATGGCAGCTACCAGGAGCAGGATCAGCGCGATGCGGATGATCCGTTTCCGTTTCATGCTTCTTCTTCCACGATTTCTTTTTCCTGGGCAGCTTCCACCAGGTCTTTTTCCACGCGCAGGTTTTCGATAATGTGTTTCTGGCGCTGTTCGGTGTTCTTGCCCATATAATAGGAAAGAATTTCTACGATGTTCGCGCCCTGGCCGATGATGACCGGTTCGAGGCGGATATCTTTCCCGATGAAGTGTTTGAACTCGTCGGGCGAAATTTCACCGAGCCCTTTGAAGCGCGTGATCTCCGGTTTGGCGCCGAGCCTGGCCATGGCCTGCCGCTTTTCGTCTTCCGAATAGCAGTAGATCGTTTCTTTTTTATTCCGTACGCGGAACAGCGGCGTCTGCAGGATATAAATATGCCCGTTGCGCACAAGTTCCGGGAAAAACTGGAGGAAAAACGTAAGCAGCAGCAGGCGGATATGCATGCCGTCCACGTCCGCATCGGTGGCGATCACTACGTTATTGTAACGCAGGTTTTCCAGTCCTTCCTCAATATCGAGCGCCGCCTGGATCAGGTTGAATTCTTCGTTTTCGTAAACTACTTTTTTCGTCAGGCCGTATGCGTTCAGCGGTTTGCCTTTCAGGCTGAACACGCCCTGTGTATTCACGTCGCGGGCCTTGGTGATCGATCCGCTGGCCGAATCTCCTTCGGTGATGAACAGCGTGCTGGCTAAACGGCGTTCGTGTTTCAGGTCGGTGAGGTGCACGCGGCAGTCGCGCAGTTTCCGGTTGTGCAGGTTGGCTTTCTTCGCGCGTTCACGGGCCAGTTTCTGGATTCCCGAAAGTTCCTTGCGCTCGCGTTCGCTGGCCAGTATTTTCCGGTGAAGCGCGTCGGCTGTTTCCGGGTTTTTGTGCAGGAAATTATCGAGTTCCGTTTTCAGGAAATCGAGCACGAAGGATTTCATGGAAGGACCTTTCGGGCCGACATCCTGCGAACCGAGTTTCGTTTTCGTCTGTGATTCGAAAACGGGTTCCTGCACTTTTACACTGATCGCCGCTATGATGGATGTGCGGATATCGGCCGCTTCGTAATCCTTCTTGTAAAAATCGCGGATCACTTTGACGATCGCTTCGCGGAAAGCCGCCTGGTGCGTGCCGCCCTGCGTGGTATGCTGGCCGTTCACGAAGGAATAATATTCTTCGCCGTACTGCATATCGCTGTGCGTCATGGCCAGTTCGATATCTTTTCCGCGCAGGTGAGTCACCGGGTAAACGACCGGGCCGCCGAGATTTTTCTGCAGCAGGTCGCGCAGCCCGTTCTCCGAGCGGATCTTCGTACCGTTATAAGTAATCGTCAGGCCCGTGTTCAGGTATGCGTAATTCCACAAAAGCCGTTCAACGTATTCATTGATGTAGTGATAATTCATGAACACTTTATCGTCGGGAATGAAGGACATGATCGTGCCTTCGTCTTCATCGCAGGGTTTTATACGGGCGTCGTTGATGAGTTCGCCGCGTTTGAATTCGGCGATTTTCGTTTTTCCTTCGCGGATGGATTGCACGCGGAACCAACTGCTGAGCGCGTTTACGGCTTTTGTTCCCACGCCGTTCAAACCTACGGAAAACTTAAACGCTTCCGAATCGTATTTCGCACCGGTATTGATTTTCGAAACGCAGTCCACCACTTTACCGAGCGGAATGCCGCGGCCATAATCGCGCACCGTAACCACGCCTTCCTTGATGGTAACATCGATATTGCGCCCGTTGCCCATCACGAATTCATCCACGGAATTGTCGAGGACTTCTTTCGCGAGAATATAAATTCCGTCGTCCGGCGAAGCGCCGTCGCCCAACTTTCCAATATACATGCCCGGCCGCAAGCGGATATGCTCTTTCCAGTCGAGCGATTTGATATTGTCTTCCGAGTAATTTGTTTTTGCCATAACTTCAGTGACTTGTTTGGTTTTGATAACCAACTTTAAGTACTAATGATATTCCTGCAAGGAATCCGCTAATAATCCAATTGCTTTCAAGCTTAATCCCAACTTCATGGAATTTTTTGTTTCGAATTTCTCTCAATCCGTTTGCAAAATGAGCTTCTTGCTTTGTAATGAGTTTAGAATGATGCGCATATTCAATAACATCGGCAAAATCGATATTCTTCTTCTTAGAAGTTTTTTCTTTAAACCAACTTCGGAAACCAGAATCACTTTGATATTTTTCTTTCAATAAGCACTCGATCACTTTTGCTAATGTTGCTAATGCCTGTTCTTTCTCTCCAACTTCCGCCATGTTTAATAATGAAAGTATTTCATCAGAAACATTCTTATTAATATACCTGTAATCATTGACAAGTTTCAATAATTGTTCCTTGACTTCCTCAGGCAATGATTTTGAAGAGCTAATTTTTTGCCTGATAGAAAGCAATCTATCTTTCTCAAGATTGTCAACGCGAGCTTTGAGCTTAACGGATAGAACAACCAAATATGCTATTGTTCCGACAATAAGAATCACAATAACAGCGATCAGTATATTTCTATTCGCTCGAGATTTTTGTATACTATTCGCCATAAGAGAAATATTTACACATTAAACCTGAAATGCATCACATCTCCATCCTGCACAATATATTCTTTTCCCTCGATGCCTAATTTTCCTGCTTCGCGGCAGGCGGCTTCGGAACCGAGTTCGACAAAATCGTGGAGTTTGATCACTTCCGCTTTGATGAATCCTTTTTCAAAATCGCTGTGGATGACGCCGGCGGCCTGCGGGGCGGTCATGCCTTTCTCAATGGTCCAGGCCCGGACTTCTTTTACCCCGGCGGTGAAATACGTCTGGAGGTTGAGCAGGCGGTAGGCGGCGTGGATCAATTTGTTCACGCCCGGTTCGTCCAGCCCGATCTCGGACAGGAAGGCTTTCCGGTCTTCGTAATTCTCCAGCGCGGCGATTTCCGCTTCCATGGCTGCAGTAATGATCAGTACTTCGGCCTGTTCGTTTTTCACTAAGTCCATCACGGCCTGGGTATGGGTGTTGCCGGTTTTCACCGAAGCTTCATCCACGTTGCATACGTACAGGATCGGTTTGATGGTGAGCAACTGCAGGTCGGCGATGTATTTAAAATCTTCCGGTGAAATTTTCATCGTTCGCGCCGATTCGCCGCGTTCGAGGGTGGCTTTCATTTCCGTGAGCAGTTCGGTTATTTTTTTCGCGTCCTTATCGCCGGCTTTGGCCTGGTTCACGACTTTTTTCAGGCGGGCTTCAACGGATTCCAGGTCTTTGAGCTGGAGTTCCATATCGATTACTTCCTTGTCGCGGACGGGATTTACTGATCCGTCCACATGCACCACGTTCGGGTCGTCGAAGCAGCGGAGTACGTGGATAATGGCGTCACATTCCCGGATATTGCCCAGGAACTTGTTGCCGAGGCCTTCGCCTTTGCTGGCGCCTTTAACCAGCCCGGCAATATCGACGATCTCTACCGTAGTCGGTAAAATACGCTCCGGGTGTACCAGTTCGGCCAGTTTATTCAGGCGTTCATCCGGCACGGTAATTACGCCCACATTCGGCTCGATGGTACAGAAAGGGAAATTGGCCGCCTGTGCCTTGGCGTTTGAAAGGCAATTGAATAAGGTCGACTTGCCCACATTAGGCAGGCCTACGATTCCACATTTTAAGGACATAGTCTTCTTTTGTAAAGCATGCCGGGCACGGTTCCTGCCCGGAATTTCAGTGGGCAAAGATAAGGTCTTTCCGATGTCGCAGGAACCGCTAAAACCCTTGCAAAGATTGGAGTTTTCAACAAGTTTGGAATGTTTTCAACATTCCGGCCAGCCCCCTTTAAAACCGTTACTTTTGGCAGCGAAAATCACTTTTTTCCTTATAACGCATTATGACTGAAATAACTAAACTGGAAAAGCGCTGTTCCCAGGTACGCCGGGATATTGTCCGCATGGTTCACGCCGTTAACTCGGGACACCCGGGCGGATCGCTGGGCTGCACGGAATATTTTGTGGCGCTTTATAACGCGGTCATGAACCATGATCCGAAAAAATTCGTCATGGATGGAAAAGGGGAAGACGTGTTTTTCCTTTCCAACGGGCATATTTCTCCGGTGTTTTACAGTGTGCTGGCCCGTTCGGGATATTTCCCGGTGGAGGAATTAAAAACCTTCCGCAAACTGAACTCGCGCCTGCAGGGCCATCCCACCACGCACGAAGGCCTGCCCGGTGTGCGTATCGCTTCGGGCTCGCTCGGGCAGGGGATGTCCGTTGCCATCGGTGCGGCTTTCGCCAAGAAGCTGAACAAGGAAAACAATATCGTTTACAGCCTGCACGGCGACGGCGAACTGCAGGAAGGACAGATCTGGGAAGCGGCTATGGCCGCAAGCGCCCATAAGGTGGATAATTACATCGCTACGGTGGACGTGAACGGCCAGCAGATCGACGGTCCGACCGATAAAGTACTGCCCATGGGCGATCTCGCGGCCAAATTCAGCGCTTTCGGCTGGGATGTGCTGCATCTCGAACAGGGAAATAACCTTTCCGCCGTGATTGATATGCTGAAAAAAGCGAAGGCCGAACATACCGGGAAAGGCAAACCGGTCGTTATCCTTATGAAAACCGAAATGGGATACGGCGTCGATTTCATGATGGGATCGCATAAATGGCACGGCGTGGCGCCAAACGACGAACAATTGGCACAAGCTTTGGGACAGTTGGAGGAGACAGAGGGAGACTATTAGTCTTCCGATGCTTCGCGCGTCTGCAATTACGAATTTCGAATGCCGTCCCGATAGCTATCGGGATGCGAATGACGAAGTGAATGCGCATATCTAAAACATGACCGATGAGATTAACTGGGATGATGAAGCGTTTGCGTATTGTGTTGTTTGCGGCGATGTTTTTATTCTCCGGTCTTTCTGCACGTGCCCAGGGCAGCTACTCTAAAAGCTTTAATAATATTCCGCCTACGCGTATCCTTTTTGTTTTCGATGCTTCGTTCAGCATGTTCGGGCAGTGGCAGAGCGGGCGTAAAATGGATATCGCCAAGCAGATGCTCAGCGGTTTCCTCGACAGCCTGAAAGGCATTCCGAACCTCGAAGTCGGTTTCCGCTGCTACGGTCACCAGTTCGGGCTCGAGCCGCAGCGCAACTGCCAGGACACGAAACTCGAAGTGCCGATCGGTAAAAGCAATACAACTATTCCGCAGATCAAACTCAAGTTGCGCGACATCGTTCCCCGCGGCACCACGCCGATTGCTTATACCCTCGAACAATGCGGCGGCGATTTCCCGGATACGCGCACGCGCAACATCATTATCCTGATCACCGACGGTATCGAAGAATGCGACGGCGATCCCTGCGCGGTTTCGCTGGCTCTGCAATCCAAAGGCATCGTGCTTAAACCGTTCGTGATCGGTGTCGGTCTCGGCGCCAATATCCAGTCGCTGGGCTGCATCGGCAAATATTTCGACGTATCGAACGAAGCAAATTTCGTCAGCGTGCTGAACATCGTCGTTTCACAGGCGCTGAACAATACTACCGTGCAGGTCAACCTCATCGACCAGTCGGGACGGCCCGTGGAAACGGATGTGGAAATGACTTTTTACGATGAGACCTCCGGCGCGGTTCGTTATAATTACATGCACACGATCAACGACCGCGGCGTGCCGGACACGGTTATTCTCGATCCGATCAGCACGTATCACCTTGTTGTGCATACGATTCCGCCGGTAGAAAAACACAATATCACCATTACGCCCGGCAGGCATAACGTGATTGCCGTTGACGCCCCGCAGGGTTTCCTGAGCCTGAACATGCCCGGCGGAAATAATTACATGCCCGTACAAACCATCATCCGCAAAAGCGGTGATATGAAAACGCTGAACGTGCAGCAGTTCGGGCAAACCACGAAATACATCACGGGCAAATACGATCTCGAGATACTTACGCTGCCGCGGATTTATATGAGTAGTATCGACATCAGCCAGAGCAAAACCACCACCATTTCCATTCCTACGGCGGGCCAGGCGCTGATCTATAAACCGTCCGAAGGTCCCGCGCAAGTGCTGCTCGAAGAAAAAAACAAATTAGTGTGGGTGTGTAACCTGAACGAAAAAACATTGCAGGATAACGTGATGCTGCAGCCCGGGAATTACCGCGTGGTTTTCCGTTCGAACATGGCGCACCAGACGATCTATTCCATCGAGAAAAAATTCAAAGTGGAACCGGGGGGAACCGTGAGAGTAATGTTGTACTAAAAAAGTCAAGAGTACTATTGCCGATTCTGGATTGCCGATTTGCGATTGCGCGCTTGCCAACCGTACCGGGCAAAACAATCGCCAATCGAAAATCGGCAACCGAAAATCGAATAAGGAACTTAACATTTAAACAGTCCTATGACACAAAAATACGCTACGACAGAAAAAAAAGACACGCGCTCCGGTTTCGGGGTGGGATTGCTGGAACTCGGGCGACAGAACCCGGAAGTGGTGGCGCTTTGTGCCGATCTCACGGGCTCGCTGAAAATGGACGCTTTCCAGAAAGAATTCCCGGATCGTTTTATCCAGTGCGGCATTTCTGAAGCCAATATGATGGGCGTTGCGGCCGGGCTGACCATTGGCGGAAAAATTCCGTTTACCGGGACCTTCGCCAACTTTTCCACCGGCCGCGTATACGACCAGATCCGCCAGTCGATCGCCTACTCGCATAAAAACGTGAAGATATGCGCGTCGCATGCGGGCCTTACTTTGGGTGAGGACGGGGCGACGCACCAGATCCTGGAAGATATCGGCCTGATGAAAATGCTCCCGGGAATGACAGTCATCAATCCCTGCGATTTCAACCAGACCAAAGCGGCCACGATCGCTATCGCAGCGCACCACGGACCGGTTTACCTGCGTTTCGGGCGTCCCTCGGTTCCCAATTTCACGCCTGCCGATCAGAAATTCGAGATCGGGAAAGCGATCACGTTATACGAAGGCGCGCACGTTTCCATTTTCGCCACCGGGCATCTCGTGTGGAAAGCCATCCAGGCCTGGGAGATACTTAACAACCTGGGAATCAGTGCAGAAGTAATAAATATCCACACGATTAAACCTTTGGACGAAAAAACCGTCATACAATCGGTCATGAAGACCCGCTGCGCCGTTACGGCAGAAGAACACCAGCGGAACGGGGGATTGGGAGACAGTATCGCGCAATTGCTTTCGCGCTCGCTTCCCACCCCGGTCGAGATGGTTGCCGTTAACGACAGCTTCGGCGAAAGCGGAACGCCCGACGAACTGATGAAAAAGTACGGGCTCGAAGCTTCGAATATCGTGGAAGCTGTGAAAAAGGTTATTGCACGGAAAACAGTCTGATCTGTTTAACGGAAAATAATACCTTGGCTGCGCTGCTGAAAATGTAGTGCAGCTTTTATTATTATGGAAGAACCGACTGATAAAGCGCTTCTCGAGCAGTTCCGTGATGAACGGACGCGCAACGCTGCGTTTACCAAGATCATCCAGCGGTACCAGCGCAAGTTGTACTGGCATATCCGCCGCATGCTGATCGACCACGACGATACGGACGACGTGCTGCAGAATGTGTTCATCAAGATGTGGAAGGGACTCGATAATTTTAAAGAGGACGCGCAGCTTTATACCTGGCTGTATCGCGTGGCTACCAACGAAACGCTCACCTTCATCAAGCAGCGCAAGGCCGACATGTTTACCCGCTACGGCGATGTGGAATACAGTATCGAAAGCAAACTGCAGGACGATAATTATTTCCGTGGCGACGAGATCCAGAAAAAACTGCAGATGGCCATCGCCACGCTTCCCGAAAAGCAGCGCCTGGTTTTCAATATGAAGTATTTCGAGGAAATCAAATACGAAGACATGTCGAAAATGCTGGACACTTCGGTGGGCGCGCTGAAAGCATCGTACCATCATGCGGTGAAAAAGATCGAGGAATACATCCGGAATTCGGATGATGTAAATATGAAAAGCTGACAAAGCCTGATTAAACCTAATCGATTTAGAAGCATCATACTGTTGTAATGAGCGAGTTCGATAACATAACGCCCGAAGATTTGGATAACCTGGAAAAGTATGCGCCCACGCTGGCTAAGCTGGGAAGGCAGAATCCTTTCCTGGTTCCCGACGGTTATTTCGATGCTTTGCCTGCGCATATTCACGCGCTGCTGAGTATCGGTGAATCGGCGCGTGACAGGTTTCTCGGTTTTCAATTACCCGACCGTTATTTCGAAGATATGCCCGCCATGCTTCACGCGATGGTCCTGCTGGCAGACGCTTCGAAGAACCGTGATGCCGGGCTGGTGGTTCCCGAAGGTTATTTTGAAAACCTGACCGGCCAGATCGAACAGCTTTCCGCGCTTTCGGCGATGCTGGATAAAGAAGAAAACAGGGACGTACCGGAAGGGTATTTCGAGCAACTGAATTCGGAACTGGCTACGCACCTTGCGCTGGACAACCTGAAGCAGGATAAAGAAAATATGTTCGTTGTTCCTGCCGGGTATTTCGACTCGCTGGCTTCGAAAGTCCGGGCCCGCCTGGCTATGGAGCAGGTGAACCAGGGCAGCGATGCCGATGTTCCCGAAGGTTATTTCGACAATTTCGCCGCCCGCCTCCAGGCCCGCATCCGCGAAGAGGAAAAGCAGCAGCCGGAAGAAAAGCAGGAAGCCAAAGTGATTTCGCTCTTCGTGCACATCCGTAAAAATGTGCGCACGTACGCCGCCGCCGCTTCGCTCGTACTGGTGCTCGGCATCGGCTGGGTGATTTACAAAACAAGCGGTTCGGATAAGATCGGCGGTGATCCCGGGATTGTAAAAAACGATGACGGAAAATCCGGGAACAATAAGCAGCCGGTGATCCGCGACAGTTCCGATAAAAAGAATCAGCCGGATAATATCGCAGGCAATCCCGGTAAAAATCCCGGAACAAATACGCCGCTGGTGAACGATACCGCGAACAAACAACCGGGACCGGATAACGTGGTGAACAACGTGAAAAAAGACAGCGCGAACAATATTCCTGATCCGCAGTACACGGTTGTGGCCGAAATGCCGGCGACGTTTGACGCCGACATGAAAGCGGCAGCTATCGAATATCTCGCGGCGAATGAAGACGACCTCGGCGATCTCTGGGATGAGATCGGCGGAACAAAATAGTACCTGTAAAATGAAAACGCTCAAACATATCCTGCTTTCGGTGCTGCTGGTGATCCTGGCGACGGGTATGTTTGCGCAACCCAAACCCGCTTCCGACCGGATCGATGCGATTAAAGTAGCATTCATCACCAGGAAGCTCGAACTCACCGCTGCGGAGTCGGAAAAATTCTGGCCCGTGTACAACGACTACCAGGATAAACGCGACGCGTTGCGCAAACCGGTGATGGAAGCGAAACGGAAAATTAAAAACACCGATCCGTCCAAACTCACCGACGCCGATTACGACGCATACGTGGATGCTGAACTCACTTACCAGGAAAAAGATGCACAGTTGCTGAAAGAATATACGGCGCGTTTGCGCAAGGTACTGTCGAGAAAAAAAGTAGCGATGCTTTTCCTGGCCGAAGAAGAATTCAAGAAAGAACTGCTGAAACGGGTTGTGGATAAACCCGCGGATAAAAAAGGAAACAATTAAATTGCCGACTATGTCGCCGCTCATCCGTGTCGTAATCTGCCTGCTGCTTTTGTTCCCGGGCGGCGTTTCTGCTTATGGCGGAGATACGCTGAAGACGGAAGCGGGTGAACAAGCGGATTATCTTTCACGCAGGGCGAATAAGCCGCCGAAACATTATATCAAATCGTGTATTTACTTTTCGCGTTACGGTACATCCCCGCGCGACATGAACGGTACGGTGCCCACACTGAACAAGCGGCTGGGTTTTTACAACTTCACGCATTACAATCTCGGTTTTTATGCGCCGCTTGTAACCAAGGCCTGGTACCGGAAAGACAGTGTTTCGCTGGCTAATTTCCACCTGCTGTTTACGGTGAATGCCAATTCATCGCTCCCGCATTTTTCCGGGCAAACCGAGCAGCACCGGCTGTATAAATTCGGGCTCGGGCTTCGCGCTATTTATAACAGCGGCAAAAAATCGATCTGGTTTTTCGACGCTTCGCCGCATTCGGTTGGCGATAAACTGGACAAAACAGGAACCCGGCTTCCGCTGTATTCGTCCATCCTGGTTTGGGACTATGTGCACAGTGCGGATTTCAGTTTTCGTTTGGGTTTTACGCGGACATTTCTTTTCGGGAACAGGCTTCACCTGCCGATGGTGGGCATGCGGTTCGGGCGATTGGATAAAAGGTATTTGTCCATACAGTTCCCGCGCAGCGTAACGGCGGCCTGGGTAGCGAGTAAAAATGTAACGCTTTCGGTTTACACCAAACCGTTCGGCGGCCTGTACCGTTTCAGCAACAAGGACTCGATTTACATCGACCCGGATGTAAAAGTGATCACTTTCGGACGCTGGGAACTCACCAACGGCGCGCGTATCGACCTGAATGCCGGATCGAATTTCAGTATGTTCTTTGCGGGCGGCATTTCGATGAACAGCAGGCTTACGTTCGCTTCGCCGGATTTCGATCAGAACAGTTCCGTTTTCGGGATCATCAAACCGTTTTACCGGGCCAGTATGAAACCGTCGCCTTTCCTGCATGTGGGCCTGAGCCTGCGCTTCGGGAAAACCAAAAAACTGGCGGGCGATCACCGGTTGTACGAAGTGATCGATATGAATAATATGTACGATGCGGGCGATAATAACGACGGCCCGGGCAACGGCCAGATTCCTGCCACTGCAAAACAACGGGAACTTGAGCGCATGAAATACCACGATGTTTCGGATCTCTTCGACGTGGGCGATTTGTACTGAAATCCGCGATTTAAAAAGGATGAGATATCTGCAGTAAAAGAGTTTTATCTTTACTGCCGATGCAACCGCAACCCGAAGTTTACCTGCACGATCTTTCTGAAACGGAAAAGCAAAAGCTTATTTCCATCGCCCGGCGAAATGTGAAACGCATGGGAATTGTCCTGCTTCCCCCGGCTTTGATAGCCGCTGTAGCCCTGGTGTACATCAACATGAACAAATACCAGCTCAAACTCGATGAGCAGGAAAACCTGCACGCCGTGCTGAATGTTTCGCTGGTGATCATCTTCGCTTTTCTCGTGCGCATGTTCATATCGCATGTCATCAGCCTGCGGAAAGAATCGAAAAACTGGCAGAAGCGCGTGGTGCATGGTAAAATCCACGGCAAAAAAGGAAATACCGTTTATATCGGTCGCCAAACCGTGAAACTGGACTCTGCCAGTGCGTCAAAAGCCAATATCGGCGACGATGTGGAGATCAGTATCAGTGTCCACGCCGGGTTCATTATAGATATCGTAAAACGCGGTTCCTGAAACCCTTTTAGAGCCTTTTCCAGCATAGCCCGTACTTCATTTTCGATTGCCGATTTCCGATTGGCGATTGAATAAACCCGTTAGCGTCTTCGCGCCTTGGCGGTGAAACAGTTTCCAGGAATTTTTCACCGGAAAGCGCAGACGCTGAGTTTCCGCAGAGGCCAATCCAAAACCGGCAATCGAAAATGGTCCCGGGCTAAGTTTTCCGAAAACAGGTGTGGAAAAAGGTCTGACTTCTCATCCTGATAGCGGATAAACCCAAAACGCTATGTCAAGACGTCCCTTTCTCCACACGCTCATCATACTGGCGGTGCTGGTATTGTTGAGTTTCGTTTCCTGCCAGTCGGGTGATTCAAAGGCTGAATACGCGAAAATGCCCGATTCAACGGCCGTTAATTTTACGGATGGCAGCATCGCTTCCCCGGGCTATACGTATAACTGGACCAGCAATGGCCCGAGCGCGGGGCTTGGCAACGGAACTTATACTGTTTCTGTAACGAATGCCAGCGGCGCCAACAGCAGCGAGGAAACGAAAGTACCTGAGGGCGGAGGAAAGGATGGTCAGGATGTGCCGCCGCCGGTTCCTCCGCCGCTGCAGGCCAAACCGCAGGTAAAAACGCCCGATAAGATCATCAAAACCGGGAACCTGAATATCGAGGTGGATGATTACGATAAATCGCGCGCAGCGGTGGAAGCGCTCGTGAAGAAAAGCGAAGGGTATATTTCGCACGAGGACGAATCGGGCAACAGCTATTCCAAACAGTCTACCATGACGATCCGCGTTCCCGCCGCGGCATTCGACAAAACGATGAGCGGGCTGAGCGGCATTGCCAAAACAGTGCGCAGCCGTTCGGTGAATGTGGCTGATGTTTCGGAAGAATATTACGACGTGGAAGCCCGCAAAAATGCCCAGAAAGCTGCCGAACAGCGGTATATCGAACTGCTGAAGCAGGCGAAAACGGTGGGCGAGATCATGGAAGTGCAGTCGAAAATCGACCAGATACAGGAAGAAGTGGAATCCAAAGAAGGCCGCCTGCGCGTGATCAACGACCAGGTAGGATACAGCACGATCATGTTATCCCTTACCAAAAATTTCGAATACGTACAGGAAGACCGTCCCGGTTTCTGGGGCCGCATCGGTAATGCTTTCGGAAACGGCTGGCAGGGACTGCAGTGGTTCTTTATCGGTTTCGCAAGCCTCTGGCCGCTCTGGCTGGTGCTCGGTTTCGTATTCTGGATCGTGCGCCGCGCTATTCGCCGCTACCTGGCTAAGAGTAAAGCTCCGCAGTCGTAAAACGGATTTCCGATTGCCGATTTTGGATTTGCGATTTATCTCTGCGTAAACTCAGCGCCCCTGCTTTGCGGTGAAAGCGGAATACAAACTTCACCGCGAAGGCGCAAAGACGCTAACTGAGACTTTCAATCGCAAATCGACAATCCAAAATCGGAAATTCACTCTGTTTTCCGGAATTCCTCCGCGGCGATTTCAAATTCTTTGATCAGGTTTTCACGCTGCACAATAAAATCGGCGACAAGCGCAGTGCGTTTATGAAACAGCGAAGCGAAGAACCAGCGTCGCCGGATATGTTTCAGCACGGTGTAATAATAAAACGCCCAGATGCCCGCCGGGATGAGGTTCGCCGTGAAAACCAGCGCCAGCCAGTGATGGAAGATATACTTCCACGAGAAAACCGCGATCAGCGTGTACCAGGTAAGATATAAAAACATACCGCCGGCCATCGCGATGGAACCCTGGAATTCACGCTGCTTCACTTTGGCAGAAACGAATCCTTTGACCAGCCAGTAAGGAATGCCGTTGCAGATGGTTCCGAAAAGGAAAAACGGGAAACCGAAAATGATAAACGCCAGTTCAGCCCCGTTTTTCACAACTCGCGATCCTCTTCTGCGGCTGGTATCGAGTTGCCGGTCGCTGAGCCCCGTGCGATCCACATCACGCAGGTACCGGTCGATGTCTTTACTGATACGGGCCACGCGTTCGGGATCCTTTTCCGAGAAATAGCGAACGGTTTCCGCGATGCGCCTGGTGAGCTCGAAACTTTTTTCGGTTTCTTCTTTGCTGATCCCGCGCTCGCGCATCAGGCGCTGCTTGTAGAGTTTTTCTATCCGCGCAACGAGTTCGTCGTTATGCGCATCTTCGATGGAAATGATATGTGTTTCGAGGCGCTTGCGGATTTCATCTGTCAGTTCCTGCGCAGCGGCGAATTCATCCGTTTTATGCTGTTCGAAAAATGCGGAAACCGATAGCGCTTTTTCCGCGTTGATGAAAACCTCGTCGCGGAAACGGTGCGGGTTATTATAATTCAGTCCGACGGTAACGATATGCACGTCGAGTTTGTAATCGTATTTTTTCGCTGCGCCGAGTGCGATGCGTGCCGCGCCGGTTTTCAGTTCACGCAGTTTCCGTTCGGTGATGCTGATGCCTTCCGGGAAGATCAGGATCGCGCCGCCTTTGCCGAGATGTTCGAAACACTTTTCGAAAGTCTCCTGGTTTTTATGCATCTGCGCAGGATCGTCCTGCTTCCGGTAAATGGGAATGATATTCAGTTTCGGCAGCATCCACTGCGCGAATTTCGTTTTAAAAATGGCCGCTTTCGCCAGGAAATGCACGGGCCTGCCGAGCAGCGCCGCCACCATGATCGGGTCCATGAACGCGCTCGGGTGATTGGCGCAAACCAGCAGCGGTCCTGTGCGCGGCACCTGGTCCAGGTTGCGGATATGCACCTTCCGGAAAAATACCCGGATGGTGATGCGCATCAGCACTTTCAGGATGGCGTAAAGCATGTGCGAATGTAATGAATTGCCGATTTGCGATTGCCGATTTGCAATCGCAAATCCAAAATCGGCATTCGGAAATAGTTCCTGGCATATCCGAAGGACTAACAGGCTTCAATTTATTCATTCGCTGCCGATTTTTACGGACATTTGCCCATGCTTACGCACCGGCAGCTTTTCCAGCAACACCTCGCACAAACCAGTCCTGCACCGCTCGCGCTCGAAATCGTGAAGGCGGAAGGGTCGTTCCTTTTTGATGCGGACGGAAAAAAGTACACCGACCTGATTTCCGGTATTGCCGTGAGCAATGTCGGGCACCGGCATCCGCGCGTACTCGCCGCTATTCATAAACAGCTCGACCAGTACATGCACCTGATGGTGTACGGCGAATACGTGCAGGCGCCGCAGGTGAAACTTGCGCATAAGCTGGCGCAACTGCTTCCCGCGCATATCGACAGCGCCTATTTCGTGAACAGCGGCGCCGAAGCCATCGAAGGCGCCATGAAACTCGCCAAGCGTTACACGGGCCGCCCGGAAATCGTTTCGTTTAAAAAAGCCTACCACGGCAGTACGCAGGGCGCGCTCAGCCTGATGGGCGATGAATTTTTCAAAGACGCGTTTCGTCCTTTGCTGCCGGGTATCCGCCAGCTCACGTTTAACGATCCGGCGGAGCTTGCGCAGATTTCAGAAAACACGGCCGCCGTTTTTGTAGAACCCGTGCAGGGCGAAGCCGGTGCCGTTGCCGCCGATCCCGCTTTTATGCAGGCCCTGCGCAAACGCTGCGATGAAACAGGTACGCTGCTCGTTTTTGACGAAATACAAACCGGTTTCGGACGCACAGGAAAGTTGTTCGCGCTGGAGCATTACGGTATTATTCCCGACATGGTGGTGCTGGCGAAAGGGATGGGAGGCGGTATGCCGCTGGGCGCATTCGCCGCACCGAAAAAAATCATGCAGGCGCTTACGGAAAATCCCGTGCTCGGTCACATCACCACGTTCGGCGGACATCCCGTTTGCTGCGCCGCCGCGCTCGCCACGATTGAAGCGATCATCGACGAAAAACTGATCGATGGAGTAGAAGAGCGCGAACAAATCATCCGCGGCACATTAAAACACGAAGCGATCAGCGAAGTCCGCGGAAAAGGCCTGATGCTCGCCGTGCTTCTGCCGGATAATGCTTTTGTATTGAATGTAATTCAGCGCTGCGTTGCCCGCGGCGTGATTACCGACTGGTTTTTGTTTTGCGATCGCGCGCTGCGTATTGCTCCGCCGCTGAATATTGCGGTGGAGGATTTGCGGGAGGCGTGTACGGTTATCGTGGAATCTATTGAAGAGGTTTATAAGGAAGGTGTGCTGGGGAATTAAAGCTTTCTCCGTGTATCCATTTTATTTTCTAACCTGGATAAATTGATACATTTGCTGCAAAATTGAAAAGATGTCAGTTGAGAAAGAATTAATGGAACGAAGCCAGGGACAATGTGAGCTCTGCAAATCATCAAATGGTTTAACGGTTTACCCGGTTCCGCCGCATTCGCAGGAAAATGCGGATGACAGTATTTTAGTCTGCGAAAAATGCCTCGCGCAGCTCAATAAAAAAGAAGAACCCGATCCCGGCCACTGGTCATCCTGTCTTTCCGAAAGCATGTGGAGCGAAGTGCCCGCGGTGCAGGTCGTGTCCTGGCGCATGCTGGGCCGGTTCAGGAACGAAACCTGGGCTTCCGATAACCTGGATATTTTATACTTAAGTGATGAACTGCTGGACTGGGCCAAAAAAACCGGCGATCATGAAAGCAGCGGCGAGATTGAATTGCACCGGGATTGCAATGGCGCGCAATTGTTCGATGGTGATACGATTACGTTGATGAAATCCCTCGATGTGAAAGGTTCCACGCTCAACGCGAAAATGGGAACGGTGGTAAAGAATATTCGCCTGGTTGCGGACAATACCGAACAGGTCGAAGGTAAAATCGACGGGATGGCGGTGATTATTCTGACGAAATTCGTACGCAAGAAGTAACGTGGTCAGACCACACCTCTTTCCTCTCCGAAGGAGAGGATGCCGGTTCAAGCGAAGCGGACGTTTCTTTTTGTTTTACAAAAAGAAACGTCCGCTTAAGGTGTAATGCCATCCTCTCCTTCGGAGAGGAAAGAGGTGTGGCGTTACTGCGACTCCCCTCCGCCGCGTGTCACCGTTACCCATTGCCCGGGTTTCAGCGCGCTGATGGAATTATCATACATCGCTTCACAGTAAACGGAAGGCTGGTAGAATTTACCCACGTACGCTGCGTTCAACTGGATGCGGAATGTTTTCGTTTCTTTCGCATACAGGTAGAAGTATGTATACACGCGGTCGTCGCGGATATCCTGGTAGGCAGGGCGCGCCGATTTGATGTCGGGATTCGCTACGTCATCCATGCGCGTGTTGTGTATTTCCCAGCCGCTCGGGAAAATCTGGTTTAGCGCGAGTTCATCGTAACGGCCGCGCAGTCCCGGGTTCGTTACGGTTACTTCCGCGATGAAATCAGTACCCTGTTCCATATTCGTTACATCGATTTCCGTTCCGGTCATCGAGGTGTAACGGATATCCATGCCGAGGTCGTTTTCCGCTTCGCTCTGGTCGCCGGTTTCGGGCGTACCGGTGAGGATGATCCGCGCATACAGCACGCCGCTTCCTTTGTTCTGGATCGTGGCGCTTCCGCCGGCGGCATTCGCGATATTCATATCCACCTGCGAGATCGGAACGGCGCCGGTGTAATTCGTGGCTTTGCTGTTCACGGTGCATACGTAGTTCATCTGCTTATCGCCTTTGTTGGCGCCCATGAACTTGCCGATAGCGAGCAGGCAGTACGCCGTTTCCTGCGTACTCATCCAGTAACTGTTCCGGCTCAGCGCTTTTGCTACTTTCTGCATCAGCGAAGCGGCGCGCGTGCGGTCGCCCAGCACGACAGAAGTTTCCAGGATCATCGCGATGTCGCGGTCGCTCGAACCGTAGGTGTACGAAAGCTCGCGGTATTCTTTGATGTCCGTCGGCAAACCCGTGATGAGTTGCTTCGCTGTTTCGGCCTGTCCTGCCAGCTGGTATGCTGCCGCAAGCCGCCATTTCGCCGCCGTGCTCAGCGATTTCACTTCACGCAGCCTGTTCATCGCGCCGAGTTCAGCGGCGTTGGCAAGCGCGAGCGTGTACAGGCGATAGGCCTGCATCAGGTCGTCGTTGTAATAATAATAACGGTCATATCGCGGTGTCCAGGCCTGTGCGCGCTGTTTCTGGAAACGTTTCCAGTTTTCGAGCATGCCCGAGGGAAGTGTGTAACCTTTCTTCTCCGCTTCGAGCAGGAAGTGACCGGCATAGTTGCTTCCCCATTCGCTGGGTGAATCGTCGCCGGGCCAGTAACCGAGCCCGCCGGAAGATGTCTGGAAACTGCGCAGCCTGTTCACACCGGCTTTGATATTTTCCGTAATGCGTTTCGACATTTTATCGTCGAGGTTCAGCAGGTCGGTCAGGTAAAGCTGCGGGAAAACGCTCGACGTAGTTTGCTCCACGCAGCCGTGCGGATATTGCACAAGGTAGTTCAGGCGGTCGCCGAGATTGAGCGGCGGGATGCTCGAAATTTCCACGGTGCCTTTATTCGTTCCGGCAATGCCCACGGGGATATACGCGGAGCTCCACGATTTACCCGGATCGATCACGGCTTCGATGATTTTGGTAACGGGCGGATTCGGGTTGCGCACATCCAGCTCGATCGAGTATTTTGCCGTTTCGCCGGCGCCGGTTGCGACAATTTCCACTTTGCCTACGCCGATCGCGCTTTTCACTTTCAGTTTGAAACTGACTACCTCATCGCCGACCTGTTTGAAACTGATCGCTTTTGTTTTTTCATCCACCACGTCGAAAAGCCCGTTCGTTTTGATGCTCACCGAAACGTTCTTCACTTTTTTCTCCATCGCAAAAACAGAAACGGGCAGGTCCACTTCTTCACCGGGACCGACCACGCGCGGCAGCGTACCGAGAATCATGAGCGGCTTGCGCACGAATACCGATTTATCCGTATGGCCGTAAGCGGCGTTCATGCCCGAGATCACCATCACACGCACAGCGCCGACGTATTGCGGCATCATGAATTTCTTTGTGTGCTTTTCTCCTTTTTTCAAATGGAAAGGTCCCATGAATTTCACCATCGGTTTGAAACGGTTGGCTTTATTTCCGCCTTTGCCGTCGCCTTCACCGTCGCCGCCGATGGCGAGTACGCGTTCGAGTTCGGCACCGTAAGCGCCCATCACGAGATCGTACATATCCCAGGTGCGAACGCCGAGCGCTTCACGCGCATAGAAACTGTTCCAGGGATCGGGTGTTTTGAAACGCGTGAGATCGAGCAAACCTTCGTCGACTACCGCGAGTGTGTACGTCATTTCTTTTCCGCTTTCTTCCGAAACGGTTACCGATGCTTCTTCTTCAGGTTTCCACACATCGGCGCAGGCGATGAGCGGGCGCAGGTGCGTATTGGGATCATCGACGGAAATCGGGATCACGCCGTAGAGACGGATCGGCGCATCGTTGATTGTTTGCGCGTGAGGCTGCACGAGCGTTACATGCACGTACACATTCGGCGCCATATCGGAAGTAACCGGGATGGAGTAGGTGATATTTCCTTTTTTCAGCGACTCGACCCAGAATGCCTGGAGAATTTTCGAACCGGTTTCCACGCTGATCAGTGCGCGGCCTTGTCCCGGCGAAGGAATGGTGAGGTTGATTTTATCGCCCACCACGTAGCTCTGCTTGTCGGCATTGAACTGGAGCAGGGTAGCGGCTTCGCTGTTTTTCATCGCGCTGCCCATCCATTCCGGCCAGTCGAAATACACCACGCTGCCGGTGGAGTGACCGCTTTCCACATCGGTAACACGAATGAGGTAACGTCCCCAGTCATCATTGCCCACGTTGAGCTTGAACGAAGCGCGTCCGCCGGCTGCCGATGTAATTTCCTGTTCTTTATAAGGCTGGTGATACGTGCTGTTTACATATTGCGCGAGGTAATCTTCGCTGCTGCTCCACCACCAGCGCCACTGCAGTTTGTACACCTTGACGAGCAGTTTGCGCCCGGGTACCGGTTTGCCGTTCTGGTCAACCGAGGCGAGCATCATGTCCTGCGCTTTTCCTGTTTCCAGTGTTCCCCAGTAGCGGCTCGATTGCGGCGTAAGCAGTCCCACGTAATGTGAATACGGCGAGAACGGGATCGTAAAGCGGTCGGTACTGAACGCGCCGCCCTGTTCGAATACGCGTGTCTGGAAACTGGCTTTGAGCATGCCCGGCGCGTCTTTCGCATCGATATTGGGCGTGAACGTGGCGATACCTTCTTCATTCAGGCTGCCGTCGAAAGCGCTCTGGCTTTCCGAAGAAAACCGGGTGGCCGGATCATCGAAATCGTATTTCTCGAAACTCTTGAACTGCGTGGGAACCTGCCACAACGTAACATCCACTTTCGCGCCGAGGTTACGGGCGATGGCGCCGTGCAGCCACTTCACTTCGAGTTTGGCCTGTTTGTTATTGTCCGTGGTGAACATGTTGATACTGCCGAAGTCGAGATTCATTTTCAGGCGGTTCGGCATGATCGTTTCCACTTTGATGTCTTTCGTGAAAATCGCTCCGCCCACTTTGATGCGCGCGGTCCATGTGCCGGTGGGCGCATTCATATCCGTCGGCGTGGTGAAATCATAAAAACCGTTTACGGAAGACGAGCGCACGGTTTTCTTCACCGTTTGCCCGCGCGGGTTCACCAGTTCAAAACTCACCGGGTGTGTAGCCGGGAGCAGTTTCTGTTTGTCTTCGAGAATGAAGCTCAGGAAAAGCGTATCACCCGGGCGCCATACGCCGCGTTCGCCGTAGATAAATCCTTTCAGCCCTTTCTGAACCTGTTCGCCGCTCACATCGAATGCGCTGAGCGAAAGGGAAGAACCGTCGTCGAGTTTCAGGTAACCGCGCTGCGTGCCGTTTTTCGCGATGAGCAGGAACGGACGTTTCTTCAGGTTTACCGAAGCGAGACCGTTACGGTCCGTGGTTACGGTGGAAAGCAGTTGCTGCGTGAAATCGTACACTTCGAGCGTGGTATTCGCTATCGGTTGCGTGCTGCGGATATCGGCTACGGCGAAAGTCATACTGCCGTCGTTTCCGCGCTTGGCGATCAGGCCGAGATCAGAAGCAAGGACGTTGCGGCTGACCGACTTGTTGCGGTAATATGCGCTGTTGCAGGGATTCTCGCGTTCGCTGTAATCGTAATCTTCATCGTATTCGGAATCATAATACGAGTAGCTGTCGTAATAGTAGTCGCTGTAATAACCTACGCTTCCGTCTTCTTCCTCTTCTTCTTCGGTAGCTACTTCCGCCATATTCCGGTCGTCGGGCGATTCACTGTCGCAATGATAGGCCGAGTACGATTTTTTGAAACCGAGAATCACTTTATAAATCGCGCCGGGTTCCGCTTTCACCAGCGTGCTCATATCAATGGAGTAGGTATTCCAGCGACCGTAATCTGCGGCGCTCTTGACGGTGAGATCGATTTTTTTCTTGACGACTACTTTACCCACACGGCGTAGTTCGCGTTCGCCTTCCAGGTTATTCACCTGCAGGAACTGGGGAATATTGCTTTCGTAAATCTTCAGCACTTTCACGTCCACGGCTTTCAGGCTCACCGCCTGGAAGGGAAGTAAAAGCCCCTTGTCCGAATTCGGCAGCACGACGCCGTTGCCGAGCAGTTTGATTTCCGGTTTCAGTTCTTCGAATTCCACCTGTTCCGAAAAAGCGTGGGGCAGGGGATAACCGAGTATGTTTTTCACGCCCTGGTTTACGGTAAACTGGTGCGTGCCGCTGAGCCGCGAAACCGGGTACACTTTTACGTCGTTGTCTTCCACGCTGAAGCGGAGCCCGCTGGTGCCGGCAATCGTAATCATACCGTCGAGGTTTTGCTTCTCCGCGATCGGGTCCGAAAACTGGATCGTCACCATCTGTTCGGGCGCCTGGTCCACTTTTATTCCCATCACTTTGAAATCGCCGAGCGCGGGAATAACGATGTCCTGTGATTTTTTGATATCCACATCGAGCGGCTTTCCGTCCCAGGACAGTATGATTTTACCGGCTTTGTCGGCCCGCACGATACTGTCGACCGAAAAACGGTGCGTGATATTGTCGCCTTCGTGTTCCCAGCGGATAAAAAGGTTTTTCCCGTTCTGTGAAACGGTCAGCATTTTTTCAATGATTTCCTTGTCCGCTGCATCGGCCGTGGTCAGTGTGCCCACCATGCGCTGGCGGCGCAGTGTTTTTTTGTCGGTGGTTTTCATGCCGTCCACAACTACGTCGAAACTCTGCTTCATGGTGCGGAAGCCGAATTCCATCGTGCCGAGTTCTTTCGGAACTTCGGGAACGAGTTTCGAAAGAAAGAATTCCGCTTCGTAGGCCTTGTCGGAAGGCAGGCGTTTGTCCGGCCTGAATTCCAGCGTGCGGCTGTCGATCCAGTACGTTTTTCCTTCGATGGAAGGATCGAATGAAAAATAAGTTTCTTCTACCGGCTTGTCGTAGGTGATCGTACCGGTGTAATCGTTGGCGAGCCGCACACGAACGGTGGACTCGTTGGAGATAATGCCCGAAGTATACGCGGAGATGTAGGCGCTGAAAGCCGGATCCACTTTACTGTCGGAAACACTGTCGCTGGAAATCCCTTTTTTGGAGAAGAACGTCAGGGAAAACGTAGCCAGTGCAACGAATGCTGCTATGGCCAGGAGAAGTCGGTTTGACATTTAGGAGTGCGTAGTTTGTGTAAAACAAAGGTATAGTAAAAAGGTCCGGACTTCCTTGCTTTGGTCGGGTGAAAAACCGGTTTTGTCTTCTATTTGACACAACTGTCGAAAAACCGTCAAGAAATGCTGCAACTGCCTTAGCAAGTGTAGAAAATCGTTGTATCTTTTTGCTCAAGAAGAGCTGTGGAAAACCTGTTTCCCGCAGGCTTTTCGCTAAGTAAAATCAATTCTCACCAGGACTATGAGCATTCGCGCATCAGCGCAGACGGGCCTTTGGCGATGCCTGTTTGTTGTTGTCATGTGTTTGACCCATCGTGTTGCAGATGCGCAGGTTCCGAGCATTGCAAACTATGCTGCCGTTCGTTCCACGGCTGTGCCGTACGTCTCCATTTTCCCCGGGGGCCTTGCCTGTACGGCCTGGCGCAACAATACCGGTTTCCTGGAGCAGGACGATAACCGGAGTGATGCGCAGGATATCGGTTTTGATTTCTGGTACAACGGTACCCGGTACACGCAGTTCAGTGTTTCCACTAATGGTTTTATCGATTTCTCTACCGCGGCTAATATCGGAACAGGTACGGGTGCTTATGGATATGTGAATGCCCCGTTTTCAGCGGCAAACAATACGACAGCCCTGGCTCTTGCCCCGATGTACGATGACCTGACCACGCTCGGAGTTACCGATCCGCTGGGTAACAGTATCCGTTACCAGCTTACCGGAACGGCCCCGAACCGCGTGCTGACGGTAGAGTGGAAGGATATGTCGATTTACGGACAACCAACGGTGGCGCTGAATTTCCAGGCGAAGATTTATGAGACCAGCGGGATTATCGACTTCCTGTATGGATCGATGAACCCGTCTTCGGGGCAGAATTATTATTCGTACACCTGCGGCATCAACGCGGCAGATATTCTTGGCAATCCTCCGCTGGCGACGGAACTGAAATGCCAGGTCTCATCAAACAACAGTACGTTCGATCGTTTCCGGCACGATACGCTGCGTGTTCCGCCAACGGCCAATTGCCGCGTACGGTTAACCCCGCCGGTTCCGGCCAACCCGGGAAGCGCACTTTCATTTACGGCGGTTACGCAGAATTCGATGACGCTGAACTGGACCAACTGGGCGGCAAATGAAGCGGGGTATGTGATTTACAATTCGACGGACGGTGTGAATTATTTTTTTGTAACGCAGGCCGCACAGAATGCCACCAGCGCCAATATTACAGGACTCGCTTCGGGAACAACGTATCAATGGCGTTTATACGCGGTAACGGAAGGTTGCCTGAGTAACGCGGTTACAGGCACGCAGGCTACGCTTTCGTCGGGAACGTTTATTTCCGCACAAACCGGATTCTGGGACCAGGGCGCTACCTGGGTCGGCGGTGTGGTTCCTGCGGTGAATTCCGACGTAACTATAACGGGTACGCATTCGGTAACGATCCGGAGTACTACGGTCAACCCGGTACTCAGCAACCTCACGGTGGGGCAGGGTGGTGCGGCTCGTCTTTATATTGGTTCGAATAATACCGCCAAAACACTGCCTCACTATTACCGGCAGTATTGTGAACAATGGAACACTTGATCTGCAGTCCGACAATAACAGTATCTGCAATGCGACTTTCAGTAAATCGTTCGGAAATCAAACGGTAAGCGGCACTGGTGCAACCACCCGTTTTGCAGGGATCACCGTGAATATCGGGAACCTGCAAAGCAATACGCTCGAGATTACGACACCGTCGTTTTCCACGTTCAACCCCGCGGCGGCGTTTCTTACGCTGACCAACGGTACGTTCAAACTCTCTGCGCCGGGAACGGTGACCGCTTTCGGAGCTACAACGACATTATCATCTTTTACAAAGCTGTGGATCAATCATGCCGGGGCAACCGTATCAACTACGGGCGGGAATATCGATTTTGCAGGAAACATCACCGTCAGCGCCGGTACGCTGAATATCGGCAATGCCGCGAATAACAGCCTGCTTTCGCGCGGAGGAACGCTTTTCGTAAACGGCGGAACGCTGAACATTGCCGGGATGTACGACCGTGCAACGACTACTTCAACTTCCCGTTTTAATATTACAGCGGGAACGCTGAACGTTCCGACCGTGGGATCGACCAACACCACGCGGGCTCCGTTCATGATATCGGTACCGGGTTCTTCTTTCGTACAAAACGGGGGAACGATCGTCATTCTCCGCGAAGGCGGCACGGGTGCGCAGAATCTCGGTTTCAATTGTGCGGGAGGCAATATTTATTCCGTAACCGGCGGCACGCTGCAGATCGGGAATGCGACCACGCCGGTGGCGCAAACGATGCTCATCAATTCTGTTGCGCCGGTTGGCTCGCTGGTGGTGTTCAATACGAATGCGCCGGTTGCCAGCCTGAGTACGAATGCGCTGACCGTGATCAATGATGTAACCATCATGGGAGGTACGCTGCTGGCGAATAACCTGAATATCACCGTCGGCCGTAACTGGAGCAATACCGGCGGAACCTATACGCCCGGAACAAATACGACGAATTTTACCGGGACAGTTGCGCAGCTCATTTCCAAAACCACGCCGCCGGAAACATTCAACAACCTTTTCTTTGCCAGCGTCGGCGTGAAATCCCTCGGCAGCAATATCAATTGCCGGAATGTCACCATCGGCAGCGGGGCTACGCTGAGTGCAGGCGCCGGAAGTTTTACCATCAACACGATCGGTAACTGGTCCAACGCCGGAACCTACAACGGCCAGGCAAACGGGCTGGTGAATTGTAACGGAACTGTGGCGCAAACGATCGGCGGAGCAGCCGTGACCAATTTCCGTCACCTGACCATCGCCAACGCTGCCGGTGCGAGCATCACTTCCGCGCAAAACCTGCTGGGCACACTGACGCTCACCAATGGCATGTTTACCACAACCGGGCAAACATTTACGCTGGTTTCGGACGCCGCCGGTACTGCGCGGATCGCAACGATCACCGGCGGAGACATTACAGGAAATATCACCATGCAGCGTTATCTCGGCGGCAGCATGACCGGCTGGCGCCTGCTCGGTTCGGCAATCGCGAGCGGGACGACGCTTGCAGACTGGAGCGACGATTTTGTGATGAGCGGTTTCCCCGGGTCGCAGTACCCGTCATTCCCGTTTATTTCCGTGTACACTTACGATGAAACGGTAGCCGGTGTAAAAGAAAACGGGTATGTGGCCGCAACCAATATTTCCAACCCGCTCACCACGCGCACCGGGTTTTTCTGTTATGTCGGTCCTACGCCGATTACTGTTGACGTGAGCGGACCTCCCGGCAAGTTCAACCAGAATTATACACTCGCGTACACGTCTACTGCGGGACCCAATGAGGACGGATGGAACCTCGTCGCAAATCCCTACCCATCCACGATCGACTGGGATGCGGGCGGCTGGTCGCGGACAAATCTCGCCGGTTACGTGCAGGTATGGAATCCCGGGAAC
>VBWE01000028.1 GCA_006218065.1 Bacteroidota bacterium
ATAAGGATGATGTATTGCTGGCGAGCACACAATCCGCGGAAACTATTTTTTCCAGGTCGGTGAAAATGCGCTGCTTCACTTCCAGGTTTTCGATGACCGCTTCGATCACCAGGCCGCAGTTTTTGAAATCGGCGAGGTTGCCGGTCCAGCTGATGCGCTGCTGAACGGTTTTCGCATCGGCTTCCGTTATCTTTTGTTTCTCGACCAGTTTCGACAAGGTTGCGGCAAGATTGTTTTTCGCTTTTTCGAGCTGCGCGTTATTGTTGTCGTAAACAAAAACGGTATGCCCGGCCGATGCCGCCACCTGCGCAATACCCGCGCCCATCGCGCCCGAACCGATAATACCTACAACAGAGTTTTTGGAAAGCATGCTTTATGAATTACAATACATTACGAAAATTAACCACGGAGACACGGAGGACACAGAGAACCACGGAGACTCTGTGTTCCTCCGTGTTCTCCGTGCCTCTGTGGTTGTTTGTGAACCCATACTGAAATACGAACAGGATTTATTTTTTCTTTTTGGCTTTTGCCGCGGCCGGTTTGGTTTTGGCGGGACTGCTTTTCACGTAATCCAGCGCGGCTTCGGTGAACTGCGGCCATAATTTTTCGTGCGCGGGTTTTACCTGTACCCATTCTTTCATCGGCCGGCCCATGCTTCCCGGGTCGAAAAGTTTCGAGCCTTTCAGCGCGAGTGCGCGGGCATGTTCTTCGCCGGACAATTTGAAAACCATGTCGCCGTCAAAAAAACAGCAGCATAATTTTCCGTTCGTCTTCAGGCTCGGGTGGCCCATCATTTTCGTGAGCAGCACGTCTTTCTTTTTGGTGAACGATGCGGCAATAATTTCCCAGGTTTCTTCGGATTTGCCCATGCTTATTCGCCTTTAAAAACCGGTTTTCTTTTTTCGAGAAATGCTTTTACGCCTTCACGGAAATCACCGGTCCGCGTAGCTTCCACCTGTACAAGCGCTTCCGCTTCGAGTTGTTGCGCAAAAGTATTTCCCATCGACTGGTTGAGCAGGCGCTTGGTCATGCCGATGGCTTTGGTGGGCATATTACCGAGTGTTTCCGCCAGTGCGAATGCTTCGGCGGCGAGTTTGTCATCGTCGCACACTTTATAGATCATACCCATTTGCAGGGCTTCGGGTGCATGTACTTTTTCGCCGAGCATCATCAGCGCAGCAGCGCGCTGGAAACCGATGAGCCGCGGAAGAAAAAAAGTTCCGCCGCTGTCGGGGATCAAACCGATTTTACTGAAGGCCTGGATAAACGCCGCCGAATTCCCGGCGACCACGATATCGCAGCTGAGTGCAATATTCGCCCCCGCGCCTGCCGCCACACCGTTCACGGCGCAAACAACCGGTTTTTCGATCGTACGGATGCGTTCGATGATAGCGTTATAATGTTCGCGAACGATCACGTCGATGCCCGGGCCGTTCGGATCGATCGCTTCCGAAAGATCCTGTCCCGCGCAGAATGCTTTGCCTTCACCCGTCAGCAATATCGCGCGGGCCGAAGGATCGGCAGCGGCTTTGTCGAGCGCGGTCTGCAATTCCAGCGCCATCGGCCGGGTAAAACTGTTGAATTTCTCGGGACGGTTCAGCCGGATGATAGCTACGTTGCCCTGGTTTTCGGAATGGATTAAGCTCATAAGCAGTGCTTTGGAATAATGCATTCAAAGTTAACCGAAAAGCTTTTAGAATTTGTTTAAAATTCCTCCGCAGAACCGTTTTACAGGAAAACTGTTGCTGCATGTCGGAATAGATCCAGCGGCAGGAGGCAGTAGCAGTGGCAGTCTTGGTATTACAGGAATGTCGTCAAGATTTACCTGCTCCAGGTTTAACCGGGTTGACTGCTACTGCCACTGCTGACTGCCGCTTAAAAGGATCTATTCCAAAGGAATTTTAAACAGTCTCTTATTCCGGGTCAGTTCTTTTATCCATGAAAAACAAGATGAAAACAGAGATGATCGGAAGCACGAAACCGACGGCGTACCATTTCCAGAAATTTCTTCCCTGGGCTTTGGCGTAAAAGCCGGAGATCATCGGCACACAGGTGAGCACGGAAATAAGGAAAGCGAGGACCGGCATCTTTTTAAGGCTTGTTCAAAATTCCGGTGGCCGGAATTTTAAACCATTTATGCAACAAATGTACTGAGCAATAAGTTCGTCCGTATCCGTAAATTTTTCCTGTTCCGAAAATTTCGGCAAGGCAGTTTTTTCACAGATAAAAGGCTGCCGGACATAGACATTTTTGCTGTTTTGGACGAGTTCCGGCTCCCGGGCGGGCGGATAAGCTTATTTTTAACCAATGAATATCCCTTTGGGGCAATGAAACTGAATTTCGAACTCCGAATGATGAATTTCGAATGCCGAAGTACTGCATTAAATTCATGCACTTCATCATTCGAAATTCGGAGTTCGGCATTCGGAGTTCGACATTATTTCAAGCGTCTTGAAGTTACCGAATAAAAATATGCGCATACCCTGGCTGAAATGGATTTTACTTGGGCTGGTTACGGTCTTGTTTCTCTTTTTCCCTTTCCTGCTCAACGAATTTCATAAGCCGTCTATCGTACCCGGCCCTCACGTTCCTGCGAATTTCATGCCGCCGCCCGAGCATCGCATTCCTTACCCGTGGGTGAATATTTACCGGCCCGAGCTGCAAAACCTGCTGCTGATCATTTTCTTTTACCTGAATTACCTCTGGCTGATTCCGAAATTTCTCGCCAAAGGAGATGCTAAAAAATACGCGCTGGCCTGCGGACTCACGGTCCTGCTTTTCGTGGTGCTCACCTGGGCGATGCATAACTTCCTGGATCACCTCAATCACATGCACGCCATTAACCTGCTGCGGCGTTTTCCCGGGTTGTTCGTCAGTTATTTTCTCGTCACGGGAATCAGCATCGGGCTCGGGCTTTACGAGGACTGGCGGAAAACCCAGTCGGAACGGGAGACTTTACAAAAAGCCGCGCTCGAATCGGAACTGAGTTTCCTGAAATCGCAGGTAAGTCCGCATTTTCTTTTCAATACGCTCAACAACATTTACTCACTCTCTGTAACCAAATCGGAGCATGCTCCCGATGCCGTGCTGAAACTATCCGGCCTGATGCGGTATATGCTTTACGATGCGAGTGAAAAAAATGTCCCGGTCGAAAAAGAGCTGCAATATCTCGCCGATTATATCGAGCTGCAGAAATTGCGCCTGACTGAAAAAGTAAAAATCGCATACGAAGTAAAAGGCCAGCCCGGCACAAGTGAAATCAGCCCGCTGCTGCTGATTCCTTTCGTTGAAAACGCCTTCAAGCACGGCATTTCGTATTCCGGCGAAAGCACGATCCATATCAGCATTTCCTGCTCGTCTTCAGAACTGAGCCTGCATGTGCTCAACCCGGTTGCGGCAACCGCCGGTGATCAGAAAGACAAAAGTTCGGGCGTGGGTCTCGCCAACGTAAAAAAAAGACTCGCCCTGCTCTATCCCGGGAAATACAAACTGGACATCAGCAACGACGGGCGGCATTTTTCAGTAGCATTACATTTACAACTTGGCAAATCATGAATTGTATTATCGTTGACGACGAACCGCTGGCGCTGGCCCTGCTTGAACAATACCTGCAGAAAGTTCCTTTTCTCAAACTCGCAGGAAAATGCAGCAGCGCAGCGGAAGCGCTCGACGTGCTGCAGAAAGAGCGCATCGACCTCATGTTCGTCGATATCCAGATGCCCGACCTTACCGGCCTGCAACTGGTCAAAAGTCTGCCGAACAAACCGCTCGTCGTTTTTACTACGGCTTACCAGCAGCATGCGATCGAAGGTTTTGAGATCGACGCGCTGGATTACCTCGTCAAACCTTTTCCGTTCGATCGTTTCCTGAAAGCGGCAAACAAAGCGCAGGAACAGTTCCTGCTCCGCAGGCAGGTGGCTTCCGCCATGGCTTCGGTGGAAGAAGATGTGCTTTTCGTGAAAACCGAATACCAGGTGGTACGCGTCAATATTCCCGAGATCCAGTTCATCGAAGGACTGAAAGATTATATCAAGATCTGGAACGGTCCGAAACCGGTTCTTACCCTGCAGAGTTTGCGCGCCATCGAAGAAAAATTGCCCTCTCATTTCATGCGTGTGCACAAATCGTTTATTGTCAATCTCAAAAAAATAGATTCCGTGCAGCGTAATTTCATCGTCATCGGCCAGCGGGAAATCCCCGTAGGCAATACATTCCGCGAGGCTTTCATGGCGTATATTGAAAAGCGGAATATTTGACAGGGAATAAATCTTCGTTCGCAGACAAATACGCCGGGTAAAGCGATTATTCCCGGGCTGGTTTCCCTGGCAAAGTAATTTGCAGTCAAAACACCAGCACTATGCGAATCCTTCTCCGCTCATTTTTACTTCTCCTGCTCTGCTCACCTGTTTCCGCGCAGCAATATCCCGAACGGAATGCCGCAGCGTCCGCCGATTATGATGCAAAACTGAAAGCCGGCGACAAAGGCATCGCGGTGGGGAACGACGGCATGCAGCGCGTGGTAAAAATCCTGCAGCGCACCGACAGTCTTTACCAGGCCGCGCCGCCCGACATCACCGAATGGGAACTGAAAAACCGCCCGAATTCCGCCAAATGGTACAAAGCAAATTCCATTTACCCGTATTATGATCTTCCTGCTTTCAAAAGCAAAGCCGGGAAATACGAAGGCGACGTAAAACATCTCCTGCTTTGTTTTGCGCAGAAATATAAATTCCGCCTCGACATTGTCACCGGTCAGAAAACCTGGCCCACATATTTCCTGAAAGACGAAGCAGAGAAACAAAGTCTGCTTAAAAAGCTGGAAGAATTGTACACCATCCTGCAAGGCATGGGAGAACTGCCGAATACATTTCTCTCGTTCGAAAGCAATCCCCGCATGTGGTTTTTAATTGCGAGAGATCGCGAAGAATACGTGAACTGCCTCGCGCTGGTAAAAGATCCGGATAAAGGACGTATCGTGGATATGTATCTCAAGGAAATTGAAAAATCGAAAACGGCGGCTCAAAACTTTACCGGAGGGACGGATGGCCTTTATAATGCAGGTTCCTTCGAGTGGATGTATCGCGCCCTTTCTCCGTCCCGCCGGACCGAATTCATCAAAACGCAGACCGGCTGGAACGACGATGCGGAAATTGTAGCGAAACTCAATAAAGCGCTCGACGATCTGAAAACAGTCTGCGCTCCCAAAGTCAGCCTGCTGAAAATGTCGGACGATCTTTTTAAATACCGGGACGCAGCCAGTGAAGCGGTGATGAAAAATCACCTCAAGAATCCGCCGACGCTGAAGATTATGAAAACCGGCATGTCGGACAACGACTGGCTGATCGCCAAAAACGATTACGGCATCCCGCTTTACCGCTACAAACGCGGGCAGATGTGGGTGAAAAACTCGGCCGACGATCACGGTTACTGCAAAGGTTTGTATTTCGTGGTGCGGCAGGACTACAGCGGCGGCGGAACATACGGCGCGTCGCACGTGAACAATTATATTGAAGAACTGTACGGTTGTCCCTGAGAGGCTGTTAGGAATTTGTTTTTCGAGGTTTCAGGAGTGTATTTTTTGTCCGGTCAACCTGCCTGCGCGTAGCCGCTACGGCGGAGGCAGGGGCGCTTTTTGAGTAAGTAGTTGGTAAGTAGTTGGATACTACAGGCGAAAAAAGCAACGAAGAGCGGGCAAAAAAGGCGCCCTGAAAGCCGGAAGGATAATTTCCTAACAGGCTCTGAACGTTGGCAGATAAAACTCCCGGGCTGGTCGATTCCTGTTCCCGGGCAGATTAAACGATTGTAATTTGTACATGTCATAAATATAGCCATGAAGAAAGCGTTATTATTCCTGTTGCCGCTCGTTTTTGTGATTACCGAAACCCAGGCGCAGATATCATTCACACAAACCGATTCGCTGGTTGCCACACCGAACAGCAACGATACGATCGGCGCTTTTGCACGGATTTTCTATCATCAGCCGCGGAATAAATTTTACGTTGTTTATGCGGCGCGCCAGTATAACTCGGCTGACCCGGCGGGCCTTCTCCGGAAATTCGCCTGGGTGGAATACGATACCAATCTTTCGCCTACCGGGAACAGCGGCTACCTGCCCGGTTTTAATTCCGCCGGCGATTTCGCCATGCTGATGATCGACAGCACGTATTATCACCTGACGGTGTTTAGTCCCGGCGATTACCTGCTTTCCAAATACGATGACGATTTCATCCTGCTGGATACTTTGCAGCTTCGGATCGACTCCTGCGATTCAAATATCGACCAGTTGCTGAATTATACGAATGGCCGGCTGAT
This sequence comes from Bacteroidota bacterium, assembly GCA_006218065.1. Classification (GTDB taxonomy): domain Bacteria; phylum Bacteroidota; class Bacteroidia; order Palsa-965; family Palsa-965; genus VBWE01. Next base: position 6,316 of record VBWE01000028.1, read on the forward strand.
TATCGGGGCCATGCAGGAAACCACGGACTGCCCGCCCATCAATCCGCCGCAAAGCTCGATGCAGCCGCATGCACATATTTTCCAGTATGATCTCAATTTTAACCAACTGACTGCGCCGGTCGTTCTATCACCCGTTAATTTTTGCTGGGGAAGCAGCATGATTTTTGACGGGGCCTATTATTATCACGTGGCGCATGAAAATTTTACCACCCGGGATTTGTACTCCTACAAATTCGATTCGAATTTCAACTATGTATCGCAAACTTTGTTATCGGGTGACGGGCAATGGGCGCAGGGTGTGCTTTGGGATGCGCCTTATTACTACGTAGCTTACCATACCGGCGATCATAATCGCGGGAATATACTGCTCGGTGTTTTTGATGTCAACTGGAATAATGTGTACACGCAGAGCATTACCACCTACCCGCTTGTCGTAAACGGGTTTAATGCGAACCGCCCTTTCCTGCTGAAACTCGGTAACATGCTTTACATTTCATATGATGTCGAATCATACATCAACGCACCGCCGCCGATCAACCAGAAAGACTGGCAGTCGCATGTAAAAGCGTACCAGGTAAGCATAGGAACAGGTCTCGCGGAGAAAATTTCCGAAGAATCCGTTTTCGATATTTTCCCGAATCCCGCAAATGATTTTGTGAATTTTGTTCAGCGCGCCGGTTCTTTTTCGGAGCCGCGTAACCTGGCTGTTTTTGACATACAGGGAAACAAGGTGCGGTCGCTCACGATCCGGGGCGATCGCACCGGGCTTTTTACAGGCGATATGGCGAAAGGAATTTACTTTTATGAAGTAACCGGCCCGCAGGGAGTGATTGCCCGCGGACGTTTTTGCAAAAACTAACCCGATATGAAAAAGAAAACTTACTTCCACCTTCCGTTTTTCGCTTTGCTGGTTTTACTGACCGGCAGCGCTTTTGCACAAACGGCAACCACCGTTCATTTTTCTGTGAGCCAGGCGCCTTGCGCGACGGCCGTGCAGCAGGAAGAATCCGCTTTGTCGGTAACTGTTTTCCCGAATCCTGCGCGAAACGATTTCCGGGTCACGCTCGAATCGCCGGCGAATATCGGTAAAGTGGAATGCTCGCTCTGGAATGTACTGGGCGAACAGGTGATTTATAACACGATGCAGGTGAGCGCGCGGAAACTTACCGTTCCTTTTGATGTCCGGGGACTGGCGCCGGGCACGTACTTCCTGCGCATAACAACGGGCTCGGCCAGCAGCACGGAGCGCATTGTACTGAATTAAAAAACGACGACGATGAAAAAAACAGCCATACTGATTCCCGCTTTATTTCTCGGCGCCATGCTGCACGGTCAGAATATCATTACCGTTTGCGGCGGCGATTCGGTCATGCTCGTGCTCGATCAGCCATTTAACGGTACTATTACCTGGCAGCAGAGCAACGACAATATCAACTGGACGAACCTGGCGAGTTCCAATAACGATACGCTGTACATCGTGGCGAACAATACGCCGGATTATTTCCGCGCAGGTGTGCAGGAAGCCGTGAACTGCCCGGTTTATTATTCCGCATCCACGCAGATCAACAACAACGGAACGTGGAGCGCGGGTGTTTCGGTTGCTTATGTAAATCCGCAGACGCATGGAACATACACCATGTACTCCGCGTCGAAGCTCCGCGTTTCGTGGACTGCTCCCGGTTCTTATGCGGTTGATCATTACGAAGTGATCGCGACGGAATCCATCAAAGGAACATCGGAAGTTTCATCCACGCCTGCTGCGCAGCTTTCGGATACGCTCGAACTGCTTAAATCGGCGACCGCATACAGGATCAATGTCCGCGCCTGTGCAGATGCTTCCTGCAGCAGTTACCTCGCCTGCGCAGCCAACGAAACACAAAGCACTACCTGGGAAGAATACTGGCAGGTGCAGGGAACCGACAGCGGTTTTGATGATGCCAGTCACCTCATCAGTGATGCGAATACGCTGAACTATGCTTTTGTTTACGGGAGCAGTTGGGCGCCTCCCGGGTACCAGGATAAGATCCGTTATTATTATAACCCGCTTGCGGCCAATGAAAAAGGGGCCAAGCCCGCAATAACCACGCAGGCCGGTGTAACGGGCAATCTTCCGTCGGTAACCACATTCAGTGCAAATACCGGCACCGGTTTCCTGTCGAATTCGATGCAATGCCCGACCAACGATAACGCGATCAACTTTATCGGGCAAACGATCGCCGTACCGTTTAACGGGCAAGTACGCATGTTCATGGAATCTACCGGTGATGACAATCATTCCCGGATTTATTCCATCGACAGCCAGGACGGGTATATCGGGAAAGATTTCGACAGCAGTGGCGATTCGGCCTGCAACTGCCAGGGCGGTGATTTTGTTTTCGGCGCCAACTGCTCGCTCGATACCGTGCTGGGGATCGCTTCCGACGCCAATTTTTCACAGAACCAGAAAATCAGTGACGTGCGCCAGTTTAAAATCGGCTACCCGATGGGGAACGACTGGCTGTGGAACGGATCGTCGAATTCGTTTATGGTTTGCACGGTCGATCTCACCGACCTCAACGGACCGAATACGTACCGGATGACGCAGGCTTTCGCACATTACGACAGCCTGACGCAGAACTGGACGATAGAATACAACGGATCGTACCCGAAAATGTTCGACGGCATGCAGGCCCCGTCTATCGTGCACATGGGTGGTAACCGGTACAAAATATATTTTTCATACAACTGGGTTTTGAAAAATCAGCAGCTCAGTTTTACCACGAAAGAAGTCCGCGTGGTTTACGGTTACGACAAAAACGGTGTGATCTATTTCGATGACTGGGAAACTGTAGCGCAGGGAAGAAATGTGAATTTCCTCTGGGCGAATAATATTCTCCTCCTCCAGCCGCACGAAACCCAGTTCGACGATTTTCACATGTTCGCTCCCACCGGCGACCCGGATTTCCAGGTGATGTACACCAACGTAGGCATTCCGCCGGCTATGATGCCGTTTGTGAACTATTGCCTGCTGCTGAATCCGTGATTTAAAAAACAAAGGACAAATAGCAAAGGGCAAAAGCAAAAGGCAAAGGCAAAAGCAAAGAGCAAAAGGCAAAGGGTAGAAAAACAAAGAACGAAGATATTTATCATGAACAGAACCGTATTTCTCTTTTGTATCTTATTTGGTTTCGCCGCTGCGCGTGCTTCTGCGCAATTGCCTCCCGCGGCGCAGGCCTTATATGACTCGGCATGGGCGCAGGATTCTTTAATTGTACAATATGCCATAAACAACGGCGCGCAGATCATAGCTACACCCGATAGCAATTCATTTTATGTGCAGTGGTTTCCTGTGGGTTCAACGCCCAATGCGACTCCTCTTGTCGTCAGCCTGCACGGGTCGGACGGCTACGCGTTTCACGAATTTTTCAGCTGGCATGCCCGGGCCCAGCTGCACGGATGCGGAGTGATCGCGCTGCAGTGGTACCGTCCGGATCATAGTTTCCCGTATGATTATTTTCCCGATGATACGCTTTACAGGTATATTGATTCGGCGTTGACCGGTATCAGTTATCCTTCGGGCAAAGCGCTTCTGCACGGTTTCAGCCGCGGTTCCGCACGATCATACGCAGTCGTATTCAACGATATTCAAAGCGGGAAAAATTATTTTTGCACCACCATATCCAATGCAGGCGGGGCGGAACTGACTTATCCCCTGTACACGCAAATTGATACCGGCCTGTATGGCCCGAACGTTTTTGCAGGCAAGCGCTGGAATTTGTTTTGCGGAGGACAGGACACCAACCCCACGCAGTCAGGCTGCATCGGGATGACGAATACGCAGGCCTGGCTGCAGGGACAGGGAGCGACAGTGGATATATTTATCCAGGATTCTGCGCTCGGGCATAACGGGTTCCAGTTGCAGTCGAGTTTTGCTTATAAAGATTCCATACTGGATAATTACCTTTCCTGTTATGCCGGAACATTATCCGCCGGGGAGGAACTGCACAAAACAGCGATCAGCGTTTTCCCGAATCCTTTTGCTGATGAAACACGGATCCGTTCCGAACTCTTTTTGAAAAACGCGACCCTGTCGGTTTATAATGCGCTCGGGCAGGAAATAAAACGCATAAAAAATATTTCGGGACAAGAAATTAAACTGCGGCGCAATAATTTACCGGCGGGTATCTACTGGATTCGGCTGGCAGAAGACAATCAGGCCGGCAGCGTCGTCAGGTTGATCATAAGCGATTGAGATTCCCGATCAATTCCCCGTGAAGCTGGAAAAATGTCCGCACTCACGGAGCACTTCTTTATAATATGCCGTATTCCGGTAATCGGATGAAAGCAGGCTGAAATAGTGTTCGTAGTTTTCATTTTTTACGTCACCGTAATCGCTGCTGATGTAATACAGGTTCTGCTCGCATTTCGCGGCCATGAAACAGCATTTTGCGGCAAACTCCTTATTGTTCGCCAGCAGCCTTGCTTTTTCATAGTACTTCATCGCTTCGGAACAATCCATGTGCGCACTGTTGATCGTTTTTTGATCGCTGGTAACATAGGCTCCGTGATTGCGTCCCTCTTCCAGCGCATACCAGCTGTTTCCGTAATACGACATGTTGTACAGTCCGTTCGCATATTGAAAACAATACTCCGCCTGCTTCGGTCCCGAAATATTCGCCTGCGTTTTAAGCCGTTCCATTTTTTTGGTAAAATCCAGCCGCGTCATTTTAACCTGCTGCGCAGGATCGTTGTAATCGCAATCGTGGCAATCGTTGATGTGAATGACGAACGGATCAGCCGGAAGACTGCTGTTCGCGCCTTTCGAGAACCACTGCATGGCGCTTTTATAATTGAGTTCCGCAAAAGCGTCAATTCCTTTTTGCTCGTATAATTGCGCGAGCTTAATACTGTATTTATCGGCCAGGTATTCTTCGAAAGGCGACTTGTCGGGCTGCTCGAGGAAGCTGATCATTTCATCTACCGGGTAATTACCATCATCCGTAGAAAAATAATCGAAACGGCCCGAAGCGGAAAGCGACTGGCAGATCGCTGCCTTGGCTGTCTCGGATTGATTGGAATACATTTCGGACAGTTTGCCCATGATGTGCATGAGTGCGGCGATCACGCTTTTTCCTGCGCCCGGGTGCAGTTCATCAAGCGTATGTATTTTCGCGAACAGGTTTGTTTCCTGCACTTTCGAAATCCCGGAAAGCTGGTCCACATCCTGCACGATGCGCATGATTTTTACCTGGTCGCGCATGATGGAATCGGCTGGCGCTGTTTTTTCCGCTTTGGCATACCAGTTTTCGGCGTCCGTATAATCGCCTTCCAGGTAAGCGATATAGCCTGCGGAAAATTCCCATATCTGCGGGCAATGCAGCCCGCCGCCGCGAAGCGCATCCAGTATCCTGCGGCGTGTGGCAGAAAAACTCGATTTGTCTCCGCCTGAAGCCTGGGTGATCTGCTGCATTTCGCGAACGAGCAAAACGTCGAGGTACCTGGACGAAGGTTCCAGTTTATAAACCTGCCCGATCGCTTCGCCGGGATTTGCACCGTCGCTCATTTTATCCAGCGCGATCATCACGGCGCGTTCGTGGTTGTTTTTGCAGAAATTGTAATTATCATCCGCAAACCCGTTCGCCCCGATTCCCGAGCAGAATTTGTAGCTCAGCGCATAAATGCCCCATTCGCCCTGCGGATAATATTTATCGAAGAGCATGGCGAAAATGTAACGCGCTTCATCGTACCGTTTCAGTTCTTTCAGCGCACCGCCTTTGGCCGAAAGCGCCCTGCGCGCGACCGTAGTCACACTTTTGCTTTGCCCGAAATACGTATCGTAATATTTCACACAGTCCGCCGGCTTTCCCGCATAACGCGCCAGCCGGAGCAACTGGAAAGCATACCGTTCGCGCAGGAATTCGTTTTTGGTTTTTTTGATCATTTGCTCCGCTTCTTTCTCCAGCAGCAGCATGGCGGCGGTATCGCGGACAGGCTGTACCCAGTCCTGGTAGGCGCCGGTCATCGCATGCGCTTCGCAGCGGCGTGCAAAAACAAGGTATTCCGCTGCGCGCGAATCGCGGCTGCCGGCTAAATACTGCGCGGCCGTATTTTCTGCAAGTTCCTTTTTCTGCGGCGTTTTTTTCTTCAGCACCGTTTTAGCCAGTTCCTCGAGATCAGCCTGCGACGCACCGTACACGAGCAAATCCACATGTACATCGGACGGAATATTCTTCATGTACGCCTTCCACTCAGCCACGGTTTCGTCGCGATAGATATCACCGTGATCGGTTGGCGGATCGCCGTCGTAAAAGCGTCCGTAGGCGGTATAATAAAACGGCTTGTAAAAATTATCGCAGGCCATTTCCTGGTTATACATGGTTTCCCCGGAGGTTTCCCATTCCCAATCCCATCCGCCGCAGGCTTCGGCCACTTGTATCGCCGCAGGCAGCAGCGCCAGGCTAACGCAGCTCAGCCAGAACAGCTTCCAGTTCTTTTTCCGTTTCATCGGTAAATTGTTTTTGATCCAGGTCGAAAAAAATCACGCGCAGGTTTCGTTCACGAATATACGGCGCAATCTGCGCAGCCGCCGCACGGCAGTTTTCCAGGGAAACCGGCTCGAGCCGGAGCAGGTCGCCGGCCTGCAGGTCATGCCCTTCTATCCGCTGCGGCTGCAGCACACGCGCACGGTATGCGCCGATCCGTTCCACATTTTTCAGCGCAGCAAACTGTTTTTCATCCATATTATTCAGCAGCCCGGCGGTTTTCCCGTTCCGCTGCACCACCGTCCACGAAAACCAGGGCAGCGCAAGGTCGAGCGCAAGCGGGTAACGGTCGAAGTTCACGAGGTAATTCCCCGCAACCGCCGGATCGTAAATGGAATTTTTGGTTTTCGGATCGGACAGGTCGCCCATGTTGTAAAACATAAGCGTGCCACGGTCTGCCGGCGGTACGCCGGTTTTTTCGAAATACTTGACCTGGTGCAGCCGGATCGTTACTGAAAGTTTTTTCTGCTTCGCATGAAGACTGTCAGCCACATTTTTCACCAGGGCGAAATAACGTTCCTTCGTGCTTTCGCTCCAGTCGCAATCGAGTTGTATTTCGGGCCAGGGTGGGTTGCCGGCTTTCGTCATGAGTTGCGCCACGCGGGTAAAAATCCGCGCACCGAGCGCCCGCACCGCGGTATCGGGCATTTCACGCAGCGCTTCGTTCGTGACGTAAACAACGGGAACAAGCGTATCCGCCGCAGGCTGCTGCCTGAATACAATATCCGAAACCGGGAACGCATCCGCCCGTTCGCTGTTCCATTCCACGTCAAAAAAACGGAGGTACATCCGCCCGCCCGCTATTTTCCGCACGCGCTCCGTGATGTCCGGCGGCAGATCATAAACCGTTTTCCAGTAATAAAACGAAGGCTGCACCTGCCGCAGAACCGGTTTTTCTTCGCTGCAGGCCGTCCAGCAAAAAAAACAGGCAAGCAGAACAGAATTTGCCCGGCGGAAATTTTTGAAAACAGTATGCAGCCCGTGGTTCATGATCGCTTTACAAAAGTAAAGTATCGCCCTGCCCGAAAAAGGGAAAACTGATAAGTGTCGGGAAACGAATGGGAAATGTATAAAATTCCTCAGGAGATCGTTTTACACGAAAGTCTTTTTATACTTCGGAACAGATCCGTTTCGAGCGGCAGTCGGCAGCGGCAGGAGGCAGTCAACGTAATGCGCTTCGCTTGTTGCCTGGATTTTCCAGGAGCATTGTTGTAATACAAAGACTGCTACTGCCGCTGCCGACTGCCGCTCGAACTATTCCGATGTAACCGATCCTGATTTTGTAAAAGGTACACAGAGGAATTTTACATGAACTGCTTCAGCCACGCTATCGCTTCTTCTTCGTTGGAAAACATCCGTATCGGTGTAGCCGGTTTAAAAACACTCACATACAGGTTGATCGTAAACTGGATAAACGAACTGGATGAAACGACCGCCGTCGCAAGCCGGGTTTTCGACTTTTCGGAAGAGTATTGCTGGGCTTTTCGCGAAACCGTATAATCGTCTGTCGAGTCTAAAAGCACCGGGACCCGTTTGCCTTCGGTGAGCCGTTCGCAGGCCTCGAAATAAATGATGGCGTCTTCGAGATCGACGATAACATCGGCTTTCGGTTTTACACGCAGGATACCGTCGTCGCCGTAAACAATAGAGTACTTGGAAGTCAACGCTTCTTTTGCCATGGGATGTTGTTATTTAAAACAATATCAGGCTACTGGTGCGGTCAAGAAGCGTGTGTGGGAGATGAACCGCCAGTAACTAATAAGAACAAAGGTAGATCATTCCCGGAAAAAAGAACTACTGTTCGTAACAATAACAGGGTGTTCAAAAAAAATGCCACAACAGTTTAGAAACTATGCCGCACATCAGAACATGCCTCCGCTAGTGTAGATAATGGCTCCCGGGCTTGTTTTGCCGGTTAAATTTGAATCAATATGAAAAAACAGCTGCTGTTATTGATAAACCTGCTGGTCATCCTGATCAGTGTGCCCATGTACGCAACCGTGCAGGACAGTACATTTTATTACACGATAAAAGCGGTACCGAAGAAGGATCGTACCGATATTGAAGTTTCGCTCCGCTGTACGATCCACAAAGACAGCATGCTTACTGTTTTTCTGCCGGGTGATTACTACGGCGTGCAGGACCTGCATAAATATGTAAGTTCTTTTGAAGCTGATGGCGGAAGCAAACTGCAACCGGTAAGCGACAAGCTCAAACGCCTGGTCGCCCCGGACAATACCGGCGAAGTGCGTGTGAAATATATTCTTTCCTACAATCCTGCCGAGCTGGAGGATTATACTTTTGGTCCGAATACCGGGCCGGGACATTTTCACCTTGCTTTCTGCCAGTGGATGCTTCGCCCGGCGAACCCGGAAATAAGTTACCCGTGGAAAATAGAGATCGGTTCTCCTGTAAAAGGATGGCATTATTATTCCTCGCTTTCCGGGGATCCAATGCAGACAGAGGCACGAAAAAGCTATTATGATCTCATCTCCTATGCGCTCGGGGGCGGATCCCAGTTCGCAAAAACATTCCGGGTGAAAGACAAACCGGTACATGTATTCATCAGGGGAAATTTCAGCATCACCAAAGAAGATATTTTCAGCAGCGTGGAAAAAATCGTGAACTGCCAGCGCAGCTTGTTCAACGATTATGATTTTCCGTTTTTCAACATCACCATCCTGGAGAAAGGCGACAATATTGCAGGCACCTGTGTACCGAATATGTTCGTTTGTTTTGTCAAACCGGGGATTACAAGAGAAGAGTTGTACTACATTCTTTCCCACGAGATGTTTCACGTCTGGCTCGGTCAGAAAATCTACTTCCCGAATCCTCCCGGCGAGCCTATCAACAGGTTCCAGTGGGTTCTCGAGGGACTCACGGATTATTGCGCCCGGAAAATACTGCTTGAAGAAAAACTGGTAAGCCGTTCCTATTTCATTGAAACGGTTAACAGGGACCTGGTCAATATTGCCGATAATCCTTACCGTAATGCGGCTTTCTCAAAACTGTGCGGCATGGCGGATTCCGGCAGGTACGGGCAGGCGGCCAGCAAACTGCAATATTACCGGGGCGCGCTTATTTCGCTGGGCTGGGAAAAACGGATGGATCCGGCGAAAAACATTTTCCATTTGATGAACGACCTGTACCAATTGGCCAAGCCGGGCGAAGGAATAGTGGAACCGGCGAAATTTTTCGAACTCGGGACAAAATACGGATTGGATATCCAGGCTGATTTTGAAAAATATATTCTCCGGGGAGAAACGATTGTTCCTTCGGCCGATGCTTTCGGCAGCGACTATACACTCGCTGAAAAACGAATTCCTTCGTTCAGCTTGGGTTTCAACCGCGACCTGTCGTCCAAAAACGGGAAACTGTCGGGCGTAGATGAAAATGGTCCCGCCTGGCGGGCCGGGGCGCGCGAAGGCATGGTATTCGTTTCTACCCGGAATACCAACCGTTTCGGCAACAACTGGTCGTCCGTAGAACCCATGGAACTTACCGTAAAAATAGACGGGGAGGAAAAAGTATTCCGTTACTTTCCGCACGGCAGCGATATGACGCTTCAGTTATATTCGCCAAAGCAGTAGTAAAACAGGTTGCGCAGATTATTTAATATCTGTTTCCCATCTGTGCTAATCTGCGTAATCTGCGGCTGAATTCTACCGTTTCGTGCGAATAAGCTGCAGCAGGCTTTCAGTGGAACTGACATCTTCACCGGTCGCTTTTCCCGCGTCGATGGCTTTTTTGGCCCAGGTTTCTGCGTCTTTGTAATTATCGGTGGCGTATAAAAGCGCCGCGTAGGTATCGAGGTACATGTATTCGGGCTTGGTCTGGACTACGTTACTCATCCACACGACTGCGGTTCCGAGTATGCGTTTGTCCTTGCACTCTTCATACAATGTCCAGGCCGCTTCGTTTACCGGGTTTTCCTTTCCGTCGTATCCCGATTTCTTAATCATTTCGCTGACCTGGTCGGCGTAGCTGTTCCAGTTTTTCTGCGCTTTAAAGAAATTCATACTCAGGCCGCGCTTGTACTCTTCCTGGTTTGCCGTAAGGTGTTTATCCACCATCGCGAGTACTTCTTTAAGCTTACTTTGATCGCCCGACTTGTTCGCCTGGCCCGCCTTAAAATAAATAACGCTTACGATGCTGTTTTCCACTTCTTCCCTGCCGTATTTTTCTGCAAGCTGTGCCGAATGTTTCAGCAGCATATCGCCGCACCCGGCCATGGACGAACTGAAACGCCACATCACGCCCCAGGCCAGTTCGGAAGTTTTGTCGGTTTGTGCGTTGAGAAAATCAAGCACTGTTTTTTCCTCCGTTTTGGTCTTGCTCGTTTTATCAAACATCTTCACGTAAAAATCGGGGAAGCCGGGTTCGAGGGAACTGGCATTGTAAGCGGCAAAATTATCGGGCGAAGAAGCGAGCGCTTTTTCCAGTGTGGCTAAATAATCCGCCGGCTCCTGGTAACCTTTCGAAACGTAAACCAGTTTTCCCTGCGGGTTGAAAATGAGAAAAGTCGGGAAACTGTTCACATGATATTTCATCGACAGTTTGCGCCCATCCGCTTCTTTTTCCATTTCCATTTTCACGGGATAGAAATTGCCGCGGATATACCCGGCGACTTTCGGATCCGGGAAGGTTTTTTTATCCATCACCTTGCACCAGCCGCACCAGTCGGTATAGGCATCCACCAGGATGAACTTATTCTGCTCACCCGCAGCTTTAACGGAAGCAGACCAGGCTTCTTTATGGAACTCCAGTTCTTCCTGTGCGTTGACTTGAACAGTGGCGAACATCATCCCCAGGAAAAGGGCGGGACGGAAAAAGCGATTCATCATGTTTTCAGGTTTTAAACAAATATAAGGAACTGCCGGCAGTTGGCAGTATCAATAATGGGAACGCATTAAAGCCCGTTTTTCCCATCGACTTAATTTTAAACACAGCGGATTAGTATCATTTGGCAGGTTCATCTTTTCCCTTAATTTTGTGGCCATCAACCAGAAAAACGTATGAGTCACGGCCATAATTCTCTCAATGAAATGCCTTCGGGCTTTCCGAACTGGGCAATCACCATTGCCGGTTCTCTTTTTGTAGCGGTGTTTTTTCTTTTCGCAGGAATCTCCTGGCGCGGCCCGGGACACTGCAAGGAAGCCTGCGCTACGGAATGCCACGGCGGCCACGGGGCCGCGCACGGCAAGAAAGACGCCTGCTGTGCAGGAGATGCCAAAGCCCACGGCGATCACAAGTGTGATGAAAAATGCATGAAAGACGGCAAGTGCATGCACACCGCCGAAGGCAACCACAAATGCGACGAGAAATGCATGAAGGACGGTAAGTGTACCCATCATCATGGCGAAGCCGCCGCCTGCAGCCACAAATGTGATGAAACCTGCATGAAAGATGGCAAATGCACCCACAAATGCGATGAGTCCTGCAAAAAAGAAGCCGCCGCATCCGGGGAAGCCGGGACTGAAAAGAAAAAAGAAGAAGCCCACCACTGATTTGTAAAAAGCTAAATATCAGCCGGTAACGATGAAAATTGTTACCGGTTTTTTTATTAACGGATCTAGGAGCCCGGGCGTTTTTCGAAGCAAAATCCGTATCTTTGCCGTCCTGTTTTTCAATTACTTAACGCTAATACAAGGTCATGAACATTACGAAAGAACAGATCGACGAATTGAACGCGGTCGTGAAAGTGAAACTGGGTCCCGAAGATTACCAGGACCGGGTGGATAAGTCAATCAAGGATTACCAGAAACGCGTACAGATGCCGGGCTTCCGTCCCGGGAAAGTACCCGTAGGCATGGTGAAAAAAATGTACGGCAAGTCGATCCTCGCGGAAGAACTGAACAAACTGCTGAGTGATACGCTTTACAAATACATCAACGAAGAAAAGCTGGAAGTGCTGGGCAACCCGCTTCCGAAAGAAAGCCAGTCGGAACTCAATCTCGATACTACGGAATTTGAATTCGAATACGACCTGGCCCTCGCTCCGCAGTTTTCGCTGGAGCTGAGCCCTTCCATCAAATACACCGAGAACAAAATCCGCATCGACGACAAGATGATCGACAATTACGTGAACGATCTCGGCCGCCGCTACGGCAATATTGCGCAGGGTGAAAGCGTGGAAGAAGGCGACCTGCTGTACGGCGATTTCGTGGAACTCGACGAAGCCGGGAACATCAAACCGGGCGGCATTTACAAATCATCCACGCTTTTCCTCGACAAACCTGCCAAGGATTTCCAGCAGCAGATTATCGGCGCGAAGCCGGAGGACAAATTCGTGCTTGAACCCAACCAGGTTTCCGACAGCCCCGAGGATCTCGCCCAGAAACTCGGCATCACCAAAGAAGAAGCGATGGACCTGAAGGCGAAACTTCAGTTCACTATTAAAAATATCAGCCGCCTGCATCCCGCGGAAATCACGCAGGAACTTTTTGATAAAGTGTACGGTCCGGGCGTGGTAAACAACGTCGAAGAATTCCGCGGACGTATCGCCGCCGAACTGGAAAAAATGTTCGTCCGCGATACTGAGCAGCGCCTGCACTCGGAAATCGTGAACGACCTGATCAGCCGTGCCAACCTGGCGCTTCCCGACAGTTTCCTGAAACGCTGGCTGATGGCCGTGAACAAGGAACCGCTTACCGAAGAGCAGGTGGAAGCCGAATACCCGATGTATGCCCGCCAGCTCCGCTGGCAGCTTATCGAAAACAAGCTGATCAAGGAAAACGGGCTCAATGTTTCGCAGCAGGAAGTGGAAGAACACGTGAAAGAGCTGCTTCGCCAGAATTACAAAAAATACTACCCGGAAAAAGAACCGGAAGACGGCGAACTCACGCTCTCAGCCCAGAATATCCTGAAAAAAGAGGACGAGGCGAAAAAAATAGTTGAAAACCTGTACCACGAAAAACTGATGATGCTCTATCGTATGAAATGCAGTATTGAAACGAAGGAGGTGTCATACGAAGAGTTTGCAGGGAAGTAAGACGAATGAAAAACAGATTTGAGATAGGAGACTTGAGATATGAGACCTTTTCATTACCTGCCAACCGACTTTACACTTTACTTGTCAGGCCGAGCGGCTCCCCACAGCTATCGGGACGAGACCTGGCTGCAATACAGTCTCAAATCTCAAGTCTCCTATCTCAAGTCTGAACCAATTTTAACCCAAAACCCGGACAGTCTGTCAGCAAATACGAAACGGCACCGTTCTTGAACAATCGGGATGAACCATTAACTTTACATCTACTTCAAAACAAAAACGTATGTTCGATCAAAACGAATTCCGCAAATACGCGACAAAGCACCAGGGCATCAGCAGCCTGACGTATGACACGTACATGTCTGCCGTTACCAAATCGATGACCCCGATGATCATCGAGGAACGCCAGCTTCACGGCACGGCCATTTCGGTATTTGACCGCCTGATGATGGACCGCATCATTTTCATGGGCACTGCCATTTACGACCAGATCGCGAATATCATCCAGGCGCAGCTCCTGTTCCTCGAATCGGCCGATCCGAAGAAAGACATCCAGATTTACATCAATTCGCCCGGCGGATCTGTTTATGCAGGTCTCGGCATTTACGATACGATGCAGATCGTGCAGCCGAACATCGCTACTATCTGTACCGGCATGGCCGCCTCGATGGGTGCGGTGCTCATGTGCGCCGGTGAAAAAGGAAAACGTACCGCCCTTTCGCATGCGCGGATCATGATTCACCAGCCGCTCGGCGGAGCCGAAGGACAGGCGTCGGATATCGAAATCACCGCGCGTGAAATCGGTAAACTGAAAAAAGAACTGTATGACATCATCGCGTTCCACAGCGGCCAGACCTACGAAAAAGTATGGCAGGACAGCGACCGCGATTACTGGATGACCGCACAGGAATCGAAAGACTACGGGATGATCGACGAAATCCTCACCAACCGCACCGCTAAATAAGTTTTTATGCATCGATTACCGCTCCGGGAAACCGGGGCGGTTTTTCAAAAAAACGAATTCCGATGGCCGTCAAAGAAACCAATATCCGCTGCTCATTCTGCGGACGCGACAAACAGGATACACTCGTTTTAATTGCCGGTCTCAGCGGGCATATCTGCGACCAGTGTATCGTGCAGGCGCACCGCATTGTGAAAGAGGAACAGGATGCGCGCAAGAACCAGAGCATCAGTTCGGCGCTTACTTTGCTCAAGCCTTCGGAAATTAAAAAACACCTCGACGAATTCGTGATCGGCCAGGACGACGCCAAAAAAGTCTTGTCTGTCGCCGTTTACAACCACTACAAACGCATCGGGCAGAAAGCGCCCAAAAAAGGTGCGGAAGATGTGGAGATTGAAAAATCGAACATCATCATGGTCGGGCAAACCGGCACGGGGAAAACCCTGCTGGCCCGCACCATCGCCAAATTGCTCAACGTTCCTTTCTGCATTGCCGACGCCACCGTACTTACGGAAGCCGGTTACGTGGGCGAAGACGTGGAAAGTATCCTCGTCCGCCTGCTGCAGTCAGCCGACTATGACGTAGCCTCTGCAGAACGCGGCATCGTTTTCATCGACGAGATCGATAAGATCGCGCGCAAGAGCGACAACCCGTCCATCACGCGCGACGTTTCGGGCGAAGGCGTGCAGCAGGCCCTGCTGAAACTGCTCGAAGGTTCAACGGTCAACGTTCCCCCGCAGGGAGGCCGCAAGCACCCGGAACAGAAAATGATCCAGGTGGACACGCGCAATATCCTGTTCATCTGCGGCGGCGCTTTCGACGGTATCGATAAAATCATCGGCCGCCGCATGCGCACGCAAACCATCGGCTATTCCGCCGGCCAGGAAAATGCGAAAATCGACCGCGACAATTTACTGCAGTACATCGTGCCGCAGGACCTGCGCAGCTTCGGGCTGATCCCGGAACTGATCGGGCGGCTGCCGGTACTCACCTACCTCGATCCGCTCGACCGCGAAGCTTTACGCCGCATTTTAACGGAGCCGAAAAACTCGCTCATGAAACAGTATGTCCGCCTTTTCGATATGGACAACGTGAAACTGAGCATCGCCGAAGACGTGTACGAACATATCGTGAACAAAGCGATGGAGTACAAACTCGGCGCACGCGGCCTGCGCTCCATCTGCGAAGCGATCATGATCGACGCGATGTTCGAAATTCCTTCGGAATCGAAAATCAAAACGCTGCACATCACGCTGGATTATGCTAAGGAGAAACTGGGCAAGGCGAAGATGGATAAGCTGAAGGTGGCGTAGCGAGGCCGGTTACCTGCACTTTACAAAACGCGTTTGCACCTGTCGTCCTTCGTCTGTGCAGAGACGCAGAAAATAAACACCTTCTTCCAGGTTTCCGACTGCAATACGGTTACAGTCCGGTCGCTCTTCGGTCCTCACAAGACTTCCCATAGTATTGTACAGTTCCAGCCTTGCGCCTGCATGTGTGGGCAGACCGGATCCGCTGATCTGTAAATACTCTTTTACCGGGTTTGGAAAAACGGTGATGCTGCGTACATGATCGCCGGCCGAAAAAATGCCCTCCGGCGTAAGCTGTTTTTTAAGAATATCGCCGGCCAGGTTATTGAAAGCATAACAGGCGGCAGATGAATCGATAAAAATGCCATTGAGCTCTGTGGTACCGGTGTTTTCACTTGTCCAGTTCTGCCCGTAATCCGGCGACCATTTCACAGTACTAACGGCATCGGCGGCAGCAACATAAGAACCAAAGCTGGCCAGATATTGCGCCGGAAAAGCGAGTGCCTGCTGAAAACTGATTCCGCCGTCGTATGTTCTCGAAACCTGTGTGATGATATCGCTGCTGTACCCGGTATCACGCGCAGTAAAACTGATAAGAGAAAGGAAAGGCGAACTGTTGTTGAAAGGGCCCCAGGTATTGCCGCCGTTCACTGTTTTAACCAGCTGGTTACCGTTGCCCACGTAACCCACAGCAGTGTCGGCGAAACACATCCCGGAAGCATTGGTGAGGTTGCCTGTAATTATACCCTGGCTGGCGCCGTAATTGTTAAAACTGCGCAGCCTTCCGCCATTCAGCAGAAAAAATCCGCTACTGTCGGTAAGCGCTCGCAAGCCCTGCACCGAATAACAGAGTTCGATGGTGTGGGAAGTATAGGTTGCAAAACCATTGGTGGTATAAAGCAGTTGCGCTGCGGTTCCGGCAATGGCAATATAACCTTCCTGCGTATTGCGCATGCATATCTTGCTCAGATTAGGAAAAGGCATGGGTTGTTCGGTCCAGTTCAGTCCGCCATCGGTACTGTGCAGCACGAAGGAATTTCCGCTGATCCTTGAGCCGATAACATAGATATCGTCGTTGCCTGGAAAATCGGCATCAGCATAGGTTTTATCGGAATCATGATAAACAACATTCCATTGCGCAGAAAGGCGACCGGCAGCGAGAAGAGCGAAGAAAAACATAAAATTTTTCATAGACTGTTTGATTTGGTTTGTACAAAACCAAAGGTACAGGTACCTCGGCGCCGGTTAAAACCAAATTGCAGCGCATTCCCGGAAGTTCAAAAAGAGGATTTTCGGCCCGCCTTCTTTGTAATTTTACAAAAGCGCATGAAAAACAAAATCAACGAGGAATTGGTCCTGCTGATCCGGTCGATGAGCCCGGCGGAAAAACGCGGCTTCAGTCTTTACAGCGCCAAATACCGTGCGAAAGAGCGGGGTGAGAAAAACTACCTCGAACTTTACCGCCGCATGGCGCAGCTGGGCGAAGGCGAAGCCATACCGCGTGTGCAGGAAGACACAGCCGATTACCTCATCGGTCTATTAACCGAATCCTTGTTGTTCCAGCGCCGCAGTTCGGCAGAAACGGAAATGCGGGCGCAGTTGGCAGCCGCCACCTTACTCCACCGGCGCGGGCTGGAAAAAAGAGCCGCACGGATTTTTGAAAAACTATATATATCCGGACTCGAATCCTGCGCCTATGAATTCGGACTCGACCTGCTGCAGACGCAGATACAACTGTTTTCGAGCATCGACCTGCTGGATGAACTGCGTGAACTGATGGTACGTCGCAATGCTTTGCTCGACCGGCTGATCAAGCACCGCCGGTACGATGATATCATGCTGGATCTTTTTCGCACACTCAGTGAAAACAATACCGGCAAAATAAAAAACATCATCCGCTCGCCCCTGCTCCGCCGCACCAGCAACGATCTGCGGACGGAAGTACAGCGGCTGCACCTGCTGGCCCATGCACACCTCTGCATCGGCGAAACAACCAAAGGCGGAAAATACCATCTGCAGCTGAAGAAAATTTTTGAAGATCACCCGGCTTACCTCCGTGTCCGCGTTCACCTGTACCTGGTAATCGTGCTCAATACCGGCATCATGGCTTACCAGTCGGAAAACACGGAACGTTTACTGGAGTCGATTGAATCGCTGGAGACCTTGCCTCAGCGTATTCCGGGTTTCATCACCGGTATTGATCGTGACCGCATTACACGTTATGTACTGGATATGCGCCTGCGTTATGCGTTGTTGAATAACGAAGCGGAAACGGGTTTAAAGCTGCTGCCCGGGATCCGGAATTGCCTGCGGCAGGATAAAAAAACAGAACCGTACCGGGTCAATTACCTGCGTTACAATACGGCACTTTGCCTTTTCCGCCGGCAGCGTTTCCGTGAAGCGCTGGGCTGGCTGCAGCCGGTTATTGACGACCGCCGCAAAGGTTACTATAACCAGAAAACATATGGGCTGGCCTACCTTCTGCGTATTGCCTGTCACCTGCAACTTCAACATGAAGAAACCGCCGAACCGCTGATCCGTTCATTCCGGCGAAACAGGTTTTTTGAACCGCTGCGTAAAAACGAACAGTTCCGACGGCTGCTTTCGGGAATGCCGGGAAACCTGCAAAGTAAAGACTGGCTGCTCTGAGGAGAAGTGTGAATAAAAAAGGTTCGGACAAGTCCGAACCTTTTTTATTCACACCCCGCTCTTCCCTCCGCTCATTTTTTAATGATCAGCCGCAGCAAAGTCTGCCGTTCTTGTTTTTCATTCAGCAGTTCCAGGAAATACATCCCGTTTTCCAGCTGCGCAGTATTTAATTCCAGTTTATTTTCATGTGCATGTACCGCGATGCTTTCCACCAGGCGGCCCGTGATGTCGCGGACCAGGATGATGCCGGGAGGTAACATACTTTCGCCTATGATCGTCGCGCTTTCACCGGCGGGGTTCGGATAGATGCTGAAACTCCCGGCCGTTCTTTCATAAAT
Source organism: Bacteroidota bacterium (assembly GCA_006218065.1). Taxonomy (GTDB): domain Bacteria; phylum Bacteroidota; class Bacteroidia; order Palsa-965; family Palsa-965; genus VBWE01. The sequence continues at coordinate 25,083 of VBWE01000028.1, forward strand.
GCCGACTGTAAAACTGTACACGTTCGACATAAAAGTACAGCCGTTCGCATCGGTGACTTCCACAGTGTAATTTCCTGTTACTGCCGGCGTGTACGAAACCGAGGTTGCGCCCGGAATGCTGTTCCCGTTGAGATACCACTGGTACGTAACTCCCGAAGGTATACTGCAGACGAGCATATTGCCCTGCATGGTGATCGCAGGCGCAAGTACCGGCGAAAACTGGAACGGGATGGTTACGCCGAGCGATTGCACAAAGTTCGGGCAGAGCGACGGCGCGCCCGACATGGTAAAATTACCGGTGGACGTTACCACGAGCGTATCATCATTCGCGCCGGGAATCGGGGAACCGTTGTCGTACCATTGCAGCAGCGTATCATACGGCATACCGGCGATGAGCAGCACGGTATCGCCTGGACAGTGATGCGGCACACCGTTTGAGTCGATTGTTCCCGGGTCGCCGTCCGTGATCACGAAAGGCGGAAGAAAAGCCCAGCCGTCCACAAGCACCTGCGGCGAAGTTCCGCTGCAGGTATCCTGCGTAACCGCTACGCTGAAATAATAACCCGCATCGTTAAACGCATCAACCACCAGGTACTGATTCGTTTCACCGGGAATCGCGTTCGTGCCTTTGTACCACTGGTAGGTTTGAAAAGATTGTGTCCACAGAGTATCCGAAGTTTGCGGGCACAAAATCAAATTATTCGGCGTGACGGTCGGATAAAGCACGCATTGTGCGCCGGATATTGCAAAAGGCAACATCAGCAGCAGTGTCATTTTCAGGTTTTTCATGTTCGTGTTTGCTTGCTGCAAAAATCCGGTCATTCCCGTAAACAGGCAAAAAGAACGGTTAAAAACATTAGGCTTATAAAATGAATTACTGAACTAATAATATTATTTTTACTGGTATTTGTTTAAAATAACAATAGCCTTATATGAAAGAAAACGAGTACCTCTTTCACTTCATAAAATCGCTGGGCAAAGGGGAAAAACGGCGCTTTGTTTCCGAATCGCTCCGGGCCGGCGGGAAAAGCGACAGCGGTTATCTCGGACTTTACCGCTGGTACGAACGCAGGAAATCGGCAGCGAACCCGGATGCGGGCGAGCTTCGCCGGATGAATCTGAACGCCAACCGGCTCGCGGTGCAAAAAAATTATCTTTTCGGAAGGTTGCTCGACAGCCTGCTTTCGGACGACGTGAATATTTCGGGCGAATCGCGGATCAGGCTGCTGATCAGCAAATCGGAAATCCTGTTCAACCGCGGACTGGTGAAAGCTTCGGTACGCCTGCTGGATATCGCGGAGAAATCGGCGAGGGCGCAGTTTGCTTATTACCAGCTGCTCGATATTCTCGAACGGCGGAATGCGTATCATATCCGCTACGCCGAAACGGATGCGGCCATGCGCGTGGCCCGGGAGAAAAAAGAAATACTGGCCGTCGCGGAAAATATTATCGATTATCAGCAACTGAGCCAGCAGGTATTCGCGCTTGCCCGCAGCACCGACATCGCGCAAGCCGAATCCCAGGAAAAACAATTAAAAAAAATCCTGCACCATCCTTTGCTTTCCGATGAGCGGAAAGCATTGTCGCCGGGCGCGAAATTCAATATGTACCACACGCTTTGTCACCTGGCCAGCATGCTGCAGGACCACCGGCTGAAAATACGCGTAAACCGGCGGCACCTCGAAATTTTCCTGGAAGAGCCGGAGATGACGAAAAATGAACTGGACTATTACATCACGCTGCTTTTCAACAGTACGGTTGAACTGCTGCACCACGGAAACCGCGACGATTTCCGTTACGCCGAATCGCACTGGACACATTTCCGGGAACGTTTCGGGAAAGCGATGACGCCTTCGCGCGGGCAGCGGCTGCGGTTTTACAGGATCGAGCTGGACCTGCGGCTGGCCATACAAACCGGGAGCATGGATAAACTTCCCGCGCTTTTGCCGGCCGTTGAAAAACAACTGCACGTGGAGCATGTGTACAGCGTTATTTTCCGCGAGAGCATGCCGTTTTACATCGCCCTCGCGCATACCTCCGCCGGCCGGTACAAAGCCGCGCTGCGTTCCCTGATCGACGTATTCTCAAACCCGGGTATCGCTTTCCGCCGGTATCCTTTCCTGCTCAAAAGTTTTATACTGCGGCTGATGATCCATTATGATGAAGGACATGAAGAAGTGGTCAGCGATCTTTCCGCTGAACTGCGCAGTTTTATCACAGCGCAGCAAAGGCTGGAACGTCCCGAAGGCGCAGCCGTATTCCTTTTCGGATCGTTCGGAAGACCGCTGAAACCGGGTGAACGGAAAAAGATTTTTGAACAGGCGCTGCGCGAAATATGGAAACGGATCGCGGTTTATAAAGACTGGCATTTCCTGAACAACCATATTTTTTTCATCGGCTGGATGCGCAGCAGGGCTGCCGGAATAAGCTGGGGCGACGCGATCCGGGAAACGGTGACGCAGGCGGGGAAGTTGATGGATAAGGTTGGGTAGTGTATTCTTATCTTCTGTTCCACTCCTGGAACGTAAATGCAGCGAGATGTTTTTCATCCGCCGCATGTGCTTCCGTCCATTTCAGTTGCCACGCTGCCGTATCGAGATCGGGAAAAAAAGCATCACCTTCGAATGTCGCGTGAACGCGTGTCAGGTAAATGTTGTCATATAAAGGCATAAACTGCCGGTAAATTTCGCCGCCGCCGATGATAAACAATTCGGTTTCCCCCTGCGCTTTGGCAAAAGCAACTGCCGCTTCGATGGAATTGACCACGGTTGCGCCGGGCGCGTTATAATTGGGCTGCCGGGTAACCACGATATTCGTGCGGTCGGGAAGCGGGCGGAATTTATCGGGAATGGATTCGTAATTCTTGCGGCCGGTAACCACGCAATGCCCGGTGGTTTTTTCTTTGAAAAATTTCATATCGGCAGGCAATCGCCAGATCAGGCGGTTATCCTTACCGATCACGTTATTTTCAGCAGCAGCGACGATGGCCGATATTTTCACAGGAAAATTTTGAACGAAATTACGCTTTTGGTTCTTTCGTCCTGTCGCTTAATACGACCAATATTTTTTGTGCGTGGCCAGCCCGATGGTAAACCCCGCGCGCATGATAACGCCTACGCGGTTCGGTTTGCGCGATTCGAGCAAAGGATGCGCATAAAGCAGGTTGTCGTTGTCGTAATAGGAATCCGTTACTTCGAACTGGTAATACGCTGCACCGAATCCCATGAACATATCGGCCATAAAATGATTCTTGATCAGCAGCATGCCGTAATTGAACATCAGTTCGTACGATTTTTCCGAAGCATGGTAATAATCCGAGCCTGACAGGAAAGTGCTTTCATTAGTGAACATGGAATAAATCGGTTCCGGCTCCCGGTTCACGAATCCGAAAAGCGGCCCCATGTAAAAACCTTCGCTGCTGCTGTTTCCGGCTCCGAGTTTTAATGCGACATGCGCTTTATAACCGTCCCACTTCACACCGAAATCGCTGGTCTCGATACCGCGGAAAGTCATGTCTTCCATCAGCACGTGGTTCCGGTTTATTTTTTTGTACGAAAATTCCACGGCCATTTTTTCCGAGAGCGTAATGCCCAGCACGCCACCGTAATCGCGGTAGTGACCGAAGCGGCAAAGCATCGGGCCGGGATAAATACCGGCATAAAGGCCCAGCGCACGATCGGCCACCCGTTCTCTTTTTTTCCTGCGGCGTTCTTCGTCTTCCTCTTTTTTCCGGCAATCGCGGGCTTTGCTTTTGGCTTCGCCCGATTTCAATCCTTCCCTGAACCCGTTGTATAAATTCGCGATCGTTTCCCATTCGCTGCAACCGATATAACCCGGCTGTTTATTCATCAAACGATCGAGCGCAAGCACACCGGTTGTTTTGTCACTGTTCTTCGCAGCCAGTTCAGCGGCATCCAGGAGATACTGTTTTTTATTATCCGCGTAACCGCCGGAAATAGCAGCCGAATAAAACGCCAGCGCTTTCTCATCGTCTTTCAGTTTGGCCAGCACGGGCGCCGCTTCGCCGCGATGGTATTCGCCTGAGGCAAGCGAGGGGTTTTTCTCCAGTGTTTTCTGGATACGGTCGTAACCGGTTTTATGCGTCGGGTAATTATTCTCTTTGATACTGCGCTGGTACGAAGTATCGAGCCGCGACAGGATATTCAGCTGCATCAGCGCGAGATCGAGGACTTCTTTATCCCAGGTATTTTGTTTCTTCTTAACCTCCAGGATTTTGTTGACCGAGATGTACCTGTACCAATCCGTTGTCGATGACGAATTCAGCGACTTGCGCGCCCAGATCAGCGACTCGTCGTCTTTGGACAGGTTGGCGCAGATTTCACTCATACCGGTATAATATTCAGAAACGGTAGGCGCAAAATTTTCATACTTGATGGAATAGTTTTTCCCGTCGTACTTATAACTCATCGGAAATTTATCCGAAGAAAAATATTCATAATCAGGCTCGATCGGTTTCAGCACATCATACGCCTCCCTGTTGCGGCCCATCATCCCGTAAATAAAACCGAGTTCGTACTGCAAATTTAAACGGAAATAGCGTTGCACTTTCTGCTCTTCGGCGCTGCCTGAATTTTTCACATCATCGAGCAAGAGCGTGGCCTCCGCAATATCTTTTTTCATGCGGTCGATATCAGCCTGTATGACCAAACCGGGCCTGAGACTGTCCTCGAAATCGCGCATGGCGTTGTAAATCTTAACGGCTTTTTCCAGTTTTTCCGCGGTAGTCTGCGAATAAACGTGCGAAGCGGCGAGGACAAAAAGGGAGAGCAGGATTTTTTTCATGTGCTGTTTACCGGCAGCGAAATTTTCTGCCGGAATTCCTTGCAGTAAAAGTACGGAGGGAAAAACGTCCGGGTACTACGGCAAACACCGTAATTATACGGCCACTGCTGCTTTGATATGCGGATGCGGATCGTAGCCTTCGAGCGTGAAATCTTCGAAACGGAAACCGAAAATATCCTTCACTTCCGGGTTGATCTTCATCACCGGGAGTTTCCGGAAATCGCGGCTCAGCTGGAGGTTGGTTTGCTCGATGTGGTTGGAGTACAGGTGCGCATCGCCAAGCGTATGTACAAAATCGCCCGGCTGCAGACCGCAAACCTGCGCCATCATCATGGTAAGCAACGCATACGAAGCGATGTTGAAAGGAACGCCGAGAAAAATATCGGCGCTGCGCTGGTACAACTGGCAGCTCAGCTTCCCACCGGCCACATAAAACTGGAAAAAGGCGTGGCAGGGCGGCAATTTCATTTTATCGATTTCGCCCACGTTCCAGGCGCTCACGATCATGCGCCGCGAATCGGGATTGTTTTTGATTTGATTTACCACCTGCGTGATCTGATCGATATGCCGCCCGTCGGATGCGGGCCACGAACGCCACTGCGAACCGTAAACCGGCCCGAGGTTACCGTTTTCGTCGGCCCATTCATCCCAGATCGTTACGCCGTTTTCCTTCAGGTAGGCAATATTCGTTTCACCTTTCAGGAACCAGAGCAGTTCGTGAATGATGGAACGCAGGTGTACTTTTTTGGTGGTAAGGATGGGAAAACCTTCAGCGAGATCAAAACGCATCTGGTATCCGAAAACGCTGACGGTTCCTGTGCCGGTGCGGTCTGTTTTTTTCGCCCCGTGTTCCAGCACATGCCGCATGAGATCGTGGTATTGTTTCATGGAATACAAAATTAAGTAAATAGTCCAAATGGGCGATTCAGTGAATCGCCCGTACATGGTATGAAATTTTGTAAGGCGATCCGCCTCTGGCGGATCGCCTACAATTCATTTTGCCTGCATGCGGCTCTTTTTAAAAATAAAGACCGCCATCCCTTCCTGCATTTCCTGCCGGATTTTCGTGAAGCCGTTTTTCAGCAGCACTTTCTGCGAGGCGATATGCTCAACAGGCGTATACGCTGTAATCGTTTTCACCGCTTCGTTGCCGAAAGCCCATTCCAAAATGCCCGCAGCGGCTTCGCTGGTCAAACCTTTCGACCAGTAGCGTTTGCAGATGTGATAACCGAGCGTGATGTTTCCTTTTTCATCGGGCGGCCCGGCAAAACCGATACCTCCGATGGCGATCTGCTCTGCAGTCAGTACGATTTCCCAGGCGCTGTACCAGGGATAATCCTGCGGATTCTGTTCGAGTTTCCGGGCGAAAACCGGCATCGCTTCGTCGATTTCTTTTTGATACAGCGGTTCGATGAACTGCCGGTACGGCTTTAAACCGAGCGATCGCACGAGTTGGTCACGGTCGGTAACGTATAATTGCATGCACGGAATATCGAGTGCAACCAATTCCAGTTGCTTTGTTTGAATACGGATCATTTTTTTGAATTGCTTAGTTAAGAGAACAGAAGTTCAGCGGCGACGGAATGTCGCGCGGTCAACTGCGGCGCGGGACGCAGGAACTAAGCAATAACAGGCATTAAAATTTTCAGAGGCGTTTAAACTTGGCGTAAAGATAATGAATCGCGCGAAGACGATCTCATCTTGTTTTTGCACTTCCAAAAAATCCCCGTATCATTGTAATCTCAAATGAATACGCAACACAACAATTATTACAACTACTATCCTGTTCCCCTGGAACCGGCCGGTACTGCTTTGTTGCGATAAAACGATACATACAAAGTTTCACCGAAGCCCGGTTCCGATGGAACCGGGCTTCTTTTTTTACGCGACATGAAAACACCTGCACAGGAGTACGACAAGTACACCAACGACGACCACGATGTGTGGCGCATCCTTTTCGAACGGCAAACCGCGAACCTGCGCGATAAAGTGTGGAGTCGCTTTTATGCATGCCTGGAGCTGACGGATATTAATTCGTACGGGGTCCCGGATTTCAGGCAACTGAACCCGCGACTGACCGGGCTGACCGGCTGGGATATCCGCGTGGTGAAAGGCATCATCCCGGTGGATGAATTCATCCGTTTGCTGTATCGCCGCCATTTCTGCTCCAGCACCTGGCTCCGCCGCCGCGACCAGCTGGATTATCTCGAAGAGCCGGATATGTTCCATGATACGTTCGGGCATATCCCGCTGCTGGCCGACAAACAGTACGCGGATTTCGTGTACCGCTTCGCGGAGCTCGGCATGAAACACATCCACGATGAAAAAGCGCTGGTCCTGCTCGATCGTTTTTACTGGTTCACGATCGAATTCGGGCTGATGAAGGAAAACGGGGCGCTGCGCATTTATGGCGCGGGACTGATCTCTTCGTTCGGTGAGGCGAATCACGTTTACACCGACGCGATTGAACTGCGGCCTTTCGATGTGCAGGAAATCATGCAAACGCCTTTCCGGAACGACCAGGTGCAGAACCTGTATTTCGTGGTGCAGGATATGCGCGACTTGTGGGCAAGCATCGATGAGGCGGAGAAAATCATCGAATGCATACTGATCGGCAAAAAAGAGAAGGTTTAGATAGTAATACTTTTAAAAACGCAAACTCTGCGCACCACCGTCCTCCCTGAAGGAGAGGAAAGAGGTGGGGTCTGCGGCGAAAAGCCTGGGAGGATTACGGATTACCCGCTCAAAATTCTTTTATTCCCATACCTGCTTCCGGGTCCAGCGGAGAATCCGGGAATGGTTCGTAGGCCAGCAGGTATGGCGGAATACCCGCTTTTTCGAGAATGGGTTTCGGCAGTTTTTCTCCCCAGAGCTGATCGTACAGCGGGACTTTATCGCTTTCAAAAACACGGTCGCCGGGATTGATGATCGGGTACAGGTAACTTCCCCTGGTCCATTTTTCCTTGGTCGCGATAATCACGGAAAAACGGTCGCTGGCCATATCGCGGTGAAAAATATAAATATCGGAATACGGAAAATAGTTGAGCAGGATCTGCCGGAAGTACAGCATATTGAACGGTTCGCTGTACAGCACCGGGTGCCCGGCAGGCGTGAGATACAATTCGAGCGGATGCCGGTACATCACGTGGGGAACTTCCGGCTCATGGTACGCTTCCGGTTTTTTAACGTGTTCCATGAAACGGTTGTACAATTCCGTGTACAGTTCATCGAGAAAATTCGGCGGCGGTAAAGCATCCACATACGCGCAGCTGAGCTGGGGAGGATCTTTCGCTTTCCGTTTCGAGTACAGCGGGGGCCCGAGGCTGTGCAGGCGACCGAAGGCGGACCAGTCGGCATCATCTCCCCCGCGCAACTGCCGCCCGCCTTCGTACGGATAACAATACATTTTTTCGGGATCGCTTTTGCGCAGCCAGAACAGCAGGAAACGCATTTCGGGATATTCCTGGGTCATGCGCATGGCCAGCGAATGTCCTTCGAAAATATCGCCGCGGGTATTTTTCTCGCAAACCAGCTGGAACATCCGTTCGGTTTCATTCTCCGCCCATAAAGCCGGGTCGACGGTATCGAGTTCGGCCCACAAAGGACGCTGGAGAATTTTTTCGCTGACCCAGCCGGCATCAGCAGAAAACAGGAGCAGCCAGGTTTTATTTTCGATCTTTTGAATGTTCATACCTTTAAAAAAACGATTGCCGATGCTTGGCTATTTAAAGCAATTTACAAAACCCGCCTGCCTTTTCCTGCTTTTGGCCTGGCCATTTTATCAACAGGCGCAGGAAGCCCCGGAATGGGACAACAACGGGAACATAAACCTTGCGCTGAAACTTGGATATGATTCCGTTGTCGTTCATATATATTACCATGATTCGCTCTTTGAAAATAATTCTTCGCACAAAAACGAACGGCCGAAGGATACCGTATTCTTCAACCTGCTCCCGGTAAAACGCGACACTATAAAAATTGCAGGGAATGACAAATTGAAAATCACAAGAGATCATGCCGGCCGCATTATTTACTCGGGCGATTCAACCGCAGTCTTCGGCGGCTACACTACATATACGTATGACCAGGAAGGGCGGCTCCTGATCAAAAAACATTGCTGGGAAAAAGGCTGCATCGCCTGGAAACATGCGTATGACGATAAAGGACGGCTGATCCTGAAAACAACCCGGACGCGACCCGATATGGTGACCGATACTTTTTCCTGGGCATACAACCAGGCAGATCAGTTGATCGATTACCGGATGTATTATGAAAACAAACTGACCGGGCGCAGGCGTTATACTTACCGGGCCGACGGGTTGATGCACAGTGTTATCCAGGCAGGCTGGTATTATGAAATCAGCCCTGCCAATGAAGTTTACCGGATGGAACTCAGCTATTACAAAAGGAAAAAGAAGTAGCTGAAGTTTTTATATCAGCATCCCCGCGATCGTCGCCGAGAGATACGACGCCAGTGTGCCGCACAGGAGCGCTTTCATGCCGAGTTTCGCAAGATCGGCCCTGCGTTCGGGCGCCAGCGCACCGATTCCGCCGATCTGCATGCCCACGCTGCTGAAGTTCGCGAAACCGCAGATGGCCACGCTCACGATCATCAACCCTTTTTCGGTAACGACCGGGACACTGTGGTTGGTCAGGTTTTTAAACGCGAGGAATTCGTTCACCGTCAGTTTCTGCCCGAGCAGTGTCGCCACGCTGCCCACATCCTGCGAAGGAACGCCCATGGACCAGGCCATCGGGTAAAATACTTTCCCGAAAATCCAGTCGAGCGTAAGGTCGAAGCCCGGATCGAACCAGTGACCGACATGCACGAGTATCCAGTTCAGCAAAGCGATGAGCGCGATAAAACCGATGAGCATGGCGATTACGTTCATCGCGATTTTAAAACCGTCGGCAGCGCCGTGGCTGATGGCGTCGATCAGGTTGATATACGTGCTTTTTACTTCGAGCTTCACATTGCCCATTGTTTGCGACTGTTCCGTTTCCGGGAAGACGATCTTGGAAATCACGAGCGCGCCGGGAGCAGCCATTAAACTGGCCGCAAGCAGTTTCGGCGCCAGGTCGAATCCCGCGGCAGCGCCCATGCTCACGTAAACCACGAGAATGCCACCCGCAATGCAGGCTAAGCTTCCCGACATGGAAGCGAGCAGTTCGCTTTTCGTCATGCCGGCGAGGTACGGACGGATCATCACCTGCGCTTCCACCTGCCCGACAAAGGCGCTGGCTACGTTGCTCAACGCTTCTGCGCCGCTCACGCGCATCACGAAATTCATGGCGCGGGCAATCACGGCCACAATGCGCTGCATGATGCCGAAATGGTAAAATATCGCCACGATCACGCAAACGAGAATGATGGTTGCCGTGATGTTGAACGCGAATACAAAGGCGCCGGGAGCCGTATAGTTCTGCGGATTTCCGTCAAAACCCATATTCGCGATTCCGCCGTAAACGAAATTAGCGCCCTCTTTCGCGAAGTGTTCGATCTTCTCCATGCCTTTGCCGAGGTACTGGAAGAATTTGGTAACGGGAGGAACCTTGAGCACCAGCACGGCAATAACGATCTGCAGGAGCACGCCGCTGATGACTAAACGGATGTTGATGGCTTTACGATTGTTCGACGCGAGGAATGCGATTCCAAAAATCAGTACGATGCCGATCAGGCCGGTGAAACGATCCATAAAATTGGCGTACTAAAAAAAATTTACTGATTACGTCACTCTGAGCGTCTGTCCGCCGTACAACCTTGGAAGGCGGGCAGTCGAAGAGTGCGTAATACTTATGCCGACTTCCGCTTGTTCAGTTCGTCGCGGATACGCGATGCTTTTTCGTAGTCCTCGTCGTCAAGCGCATTTTTGAGCATGTCTTCGAGTTCTTTCACCGACTTGCGGCCGATATCCGCCAGGGATGATCCTGCAGCGGTTTTCACATCGGCAAGATCGCTTTCTTCTTCTTTTTCTTCACCTTCGATCGCTTTATCTTCATCATCCAGCACAATTCCTGCAGAAGAAAGAATGAACTCGTACGTATATATCGGGCAGTCGAACCGGACGGCAAGAGCAATCGCATCCGAAGTACGCGCATCGATTTCCACTTCTTTTTCATCGCCGTTGCAGATCAGCTTGGCGAAGAAAATACCTTCCACCAGGTTGTAAATGATCACTTCGTTGATGGTGATTGCGAATGCTTCGGCAAAATTCTTGAACAGGTCGTGGGTCAGCGGGCGGCTCGGCGTCATCTTTTCGAGTTCGATGGCGATAGCCTGCGCTTCAAAACCGCCGATAATGATCGGGAGGCGGCGTTTGCCTTTCGATTCGCCCAAAACAAGAGCATAAGCGCCTGTTTGTGTCTGGCTGTAGGAAAGACCGACGATCTCGAGTTTAATTTTTTTCATTACACTTATTCCGGGAGAGGCGTGCTGTTTCGAAGATACGAATTTATGCGGCTCAGTTTTGAGCGGCCTTGAACTTTTTCATGGCCTCGGTCAGCGCAGGCAGTATTTCAAACGCATTGCCGATTACCCCGTAATCCGCCGCCTTGAAAAAAGGCGCTTCGGGATCGCTGTTGATCACGACGATGGTTTTGCTTCCGTTAACACCCGCAAGATGCTGGATCGCACCGGAAATACCGATGGCAATATACAGGTTGGGACGGATCGTGATGCCGGTTTGTCCTACGTGTTCGTGGTGCGGGCGCCAGCCCATGTCGGCAATCGGGCGCGAACAGGCCGTTGCAGCGCCGAGTACTTTGGCGAGTTCTTCCACTATGCCCCAGTTTTCCGGTCCTTTCATGCCGCGGCCTGCAGAAACGACGAGTTCCGCCTCGGGCAGGTTGAGCGTGGACGAAGCCTGCCGGGTTTCTTTCACCGTAATTTTCGGCGTAACGGCATCGAGGTTCACGGCAAAGTCCGCCACTTCGCAGGTTCCTTCACCGAGCTGAACCGGGAAGGAATTCGGAAGCAGCGTAATGATTTTCTTTTCGGAATGCATCGCGTAAACCGCGGTCGCTTTCCCGGAAAACGCATTTTTGCGCACGGAAAAGTTTCCGCCGTCGATCGCCGGGTAGTCCACGGCGCCTGCTACGATGCCTGCTTTCAGGCGCACGGCAAGACGTGGTGCGACGGCTTTGCTTACCACGTCGTGCGAAAAAACGATCACGGTCGCATTTTCGGCGAGAGCCGCCTGTTCAACAGCTGCGGCAAGCGCCTGCCCGTCGGCTGAACTGATTTTATCGTGGCTGATCACCAGCGTTTTTTTCGCGCCGGCGCGGCCGAGATCCTGCAGGATGGCCTGGTCGTGTTTGCCGCTAACCACTGCCGTAACGGTTGTGCCGAGCTTTCCTGCAATATGGTTGCCGTAGTTCACCGCTTCGAGCGATGCTTTACGGATTTTGCCTTTGGAAACTTCTGTATATACGAGGACTGACATATTCGGGAGATTTTTTTGTGGCTGATCAGATGACTTTGGCTTCGCTGTGCAGGAGTTCGACGAGTTGCTGCATGTTGGCAGCGTCGATCATTTTGCAGGCTTTGCGTCCTTCGGCAGGCTGGTACGATTCGGCTGAAGTGAGTTTGGATGCGTTGCTTACGGGAACAACGGCAAGCGGTTTGGTCCGCGCCGCCATAATGCCGCGCATATTCGGGATACGCGCTTCGGCCATGCCTTTCTGTGCGCTGATGACGAGCGGCAGCGGGCATTCCACCACCTGCGTTCCGCCGTCGATATCCTGTTCGACGGTTGCGGTATTGTTTGCCACATCCAGTTTGGTTGCCAGCGAAACAAAAGGCCAGCCGAGCATTTCGGCCAGCATGCCGCCCACCAGCGAACCGTTGTAGCTGATCGTTTCTTTTCCGACGAGCACGAGATCGTATGCTTTGTCTTTGGCATACGCGGCTACCTGTTCGGCCACGAAATAGGCGTCGCCGGGTTCCGCATCGATACGTACTGCGTCATCGGCGCCGATGGCCAGCGCCTTGCGGATAGTCGCTTCGCTGTCGGCCGCGCCGGCATGGATCACCGTTACGCTTCCGCCCTGCGCTTCCCTGAGCTCGAGCGCGCGCACCAGCGCATACCATTCATCATACGGGTTGATGATGAACTGGACGCCTTGCTTGTTAAACTCTTTGTTATCGCTGGTAAAAGCAATTTTGGTCGTGGTGTCGGGCACGTTACTGATGCAGACGAGTATTTTCATGATGAAAGGTGTAGCGAATTTTATTTTTTTAACGAAGCGCAAATTTAGGAAAAAAGACCTTGCGGCAAAACGGTGAAATCTTGTATTTTCGGGCTGTAATTCGTTCCGTTTGGCATCCTTGCTCGTGCGCAGACCTTCCCCGTGATCGCAGGCAGCAAAATAAGGTTCCGGCAGAACACTATCCGGATGAACAACCACTTAGTGATTTAGCTGCTTATCATCATGACTATTCTATCATGGCAGAACTACCCAGGGCGGAAGAATATCGTCACCTGATTGAAGAAAATTTTTCAGGGAAAACGATCGCCATCGTGCAGGTGGACGAGGTCGTGCTTCTGCGTGAAAACTCGAGGGAAAAACTGCGCAGCATGCTTATCGGGAAAAAAATGGGGCCGGTTTTTCGTTACGGGAAAATGCTTTTTGCTTCGCTGGGAAAAAACAAAGGGTTCATTCTTTTTCATTTCGGCCCGGAAGGTTTCCCGGTGGTGGGCGGCGACGGCACGCTGAGCCCGAAATGCGTATTCAGCATGGGTTTCACCGACGGATCCTTTCTCTGGGTAATCAACGAAAGACGCATCGGGGAAATCGGCTGGGTGAAGGACAAGGAAGATTTTATCCGCCGCAGAAAATACGGTCCCGATGCGCTGGTGATCACCGAAAAACAATTCCTGAACAACATCAGGCGGCGACGTTCCTGCATCAAAGCGCTGCTGAATAACCAGAACATCGTTGCGGGCATCGGGAATGCCTATGCGGATGAAATTCTTTTTCGTTCCGGGCTTCATCCGCAGCTTCCGATGAACATGATTTCTACCGAATCGCTCCGGAAAGTATATAAAAATATCCGCGAAGTCATGTCCGAAGCGCTTACGCCGGAAGGTTCCGCCGGCCATTTTTTTGTACGCAACCGCAAAGCGGGAATCCCCTGCCCTGCCTGCCATACGCCACTCACGCAAAAATATGTACAGAGCAGGTCCAGTTATTTCTGCCCGAATTGCCAGCCGTGAAAAACAGGCTATTTAAAACTCCTCCGCGTACCTGTTACAAAACTCAGAACTGTGGAGGTCGGAATAGTGTTTACTAAGCGGCAGTTGGCAGTCAACGTAGTGCGCTTCGCATGTCGCCTGGATTTTCCAGGAACATTGCTGTAATACAAATCCTGCTCCTGCCTCCTGCCGCTGGATCTACTCCGACGTATAGCAACAGTTTTCCTGTAAAACGGCTCACCGGAGGAGTTTTAAACAAGAAATGCGCCGCGACCCGAACGTTTTTCTTATCGGCGAAGAAGTTGCCGAATATAACGGCGCTTATAAAGTAAGCCAGGGCATGCTCGACGAATTCGGTCCGAAACGTGTCATCGATACACCCATCGCCGAACTTGGTTTTGCCGGGATAGCTACCGGTGCGGCGATGAACGGGCTCCGCCCGGTTGTCGAATTCATGACGTTCAATTTCTCGCTCGTGGCCATCGACCAGGTGATCAACTCGGCTGCAAAAATGCTCAGCATGTCGGGCGGACAATTCCAGATGCCCATGGTGTTCCGTGGTCCAACCGGGAATGCCGGCCAGCTCGGCGCACAGCATTCGCAGGCTTTCGAAAACTGGTATGCGAACTGTCCCGGCCTTAAAGTGGTTGTTCCCGCCAATCCATATGATGCCAAAGGACTGCTCAAATCGTCCATCCGCGATAACGATCCCGTAATCTTCATGGAAAGCGAACTCATGTACGGCGACAAAGGCGAAGTGCCCGAAGGCGAGTACCTGCTCCCGATCGGCGTGGCCGAAGTGAAGCGCGAAGGCAAAGACGTTACGATCGTTTCCTTCGGAAAAATCCTCAAAGTAGCGCAGGCCGCTGCCATCGAACTGGAAAAAGAAGGCATCAGCGCCGAGATCATCGACCTGCGCACCGTTCGCCCGATCGATTACGCAACCGTTATCGCTTCGGTGAAAAAAACAAACCGCCTGGTTATCGTCGAAGAAGCCTGGCCGCTCGCGTCCATTTCTTCGGAGATCACCTACATGGTACAGAAACACGCGTTTGATTACCTCGATGCGCCGGTTCGCCGTATCGTTTCCGCCGATGTTCCGTTGCCCTACGCGCCCACGCTCATCCAGGCCGCTCTGCCGAACGTGGAAAAAACAGTCCGCGCAATAAAAGATGTGCTTTACGTAAGCTGATAAAATAACCACATAAAAAAGCCGCTGCATATAAACCGCAGCGGCTTTTTTATTGGTATCTATTCGGTCAGAACAGCGAAATAAAACGCTCAACGCCAAACACACTCCTGATGGCTATCGGGAGAACAAGGTTCATCGGAGAAATTCCTTGATAATTGATCATTGTGCGTTTGACATTGTGCGTTCCTTGTCCGGAAGAAACACGTACCTTTTCATTCCCGGATTCCGGTGAAGGCGTAAGATCAGCATTATAAAACATAGGAAGCCCAAAATCCGGACGCTACTTTTACAAGAAAACCAAACGTGCATGAGAAAAAACTACCTCGCTCTTATTTTGTTTTCGGGATTATTCAGCCTCAGCCTGGATGCCCAAACCTATTATCCCCTGCTCGACAGCACAGTTAACCGCTGGTCGTATGCTACGCAAATGTTAGGCGTGAATTCACCCGATCCTGATCGGACGGTCAACTGCGGACTTCCGATAAATGCCTTCCCGTTTTCGGATCCGAAAGAGTACACGACTACCGATACGATCATCGATTCGCTCACCTATAAAATACTGTTGCATGAAGAGTATCTTTCGCCCTGCCTCCTGGGTTTTATCCGGGAAGACACCGCAGCCCGGCGTGTTTATTTCCGCTCCTTCCAGGACACTGCCGAATACCTGCTGTATGATTTCAGCCTGCAGCCGGGAAATACCATATACCTGGATTTTCCTTTAAGCAGCGCCTACCAGCCGGGAACATACCTGCTCGATTCTATCGTGAACGTATCGGTAACGGCAGGCGTTCGCCGGAAATTTTTCTTCAGCTGCAGTTCGTTTCCGTTTCAATATCCGTTTACCTGGATTGAAAGCGCCGGCGCGCAAACAGCGCTGGTTTATACGGAAACCTACCTGTCTGTCATCGGTACTATTTTTTCTTCCTGCCCGGGCGGACATCACGAGATGTCGGAATTCCTGGCCTGCTTCAGTCACCTGAACATGGTTTATTTCGATACCTGTGCATTGAATGCGGTCATGCAGAATATCAGCAACGGGGGATACGTAACCGACTCCTGCAGTTATTATTATTTCACGGGTTCGGTCAACGACCGTGAAAAAACGGTAACGCTGAGCCTGCAGCCCAACCCGGCGTCGGATGAAGTTTTGCTCGAACTCGAACTGCAGGTTTCTTCGGAAATCACGATCTGCATTTTTGATGCGGCCGGGCGGCGGGTGGGGGAACCGGTTTCGCTCGGTAAAATTCCCGCAGGAAAAACACGCAAAAAAATCGAAACGGGTTCGTTTACCCCGGGTATTTATTTCATCTCATGCCGTTCCGAAAACGCAACCACGTACAGCAAACTTGTTATTCAGCATTAAACCCCTGTAAGTATATTCTGAAACGATATAGATTCCTCTTCCTTATAAACAAGGAAGGGGTTTTTATTTTTATTGCCGGATAATCAATTATTTGAGAATCCGTTGATAACTTTTTCATGGTTAAAACACATTGTCGCAACATTCATGGTTTATCTTTCCCGTTCAAAACCTTATTGAACAACTAACCAAATAACATCCAAACCTTTATGTCAACAGAACCATTTATCGGGGAAGTGAAGCTGCTCGGCTTTCAGTTCCCTCCACGTGGTTATTCCCTCTGCCAGGGTCAGACGATGTCCATTGCCGAATACACGGCCTTGTTCTCTTTGATTGGTACTACCTATGGCGGAAACGGAACGACTACTTTCAATCTGCCTGATCTGCAGGGACGTGTTCCCATCGGCCAGGGAGCAGGCCTTGGATTACCCGATTACTCACTGGGTGAATCCGCCGGTTCACCAAACGTTACCCTGCTGACTTCAAATTTACCGGCACACATCCATACGGTAAACTCAATGAAGGTGACCCTGAAAGTGAACAATACAATCGCTGACAGTGGTACAGCCCTGAGTGGTTATCCCGGAACTTCCGGCACCAACGTATGGGCTGAATCTGCAACAGCAGGCGCTTTCATAACAGCAGGCGCTTTCATGGCAGCCGACGAAGCGGTCGTTTCCGGTTCTACCGATATTACCGGCTCAAACATGCCCGTAGGAATCGAGAACCCTTACCTCGTGATGAACTATTCCATCGCTATCGAAGGGATTTTCCCGAGCCGCAACTAAACTAATCAACCAATTTTTCTATTAACACAACTCATTAAAAACACGATATCATGTCAACAGAACCATTTATCGGCGAAGTAAAACTTCTCGCTTTCCAGTTTGCACCCAAGAGCTATATGCAGTGCAACGGGCAGATTCTTGCCATCGCATCAAACACCGCACTTTTCTCCCTGCTCGGAACCACGTACGGCGGAAACGGCAGCACTACATTCGCTCTTCCCGACCTGCGCGGCCGTATGCCGATCGGGCAAGGAACCGGACCGGGACTTCCTTCTCATTCCATGGGTGAAGCATCCGGTACGACCAGCATAAACCTGCTCACTTCCAATATGCCGGCCCACGTGCACACGGTGAACAACGTACGTGTAGCACTGAAAGTGAACAGTGCAATCGCTGACAGCGGTACGGCCGCGGATGGCTATCCCGGAACTTCCGGCACCAACGTATGGGCTGAATCTGCAACAGCAGGCGCTTTCATTGAATTATTCTATCGCGATCTACGGTATCTTCCCGAGCCGTAACTAATTTTAATTGTTCAGAAAGGAAACACGATCTTCGTCGTGTTTCCTTTTTTTATTATTAACCGCTTATGCAGAAAATCGGCATCCTGTTACCACGGTCTTCCTATTACAATTCCATTGGCTTTGATATGTTTGAAGGCCTCCGCGCAGGGCTCGACAAATCGGGTCATGGGGATGTAAAAATCGTCACCGAAAACATCGGCTTCGGTGCAGATCGCCAGCAGGTTTATCGTTCCGCCGAGAAACTATTGCTCGAGGAAAATGCAGGCATTATCCTGGCATATGTCGGTCACCGCACCGCGCAAATGCTGCGCCCGCTTTTTATGTCGGCCAACCGCCTGCTGATCGTGCTTGATGCAGGCGCCAACCTTCCGCAGGAATGGCCGGTTTCACCAAACATGCTTTATCATTCGCTTCATAATTCACTCGGTGCATATTTGGCCGGCCGCCGCGCATTTCATGACGGGTTTGTAAAAGGGGGAATGGTCAGCAATTATTATGATGGCGGGTACCTGCATATCGTGGGCATCACCAACGGATTTGCAGATTCCGGCGGGGCAATCTGTTTCAATCATGCAACCGGTCATACACCCGGCGAGTTCAAACTCGATCCGCTTGCCGATCATCTGAAACAATACCCGGATGCCTGCCTGCTTCCTGTTTTCAGCGGTGATTTTAACGAGTGGTTTTTCCGCGACATGAAAGCGCTGTTCCCGGAAAAATTACCGCCGATGTATGTGCCGCCTTTCGCTTTTGAAGAAATGATGCTGTCGAATGCAGTTTACCCGGGCGATACCGTTCGTGGAATTGCAGCCTGGTCGAAAGACCTGGAGAATGCAGCAAACAAAACGTTCACCGCTGCAATAACCGAAGCCGGCCGGGAAGCAAACCTCTTCTCGCTGCTCGGATGGGAAGGCGCCTTTCTTGCCGTCGAAGCTTTGGCAAAAATGAAAGAGCATAAAAACAACGCGCGATCGGCCGGCGATCAGTTAAAGGCATTCCGTTTTCAATCGCCCCGCGGAGAAATTTATTTCGCATCCGAAACCAATACCACCTTGTCGCCGATGTATGAAGCGCACCTGGAAGATGACGGCACCGGTCATTGCCGGTTAAAAATTACGGGTGATGCAAAGGAAGTTGCAGAAGCCTATTCGGCAATGACGGCGGCTTCGCTGGACAATGCGATTTCCGGGTGGTTTAACAGCTATACCTGCAACTGATGAGTAGTCCGCGCATCGGTTTGCTCTGCGGAGGGCCGTTTGCTTTTCAAAGCATTACCATCCTCGCGCTGGAAAAATACCTGGCCGGGATCGCCATCGGCTCGAGC
This sequence comes from Bacteroidota bacterium, assembly GCA_006218065.1. Taxonomy (GTDB): domain Bacteria; phylum Bacteroidota; class Bacteroidia; order Palsa-965; family Palsa-965; genus VBWE01. Next base: position 44,268 of record VBWE01000028.1, read on the forward strand.
GATATGCAAACGGTCGGCCTGCTCTCTTCCGAATGCGAAAGACTGGGTATGCCATTCCTGGAAATTGCTTCCAAAAATGAAACCGGCCTGCTTGGGGACTGGATAGAAAAGGTGAACCCGGATTATATATTCTGCATTTGTTTTCCCTATAAAATCCCTGCGGAACTGCTCCGGAAAAAGCCCGAACGGTTTATCAATTTTCATACCGGGCCGCTGCCGGCGTATCGCGGACCGATGCCGATTTTTGAGGTCATTCGCAGGGGAGAGAAAAATTCGGCGATCAGCGTTCACCTGATGGAAGAAGGATTTGATACCGGCGCTGTGATCTACGAAGAAACGGTGCCGCTGGATGTGGGAGAAACGTTCACATCGCTTGCTATTAAACTTTCTGAACGAACTGCCATTACCGTACTCAATATGGCGCAAATGCTCGAGTTCGGCACCAGCATTCCGCGTACTGACCAGGATCCTTCCGAAGCGAATTTTTATCCTTATCCCACCGAAAAAGAAATTACCATTGACTGGAATTCGATGCAGGCAGAAAGCATCATTTCACTCATCAATGCAAGTTACCCCTGGTCGGGGGGAGCCATCACCGGCTTCGACGATGAAACGATCCGCATAACCCAAGTAAAACCTTTACCCTTTCCATCCACAAGCCCGGCTGAACCAGGAACAGTACTAAGAAAAACAGCGGAACAAGGTTTGGAGATTTCCTGCCTGGGCGGATTAAGCATCCTGGCCTTGTCGTTCGGGAGCGACCGGGGTAACCTGGGCATGGAATATCTCGAATCAGTTGGACTGGAAACAGGAAAGAGATTTTCATCACTTTGATTCAACATTCTGGAAACAAATACATTACAATCGGCACAAATGCATAAAATCAACTCTTTTCATGATATTTTCTCCATTTTAAATGCGGATAGCCGTAATTCAACCACTATTTACACTTGTTCGTCGAAAAGGTTTTACCGTCGCCTGAAAAAATTTAACTTGCATCGAAATTTTTAAAAAACACTCAACCCAGTCCGAATCCTCTTTATCTTATGAGAAAACTGCTTCTTTTTCTGCTTCTGATCGCGCCGTGCTTAATTCCTGCACAAACCCAGTTCTGGAGTGATACATTTGAAGATGCCGGGGCTCCGTCATCCGGCACCCGGACACCTTCTGTAACTTTCTATGCGACTAATGAGCGTTATTTCGAGCGGGTCACACCTGCCCAGGTTAATACGACCAACGTTTACTCCGGTTATGAAAACCTCAAATTCTGGGGAGGTCAATATTTCCGGGCTGACCAGTCTTACCTTCAGAGGCCTTTTTGCAATCGGCAATTCTGCAAACTTTGACCATTTCCCGGGATCTTCTCCGATCGATTATATGATTGTGGAATACCGTATCGACGGCGGCCCGTGGACCAGCACCCTGCGTTTTTTCCCTAATATTGCCAATAACGGTTCAGGTGCGCTTGCACTTGAAACCACAGGCGATTCACTGGCGGCAGGCGAAGGCGCCGCACTCAATGGAACTTTTACAGAATTTACGGGAACAATTTCCGGCACAGGAACCTTACTTGATCTGCGTTTCAAATGCGAGGCCAACGGAACTTCATTTGAGGAAGTGGCTGGTGATAATTTCCGGCTCTACCATACGCCGGCCTGCTCCAACCCGGTTATTACCACTCAACCTTCCAATGCCTCAGTCTGCGTCGGAGGCAATACTACATTTACGATTGCTGCAACCGGGGCTACTTCTTACCAGTGGCAGTTGAATACCGGTTCGGGCTTTAACAACATGGTTAACGGAGCGCCGTATTCGGGTGTAACCACACAAACATTAACCATCACCGGGGCTACTGCGGGCATGAACGGTTATCTCTATCGTTGCATTGCAACAAACGGAGCATGTAATACAACTTCCAACCAGGCGACACTCACCGTTTCCAATCCGGCGCTTACTCCCAACTCGCAACTGAACGTGGCCTGCTTTGGCGGTTCAAACGGTTCGGCAACTGTATCGCCGGCCAGTGGCGGCATTGCACCATACACTTACAACTGGACACCCGGCAACCCGACAGGTGATGGAACAATATCCGTAAGCGGACTTATCGCCGGAACATGGACCTGTACCGCTACCGACAACATCGGATGTTCCACAACAGCTACCTTTAATATCACGCAACCTACAGCGCTTGTTCTTAATGCTGCTTCGCAAACAAACATTGCCTGCTTCGGCGGTTCGACCGGTGCTGCTTCCGTGAATGCTGCTACTGGTGGCGCCGGCGGATATACCTACAACTGGACGCCGGGCAACCCGACAGGCGACGGAACGGTTTCCGTTACAGGACTCACGGCTGGTACATGGACTTGTACGGTTACTGATGCCATGCGTAGCTACACGAACGTTCAACATTACACAAGCTTCTGCACTGGTTGTCTCTGCTGCTTCGCAAACAAACATTGCCTGCAACGGCGGTGCGACAGGCGCAGCTTCCGTGAACGCGGCAACAGGCGGCGCAGGCGGATATACCTACAACTGGACGCCCGGCAACCCGACAGGCGACGGTACAGTTTCTGTCACAGGACTCACGGCTGGTACATGGACTTGTACAGTTACCGATGCAAACTCCTGCGTGGCTACACAAACATTTAACATCACGCAACCCACAGCAATCTCATTGACTGCTGCTTCGCAAACAAACATTGCCTGCAACGGCGGTGCAACCGGCGCAGCTTCCGTAAACGCAGCAACAGGCGGCGCAGGCGGATATACCTACAACTGGACGCCCGGCAACCCCACTGGCGATGGAACGGTTTCCGTTACAGGACTCACGGCTGGTACATGGACTTGTACGGTTACTGATGC
>VBWE01000066.1 GCA_006218065.1 Bacteroidota bacterium
AAATCGAACACTTCATATCCGGAAAAGTTCGCCAGTCACCCGATCTTCACACAGCGCATCGACATCGTACCGTACACGATTCCTTCGTGCGGGTAGCTTAGTTTTTCATCTTTGCCCTGCATACCGATAGCATAAAGCAGCGGCTGGAAATGGCTCGGCTCCGGGTGCGACAGTTTCGCGATTTTACCGAGCTTCTCGTAATTGATGATCGACGTATGGTCATGACTGTCGAGAAAATTTTTCATTTTGGTATCGAATTCCAGCGCCCAGTCTTTCGGTTTTCCGTCTTCACTGCTTATATCGAAGTCGCCCAGGTTGTGCGTCATGTTCCCGCTGCCGATCACGAGAATTCCTTTCTGCCGGAGCTTCGCCAGTTCTGCCGCCAGGTCGTAATGATATTGCGGCGATTTGTGATAATCGATGCTGAGCTGGAAAGCGGGAATATCGGCTTTCGGAAACAGGTGCGTCATCACCGACCAGTTCCCGTGATCGAATCCCCATTCGTCGTTGAGTTTGATCTCGGTTTTCGCGGAAGTTTCCTTTACTGTTTTCGCAAATTCCGGCGATCCGGGCGCTTCGTATTTTACTTTGTAAAGCGCATCGGGAAAACCGTACATATCGTAAATCATTTTCGGTTTGGCAGCGCTCAGCACATGCGTGCCGCGGGTGAGCCAGTGCGCGGAAACCACGAGTACGGCTTTCGGACGGGGAAGCTCGGTCCCGAGTTTTTTCAGCGCACGGGTAACGGCATTATCCTCGATGGCATTCATCGGTGAGCCGTGGCCGATGAAGAGCGCCGGCATTTTCGTTTCCGCATCTTTGAGCGAAGCGGCTTCTTCCGCAAAGGATTTGAAACCGAGCCCGCCCGCCGAAGCCACGATGCCCAGCCCGGCCAGTTTGATGAAGTCTTTGCGTTCCATGCCCGTATGGTAAAACATTTACTGTAAAGTTAAGGAATATTGATCCCTGCCGTGGCAGGGAAGGCGGCTCTTCGTATTTTTAGCCGATGAAATACTCCGCCACCGTTTTACTGGTTTCTTTTTTCTGTTGTACGCTCCATGCGCAACAGCCGAAAACATTCACGGCCACACCGACTTACGACGAGATCATCGCAACTTATAAAGGATTCGATAAAAAATTCGGCGACGATACGCTGATCGAAATCGGGAAAACGGATATCGGCATGCCGCTTCACCTGTATGTGCTGTCGAAAGACCATGTACTGCTTCCCGGCGACAAAAACAGGAAAAACAAAACGGTACTGTTCATCAACAACGGTATTCATCCCGGCGAACCCGACGGCATCGACGCGAGTATCGAACTGGTGAAAACGCTGCACGAAAAACCCGAACTGCTGCCGGAAAACCTGGTGATCTGCATCGTACCTGTTTTTAATGTGGACGGATGTATCAACCGCGGGAAATACAGCCGCGCAAACCAGAACGGACCCGACGAATACGGTTTCCGTGGAAACGCGAAGAACCTCGACCTGAACCGCGATTTTATAAAGTGCGATGCTGAGAACACGAAATCGCTCGAGCGCGCTTTCCAGCAGTGGAAACCGGAAGTATTCATCGATACGCACGTTTCCGACGGGGCCGATTACCAGTACACGATGACGCTCATCGCCACGCAGCGGAATAAAATCAACCCGCAGGTGGGAACGTATATCGATACGAAATTCGTTCCTGCCCTTTACCAGTCGATGAAAGAAAAGAACTACGAAATGTGTCCTTACGTGGATACCCGCGATCGCACGCCCGAATCGGGGATCGTCGGTTTTCTCGAAACGCCGCGCTTTTCTACCGGTTATGCAGCGCTTTTCAACTGTATGGGCTTCGTTACGGAAACGCATATGTGGAAACCTTACAATGACCGTGTACAAGCCACGTACGGGTTTTTCAGATCGATGCTCGTGTACCTGGCGAAAGAAGGCCCGGAGATCAAACGCGTGAAAGCCGCCGCGGATTACCAGGTGCAGAACCGTGTGTATTTCGACCTGAACTGGGCGCTCGACACCACGAAATTCGATACGATTCCTTTCCGCGGCTTCGAAGCGAAATACAAAACCAGCTCGATCTCCGGGCAGCAGCGCCTGTATTATGACCGGAGCCAGCCGTTCACGAAGACCGTGCGTTTTTATAATACGTACAAAGCGAGAACGTCGGCGCTCAAACCCATGTGGTACATCGTTCCGCAGGCGTGGACGGGCGTGATCGAGCGCCTGCAACTGAACGGTGTGCAGATGAAGCGCCTGAAAAAAGACACGACGGTGCAGTGCGAAATGTATTATATCGACTCGTATGAAACGTACAAAAGTTCCTACGAATCGCATTACCCGCACTACAATACCCGTGTGCGTGCCGTTTCACAGCAGGTGAAATTTTTCAAAGGCGATTATGTGATCGAAACGGCGCAGACGGGCAACCGGTATATCATCGAGTCGCTGGAGCCGGAAGGTGATGACAGTTTTTTCGCCTGGAATTTTTTCGACGGGATACTGAACCAGAAAGAATGGTTCAGCGATTATATTTTTGAAGAAGAAGCGGAAAAAATTCTTGCGCGCGATCCCGTGCTGAAAAAAGAACTCGAAGAGAAAAAGAAAAACGACACGGCTTTCGCGGAAAACCATTGGGCGCAGATCAACTTCGTGTACCAGCGCTCGGTCTACAAAGAAATCACGCATAACCGCTACCCGGTTGCGCGCATCATGGAACCGATGCGGCTGCCGGTGGAAAAATAGCACGACCATGAAACGATTCAACATACGTGTTTACGGACTTGTTTTGTATAACGGTCATGCGCTTGTGACGGATGAAATCCGCGGCGAAAAGCACATGACCAAGTTCCCGGGCGGAGGGCTGGAATGGGGCGAAGGTATCAAAGACTGCCTGTGCCGCGAGTTTGCGGAAGAGCTCGGGCAGGAGCCGGCGATTGAAAATCTTTTTTACGTGACCGATTATTTCCAGCAGTCTGCTTTCCGGGAAGAAGATCAACTGATCAGTATTTATTACACGGTAAAACTTCCCTGGCCCGACAATATTCCCGTGGCCGATGAAGTTTTTGCTTTTGAAGAACCGGTCGATGGCGCCCAGACGTTTCGCTGGATCCCGCTCAAAACACTCGATCCCGACCATTTTACGTACCCGGTAGATCAGCTCGTGGCCCGCATGCTCAGGGAAGAAGACAACAGTATGGAGTCTGTTTACTGAGCCAATGAAAAAGATCGTCGGGTACATCCGTGATTTTGTAAAGCAGGATTTTCATGCCGGTTTGTATGCGTGGACGTTTATTTTTCTCGCGGCCGCGATTATTCTTAACACGCAGTTTCATATCGAGCGGAAGATGCTGAATGGGCTGGGCCACACGGTTACCTGCATGGCGGCTTACTTCGTGTTTTATGCCGTTGCCTATTACGCCGTCGCCGTTCCGCAGGCGCTGTTGCTCAAAGCGGGTTACCTGCACAACAAAATGTTCTGGATCAAAAGCCTGCTTTTCCTGCTCCTGCTCGGAGTCGACGGCGGGTTTTATTACCACAAAGAATACATCCAGTCGATACAGGGAATCAGTTCAGGTGAAAAATATTACCTCAGTACCTTGTCCAATAATATGTACCGGTACCTGCTTTATATCCCGGTGCTCCTGTTCGCGAAACTCGCTTTCGACCGTGGAAGAGATGGATTTTACGGGCTTGCGCTGAAAAAATTCGATCCCAAACCGTATTTGTTTTTCCTGCTGCTGATTGCGCCGGTTTTGTTTGCGCTGTCGTTTCAAGCGGATTTTCAGCGCTCATACCCCCAGATGAAACCCTGGCGTATCCCCGGTGCGTTCGGCTGGGAAGCATGGGAACTTTCATCGGTATTCGAATTCTTCTACCTCAGCGATTTCGTTTTCGTGGAACTCATTTTCCGCGGCGCTTTGGTTATCGGTATGACGTCCGTCATGGGCAGGCACGCCGTACTCCCGATGATCGCTGCGTATTGTTTCCTGCATTTCGGAAAACCTGCTGCGGAAGCGATCGGGTCTGTTTTCGGCGGTTACCTGCTGGGCATCATTGCGCTGAATTCAAGAAATATCCTCGGCGGATATGCCATCCACATGGGCCTGGCTTTCCTGATGGAGATGATGGGGCTGCTGCAATACTATGTTTTTAAGAAGTAGCGATCAATCTCCTTCCAGGAGGTAATGTTCGTTATAAGGAATCTGCAGCGTGTCAGGAAGGGCACGGTTCACTGCGGCTGTAAACTGGAAAACGGGCTCGACTTTGGTCATATAGATATGCGTCACTTTTTCTTTTCCGTCAATCCTGAAACGGAAAACAAATTCGAGCGCATCATCCAGCGAGTTGTGGTTCACATAATTTTCCTGTAAGGTATCGCAATCGATTTTTCCCAGTGCACGTAAGATATCCCGGAGGTGAATATCCGTCAGCGGAAAACTGGCGGTATGTGTCCCGGGAAAACTGTCGGTGGCTTCTTCCCAGGTAACGGTGATTTTATCGCCGGCAACCGAAGTAATCGCTTTACCGAACATGGACCAGGATTCGACCTGCACCGAAAAATCTCCAATGGGCTTCGGATTTCCGGAACAGGAAAACAGGAAGCAAAGTATGCATGCTGTATACAGGTAATTTCTTAAAATCATCCGATCCGTTTATTTACAATTTGTTGTACTAACCCGTAAAGCTGAAGCGGTTGCAGGGTACGCCAGCGCATTTCTTCCAGCTCGCCGCCCGAAACGAGAAAATAATCGATGTGCGCGCGTTTCATTTCTTCGATGATATGCTCGCGGAAATTCAGCAGGGCGATCCACCCGTCGCCGAGCTCATCGAACCATTCTTCGTAATAGGAATCGTCGGAGTAATGAAAGTTGAGCACGTTATCGCCGATCAGGATGAATTTGTTGATGCCCTGCGCCATGATCGGTTCAATGATATCGCGCTTCAGGATCATGATATCGTTGTTGATCGCATCGTTCCATTCGCCGATTAGTTCGATGATACAGTACCCGTCGTCGTAATCCGTGTAAAGTATTTTGATGAAGAGGGTGGACGAACCGTAATCGTCCCATTGCGGGTGAAGCAGGTAATTGTAAACGCTGTTCGTAAACTCGAATTCGCTGTATTCCCGCCCGAAAAAAGGGGAACGTTCATCTTCTTCCGCAGTGTATAAATGCCGCCAGTTATAATGTGGTTCAATATCGTGCATACCCGTACCGTTAATTTACGAAGCGCTTCGCAAAATTAACGCAGGAAAGCAGAGAAAAGTTGTTATGTATAAAAGTCCGGGTCTCAAAAATCAGAAGTTCGAGGCGGGCGAACGGCTGAAAAGCGCAGTTTGCTTTTGTAAATGAACATTTTCAGCCGGAGCCCGACAAAGAAATTGGGTATATAAAAGTCCGGGTTTGAAAACCAAGAAGTTC
>VBWE01000077.1 GCA_006218065.1 Bacteroidota bacterium
ACCTATACGTGGGCCCCTTCGGGAGGAAATGCAGCCACTGCGAATGGATTAACTGCAGGTACTTACACCTGCACGGTACGGGATGCGAACAGCTGTTCCGATATTGAGATCATTACGGTAACACAATTTCCGCTATTGAATGGCAGTATTGCTTCCTCTCACTCGGTAACATGTTTCGGAGGGAACAACGGAAGCGCTACTGCAACAGCCACGGGAGGTAACGGATCGTTCACGTATGCCTGGTCACCATCGGGCGGAAATGCTGCCACAGCCAATACTTTAATTGCAGGAAACTATAATGTGACCATCACCGATGCGAACGGGTGCACGGACGTGGTCCCGGTTACGATCAACCAGCCACCGGTGCTGACTGCGAACGCAAGCTCTACAGCAGCCAACTGCGGAACGGCAACGGGTACGGCCTCTGCAAATGCCGGAGGCGGTACGGGCGCGTATACCTATTCCTGGTCTCCTTCCGGAGGGAACGGTGCTACGGCCAATAATTTATTTGCCGGCAACTACACGGTTACGGTTTGGGATAATAACGGATGCAGCGTTACGGATCCGGTAACAGTGAACAGCACAGGCAACATAACGGCAAATGCAAGCACTGTGACGAATGTCTCCTGCTTCGGAGGAAGTAACGGTTCGGCCAATGTGATGGTGAGTACCGGAACACCCCCGTATACCTATGCTTGGTCGCCTTCCGGCGGCACCGGCTCTGCAGCATCCGGATTGAATGCAGGAGCACATTCAGTTACGGTGACGGATAATGCAGGGTGCGTAACTACTAAAACAGTTTCCATAACCCAGCCTGCGCTACTTACGGTAAGCGTTTCTACCAATCCTGCTGCGTGTGGAAATAACATCGGAACTGCTGCCGCAAATCCGGGGGGTGGAACACCCGGATATATTTATTCCTGGGCCCCATCCGGCGGAACAAATGCGGTGGCAAGTAATCTTGCAGCCGGAAATTATACAGTTACCGTTACGGATTCGAAAGGGTGTATTAAAACCTCAACCGGAAACGTGGCCAGCACACCGGCTGTTTCAGCAGCCATTTCATCTACCACCACGGTTTCCTGCAACGGAGGGAATAACGGAGCCGCTACGGCAACGGTTACCGCAGGGACTTCTCCTTACACGTACAATTGGGCCCCTTCCGGAGGAAATGCTCAGACAGCAACCGGACTTGCAGCCGGAAATTATACCGTTACTGTCACAGATAATGCGGGCTGCACCAAAACGGTTTCAGTGACCATT
>VBWE01000029.1 GCA_006218065.1 Bacteroidota bacterium
GGTTGCGCCGGAAAGCAATACGAATCCCTGGGGTTATAAATTTTCCTGGAACCCGCGCAACGTGATCCTCGCCGGGCAGGGGGCGGCTGCGCAGTATATTGAAAACGGGCGTTACAAATATTTGCCGTACAACCGGCTTTTCGCGGAAGCGCGCACGATCCACGTAAACGGCTGGGGCGATTTCGATGCGTATGCAAACCGCGATTCGCTTTCGTACCGCGCCGTTTACGGTCTCGAAAAAATTCCGACCATGCTGCGCGGTACGCTGCGCATGCCCGGCTACTGTAAAGCCTGGAACGCACTGGTCCGGCTCGGCCTCACCGACGATACTTATAAAGTGAAAGATGCCGGCAGCATGACCTATGCGCAGTTCACGGAAGCATTTTTGCCGGAAGGAAAAGGAAATCTTGCCGAACGTCTTGCCGTTTTTCTCGGCGAGCAAACGGATTCGGAAATCGTGGGAAAAGTAACATGGACCGGCCTGCTCAGCGACGAAAAAATTCCGTTTGCAGAAGCTTCTCCCGCGCAGATCCTGCAGGAATTGCTCGAGCGCAAATGGAAACTCGAAGCGCAGGACAAAGACATGATCGTGATGCAGCACCGTTTTGAATATACGCTCGGCGGAAAGTCGCATCACCTGCTCAGTTCACTCGTGGTAAAAGGTGAAGATCAAACGTACACGGCCATGGCCAAAACGGTAGGACTTCCGGCAGCGATTGCAGTAAAGATGATTTTAGAAGATAAGATCAAGCTTCGCGGCGTGCAGGTGCCGGTGATGAAAGAAATTTACGAACCGGTGTTGAAGGAACTGGAAGGGTTTGGGGTGAGGTTTGAGGAAAGGGAAGGGTAAGCTTACTTATTTTTTCTTACGCAGATTGGCCTTTGCCCGTTTGATTGTATTTTTAAAAGGAATGCCTTTCACTTTGCCTGAAATCATTTCCTCTCTCCGGCGAAGCAGCATGGCTTGTTCAGATGATGTGAAATTGACGGGAGTGCTGCTGACCTGATGAGATAATAATAATTGATGTACAATCACTAAAAATTGTTCATCTGCCTGGTCAACCAAATCATGTGTTTGTTTTCTTAATGCCTTTGCAGTCATTTCTATATGATTTTTCGAGTAATGAAATTAATCCTTTTTGCCGCAGAAATTAAGCACCACATAAAAAAAGCCCGACTAATCGGGCTTCTTTATACTGTCATTTTTTGCCGGCTCCACTTTAGGTACCGTTTTCGTACTGTCGGCTGGTGGGGCGGGAGCGGGCGTTCCCGTGGTATTGCCCGGTTTCAGGCTGCTGTTTGTAGTGCCCGGTTCTGAAATACCGAAATTAGTTTTGCCGTCGCCTTTTTCGCTGATACCGAAATCGCTTTTGCCGTCGCCTTTTTCACTGATGCCGAAATCGGCTGCGCCGCCGGAGCCGGTTGCAGCGCCCCTGGCTTTTTTCTTCACTTTATCTTTCGCCTTTTTCTTGGCTTTGTCTTTGGCCTTGTCACCGGCTTCCTTGCTTTTGTTCTTCAGCACATCGCCAACGGTCTGCGCCTGTGCAGGAGCATAAGCGAGGAGTAGGAAAAATGTGATCAGTACAGCGATAAAACGGGTCATGGTTTTGTGTATTAAAAACGAATGCTCAAAGATAGTCAAAAACCGTCTTTGAGCATGTATTCACCGGCTTGTCCAACCGGCGAAGAGTCTTTTAATCGGGCTTTTTCTCGCCGCGTCTTTTCTTCTTTTTCTTGGGTTCTGCGGCAGGAGTATCGGTTGTGGTTTTCTCCTTTTCCGAAGGAAGACCTTTTTCACTGATCGCCAGTCCGCCCGGACCGCCGTTATTGCCGCCCGGGGTAGTTACTGTTTTATCTTTTTCGGTCGGAAGACCTTTTTCGCTGATGCTGATCTCCGAAGGCTGCGTGGTGCTTCCGCCGCCGCCGATACCGGTTTTAACCTGTACGTCTCGCGATTCTGCCGTATCCGGTACAATAGGCTGGACAGGCGCCTGTGCCGAAGCATCGATACCCAGGAATAAAGTGAAGAAACCGGCGCTGACAATAGTAAGTATAGGTTTCATGATATGGTCTTTTAGCAATGTTTAACAGGTAAGTTCACAAAGATAATGCCATTTCACCCCAAAAACCTTCAAAAACCAAGTCCCGGCCCCCAAATGCGCCATGCTGCACACCCGGATTGTTAACAATTAACGGGCATGAGTGAACAGTCTCTTGGAGCTTGAAAATTGTTTTTTGTCCGATCCGAAGGATTCCTACGGAAAGGACTCCCCCGGAGGAATTTGTTTTTTGAAAGCTGTTATTTCAGCAGTTCCAGCGCTTCCTGGATCGTGATGGGCTCCCCTTTGAAGAACGCGATGACAAACGCATCCGGGAATCCTTTTTCGCGCATTTCACGCTTCATATTCGTGATCTGCTCGTAATTGTTGGTATTGCCTACCGTGTACCGGGTAAGTCCCGCCGTGGTGGTCGATTGTTCAATGCCGGATAATGCGTTCAGTTTGGCGGATACTTCGGGCGGAGGTGCGTCGCGGAATGCGCCGAGCTGGACCTTGAACGAAACAAGCGACTTGCTCACGGCATTCGAACTGGCGCTGTCGGGCGTTTCCGGCTCGCGTTTCATGATGATCGCACCGGCATCCGTCAGGGGAACACGTTTCCCGTTTTTATAAGCCACGATGAAGGCGCCTTTGTAACCTTTCACCAGCATGTTGATCTTGTGCCCGGCCGCGTCATCAAAAGTTTTCATCGAACCGGTCATGTACCGGTAAAGTCCGTCTTCCCCTTTCAGTTCGATCAGGTCGGGAACATCGGCGAATACACTTTTCGAAAGCCTCCGCTTGAAAGCTCCGAGCTGAACGCGGAATACCAGTTCGCCGTCTCCCGGCTGAACAACCGGGTCTTTCGGGTACTTCGGATCGTTGATCACCAGCGGGTCTTTGGGATCTTTCGGGTCCTTCGGATCATTAATGACCAGCGGGTCTTTGGGATCTTTCGGGTCTTTCGGATCTTTAATCACCAGCGGATCTTTGGGATCTTTCGGGTCCTTCGGATCAACGAGCGAAGGATCGGTAAATATGCCTTTTACTTCTTTGAATGATCCGTCGGGATTCTCGTAAACGACCGTGGCCACCGTGATGCCTTGCTGTATCAAAGCCCGTCGCCGTTTTTCGGCAGCGCGCAGGTCGTCGTATTTTCCTGCGAGGTAAATGGTGGATGAATCGGGCAGGATGCTGTTGCGGATATCGCTGATGCTTAGAAATTTGGTCATCAGGTCGTTCGGAAGCCCGTTTTTGTAAGTCCCGAGCGAGATGGAATATTTTTTCGGATCGCTCGGCGTCGGACCGATATACGATTTTCCGGCAACCGGAAGAATCACGCGCTGTGCGAATTTCCCGGTCGAATCCATGTACATTTCATACGAGAGCAGGATCATCGAATCGGTAAGCGTAATGCCCTGTTCGTTCACCCAGGGGCCGACGGATTTGTCTTCTTTGTCGCGATAGTCGGGAACAAGATCCAGGTCGTCGTCAAGCGGGCAGCCACGTATATTCACACGTGCGCCGCGCGGAGTTTCACCGCAGGAATCTTTCAGGTCGGGCACGCCGTCCTGATCGTAGTCGTCGTTATCGAGCGCGTAAATATCCGGGTCTTCGTACACTTCGTTGCCTGCCGAATCGATCTTCGGTTTCGGCGCGGGGAAATTGTAACGCAGCGTAAACGAAGTGTACATGAAATTATCGTTCCGTGTATTTCCAACGCGCGAGCCGACGCTGTTTTCCGTTATGCCGTCCAGGTAATCCGTCAGTCCGAAATGCATGGTGGCACCCACTTTCGCTTCCCACTGCGGGGTAAGTTTGAACAGCGCGCCGAATCCCACGGGTATCGAAAAGGAACGTTCCGGGTATTTCCCGAAACCGTCGATATTCTGTTCGCGCACGTCCGATTCGTATACGTAATCGCGTTTGAGCGGTGTAGCAAATGCGGCGTTCGGGTCGTTCTCGGCCATGTTCATGATCGAGCCGTCGGACCAGTAATGATAGCGGTTGAATGCCGCGTCGAAAAGATCGGTTTTCGTCAGGAATTCGAACGATTCGAAACCGGCGGTGATCCAGGGAAGCACTTTCACCGAGTCCTTCAGCAGGTGCGAAAAATTGTATTCCAGGTGAACGCCCCCGGTCCGGATCTGCGATTCGAAATTGAGATTCCGGTAAATCAGTCGCTCGTTCGCACCCAGTTTGCCGAACATGGTGTAAAAACCGAAACGGAGATAAGGCGTAAGTTCCTGGCTCAGGCTCAGCTCGTAACCGATACGGCTCACCTGCGGACTGATGAAATGTTTATCGTAAAGATCCCCGAAGTAAGAAAGCACGCCCACACCCAGTCCGACCGTTGGTTTGAAAATAAATGGCGGTGGGATTGGCCGGGAATTCTGTGCATCGGGGGTGGAAGAGGATGCGGAATCCGCAGAAGCCAGTGTATCCTGCGCAAATCCACTCGTCCATATCCCGACTGCCAGCAACAAACAAGGCAGCTTCTTAAACATCATAACGGGTACTTACAAATATAACGAGAAAACCTGTTTTAGTTACGATTAAACTGCAAAAGAATGAATCAACGTCACACTGAGCGGAGACGAAGTGTGTGTAAATGAGATCACGGTACACACACTTCGTCTTCGCTCAGTGTGACGTCTTGTTGTTTTTTGCCTTTTGCTTTCTGCCTTTTGAATTGCATTTCACTCCGCAGGAGTTTTATACAATTACCGTACCCACTGCTGGCTGGTAAGCATCAGCGCTTCCTGCACGGTAATCCGCCTGCCGTTATTGTATGCTGTTACAAAAGCGTCAGACACGCCTTTCCCGCGTATCGTTTCACGCTTGTCGCGTGCGTCTTTGTATGCGCCGAAAGCCCCGACTAAGTACTTGTTCAAACCGGACTGCATTTCCGCGTCGATTTTTTCGGAGATGCTGAAAAGGTTTGCAAAGACCGAGGTTTCCACGAAACGGCTCATCGCTGCAATCTGCACACGGTAATTCACACCGGTTTGTGCGCTGGTAACGGTACTGGTTTGTCCTGTGCTGCCGGTGGCCCCGGTGCTTCCGCCTGCGGCAGTCGTACTTCCGCTGTCGCCGGTACTGCCGGTTGCTCCGCTTGCTGTAGTTGAACTTCCGCTGTCGCCTGTAGTTCCTGTGGCTCCGCCCGCGGTTGATCCGTTATCCGGCGTTTTATTGTCGCCTGTAGCGCCGGTTGCCCCGGTGGAACCGCTGTCGCCTGTGCCGCCGGTTACTGCCGCGGTTGCCCCGGGAATGGTGACGGTTGACGGATCGATGGCGGCGATTTTTCCTTGTTCGTTTTCCACGTAGGAGAAAAATCCCTGGATGGTCTGCGCTCCCGAAACATCCGGTGAGATGGTTACTTTATAACTCACTTTCAGTTCACTTCGTTCGGGAAGATCGAACCAGGTGAACTTTACCTTGTTGCCTTCGAAGCTGAATTTGGAACCGTCGGTTTCGATTTCGCTGGCGGTAAATCCTGCGGGAAGCGAATCCTGGATTTTGGCGAAACTGCGCAGGTCGGCTTTGCTCACGGTGATTTCCACGTTGAACTGGTTCTGCGCTTCAGCCGGAACCACGCGGCGTGCAACCACATTCACCGGCGGTTTGGCCATGGTATCCGGATCGTTCGTGGAAGCTGTTGTCCCGCCCGAACTGCCGGAAACGGTAATGGTTTTGGTATCGAGGTTCACCGCGGTCGATCCGCCGTTTTCCACGTACGAATATTTCCCGGTGATCTGTTTTTCACCCGAAGCATCGGCAGGAACATGGACTTTGTAAACGATCTTCAGGTCTTTTTTGGAAGGCGCCGAATACCAGATGAATTTCACGGAATTGTTTTCGAAAAGAAACTTCGCGCCTTCGCTTTCCACTTCGCTCACCGTAAACCCTTCGGGAAGTACCTGCATGAAACGGGCGAAATCCTTGTAGTCTCCTTTGTGGATCACCACTTCCACGTTGAACGATTCACCGGCCTTCACGGAAGACGGGACAGTAATGTCGAATCCCGGGCCGTCGGTAAAAAGCCCGAAAAGGAATATGAACAGGAATTGGGCGAGCACGATGATTGATTTGGTCATATCGTTTTTCGTTTATTGTTCGAAGAAGTAATCGATCAGCCGGTTAATTTTTTCAACGGTCCAGTCGCCTTCGCCGTTGAAGAAATCGTCGATGGCTTTGGTGATTTCCGCCGCTGCGATAAAACCGTTGTTGTCTTTATCTGCTGCGCGGATGTCTTCCGGAATTTTGGATGTGGACGTGGAAGTTCCGCCGGTATTGCCCGCTCCGCCTGCCAGTTCTTTTTCAATCCGGTTGAGCGTAGCCGTCGATGGGTCGGCCTGGAACAGCGAATCACGTACCTGTGCGATCGAGTCGCGCACGGCGTCTTCGGCGATCTTCTGGTAATCGAGCGCTACGCCGTTTTCATCCACAACGAATCCTTTTTTCGATTTCGGTTCTTTGTCGCGGTAGTCGGGCACGCCGTCGCGGTCCTCATCCAGCGGGCATCCGTTTTTATCCACCTGCACGCCTTTGGGTGTGCCCGGGCAGTCGTCTTTATTTTCAGGAACGCCGTCGCCGTCGTAATCTTCTTTTTCCAGCGCGGCGAAATTCACGTCGGCGTAATGCGCCTGCTGCGTGGTCGTGACTTTTCCGAATTTGTAAAACACCGAAGCGCCCAGTTGCAGGTAACTGTCGTTCCCGCTTTCTTTTACATTATCGACGTAATCCGTAAAGCAAAGATTGTACGTGCCGCCGAAGCTTCCGCCCAGGTTATGCCCGAAACTGAAACGCAGGCCGAGACCGATGGGAACGACCACGCTGTTCCGCGCATAATTTGAAGTCGAATCTTTCAGTTGTGTTTCGTATTCGTGATCACGCTGCAGGATAACCGCCGTGAGCTGGTTGGCGGGCAATTCGGGCTGGTTGCGGATACTGCCGTCGGACCAGTAGAAATACGTATTCCCCGAAGCGTCTTTCAGGTCGCCGTAAGGATCGAAAAGCAGGTACCCGGCGCCGGCGGTGATGTAAGGTGCAAGCGGAACACCGCGTTCCAGGATAGCGTTGTTGTCGAAATAAAAAATGCCGTGCAGTCCGAACTGCATCGCCGTCGATTCGAAATTCCGGTTGCTGGTAATGCTCCGTTCACTTTTGGCGAGCTTGCCGTACGAGGCGTCGAGACCCGCGCCGATGAAATTGCTGAACCGGTGCTCAACCGCGAATGTAAATGCCGGGCGGATGGAGGTCTGTATCCCGCTTTCCTTGCCGACATCGCCGTTGAAAATATTCATACCGATCCCGAGGTGAATGGAAGGCAGTTCTTTGGGAGGAGTCGCGGTGCTGTCCTGCTGCGCAAAGGCGGGCAAAGCCGCAGCAAAAAGTCCGCTTACCAAAACTGTTCGTGTCATGCAACTGGTGCTTTACAGGTTTTCTCCACCTCCTGCACGAGCAGCGCTCATGCACATTCACGCCGGCCGCGGAAAACTCCACGGCCTGATAGAAAACAAAACTATTCCAAGACCTGTCACCGTGCGGGTTCTGTGGTTTGCAATTACAAACAGCGATTTGTTAATAAGGAAGAGCGTTTAGGAAATTTCCTTGCCGTACGGGCATTTCGCCGCGAAAACCGCAGAAACGGCGGCGGGCACAGGCAATCGCCAGATACTAACACCGGGTTGTTGAAAGTAAACGAACGAAATGCAAAAAGGGCCTCCTTTTTCAAGAAACCCTTTCAAAACAGTGTTCGGAATAACAAGAGGAAGCTTCTTAAAACTCAGCCGTTCGTCCAACGATGAAATTCGCAGTTTTTAGAAGTTTCCTTTTAGAAGTTCGGTTTAAGCATATAGTGCGAGTAAAAATCATCGATGATCTTCACCGCTTCATCCGCCGTATCAACAAGTGAAAAAAGTTCGAGGTCGGCGGCGTTGATATTATGCTCTTTTTCCAGCATCGTATTCCTGATCCAGTCCATCAGGCCCGACCAGTAGGCGGTACCGACGAGTATGACCGGGAAATTGGCAATCTTGGAAGTCTGTACCAGCGTAAGCGCTTCGAAAAGTTCGTCGAGCGTTCCGAATCCTCCCGGCATGGCGATGAAACCCTGCGAGTATTTCAGGAAGATCGTTTTACGCACGAAGAAGTAATCGAAGTTGATACACTTGTCGGGATCGACATAAATATTGGCCGACTGCTCGAAGGGAAGACGGATATTCAGTCCCACCGATTTTCCGCCGCCGGCTTTCGCGCCTTTGTTCGCGGATTCCATGATGCCGGGACCTCCGCCGGTGATGATGCCGTATCCTTCGCGCGTCAGTTTTTCCGCGATCTCCTCGGCAAGCTCATAGTATTTTGTCCCGGGCTTGGTCCGCGCCGATCCGAAAATGGATACGCAGGGACCGATCTTCGCCATCTTTTCGAAACCGTCCACAAACTCGGCCATGATTTTGAAAAGCTGCCACGAGTTTTCGGCTTTTATTTCATTCCAGTCCTTCTCCGCAAATGCGCGGCGGATCTTGGCTTCTTTTTCCTGGTTAGTCATAATGTTATGAATTCTTAAAAAGCGAATTACGCTATATTTTTCAATACGGTTATGCAAGAACCGTGCAGAACAGTTCAGCGGGCAATAGTGATTCAGATGGGAGGAATCCAGGCGAAACAGGGAAGAGGACTGAAAAACTGAATAACGGGAGCCAGCGGGATCGGCGTAAAATTCACATGTCGGGTTTATAATATTGATTACGCTGTTATAACGTTTTCGCGGGGAAAAGGTTTCAACTGCTCCCCGCATCCCAGGGCAATCTCTTTTGAAAAGGAGAAACTTCAAAATTCACCACGGAGGCACGGAGAACACAGAGGAACACGGAGTCTCTGTGGTTCTCTGTGAACTCCGTGCCTCTGTGGTTGTTTGTTTTTACGAAGCCAGGTTAATAATAGGAAGCCGTTGCTTTGATTTGTTTCCTCACGGCAGCACAAACCGGTAACCCACGCCTTTTACGGTAATGATCTCGATCGAAGTATCCTGTTTCAGGTAATTGCGCAGGCGGGTAATATATACGTCGAGGTTGCGGGAGTTGAAATAATTATCGTCGTTCCATATTTTTTTCAGGATCGCGCGGCGGTCGGCGATTTCGTTCGGCTGTTCGGCGAGCAGGCGGAGCAGTTCGCATTCGCGGAACGACAGTTTTTTTTCTTCGCCGCCGAAAACAAGCACCTGCCGGTTCAGGTGAAGCGTATACCGGCCGAGCTGCAGCGTATCCGTTTTACTTTTATTTTCTCCCGACGGCAGGCGAAGCACGTTCTGTATCCGCACGATCAGTTCTTCCATGCTGAACGGCTTGCGGATATAATCGTTGCCGCCGAGCGAAAAACCTTCCACCACGTTTTCCGTTTGTGTTTTTGCCGTGAGGAAAATAATCGGCGTGGAAATTCCTTTTTCCCGCATCTCGCGCGCAAGCGTAAACCCGTCTTTGTTCGGAAGCATCACGTCCAGTATGCACACATCCGGCAGCACCCGGTCGAAAAGTTCATGCACGTTTGCGCCGTCGGTTTCCATGTACACTTCAAAGCCGCGGCTCTCGAGACTTTCCCGGACGATCTTCCCGAGAAAGGGTTCGTCTTCCACGTACAGTATTTTCAGTTCAGCCATGGTTTCTCGGTAAAGTGATGGTGAATGAACTGCCTTTGCCCGCGCTGCTGTCCACGCCGATCGTGCCACCGTGTTTCTGCACGATGCCGGCCACATAGCTCAGGCCGAGCCCGTATCCTTTTACGTTGTGCCGGTCGCCCTGCGGGACGCGGAAAAACTTTTCGAATATTTTTTTCGTGTATGCCGGCGGAATACCGATGCCGTTGTCGCGCACTTCGAGTTCGAGTTCTTTTCCTTTGTCGCGCAGCGTGATGCGGATCACCGGCCGGTCGCCGGAATATTTAAGCGCATTATCCAGCAGGTTGAATAAAACGCTGGCGATATGCAGCCGGTCGGCATCGAAACGGAAATCGTCTCCTTCGAAAACAAGGTCCACGTCCGCCTGGCATTTTTCAAACTGCAGCCGCATCGAACCGGTTACTTCCTGGGCCAGCGCATGCAGATCGACAGGCTCTTTGTTCAGCTCGAGTTTGTTGTTCTCGAACATGGAAAGTTTGAGCACCTTGTCCACCAGGAGCGAAAGGCGCTGCAATTCTTTCTGTGAAATTTCGAGATACTCGCGCCGTTTTTCCGGGTTCTCGCCCGCGTTGAAATTCTGTATCGCTTCGATGGCTACGCTCACGGTGGCGATCGGCGTTTTCAGCTCGTGCGTGATGTTGCTGATGAACTGGTTTTTCTGTTCGGTGAGCCGCTGCTGGTTGCGGAGATTCCGGTACAAAATCAGGAAAGAGAAAAACGTGATCAGCACAATAAAGGCCGAAACGGCGATCTGCGGCCAGAGCCGGCGCAGCAGCACGCCCGAATAATTCCCGATTGCCGCCCGGTAAGCCATCCGGTGATCGATACCGGCGGGAACAGGAGCAGTGGTGAGGAAACCGCCCGGTTTGTTCAGCGTATCGTCCCAGTTCACGCGGTAAAGAAGTACGGGCATCGTCAGGCCGGCGGAATTCAGTTTTTCACGGAACGTGGCCTTCATGTTTTTTTCAGAAACGGGCCGGAGAAAAATTTCTTTCCTGAAATGGAGCGAGTCGGATTTCCATTCCACGCGATGCTTCACCGACGGTTCGGCAGGAACCGGTGAAATGGAATCGGTGGTAATGCTGACGTACACCTGTGTCGCAGCGGGCGGACCATCGCCCGGGCCGGAGCGGCGGCGGCGGATCACGTCATCATCCTCGAAGATCATGACGTCGTTTCCGTCGCCCCTGCTTTTTTTCTCCAGCAAACTTCCGAACTGCAGTTCGAATGCCGTTTCGCGAAGCATCATGCTGGTTTCTTTTTTCAGCAGTTGCTTTTCATTATCGTAGCTGCTCTTCAGCCACCACGATTGAAACGACACGATCACCAGCGTGGTAATCGCCATGGCGACGAACGAAATGCGGAAACGTGATTTCACGGAACAAAGATAAACCAGCCGCGCGCACGGATTTGCCGTCTTAACCTTAATTAACCCAAATGGATTGGTTTAAACGGAAGCCGCTTTTACGATTTTCGATTTTGGATTGCCGATTTGCGATTGCTGATTTAAATCCCCAATCGGCAATCCCCAATCGGCAATCCAAAATGGTTGCTACCTTTATCCCATGCGCTTGCTGCACCGGCTGCTTATTCCGCTGATCTTCGTTTTGCTCACCTGGTATTGTTCGAATATCTACTGGAGCAGCGATAAGTGGAAAAATATTATCTACTCCGATGCCAAAGGCTATTATGCGTACCTGCCTTCCCTGTTTATTTATAACGACCTGAACCTCGCGTATTTCGATGCGATCGAGCAGAAATATTACAAGGATCATTCATCGGATTTCCGGACGTACGTTCACGGCAGGGGACATATTTCCAAATACTGGTACGGGGTCGCCCTGCTCGAATCGCCGTTTTTCCTCGCGGCACACGGGTATGCGAAAATCAGCGGCGCGGATGCCGACGGGTATTCGAAACCTTACGCGATAGCGGTGAACCTGGCGGGTATCGCGTATCTCTGCCTCGGGCTGGTTTACCTGCGCAAACTGCTGCGTTCCTATAAAGCGTCCGACCTGCAGAATTCGTTCATCACGGTCTGCATTCTTTTCGGGACGAATCTTTTTTACTATTCCGCTGTCGAACCGGGCATGTCGCACGTATATTCTTTCGCCGCGATCACCATGTTCATGTGGTATTCGCGTATGTACGCCACGGTCAATTCCCTGCGTTACCTGCTTTACTGCGCGGGACTCCTCGGGCTGATCGTCGCCATCAGGCCGGTGAATGCGCTCGTGATCCTGTGGGTTCCCGCGGTATGCGGAGGGTATCGCGAATTTCTCGCCCTGCTGAAAAGCACCTTTTCCAGGATCCGTTTATTCCTTCCCGCGGCCGGCGTGTTTTTGATTCTCGCCTGTTTGCAATTCGTCATTTTTAAACTGGAAACGGGAAACTGGTTTTTCGATTCGTATCCCGGCGAAAATTTCGATTTCACCCGGCCGGAACTTTTGCCTTTCCTGTTCAGTTACAAAAAAGGCGTGTTCGTTTACCTGCCCATTTTGCTGCTTTGCCTGCCCGGTTTTTACGGCTGGTGGAAGTTCAGGAAATTTTCTGCCGTTGTCCTGCTTACGCTTTTCCTGCTCATCATTTATGTTTCCGCATCGTGGTGGTGCTGGTATTACGGCGGAAGTTTCGGCATGCGCGTGATGGTTGACTGGATGGCGTTTTTTGCCATACTCATGCTCTTTACTTTCCGCCTTATTCCTGCGCGGTCCTGGCGTTTTGTTTACGGAGGCGCAGCCGCGCTGCTCATGCTCTTCTGCCAGTTCCAGACCTTGCAATACCGGTATAACGTGATCCACTGGTCGGAAATGAACAAGCAGAAATACTGGGAAGTGTTTATGAATACAGATTTCCTCAAGAAGAAAAAATAGTCTTTTTCCGGTAGAGTTTCCTTTTAAGTAGTCCGAAAAATTTACCGCAGGGGCGCGGAGAGCGCTGAGCCTACTGCACATACTCTGCCGCAGAGATTTTGAATGCTCTGCGAATACCCTGCGCCTCTTGCGTCTCTGCGGTGAAGAATTAAACGGAAGGATTGTTTAAACCCGGAGCAGGTAAATCCTGGCGACATTCCTGTAATACCAATCCTGCCGACTGCCGCTTAATTCCTGTTAACCTTAATTAACCTAACATCCATCCCGCTTAACCTGGAGGAAGGTTTGCCGCATCTACTTTTGTAGCATACAAAACCGAAAAACATGAAATCATTTTTTTTAAGCCTCTCAGGATTGCTGGCGATCACGGCAGCCACGGCGCAGATCACGGAAGGAACGATCGCGTACACGAAAACGGTAAAAATCGAGATAGAACTTCCTCCCGAATTTGCGGCGCAGGCCAAAGACATGCCGAAAGAGCAGAAGTCGCAGTTCGAAATGATTTTCTCCGGCAGCAAATCGCTTTTCCGGCCCGTCAAAGCGCCAGAAAGCATGCGGATGGACGACGGCAACGGCGGCGTGAAGATCATGATGATCGGTCCCGGAGGAAATGATAAAACATTCTGCGACGCCGATGCGAAAAAGAAAATTCAGCAGAAAGAGCTCGGCGCCAAACAATATCTCGTGGAAGACACGTTGCTGAAACTGAACTGGAAACTGACTTCCGAAACCAAAAAAATCCTCGGCCACGATTGCAAAAAAGCGACCAGCACGCGCGAAGTGGAACGCGTGGAAATGAACGACGATGGCGGCGTGATGACGCGTAAAGTATTTAAAGACACGATGGATATCGCAGCCTGGTACGCTACCGATATGCCTTCGAGCCTGGGCCCGGATTATCCCAGCAACCTGCCCGGCGTGATCCTCGAGTTATCGACCGATAACGGGGAGATGACCTACGTAGCCACCGCCATCGACCCGAAATTCGACAAGAAAGCCCTGGCCGCACCGAAAGACGGGAAAAAAGTAACCTCCGAAGAATTCAAAAAAGAACAGGATGCGTTCTTCAAAAAGATGGAAGAAAATAACCGCGGCGGCGGAGCGCACTGGAAGTCGTCAGAGGATTGATTTAAAAACATCAAAAAGCATAACGTCACACTGAGCGCAGACGAAGTGTGTGTAACGGGGTCTCTTTTACACACACTTCGTCTGCGCTCAGTGTGACGTCTTTTATTTTTTGCTTTTGTTAATTGTCTTTTTGCTTTTGCCTTTTGCTTTTTATTTTTTGTTCCCATTCTCCCTTCAGTTACTTTTACCTCCATGCCCGATTATGGTATCAGCATTGCATGCGGTAACGATATGAACCAGGAACGCGTCTTTAAAGATAACGGCAGATCGGATTCATTTTCCCTTCGTGTTTCTTCGTGTCCTGGTGTCTTCGTGGCGAGAGCCATACGGACCACCACCTTTTTTATCTTACTCTGCCTTCCTATTTTCACATCCGCGCAAAGTTTAGCTAAAATTTATCCCGACGGTCACGGTGGCAGGGTAACTATTCCTCTCGGCGATATCGCTTTTGCGGATAAAATCGTCCGTTACTTTCCCGGCGATCCCGCGCCTGTGGCTTCGGCCATGGATTCGTCGCTTTGCCGGGGTATCCCGGATTTTGATAACGGCGACGGCGGTTTCCTGACGCTCGGCTGCGGCGGTTCTGTTATTTTACAATTCACCAACAACGCGCTGGTAAACGGGCCCGGGAACGACCTCTTTGTTTTTGAGCTGGGCAAATACGTGGAAAAAACACGGCTGAGCATTTCGCGCGACGGGAAAAACTGGATCGACGTGGGTGATATCGAAGGCGGGAATACGGCCGTGGATATCAGCAAAGCGGCGAAGCCCGGCGAAGTATTCAATTACGTCCGCCTCACCGACCTGCGCAGCGACTGCAAAGGTTCCTGGCCCGGCGCGGATATCGATGCGGTGGCGGCCGTGGGTTCGGGGCGGCAGTACACGCTCAACACGGAAGTCCTTTTCGATCCCGACCAGGCCGTGATCAAATCCGCCGCGAAGCCCTCGCTCGATTCGCTCATCGCGTCCATCAACGCCATGCCGGTTTCGCAGGTGGTGATTTCCGGGCATACCGATAGCCTCGGCACCGATGCGCACAACAAAGATCTTTCGTCCCGTCGCGCGAAAGCGGTGAACGCCTACATCAAAGCGAGAGTGACGGACAAAACCGTGACCTTTTACAATTTCGGTTACGGGGAAATGTACCCGGTTGCGCCGAATCTTACGGATGAAGGACGGAAGCGGAACAGGAGGGTGGAAGTGGTGGTGGTGCCGGGGTAGGGGATTTTTCAACTGTTTATTCGAAGAAAAAAGTTTTCAAAGAATCACGTCACTCAACGGAATATAAACCCGTGTTAGTAGCTCTGGTGCGTATGCAGGGTTGCCCTGTTAAATGTTGTTGATTATTTCACTAATCACTCTAGGTTTCCAAACTCGCCCCACTTCTGCATCATTGTCAATTCTACCTGCATATATTCCAAGAAATCTTGTATAAGTACCACCCTTCATATTCGCAGCTTCTCCGGGATTGGTCTCGAATTCACATAATCCCGATTCTCTCAGGATTACTGGTGCCCCCGACATTCCTTTTCTTGTAGTAGCGTCAATTAAAAAAACGGGATTGCCATTATAATCAATAGAATACTCACTAGCAATATGTCCCTTTTTCCATATCGGATATTTTCCTCCCGCTGCGAGTCCATTTGGAAAACCAATTATGCTTATTGCTTTAGAAGGGTAAATCTTAAGAAGCGTATTTATTGAATCGAGATCTAAATTCATGAGTAGAACACCTGCCTCTAGTTCGTATGGAATCGCAACGACATCAATATTTCTTCCTGTCGGATGTTCTCTCCAAAGTATTTGTCCATCAGCATTTCGAATTCGAATTGTTTTTTGTATCCATCCGCCTCCCTCCGCGTGAAACCAGACCTTAATTGAGTCCGGGTCGTGGAAAACATTGAGAGGGGCATTAGTTTCAGCGTGTCTACCGGTCACATTGTGCCAATTAGTTATGAGATAGTTTTGCCCTGCCACCTGAACGGAAAAAGCCGTTCCGTTAGCAACGGCCTGATTTCCGTTCTCAATAAACATTTCTATGTATAAGGAAACTTTTGAATAGTTGTCTATGGGCATAATTCTTTGTCTAACGAAAATTTGTCTACTCAATTGTTACTAACGTTTGGCAGATTTGCAATGGACTGGCTTTTTCAGTCCATTGTTTATTTGGAGGACTGCACTTCCATTAACCACAGAATTGTCTGCGAAGCGCGAAACCCCGCCTATTGCAAATATGCTGTTATGCGTTCGTGTTTTTCTGTTCATCAAGCTCTGTCTATCAGTATTTTCAAGCATTTTATTTAAAATTTATGATTGAATTTTACCCCATTCTTCGTAAAGCAAATTTCTTGCGTTTTCAATAACCTCGCCTGTCTGTTTCATAAACTTGCCATTGTCATAAGGAATAAAGCCAATACCTGAGTTAGGGTCATTATTTGAATTACTATTCAGTAAATGTCTGTCTAACGTTGTCATAAGGTCTCCCAATGAATCTAACAATAGTTTATGTTTTTCCTTTGCAGGTTTGAGAAGCAAAAAAAGTTTATTCTTGTTATATGTGAATTTTTCATGAATGATTTTTTTCTTTTCAAAATTTATCGTTTGCTCCTGAAACTCAATGTTGAGCAAATTAGCTTGGGTCATTAGTTCGGATACTGTATGTCTTGTCTCGTTTACCCAATCTTGCCGATTGTTTGAATTGATTTGTTTTAAAGTAATTTTGGATGTTTCTTGAATTTGTTCTCTTGCAACTTTTAGTTGTTCTTGTGATTGTGCTTCTTGACTACGCAATTGTTCTTCGCCACTTTTTATTTGAATGGAAATTTGTTTTTTGCCAATATGTATTGCACCCCAAGTAGAAATTACAACAACAAGTAAAGCGATAAGGGACGGGAGAATATCTTTCATTAAGCCATCATCTTTTTTAAGAAGTTTGGTTATTTCATCAAACTGCTGAATGGAAATCACAACTGAATCCTTCTCGCTTTTTGGATCGGACTGTATCACATCCTTTGATGTTTTTTTGATAGAAGAAGTGTCTAGTCCAATTTCTGTTTTATTTTTTTGAGTTTGTCCTAAAGCTACAATAGAGTAGAAGAATGCCAGAATAATTACTGCTAGTTGTCTTTTCATTTGCACATTTTTTTTAGCGTTGAATCTACCTGAGTAATTCTCATAGTGTATTTGTCAAACTGTTCCTTGTTATAAGAATCTGGGTCAGACCAATATTTACCCTTTTCCTCAATTGTTTCAACAAGTTGTTTTACAGTTGGATGCTTTACACCTTTAATGTTCCTAGCAGTCCTTTGCCAAATGTTTGATAAAATTGTTGAGGATTTGTCAGTATCGTTTTTTCGAGTAGAACTTATGTGTGCTCTAGTTTGCTCCAAGGCAAAAGAAACCTGGTCAAAGATTAAATCTTTGTCCTTCGTGGACAATTTATTTGCCTCAAATGAAATCTTTTCTGCCAGCCCTAAAATGTAATCAAGCATGATGGTCTTTATTTTTCAAATGTTTGTTAAAAATTCGTCAGTCGTCAGTTTGAAGCTAGCGCTGTCGCCCAAGCATGTCGTATAACTCATTTATAATCGCACCTTCATCCCCTCAAAAATTTATCTATGCATTTACAATCAAGCACATATAATAATCTGTAAGTTCACTGTTTTTGGAATGAACAAAACGAATATACTTCTTATAATAATTTCCCCACTAATTTATAATCCAACAAAAAAGCAACAACCAATCCTATTCCAACTCTCCCAAATCAAGTTCCTCAACCTATCTGCCCAGCCCACCCTCATCCCCCCAATTCCCCAGCTAGTCGAAGAAACCCTCATTTTTCCTACCTTCGCACCCTGAAAAAAAGCAATAACCATGATCCGCTCAGCCGCCATTCTTTTTGTTTCCGCCTTGTTTCTCGTCCAGCCCGGTTTTGCCCAGGACGGTTCCGGTGATCCGAAATCCGCTGCCGATAAATTTGCCGCGGGCAATTACGATGAAGCGCTGGAAGAATATCTCGACCTGCTCGAGAAAGAACCGAAAAGCGAGAAATACAATTACCGGGTGGCCGTTTGCTACCTCAATACCAATATCAACAAGGCCAAGGCCATTCCGTACCTCGAAATCGTTACGCGGCAAACCAAGTACGAACCGGATGCGCTTTACCTGCTCGGCCGGGCCTACCATTTCGCCTACCGCTTAGACGATGCGCTCAAGGCATACAACAAGTTTAAAGAAGGCGCCAAAGGAACTCCCGAAAACCTGGCCGAAGTGGATCACGAAATCCAGAACTGCTACAACGCGAAAGAACTGCTGAAATACCCGCTCAACGTAACCTTCGAAAACCTCGGTCCGAATGTGAATTCGTCGTACTCCGACTATTATCCTTTCGTTCCGGCCGACGAATCGTCCATCACCTTCAGCACGCGCCGCCCCGAAGGAGGCAACCTGCGCAATGCCGACGGCAGTTATTATGCCGCGGTGTTTAACGCTACGGTAAAAGACGGCGCATTCACCCGCGCGAAAAACATCGGCGCGCCCATCAGCAACGATAAAGGTAACGTGGAAGTGATCGGGCTTTCGTCGGCCGGCGACCGCATACTGGTGTACTACGATAATATCGACGGCAGCGGCGATATCTACCTTTCCGAGATCGATAAAACGAAAGGTTATTTCAAAAAACCGGTGAAGCTGGACGACAACGTGAATTCCGCGAAAGGGTACGAGATCGCCGCATCCATTTCGTCGGACGGGAATACGATTTATTTCGCCAGCGACCGTGCGGGCGGGCAGGGGGGAACGGATATTTTCATGTCGAAGCGCCTGCCGACGGGGAAATGGGGACCGCCCGTGAACCTGGGGACGGAGATCAATACGAAGATGGACGAGGATTTCCCGAGCCTTTCGCCGGACGGGAAAACGCTTTACTTCAGCTCGAAAGGGCATACGAGCATGGGCGGTTACGATATTTTCAAAGCGGAGCTGAACGAAGAGACCGGCAAATTCGGCTCGGTGAAAAACTTAGGTTACCCGATCAACACGCCCGAGGACAATAGCAATTTCTGCATCAGCGAGAACGGCCGTTACGGCTACATCGCCGCCATGCGCGAAGGCGGGCTGGGCGATTACGATATTTACCGCGTAACATTCAACGACGTGGAACCGCGTTATTCCGTGATCAGCGGAACGCTCAGCGCGGAAAACAAAACGCCGTTCAGCTACAGCGACGTGTTTATCACCGTTACCAATATGAAAAACGCGGAACTCGTGGGCAACTACGTCCCCAACGCGAACAGCGGACGTTACGTGATCATTCTTCCTCCCGGCGAATACAGCATGACGGTGGAAACGCCCGGTTTCAAAGAGATCACGGAAAAGCTGAGTATCATGGATAAGTCTTCCTTCCGCACGGAGATTGATAAGAATATTGTACTGAAACAGTAAAATGCCGAATTGCGAATGCCGAATGCCGAATGAAATATTCGCAATTCAATTCGTCATTCGGCATTCGCCATTCGTAATTCAAAACCGGTTTTTCTTCACTACAATAGCCGAGTTCCCGCTGAAGCGGAATTCCCATTCGCCGGTATCGAAAATTTTCGGGAGATAGCGTTTGTATAAATTGCTGCGTTTGCTGTCGCGTTCTTCGGATTCGCCTTCTTTGGGAATGCCGGTGAACTCGTAAGTCATGATTTTCGGGTGTTCTTTCATGAACATTTTTACGATGTCCACGATGGTATTCATCACGCGGTACACCTCGCCTTTATTGGTTACCACGTATTCCTCGCCTTCGAATTCCTCGTTGATCACCCCGAAAACGATGGTGGCGTGCAGAATATTATCCTGCCTGCGGCCGAAGCGGACTTCGTACTGCAGCCCGCTGTCCGTGGTAAAAAAATACACGCCCGCCGAACTGATGGCAGGGGGGATAATGGTGTATTTAATAAAATCGTTCATCCGGACGTGGTTGGCGCTTGGTTCTGCAAGTTTATCAGTTTTTTCCTCCCGTTGTTGCTTTCTTGTCCACGGGTTTCTGGTAAAACTCCACTTCACAGGGTACGGAAAGGAAATGATCTTCCACGATAACATCGCAATCCGTGGTCTTCATATAGATCTTCCTGACGCTGTTGTCCGGCATGGTAAAGTCCATATCGGTTTCCATGGTAGCGGGCCCGTCGAATGAAAACGGGTCGGGGAAATGGCTGGCGAGATCGACTTCCGTAATGGAGACTTTCCTGCCCATGAAGTACGTGTAGATTTCGATCAGGGCCTTGGTGATTTTCACGTTGATCTTGTTGTTCTTCCCGTCGTACCACACTTTGACATCCCCGGCGCATAAGGTGGAATATTCCAGGGAGCCGGCTCTTACGTTCACGTCGGTTACAAAATCCGCTTTCCCCGGCTTGAG
Source organism: Bacteroidota bacterium (assembly GCA_006218065.1). Classification (GTDB taxonomy): domain Bacteria; phylum Bacteroidota; class Bacteroidia; order Palsa-965; family Palsa-965; genus VBWE01. The sequence goes on from VBWE01000029.1 coordinate 20,125, forward strand.
CCGGATGCGCGGGTTTTTCAGGGTCCAGGTGTACGTGCCTTTGATCAGCAGCAGTTTATAAGGTTCTGTTCCGCTGATATCGCCCAGGGCCTTGAATACTTTGTTCAGCGATTCTTCATGGAGCGTCACTTTCATGTCGTTGCGCAGGCCGGGCTTGGGCGGCGCCTGGACAATGGTATCGGTTTTCGGCGGGGTGTAGGTGGATGATTTTTTTCCTTTACAGGCAAAGAGGACAAGCGGCAGGACTAATAAAAGGAAGCGGGTTTTCATGAAGGACAAATATAATACTAAGAACTGTTTAAAGTTCCCCTGCCTTCGCGTAGCTTCGGCGAAGCAAGGTCCGCGTACCTGGTACAAAATCAGGAACTACTTACGTCGCAACAGATCAAGCGGCAGGAGGCAGTCGGCAGGAGGCAGTCGATGTTGTGCGCTTCGCATGTTCCGTGGGTTTTCCGGGAACATTGCTGTAATACGGATACTGCCGCTGCCGACTGCCTCCTGCCGCTTGAATAATCACTATTCCGAGGTACAAAAAGACTTTTAGGTAAAACAGTCTTCCGAGGAATTTTAAACCGACTCGTATGGAAATCGGCAATCCCCCGCATCCTTATCCTGTAAACGCTAAAAACAACGCTATGATTCGTCGCCTTACGCTCATTCCGGCTACCCTGCTGGTATTTATACTTATTGCTTTCATCGCTCCCGGAACGGGCAGTATCAAAGGCCGGGTTTCGGATAACGTACTCGGTACGCCGCTTTCTTTCGTCACGATCGCGATCACGCAGAACGGTAAAGTCATAGCCGGCGCGAGCAGCGATGCGAACGGGTATTACACGATAAGCAGCCTGAATCCCGGTACTTACGATCTTAAAGCCACGTACGTGGGCTATAAAACCGCAGAGATGAAAAGCATCGTGGTTGCGGACGGCCAGGCGCTCACGCTGAATCTTTCGATGGAAAATGCACCCGCGCCTTTGTCGTCGGTCGAGATAAAAAGTGAAAACCAAAAACTGCTCTTTACTTCCGAAAGGAAAAATGCGCCGGCGGTACAGGATCCCAATAATCCGGGCACATTTATTAACGCAGGAAAATCCGGCTATCTCGGTTATGGATATTACAAAGCGCCTGCTGATCTCGATAGTTTCGATGACCCGGTGATGAACACTGAAGAATACGACAAGATCAACGACAACGCTTATAAATTAGTGAACAACGATCCGCTTTCCACTTTTTCCGTGGATGTTGACCGCGCCTCGTACAGCAACATGCGCCGTTTCCTGAACCAGGGCAGCCTTCCGCCGAAAGACGCGGTGCGCATCGAAGAAATGATCAACTATTTCACATACAATTATCCCCAGCCCACCGGCGACGATCCTTTTTCCATCAACCTCGAAAGCGGCAATTGTCCCTGGAATCCGAAACACAAAATTGTACACGTGGGCCTGCAGGGCAAGCGCATCGAAACGGAAAATCTCCCCAACAATAACCTCGTATTCCTCATCGACGTTTCCGGATCGATGAGCAGTGCCGATAAGCTCCCGCTGGTAAAAGCCTCCCTCCGTTTACTGGTGAATGAGCTGCGCCCCAACGACCGTGTAGCGCTGGTAGTTTATGCCGGCGCTGCCGGACGGGTGCTTGAACCCACAGCCGGGAACGAGAAGACGAAAATTCTCGGAGCGATCGATAAACTCGAAGCCGGCGGTTCTACGGCAGGCGGAGCCGGTATTGAACTGGCTTACAAAACAGCCCGCGAACATTTCCTGCTCAACGGGAACAACCGCGTGATCCTGTGCACCGATGGTGATTTCAACGTAGGCGTAAGCAGCGACGCCGAACTCGAACGGATGATCGAAGAACGCCGGAAAGACGGTGTGTTCCTCACCGTACTCGGTTACGGTATGGGCAATTACAAAGATTCGAAAATGGAAAAGCTCGCCGATAAAGGAAACGGCAACTACGCGTATATCGACAACCTGCAGGAAGCCAACAAAACCCTCGTTACCGAAATGGGCGGAACCCTGGTGACCATCGCCAAGGACGTGAAGATCCAGGTGGAGTTCAATCCTTCGCAGGTGAAAGCGTACCGGCTCATCGGTTACGAAAACCGCATCCTGAACAAAGAAGATTTCAACGACGATAAAAAAGACGCCGGCGAGATCGGTGCAGGGCATACGGTAACGGCGCTTTACGAAATCATTCCCGCGAGTTCGGACGAAGTGATTCCCGGTGTAGATCCTTTGAAATACCAGCAGCCGGTGAAACTGAGTCCCGCCGCAAATAACGGCGAAATGCTCACGATCAAATTCCGCTACAAAGCGCCGAAAGAAGACGTAAGCAAACTCCTGACACGCACATTGAACAATACAGCAGTAGCGCCGGTGACCAATTCGGAGAACTTCCTTTTTGCATCGGCAGTCGTGGAATTCGGCATGCTGCTCCGCGATTCGCAGTACAAAGGCGAATCGGACTGGAAAAAAATGATTGCCCGTGCGAAATCGGCCAAAGGCCTGGATGACGGCGGTTACCGTGCCGAGTTCATCCGCCTGGCGGAAACGGCGCACGGATTGAGTAAAGCAACAGCAAGCAACGGCCGGGCGGGGACCGAGTAAACCCTTGCGTCCCGGACTTTTTCAATTGAGTCAATGAATCAATTTGAAAATTTGAAGATGCCCGCGCGATGAAATGTGCGCATTTTCTCTCCCGATAGCTATCGGGACAAATTGGCTCAATTGTCGAATTTTCAAATCGGCTCAATTGAAAGTCCGGGACGCTTTTTTACAAAATATGTTAACGGAATACTTTACCAGTACCACTTTCGTTTTTTCTCGTCAACCTAAGAGGCTGTTTGAATTTCGTTTTTCAGAATTGTTATAGTGAATTTTTGAGACAGACGAGGCACTTTTTGTTCCGAAGGAATCCCTTCGGGACAGGCCATAGCGGAGCTGCTACGGTCAAAAAAAGTAACGAAGTATGGCTCAAAAATGCACATAACAAAATGAAAGGATGAAGTTCAAACAGCCTCTCCAAAGCTACACTCCCATGAAAAAGTATTTTTTCCTGCCGGTTGCTGCCGGCTTCTTCCTCGTTGCCTGCAGTGGCGACGGCGGAAAATCATCACGTTATGCTGATGCTAACGACAGGTCCCGGGATTATGAAAAAGTGCCTTACTCCGAACAGGAATCTTCGGGCAAGTACGATTTCAAACACGATCTGAATCCCGACTACCCGTTGCCGCCGCCTCCGCCGCCCGGAACGAATACCGAGGAATACGCCAAACTAAAAGAGAACGAATACAAATCCGTGGCCAACGCGCCGCTGTCCACTTTTTCCATCGATGTGGACAAGGCATCGTACTCCAACGTGCGCCGTTTTATCAGCGAAGGCAGCCTTCCCCCGGCCGAAGCGGTGCGGGTAGAGGAGATGATCAATTATTTCAGTTATACGTACGCGCAGCCCGATGTGAAAAATCCGCACCCGTTTACCGTGAACATGGAAGTGGCCGACTGTCCCTGGAATCCGAAGCACAAACTCGTGCATGTGGGTTTGCAGGGCAAGCAAATAAAAGCGGATAAAATTCCGCCGCAGAACCTCGTTTTCCTGGTCGATGTGTCCGGCTCGATGGCTGCGGAGAATAAACTTCCGCTGGTGAAATCGGGATTAAAATTGCTGGTGGAAAACCTGCGGGAAGAAGATAAAGTAGCTATCGTAACCTATGCCGGCGATGCAGGCCTGAAACTTCGCCCGACCAGCGGCGATGAAAAAGCAAAAATCACCGAAGCCATCGACGCATTGCAGTCCGGTGGCTCGACTGCCGGCGAAGCCGGTATCCGCGTGGCGTATGAAACCGCGCGCCGTTTCTATAAAAAGAACGGGAACAACCGCGTGATCCTGTGCACCGACGGCGATTTCAACGTGGGCATCCAGAGTAACGATGAACTGGAAAAACTGATCGAAGCGAAAAGGAACGAAGGCGTGTTTTTGACCGTGCTCGGTTTCGGTATGGGCAATTACAAGGACGATAAGATGGAAATCCTCGCGGATAAAGGAAACGGCAACTACGCGTATATCGACGATATCCTGGAAGCGAAAAAAGTACTCGTCAGCGAAATGAGCGGAACCTTGCTCACCATCGCGAAAGATGTGAAGATCCAGGTGGAGTTCAATCCCGCGCTGGTCAAAGGATACCGCTTAGTCGGTTACGAAAACAGGATGCTGAACGCCGAAGATTTCAACGACGATAAAAAAGACGCCGGTGAAATGGGTGCAGGACATTCCGTTACCGCTTTGTACGAGATTATTCCTGCCGGCTCCGATGAAAAAGTAACCGGTGCGGTCGACCCGCTGAAATACCAGCAGCTTTCGACCAAAGCCGAAGGACAGGAACTGCTCACCGTAAAATGCCGGTACAAAATGCCCGCCGACACCGCGAGTAAAATGTTCGCGCAGCCCCTCAGCGACGGCAGCCGCACGTTCTTCACCGCTTCTGAAAATTTCCGTTTCGCCGCTGCCGTCGCACAGTTCGGTATGCTGCTCCGCGATTCGGAACACAAAGGCACCGCCACGTTTGAAAACACGCTCGCCCTCGCCCGCAGCGCCAAAGGCCGCGACGACGAAGGTTACCGCTCCGAATTCATCCGGCTCGCCGAAAAAGCGGAACTGCTGAAAAAGGATGTTGTAAAAGAGAATATGTAATTCTACCGGGAAATAACGCGCTTCAAAATAAACCACGGACACGGAGGAACACAGAGTCTCCGTGGTTCTCTGTGTTCTCCGTGCCTCCGTGGTTGCTGTTCCCGGAGAGCCGCGGGAATTTGTATTCCCCGGAAAGTAATACCTTTCCATCATGGCTCAGGCTCCGGCGACTCCCTTTTTGTTCACCCGTTTTTTCACGCGTTCCTGGATATGGAACATTTTATTCACGACCGTTTTCGCCGTCATCATGCTTTTGGGCTGGGCGAAAGTATCGTCGCTGGACGCTAACCGGACCTGGTTTTTCCTGGCTCTTGCTTCGTCAGTCGGAAGCGGCGTACATACGTTACTGCTGATCCTTTTCGCCATCCGCCGGGCAGGCCGCAAACACTGGCTTGCAGCGGGATGTTTCACCATCCATCTCTTTGTTTCGGGAATTACCGCCTACTATTTATTCGCACTCTGGATCGTGACCATCGGCTTCGCCACGATACGTAATTGAGTCATGGATATCGAGGAACTTCGCACGTTTTGCCTCGCTTTCCCGCATGCCACCGAAGACGTGAAATGGGGACACGATCTCTGTTTCTGCATCGCCGGGAAAATGTTTTGCGTTACCGGCCTGGATGCGCCCCACGGCGTTTCGTTCAAAGTAACCGCCGAAGAATTTGAAGAACTCTCCGTCCGTCCCGGCTGGATGCCTGCGCCGTACGTGGCCAGATACAAATGGGTGCTGGTGAAAGACCTCGCTTCGGAAAGTGACAAAACCCTGAAAAAGTATATCAAACAATCTTACGAGTTGATCCTTGCCGGGCTTCCTGCGAAAGAGCGAAAGAAACTGGAGACGAAGAAATAACTTCGACCGTTTATGCAGACTAATCTGCGGTAATCAGCGTAATCTGCGGCAAAAATTTTGGAAACCCGGAGAATCGCCTGTCCTGCACGCAAGCCATGGCCGCTGAGCCTCTACCAGCGCTGCGACTACTCTGCGCCCCTGCAGTGAAGAATTCAATGCCACCGCCCGAAAACCCCGTTTTTCGCCCGTTTCAGCCGCTTTGATTATCTTTGTATTATAAAATTTCAAAGTATGAGTATGGTTAAGGAGCAAATTTCCCGTTCGCAGCAGATGATGGGCTTGGAGGATAAGTACGGTGCGCACAACTATCACCCGATACCCGTGGTGATCGGGCGCGGCGAAGGCGTTTTCGTATGGGATGCGGAAGGAAAACGGTATTACGATTTTCTTTCGGCGTATTCTGCCGTTAACCAGGGACATTGTCACCCGAAAATCATTTCCGCACTGGTACAGCAGGCGCAGAAGATCACGCTTACGTCCCGCGCATTTTATAATACCGAGCTTGGCGAATACGAGAAATTCATCACCTCGTTTTTCGGATACGATAAAGTTTTGCCGATGAATACCGGCGTGGAAGCCGTAGAAACGGCCGTTAAACTTTCGCGGCGCTGGGGGTATTCCGTCAAAGGCATTCCCGACGGGCAGGCGAAAATCGTTTGGGTGGAAAATAATTTTCACGGCAGAACGATCTCGTCCATTTCCGCTTCTACCGATCCGAGCAGCTACGGCGGCTTTGGCCCGCTGGTTCCCGGCTACGTTATAATTCCATTCAATGACCTTACCGCGCTTGAAAACGCGCTGAAAGATCCGCACGTGGCCGCCTTTATTTTTGAACCGGTACAGGGCGAAGCAGGCGTTATCGTTCCCGATACAGGTTACCTGGAAGGTGTCCGTGAAATGTGCAGCAAACATAACGTACTGATGGTTGCCGACGAAGTGCAGAGCGGACTTTGCCGTACCGGCCGTATGCTCGCCTGCGATCACGAAAACGTTCGTCCCGATATTTTAGTCCTCGGCAAAGCGCTTTCAGGCGGCGTGCTCCCGGTTTCGGCCGTCCTTGCCGACGACGCGATCATGCTCACCATCAAACCCGGCGAACACGGTTCCACCTATGGCGGCAACCCGCTCGCCTGCCACGTGGCCATGGCTGCGCTCACCGTGCTGCAGGAAGAAAAAATGGCGGAAAATTCCGAAAGACTCGGGCAAATACTTCGCCGTGAACTGAACGCCATTCCAAGCAAGCGCATTAAGCTTGTCCGCGGAAAAGGTTTGTTCAACGCCATCGTGATCGAACCGCAGAACGGGATTACGGCCTGGGAAGTCTGCCTGAAAATGGCGGAACTCGGCCTGCTCGCAAAACCCACGCACGGCGACATCATCCGTTTCGCGCCGCCGCTCTGCATCACCGAAGAACAGCTTTTCGAATGTATCGCCATCATCCGCGAAGCGCTGCTCAGTTTCGACTGATCACGAAATAAATTTCCGCAGCAGGATGCAGGCAGGATACGTAATATAAACGCGTCAGCCTTTTTGCAAAAACTTCGCCGTGTGCTCCTGTGGCCCGGTTTGCGGGTTTCCTGGTTCTCTGCGTTCAAATACCGGAACGGTTTTTGCAAAAAAAGGCTGACATGAACAAAAACTACCTTGCTTCCGTATTCCTTTCCGTATTATTTTTCACAGTATCCGCACAGAAGCCTGAAACGCCACGCATATGTTCCAATACCCCGGAAAGTAATTTCGCCCAGCTTGCAACGCTGAAAGTAAAAAGTGAAACCGAATGGGAAATCGACAAGAGCAGCGGGGTAAAAACAAAAAACGCATACTGCGAATACGAAAAGAACGGCTGCCTCACCAAAGCCTGGTATCCCTGCGGCGATAATCCCGCCGGCGGAAAATATGCGGCGAATAGCTGGACCTTCAATGCCAAAGGATATAAAACAGGCTTCCGCCAGGTTTGGTACAATAAAGATTCTGCTGAAGTAATTTACCACGACGAAGTTCACCTGCTGGATAGCCTCGACCGGTATTATGAATCACATTTCATTTACAAGGATGTGCAAACCGGGCCGTCCGGACTTTTCGACCGCGAAGATTTGTATCACCGGTACGATATTGCCGGTTATACTGCAGTAACGAAACACTGCAAACTAAAAGGTACCGATTCCGTTTCCTGCGATACGTATTTTTTCAACGATGCCGTGCAGGCGGAAGCAGTCAGGACCACTTCGCTGTTTTACCCGGTCAAAGACAAACGCAGGTTCGTGGCGATGGATGAAAAAAGGCGCATGATTGAAATGATCACGTACAAAGATTCGAAGGGCAGGGAAGAAGAGACTCACAATTTCACTGAATACAACGATACCCGCCGCGGAGATACCAGTTCAACCATCCGGCTTTACCAATTGGTCAATGGTAAAAAAGAACTGGTGCAGGAAATCATTCATTATGGAAAAGAGTACGTGGTTACCAATCATTATAAAAACGGGGCGATGATTAATACACATACGGAATACCAGCCCCAGGCCGGCGGTGATCCCATTGTAACAGTTGACGAAACTCCAGTTGAACTTCCGTATAAAGAAAAAACATCGTCAACCGTTGACCGTAAAAAAATAAAAACCGTCACAACCTGGAGAGAATATCCCGGAAAGACGGAGCGGAAAGACGTATTTATTCAAAAATTTCTGCCGAACGGTTTGTTGTTTGAATCCGACTACGGATATTCGAAGAAGAAAATACAATACGAATACACGTACTTCCAATGAAACAATACCTTTTCCTGTTTGCCGTCCTGCTTTCGGACGCCGTTTCCGCGCAACGGTTTTTGCCCGTCCAGACCTGCGTCAGCGTGCCCGGCGACTCGACGGAACTGCTGCTGAAGAATAAAGTACAGACCTGCACCGAAACGCAGGTGGACAAAAAAACAGGCAGGTTCATCAGCGTCGCCATCAAGTATTACAATGAAAAAGGCTGCCTGGTCCGCACGATATACAGCAACCCGGATAACCGCGCCGGCGGAAAATACGATTCGGAAACCTTTACCTACGGTGACCATGGAATTGTTATCCTGCACCAGCGCCTCTGGTACGATAAAGATTCGAACGAAGTGGTGTATCACAAAGAATCGTTTTCAACCGATAAAAAAGGACGATACACCGAGGCGCATTACAATTACAACAATAAAAGCCAGGTGAACCCCAACGCGCTTGTCGCCGAGGATTTTTATTACAGCTACGATCAACCGGGATATGGATTAATAGTAAAGCATTTCAAACGTTCAGAAAAAGACACGCTGAATGCCGATACCTATTATTATACTGATGTAAATTCCGTTAAAGCGGAAAAAGCGGTGATGAGACAATACCTTCCGAACGGCAAAATAAATGAGCGCGTGCAGAATGAAATGGGGCATACCGTGAGCAGTACGCTTTACTCCGACAGGACCTGCAAGGCGAAAGACGTGCATTACCAGTATGTGTATGAGTACAAAAACCGGCTGATGGTTCACGAAAAATCATTGCGCGAAGTGAACGGTAAAATGGAACTGGAACGCGAAACGTTCCGGAACGGGAATGAAATAACCTACGTCATTTACAAAAACGGCAAAGAAGCCAAACGCGAAACGGAGATTCTTCCCGTTGCGGACAAGGAAGAAAATCCCGATGACGGCGAAAACCCGCTTCCCGCGGGAGGATGCATAACCAGGAAACAGGAAAGCAAAGATGCTAAAGGAAATAAAATCATTACCGAATGGCAGGAATGCCCGGGATCAAGTACCCCAAGCGGCCTGTTCAAAACAAGCTACCAGAAGAACGGGCTCCCGGTTAAAATAGAGTACGAAGGGGATTATCCCGATGTGATCATAACTTATACGTATCGCGCGGGGAAGAAGTAATCAAAACATCGCTTTAAAATTCCTCCGGAGACTGTTTTACGGGAATGTCTTTCTATACGTCGGAATAGTGCTTATTCAAGCGGCAGTAGCAGTGGCAGCGGCAGTCGATGTTGTGCGCTTCGCATGTCTCCCGGTTTTTCCGGGAACATTGCTGTAATACGGATACTGCCACTGCCACTGCTCCTGCCGCTTGATCTGTTCCGGCGTAAGTAGTTCTTGATTTTGTAACGGGTACGCGGAGGAACTTTAAACAGATTTAATAACCATCTCCGCCGCATCTTCCCCCACCAGGCTCCCGATAGCCACGCCCATACCGCCCATGCGCACTGCGCAGAACACGTTTTCCTGCACGGGCTGTACAATCGACGATTTACGGCTTCCCACGCCCATAATGCCGCTCCAGCGTTGTTCAATTTCGTAATTCACGCCGGGCAGGATCATACCGGACAGTAAATGCTCGAGCCGGTCCTGGATAAGCGGGTTAAGGCTCATGTCCGTTGTTTTTTCGTTGGCGAAATCCATATTCCGGCCGCCTCCGAAAAGCAAACGTTCGCCCACGTTCCGGAAATAATAGTAGCCTTTCTGGTAGTGGAAAGTGCCCTGTACCCGCAGGCCGGGAATGGGTTTGGTGATCAGTACCTGCGCGCGGGCGGGTTCCACATCGTAATCGGGCAGGAGCTGCCGCGCAAAACCGTTGGTGCAGATGAGCAGCCTGCGGCAGGAAATCGAAAAATCCTGGTCGGTATGCACAACCACTTTCCCGGATTCCTGCGAAAAGGAATTTATCCCGAGCCCGTTGATGATCTTCACCCCGGAGCGGCTCACTTTTTCAATCAGCGCATCCATCATCCGCCCGGTATCGATCTGGCCTTCCGCCGTATTCAGGATCAAATGGTTCACTCCGGAAAAACCGAAGCGGCTGATATCCTCGTCGGCCCGGCGGTAGGTTTCCCCGGCCCCGGTAATGGCCTTCATGTGCCGGTTGAAATCTGCGATATGATCCAGGCATTCGGCGTAAGCGGGTTCCTCGTCAAAAACTTCGTAGCCGCCGTTTCCTTCAAAGCGGATGGCCTCGTCTCCCAGGTTTTCGCGCAGCCGTTTAAGTCCCCGGTATCGCCTTTCCACCAGGGCAAAAACATCATTTTCACTGTTGGTTTTCAGGTCGTCGATCAGCTCGGTGCAGCTTCCGAAACAGGCAAAACCGGCATTCCGGGTACTGGCCCCGCTGGGCAGGATGCCCCGTTCAATGACCGCAACATGCAGCGAAGGAGCTTTTTTCTTCAGTCCCAGTGCGGCGTTCAGGCCAACAATACCGCTGCCGACGACCAAAACGTCGATACCGGTAAAAAAACGGTCTTTTTCCCAAAAACTGAGCTGCATCGGGCGCCTTGTGTAAAACTGGTATGCAAGTTGTTTCGTATACTTATAACCTGATCGGCTAAATCGCGTAAAAATAGGCACAGTTCACGATTTTGACCGATATTTGTCGGCTAAAATAGAAGGAATACGATTTATGCAGGTTCCCTACCTGAAATCCATGCACACCAGGATCGCCTTTATCATCCTTTTCGGATGTATGGCCTTTTCTGCTCCTGCCCAAACCTGGCAACTGCCTTTCAGCGGTAAAATCGATGAATTTGACGAGAAAAAGCAGAAAGATGTAGCCCTGGAAGGCGCTGTGATTACGCTTTACAAAGGCAGCAGCCTGCTCAACCAGATGATCACCCCGAGCAACGGCAAATTCAAATTTTCACTCGACGCGAATGCCGATTATACCGTAACAGTTACCAAAGCCGGTTATATCACCAAGAAATTCGCGATTAATACCGGTGGTGTTTCCGATGAGCGCGGGGGTTTCGGCTTCGGCGGATTTGATATCGGCGTGGGCCTGTTCCGGACCTATCCCGGCCTGGATTATTCCTGCCTCGGCAACCCGATCGCGAAGATTTCCTACAACCCGGCAAAAGATGTCGAGGATTTCGATTACGACCGTGAATATACCGCGAAGATCCAGCAGTGTATCGAGCAACTGAAAGAACTCGAACGCCAGGCCCGGCTCAAAGAACGCCAGTACAACGAGGCCATGGATCGCGCAAATAAAGCCTTCGGCAATAAGCAATACGAGCCCGCCAAGGTAGCCTACCAGGAAGCGCTGAACATCAAGGCGAATGATCAGCCCGCCATGGACGGCATTAAAAAATGCGACGAAGCCATTGCCCTCCTCGGTAAAGCCTCTGCGCTCGAAAATGAATACAAAAACGCAATGGCGCGCGGCACAACCGCCATGGGCGGGAAGAATTACGATGATGCGATTACCGCGTTCAACGATGCGCTCCGCGTAAAAGCGAACGATCCCACGGCAGTAGCCAAACTCAAAGAAGCCACCGACGCTAAAAACGCCGCCGCCGTGAACGCCGCCAAAGAAGCATCCTACAAGGCCGCGATGGATAAAGCAAACGGGCTTTTCGGGCAGGCGAAATACGAAGACGCCAAATCAGCATACAAAGAAGCCCTGGGCCACAAGCCCGGCGACCAGCCCGCTACCGACGGTGTAAATAAATGTGACGCGGAACTGAAGAAAATCGCCGACAAGGATAAACTCGATGCGGATTACAAAGCAGCGATGGACAAGGCCAGCGGGCTTTTCGGTCAGCAGAAATTTGCGGAAGCGAAAACGGCGTACCAAACGGCGCTCGGCATCAAAACAGGCGATGCACCGGCTACGGAAGGCATCCGCAAATGCGATGAAGAACTGAGGAAAATCGCAGATAAAGACAAACTCGAAGCGGATTACAAAGCGGCGATGGACAAGGCCAGCGGGCTTTTCGGCCAGCAGAAATTTGCGGAAGCGAAAACATCCTACCAGGCTGCGCTCGGTTTTAAATCGGGCGATCAGCCGGCTACCGACGGCGTAAATAAATGCGACGC
>VBWE01000030.1:0-1106 GCA_006218065.1 Bacteroidota bacterium
ATCCGGTTATCGCTGCCGGAATTGCCCGTGTATTGCTCAATTCCCTGCCTGGGAAGATAAAACACACCGTTTTTCAGCGAACTGATCCAGGTGCCGCCCTCGTAATCGCGTGTAATGAAGCTCAGCCGGTCGTTGCCGAGATAACGATGAGAAACCCGGTAAGCGTTTTGATGCTGTTCGAGAATGACCAGCCCGTTGTCAATAAGTCCCAGCCAGATCCGGTTCTGCTGATCTTTATAAATGGAAAGTATAATGGCATCCGAACTGAAAATCTCAGTCAGCCTGCCGCTTGCGAAACGATACAGTTTTTTGCCGAAAGCGATCAGCGTTTTTTCCGCGTCTTCACGGACACAGCGCGTGATAAAAAAATCCACCACGGTGTCCGCAGCAAGCACACTGCCAAACTGGTTTTTAAAACGGACGCAGGCCTGCGTACCTTTCTGTCCGCCGATCATGTCGCCTTTGGAGTACACAATTCCCTGGTCGAAAATCCGGACCTGTGTGCTGCTGTCAGGGAAAACGTGCATGGATTGCGCGGTATAAGGCGGCGCTACGCGGATTATTTTTTTGTTCTGCGTGCCGAGCCAGAGCGTATCGTTCTTATCCACGTAAAGTTCGGTGAGCAGCAGGTTGCTCATTTCACCGCGGATGGCCGTGCTTGCGCCGATCGTGGTAAAGCGGCCGTCCCGGAAATAACTGATGCAGCCGCTGATCGTCCTGCACCAGATACGCTGATGCCGGTCTTCGAACAACTGGAAAACGGTATTGTCGCAGAGCCCGTCGTTGGTTGTAAAATTCTGGAAACTGTACCCGTCATACCGTGAAATCCCGGCATCGGTTCCGAACCACATGTACCCGAGATGATCCTGCATCACGAAATAGACTTCGGAACTCGGCAGCCCGTCTTTCGCCTGGAAATTGCGGAACGGCAGAAACTGCGCGGAAACGCTCAGCGACAGGACCGGGAACAAAATGAGCAGCAGGAATTTTCTTTTCACGCGCGCCGGTTTGAGTACGGGTATTGCAAGATAGTAAACTGGGAAAACAGATATGAGATATGAGACTTGAGATGTGAGACTCCGTGTACTTGCGGATGATTCATGTCT
>VBWE01000030.1:1113-101034 GCA_006218065.1 Bacteroidota bacterium
GGTCGAGCAGTAGCCGAGACCGGACGAAAAACGTCGTCTCACATCTCAAGTCTCATATCCGGAAAAGGTACTGCGAAGCTTTAAAGGAAACTCACTGCAATTTCGCCAGCGCTTCTTTCATGCGGCGGAGCGCCTCGGTGAGTCTGGCATCCGAAGTGGCGTATGAAAAGCGGATATAATTGTCATCGCCGAAAGCTGCGCCCGGAACAAGGGCCACGTGCGCCTGGTCGAGCAGGTAGCCGCAGAGATCGGTTCCGTTGCGGATAACCTGGTCGCCGTATTTTTTTCCGAAATAATACGTTACGTCGGGAAAAACGTAAAATGCGCCCTGCGGAACGTTGGTTTTCAGCCCGGGAATTTCTTTCATCCCGGCAAGCACAAGATCGCGGCGGCGTTGAAATGCGTCGCGCATATAATGCGTGGTTTCGCCGGGCAGCAGCATGGCGGCGTGCATGGCTTTCTGCGTGATGGAGCAGGTGGCGCTGGTAAACTGGCCCTGCATTTTATCGCAGCCTTTCGCAATCCAGAGCGGCGCGGCGAGAATTCCTCCCCGCCAGCCCGTCATCGCAAAACCTTTTGAAACGCCGTTGATCGTGATGGTGCGGTCGTAAATAAAATCGAACTGCGCCATCGCTTCGTGGCCGCCGATGAAGTTGATGTGCTCGTAAATCTCGTCGGAGATGATGTAGAACTCGGGATACTTCGCTACGACTCCGGCAATCGCTTTCAGTTCATCGCGGGTATATACGCTACCCGTGGGATTGCAGGGTGTGCTGAAAATCAGCAGCCGTGTTTTGGGTGTGACCGCTTTTTCAATCTGCGCGGCGGTTACTTTGAAATCCGTATCAATGCCGGCTTTGATAATCACCGGTACGCCTTCGGCAAGTTTGATGAGTTCGATATAACTTACCCAGTACGGCGAAGGAACGATTACTTCATCGCCGGGATTTACAAGACTCAGCACGGCATTGGCGATGCTCTGCTTGGCGCCGGTGGAAATCACGACCTGGTCCGCCGTGTAATTCAGTTTATTGTCGCGGCGGAATTTTTCGGCTACGGCAGCGCGCAGTTCGGCATAACCGGATACGTGCGTATAGTAACTGAAGTTCCCGTCGATGGCTGATTTGGCGGCCTCTTTGATGGAATCGGGCGTCGGGAAATCGGGCTCGCCGAGGCTGAGGCTGATAATATCGACACCTTGTGCAATCAGTTCGCGGCTGCGTCGTGCCATCGCGATGGTCTGCGATTCACTCAGCCGGTTGATGCGGTCGGAGAGATGCGTCATATCCCTTTTTTGTGAAGCGGTAAAACTACTGTTTATATATACATTTGACAAACGCGAAATTTTTGCACCGGTATCCGCATGAATAACCAGCTCAGCGAATTCGACAAACAACTGCTCGAACTTTGCCGCAAAGGCAGAACACTTGAAGCCGTAAAGCGATACACGGAAACGACTGGCGCCGGCCTCAAGGAAAGCAAAGACTATATAGACAGGCTGATGGAAAAGCCTTACGAGCCGGAGCCGCCCGATATGAGCAAACTCGACGAACGGCTGCTCGACCTGTGCCGGCAGGGAAACAAACTGGAAGCGGTAAAACAATACCGCAATGCCACGGGCCAGGGACTTAAAGAGAGTAAAGATTACGTGGACCAGTTAGCCAAAGCACACGGCATCGAATTCAAAGGCGGCTGTTTCGTGGCTACGGCCTGTTTCGGCGATTACGATGCGCCCGAAGTTATTTTGCTCCGGCAGTTCCGGGATAAAAAACTGCTGACGAATACCGCCGGAAGGTTGTTTGTGAAAATATATTACGCCATTTCCCCGCCCATCGCCCGGCAGCTCGAAAAATCCGGCATCCTGAAACGTTTCGTCCGGAACTGTGTGCTGAAACCCTTAGTAAAACGGATCACCGGGAAGTAAATATTTCCGATTGCCGATTTTGGATTTGCGATTGCATTATAAACATTAGCGCCTTCGCGTCTTAGCGGTAAAGTTTGTACTTCGTTTTCACCGCAGAGCCGAAGGGACGCAGAGTTTACGCAGAGATAAATCGCCAATCCAAAATCGGCAATCGGAAAATCGACGAAGTTTCGGACTAGGATCCCCTGTATCGTGATTGCCACGAAGGACTTTGCATATCGCGCAGCAGGCGGAAAGCGGCCTCACCGAAAATAGGATCGTTGTACGATTGCGACATGCCGTATTCTTTCAGCATATTGAACTGGCCTTCGGAAACGCCCAGTTTATCGGCCGCCCAGCCCGGGCCGGGATCATCTGCGCCCTGTTTGCGCTGGAAAGGATATTCGCCCCAGCGGAGTCGCCATAAATCGTCAATCACCGGACAATAGGCGGTAAAATCGTATTTGATGCCGCGGATGATGGTATCGAGCTGGTATCCGCAGTCCTTGATCTCGTATTTCACGAAAAGATTTTCTTTTTTCGGGTTGGCTTCACTTTCCACCAGGCCCATGGCGATACTCAGGAAGTCGTGGCGGCTGATATTGATCTGCTCGTAACGAACCGATGGCCCGTTGTACACCCGGACGATTTTATAGGTAACCAGGCTGCTGTTTGCTCCGGGCATCAGGCTGAAACCGAGGTAAACCATATCAGGAGCTGCGTTTTCCTGTGCGGGAACAGGATTGACCGCCCGGGTACTTAAACCGGCCATGAGCAGGATAGAAAGAAACAGCTTCTTCATGGGGACAAATGCCGTCAAACCATAGTTTTACGCAATATCGCGCCGTTTTGTTGCGTCTTTTTTGGAAACCACGAACCGGAAATTGTATAAATTTACGCCTCCGGCTGCAAAATCCACGCATAAAAGCCAGCCTGAACCACGTCTATGAGTTTTGTCGAGATTGTTTACGACCTTCTGAAAATCCTGCTCCCGGCGGGTATCGTATTTGTGACCTGCTACTTCGTAGTGAAACATTTCCTCGATACGGAAACCAAACGCAGGCTTGCCGAGATCAGGCTGGCGAACCAGAATGTGATTACGCCGGTGCGCTTGCAAGCTTACGAGCGCATTTCCATTTTCCTCGAACGTGTCAACCCGAACAGCCTCGTTCCGCGTGTGCATAAACAGGGCATGAGCGCCCGCCTGCTCCAGTCGGAACTGACCCGCGTCATCCGCCAGGAGTTCGATCACAACCTTTCCCAGCAGATTTACATGTCGAACCACGCCTGGGAAATGGTGAAAACCGCCAAAGAAGAAATTACCAAGCTCATCAACATCGCGGCTACCAAACTCCCGGATACCGCTACCGGCGCCGATCTCAGCCAGATGATCATCCAGATCTCGCAGCAGATCGATAAAATGCCGACGCAGGTGGCGCTTGATTATATCAAGAAAGAAGTAGGGCAGGTGTTTTAGAGGAAGGTTCCTGTAAAGCTTCGCGGTTCCTTTTCCGGATATGAGATATGAGACTTGAGATGTGAGACTCCGTGTACTTGCGGATGATTCATGTCTAACGTCGTCTCACATCTCAAGTCTCATATCTCATATCTATGATTTCTTAATCGCCACCTTCACCGGCTTCTCTTTCACATCAGTAACCGCGCCCAGTTTTCCATCGGTAACCTGCCCGGTATAACGTGCTTTTTCCAGCATTTCGAAATCTTCGCTGCCTTCGTCATTATTGATGCTGCGCGCTTCGAGCGTAAAACGGCCGTCTTTTTCCAGGTTGCCCTGGATCTGTGCGTTCATATATACCGGTGCGTCGGCTGCACCCATCAAACGGCCCAGCAGGAAACCACCGCTCACAGCGCCGTCGCGGATGATTGTGAAATAAACGGACTTGTCGTGCGAATAGGGGCAGGCTTCGTATGATTCGGTTCGCAGTCCCCAAACCAGCAGCGTAGTATGTTCGTCCATCACCAGTTTATCCAGGGCGTATGCGTTCGCGTATTTGATCATGCCGATATCCAGTCCTTCGCAGTACTTCGCATAGCCGTTTTTGCTTTTGATTGAATCGATTTTATAGAATGATTTCAGATCCCATTCGGCCGCATCCGTCAGTTCATGTTTTGCCTGTACAGAGGAGAGTATTTTAACTTCTGCGGCCGAAAGCGAGTCGGCTTTGGTAATATCTTCTATCCGGAGGCTGTCCACTTTATAAGGCCAGGTATCCGAAGCTTTGAATCTTGCGGAAAGCGCTTCCATTTCGGGACTGAGTTTGACAGTCGCAACGGTATCGCCGCCGGTTTTCGCGCTGTCACCGGTTTTAGAATTTTCCTCTTTACCGCCGCAGGAGCAGAGCATGCTGATGGAAAGGACCAATGCGGAAATCGAAATGAGTTTCATAAGGTGGTACTGGTTTGGATGACAAGTATAAGAAATACTCCAGTTTCCGGAGTTCTCCTGCTGCCGATTATGCCTATTTTTGCGGCAAATCATTTCATCATGGCCAAGCCGGGAGAAGAGCAGGAACGCAAAGCGAAATTCATCACCGATTCCGGGATCGAGATCAAACGCATCTATCCGAAAACGGATATTCCCGAAGAACAGCCGGGCGAATTTCCGTTCACGCGCGGAGTGCAGTCGAGCATGTACCGGGGCAAACTCTGGACCATGCGCCAGTATGCCGGTTTTTCCACCGCCGAAGAATCGAACAAACGTTACCATTACCTGCTGAAGAACGGAACCACGGGACTTTCCGTCGCGTTCGACCTGCCCACGCAGATCGGTTACGATTCGGATCATGCGTTTTCGGAAGGCGAAGTCGGTAAATCCGGTGTAGCCATCGATTCGCTCCGCGACATGGAAATTTTATTCGACGGCATCCGCCTGGATGAAGTGACTACATCGATGACGATCAATTCCACGGCTTCGATTCTCCTGTCGATGTACATTGCGCTGGCGAAAAAGCAGGGCGCGGACGTGAAGAAAATTTCCGGCACGATCCAGAACGATCTGCTTAAAGAATACGCTGCGCGCGGCACGTACATTTACCCGCCGCAGGCTTCCATGCGCATCATCACGGATATTTTTGCCTACTGCAGCGCGGAAGTGCCGAAATGGAACACGATTTCCATTTCCGGTTACCATATCCGTGAAGCGGGTTCTACGGCAGTGCAGGAACTCGCGTTTACACTCAGCAACGGCAAAGCGTACCTGGAAGCGGCGATCGCCAAGGGACTCGATATCGACGTATTTGCCAAACGGCTTTCCTTTTTCTTCAACGCGCACAATAATTTTTTCGAAGAGATCGCGAAGTTCCGCGCCGCGCGGCGCATGTGGGCGCAGATCGTGAAAGAACTCGGCGCAAAAGATCCGCGTTCGATGATGCTGCGTTTTCATACGCAAACCGGCGGATCGACGCTTACCGCGCAGCAGCCGCAGAACAATATCGTGCGTGTTACTTTGCAGGCGCTTTCTGCCGTGATGGGCGGTACGCAGAGCCTGCACACCAACGGCTTCGATGAGGCGCTGGCCCTGCCCACCGAAGAGGCTGCCCGCATCGCTTTGCGCACGCAGCAGATCATCGCACATGAAAGCGGGGCCGCCGATATGGTCGACCCGATGGCCGGTTCCTGGTTCGTGGAATCACTGACGAACGAAGTGGAAGCCGCGGCCTGGGATTATATCCGTAAAATTGATGCGATGGGCGGTGCGGTGGCTGCGATCGAGCAGGGTTATATGCAGGACGAGATCGCTGCATCTTCATACAAGTACCAGAACGAAATACAGCGCGAAGAAAAAATTATCGTCGGCGTAAATAAATTTGTGGTCGAAGAAAAACCGGCTGAAAACCTGTTTACCGTGGATGATTCCATCCGTTTGCAGCAGATGGAAAAACTGAAGCAGGTAAAAGCATCGCGCAATGCGACTGAAGTACAGCAACTGCTGCAGCGCCTGGAACAGGCCGCCCGCGGCGACGAAAACCTGCTGCCGCATATTCTCGGTTCGGTGGAAGCTTACGCCACGCTCGGTGAAATTGCCGATGTGCTGCGTAACGTTTTCGGCGAATACAAGAACTGATTTTGGATTGGCAATAAAAGCATAAACGTTAGCGCCTTCGCGTCTTAGCGGTGAGGTTTGTGCTTCGTTTTCACCCCGAGTCGCAGGAACGCCGAGTTTATGCAGAGATAAACCGCCAATCCAAAATCGGCAATCGCAAATCGTTACGGGTTTTGTTTTTCCACGAAGATGTAGATATCCTCGCTGTCGCGCTTCATCAGGTAATTTTCGCGCACGAATTTTTCCACGTACTCCGGGTTGCTCTCCAGGTTTTTCAGGTCCTCGCGGTTGCGCTTGATTTCTTTCGAATAATAAAGCGTGTCTTCCTGCATTTTATTCACCTGCCGGGTGAGGTCGATCTGGGTAAACAGGTCGTTTTTGTCGAAGAACAAAAGCCACACAGCGAGGGCGGTCAGGGTAATGACATATTTGTTTTTGACAAAACGAAGTAAGAAGCGAATGACTTTCATCGGAAACAAAAGTAACCGCCGTTTTCGTTCCTGTCTGCATCTGGACGGCTACGTGTGGATAACTTCAGCCGATTGTTAATTAAGATTAAGAAGTAAAACCGGTGTAACTTTCAGCGGAATTTTCCGTTTATAGTTCAGATACGCCCATGCATATGAAACGCATTCTCCTGTTTCTTCCCCTGTTTTTGCTGGTTTCCATGACCTTCCAGGCGACCGGTTCCTTCCGTTCGCAGCAGAAAAAAATAGCCAAAGTCAAAACATCCTATTCCGAAAAATGGCCGGGAATTACGAAACGGCTCAAGGAACTGAACCTGGACAGCAGTTCGATCAACATCTGCATCCGTGCATTCAAAAAAGAAGGACAGCTGGAAGTCTGGGTAAAGTCGTTCGGTTCCGCGGCCTACCAGCTTTACACCACGTACGAGATCTGCCAGGGTTCGGGCGTACTCGGTCCGAAGCGTTGCCAGGGCGACGGGCAGGTGCCGGAAGGTTTTTATACGGTCAATATCTTCAACCCGTACAGCAGTTATTATTTATCGCTCGGGGTGAGTTACCCGAATGCCTCCGACCGTTTTTTTGCCTGCAAACGCGATCCCGGCGGCGCGATCATGATTCACGGGAGTTGCGTTACCATCGGCTGCATCCCGCTCACCGACGACAAGATCAAGGAGCTGTATGTACTGGCTGTGGAAGCGAAGAATAACGGGCAGCAGCATATTCCTATCCATATTTTCCCGGCACGGCTTTCTTCCTCCGGCCTGGCGGGACTGCTGGCCGACGAGTCGTACAAAGAGCATCACGCATTCTGGAAAAACCTGAAGAGCGGCTACGATTATTTTGAAGAGAAAAAGATTGCGCCGAAAGTAACGATAGATGCGAAAGGTGTGTACTCGTTTAATTAACGCTTAGCTTTTCGGTGCTTCGTTTTCCTTTTGACCTTCTTCTTTCTGCGGCCCGCCGACTCGCTTCAGGTTTATGTCGCGCACGGGGGAGAGTACAATCGGTACTTTTTCAACGGAAACCGAACTGGTATCCAGTCCGAATGCACGCTCTTCCGAAAGTGTGATCGGCCGGAGGAAATAGTAAATATCGAGTACGATTTTTTCGTAGATCGGCAGATCGTTGTCATTCGACAGGTATTTCTCCAGTACCACGAAACGGAAATCGCCGGTTACGTTTTTCTTGTTCAGCGATTCGTAGCGGCTGAAAATATCCACTTCGTGGTTGTACACCATATCCTGCACCACTTTGCGGAACATCATGTTGATACGCTGCGGAACACGGAAGCCCAGGTAAAAATCGATGCGGATTACATCGCCTTCCACCAGCTGCGTTACTTTGTATTCCATCAGGTAAGGTTCATCCACCACGTGCACGTGCACGAACCAGTAAACGTCAGCGCGCTTGGGTTGTTTCTGCAGTATCGAATACACGATTTTGGATTCGATATCTTCCTTATGATCGGCGCTGGTAAGATAGACCAGGTGCGTGGAATATTTGGGAACGGTCAGGTCGTCCTTCAGGTCGTTGAGCAGGGGCAGGTAATCGGCAATTTTGACGAACTCCACGTACCGGTTCCTGATCTTGCGCGCATCATACCAGATCCACATGATGGTGATCAGTACGGTAGCAATAAGCAGTGTAATCCAGCCCCCGTGCTCGAATTTTTCGAGGTTCGCGATCAGAAACATCGATTCGATAAACAGGTAAACGCAGAGCAGTAAAACCACCAGTATCCTGGAATGCCGCCGCATCATCAGGTAATATGACAGCAGGATGGTGGTCATCAGCATGGTAATGACGATGGCCAGTCCGTATGCTGCTTCCATGTTCGACGCTTTCTGGAAATAAATCACGATGCCCACGCAGCCCAGCATCAGCAGCCAGTTTATAGAAGGAATGTAAAGCTGTCCTTTCAGGAGCGTAGGATAATTGATCCGTACTTTCGGCCAGAGGTTGAGGCGGATGGCTTCGTTGATGAGCGTGAATGAGCCGCTGATCAACGCCTGGCTGGCTACCACGGCTGCCGCAGTGGATATGACGATCCCCGATCCCCTGAACCATTCGGGCATGATGCTGTAAAACGGGTTCGCATTTTCCAGCAGCGTAACGCCTTCGTTTGAGATCAGCCATGCGCCCTGCCCGAAGTAATTCAGGAGAAGTGCGGTTTTTACAAACATCCAGCTGACGCGGATATTCTTCCTGCCGCAGTGACCGAGGTCCGAATAAAGCGCTTCGGCTCCCGTTGTGCAAAGGAAAACCGCGCCCAGCATGACCAGCGCTCCTCCGCGGTCGGCGAGCATGCTCGTATCGGAAAGCAATTTGAATGCATAGTAAGGATTAAGCGCTTTGAGTATCTCGAAATTGTGAACCAGTTCGGATACTCCGAGAATCGCCAGCATGGAAAACCAGATGAGCATCACCGGGCCGAAGAAACGTCCCACGAAACGGGTTCCGAATTGCTGAATGACGAAAAGTCCTACCAGGATAGCGATGACAATCGGTACGGTTGGGATATGCGCATTTTGGTTGGTGGTATTCAATCCCTCGATGGCGGAAGCGACGGAAATGGGCGGTGTGATGATACCGTCGGCAAGCAGCATACTTCCGCCGATGATGGCAGGAGCGAGCAGCCATTTTTTCTTGCTGCGGCGTACGAGTGTGTAAAGCGCGAATATCCCGCCTTCCCCCTTGTTGTCTGCACGCAGGGTGAGGAGTACATATTTGATGGTGGTTTGGAGCGTAAGCGTCCAGAAAATACAGGAAACGGCGCCGATGACTACATCTTTGCTGATAGCCGCTTTATTGCCGATGATGGAATCAAGCACATAAAGCGGCGATGTGCCGATGTCACCGTAAATAATGCCGAGTGTGATGATAAGCCCGGCGGCGGTGATCTTATTCAGATTTTGATTGTCTTTCGACATGACAGGGTGGCCCGAAAAGCCGGACAAATGTACTGATTAACAACACTGCAAAAACAAGTTTGTTTAAGGTTTTTTACGATTTAGAGGGAGAAGAAAATACAGATATGAAATGAATCCCAGGCAGGCTTTTAAAGCATCCGGGTTCTTTTCAGCAGGTAGGGAAGCAGGACCTGGCGGTAGCCTTCGTTGATATCGGCCTCCACAAAATCGATGCGGTACTGGGCGCAGCGCAGGGCGAGTTCTTTCTTGAAAGTCTGGATGGCGTCGAGGTAAGTCGCCTTGATTTCATTCGGGTTGACCTTGACCTCTTCGCCGGTTTCCAGGTCGATGAAACTGTACGGGCGGTTTTCGAAATCGAACTCGAGTTCCTTGCTTTTATCGGTAACATGGAAAAGCACTACTTCGTGCCTGTTGTGCCGCAGGTGCTGCAAAGCGGAGAAGAGTTCTTCGCCTTCCGTTCCCGAATCGAACATGTCGCTGAAAATAATCACCAGCGAACGTTTGTGAATGCTTTCGGCGATCTGGTGAAGCGCATCAACCGCGAAGGTTTTCCGCTTGGTTTCGCTTGTTACGGGGGCAAGCATTTTCTCCAGTTCGTTGAAAAGCATTTTATGGTGAACAACGCTGCTGCGGGCGGGCGTATGCACTTCGAGCGATTCGGAAAACACGCTCAGTCCTACGGCATCGCGCTGGTTGCGGAGCAGTTCGATCAATGCTGCGGCGCAGTGAACGGAAAAGATCAGCTTGTTGTTCTCCGCCGTTTTTCCTTTTTCGGGCAAAGGAAAAAACATGGACGAGGAATCATCAATGACGATCTGGCAGCGCAGGTTGGTTTCCTCTTCGTAACGTTTGACGAAAAGCTTGTCCGTCCGCCCGAATAATTTCCAGTCGATATGCTTGGTGGGCTCGCCGGTATTGTAAAGCCGGTGCTCGGCAAACTCGACGGAGAATCCGTGGAAGGGACTTTTGTGCAGGCCGGTAATAAATCCTTCGACTACCTGCCGGGCAAGAAGTTCTAAATGCGAGAATTGCTGGAGTTGCTGCTGATCAAGTTGCACAGTTATAAAGGTAAAAAGAAAGCGGCACCCGGGAAGGACGCCGCTTTAGTTTTGTCAGAGACTGACCGCTTAGCCGATCTGGGCCTGCAGTTTCGCTTCAAGTACGTTTCTCGGGGCTGCGCCGACTTGTTTGTCGACCACTTTTCCGCCTTTGAAAAAGAGGACGGTCGGGATATTGCGGATGCCGAATTCCATCGACACGTTCGGGTTATTGTCAACATCCAGTTTCCCGACAACGGCTTTGCCTTCGTATTGATTCGAAAGTTCTTCCACGATCGGGGCGACCATGCGGCAGGGGCCGCACCATACCGCCCAGAAGTCAACCAGTACGGGTTTATCTGAATTGCGAACGAGTTCGTCGAAATTAGAATCGGTGATTTCGATTGCCATGATAAATTTCCTTTTGTTTATAGTGAATAATGAGATGGTTTCGTTACCTGCAAAATTACGAATTTTTGGAGGCTTCAGATGTTACAACAATTAATCGGCCAAAAAGGTTTTAATGACATAATGACGGTATTCTATAGTTAGTTTTGCCTTTTATGGGGAAAGAAGACGGACTATATAGGCAAACTATATCTAAACCGCGAACACCTTCCTCCAAACCGCGAAAGCGATAAACTTAAATATCCGCCCGTTTTCCGGTTGGTTTTCTACATTGAAAAGTTTGTCGTAATCCCGGAGCAGGGCTTTGCTGTCGATGATCCCGTTGAAATCCTGTTCGAAATACGGCCTGACCTGGTCGCGGATCTGGGTGATCCATTTGTTGTTCGGCGTGGCGTAACCGAGTTTGTCGCGGCGGGTGCGGATGGAATCGGGGAGGTAGGGTGCGGCGGCTTCGCGGAGCAGCGACTTGTTCAGGCTTTTCCGGATTTTATACGCCGCGGGAACCTGGAATAAATACTCGATCAGCTTATAATCGTCGGAAAACGGCGTGCGCGATTCAACGGAATGCCACATGCTGCAGCGGTCTTCGCATTTCAGGTATCCTTTCAGGCGGCCGAGCGCGAATTCTTCGTGCAACTTTCCGTTCAGGGTCCTGGGCGCACTGACTGATTTCCGCCGCTGCAAAAAAGAATCCGTCAGTTCCGGCGCGATGTACTGCAGGTCGGGAAAATAGGAACGCATTACCTTGAGCTGCCTGGAAGGTGAAAGCGAAGGCATCGTTTTTTGTTTCAGGCCTTCGCGTGTCCAGTATTTCAAGGCGCCTCCGAACGATCCGTACCCGTTCAACTCGCCCGCCAAAGCGCCCCAGCGCATGTTCCGCAGCAATTCCGACCAGTAAAAAACATAATACGGATAATAGCCCGCGAAT
Source organism: Bacteroidota bacterium (assembly GCA_006218065.1). Lineage (GTDB taxonomy): Bacteria > Bacteroidota > Bacteroidia > Palsa-965 > Palsa-965 > VBWE01. The sequence goes on from VBWE01000030.1 coordinate 12,850, forward strand.
AATTCATCACCGCCCTGGCCATCGAGCACCACGCGGATGCCGTTGTCCTTCACAAGCTGCATCACGCGGTATTGTGCATACGTGCTCGTGCTCCAGATCGGGACATCCTGGCAGCGGACGAGGTTTTCCAGGTCGCGCAGCAGTTCATCCGGACCGGGATTTACGGTATGCCATTCGGCCCCGGTGCGGTTGACCATTTCTTTTGCCCAGCGGCTTTCGTCGATCGAAGGATCGTTAAATGTCGCCGTGAAAAGTTTCAGCCGCCCGCCGATATTCGCCCGTTCATCTTTACCGACCTGCGCGCTGATGATCCCCGCGATCGCTGAACTATCGAGGCCGCCGCTGAGGCAGGAACCGACGGGAACGTCGGAACGGAGCCGGATGCGAACGGCGTCTTCGAGCAGGGTGCGGATATGCGCGGTATGTTTCTCGTATGTTTTCTGATCGAACGGCTCGAAGTTTTCGTTGAAGGACAGCGTATAATATTTCCACTCGCGGAAAGCGCCGCTGCCCATGTCGAGCTCGAACGCACAGCCGGGAAAAAGTTCGCTGATGCCGGCGAAAAAACTCTCCGGCGCGTATTCGATCTCTCCCGAAATAAAATAATCCGAAACGGCGGAAATGTTCAGCGACGTTTTTACAAAAGGATTTTGCAGCAGCGCTTTTTGTTCGGAAGCGAATGCAAATACCCGCGCATCGTGGTAATAATAAAACGGCTTGACCCCGAAACGGTCACGCGAACCGAAAAGCAGTTGTTTCTCTTTATCGTAAATCACGAAAGCCCACATCCCGTTGAAACGGTCGAGGCACGCGCTTCCCCAGCGCTGGTAAGCCTGCAGGATAACTTCCGTATCGGTTTGCGTTAAAAAACGGGATCCGCTTTGTTCAAGTTCTTTCCGCAGTTCGGGATAGTTGTAAAGCTCGCCGTTGTACGTAATCCAGAAACGCCCGTCGGCAGTGCAAAGCGGCTGGTGCCCGCCGGGACTGAGGTCGATGATGCTCAGCCTGCGGTGTCCGAATATGAGCCGGATTTTTTCAGCCGCGTCGCCGATATGTTCGGCCGGACTGTGCAGCATGCCTGCCGAACTGATTTCGGAAGGCGTTTCGTCGCTGAAAGCGGGAATACATTTGTTCGTGTGATCGACTACAAGAAAACCTTCACCGTCCGGGCCGCGGTGGCGTATCGCAGCGTTCATCGCACGGGCGGCCGCGATAAGACCGGCCTGCGCCCCTGAAAGATTTACGATACCGCTTATGCCGCACATAGCTGGAAATTATTCTGACGGAAAAGTATGATCCGCCATTTGCATCGCTTTGCCGAAAGCATCCATATCGATTCCCGTGTCCGTTTTCCGGTCGCTGAAAAATTCCAGCACACGTTCGGCAGGCATATTCCCGGTAAGTTTATCCGCGGCCATCGGGCAACCGCCGAAGCCTTTCACGGCATGATCGAAACGGCGGCATCCGCTGTTCCAGGCCGCATCCATCTTTTCACGCCAGCTGTCCGGCGTGGTATGCAGGTGCGCGCCGAATGTCACCTGCGGAAATTCCGGGATCAGTCCCGTGAAAAGTGTGTTTATATTTACCGGGTTCGAAACGCCGATCGTATCCGAAAGCGCGAGGATGCGGATGCCCATGCCCGCGAGTTTTTTTGTCCAGCTTACCGCGACGTCCGTATTCCAGGGATCGCCGTACGGGTTTCCGAATGCCATGCTGATGTAAACGACGAGCTGCTTATTATATTTCACGCAGAGGTTTTGAATTTCTTCCACGCGGCCGAGCGATTCGGCGATGGAGGAATTCGTATTGCGCTGCTGGAAGGTTTCCGAAATCGAAAAAGGAAAACCGAGATATCGTATCTCATCAAAACGTACCGCGTCTTCCGCGCCGCGCACGTTCGCGATAATGGCCAGCAGTTTCGAGCGGGTGGAAGAGAGGTCCAGTTTGCCCAGCACTTCAGCGGTATCGCGCAATTGCGGAATGGCTTTTGGTGAAACGAAACTTCCGAAATCGATCGTGTGAAAACCGCAGCGAAGCAACTGGTTGATGTACGCCGCTTTTTTATCCGTTTCGATAAACGTATGCATGCCCTGCATGGCATCACGCGGACATTCGACAAGCTGTACGGTATTTTCGTTTTCCATCGTTTTCAATTTCGGGCCAGGATGGCTTTGTTGATCCGTTTCGCGAGCGCCGGCCCTTCGTAAATAAAACCGGTGTACAACTGCACGAGATCCGCGCCGGCATCGAGCATGGCCAGCGCATCCGCCGGGCTGTGCACGCCGCCCACGCCGATGATCGGGAATGTTTTGCCCGATTTTTCCGCGAGGTAACGGATCACTTCCGCGGCCCGTTTGGTCAGCGGCTTTCCGCTCAATCCGCCCGCGCCCATTTTCTCCACTTCGGCAGCGGGTGTTTTCAAACCTTCGCGCGAGATGGTGGTATTGGTCGCGATCAGCCCGTCGATTTTCGATTCGCGGACGATTTCGATGATATCGTCGAGCTGTTCGTTCGTGAGATCCGGCGCGATTTTCAGCAGGATCGGTTTGGGATTTGTTTTTGCGGCGTTCCGTTTTTTCAGGTGAACGAGTAAAGCAAGCAGCGGTTCTTTTTCCTGCAGGGCGCGAAGTCCGGGCGTGTTGGGCGAACTTACATTCACCACGAAATAATCCACCGTATCGAACAGCGCCTCGAAGCATTTTTCATAATCGGAAATGGCTTCTTCGTTCGGCGTTACTTTGTTTTTACCGATGTTTCCGCCGATGACTACGCGGCCCTTGCGTTTGCGGAGCCGGGCAGCGGCCGCTTCAGCGCCTTCGTTGTTGAAGCCCATCCGGTTGATCAGTGCTTCGTCTGCCGGAAGCCGGAACATGCGCGGTTTGTCGTTCCCGGGTTGCGGCTTCGGTGTCACCGTCCCGATTTCCACGAAACCGAAACCGAGATCGCCGAGCTCATCGAAAAGTTTCGCGTCTTTATCAAAACCGGCTGCAAGTCCTACGGGATTCGGAAACGTAATCCCGAAAAGTTTCCGTTCCAGCCGCGGATCGCGTACGAGGTAGCAGGCGCGCATCAGTGCGGGAATACCGGGAATGCGAAAGAGAAATTTCAAGGTCCGGAAAACGAAGTGATGAATTTTTTCCGGGTCGACTAAAAAAAGAATGGGCTTGAGCAGCGCCTTGTACATACGGCTGCAAAGTTAAGTATTCGGGATGTGTTTATTCCTATTTCGCCGTTTGCCCTGCGGACGTATTTCGCCTGCCCGCGGTCCATTATTGTGTGTAAAGTATTGACTCGTACTGTTTTTTGTTGTTAATTAGATTTGGCGATTCATCATGGAAAACAGCGTGGACTCTATCCGTACTACCTATCATTTCATGGAATGGTATGCCGAGCATGTCGTTCGCGTGCGGATCGACGACGGCGCCGAGATCGGGATGGAAGAGGCGCTTGCTTCACACGAAGCGATGAAAAAACTCACGGGGGGACGTTTCTGCATACTCCTGATCGACGTGCGCAACACCAATTTCAATGTAGCTTCTGAAGTACGTGCTTTCGCTTCGAGCGAAGAAGGAAGCTCGACCCGTTATGCCGATGCTATCCTGGTGGATTCGTTGTCCAATGCCCTGGTAGGTAATTTCTATATCCGCTTCAACAGGCCGCGCATCCCGACACGGATTTTTAAATCGGAAGCCAAGGCGATGGAATGGATAAAAGTCCAGATTGAAAAAGCACAGAAAAGTTCCATGTTCCAGGTTTAAAGTTTCAAGTTCAACATGGAACATGAAACTTTAAACCTGGAACATGAAACGTTGAATTATTGCCCGTTCTGCTGTTTCTCTTTTTCCTCGATTACTTTCATCTGTTGTTTTACGCGCTCGATTTCCTGTTTGCGGAAGAAGAGTTCGTCGCGGTAGCGCAGCGATGATTTATTGCCGTAGTTCGTGTATGCTTTTTCGGTCCAGCTGATCGCCTCGTCGATATTACCCATCTTTTCGCAGTACAGGGCCATATTGTGATGCGCTCTTCCGGCGGTCTTTTCTTTCGAACTGTTCAGCTGTGTTTTCCACATTTCGGATGCTTTGTCCCAGTTGTTTACGCGGACCAAACGCGCGGCGGATTTCATTTCAGGGCTTCCTTTCGAATAGTACATGCGGTTTACCCAGATCCATTGCGGGGCGATACGATGGCCGTAGATATCACCGGCCGCGTTGCCTGCGTTGCGCATCATCTCCAGTTTGCGCTGGCGCTGGATGGCTATATCGAGCAGGCCGCCGATCACGCCGTCATAAATGTATTCGCTGGTTTGCGTATGTTCGTCGAGAATGATTTTTTTCTTCGCATCGTACACGCGCCAGGTGCAGAGTACATTGACACGCGTACGGTTGTAGATCGTTCCGTTCGGGCCGGGCTGCACATAAGGCAGGCTGTTCGAGTCGAAACTTTCGAGAACCACGAGCGCGTCGGCGTTGCGGGCGTTGCAGATTTTAATCACGGTATCCCAGGGAAGCGCGGGAGGCATTTTCGCCGTGCCGGTTCCTTTCATGCCGCTTACCGATGCGATATCGACCGTAAAGCGCGGCGTTTGCAGCAGTGACGATTTCACAGCTTCGAGGCAGGCTTTGGAACCTTCCTTGTCCATACCGATGCCTTCGCCGGTAAAAATACCTTCGATGACGTTGGTGTTTTTATGCGCTTCATCCGGGCGCGTGCGGTCAGCGACGATGAAATGCATGACATGGTCGGGAAGACCGATATCGGCGGGGCGCATCACTTGCAGGCCCACGCTGCTGGTGCAGGCGGGGAGCAGGGAAAGCGCAGGAAAAACGAGGAGGAGAAGTAATTTACGATTCATAGTGACAGCTTTTTGCAGCTATCCTGCGAAGATCGTACCAAAAAAATTAGTTTCCAATGACCTTCGATTCCTCTTCCTGTTCCAGTTCCACGAGGTATTGCCTGGCGAGACGGCTGCCCTTCTCCGAAGCCCTCTGCGCCCAGTCGATAGCCAGCTGCGGCCGCCCCAGCTTTTCCGCTGCAACGGCCATGTTGAGGCAGGCCTTGCGTGAGAGCGACCGGGTTCTGCTTTCCGTAACCGGGAGCCATTTGGTCACTGCCGATTTCCATTCGTCCCGGCGGGCATAGCTGCTGCCGTATTTCAGAGGCGGACTGAGAAAAGCGCGTTTATAGTACAGGCGATATACTGTGCGCGACTGCGACTGGACACGCGCGGCAATCTGTTCCCCGATCATGCGCCCGGCCACTTCCCGGGCATGCTTTTCTGTCCCGTCGTACGCGGAATACAAAACCATCGGGCTGTTTTGCATATGCAGTTCGCTGATCACCGTTTTACTGCGGATATCATAAATGCGCCAGACGGACTGTATCGTAAAATCGAGCGAGCCTCTGTTCGAGTTGACGTAACTCGATTCGTACCGCTCGAGTACCACCAGGATATCGGCATTCAGCTTTTTGGAAATGCGGATGGCTTCTTCCCAGTTCATTTTTTCCGGGACTTTATCAACGGAATCGGCATTGTAGAGTTCGATATTGTACGGGACAAAAATACTGTCGGCTACTTCGAGCTCCTGCCAGCGTTCGGAAAGGCTCTGCATGGCGGTGAGTACGCCGTAATTGTACTGCAATTCTTCCTTCGTTTTGCGTTGCCTGGGATCTTCCAGGTTTCTAACCAGGTTGACGTAAAACCGGCAACGGTCGACAATGGCGATTTTTTTCGCGCTGCGCGGGATGACCAGGTCGGGTTTGACCTTGACTTCAAAGGTCGCCGTGGACTTGCAGGAAGGAAGCCCTGCGAAGCAGATCAGTACAAGGGGAATCCATTTTTTCATAAAAACGCTGTAGATGAAAAAACGGGGATGTATTTCGCGCAAGCCTGCGCTAATTCTGTTGTATTTTCAGGTACTTGCTCCCGTTCCCGGGATCTATTTCGTTCAGCAGTTGCGTGGCTTTGGCTTTTTCGTCGGGCATGCCGCCGGAAAAAAGTTTGACCACTTCATCCGATTTGGCGTTGAAAAAGACCTGCATGTTGAATGAAAGCGGTTTGGCCTGGTGTACTTTTTTGAGCAGTTGCAATGCATCGAGCACGGCCGCGCGACCTGTGTTCACGTCCTGGTGCATGAGGTCGAAACCGAGGCGGTGATATTTGTACATGCACTCGCGCATAGAAGAGAACTGCGTATTCAGCAGGTTGTCCACGAGCCAGTAGCGGTTTTTGGTTCCTTCGAACGATTTCCATCCGCGCTCCGGGGCGGTTTGTGCGTTGGCCACGATGGTCTGGCATTTCTGGTACCAGGGCGATCCGCCGTTCAGTGAATACGAATCGTAATCGAGCCCGATGATGAGGTAAGCATAATAACCCAGTACGGCGGTGAGGTTGCTCATGTGCTGCTGCAGGGAAAAGTCGAGCGACTGGAATTCGACGTAGCGGAACTGGAAATCGTTGTCGTTGTAGTTCAAAAGCAGCGAACTGTACGATGACTTGTACACCGGCCGCGTAGCCTGGATCTGGATGGATCCTTTGAACTCGTCGTTTGAAATTTTCTCGGTTACGTTGATGAAAAACGTACACTCAATGCGCTCGTCCAGCGAAAAAACATCGTTGGTCCATTTCCGGTTATTCATGAACTCGTAAATGTCCTTTTGCAGGTTTTCAAAAATCCGCTTTTCGGTTGTGCCCTGGATTTGCGGGGAAACGACCTGCACTTTGCAATTCAGTTCCTGGCCGAAAGCCGGGGCGAAAAAGGTGAGGGCAAGAAGAACGTTCAGTATCCGTTTCATGATTTTTTCTCCATCAGGCCCGCCAGGTAGTCGGCAATATCGACAGCTACCGCGGTTTTGGCCTTCACTTCAAAATTAATGGTTTTATTGTTTTTCCCGATGATGGTAATGCGGTTGGTATCAACAGCAAATCCCGCACCTTTTTCGCGAAGCGAGTTCAGTACGATGAAATCGAGGTTTTTCTTTTTCAGTTTGGCTTTCGCGTGTTCAATTTCGTTATCCGTTTCGAGTGCAAAGCCCGCGAGGACCTGCCCGCTTTTTTTACGGCGGCCCAGTTCGGCGAGTATGTCGGCGGTTTCTTCCAGTTCGATCTGCGTGAACGGCCTGGACTTATCCTTTTTGATTTTGCTTTTCGAGGCATGTGCAGGCCTGTAATCCGCTACCGCAGCCGAAAGTATCGCGGCATGACAGGTGCCGAAAACTTTGGTGCAGGCGGTATACATTTCTTTGGCCGTCATGACATCGACTCGTTGGATATTCGGATGATGGACCTGCAGCGACGTGGGACCACAGACCAGTATAACCCTGGCTCCTTGTCCCGCCAGCGTTTCCGCCAGCGCCAGTCCCATTTTTCCCGACGAATGATTGCCGATAAAACGTACCGGGTCGATCGGTTCATACGTGGGGCCTGCAGTTACCAGGATCTTCCTCCCTTTCAGACGTTGTTTTACGGAAAGCGTTGCCTCGGTATGCGCCAGGATTTCTTCCGGTTCGGCCATGCGTCCTTCGCCGTGCAGCCCGCTCGCCAGTTCCCCGTTCCCGGGCGGAATAAGGTGAACGCCGTCGGCCCGCAGTTGGGCCAGGTTGCGCTGTGTGGAAGGATGGCGGTACATATCCAGGTCCATGGCCGGGGCCGCGGATACCGGGCAGCGTGCCGAAAGGTAAACGGCCAGCAGCAGGTTGTCGCAGATGCCGTTCGCCATTTTGGCCAGCGTATCGGCCGTGGCGGGCGCAATTATCATAAGATCGGCCCAGAGACCGAGGTCCACGTGATTGTTCCAGGTCCCGTTGCCGGAGTCGTGGAAAAGCGTATGGACCGGTCTTTTGGAAAGCGTGGCGAGGGTGAGTGGTGTTATAAATTCATGCGCTGCCGGCGTCATCAGTACCTGCACTTCGGCCCCGGCTTTGATCAGCAGGCGAACGAGCATAGCGGATTTGTAGGCCGCAATGCCACCGGTAACTCCGACGATTATTTTTTTTCCGCGCAACATTCGTGTAAAAATAAACAATCGTCATGAAGGGCGCACCGCGAGGTAAGAGCCGATCATGACGATCGCAGTATGATTCAGGCAGTTTTAGTGCTGCTATTTGCCTTCTTTGGCGGGATTGCGATGATACACCTTCTTGTCCATGAATTCCTGGATGGCAATGTTGGCCGGCTTGGGAAGGCGCTCGTAAAATTTCGAGATCTCGATCTGTTCCCGGTTTTCGAAAACTTCTTCGAGGTTATCGGTATGCGTTGCAAACTCGTTCAGTTTACCCTGGAGCTCTTCTTTCAACTCGGCGCTGATCTGGTTAGCGCGCTTTGAAATGATCGCCACGGCTTCGTAAACGTTGCCGGTTTCTACGTCGAGCTGGCGTACATCGCGGGTAACCGTAGTTACCTCTGCATTGGTTTTCTTGAAGTCAACCATGTTTATCTGTTTGTTTTATTTGGTGTTCTAGTTATTCGCTTTTTTATCCCTGTCGAGACGTTCTTTGATCTTCATCGTGCTTTTGTAAAGCTCATCGACATCCTGTTCGTAGCGGCTGTCGCGGAAAGCAGACTTGAATTTATTACAGGCTTCGAGTGTTGTTTTCACACGTTCATCAGCTTTGGCTGCAACGCTGTTTACGGTAAGCAGGTAATTGCATTTTACAATCAGGAAATTGCCTTCTTCCCGGTGTTTGCTGTCGGGAAATTCCCGGAACAGGTTCTGGAATGCGGCAATCGATGCTTTGTAGTCTTCGGTGCGGTAGTACTGTTTTGCAATTTCGTACGATTTTCTTTCGAGCTTTTCGTAAAGCTTGTCGATCATCTTATTGCATTCGGGTACATATTTGCTGTTTGGGAACTGCTTCACGAAGAAGGTGAATTCCGTAATCGCATCGCGGCTGTCGGTTTGATCGAGCGAGTAGGGCGGGGAGTTGAGGAAATGGCAGTAAGCGCTCATGTATGCGCATTCTTCCGCTTTTTCGCTCAACGGGTAACGCCTGAAATAATTGCGAAACTGGTAACCTGCCATGATGTAATCATTCAACTGGTAATTGGTCATGGCCTGGTAATACAGGATCGTTTGTCCCTGCTCGGAACCTACGTTTACCGAAGACGACAGATCTTCAAAGAGCTGCTGCGCGCGTACATATTCCTTCTTCTCGTAATATTCCAGCGCTTTGGCGTATTTAGCGTCGAAAGTGCCGTGCTTCTTCAGCTTCTCGAACTCACCGCACGAAACCGCCGAAACCGCTAATAACAAGACAAGAAATGTGTAAACCCGTTGCATGAAAGCCCGCAAAGATAGCTATTTTTATCAATCAGACGGAAAAAGTACGGGTAAGTTGCCTCAGTATGTTTTTACAATAGCGGATTAACTGAATTTGACGATTTGAAAATTGAGCCAATTTGAAAATGAAGAGAACGAGGGCATTTTCAAATTGAATCATCTTCTCAATTTTCAAATTGTCAAATCGGTTAATTTATAACCAGCTTCGCTGATGCAGCCGGTAATCCTGCTGTTTCTATGCGCAGAAGATATATTCCTTCGGCTAAGTTTTGCCCGTTTAACCCGTAACTGCTCCCGGTAAAAGAATCGCTCATCACCAGTTTTCCGCTGAAATCGTACACGGATAATTGTGTAGTTGCATTACTGTTCACGCCTTCCAGGCTGATCTGTGTAAAACCGGCGGATGGATTCGGCGCAAGACCGATTTTCGGGGCTTCAGCCGTCTGGTCGCTGATCCCGTTCGGCTGGCAACCGGAACAAGGACCGGCGGCACAGTATGTAATTGTCCCGGTAATCGTTCCTGCGTTCACATCCCAGGGCGTATTGGGCGTGGCGTCGCAGAAATCGAGCGTCCCGGAAATGGAACCGCTGTTGATAAACCAGTTGCTGATGCAGAACTGCCCGCCATTGCCGGTAATATTATCACCGTTGGTCAGGTTGGTGCACTGGATGCTGCCGTCGTTTACCAGGTCCTGCCCGACCGCAAACTGTTGTCCGACGCAGATCGCGCCGGTGGAACGGTTGATCGTTAGTCCCGACTGGACAAAATCGTAGGTGATATTGATTGATCCATAGTTAACAGTACTGTCGTTATCCTCGCCTCCGAAAAACCCGCAGGAAATATGGCCATAGTTCCTGAAAACGTCGTTCCCGAAAACGAGGGAATCCTGTCCGCCCGGGTTTACCAGCGAAGCGCCTGCGTTGATGGTGAAGTTACCCGTGGCTACAACCAGTTGCTGGCTGAAAGTGACCTGTGTATTGACAGTGATGTTCTGTGCGCCCGGACCGGGAACCAGCGCGGGGCTCCAGGTAGCAGGGTTGAACCAGTCGCCGTTTGCAACGGAAGTGTAGGTTGTTTGTGCAAAAGATGCGGAAGAGAAAATCAGGATACTGATGAGCGCGTATAGCTTTTTCATAGTCGTTGTTTTTGTTTCGGGGAACAGGTACAAATCTCCGGCCCCGGCGCCTGATTTCAAGTGCCAGTTATCATGATAGTTTATTTTTTAAATTCAATTTATTTTGATATAATATTGATAATAAATAATTTAGAAGAATATTTATTTTGTTTTAAATGGATAAATCAAGTCCTCTTCACCAGTTGATACATGCCCTTACGCCGGGGGAAAAACGATATTTCAGCCTCTCGCTTTCCCGGTACGAGAAAAAGGAGAAGAACAGCCTGCTCTTGTTCGACGCGCTGCTGCGCATGAAAAAGTATGACGGGAAGAAACTGGAAAAATCATTCGCCGGGACAAAAACGGGCAAAAACCTGGCGGTTGAAAAACACCTGCTTTATGAGCGCCTGCTGGTCAGTCTTGCCGCCTGTCATATTTCCGATTCTTCCCGCGCCCAATTGCACGAACTGGTACGCCAGGGCGAACTGCTGCTCGAAAAAGCGCTTTACGCCGCCTGTTACCGCCGTTTGCAGAGCGCCAGGAAAATAGGATACGAACTGGAAGAACATGCTGCTCTCCTCGAAATCCTGCGCCTGGAGCGGGAAATGCTCAACGACGGTAAAATAAAGGGCAAACTCGAAGACCTGCACCGGGAAGAAAAAGAACTGGTTGCGGCGATGACCGAGCGGCAGGAACTCACCTTGCTGAACAACGAATTTTTCGGACTGATGAAATCATCTGCTGTCCGTGAAACGGAAAAAATCGCGCAGATGGCCGATATCATCAGCCGCCTCGACCGGTTCGACCCGGAAAACCTGCGGTCGGCGCGGGCCAAAGCGACTTTTTTCGGGATGAAACTGCGCTATTCCCGCGTGATCGGCGATACGGAACAGCAGAAGAAATACTCGCTGCTTTCGCTGGCCCTGCTCGAGAAAAACCCGTCGCTGATCAATGAAAATATCCGGGGTTACTTTTCGAGACTGATCAATATGGCGATCAGCTACGGGGAAAACGGCGACGCAAACGAACTGGAAATAACGATTGAAAAAATCCGCATGCTCCCGCAGCGTTTTCCCGGCGCGCGCGACCCGCATATCCTGCATGATATCCAGTCGGCGTATTTCGGGCTGTCGCTGGAAATGCGCCTGCAGCAGGGCGATTTTGCCAAAGGACTCGCGCTCGTTCCCGCGGTTTCGGAATGGCTCGCGGAAAAGGAACAACTGATGGACCGGAATCACCGGATGGTGATTTATATGACGGTGGCCGACCTGTATTTTATGGCCGGCGATTACCGGAAAACACTGCAGTGGCTGCGCGGCGTGGTGCACGAAAGCAATATCGGTTTCCGCGACGACGTGCAGTGTTTTGCATATATCCTGCAACTGGTCACGCATTATAAACTCGGGCACGACGACCTGCTGCCTTCGCTGCTGAAAAGCACCTACCGTTTCCTGCACAAGCGAAAAAAAATGTTCCGCGTCGAACAACTCGTATTGGGTTTCATCGCCACGCAGATACGCCGGCCCGCCACGTCTGTCGACCTGCGCCTGTCGTTCAAAGCGCTGCACGAAGCGCTGTTGGGAGTCGTGCAGGATAAAATAGAACGCAAAGCGCTCGACTTTTTCGACCTGGTGAGCTGGCTGGAAAGTGAAATTTCCGGTGAAGGATTTTCCGTAACCGTTGCGCGCAAAAGCAAACTTGCCGGGAAGTGAATGATCAATACCAAACGCACAACGCACAATTATCAACAAGGCTTTCCGATGAACATTGAATATGTTTGATATTGTGCGTTGTGTGTCTGGAAGAGATAGCTCCCGGGTTTTGCGCTTTCCCGTGTTGAAAGATATTTTTTCGCGGGCCGACAGGAGTTAGAAAAAACAATACACTTGTCCCACGGAGTACCCGTGAAGCCATCTTTCGCGTAATTTTACACGCAATCCGAACCACAGCAACCGATGAAGAACGAAAATCGTGTGTTTGAGCCTTTCCTGCTGGTGCTGTGCAGCCTCGTCATTTTTGTCGGCCTGTCTTTTGTCAATACGGAGTTTTCCGCCGCCGGGTATTCCGCCAAAAAAATCCATCTCTTTTCCGACGTCATCGCTTCAGGCCGCGTGGCCGTTGCACCTGCGGTTGGTCCCGTGGTCAACGATTCCATGATGAAAAAGCGCGGCGTTTTTATGAAACCCGATAACAAGCACTCCGCCGAGATCGTGGAGTTCGGCGACGACAGCCTGGGCGGACTGATCCGTTTTTTCATGGCCATCGAGCAGTTGAAAACGAAAGGCAAACAGGTCCGCATCGCGTATTTCGGCGATTCGATGATCGAAGGCGACCTGATTTCACAGGATCTGCGTGCGCTGATGCAGGATACCTTTGGCGGCTACGGTGTAGGATTCATGCCTATCACCTCGATCGTTGCGGGTTTCCGGCAGTCCATTATACATTCGTTTTCCACCAACTGGACGGACCACAACCTGCTGGAGAAAAACAGCGGCGGTCATGCGCCGGGAATCACGGGACATACGTTTGTTCCCGCTTTCACCGGCCAGGGCGACAGTACGATTACCGGGAGCTGGGTGAAATACACCGCACCGAACCGTGCGCGCCTGGATCGTTTTTATAATGTGCGTCTTTTTTATGGGAAGACCGAAAGCGCCTGCTACGTAAACTGCAACAAGCAAAACCATAAACTCGACGGCGTGAATGCGGTGAACCAGTTGTACGTTAATCGCGGCGGAGCGATCCAGGCTGTACAGGCGGGTTTCAGTTGCGGCGGGCCGCTGGATGTGTACGGTTTCAGCATGGATACCGACAGCGGAGTTTTCGTGGATAATTTATCGTACAGGGGAAACAGCGGGCTTCCGCTCACGCAAATGCCATATCGTGTGCTGAACGGTTTGAACCAGCATCTCGATTATGACCTGATCATCCTGCAATACGGTCCGAATGTTGTGAACAGTAAACTGAAAAGCTACGACTGGTATGAAAAAGGGATGGTAGAAGTGGTGAAACATCTGAAACAGGCTTTTCCCACGGCCAGTATCCTGGTGATCAGCACCGGCGATAAAGGCTATCGTAAAAACGGCGTGATGGGTACCGATCCCGCCGTGCCGATCCTCGTGGAATCGCAGCGCAAGACCGCGGAAAAAACAGGCGCGGCATTCTGGAATTTGTACCAGGCCATGGGGGGTGAAGCTTCGATGGTGAAATGGGTGCAGGGCGATACGGTGTATGCGAACAAAGATTATACGCATTTCAATCACCGGGGTGCGAAACGGATCGGGAAGATGTTGTTTGACCGGCTGATGAACGAATATAAATCATACAAGAAGAGTGCTACATAACTCACTGAAAATACTGCTCGCTGCATTTTTGTGGCTGTCCGCTTCGTGCGAAGAGGCGCCTGCGCAGGAAAGCATGGGCAAAACGCTCGATTCGATGCTGCTGCCGTACCCGTTCATCAAGAAGAGCGCAAGCAAAATCGAGAACGACAGTCTCGGCGAACAACTGGCCGATTTTTACCAGAAATTATATGAACTGAAAACCGGCAAGCGCGATCGCGTTACGGTAGTCCATATCGGCGATTCGCATATCCAGGCCGATTTTTTTACCGGCCGCGTCCGCCAGAACATGCAGCTGGAATTCGGCAATGCCGGCCGGGGGACGGTTTTCCCGTATCGCGTGGCAAAAACGAACGGCCCGTCGGATTACCGGAGCTGGACGAATACAGAATGGTCGGCGCGGCGCAATGCCTACGGAGCAAATGAAATGCCGATCGGGCTGAGCGGGATTACGGTGGAAACGATGGACACGAATTCCATGCTGCGCATCACGATGAAAAACATGCCGGGCCTGGACTACGGGTTCAACAAACTGGCGCTTTTCCACGAAAAGGGAATCGGTTCATTCGATGTAACGGTTTGCGATACCTTCAACTGCGAGCTGGCGAAAATCGACGTGCGCAGCGGCGATCCGCAATATTCGATCGTGAATTTCGACAAGCTCATGTACAGCGTGATGTTCGATTTTTCCGCACCCGATACCAACGCCAAACGCGAGCGGATTTACGGCATGGTGCTCGAAAACGGGCAGCCTGGCGTGCAGTACAATATGATCGGCGTGAACGGCGCGGAATACAGGCATTACAATATCTCCGAGTATTTCGTCAAACAGCTTTCGTACCTGAAGCCCGACCTGGTCATCGTTTCGATGGGCACGAACGAAGCGTATCACACCGGGTTCAAGCGCGATTTATTTTATGGTAATATCGATTCGCTGGTGAAAGATATCGCAGCTGTTGCGCCGGAGGCAAAAGTATTGCTCACCACGCCCGGCGATTCTTTCCGCCGCACGAGAAAAGGCCGCGTGAAAAATCCCGACGTGAAAGAAGCGCGCAATACCGTAGCCGATTACTGCACTACGAACAAAATCGCTTACTGGGACCTGTTCAGCGTGATGGGCGGGTACGGCTCCATGGCCAAATGGTACGTGAGCGGGCTGGCTGCGAAGGACCGCCTGCATTTCAGCAAAAAAGGCTACGACATCCAGGGACGCCTTTTGTACGATGCCATGATAAAATCCTACGAAGAGTACGTGATCAGGAAATACGGAAAAAAGCAGGGAGAGAAATAACCCAACTCAACAGGATCGGCCGAACCAATTCCCCTCTCTGCAGGAGAGGAGTTGGGGTGAGGTCTTCCGAACAACAGCAAAAAACAGCAAGAGCGGAATCGTAACGTGTTCGACATCGACTGGCATAAAATAATTGATTCGCTCGCTTATAGCGAGAAAGATCCCCTGCTTTTCAACAGCGGTTTTTTCTTTTTCTTTTTTGCCGTCGTGCTCTTTTATTTGCAGTTCGTTCACCGGCGGAAGCTGACGCGCATAATTGTTTTTTCGCTTTTCTCGCTTTACTTTTTTTACAAATGCTGCGGCTGGTACGTGGGTTTTATGCTCATCGCGGCCACCATCGACTTCGGTCTTTCAAACTGGATCTATGCGCTGAAAAAGAAAGCGGGCAAAACGGCCGTGCTGGTGCTGAGTCTTGTACTGAACATTGGCCTGCTCTGCACGTTCAAATACACCGATCTGTTTATCAATACCTGGAACAGCCTTGCCGGCGGAACACTGAAGCCGCTTGATCTCATTATTCCCGTCGGCATTTCGTTTTACACGTTCGAAAACCTCAGCTATACGATCGATGTTTACCGCGGTCATTTCAAGCCGGTGCGGAATTTCCTGGATTACCTGTTTTTCCTTTCGTTCTTCCCGAAACTGGTCATGGGTCCGATCGTCCGCGCCTCCGATTTCATTCCCCAGATCCGGAAGGATACGCTGATCACGCAGGAGGATATCGGGCGCGGCTTGTATCTTATCCTCAGCGGCCTTTTCCGGAAAGTGATTATTTCCGATTACCTCTACGTCAACTTCGTGCAGTATATTTTCGACGATCCTTCCAAGCACAGCGGCGTGGAATGCCTGTTCGGCGTATATGCCTACGCACTGGTGATTTACTGCGACTTTTCGGGCTACAGCGACATGGCTATCGGCATGGCGCGCTGGATGGGCTTTAAAATCCCCGCCAACTTCGATTCGCCTTACCAGTCGGGCAGCATTACCGAGTTCTGGCGGCGCTGGCATATTTCACTTTCTTCGTGGCTGCGCGATTATCTCTACATCTCACTGGGCGGAAACCGGCGCGGAACGGTGGGAACGTACGTTATTTCGGGGTTGTTTTTCGCGCTTTCCCTCACGGCCTGTTTCGTGATTTTCAACCAGTACGACACCTGGTGGCCTTTCCTGGCCTGGGGCGCACTGGTTTTGCTTTTCGTACTGCCGCCGCTGATCAGCAAAAAAGAAAAAAAGGGATTCAGCACCAGCCTGAACCTGCTCAATACCATGCTGCTCGGCGGACTCTGGCACGGGGCTTCGTGGAATTTCATGATCTGGGGCCTGCTGCACGGCATGGCACTCGCGGTGGATAAACTGCGTACGACGTTCCTGCCCGCGCCGAAAAGCAGGGCCGGGGCAACCTGGCTGCGCGTAGCGGGTGTTTTTATCACGTTCCATTTTGTTTGTTTCTGCTGGGTCTTTTTCAAAGCGGAAAATTTCGGGCAGGCTTCCGTATTGCTCGGCCTGCATTTCGTGCCTAAATCCATCGAAGAAAAGACCCAGCTTTTGCTTTCCCGGGCCCCGATGATCGGCCGGCTGGCGCTTATCGTGGTGGTACTGTGGCTGGTAGTCCAGTTTAAGCAGGCGGAACAGATCCTGCCGATTTACCTGCAGTTCTGATTTTTACCCGGCCTATTTTTTAATGCGGATTTGGTTTTTCCGGGTTTTTGATATAGATTTGCGCCTCATCATCAAAAAACAGATCAAAATGAAAAATGGTACAGTAAAATTCTTTAACAACGTAAAAGGTTTTGGTTTCATCAAAGAAGACGGAACAAACCAGGAAATTTTCGTTCACGTTTCCGGCCTGAAAGAAGAAATTCGCCAGGATGATCGCGTTGTATTTGAAGTTCAGGAAGGCAAAAAAGGACTGAACGCCGTTAATGTACGTCTGGCGTAAGTCATAAGTGCATAAAACTGAAAAGACCCTGTTCGAAAGAACGGGGTCTTTTTATTTATACCGGTTCGTGAAAGTTTGGAAAACAAAACCCTCCTCGTGTGAAATCGGCTTCCGCGCATCATCATAGGGGCATAACCGGAACGCTACCTACCGTATGAAAAACCCTGGAATACGCCTATTTGCAGGCATCGTGATCATCCTGGCCAGTTCGGCTTCCGCGCATGCGCAAAAACTCCCCGGTCTTATTCCTTTCCGCGACAAACAGGGGCTTTTCGGCTATTGCGACAGCATGAAAAAAATCATCATTCCCTGCCGGTTCGATCGTGCGGAACTTTTTGACGGCGACAGCGCGTTGGTGGAATGGGAGAATAAACAGGGACATATTTTTAAAAACGGGAAAATGGGTAAGGTGGATTCCAATTTTGTACCGCCGCCGCCGCCGGCCTGGCCGTTTACGTGGATACCCATGACCGTTATGTTCCCCACGTATGTTGTCGAAACGGAATCAAGCCCGAAACTCATCCCTGTCCGGGCAAAATCGGGCTTGTATGGCTACATGAACAGGAAAAGCGATACGGCTATTGCCTGCCGGTATAAAACCGCCGATTATTACGCCGAAGGACTGGCTTTCGTTACCGAAGGTGATTCGGTGAGCGGATTTATCGATGAACAGGGGAAATGGGCGCTCCGGTTCAGCCAGGCGGAAGTTTCCAGCGCTTCGGCTTTCAAACACGGACTGGCAGAATTCGCTTCGTCAAGAGGCCGGGGCATCATGACTAAAAAAGGAACCTGGATCATACCGCCCATATTCGATCTTGCGCCGGTGGTTATTGGTCCGGATTGTATTCTTGCCGGGAACTCGGACGCCCGCTTTTTCTGCAATGGGAAAGGCATTCCCGTGGAACCGAAATTCTATTCGGAAGTGAGTAGCCTCTCGTCCGGAAGAATACTCGTGCAGGATGCGCAGAGCCGGCTTTACGGCTATACGGACGCGAAAGGAAAGCTGGTCATTCCCTGCATCTATGCGGAAGCCGTCGGTTTTTCCATGAACGCAGCGCCGGCGTGCATGAGCGGCATGGGCTGGGGACTGATTGACCTGCAGGGAAGGAAAATCCTGCCTTTTGAGTATAACCAGGTCTTTTTCGCCGGGCAGGAATACTCCCTGTTTGTCATCCAGCGGGATGAGCGATACGGGTATTTCAATGCGCGCACGAAAAAAATGGATATTCCCCTGACCTGGCAGGATGCTTCCGTTTTTGATGAGCGGGGCTGGGCTTCGGTTATGGATACCAGTACCAACAGTTATGGCATGATAAACCGGTCGGGCGAAAAGCAGATCGACTTTTTGTACGACGAGCAGATTATATTTTCCGGGGACAGCCTGGCGATTATCAGCCGTGAAAACCGCTTTGGACTCATAAACAGGGCGGGGAAGGAAGTCGTTAAACCGGAATACAGCGAACTGAACAGTTTCAACAGTTTCGGCCTGGCCTGGGCGCAGAACTGGGATGGATATTATGGTTGCATTAACAATAAAGGTGATACTATTATTGCATTCAAATTCAATACAATATATAATTTTGATGAAGCCGGAATGGCTAAAGTTGAAACCGGGGACGGAGCGTACTATATTGACCGGAAAGGGAACGAGTATTTTGAGCCGGTGGAGGAGTAATGAACTTCACTGGTCGGCATAAATAGTCGCATGGAGTCGTCGTCTTCAGACGACGACTAGCGAAGTTCCCGGAAGACGACTCCACGCGACTATTTATGCCGACCAGTGAAATACTTTTCTGACATTATTCTGTTTCTTCGCACATCAAACAAAAAAATTTGTCCGTTTCGTATAAAACTCCGTTATTTGCACCCCTGAATTCAATAAAAAACGATTGCATCATGTCTAAAGTTTGTCAGATTACCGGGAAGAAATCGATTGGCGGGAACAAAGTGTCTCACTCCAACCGTAAAACCAAGCGTCGCTTTAACGTAAACCTGCACGCAAAGCGCTTCTTCCTGCCCGAAGAAAACAAATGGCTGCAGCTCCGCATTTCTACCGCGGGTATGCGCACGATCAATAAAATCGGTATCAGCGAAGCCGTAAAGCGCGCCCGTGAAGCGGGTTATCTTGCGAAGTAACCGCTCATCCGCTTTTAAAAGCATTAATAGAAACGTTGTCGTGAATTCGCGGCAACGTTTTTATTTTTGTAAGTATCCAATCGCCAGCTACATGAAACGACCCGTTATTACCGCCCTTTTTTGCGCTCTCGGCCTGGGCCTTTTCGCCCAGGATTCCGATGCGGCCCGTTTCATGTACGATAAAGACCGCCTTTCGAAAGAGTTCCATGCAGGCCGCCGCGATGCCTTGCGCCGCCTGATGCCCGACAGCAGCGTGGCCGTGTTCTTCGCCAACCCCGAACGCAACCGCGCAAACGATGTGGATTACCAGTATCACCAGGATCCGAATTTTTACTACCTCACCGGCCTGGAAGAACCCAACGCCATGCTTTTCGTGTTCAAGGAAAAGCAGCACGTGGATACCTTGTACACCAACGAGATCATTTTTGTGCAGGGCCGCGACCAGAAAGAGGAAGCATGGACCGGCCGCAGGCTGGGGACCAAAGGCGTGCGCGACCTGTACGGGCTGAATACCGTGCTGCTGAACACGACTTTCGCCGACATGAATATCGATTTTGCGAAATACAAGCGCGTGCTTTTCAGTCCGCTCATTACCGACCTGCGGGATGATCCGGGCGATCGCGGCGACCTGTTCAGCATGATTCGTTACTTCAGGAACCGTACGGAGAAAAACAAAAACAACGAAAACTATTACGTTGCGCAGTACATGGCTATGCTGCGGCAGATCAAGCAGCCGGAAGAAATGGTCCTGCTCCGCAAAGCCATCGACATGAGTTGTATCGGCCATATCGAACTGATCAAAGCGCTGGAAGACGGTATGAACGAATACGAAGCGCAGGCTGTGATCGAATACGTGTTCAAAAAATACGGGGCGGAATATTGCGGTTACCCGAGTATCGTGGGCGGCGGCGAAAATTCCTGCATCCTGCATTATATCTCGAACAGGCGGCCGCTTACGGGGAAAGACATGCTGGTGGTGGATGCCGGCGCGGAATATCACGGCTACACGGCGGATATCACGCGTACTTTACCGACAGACGGAAAATACTCGGACCAGGAAAAAGCCATTTACAATATCGTACTCGAAGCGCAGGAAGCCGGTATCAAAGCCTGCCGGAAAGGAAACGAATTCCGTGGTCCGCACAAAGAAGCGCTGAAAGTGATCCAGGCCCGGTTAAAGGAACTCGGCATCATCAAAAAGGACGAGGAATGCTTGCAGTATTTTTTCCACGGTACTTCGCATTACCTCGGGCTCGATGTGCACGATCCCGGTTTGTACGGTAAACTGGAGCCCGGCAACGTGATCACCGTTGAACCCGGCATTTATATTCCCGAAGGTTCGCCCTGCGATCCGAAATGGTGGAATATCGGCATCCGTATCGAAGACGACGTACTGATTACCGACGGCGATCCCGACGTACTTTCAAAAGCTGTTCCCAAAACAGTGGAATCGATCGAAAAGCTGATGGAGGAAAAAAGCTACCTCAACCAGCCGAAAAGCGACAACTAGCGGGTATCGGCGGGACTAACAGAAGCCCTGAAAACGATAGACCGGGTATTGACAGGCATAAATAACCGCACCTGAACTTGTAAAATCATGGCAAAAGCTAAAAACGTTATTGTCTATATTCTGCTGCTGATCGCTTCCATGGGCAGCTTGCATGGGCAAACCAGTCCGCTTGCTGATGAATACATCCGGGCGGCAGATGATTTTAAAAAGAACATGAAACCGGACAGCGCGATGGTGTATTATGAAAAAGCGTCGGTTGAATTTCAAAGACTGGGTAACGTAGAAAAATTCATAAGCGCATATAACCAGATTGGAATTATTTTAACCAGGCGGGATGAATATGAAAAAGCGAAATCGTATTTGGATAAGGCTTTATCAACAGGGCTTGCTTCACTGGACTCGAACAACCTGGAAATTGCAACGACTTATATCAGCCTGGGCGTAATTTATAACGCGGAAGAAAAATACACGGATGCTTTGGCTTACCACAACAAAGCGTTGTCAATACGGCTGCGGCAGTTAGGGAAGAACGATGCCCAGGTGGCAACGAGCTATGGTAATATTGGAAATGTGTACCTGTACGCAAAGGATTATAATAAATCCATTGATGCGCATTCGAAAGCGATGAAAATCAGGGAGAAGGTTTTTGGTGAAAAAAGTGCGGAGATTATTGAAAGCTACAGGGGCTTAGGAAATGGGTACAGGGAGAAGGGAGAATATAAGAAGGCGCTGAAGTATTTTGAAAAAGCATTGGAAAATAAAATTATACAGCGCGGAGAAGGACATAAAGACCTGGGGAGGTTTTATAAAAACATCAGTGAAGTGTACTATTTGATGGAAAACAAAGCGCAGGGAGATTTCTATAAAAGCAAGTCCGAGGAAGTTTTAAAGAATCGTTAAGCCGGAACTGTTTATCCCTTCAGGGCGGGAACTTAATTTCGAATTTCGAACTCCGAATTTTGAAGTTGTATGAAACACTTCGCAATTCGGCATTCGAAATTCGGTTTGTTATTACTTCCTCCTGAAATAACTTTCCGCATCGGCCCGGCTTCCTTTCCTGAGCCACCCGGCAAAAAGCGAATCTTTTTTCATGCCCGGGTTTTCGTCAACCGGCGAGAACATATGATTCCAGGTATTGACGAAAATCACCGGCCGGCTATCCGTGAGCCGGAATGCTGATCCCGGGAAGGTTTGACTGAAATGCGTCACCATGTTTTTCCGGAAACGCTGATCCCTGCTGAACGTGGAAGGAAAAGCCACCGAATCGAGTGCATCCGTGGCCGCCGAATAATACAGCACAAAACTTTCGATGTCCTTTTTCCGCCGGTAATGGTTTCGCCGGTAGGCATCGTAGCACCAGTCGAAAAAGAAAAACGGCAGGTCTTCGTCAACAAAAACCACGGAAATTTCTTTACGGATACTGTTGTCCAGCGTATCCGTTTTTACAAAAAGGATCTCGACCGGGTTTTTCGCGTCTTTTTCGGGACTTACGAATATGCAGGGATAGTTGATGTAAGGCGAATGTTTGTGGTCTTCCGCCAGCTGCGGTAAAGGTCGGCAGGAAAGGAGCAGGAGGAAGGCAAAAAAGAAAAGTGGCTTCCGCGTCATGATCCGGCAGGCAGGTATTTTTCAAGCAGCGTTTTGGTCGTGGCCCAGTTGCGGAGGGTGGTTTTCTGTTTCAGCTTTTTCTCGATCACGCTGCCGGCCATTTTGGATTCACCGAGTCCTTTCCGGCAAAGCCAGTACAATTCCGATCCGGCAAAGTGAAAACTGTCGATTTTATTTTCGAGAACAAGCAGCGCATCCTGCATCTCTTTTTCAGCTTCCCGCTCGAGGAAGGCGATATAAAGCTGGATCGTTTTATCGGCCCGGATGTCGCCGAACGGGTTGTTTTTCACTACGTTTTTCATATCCGCTGCGCTGCGCACGAATGTTTCCACTTCGTAGCCGAGCGATTTATGCAGCCGTTTTTCAATTTTTTCCCGCAGGGCGGATTTATCGTTCTCCGCTGCGTCGAAAATCACGTTCCCGCTCTGGATATAGGTTTCGATATTCTTCAGTCCCGGCATCACCATGATTTTCCGGAGTTCTTCCATTTTGATGATCTTGCTTCCGCCCACGTTGATGGCGCGGAGTAAGACTACGTAACGATTCATGCAATTGGTTTTTGGTTATCCCTTCGGGAAAGTTAAGCGAATTCCGAATGCCGAATTTCGAATGTCGAATGCCGAAGTTTAGTCGTAAAAACAATGCACTTCATTGATTCGGCATTATTCTTTTCCCGTTGCATCAGACACGAGGTCCAGCGGCCGCAAAAAACGTTCGTTTCATTTCAACTGAAGCCTGGCGATGAGTACGGTATCGTTGTAAGCATCCTCTTTCGAATCGATCCCGAAATACAGGCTGACTGCTTTGCCGTTTTTGAAATCCGCGGAAGCCAGCAGGTCGCTCACAGGCGCTTTGGCGGAAAAGACAAGACCCGAATTACGGTATTCATACATTTTGATCAGTTCGTTTTTCTCGTTCCGGATAAAAAGCGTAGTGCGCGATGCTGTTCCCGAAGCTCCGCAGAGGTACCTGCTCACCTGCAAGGTATCGCGGTTGTTCAGTTTCTTTTTGTCGAGGAAGGCCAGTTCGCCCAACTGGTTTTTCTGGCTGGAAAGCAGTGTTTTTTTGCCGATGTCCAGCGACCAACTGTTGGCATTGAACGGTGCCCAGGAGCCGAGCAGAACGGCGAGGAACAGGGCGGAAAGCAGGGTTTTCATGATTTTGTACGGGTTATCCTGGATTGCTTACAAGATAACGAATTGTGCTTATTTCCATAAACAGGAGGCCGCCATCCGGGTCAATATTTTACCCTTAATTCTTGTCAAAAACAAAAAACTCCCTATATTTGCACCCCTGAATTCAATAAAAACGATTCAATCATGGCTAAGAAAGGCAATCGCATACAGGTTATCCTGGAATGCACCGAGCACAAGGAAAGCGGGAAACCGGGTACTTCGCGTTATATCACTACGAAGAACAAGAAGAATTCGCCCGACCGGATGGAGATCAAGAAATACAATCCCATCCTGAAGAAAATGACCGTTCACAAAGAGATCAAGTAACCGGCGAAAGCCACTAATACCATAAAGTCATGGCAAAGAAAGTAGTTGCGACGCTCAAATCCGGTGAAGGCAAGCAGTTCACCCGCGTAATCAAGATGGTGAAATCGCCCAAGACCGGCGCGTATGCATTCAAAGAAGAAGTAGTGCACAACGATCATATCAAGGATTTCCTCTCCGACAAGAAGTAAGTTCTGAACGATACATAATCAGCCAAAGCTTTCCATACCGGGAAGCTTTTGGTGTTTATAAGCCGACCCGCCCCGCATTGCCGGCGCGCAAAAGGCAAAAAACAAAAAGCAATGAAAATCAAAAAAACAAAGGGCAAAGGCAAAAAATAGTAAACGTCACACTGAGCGGAGACGAAGTGTGTGTAAAACAGACCTGACGTCTTTTTATTTTTTGTTTTTTGTGAGTTGCCTTTTGAAACAGGCCCTTCTGCAAAGCAGTCTCCGGTTATTTGCCTTTTGCCCTTTGCTATTTGCTTTTGCTTTTTGAATAAACGACCGGCGTGTAAAACAGACCATCTATTCCGTAATTTTGCTCACGTTTTACGCGAACCTCTTATGGGTATTTTCAGTTTTTTCAGCAAGGACAAAAAAGAAAGCCTCGACCAGGGCCTGGCCAAAACCAAGGAAGGTTTTTTCCAGAAGATTACGCGCGCCGTAGTCGGCAAATCGGCTGTGGATGCGGAAGTGCTCGATAACCTGGAAGAAGCGCTGATCACGTCCGACGTTGGCGTGGAAACAACCATTAAAATTATCCGCCGGATAGAAGAACGCGTTTCCAGAGACAAATACGTCGGTACTTCGGAACTGAACGCGATCATGAAAGAAGAAATCGCTTCGCTGCTGGCGGAAAACAATACCGAGGACCTGAAAGATTTCGTAATTCCCGCCGATAAAAAGCCCTACGTGATCATGGTAGTCGGTGTAAACGGCGTGGGAAAAACGACAACCATCGGTAAACTCGCATACGCCTTTAAAAAAGCGGGCAAGAGCGTGATGCTCGGAGCCGCCGATACTTTCCGCGCCGCCGCAGTCGATCAACTCGTCATCTGGTCCAAACGCGTGGACGTGCCCATCGTGGCACAGGCTATGGGGTCCGACCCGGCATCTGTGGCATTCGATACGCTGAACTCGGCGGTTTCCAAAGGAACCGACGTAGTGATCATCGATACGGCCGGACGTTTGCACAACAAAGTGAACCTGATGAACGAACTGTCGAAGATCAAAAAAGTGATGCAGAAAGTCGTTCCCGACGCTCCGCACGACGTGTTGCTTGTACTCGACGGTTCCACCGGCCAGAACGCGATAAACCAGTGCCGCGAATTCACCGCCGCAACCGATGTCACCGCATTGGCCGTAACCAAGCTCGACGGAACAGCCAAAGGCGGCGTGGTGATCGGTATTTCCGACCAGTTCAAAATCCCGGTAAAGTATATCGGGGTAGGCGAGAAGATGGAAGACCTGCAGGTATTCAACAAACACGAGTTCGTGGACTCGTTGTTCTAATGCCGAAGTGTTTTATACAACTTCAATATTCGGCATTCGCAATTCGGAGTTCGATCCTAAAACTTCGCTATTAAACGTACACTAAGCTGCCGGTTGGTGAGATAATTCGGAATGCCGTACAAACGCCCGGTCACGTCTTTTACCCAGTAATACGAAACGGTATTGTTTACCTGCAGCAGGTTGTACACTTCGGCTCCGATCCAGAGCGATTTCATGAAACGGAACGGGTTGGATTCTTTCAGCGGCTTTTCTTCTTTGATCACCTGGTAGGAAAAACCGATATCCACGCGGCGGTAAGGAGGCATGCGCAGAACGGCCAGGTGCCGCTGGTGGTTGGGTGGTCCGAAAGGAAGACCCGTACCGACAACCAGCCCGAGGCTCATCTTGCAGTCGGGAAGCATAGGCAGGTAATCCTGGAAGTACATGGAAAAATTCACGATCTGGTCCGTAGGACGCGGAATGAAACCGGGAGCATTGACGATACTGTCGACCGCGATATTATTCACCGTGTAGCCGGGATAAATCGTATCGCCGTCGCTGTTCAGGTAAATCACGAACCGGTCGTTATATAAATTTTCACGCGTGCGCAGGATGGAAAGATTTACCCACGAATCCGCTTTGCGCACAAACTGTCCGTTCAGTTTGAAGTCGATACCGTACGCGTAACCGTAAGCCTGGTTTTCGCCGAAATAGCGCAGGCGGACATCCGTTACTTCGTAAGGCACCAGGTTGTCGAGGTATTTGTAATACGCTTCGGTGATGAAACGGAAAGGCCGGTTCCAGAGTTTGAAATGAATATCGCCGCCGAGTACGGCGTGGACAGCGGTCTGCGCTTTTACATTCTTGTGCACGGTTCCGTTGAAATCGCGCAGTTCACGGTAAAACGGGGGCTGGCTGTAAAGTCCGCCCGCTACGCGGAAAGAAGCCTGGCGTTTCCAGTGCGGTTTCCAGGAAAGATTCACGCGCGGGCTCACGATCGTTTGCCCGTTCATGTTCCAGTAATGGCTGCGCACGCCGGCATTCAGTTCGAGCTGCGAAGTGTCGCGCAGTTTCCAGTTCCAGATATGCTGCACGAAAGCCATCGCCCGCGACGAAGCCAGTTCTGCTTTGCCTTTGATCAGGCCCTGCACTTCGAGCACTTCCAGCGGGTAGAACGGGATCGAATAACCTGCCGAATCCACCAGGCCCCATTCGCTCAGCTCGTCGGTAATCTGCTCGTGCTGGTAACGCAGTCCCCAGGAAAGAATGGAATTATTCGCGTTGTACGTGTAATCGCCTTTATGCTCACCGTTAATGACAAGTGCATCGAGAAAGTTCCGCGCATGATTAAGATATCCGCCCACGCCGCGGTTAAAAGCCACCTGCCCGAAAGTCGGTTTTCCGAAATCCGTTTCCAGCTGATCGATATAATATGCGCCTTCGATATCGAAGGTTTCATTTTCGGAAGAGAAGAAAGAGGAACCGATAAATCTCAGCCGAAGCCGTTCGTTCGGGTGCATGTAATTCAACGCAAGCGCATTGAAATTCGTTTTGAAACTGTTCACTTCCTGCCCCTCGAAAAACACCGTAAAGCGCAGCGCCTGGTTCAGCGTGCCGAATTCGGTTTCGCGCGTTTCGGGTCGCAGTTCGTATTTGTTCTGCGCGTAATTGCCGAGATAATCGAGCCGCCAGTGTTCGGTAAAATTATACGTCAGGAAAGCCTGCACATCGGTGAACGAAGTGGTGTAATCGCCGCGCGTATCGAGTTTGTTCAGCAGGTAACGGTTGCTTTTCTGCCGCGCGCCAAGCATCCAGGTAAACCGTTCGTCTTTCGAAATGCCTTCCACTTCAAAACTTCCACCGAGCAGTCCCGCGGAAAAAGTGCCTCCGAATTTTTTCGGCCGGCGGTAGGTGATATCGAGCACCGACGACATGGCATCGCCGTATTTCGCTTCATAGCCGCCCGCGGAAAAAAATACGCGATCCACCATGTCGCCGTTCACGATGGTCAGTCCTTCCTGCTGCCCGGAGCGCGTGATCAATGGACGATACACTTCGATGCCGTTGATGTAAAGTTTGTTTTCGTCAAAACTTCCGCCGCGGATGGAGTATTGCGAACTCAGTTCGTTGTTTACCGAGCCGCCGATCACCAGGCGGAGCGCACCGATGAAATCGCCGCTGGGGCTGGGAATATTCTGGATCGGCCCGGGAGGAAAATAATCGCCGGTGCCGAGTACGCCATACACTTCGGTGGTATCGCCGCCTTTGGGTTCGAGCTCAATCGCGAAATTTTTTATTTCCCCGGCCGTGAGCTTTACGGGAACATCATACCGTTTGAACCCGGTAAGCTGTACGGTGATCATCAGCGGCTGGCCTGCCGGGACGGTGAGTGTGAAATTTCCTTTAGCGTCGGTGAACGTTCCCTTGCTTTTTCCGCCGAGAATATACCCGACTGCGGCCGATTCCACAGGGCTGCCTTCCGGACCGGTGACGCGGCCGGTAATGGTTGCTTCCTGCGCGAGAGCCGGCAGGGTGAGTGCGAAAGCAAACAGGAGGAAAACGGAGCGTATCAGTTTACAGTTGGCAGTTGGCAGTTTCTGTTTTACAGGGATGTCGTCAAAAACCAGGAACTTCCGCTTATACAAGACAAAATTGCCAACTGTAAACTGCAAACGGCCAACTGCAAACCGGAATAACGACTTGATTGAAAAACGAATCTTTGAAATTTCCGCGGGCATAATTTCAACGGCCTCCTTTATTGTTTTTTGAGTGCGCCGCTTCGCCAGGCTTTTACAAATCGCGACCAGGCTACCGGGTTCAACAGGTTGTTGGGCGGGAGCTGCCCTGCGTAATACATTTTGTTGCTTTGCTGCTGCATGCCTGAACGGAAGTTGGAGGAACCGTCGGCCCCGATGCTCGCCACGCCGATCAGCATAGCCTGCTGGTCGAGGTTCTTCTGCGCGCGCGCCAGGTCGTCGTCCGGGATATCCAGTTTCAGGAAAGCATCCTTGAATTGTTCTTTGGTGGGCCAGGGATAAATCACGGCTTCGCGCAGTTCGTAGGTATCGCGCTTCATCAGCTGGATAAGCGAGTAACGCGTTTGTTTGAGCGTATCGGGAATAACAAAACTGTTGTCCTTGTACCCGAGCGTGGTAAACTGGATGGTATCGCCGGGCTGGGCTACAAACGAAAAGTATCCCGATACGTCGGCGAAAGTCCCGCGATGCGTATTTTGAATGATCACGGCTGTAAACGGAACGGGTTGCAGGCTGTCGGCATCCACAACAACACCGGAAAACTGAACGACCGGTTTCCGGGGCGGTGCGGGAGGCGTTTTCGGCTGGGCAAAACCGGTACCGGCTACGGCCAGGAAAAAAAGAAGAAAGAGTGCTCTCATTATAGATAACAGATGTCTCAAAGTTACAAAGAAAAGCCGCCCGATTATTCATAAGCATGTTATTCACTGGCTTACAAACAAAAACGGTTCTGGATTATTGTTTAAGACGCAAAAAAAAGAAAAAAGAATAGGGCAGGGGTTTAAAATTGGCTACTTTTAACAGCCCAAACACACCTTATGAAGCACTCTTACGTATTGGCTGCTTTTCTATCTGCTGCCAGCCTGCCTCTCGGAGCCCAGATTACCATTACCGATGCGGATATGCCTGCTGCGAACGATACGGTTCGTTTAAGCTATGCGCTGACGGTAGGTTCTGTCGATTATCACCTGACCGGGCCGGCGTATTTATGGGATTTTTCAAGTCTTGTGCCTTCCGCCCAGCAACTGGTTAATTACGAAACCCCGACGGCCTTTCCGTTTAATTTCACCGCAACATTCGGCGTTTACAATATTTCACCGGATTCGCTGCCTGTGATCGGTACCGTTCCCAGTGATTTTTACGACTATTACAAGGTAAGCAGTTCGAGCTACCGCCAGGTTGGACAAAGTTTCATGTTCAATTTCAGTTTTGCCATCCCGGTGATTTACAACAACGCCGATTACGTATATCGTTTCCCGATGAACCCGGGTAACGTGGATTCCTGTGATTACGATTACGGTTTCAGTATCCCCGGTTTCGGTTATTTCGGGCAGGACGGGCACCGGCATAACGAAGTGGACGGTTGGGGCACGCTGGTTACGCCTTTCGGCTCATTCCAGACCTTGCGGGTAAAATCAATCCTCAACATTACCGATACTGTTTCTCTGGATACGACCGGGAACCAGGGATTTGCCATCCAGCGGCCCACGCTTACCGAGTATAAATGGCTCGCATTGGGCGGCAAAGCGCCGATTCTCCAGATCGATGTACAGGATATCCTGAGTAACGAAGTGGTTACCGGCGTGTATTACCAGGACAGTATCCGCGACAGCGTATTCCAGATCAGCGTTCCCGAATACCTTGTAGTATCCAGCGCCGAAGTATTTCCCAACCCGGCAAGCGACTTCGCCGTATTGCGTTACGATCTTAAACAGGCCTCGGATGTCTCTTTCCGCCTTTACGACCTGGGCGGAAGGCTTATCGATGAAATAAAAGCTTCCACGCAATTCGCCGGCACCCACATCCAGAGAATTCCCCTGGAGAAACTGGAATCCGGTATGTATATCCTGCAATTAAAAGCCGGTGATCATGTCCTTTCACGCAGAATTTGCAAACAATAGGATAAATGCGCCGAATCATTCTAAATAAACGCCTGATTTACAGTCTTTATGCCGCTTGCGCAACTTTCGAACCCATTTTTCAGTATAAGTCTTCAAAACACCTGAATGGGGAGTATGCATAAAACGTACAATCTGCCTCATTTTCACTATCTTAATTACACGAAACAGCCTTCCGCAAGTTGGGCCTGTTTACGTGTCGCTTCTTTTTGTTCACTCTCCCATAACGCTTTCCTATTCTAAATCTTTTTCTACCTATGAAAAAGCTGTACACGCTGTTCCTGTCGGTTTTATTCGCTTCTGCGCTGAATGCCCAGGATATTTCAGTTATCGCGATTACTTCACCCGTTAGCGGCTGTGCGCTTACGTCAACGGAAAATGTGACGATCCGGATATTCAACTACGGTCCAACGCTCGTGGCGGGAAGCTCGTTCAACGTTTCCTATACTATAAACGGCGGGCTCCCGGTAACCGAGTTGCTCGTTTTAGGCGCCAATATGCTGACCAACTCCACGTTGAACTATACGTTTACAACGCAGGCAGATCTTTCAGTCCCCGGTTCCTTTACATTTGATGCTACCTGCGCCTTGCCCGGGGATGTAAACCCCGGTAATGATGCCTTTACGGGTTACCTGGTTACCAATACGGCCGCATCCGTGGGCGGAACGGTTACCGGTCCTGGCAGCGTCTGTTTTTCCGGCAACAGCGGTAACCTTACGCTGGCCGGGCAGACCGGGAACGTACTGCGCTGGGAATATTCCACCGACGGAGGATTTACCTGGATCAACGTTACAAATACCACCACCACGCAGCCATACAACAACCTCACCGTACCTACGCAATATCGCGCCGTTGTGCAGAATGGCGGCTGTGCAACCGCGTTTTCTTCCGTAGCATCCATTACGATTGATCCTGCCACAGTGGGTGGCTCACTACCCGGTACGGCAACCCGCTGTTTCGGCAGCAACAGCGGAACAATTACGCTGAGCGGTCATACCGGTTCTGTCGTGCGCTGGGAGTTTTCTACCGATGGCTCTACCGATGGCGGTGCAACCTGGACCAATATTGCAAATACGACGACCTCGCAGTCGTACCTGAACCTTACCGTAACCACCATTTACAGGGCACGCGTTCAAAGCGGAACCTGCGTGGCGCTTTATTCCACAAATGCAACGATCACGATCAGCCCGACAACGGTTGGCGGTTCTCTTTCCCCGGCAGTATCAACAGTATGCAGCGGGGCAAACAGTGGAACACTAACGCTGAGCGGCCACGTAGGAAGTGTAGTCCGCTGGCAGTATTCCACCGATGGTGGAGTTACCTGGATCAACGTAGCGAATACTACTACCACACAGTCTTATCTTAACCTGGTTGCCTCGCGCATGTACAGGGCACAGGTGCAAAGCGGCGCCTGCCTGCTGGTCAACTCGGCCACGGCGACTATAAACGTTACATCCGCTTCCATCGGGGGCAGCATTACGCCCGCGGCATCTACCGTATGCAGCGGGGCCAACAGCGGTACACTCACACTTTCCGGGCATACCGGGTCTATTATCCAGTGGGAATTTTCTATCGATGGCGGTGTAACCTGGTCTGTAATTGCAAACACGACGACAACAGAAAATTACCTCAACCTGGTCAGTACCACCATGTATCGTGCGCTGGTGCAGAGCGGGGGATGTACCGCATCGTATTCGGCAACGGCCACGGTAACAGTCGATGCACCTTCCGTCGGCGGAACAGTATCAGGCGGATTATCCGTCTGCAGCGGCTCGAACAGCGGATCGCTTACACTCGGAGGACAAACAGGTTCGGTTACAAGCTGGGAATTCTCCACCGATGGCGGCGTAACCTGGACGCCGATTGCCAATACCACGACCACACAAGCATATACCAACCTGGTAACTACGACAATTTATCACGCTATCGTACAAAGCGGTGTATGTCCTTCGGCAACTGCTGCGGAAGACACCGTATTCGTTGATCCGAATACCGTGGGCGGAACGCTTTCTCCTGTGCTCGATACCGTTTGCAGCGGGAACAATAGCGGGGTTATTACACTGAGCGGCGAAACAGGCAGTGTATTGCGCTGGGAATTTTCTACCGACGGCGGTTCGACCTGGATCGCAAATTCGAACACAAGCACGACACAGGCGTATACCAATATTGCTACGCCTACGTATTACCGCGCGGTAGTTCAGAGCGGAACCTGCGCGCTTGCGTATTCTTCTACAGCGGCTGTAACCATCGATCAGCCTTCTGCCGGAGGAACGTTGTACGGTAACGCCACGGTATGCAGCGGATCCAATAACGGAACGATCACGCTGATCGGCAACGTAGGAACCATCCTCGGATGGGAATTCTCGAATGACGGCGGAACTACCTGGAATGCGATTGCAAACACAACAGGATCTGAAAACTACCTGAACCTGACTGATACTACGATATACCAGGCGATTTCACAGAACGGGGTTTGTCCTTCGGATACCTCCACACTGGTGACGATTCTCGTGGATGAAGTATCTCTCGGCGGAATCGTTACCATTGACGATACCGTTTGCAGCGGCGCCAACAGCGGTTCGATCACGCTGAGCGGGCAGCTCGGAACCGTTGATGGTTGGGAGTATTCCACTGACGGAGGATTTACCTGGATCAATATCTCGAATAATACGACGACGCAGAACTTCCTCAACCTTACGGCGACTACCATGTACCGCGCCCGCGTGCACAATGGGGTTTGCAGCCCGGTCAACTCAACTTTCGCAACAATTACAGTTGATCCCCCGGCAACCGGCGGAACAGTAGCCGGAACGACAGCGGTTTGCGCTTCGGGTAATACCGGGACACTCACGCTCGGCGGATCTTCGGGCGCCATCGTAAGCTGGGAAACTTCTACCGACGGCGGACTGACCTGGACACCCAACGGAAACACGACAGCCACAGAAACATATACCAACCTGCTTGATACAACCTGGTACCGCGTCATCATCAGCAGCGGCGTTTGCGGAAACGATACGTCTTCCGTCGGCGTCGTTACAGTTGACCCGGTTTCTGTGGGCGGTGCGCTGACGGTAAACGATACCGTTTGCAGCGGCACGAACAGCGGTACGATCTACCTCAACGGCTGGACTGGCAATATTCTCGGCTGGGAATATTCAACAGACGGCATGAACTGGATCGCGCTTACCAATACGGCGGATTCCATCAATTACGCCAACCTGCTCCAGACTACGTATTACCGGACCATCATTCGCAACGGGGCATGTAATCCTGTTTATTCTTCGATTGATACGATTACCGTTATACCGCCTTCCAACGCCGGAACGATTACCGGTGCAGTTGCCGGATGCGCAGGTGCCAATGCCGGAACGCTTGTACTGAGCGGATTTACCGGCTCGGTGCTCGGATGGGAATCATCAGCAGATGGCGGACTGACCTGGACGCCGATCAGCAATACCACGTCTGTACAAACCTATTTAAACCTTGCTGATACAACCTGGTACCAGGCGATCGTGGCCAGCGGAAGCTGCACGCCGGATACTTCTGCTTCGGCAATGGTTGTTACGTATCCGCAGCCGGTAGCGGCATTCACTGTGGCCGACGGATGCTTCAACAGCCCGAGCGTTTTTGCAAATGCGTCTTCCGTTTCTTCCGGAAGCATCATCATCAACAACTGGGATTTCGGCGACAATACTACCTCGATCAATATCAGTCCTTCGCACGTTTACGCAAGCGCCGATACGTTTACGGTAGCGCTGGTAATCACAAGCAACTTCGGTTGTGCGGATACGCTGGTCGATTCCGTTATCGTTCACCCGCTTCCTGCTGCAGCGATTGCAGTAACCGGCAACAGCCCGCTTTGCACAGGCGATACAGCAGTACTGACTGTACCGATGGACACGCTGTTCACGTATCTCTGGAATACCGGCGACTCGATCAACACCATCATGATCGATTCTGCTGCAACGTATGTCGTAACCGTAACGGATACGATTACCGGCTGCGTCGCTATGGATTCGGTTACGATGACGATTCTCGCAAAACCGGTTGCCAGCGCAGGCCTGGATTCCACGATCGGTTTCGGAAGCAGCATCACGCTGAATGGCGAAGGCGGAGGTTTTTATTCCTGGACTCCGCTGGTAGGCCTGGATAATGCAAGTGCGGAAGATCCCGTAGCATCGCCGCCCACGACGATCACTTATACGCTTACAGTAACCGGTATCAACGGTTGCATGGATACCGACGTGGTCAAAATCACGCTGGTGAAAGATTACAACCTGGTGATCGCAAACCTGGTTACGGCAAACGGCGACGGGCATAACGACAACTGGATCATCGACGGGATCAATTATTATCCCGAAAACGAAGTGCATATCTACAACCGGAACGGTATGGAACTGTTCACCGCAACAGCATACCACAACGAATGGAATGCCACGTACAACGGGCAGCAGGTTCCCGACGGTACGTACTATTATGTTCTCAAATTCACCGACGACAGCGGCATGGTTCTGAAAGGCGCCATTACGGTAGTCAGCAACAAATAAACGCATGTCGAAACTGTCAACAGCACGCAAGATGAAAAAGATCACAACAGCAATCGCACTGGTACTTGGAATTTCGGGAAGCCTTTCTGCCCAGCAGTTACCGCTTTACAGCCAGTACTACTTCAACCCGTTCGTAAGCAACCCGTCGATGACGGGAATCAGCGACGAAACCAACGCGTACCTGGTTCACCGTGCGCAATGGACGGGGATTCCCGGCGCGCCGGTTACCAATGCCTTTACCGTGGACGGGTCCATTAAGGACAAGAACATGGGACTGGGCTTTATGGTATTCAACGACGTGCAGGATATCAACGAACGGCTCGGCCTGTATGCTTCATACGCGTACCGCCTGAAAATCGATGACAACAACCGCGTACTGCTCGGGCTTTCTATGGGTTTCCTCGATAACCGTATCGACTTCTCGAAAGCTGTTGTTACCGATAATACCGACCCGATGCTGTTCTCCGCTATCCAGCGCAAGAGCGCACTCGACGCGACATTCGGCGCGATTTACGAATGGAAAAAACTGCGCGCCGGTTTTGCGATCCCGCAGATCTTCGGTCAGCATGTAAAATACGACGGGCTGGATGCGCTGGCGTATTACCAGCTTGCACGGCATTACCAGGGAAGCGTGCAGTATAATTTCATGCTGAGCGAAACGGCAGAACTCAGCCTCGAACCGCTGGCGATGGTGCGCTGGGTTCCGAATACGCCCGTGCAGTATGATATCAACGCGATCCTGAACTGGAAAAATATCGGCTGGCTGGGATTATCGTACCGCAGCAATTACGCTGTGGGCACAAACCTCCGCGTGAAATTATTCAACAGCCTCAGTGCAGGATATGCCTACGACGTGATCATCACGCCGCTTCGCACATCGGGCGGTGTAAGCCATGAGTTCATGCTCGGTTATACTTTCGGGCAGATGCAGGGCGGCGGCGGCGGAAAAATGCGCGGGAAATACGACTAGGCAATACTCCTCAAAGTACGATTGCTGAAAACGGATAATTTATTTCGGAAGACTTTAGATCAAAAAACAAAAAGCAAAATGCAAACGGCAAAAAGCAAACAAATCGGTTTATGGAAAAAGGAATTGCCATTTGCCATTTGCTTTTTGCTTTTTATTAAGTACAAAATGCAAACAGCAACACGTGATAAAATGAATACAGGAAAAAGGAAATTGCTTTTTGCATTTTGCTTTTTGCCTTTTCATTTGAATATACGCCATTTCGCACTCTTACTTTTGCTCGTTGTACCGGATGCCGTTTCCGCAGCGCCCGTTTCAGAAGCGGACCTGCAGAAGAAAGCGGATATTCTCTACAACCGCCGCGAATACGAGCTTGCCTATGA
This sequence comes from Bacteroidota bacterium, assembly GCA_006218065.1. Lineage (GTDB taxonomy): Bacteria > Bacteroidota > Bacteroidia > Palsa-965 > Palsa-965 > VBWE01. The sequence goes on from VBWE01000030.1 coordinate 48,608, forward strand.
TTACTACCTGCGGCTGAAATCCATACAGCCAGCCAAACTGCTGTACGAATTCCGTGCAGGAGTTTGCGCCATTTATTCGGGCGACGCGGTTACCGCGCTCGGTTTCCTGAAAGGATGCATTGAAAAAGACACCGCGCTCACCGATATTCATTTCTTCCTCGGCCGGGCCTATCTTTTAAACAACAAGCCCGACGAAGCCCGTACCTATTTCATGAAGCAGGCTTCAAAAGAAACGGATGAAGCCCAGCGGAAAAAACTGCAGTACTGGGTGTATTACTGCAACAACGCTATCGAACAAATGGCGAAACCGGTAAATGCCAACGTGCAGAATGCCGGCCGCCCTGTAAATACACCCGGAGATGAATTTGCACCCGTGCTTATGCCGGATAATATGGGCATGTGGTTCACGTACAAAGGCACGCAAAGCACCGGCGGAAAAATGCGCGTATTCGGCCGCAACGATTCGGCGGGGTATTACCTCGAAGACGTACTCGATTGCCGGATGACCAACAACGGCTGGTCGATCCCGCTCCCGCTGAGCGACAGTGTAAACACCGCGAAGCACGACGCCTGCACGGCCGTTTCTCCCGACGGGCTGCACCTGTATATTTACCGGAGCTCACCGAAAGACGGCGGCGATATTTACGTTTGCCACAAACGCGGACTGGACTGGAGCCGCCCGGAAAAAATCCTAGGCGAAATTAATACGCCGGCGTGGGAGGGCAGCATCAGTTTTGCAGCGGACGGAAAAACGGCCTATTTCGCCAGCGAGCGTGAAGGCGGTTATGGCGGAAAAGATATTTACCGGAGCACATTGAAAGACGACGGTACCTGGGGAAATATCGAAAACCTCGGGCCTAATATCAATACGGAGATGGACGACGATGCGCCGTTTCTTTTCGAAGAAGGCAAACGCATGTCGTACGCATCGAAAGGACAAAACAGCATCGGCGGTTATGATATTTTTATTTCGGAGCTGCTGCCCGACGGAAAAACATGGAAAGAAGGCGTAACGATCGGCTACCCGGTAAACAGTACCATGGACGATATTTATTACGCACCGAACCCGGATGGATTTTCCGCTTATCTCTGCTCCAACCGCGCGGGCGGAAACGGCGGGATGGATATTTACATCAGTGAACCCGGCATGCCCGCGAAAGCCGGCGACCTGGTACTCATCAAAGGCATTGTAACGCTCGACGATCTTCCTGCCGCCGCCGCCGTTTCGGTTACTGCCGGCGGAAAAGATTCGCTGGTGGGCGATTACCGCAGCAACGGGGCTTCCGGCCGCTATGCCGTTTCGCTTCCGCCTGGAAACGATTATAAAGTAACCTTCATCATGAGCGGCTGCATCGATTCGGTAAAATCATTCAATGCTTCCGATGTAAGCAGCTTTGTAGCCAAATCGTTTGATGTTGCGTTTTACTCCGCGGAATATAAACGCGTGCACTACGAACGTTTCGGCGTGAAGGACACCAGTACGTTTACCAAAAAACTGCTTTTCCTTTCCGGCGACGAGATTACGCTTCCGAACGGGGAAAAAACGGTTGTCCGCCGCGACTCCAGCAAAACGTACCAGGACGAAAAAGGACAAACGATGGGGCAGGGTATGTTTATCGTGATCGGTTCGTTTAAAAATGCGCCGTATGCCAAACGCCTGCAGGCCAAAATCAAAAATGATAAGGTATATCCAGCGCACGACCTGGTGTATAACCGCGAAAACGGATTTACTTACGTGGTTGTTGCACGCCCGAAATCAACGGAAGAAGCCGCCGACTGGGTAACACGCGCAAGAAAAGAATATCGCGATGCCTGGATTCAGCAACTCGAATAATCAGCGCGTAAATTTCTTTTTGTATTCCGTCGCATTTCCTTTTTTATCCGAAACGAGCAGCCGCAGCTCATGATCGCCTTTTCCCACGCGCGAATCGAAAGAGTAATAGAGTAATTTTTTCTTCGGCTCGTATTCCAGCAGCACCCATTTTCCGTCGATATACAATTTATAGCTGCCGATCCCGGAAAGATTATCACTCACGGTAAAGCCGATGTATTTCAGCGCTGCGAAGCCGGACTGGATACCTTTCTGGTCGAAATTGGCGGGCTTTACGGAAGGAGCCGTAGTATCGGGCGCGACGGAGTAATTTCCGAATTCCTTGATCATTGTCGTAATCTGCCCGTTTTCATAAACGCCGCCCACGCTGCTGCGCCCTCCTTTCGGGGAAATTTCAACGACCAGTAATTTTGAAGCAAGCGAGTCCGGGATTCTTCCTGCGGGTTTGATGGTCAGCGAGCAGGGCAGTTGCAGCGGCGTTTTGTCGTTGTGCAAACTCACGACCGGCCAGGTGGCCCCTGCCGCGCGGCTTGAACCGGATTTGAGGTACTCATCTTCATATAAAGCGCCTGCCGGGATGACAAAACGGAAATGCTCGGATTGCAGTACGTTTTCCTGGTCCCATTTTTTCGGTGCGAGCGACTGGCCCATGATGTTTTTTCCTGATCCTTTGATTTTGAATTCCGCCGCAGCCGTATTTCCGTTCACATCGATGAGTACGTATTTTATACGGTACACGCTGTCACCGGAGATCAGTAACTGTCCTTTGGAAACAACCGAATCGTAAATCGGCAGTTTGTTGTTCGGCGCGAGAAAACTTTTCTGGTAATACTTTTTGCCGGTCTGCAGTTCCGGGTAGTCGATATAACAATTGATGTAACGCGACTCGTCAAACCCCATTTTGCGGAAGCCGTGACTGTAAATCAGCTTGTCGTTTTTCCAGACCTGCATGCCGTACACGCCGTTTTTCCCGTGGCGCGTATCTTCCTGGTCGAAACCTTCCATCGCGAAACCGATCCTTCCGCAGGCCACGATACTGTCGGCCGGGTTGGCGAAAACATATTTCTGCCCGGATTTTTTCAGCGTGATTTTTTTGCGTCCCGATTTCGCTCCTTTGACTTCCGCAGCGCCATCCAGTTCGTACACTACCAGCGTTTGCGGCGTGGGCGGGATGGAATCGGAAATGGGCAAACCGAAAAGCTGCGGGTTCAATGCTTCTTCCGTATTCGCATCGCGTATCTCGAAATGCAGGTGCGGTCCTCCCGAACTGCCGGTATTGCCCGAGTATCCCATGATCTGTCCCTGCTTCACCGGCAGTTCGCCCGGGCGCGGAAAAAGTTCCACTTCAAATGATTCGCGCGAGTATTGTTCGTGCTCTACGTATTTCCCGATCCCGGGATTGAATTTCGAGAGGTGCGCATAAACCGTCACGTAACCGTTGGCATGCATCACGTAAAGCACCCGCCCGTACCCGTAAGGACCCACTTTGATGCGCGTAACAAAACCTTCGGCGGAAGCCATTACCGGGATGCCTTCTTTGTTGCTGGTCGAAAAATCGAGCCCGGCGTGAAAATGGTTCGGCCGCAGTTCCCCGAAATTCCCGGAAATGCGCGGCGGAATGTTCATCGGCATCCGGAAATAATTCTTCGGGAAATTATCCTGGGCAGTGGAAACCAATACCGGTAAAAAGAGCAGGAGGTTTATGGAAATCAGTCGGCGCATGAGTCTATACTGCAAAAGTAGTTTCGCCATCCATGCACATTGCCTATTTTTGATAAACAATCCCCAATACTTTTCAACTGTGCTGAATAGACTCATTTCTGTTTTCCTGTTTCTCGCAATTGCCGTGCCTCTTTCGGCGCAGCCGCGAAACGGGCGGCACAAAGAGCAGCATCCTAACGGGAAAACGTCGGTGAGCGGGCATTTCAGGAAAGGACTGCGGAGCGGTAAATGGGAATATTACGCCGAAAACGGGTTACTGCTTCGCCGCGAATATTATAAGCAGGGGAAAGCGCAGGGCTGGTCGCGGGCTTTTGAAGACGGGAAGTATCTCCGCACGGAGACACATTATACGGACGGAAAACGTGACAGTATTTACCGCGAATTCGACCGGCAGGGAAACGTTATGCTGGCCGGCCGTTATGCCGGTGATATGAAACAGGGAACCTGGACAACATACAGCAGTCCTTCGCCGGATATGATCAGCAGGAAGAGTTTTTACATTCCATACGTCCGTTTCCGCTTCGTATATGCGCACAAACTGGTCAAAGGCCGCCAGCTAACGCTGAAAACGGAAAACTACCTCGACGGTCTGCTGCACGGGGAATACAAACAATTCAACGAAACATTCAACCTGGTCGTTTCAGGTCAGTACGAAAACGGGAAACGATCGGGACTTTTCACCGAATTCAGTAAAGATTTCACTACGCGTTATGAACGTACGTACCGGAACGACAGCCTGGTGAAAGAAGCGGAGTTCGGCCGGAAACATATAGAGTATGAACTGCGGGACGGCGTAAAGCATGGTGTTTATAAAGAATGGTCCACATACTCGGGCGGACATCTGAAACTGCAGGGACAATATGTAAACGGTGAACGTCACGGAACTTTCCAGGAATGGAACCGCACGGGAAAAAAATGGCTGGAGTATAATTATGTAAACGGGGAACTGACGGGCGAACGAAAAGAGTTTGACGAGAACGGGTGGGTTACCATACACGCGTTTTTCAAAAACGGTGATTACGACAGTACATACACAACATACTACGATAAGTCTTTAAAGCATGAAGAACAGTGGTTTTGCCGGGATGGGAAATTCGAAGGTACTTACTTCCGCTGGCATGAACATGTCTGTATTGACAAACAGGCGTATCAGCCGGAACTCTACCCGGGAGCGCTCATGGGCATACCTTCGCTTGCGGAAGAAGGACAATATGTGAATGACAAACGCGAAGGCAAATTCACCGGTTACGCCTGCGACGGTAAACTGCTTTATACAGCGCATTATAGAAGCGGGACGCTGGACGGACTTTATGAAGAGTATCATGCTAATGGGAAAATATTTATCCGGCAGGAATTTAAAACCGGTCAGCTTGCCGGAACGCTGAAAGTATGGGAGCCCAATGGGAAACTGCAGAAAGAATACTCCATCGCTGAGATAAAAAGCAACATGGTAGATCAAGATCCGGTCGCGGGCATCAGGCGATTCGCAGCGCGGGCCAGCAGAAGACCGGATGAGGTGACCGATCCTGGAGATGAGATTGGCTTGATGGAATTCCCGGAAGAACAACCTTCCTTTCCCGGCGGTGAGAGTGAAATGTACAAGTACCTGTCTCAAAATATCCGCTATCCGGCCATGGAGAAGGAAATGGGCATCCAGGGAACGGTGTATATCAAGTTCATTATCGGAAAAGACGGCTCGGTTTCGGAAGTGGAAGTTGCAAGATCCGTTCCCGGCGGCACTGGCCTGGAAAAGGAAGCTGTACGCGTGATCAGAAGCATGCCCCGCTGGAGCCCTGGTAAAACAAACGGAAGACCTGTTCGCACAAAATACACGCTTCCTATCCGTTTTATCCTGCACTGATTGTCCCTGCATTATCTTAAATTTGATCAAAACCGTGCCGGATGAGATTCGTTTCTCTTTTTTCCTTTTTCCTGTTTTTCTCTGTCATCCTCCGGGCTCAGCCGGAGAACGGGTATTATGCGGAAAAACATCCCGGCGGGGAAAAATCCTGTGAAGGCAATTACAAAAAAGGGAAAAAAGAAGGCACCTGGAATTGCTGGTCGGCCAACGGCGTACTGATCCGCAAAGAAAATTACCGCCAGGGAGAACTGCATGGCAGGCAGATCGAATGTTACGGCGAAAAATTCATTACCAGCAGCAGTTATTATACAATGGGCCTGCGCGACAGCGTATGGAAACGTTTCGATGAAAAAGGCCGCGTAATCTCGGAAAGGACATACCGCAACGATCTGCCCGGCGGAGGCTGGGATTATTATGACTGGACCAGTGGGCAGCAGATCCGGGTGAAAAGAGAATTTTACCGCGACGGCCTGCGCGACGGCCAGTTTATTGAATGGACCAATACCGGCGTGAGAAAATCGGAATCGTGGTACAAAAAAGATCTGCGCGACAGTCTCTGGCTGACTTTCGATAATTCAGGACGTGTGCTTACCGAATCACGTTACCGGGATGATTTGCCAAACGGAGTATGGCGCACCTGGCAATGGTCGGGGCAAAAAAAAATACTTGTGCAAAGCGAAAATTACGTGGACGGAAAAAGAGACGGGCTTTTCGAAGCCTGGAACCCCGACAGCACAAAGAAAGTCAGCGCTAAGTTTAAAGCCGGTAAAATACAGGCTGCGCCCGAAGCCTGGGATTACACCGGTGCGCCTGTCGCTCCGGATCAGTTCGAATATTGTGCTATCGTTTACAGTACCGACCTGAGATCGTATTACATGAATGATACTGTACTCGCGCGCAAACACATGCCCGGTTGCTATGGTTACGATCCTACCGAACAGGTATTTGATTATACCGATACCCGCGCTGAATTTCCCGGCGGAATTGATTCGATGAATGCGTATATCCGCAGGAACCTGCGTTATCCCGACCTCTGCAAAGAACAGGCGATCCAGGGAACCGTGTACATTAAGTTCATCGTGGAGAAAAACGGCATGATTACCGATGCGAAGATCGTGCGGGGCATACGAGGTTGTCCGCAGATGGAAAAAGAATCGTTGCGGGTGGTGAAAGGAATGCCCCGGTTTAAACCGGCCCGGCAAGGCGGCAGGATTGTTCGTTCCTATTCTACAATCCCGTTCCGCTTTAAGCTGAGCTGAAGCGGTATGGAAAATGCCGGTTCGATGCATCCAGTAAGAAACCAAAATGGAATTTCTATGCGTTTCTTTACCCAAACCATCCTGATTGCAAGCCTGTTCAGTTCATCCCTTTTGGCCCAGCCCGGAGATACAGACGGATTTAAAACCGAAAAACATCCCAACGGGCAAAAAGCCGCAGCCGGTTATTACGTAAAAGGCAAAAAAGACGGTTTCTGGAAATACTGGTCCGAAGACGGCAAACTCCGCAAAACGGAAATGTACCGGAAAGGCCTGTTGAACGGTTGGTACAGGCTGTATTTCGCCAACGATTCCACAGCCGAAGAAATGTTTTATGCAAACGGCGAGCTGGACAGTTCATACAAAGAGTTTAACGATGCCGGCAGTTTGCTGGTCAGCGGACATTATAAGAGCGGGAAAAAAACGGGCGAGTGGAATCATTACCTGCGCAACACAACAATTAACGGCGTTAACATGAACTGGGGCGGACAGAACGGCAGCCAGGCGAGGCCCGCACCTCCGAAACTTCCGCTGGTAAAAACGGAAAACTACCGCGAAGGATTATTGCATGGAACGTATATCGAAAATGACGCCTGGGGAAGAGTGACCTTGCGGGGCCAGTATACGAATGGCAAGAAAGACGGCAAATTCGAAAAGATTTATGAAAGCCTCGTGCAATGGTTCAGCCGTGATTCGCTGGTGCGGGAGAAGAAAGCGAAAGACGGCGGCATGGAAGAATCAGAATTGAAAAACGGGCAGAAGCACGGCGAGTACAAATATTACAAACCGGCGAATGTCCTGCGGATCGAAGGACGTTACAGGAATAATATCCGCCACGGAAAATTTACCGAATACCGCGCCGACGGAAGCAAATGGCTCGAATACACATACGTTGACGGCACCCTGCATGGTGAAAAAAGAGAATTCGACGCAGCCGGGAAACTCAGCCTGGTATGCCGCCTGAACAACGGAATTTTCGACAGCCTGTATACTACGTTTTACCCGAAAGGAACGGTGAAAGAACAATGGAGATGCGTGAAAGGAGATTTTGAAGGCGCTTTTACGGCGCATCATCCAAACGGCAGGCTCGCGGAAACGGGCATGTACCGGAACGATATGCGCGAAGGTATTTTTACTTCGTACGATACGCTGGGAAATAAAATGGGTGTGGTGCAGTACCACGAAGGTATGAAAAACGGTACTTATACCGAATGGTATTCGTCGGGCAGCGCGAAGAAAATGGAACTGAAATTTGTGGACGACAGCCTGGCCGGTGCACCGAAATTCTGGTCGAAGGAAGGCCGGATGCTCCGCGGCCCGCAGCTCGGAGGGATTTACGAACTCAACGGGAGTTACGCGAATTATTACGGGTACGCGATGCCGGATACGCTTACGGAAATTTTTGACCAGATGCGTTTTATTTTCAGCCTGCCGCTCGAAAACCGGAACGAAAATGTAAAACCTGCGCGTTATGCCAAAGGCGACAAGGGCCTGGTGAGCGATCTCGCGCGTGTGCTGCTTCCGTATGCCAATAATTATTATTATGGATCGGGAATCGTGGTGCTTACTTTTGATGTGACGGAAAAAGGCGTGATGGAAAACCTGAAAGTGTATAAAGCATACGACCGGAAAAGTATTTACAACTACAATGCGCAGTCTTTCAGCCAGAATATACTGGCCGCAATGAACACCTTGCTTAATGAAAAATGGATCCCTGCGGAAGAGAACGGTCAGAAAAGAAAGAGCCGGGAAATCCTGGTCATAAAATCCAAATAGAGCGAATTGTGAAGAAGTGTCTTTTTCTTGTCTTCCTGTTTTTTGCAGGCATAACCGTTGCAGATGCGCAAACCATTCCTCCGCACCGCGGCAGGCATATTGAAAAGTATCCGAACGGAGAAAAGAAACTCGTCGGGCGTTGCAAAAAAAGCGGGGCCACAGGCAAATGGAAATCATACTATGAAAACGGGAATCTCCGCGAATTAAGCCATTATCATAAAGGCGAACGCACAGGTTCATTTACATCCTGGTATGAATCCGGTAAAGTAAAAGAGACCGGAACGTATATGCAGGACAAAAAAAACGGGGAATGGATTGTCCTATATGAAAGCGGGAAACGGAAAAACGTGCGTTATTATGACCAGGGCCAGGCCGTGGGCGAGTGGATGCATTGGTACGAAAACGGCAGGGTGGAAAAAACGGAATCGTTTGCCGATGGTTTGCTGTACGGCCCTTCGGAATATTTTTATAGTAATGGACAAGTCATGCGCCTGGTTTCATACGATGCCGGCCGGAAAAACGGTTATTGGAACGAATATGATTCAACAGGCGCAGTTACGCTGATGATCGAATACCGGCTGGATGTGCTCGATGGAAATTACCGGCAGTGGGAAAATGGTAAACAAATTAAGGATTACTGGTACGCCAACGGTTTGCTCCACGGTTCGCAGCTCGATATGAATGTAAAAGGCGATACGGTGCTTTATGAAAACTACAGCGCCGGTAAATTTCACGGCATACAGAAACGATATGAAAACGGGAAATGCGTGTATGCCGCCATGTATTCCGACGGCTCCCGGAACGGCGAAGTAAATTCCTATGCCGTAACATCCGGTGTGCTGCTGCTGCGCGAATGGTTTACGATGGATCACGTGGACAGTACGCTGGCGCGGTATGTAAACGGGTACGATAAATATTTCCGCCGCTACGACCGGAACGGAAAACTGCACGGCATTTACGAGGAATGGAATGACAACGGGAAATTGCTGGTGCGCGGAACATATGTACATGGATTAAAGAGCGGGGAGTGGACAGTATATTATCCCGAAGGGCAGAAAAAGTCGACGGTAACTTTTGTGGACGGGAAAGCGCACGGACTTTTCCAGCGTACCTATCCGAACGGTAAAAAAATACTGGTGCAGCGTTTTGAAAACGGCGAAGCGAAAGGATACGCCGAAATATGGGACGATAAAGGCCGACTGTTCCGCCGCGGAAGCCTGATGTATGAAGCGATACTCGCCAGCAGCCTGATCGATGAAACCTTTGTGGGCGCAAACGACGAACCGGATATGCCCGAACCGCCGAGAAGAACAAAGCAGCACGATGCAAGGAATGAAATACCTGTATATGATTATGTTATTGAGCCGCCCGTACCTGAACTGCCCGAACCTGAAATATTCCAGGTTGCAGAAGAAATGCCGGTTTTTCCCGGTGGCGAAGCGGGGATGATGGAATTTATAAAGAGAAATATGGTTTATCCGCGGGAAGAACTGGAAGCCGATAAAAAGGGTACTGTTTACCTCAGCTTTGTTGTTGAAAAAGACGGAAGCATATCGGATGTGAAACCGCTTAAAGAAGTCCGCGACGCCCCCGGCCTCAGCAAAGAAGCTATCCGCCTGGTCAAGACGATGCCCCGGTTTACGCCGGCTAAAATGAACGGAAGAACCGTGCGCGCACGCATGACCATCCCGATCCGGTTTGTATTGCGTTGAAAATCGCAATAGCTTTGCAGCGGCAAATACATTCCACCCGTGAACAAAATTCCGCTTTACATCCTCGGTATTCTTTTTACTTTTTCCTGTATCCATGCTTCGGCTCAGCCTGAAAACGGCCTGTTCAAAGCGAAGCACGCCAACGGGGAAACCGCGTCGCGCGGACATTACAAGGACGGGCTTAAAACCGGCAAGTGGGAATACTGGACGGAAACCGGCAGCCTGGTGAAAGTGGAAACCTTCGAGAAAGGCAAAAGGAACGGACGCTACGAAACCTATATCTATTCGAACAAACCTGCTGTTACCGGTTCATTCCTCGATGATAAGGAAGATGGCGAATGGCGCGGCTATTACGAAAACGGTTTGCCGCATTATATAAAATATTACAAAGCCGGTTTGCCGGATAAAACCTGGATTTATTTTCACCTGAACGGGCAGAAAGCATCCGAGGAGAAATATGTTGACGGCCTGAAGGAAGGACTTGCCACGACCTGGTCGGTGAATGGAGAAGTATCAACGGAAATTATGCACAGCAAGGGAAAATGGAACGGCACCGCGAAAACCTACGAGGAATCGGGCAAGCTGAGTATCGTTTCCGAATACCGCGACCAGTTGCGGCACGGGGAATACAAAGAATGGAAAAAAGGCGTGCTCGTGGAAGCTTCCGCGTACAGTGAAGGTAAGCTGCACGGCCGCAGAACAACCTGGTCTGCCGCAGGCGATACGCTTTTACAGGAGCATTATAAGAACGGTATCCGCGAGGGCCATGCGATCGTATGGAGCAACAAGCGCCGCGTAAGTGAAACGAATTACATGAACGGAAAGCTCGAAGGCGTTTCCAGATTTTACGATTCGGAAAAAGGCAATTTGCTGTACGTCATGTGGCTCCACGAGGGCCGTCCCGACAGCGCGATGAATTTTTATCCCGATGGAAAACGGCAGAACCTGATCATCTACGGAAAAGACGGCCTGCGCACCGGCAATTTCACGGATTGGTATGAAGACGGTAAAATAAAAACCACCGGCTATTATATGAATGGCGAACGCCAGTTTATCTGGAAAACGTTTTTTCCCGACGGTTCGATCGCATCCATCGCCGCCTACCAGTTCGGCGACCTGGTGGAAACGTATACGGCCAAATATCCCAACGGGAAAAAGAAAATCGAGCAGAATTATAAAGAAGGCAAACCTGTCGGCCCGGCAAGAATATGGGACGACAAAGGGAAATTACTGCCCGCATCATCCGAACAGTATAAGGAAATTCTGAAAACCGGTTTGCCGGATTAAATACCCGGCGAAGTCTCGTGAAATTTTTTCGCGACGATCAGTAAAAACATACGCAGGCTTTATAAACCGCATTGTTCTCCCCGGTTACTTCGACAAAATAAATACCGGGACTTTGCCGGCGAAGTTGTATGCGCTGTTCCCCGTTTGTCGTTAAAGTTTCCACAATTCTTCCGGTTACGTCCACCAGTTTTATGCTGGCATGATCAAAAGAAATGGCCGGGAGGTCAAGCGAAACATTTCCATTTGCCGGGTTGGGATAAACGCGAAGCATGCCTGCGCCCGCCGGTTCGGAAATGCTGTTCGGGGCAAGTGTTGCGCTTTTGTATTTAACGTTCCCGGAGTTCAGGTCGGTGAAGACAAAATGAAATGTGCCGTTTGAAAAAGCGACGTGCGGATTCTGCTGCTGTCCCGCCATAGAACTGTTCAGCATATTCACATTCGCGAACAGTCCGGCTGAACCGGTTACCGACCAGGAATAATACGTGTCGATATTCCCGCTTGTGTTTTGCTGCCATACCATCACCAGCGTATCACCGTTCCCGGCAATAAACGGGTAGTTCTGGCTGCTTGATCCGGAAAGACTGGGTGTCAGCATAGCCGTATACCCGTCCTGCTGTGTAAGTATATTGTGTGAGTTGAAAATAATGCGCGGGTCGCCGGAAGCTTCACTCATGAAAACAGTAAACAAACTGTCATTCTTCAGAAGAGGAGCCGGGCCGGTAGAAGGGCAGGAGCCGATCATCCAGTTTGTATTGTCCACATCCAGTCCTGTTGTAAAACTCATACCGCTGTTGGTTGAAACGCCCGCCCACATATCGCGGAGGTTGTTGTTGTTTCTGCGCCAGGATGCTACCTGGTTATTGCCCTGGATAGTCATGTAACCGGGACAGCAGTCGCAGACTTCGGACGATCCCAGGCCACTTACCGTTACCGGCATCGGGAATGTTTGCCCGCCATCGGTCGAATTCGTGACCGCGTAAGCGGGATTTCCCCAGCTCGTATCAAATGTCATAAACATGACTGCCGGATTTCCTGCGGATGAAACAGCGACCGATGGAAAACGGGTATATGGACCGTTCATGCCGTCCACGCGTGTGGTATCTGACCAGGTTACGCCGCCATCGGCAGATTTTACAATAAAAATATTGTTCATCATTTCCATCTGCCGTTTGAAAACGACAAACACATTATTCCCGCTGGCAGCCATGTCGGCGCCCGCCCAGGTATCAATAAAAGGATCGACATTGTTCGGTGTTACGGTTGCCGGCGTATTGAAACCGGTTCCATTCCACCGGGCGGCGTATAAAGGTTCCGATCCGGCTCCGCCTCCCCACATTACTACGGGAATATTGCCGGAAGCAACCGCGATCCGCGGGCGGATATATCCGTACGGGTTTCCGTTTGCGACGACAATTTCGCTGCTCCAGGTAAGCGATTGTGAGTATGCATCGGTTACAAAAACAACGGAACAGATGAGAAACGTATATATTGTTTTCATGGTATTGGGTTTTAGATAACCAATATATAAAAAAAACAGCACTATGAAATTTATTGGACCGTAGCTGCATCAACGGCGGGAAACAAGGAAGTTCATATCCCGTGGTTGATAAATCACCGGGATATTGCTTTGATTTTCAGAGAAAAGAGGCTACATTTAACCTTCGTATGAAACGCGCTGCCGCATTGCTTATCCTGATGTTGTACGTTATCTCGGTTTCCGGGGCTTCGTTCAACGTGCATTTCTGCGGGAAAAAGTTTCAGAAAATCTCATTTTCCGGTTTCGAATCTTCGGGCTGCTGCTGTGAAGGCAAAATGAAAATGAAGAAAAAGCGCAGTTGCTGCGCCAAAGCGAAAAAGAAGAAAAAATGCTGCGAGGATAAAGTCATCAGTTTCAAAGCAGCCGAAAAGCATAAAAACAGTGAAATCGCCGTCTTGCCGGTTTCCGTTCCCAAGGCGATTGCACTGGAACAGCCGGTTTTTCTCTGCATCGGCAAAATAATATCCACGTTTTCCGTCGCTCCGAATTTTCACTCTCCCCCTATACGCGGCGGTGATACCGGCCTGTTTATACGTTACGGTATTTTAAGAATCTGATCCTCCATTTCATCCGCAGACTGATTTGGGGCGCTTTGGCGTTCCCGGCTATATCCATTTTCAATACAAATAATCACAAAATGAAAAACAAACTATTTTTTGTTTTCGCTCTGATGTTCGCGTTTACGATTTCCAGGGCACAACAAACCGCCATGCAGTTCAGCGGTGTTGATTGTAACAGCAACGCGGTTGATCTTTTTGCAGACCTGAATGCAGGTAAAGCGGTTGTCCTGTTTTATTACATGCCCAACTGCGGCGCATGTCCGCCTCCTGCGCAGAAGATTCAGACTATGGCGAATAATATTATGAATACATATCCCGGGATGGTTAAAGGGTATGCTTACCCGTACCAGAACTCCACTACCTGCGCATATTCTGCGTCATGGGTTACCAACAATAACCTCACGATGTACGCGCCGATGGACAGCGGGGCAGCGCAGGTTGCCTATTACGGCGGTTTCGGAATGCCTACCGTGGTTTTGGTAGGCGGCGCCGATCACCGGGTTCTGTTTTCCACACTGAGCTTTTCAACCAGCGATACCACGATTATGCGCGATTCTATTCTTGGGTTGCTCAACCCGTCGGGAATAAACGGTTTAAACAGCGTTGTTTCCTCGGTAAATGTATTTCCGAGCCCGGCAACGGACAAGGTACAGGTAGAACTGAACCTGAAGCAATCGGCCGATCTGAAAATAGAAATCGTAAACATGCTGGGAGAACTGGTCTCTTCCGTTTACAACCAAAACACGCAGGCCGGTTTGCTGAAAAAAGAAATTCCGACTGCTGCGCTCAGTAACGGTGTTTATTTTATCCGCCTGAGCGCCGGCGACAAAGTGCAGAACCATAAGTTCACGGTTGCACATTAACGTATGCGCAGTTATTGCATGACAAAGCTGAAAATGGTACTGGCAGTGACATTTGTCACTGCCGGTACCTTTGCTTTCGGGCAAGGCTATGTGCTGTCGCCGGGAGATAGTCTCGTTGATGTAACACCGTTCAATGACCTGAACCATTTTACCATTCAGCAAAACAATATTTCCGGCATGCCCATCATACTGAGCTGGCAGCAGGTGGCATTGAATATTCCTTCCGGCTGGACGGCTTACCTCTGCGATAACGGGAATTGTTTTACCGGTTTCCCGCAGAGCGGAACGATGGATACGGTTTTTGCCGGCGATTATGGGATGCTTTCCGTTGCGATCGATCCCATCAACATTACCGGTACGGCATTTGTCCAATATGCCGTTTGGGACAATGCCAGTCCGAGTCAAAAGGATACGCTGACCTGGACGATATCGGCTAACGGTACAGCCGGCCTGGCGCAGGCGGAAAATGCAAAACCGTTTACCGTTTTTCCCTCCGTTGCGAATACGCATATCACGCTGCGGTCGGGCAGGAGGGAACCGGTACAATATTTCCTGCTGGATATTTCAGGAAAAATCGTCAGCAACGGAAGTATGCAGTTGCCCGAAACACGCGTATCCGTAGAAACATTGCCGGAAGGAATCTACTTCATCTCCTTGCTCGATTCAAACAGGAACCGATTCACTGAACGCATTATCGTGAAGCATTAAGCAGAAAATGAAAAAATCTTTTTTGACCATTGGCGTTTTCATAAGCGGAATAGCGCTTGCCCAAAACCCGCTTTTTATTCCCCCGGCGCTTACCGGGACAACGTTCAACTTAACTGTTCAGAACGGGGTGACGCAATTTTACCCGTCCGTGAACACGCCGACATACGGGATCAACGGGCCTTTGCTTGCGCCGACACTGATCCTGAACAAGTTTGACTGGGTAACGATGAACGTGACCAACACGCTGGTCGGGAACGGAAATTCAACCACCATGCACTGGCACGGTTTGCATCTCCCGGCTATGGCTGATGGTGGCCCGCACCAGGTCATCGCCCAGAACACCACCTGGAGCCCGACTTTCCAGGTACTGAATACGGCCGGAACATTCTGGTATCATCCGCACGGCGAAGGGAAAACCGATCTGCATGTTTCGAAAGGACTTGCCGGGATGATCATTATCAAAGACAATGTGGAAGCCGCGATTACTTTGCCGCGAACTTACGGTGTTGACGATTTCCCGGTTATCGCGCAAACCAAAAGTTTTGATATCCTGAACCAGATCGCCATTTCAACGGGTTACGATACCGTTCCGATGGTAAACGGAATTATTGATCCTTACCTCGATGCGCCCGCACAGGTAATACGTTTGCGCCTGCTGAACGGATCGTCGGGCCGCAGTTTCCTGTTCGGACTTTCGACCAATGCGAATTTTCACCTGGTCGCGAACGACGGCGGATTGCTCGACACGACGGTTACGCTGAACCGTTTGCTTTTGTCGAACGGGGAACGTGCCGAAATTCTCGTTGATCTAACCGGCCTGCAGGGCGATACCGTTTTTTTAATGAATTACGGTTCCGAAATACAGCATGGCATTATGGGCGCTGATTCTGTCGGTGATGGGTTTAACCAGGTACCGGATTATTACAATAATTTCCTGAACGGCGCCGATTTTAATCTTTTGCAGATTAACGTGGTTGCGCAGAACGGAAACCCGGTAACCACTATTCCGACGACACTAGCCGCACTGAATCCCTGGAGCGAATCATCAGCCACGGTCAACCGCAGGTTTGAGCTGGATACCTTATCCGAAATGTTTACCATGCCGAACTTAGCCGAAGGGCCTTTCGGAATCAACCGGAAATTTTTCGATATGGATTCCATCAACGAAGTGGTGTACCTGAACGATATCGAAATATGGACGCTGCATAACAAAACGATGGTCGCTCACCCGTTTCATATTCACGATGTCCAGTTTTATATTCTTGACATCAACGGCGGCCCGGTTCCCGCTCACCAGCGCGGACAGAAAGACGTGGTACTCGTCATGCCCGGCGACAGCCTGCGTTTCATTACGAAGTTCGAAGACTTCGCCGACGATTCTGTTCCGTTCATGTATCATTGTCACCTGCTTCACCACGAAGATGACGGCATGATGGGATCGTTCGTCGTCATCGATACGAGCGGCACGGGTGTTCCGGAAATGGCTACGCTGTTTACCACGGATGTTTACCCGAACCCGGCATCGGCTGAGTTTACGTTGAGTATGAATGGATTTTCGCCCGGCGGAACTGCAATCGTTACCGTGTATAATGCAATCGGGCAACGTGTATTTTCTGTTTCGTGTACTGAACCTTCGCTTAAAATCGATACGCGCAGTTGGAATAGCGGGGTATATGCTTTGACGGTATCGCAGGATGGAAATACGTCATCCCGGAAAATCCTGGTCAGGCATTAACGGGCGGTAATCGTAAGAAACGGAATCGTCCGGCGAGCATTCGTTACTTTCAGATATGCGCATCGTGAAAGCAACTCGTATCACATGCGGTTACATTTTCATTCCGCCCATAGCGTTTGCACCATTGCGTAAAATAAGCTCGCTGTTCAGAAGATAAGCGCCTGAAATCACAACCCGTTCTCCTGCTTTTACGCCACCTGTGATTTCCATCTCTGCGGTATTGCTGATGCCTGTAGTTATCATTCGTTTTTCATAAAGTCCTTCGCTCAATTCCACCCATACCACAGGTTCTTTTTCCATAAGCAAAGCTGATTTGGGAACAACGAGTCCTGTTTTTTTCCGGGCATTCAATTCTATTTCAGCCATCATGCCCGGGCGGATAGAGCGATCCGCGTTCGGAACTGCATAACGGACCAGGCTGATTTTCGATTGCTGCTCAACGGAAGGGTTTCTGTAAACCGGGACAGCCGCCACTTTCTTGCCAGGTATGCCGGGGAAACTGATGTTTGCTGCAGAACCGCTGTAAACTGTTGTCATTTCATCCGGGTAAACCTGCGCTTCGATCCAGGCCTGTGAAATATCCGCCAATTCTGCCAGTTTTGTTCCTGCCTCTGCGTATTGTCCTTCCGAAACAAAAACGGCTGTAACTGTTCCGGCTGCCGTACTGTAAAACGTAATGAGAGCAGACGGTGTTTTTGTTTTTTCGAGCGTTGTGATTTGTGTCTGGGAGATGCCCCACCATTCGAGTTTTTTTCTTGCAGCGTCCGACAATGCCCGCCCGGCAGCGCTGGTATACCGAAGCGCGTTGACGAAATCGTTCTCATCAGAAAGCAACTCTTCACTGTAAAGGGAATACAGCGGAGCGCCAACGGAAATATATTCGCCGGCAGTACGGATATAAAGTTTTTCGATTCGTCCTTTCGCCCTGCAGGTGAGAAGTTCACGGCTGTTTTCATCTATGGCTGCAATCCCGGTAATTATTTTCGATTCATGGATTTCCTTTACGGATACAGTATCTGTTTTAATGCCTGCCAGCAGTATTTCGCGTGGCGTGAGGTAAATCTGGTTCGGTCCGTGCTCGTGAGCCATATGTTGCATCTTCGGTGTTTTCCGGTCGCAGGCCATTGCGAGGAACAGGCAGCCAAACACAATATATCGGGCGTGTCTCATCTTATTTGGGATTAATGAGTGTTTGACTGTCGGTCATGAAACCTGCATCAAGGGCTACTTCATCTTGTACTGTAAGCCCGCCGGTTATTTTGATCCGTTCACCGTTTTCGGCTCCTGTTGTGATCGTGCGTGCTTCAAAAACAGAACTTCCTTCGTTTGTTTTGCCCGTTCTGACCCAGACTATTTTTCGCTGACCAAGAGATAACACGCTTGATACGGGTAATTCCATGCCCTCGCCGGCATCAGAAACTACCTGTGCTGTAACCAGCGAGTTCAGCAAGAGCGCTCGTCCCGGGTTATCCAGGTAAACTCTGTAACTGGTAAATTTTTGTCCTTTGCTGAAAACAGGTTCCACCAATCCGATTGTTCCGCTGATGATACTGTCTTTCCATTGTTCATTCGAAAGCCGCACGGGTGCATGCAAGGGAAATGCCGCGCCACCTGAAGAAAGAATCACCCAGGCTTTTTTAAAATCATTGAGCAGAAAAAGCGTTTGCCCCTTGATAATATAACCTCCTTCGCGAATGACCCCGCTGCTTTGTGGCGCAATTGCCGTTTGCCCGGGTTGACTCATGCTGCTCATGTCACTTTTCACCGACATTGAGCCGGACATACCGACCTGTTGATCTTCCGGTGTCATTTTTACATATCCTTCATAAGGAGAATAGATTGTAATATTTTCTGTGATTTCCCGCTTTGTTTCCAGGCGCAGAACCTGGTCGATGCTCAGGCCCATGTTGATCAGTTTGTTCCGGGCTACTGCGGCAAGCGCTGAATTTGTGCTGTTTTTCAGGAGATACAAATACTCTTCTTCGGCCGTTTTTAATTCAGGGCTGTAGATTTCCATGATCTTTTCGCCTTTCGATACGTATTGAAAATCATAACGGATGTACAATTTTTCAATTCGCCCGCCGAAACGTGCAGCGACCTTTTCATTCCGGCCCGGATCAACCGAAACATAACCGGGAACAGGTTTACTGTAAGCTGTGGAGGAAAACCCGGGCTTAACAACCGGCTGAGACGATATCACGGTTTGTGCAGGAGAAAGCACAACTGTTGTGAGCGAGGTATCGGCCGTTCCTGTTTTCCCGGCATCCATGTCCATTTGGGAATGATCGTGCCGGGAACTGTCGTCTTTACAGGAAATCAACCCGGCGACGCAGAAGAAAAAACAGATCGTATTGTTCCGGTTCATCATTTCGCTTCGGTTTCATATTCGTACCCGGTTTGCAGTTGCAGGGCCGAGTTAAAAGCATCCAGCATTTGCAGCCGGGTCATCAGGAGCATGTCCCACGCATCCAGCAGGACAAAAAAACTGCCGGTGTTCTGCCGGTATGCAAGCAGGGATACATCGTAATTCGATTGGAAAGCAGGTACAACACGGTCGCGGCAGTTGGCATACACCTGTTGCTGGTAATTGAGCATGACGCGTTTTTCGGTTGCCATCTGCCGGGCCATAAGCTGCATGGTTTCTGTTTCCTTCCGCATGGCATCGATTTCATAACTCATCGCCTTTACCCCGGATTTGTAGATTCCCGAAGACCAGGGAGCAATCGGTATGGTCAGCATGCCCATGATGGAATATTGATTTTCCATGCCGAACATCTGTGCGTGCGTTATCGCGGCTCCAAAATCAGGCCTGCGTTCCTGTGTCATTTGGTTTTGTGCAGCTTTCATCGCCTGGATAGAATAGTGCATGGCCAGGAGATCGCTTCGTTCACAGATGACGGAATCATTTGACGGACTGTGTACATAATTTTTCAGGCTGATTGTCGTATCGAGAACGAGCGGAGCCAGCGGATCTCGATTCATGAGCGTATTCAGCCCGATGGTGCACGCGGCAATCTCGGCCCGTATCATCAGCTCCATATTGTTCAACGCCGCAAGACGCGCTTCCGCTTTATAAATACCAGCCAGATCAGCCTGGTTGTATTTATACCGTTCCTGCGCAGAAGCGATCAGTAGTTTAAGTACGGATTTGTTTTCTGCGATTACGGATAGTTTTTTTTCAAAAACGCAACGCCGGTAATAGTAAGATTTAGCATCGGCATGCAACCGGTTTTTCGTCCAGCCGGCATTGCTGCTCTGAATCTTATACTGCGATTCGATGGCAGCCTGTTTTGCTTTGAGTTTCGCCGGGTTGGGAATCATTTGTTCCAGGCTGATCATGATCCCGGCCTGGTTTTCAGGGCCTGTTTCACCCAGCATAGAAGAACGGTAAGGAAAACGATCGAGTCCAGCAGACAAGGTAGGCGGCATCCAGCTTTTAGCGCCACCGGCTTGTGCCTGCAGGGCATCCTGCTTTGCAGCATAAACGGCAAGCTGCGGAAAAACACTGTCGATCCGGGTAAAGACCTGCTCCATCGTAAGGCGGAGCGTATCGGTGGATTGCGCATGCAGCAAGGAGCTGAACATGAAAAAAGTAAAGCCAACCGACAGAAGAAATATTTTCATGGCTCAGTCTTTTATATCGTTAATAACCGGGTTTCCGTATTTTTTCAGTTCGTGTTCTTTCACGATGCCGTAGATCACCGGTAAAACCACCAGCACAAAAAATGTGGATGTGATCAATCCGAAGACGAACGGGATCGTGATCGGTTTCATGACATCACTGCCTGCGCCTGTTGCAAAAAGTATCGGTAACAGCCCGATCATGTCGGCCATCACCGTCATCAGTTTGGGTCTTACCCGGAGTACTGCGCCTTCGTGTATGGCTTCTTTTATATCACCGGCAGTAATTGTTCCTGCACTGTTCTTTTTCCGTTCGGCCATGCGCGCAATAGCATCGTTCATGTAAACGATCATCAGGACACCCGTTTCCACGGCAATGCCGAATAACGCGATGAATCCGACTGCTACGGCCACTGAAAAATTTACGTGGTAAAAGTAAAGCGAGTACACACCGCCGATCAGCGCGACCGGCACGCTGATAAATACGATGAGCACATCTTTTACCGAATGGAAAGTGAAATAAAGTACGAATGCAATGATGATCAGTACGACCGGGATGATCAGCATCAACCGGTTTTGCGCGCGTACCTGGTTTTCGTACTGACCGCTCCATTCGGTTGTATAACCTTCGGGCAACTTGTGAAACAGGCTGTCCAGTTTTTGTTTGGCGTCTTTTACTACACTTCCCATATCGCGTCCGCGTACATTGAACAGTACTGTTCCGCGAAGCATAGCGTTTTCCGAATTGATCATCGGCGGACCGTCGCTGGTGGAAATATCGGCCACGGCGGAAAGCGGGATGGTGCCATAACCGGTTGTCTGCACGGGCAAACGCTTCATCGCCTGGAGATCATCCCGGTAATCCTGGCCGAGTCGTACGCCCACGTTGAAACGCTGGCGTCCTTCCACGGTCGAAGTGAAGTTCATTCCGCCGATAGCCGCTTCAATCACCATATTCACTTCATCCACACGCAGCCCGTATCGGCCGAGTTCTTCCCTGCGAACCCGGATATCGAGGTATTTTCCGCCGGTTAACTGCTCGACATACAAATCTGCAAGGCCGGGAATTCCTTTCAATACTTTTTCAGCATCCAGCCCGATTTTATAAATCGTATCGATATCCTGTCCGTATACTTTAAGCCCGACGTCCGTGCGAATACCGGTGGAAAGCATATTGATCCGGTTGATGATCGGTTGCGTCCAGCCAACGGTAACACCGGGAATGCGCACCTTTTCGTTCATTTCGGCGATGAGTTTTTCTGTTGTCATGCCTTTCCGCCACTGCGCGCGCGGTTTGAGTATGACAATGGTTTCGATCATGCTCATGGGCGCATTATCGGTAGCGGTATATGCGCGCCCGGCTTTTCCCAAAACAGTTTCCACTTCCGGAAAACTTTTCAGTATTTTATCCTGTACCTGCAGGATCCGTTTGACTTCGGTATTCGAAACGTCCGGCAAGGTGACGGGCATCATCAGTAACGAACCTTCATCCAGCGGGGGCATAAATTCCGTACCGAGGTTGATCACCAGCGGAATGCTTCCCACTAAAACGAACAGGGCAAGCGCAAGTACGGTTTTCCGCCACCGGAGACATATTTGCAGAACAGGACTGTAGATACGAATGACAAACCGTGTAATTACGTTCCTGCTTTCGGGTACGAGCTTTCCTTTCATCAGGGAACGCATGGTTGCAGGAATGATGAAAAGCGCCACAAACGCCGAACCGATCATGGTGAGTGTTTTCGTAAGCACAAGCGGTGTGAACAATTTCTTTTCCTGTCCTTCGAGAAAAAGAACCGGCGCAAAAGAGATCAGTGTCACAAGAATTGAAAAGAACACGGCCCGGCCTACTTTGCGGGAAGACGTTTCTATGATTGCCAGCCTTTCCAGCTCGGTCAATTCGTTTGTATGTCCGATTCGCTCCCGTTCCATCACGTTTCTTTTTTATTAAGAACGGCATTGGTAAGTTCCCTGTAAGTATTCTCCGACATAACGATCCCTGCATCCACCAGGTCGCCGATGGCCAGCGCAATTCCCCCGAGCGACATGATGTTCAGGCTGATTCCCGAGAGTTTCATCAGTATAAAACCGATCAGTACCGAAAGGGGGATGGTAATAATGGCTACGGCTGCGCTCCGGAAATGAAACATGAATACAAGCACTACCAGCGAAACAATAAGTATTTCCTGCCAGAGCGCATCCTTCAGCGTGGTAACTGCCGCTTCGATCAGGTCGCTGCGGTCGTAGGCGATTTTAAATTTAACGCCCGCGGGAAGACCCTTTTCAACGGCTTTCATCCGCTCTTTCACTTTGTCGATGACGGTCTTGGCGTTTTCACCGTAGCGCATCACAACAATTCCGCCAACCACTTCACCTTCGCCGTTCACATCCGTTATCCCGAGCCGGAGATCGCCCGTGACCTGCACATCGGACACATCACTGATCCGGATTGGAATGGAATGGTATGTTCCGACGGTCATGTTTTTGATATCGTCGATGGTCTTGATGTAGCCCAGTCCCCGCACGAGAAAACTCATGCCGTTCATTTCGAAATTGCTTCCGCCCACATCCCGGTTGTTGGCGCCGATCGCGTCCGTCACATCCATCAGCGGAATATTATAATACACCAGCTTCTGCGGATTAATGGTTACCTGGTATTGTTTTTCAAAACCGCCGAAAGAAGCGACTTCACTTACGCCTTCCGTATTCTGCAGGGCAAACTTGATGTACCAGTCCTGCAAGGCCCGCTGCTCGCCGAGATTGTAACCCGGTGCATCGAGCGTGTACCAGAAAATATGACCGACACCTGTTCCGTCGGGACCGATGGCAGGCATGACGCCGGCGGGAAGCAGCCGTTGCGCATAATTCAATCGCTCCAGCACCCGGGTTCTCGCCCAATAAATATCAACATCATCCTGGAACACGACGAACACGAAACTCATGCCGAACATCGACGAAGCGCGGATGGATTTAACCCTGGGCAAGCCCTGCAGGTTGGATACCAGTGGATAAGTCACCTGGTCTTCCATGATCTTCGGATTACGTCCCATCCACTCCGTATAAATGATTACCTGGTTCTCGGAAAGATCAGGAATAGCGTCAACCGGTGTAGTGAAAATGGCCCAGGTTCCGCCCGCAACAATCATGACAATGCCCACCCACACAAAAAAGCGGTTGTGTATTGACCAGGATATGATGCGTTCAATCATGTCGTTTTTTCAAACAATGGCTGATGCAGATCGTTACGGTATTTTCCATATTGAGCAAAAAATAGGCGCTGGTTCCTTTCATTTCTCTTTTCAGCAGACCGCTTCTTTTCAGTATCCCGAGATGCTTCGATGCAACAGGTTGTTCGATTTTTAACCGCTCGTAAATATTCTTGACCATCATGCGCTCGCAACCACAGTTGCATAAAAGATCGATGATAGCGATGCGTGCCGGATGGGCAAGGGCTTTGAGCATTTCGGAAATATCAGCGAAACGCGAATCCTTGTTTTTCTGCAGGGGACTTTTATTCATGACGAAACAATATGCCATTCCTGGTATATGCAAACATCTGCATACTGTTATATCTGGATCATGATCTGCAACAGGAGGAGGAGTGATCTTCGTCACTCCGTAAAAATTTGACCGGACATGGACGGGCAGTAATCAGAAAGCTGTACTCATTTTGAATGTTTGTTTTCTGGTTCGACGTGCTTTTTCGTATCGCCCAGCATATTTTCAAGGCACCAGCGACAATACCATTTGGCGAACAGCACCGACAGTAAACGATAGAACCAGCCTTTCGGCTTTTTATATTTTATCCATAATGTTGCTTCTGTATCCTTTCCCTTTGACTCTAGTTCGAAACCCATCTGGTACCAGGAGAACAGGATGACTTTTGCATCGCTGATAGTTTCCCATTTCTTCGACTTGTCGGCCACCCATTCGGTTACCGTTTCCGTAAAATCCATTTTCATTCCCATCATTTTGCCATACCACCGGAAAGTGGAACCAACACCGGTTCCGCTGTTCGTGATGTCTTCCAGTGTTAGTTTGCTGCCCATCATCATCATAGAACGTTTGGTCATGTGCATACCCGTCTTGGCAAGATCATCCATGAAAGAGAAAACCGAATGCGGATTTCCGTGGATGAGCAGGTTTCGGGAAAAGGTTTTTACAGTAGCATCCATGCGAATAAATTTTTAGAGTACAATGCTGAGTTGATGTGTTAAGTCGATTTTGTTGGACGGATGAATTATCGTATTGCAGGAAATAATTTCTCCTGTACCGGCAGCTTTAAGTTCTGCATAAGCATCACCGGCAAAAACAGGGTGAACACCAATACAAACGGGTGGCTTCATCCTTAACTCATTTAAATGCTTCACTGTTTCAATCATGGTATGCGCAGTAGAAATAATATCATCAACGAGTACAGGAATGTGATCGTGGTACTTTTCTACATCGGGTATGGAAACATCAACATCCCGGTCTCCTTTCCTGTTTTTCAGTAGCACTTCGAACGGCGCCCCGGCAGCTTTAGCAACTGCTTCTACCCATTGACGGCTTTCTTCATCAGGCCCGATCAGTAATGATTTTTGTATGTTGTTTTTAATCCATTGCGAAATCGGCTCCGCAGCATGGACAAGGCTCGTTGGAATAGAATAGATTTCCGCAAGCGAATGGTGCCGATGCAGATGAGGATCAACTGTCACCAACCGGTCAACAAAGCCTGAGAGCAAAGCAGCAAACGCATCAGAGGTGACGGCTTCTCCCGGGTGAAAGCGTTTGTCCTGGCGCATGTATGCGAGGTACGGTGCAACGAGTTCCACACGGGATGAGCCAAGTTCTTTCAGTGCACGACAGGTAAAATAGAGCGGCAGTAGTTTATTATCGGGGCGATCGAGCGAACAGATCAGGATGCTTCGGCAGTCCTTAACGTTCGAAATGATTCTTACATACGATTCCCCGTCTGGAAATTGCCTGATCTCCAACCCGCCGATAGCAAATCCCGGTTTCTCCGACAGTTTTTTTGCCAGCACTTCATTTCCGGGAAAGCAGAACAGGATAGTTTTCATGGTTCGATCTTAATGATGTGATCAGCGGTGTGATAATAATCCAATGCGTATTCCAGTTCACCCGGTGATTCTGCATAGAGAACAAACAATATTTGACCGGGTACGACTTTTGTTCCTAACGGAGCCAGGAATTTTATTCCTGCCGATAAACTTCTTGGTGCGCCTGCGAGTTTTGCCAGGCGCGACAGGCGGCGGTTATCAATTGCTTTGACTTCGCCGCTTTGAACAGCCTTTATTTCCTCCGTGTACCCCGCATATTTCGGCTCTGTAAATCTTCCCTGCGCTTTACAAATCGCTTCAAATTTTTTGAAAGCTTCGCCGCTTTCGAGAATCGAAGCTGCTTTGTTAAATCCTTCACCATTCTGGCATAAGCCGGATAGCTCCAGTAATGTTCCGGTAATGCGCAGCGCACGCTCTTTGAGGTCAGCCGGTGCATCGGTTTCGTTCCTGAGCACGGCAAGCACATCCATTGCTTCGAGCGATGGTCCAATTCCCCGGCCAACCGGCTGGCTTCCGTCGGTGATCATCACTTTTATTTCAAGACCAATGGAACGCCCTGCAGCAGTAAAATAATGTTCCAGGCGCGACGCTTCTTCGATCGTGCGGATTTTGGCTGTTTCACCTACGGGAATATCAATCACGACATGCGTTGCGCCCGCTGCTGCTTTCTTGGAGAGCACGGAAGCTATCATCTGTCCTTCACTGTCAATATCGAGTGAACGCTCAACGGAAATCAAAATATCATCGGCGGGACTGAGCTGAACGGAACCGCCCCAGGCCAGGCAACCATCCTGCTGTGCAACAATTGATCGGATCTGATCCAGTGTCAGCTCCACGGATGTAATTGTTTCCATTACATCGGCTGTTCCGGCCGGGGATGTAATCGCACGGGATGATGTTTTCGGTATGATCAATCCTGCTGCCGCTGCGATGGAAACAACGATAGGCGTTGTGCGGTTTCCGGGCAATCCGCCCACACAGTGTTTATCCATGATCATTTTTTCCTCCCAGCCGATTCGCTGTCCCGTCGTAATCATTGCTCTTGTCAGTCCAATGATTTCATGCAGGTCCAGGTTACTTCCTTAAAAGCTGCAATCTCGATGTTGGAGTACATGCCATCGGTAATGTCTTTGATTATACGGAAGAAGGCTTCATCTTCTAAAGGGCGTCGATACATTTTCGCCCGTACATCACTGAGTGAATGGATGGTACGGGGATGAGAAACGGTGATCGTATCGCCTTCTTTTGCTTCCAGGCGCTCGAAACCGATTTCAGAAAGAATCACTTCTCCTTCCGCAAGAATATCCGAATTCACCACATTGAGCGTAGCAATAATACTTTTGTCGCCAAACTGAACTTTTATCCGGGTAAGTGCTGAAAATCCTTCCGACCGGCAGATATGACAATCCGCCCGCATGAAAATAATATTCTCGCGATAGGTGTCGATGCCCAGCCGTTTCAGTTTGAGCATATTTCCGTGAACGTGCATGTTAAATTGAGATTTCATAAATGGGAAAACAATTCCGGTTTAACACTATCCCACCCGAAACGCTCCTTCATTTTTTGTTGAAGGGTATTCGCGCCTTTGGTCTCGCCATAAACAATGAATATTTTTCCCGGTGCTTTCTTCAAACCGTATATTATTCCTCGTTTATGTAAACATCTGCATCCTGTTATATCTGGATCATGATCTGTAACAGGAGGAGGAGTGATCTTCATCACCCCGGGAAATTCTGATCAGGCTTTGACGGGCGGTAATCGGCGCCTTCTGCCCGGAAAAAACGGAAACAGCTTTTTCGTATCTTTAATGCAAATAAATCCCGATGCGAATCGCCATTTTCCTTTTCGTCATCATCCCCGTTTTCTGCCAGGCGCAGGTTTTTCCAGGAAAAAAATCGTTCTCCGTATCGATGCCGGATACTGTTGTTGCAGAGGATACTACGGTTTATTCGCCCGGAGCGGTGGAAAAAGAAGCCAGTTTTCCGGGCGGCACACCGGAACTGATGGCTTATATGAGAAAAACTGTAAAATACCCGGCTGTCGATGGAGACAGTATGGCAAGCGCACACCCGATGGTTGCTTTTATTATAGAGAAAGACGGTTCGGTCAGTCATGTACGTCCGGCGAAAAAAGAATTGCCACCCGATCCATTTGTGCGTGAACTGATGCGTGTTGTCAGTCAAATGCCGAAATGGGAACCGGCGCAGATCGCAGGAAAAAATGTCCGGATCGAGTTCGTACTTCCGATGTTTATTTGTTTCAAAGATTAATCATGCGCATACTATTCATCTTACTGATCGCGGTTTCATCTCTTGATACAACAGCGCAATCCACAAAGCCGGCGGTAACAGATACTGCATCACACACGCTGATCCTGCTCCGCCACGCCAAATCAAACCACGATAACCCGGTGCTCGCCGATTTCGACCGGCCCCTGGATACTTCTGGAGTTACAGAAGCGAAACAAATGGCGAAATACCTGCGCGATAAAACGGGCATGCCCGATCTCATCGTTTGCAGCCCGGCCCTGCGCGCCCGGCAGACCGCGGAAATCGTGTGTAAAAGTCTTGGTTACAAAATGGAAAATGTCCGTTTCGACAGTACGATCTACGCCTGCTCCGCCGAACAACTGGTGAAAGTCATTCAGCAAACGGAAGAAAAATACCAGGCGATAATCGTGATCGGGCACAACTCTTCCATGACAAACGTGTCTAATCTTCTGCAGGCCGATACGCAGATTGCCGAAGTAAAAACCTGCGGAGCCGTCGCTATCGATTTCGGTCGCCGCAAATGGAGCGGAGCCGGAACAGAAAAAGGGAAACTTCTTTTTTACAAAAAGCCGGAATAAAACAACCACAGAGACACAGAGAACACGGAGGAACACAGAGTCTCCGAGGTTCTCTGTGTATTCCGTGGTAAATTTTGAAACTTCTCCCGGTCGTTTTGTTGCTGATTCCCGGGAATTGAATTTTATCCGAAGTACTCCTCTGGAGAAAATTGTTTTTCCTACCTTCGCCACCGCAAACGGTTCCGGTCTGAACATTTCCGACCGGATTAAAAGGGAATCCCGTGTAAAACGGGAGCTGTACCCGCAACTGTAAGCTCGTTCGTCAGCATACCGTACGAATTTGCGCCTTCTGCATACCACTGTTATTACCGTCAGGTCGAGCGGAGTCGAGACCCGGTAATAATGGGAAGGTGGCGCCAGAGCAAGCCAGGAGACCTGCCGCAGGCACATTTCAATTCATGCTTCGGGTAAAAAGCAGTGAATGCGAAGACTCCATGCTTCCGTTCCACTTTTTACTCCTTTTGTCAAACCTTTTAAACCATTGCACCATGCAAAAGGAGAAAAAAAATGCGGCCCTGTTTTTCACGGCAGCGCTTATTTCATGCAGTATGTCGGCGCAACAGCCCGACACGACCAAAGTTCCTGAAGTGGTTATTTCCGCCACGCGCAGCGAACAGGACCCGATGAAAGTCGGGCGAAGTGTTTCCGTTATTTCCGCGGAAGACATTAAAAAATCCGGTTTCCATACGCTGAGTGAACTGCTTTCACAGCAGGAAGGACTTTACATCGTGGGCAACGGGCAGACTCCCGGCAGCAACCAGAGTTTGTTTACCCGCGGAGCCGCCAGCAACCAGACCTTGGTGATGGTGGACGGTGTGCGCCTGAGTGATCCTTCGACGGTGAACAATACGGCCGATCTTTCGGAACTGTCGCTGGCCGACGTGGACCGGATCGAGATTGTGCGCGGCTCGCACAGTACAATGTACGGGTCGGCAGGCGTAGGCGGTGTGGTGAATATCATCACGCGCCGTGAGCAGGATCCCGGTTTTCATGTCAACTTTTTCGGATCGGCGGGAACCTTCGGAACTTCCACGATTGCGGCGGCGGAAAACCTGGCGCTCAATTATACCGACTCGAGCGGATTTTATGTGAACGCCGGAATTTTCAACGCGAACATCAGCGGACTGGATGCGACCGTAGATACCGTTACCGATCCGAATGCGTTTAAAAACCGCGACCGCGACGGCTTCGACAAGATGGACATCACCGGCCGCCTCGGGTACAAAAAGAACAAACTCGACATTTACGGCGGCATTAAAATCACGCAGCAGATCGCGGATATCGACAAGCGCGCGTATGCAGATGATGAAAATTATACGCTCGATTTTCACCGGAATTTATTCACCTACGGCGCCACTTTCCGCCCGAACGATAAAATGGATATCCGTTTTTACGGCGGCTATTCCATGATGGAACGTTTTGCGAAAGACGATTCCTCGAAAGTGGATGCAAATGGTACGACCGATCATACTTATTTCGACGGCCTTTACAACGGTACGCAGCTCACGAATGAACTGCAGTACAACTATCACCGCAACGGCATCGACCTGGTGGCCGGCGGCGGCATGTACGGCGAAACGATGAACAACGTTACGCATACCATCATCACGAGCTGGATGTACAACGATACCACCGACCTCGATTCACTTGACCTGAACGTATCGACGTACAACGGGTTCCTGCGCGCCGGGCTGAACGGCGCTTTGTTCAACGACAAGTGGGAAGGCGTTTCGCTTTCGCTCGGCGCACGTTTCAATAGTCACAGCGTATTCGGAACGGCGACTACGTTCGATATCAACCCGGGCGTGCAGGTGGGCGAGGGCGGACTGCTTTACGGGGTGTATTCAACCGGTTTCAATGCGCCTTCGCTGTACCAGATGTATGCGCCGGAAAAAGATTTTACTTCGGGCCTCACGCGCGGAAATGACAAACTCGACCCGGAAACTTCGGTGAGCTGGGAACTCGGTTTCAAACAGCAGGTGAACGACCGTACGAAAGTATGGGCTTCCATATTTCACACCGAAGTGAAAAACCTCATCGAGTATGTTTATCTCTGGGAAAAAAACACCTCGCTGGATTCGCTGAGTTTCCTCGATTACCGCGGCGACCGTTACCTGAACATCGGTACGATGATCACCCGCGGAGCAGAAGGCGGCATCAGCACGCAGGTGAGTGAAAAGTTTCTCTTCGGCGCCAACCTGTGTATCGTAGGCGGTAAACTGACTTATGCTTCCGAAGGAATTGACACGGCGCAAACGCACGGACATCATGTGCAGCTTTACAGCAACGGCGCATTTGCCGGGAAAGAACAGGAAACGATCGGTCTTTCACGCCGCCCGTCATCCGCTTCGCTCAACCTGAGTTACATGCCCTGCAAACCGCTCACACTTCGTGCCGATCTGCGTTACGTGGCGGCCCGCGGCGATATTTATTACGAACCGCTGCTCGGACCTTTCGGCGCTTTGGGGACAACGGCCGTGGAAGATTACAGCCTGATCGATCTTTCACTTCGCTATAAATTCAAAAAGTTCGCCACGGCCATGCTCCGCGTGGAAAACCTGCTCGACAAGGAATACAGCGAGATCAACGGTTTCACAACACGCGGACGCGGGTTTTATGTGGGACTGCGTTTTGAGATGTAATTTCAAAAAAGCAAAGGGCAAAATGCAAAAAACAAAATAGTGTATAAGAAGAATTGCTTTTTGCTTTTGCCCTTTGCTTTTTATTAAAGCGACACATGCATGAAAAACAAAACAGAAATCCGTTTCAGCGTACTTGTCCTGCTGATCCTGCTCGCGGCATTCAGCCGGGTGGTTCCGCACATGGCGAACTTTTCGCCGCTCGGCGTGATCGGTTTGTTCGGTGCGGCATATTTCAGTCGCGCATGGCAGGCTTTTTTGGTGCCGATTGCTGCGACCTGGCTGAGCGACCTGTTCATCAATAATGTGATTTACGCGCAGTATTACCCGGAGTTCACCTGGTTTTATCCCGGCTTTTACTGGCAGTACGGAAGTTACCTGCTGATCACCGCCTTCGGTTTGCTGCTGTTCCGGAAAAATGTTTCCGTGGTCCGCGTTGCCGGAGGAGCGCTGACTTCGGGCGTGCTGTTTTTTCTCATCACCAATTTTGCCTGCTGGACGGGCAGCACGGTGTATGCGCAAAACTTCGGCGGATTAATGACCTGTTACGCTGCCGGAATTCCATACTATAAAGGAACTTTGCTCGGCGATTTGTTTTATTCGGGCGTGCTTTTCGGCGGATACTATTTTCTGCAGGCGCGTTTTCCCGTGCTGCGTACTGAAAAAAGATGAAAACAGTTATTCTCTGGACGGGCGGAAAAGACAGTTGCATTGCATTTCATGAAGCGGTGAAAGCCGGCCACGAGGTGCAATGCCTCGCTACTTTCGCCCCGGAGCAGCCCGATTTCCTGGCGCATCCGCTGGATGCTGTGAAATTGCAGGCTGCAGTAACCGGTATTCCGCACCGGCAGATGACCGTTACTGCGCCGTACAAAACAAGTTATGTCGAACAACTCCGGCTATTGAAAACAGAACTCGGCACGGAACAGGTCGTAACCGGCGATATCGACGAAGTGGACGGCTGCGCAAACTGGATGGAAACCTGCTGCGCAGAAGCAGGTATTACACTCTGGCGCCCGCTCTGGAAAATGAATCGCCGCGAAGCGATGCAAAAACTGGACGAACATAAAATCCGTTTTCTCATTTCCTGCGTGATGCCCGACAGGCTTGGCCCGGAATGGGTGGGAAGAGAATTCGGCGCGGGGAATTACGAAGCATTGCTGAACGAATCCGTGCAGAAAAATTTCGATCTCTGCGGCGAAAACGGCGAGTATCATTCGCTGGTGATCGATGCGGCGCTTTACCGAAAAAAAATCCTGCCGAAAGAAATGACAACGGGCAACCGGAATGGTTTTAGTCACCTGCTTGTTTCGCGTTGGGAAACGGTCGTGAAATAAAGTAGCTGCGTACTGTGAGCGTTTCTTCGTATTCCTGTTCTGGAATAATCTTCACCGCAGAGACGCCGGGACGCAGAGTTTACGCAGAGGTATTTCTCTGCGGCGGAGCATGTGCGGCCTGTCCGCCGTACAACTCTGGCAGGCGGGCTGACTCAGCGTCTCCGCGCCTGCGGTGAAGATTCCGCAAAAGCTCTAGTACCCTAACGTTTTCAGCATGGATTTGTAGCTCTGCTCTTTGGCAAAAAGGCGCGTGGTGATTTCGCCGTCCTCGTCGCGATCGATCAGTACGTGCTTGGGTGCGGGGATGAGGCAATGCTGGATGCCGCCGTATCCGCCCAGCGATTCCTGGTACGCGCCGGTATGGAAGAAACCGATATACAACGGTTCTTTTTCGCTCGGTGAAACGCGCGGCAGGTACACGTTGTTGGCGTGCGCTTCCGTATTGTAATAATCCATGCTGTCGCAGGTCATGCCGCCCAGGTTCACGGGCTGGTATTCGCGTTCCCAGTGATTGATGGCGAGCAGGATGAAACGCTGGTTGATGCCCCAGGTATCCGGAAGCGTGGTGATGAACGAACTGTCGATCATGTACCAGAGTTCGCGGTCGTTCTGCAGTTTCTGGTCAATAACCGAATACAGCGCCGCGCCGCTTTCACTCACCGTGAACGAGCCGAACTCCGTAAAAATATTCGGCTCCGGGATATCGTGGTTGTCGCAGAAGTTTTTGATCTGCGAAATAATTTCTTCGATCATGTATTCGTAATCGTATTCGAAACCGAGCGAGGTTTTGATCGGCATGCCGCCGCCGATGTTGATCGAGTCGAGTTCCGGGCAGATTTTTTTCAACTCCCAGTACACTTTCAGCGCTTTGGCCAGCTCGGTCCAGTAGTAAATCGTGTCCTTGATCCCGGTATTGATGAAGAAGTGCAGCATCTTCAGCTCGAAACGCGGGTTGCTCTGGATCTTTTCCTTGTAATAGTCAACGATGTCCCTGTGCCGGATACCCAGGCGCGAGGTGTAAAACTGGAAATTCGGTTCTTCTTCTGAAGCGATGCGGATACCGAGTTTCACTTTCGCGGCTTTGGCGTGCTTGGCGTAATATTCGATCTCGCCCTTGCCGTCGAGCACCGGGATCAGGTTTTCGAAGCCTTCGTTGATGAGTTCGGTAATGTTCTGCTGGTACTGCTTGCGCTTGTAGCCGTTGCAGATGATGTATTTCGTCTTCTCTATTTTCCCTTGTTTGATCAGCTCTTTCAGGATCGGGATATCAAAAGCGGATGATGTTTCGATATGCACATCGTTTTTCAGCACTTCATCCAGCACAAAGGAAAAGTGCGAGCTTTTTGTGCAGTAACAGTAAGTATAAGTACCTTTGTAATCCACCTTGGCCATGGCCACGTTGAAATAACGTTTTGCTTTCTGTATCTGCGAACCGATTTTTGGCAGATAGGTGATTTTGAGCGGCGTACCGTATTTCTTGATAATCTCCATCAGGGGAATATCATTGAAAAACAGCTCATCATCCGCTACATGAAAGCCTTCCTGCGGAAAGTTGAACGTTTGCGCGATCAATTGCTGGTAGGTGTTGTCCATGCTCATAGTCAATCCGGGTTACTTACATTGATATGTGAAGGGCAAAAGTAAGTAACTTACTTTATACTTAATGTTAATTTTTGAGCTTATGAGAGCCTTCAAAAAGATAAAATTCATAGAAGTCAAGTCCGAAATCGGGGCGGGAACCCGCGGCGCCAGTATGGGGCCCGATGCCATCAAGATAGCCGCCCTGGACTACGGAAGCACGATGTTCCGCCAGATCGAGTCGGTAGAAGTGAAGAACGAGAATGCCCTGCTTTTCGAGTCCCCGGGCAGCCCGTATGCCAAGCGCATCAAGGGAATGATCCTGATGTATGAGCGTATTACCACCGAGATCAAGAAAACGCTGCAGTCCAATGGTTTCCCGATCGTACTGGCCGGGGATCACAGTACTGCCGGGGGAACCATTGCCGGCATCCGCGCAGCCTACCCGAAGCAGCGACTCGGGGTGATCTGGATCGATGCCCATGCCGATCTCCATTCGCCTTACACCACACCTTCGGGCAACCTTCACGGCATGCCGATAGCTGCCTCGCTGGCCGAAGACAACCTGCCCAACCGGGTAAATAAGCCGGATAAAGAGACCGCGGAATTGTGGAATGCCCTGAAAAGGATAGGCGGTATTTCGCCCAAAATCCAGTACCGCGACCTGGTTTATATAGCCGTCCGTGATGTGGAACCGGAGGAAACATCCCTGCTCAAGAAGCATAATGTGAAGATGTTCACGGCCAACGAAGTCAAACGGAACGGCGTGGAACGTATCGCCCGCGATGCCCTGGCTTACCTGAATCACTGCAACCTGATTTACATTTCCTTCGATGTGGACAGCATGGATTCGTCCATTTCCAAGGGCACCGGGACGCCCGTCCGCAACGGAATCACCGAAAAAGAAGCGGGATCTTTGCTCGTCCGGCTCATCCAGAACGAAAAAGTATGCTGTTTCGAGGTCTGCGAAGTGAACCCGACCCTGGATAAAGAGAACCTGATGGCCGAGAATACCTTCGAAATCCTGCAAAAAGTGGTAAGCCAGTTGATTAACTAAAATATTTACCGCAGAGGCGCGGAAGAAAATCTGTTT
This sequence comes from Bacteroidota bacterium, assembly GCA_006218065.1. GTDB lineage: Bacteria > Bacteroidota > Bacteroidia > Palsa-965 > Palsa-965 > VBWE01. The sequence goes on from VBWE01000030.1 coordinate 83,632, forward strand.
TACAGGGTCTTCGCTAATCGACGACTCAGTCGTCGACTAGCTGAGTCTATTTAAAGACGACTAATTGCGTCTTCGCGGTGAAGAAAAGGAATACAGACTATGCAATCATTAGAATCCCTGCTGTCGCTGAAAACAGCAGAAGCCGTGAAAACGCTCTTCAATAAAGAGATCGACCCCGCAACGGTTACTTTCCAGAAAACAAATAAGGATTTCGAAGGCGATATTACGCTGGTTGTTTTCCCGTATGTGAAGCTGGCGGGCAAAGGGCCGGAGGATACCGGGAAACTGATCGGTGAATACCTGCAGCAGAACAGCGGGATCGTGGATCACTTTAACGTGGTCAAAGGCTTCCTGAACTTAGTCATCGGCCAGTCCTTCTGGCTCGACTGCTTTGCAGAACTGAGCAAGGACGATGCTTTCGGGACTATGAAAGCCGGAGAGCGGGCTCCTTTCATTATGGTGGAGTACAGTTCACCCAATACCAATAAGCCGCTTCACCTCGGCCATGTGCGGAACAACCTGCTGGGCTATTCGGTAAGTAACCTGCTTAAGGCTGCCGGGAACAAGGTAATGATGGTGAACCTGGTGAACGACCGGGGTATTCACATCTGCAAAAGCATGCTGGCCTGGCAAAAATGGGGAAACGGCGAAACGCCGGAGTCTTCGGGCATTAAAGGCGATCATTTGGTGGGGAAATACTACGTGGAGTTTGATAAACATTACAAACAGGAAATCAAATCGCTGGTAGCAGAAGGGCAGAAAGAGGAAGAAGCGGAGAAGAATGCCCCATTAATACACGAAGCCCAGCAAATGCTCCGCGACTGGGAAGCCGGCAAAGAAGAAGTGATAGCACTCTGGAAAAAAATGAACGGCTGGGTGTACGATGGTTTTAAAATCAGTTACAAAAAACTCGGCGTCAGTTTCGATAAAACCTATTACGAATCGGATACGTACCTGCTCGGCAAAAACATCGTGGAAAAGGGACTTGCCTCCGGCGTACTGCAGAAACGTCCGGACGGCGCGGTGATCATCGACCTCACGGCCGACAAACTGGATCAGAAAGTGTTGCTCCGCAGCGACGGTACTTCGGTGTACATGACGCAGGACCTCGGCACGGCGGAAGAACGGCACAAGGAATTTCCGTTCGACAAGCATATTTACGTGGTCGGCAACGAGCAGGAATATCATTTCAAGGTGCTGAAAATTGCGCTGAAACGACTGGGCAACGACTGGGCCGAAGGCCTGCACCACCTGTCGTACGGCATGGTGGAACTTCCCGAAGGAAAAATGAAATCGCGCGAAGGAACTGTCGTGGATGCGGATGATTTGGTAGATGAAGTTTGCCTCGAAGCGCAGCAGATGGCGGAAGAGCGCGGCCTGATCGATGAAATGACGGATGAAGAAAAATCGAATTTGTACCGCATGGTCGGCATGGGTGCGCTGAAGTATTTCATCCTCAAAGTCGATCCGAAAAAAACGATGCTCTTCAATCCCGCGGAAAGCGTGAAACTCGAAGGCGATACCGGCCCGTTTATTCAATACGCGTACGCGCGGACGAGACAAGTGAAAACCAAAGTGGGTGAAGAAGGAAGCATGAGCGCGGCAACGTACAAACTATCGCTTCATCCGAAGGATAAAGAACTGATGCGTTTGTTGTATTTCTTCCCCGCACAGGTAAAAGAGGCCGCCGAAAGCTACAGCCCGGCCGTGATTGCGGCATACGCATACGAACTGGCGAAGCTGTACAACTCCTGGTACCACGATACGCCGCCCATCATCAAGGAAACCGACCCGGTGATGAAATCGTACCGTGCGTTGCTTTCGCTCGTCACCGGCCGCACCATCAAAACCGCGCTGGGCCTGCTGGGGATCGAGGTGCCGGAAAAGATGTAAGTCTGCAGTACTTTCTGTTTTCCATTTTTTTACCGCGGAGCCGCCGGGAACGCTGAGCCAACCCCACATCCTCTGCCGCAGAGATTGTAATGCCCTGCGCTTTTAATTTTAACGACGGTACGACAAAAGGTTTGCCGATCGGCGGATATGACCATACGGATACGCTGCGCTGCCTGCGCAGGCAGCCTTTCTTCAATATCGGGCTTTCGCGTTTGGCGCGCCGCCCGGCCGGGAAAGACTAAGTTCCGGCCACTGTTCACAAATCCCTGTTTATAACTGCCTGTCGCCGAACGGAAACCGCGGTGACACATTCCCTAAACTTGTTCAGGATTTATCCCCCGGTACTAAGGACCTGGAAACTACTTCCGCTCTCTTTCGCCTTGCGCGGGAGAGAGCGGGCCGGGGTCTGAACTTGGCGTTTTTCGTTTGACAAATGTAAAATGACAAATTTCAAATGATAAAGTCCAAAGTGTTATCGTTATGACTTTTTCATTTGTTATTTGGCATTTTACATTTGAAATTCTTTTAACAGATGAACTACATTACCTATAAGCCGCGCACGATTATCAGCCTGCTGGTCGCTGGTTTTATGCTGACCACCTGCGGTGATAAACAGCAGGAAGGCAAGCACAAACTTTTCCGGTACAATGAGCTCGGCGATGTGAATTCGCTTGATCCTGCGCAGGCGGCGGATTTCGAGAGCGGCTGGGTGGTCAACCAACTGTACAACGGGCTGGTGGAACTGGACAACGATCTGCACGTGCAGCCTTGTCTTGCAAAATCGTGGACGGTGAGCGAGGACGGGAAAGAGTATACGTTCCTGCTGCACGACAGCGTATTTTTTCACGACGATGCCTGTTTTGAAGGCGGGAAAGGCCGTAAAGTGGTTGCTTCCGATTTCGAATTCAGTTTCGACCGGCTTTTCAATAAAAAAATCTCCAAGGCATCCACGCTGGTGGACATGATCGACCGCGATCCGGCCAAAGGCAAAACAGGATTCGAAGCGAAGGACGATCATACCTTCATCATTCACCTGAAAGCGCCGTTTGCCCCGTTCATCAGCATCCTGGCGATGAAATATTTTTCGGTGCTGCCGAAAGAAGCGGTGACACATTACGCCGAAAGTTTCAGCCGCCATGCGGTCGGCACAGGGCCTTTCATGTACAAGAACTGGGTGGAAGGTGTGAAACTGGTGCTCGTAAAAAATCCGAATTATTTCCGCACGGACGAAAAAGGTGTGCGCCTGCCGTATCTCGACGGGGTGGTGGTAAATTTTATCCGCGATCCCGAATCCGCTTTCCTGCAGTTCATGAGCGGCGATCTCGATATGCTTTCCGGCATGGATGCCATCAACAAAGAAAAAGTGCTGGAGAAAAACGGCGAGCTGAAAAGCGCGATGCAGGATAAATACATGCTGCTGAGCCGGCCTTTCCTGAAAACGGATTATCTCGGCGTGCTGGTGGATGAAAAGCTGGATATCGTGCTGAACTCGCCCCTGCGGAAAAAACTCATGCGCCAGGCGCTGAACTACGGCCTCGACCGGCAGAAAATGATCCGTTACCTGCGCTACAGCCTGGGAACGCCCGCTGAAGCCGGTTTTATGCCGCCCGTTCTGCTAGGCAAGTACGGCAAATCGGTGGAAGGATATGAATACAATCCGCAGCTCGCCAAACAACTACTCAGGGAAGCGAAGTACGAAAACAACGCGAATACGCCGCCGGTCGTGCTTTTCACCACCAAGCAGTACAACGACATCGCCGAGTTTGTACGCAACCAGTGGAGCGAAATCGGCGTGAAAGTAGAGATCAACGTGATGGAACCTTCACCGTTTAAATCGGCCGTGTCGAATGCGAAAGTCAATCTCTTCCGCAAATCGTGGGTAGGTGATTATCCCGACGCGGAAAATTTCATGTCCGTTTTTTACAGCAAGAATTTCTGCCCCGAAGGAAGCAATTACATGCATTTCAGCAACCCGCTTTTCGATAAATTGTACGAACGGAGCATGATCGAGCAAAATGACACGGTCCGCGCCGATCTCTTCCGCCAGATGGACCAGATCGTGATCAACGAAGCGCCCGTAATTCCGTTGTACTATGACCAGGCCGTGCGGCTCGTGCAGAAAGGGGTAGAAAATATGACAATGGATCCCACCAATATGCTGAACCTGGAACGCGTTTCGAAGAAGTAGGTTTTTCCGCGAAGTTTTCTTTTCCCATTTAACGTCACTTTAAATCGCGATGTATTTGCTAAGCGGCAGTGGCAGTCGGCAGGAGGCAGGAGGCAGTCTCCGTATTACAGAAATGTCACCGAAAATCCCAGGCGACATGCGAGCGTACCAAATGACTACCGCTGCCGACTGCCTCCTGCCGCTGAAAAAAAGACATACTGCAAAACGATCTTTATATTTACACCGACTTAGTTTTACAGCTACCTGGAATGAATCCTTTTTCCGAAAAAATGGCATCGCTTTCCGACGAGAAACTGCTCGAAGTCCTCGAGCGGCGCAGCGATTACCAGCCACAAGCCGTGGAGGCTGCAGAAGCGGAATGGGAAAAACGGAAACACGACAGTACGTATGCCGAAAATATCCGCGCAGGCTGGAANNNGGAAACAGGAGCAGGAAACCCGTGAGAGGAAAAACGAAGTATTCAACCAGTTCGGCCGCGCGGTAAACGGGTTAATTTATTTTTTCCGGAGCGGCCTGCGTATTTCTTCACGGCAGAGCGGGGAAGAAGCGGTGCGCAGCGCGATAGTTTATACGATTCTTTTTGCGCTTGCCGATTTATGCTATTCCTGGCGGTGGATAAAAACAGGCTGGGCTTTCGGCGAGTTCATGCAGGTTTCGTTCTGCATCATCGGTCCCTGCCTGCTTGGACTGGTGGTTGCGCTGCTGATCGAAAAACGCGCTTTCGGCTGGTACCTCGGTATGTGGATTATCCCCGCATTGATTGCCGGTACTGCTGTTTTCAGGTTCCTGGTCATTGAACTGCTTGATCTAGACCTGTACGAAGTATTCCGCCGGTATGATTTTATTTACGACTGGTCCCTGGTCGCTACTTCGCTGCTGCTGTCGGGATATGTTTTCCTGCTGTTCCTGTTTACGAGAAAAAAAGTGACGACTTTTTTCACTATTGCACGCCCCGCGCGCAGCTACGGACTTTCGGCCGGAATTTTCTTTCTTGCCTGTTTAACAAGTTTCGGATTTTTCAAAATGCTGGAACAACAGCCATACAATGAGAGGAGTGTGCCGGTATCTTCGGTCATGGCGAAACCTACGCATGATTTGGGACCTGAAGAACTGCCGGCCAATGCACCTATCCCGGTGGATGAATCGTACAGGATCATCAGCAAGCGCATGGATATAAAAACGGGAAATGAATTTTGTACAGCCTGGGCGCGGGATACCGGCGCAGTTGAGCTGGCAGAAATCGCGCAGGAACATCTTGACGGCAAAACGCCGGGTTCGGTGCTGATGTTTTATTCGGATATCGATCATACGCCCGTGATCAACGAAGACCTTTCGCTTTCCCCGGTAAATGATGCGCTGAAGTACCGGGTAGCGGTTTTTAAAGTAGATTCGGGGTACCGTGTGATCCGTGTAGGCAAGTTCTGATTTGCTTCCTGCAATTATGGAAAGATTGCCTACACTTATCCGCATGATTCGTTTTTGATGCATGAAACGTACGAAAATTGCGTTCAGGGAATACATTCAAACAAAACACACCATGGAAACACCAAACAACAGGAATACGGCTGCCGGCGCTTTGATCATCGGTATCTGTGTCATCGTTACCGCCATTATTCTCGGCGGAGCCTGGAAAAAAACGCACGATACGCACGATACGATCTCGGTAACGGGACTGGCGCAGGAAGATTTCACTTCCGACCTGATTACCTGGAGCGGGGATTTTTCGCAGCGTGCGATGAGCCTGAAAGAAGCCTACGCTTTGCTCAAACGCGATGCCGATATTGTCCGTAGTTACCTGAAAGGAAAAGGAGTGAAAGAAGCGGAGATCGTTTTTTCGGCGGTCAATATCAACAAGCAGTTCAAAACGCTTTACAATGACAAAGGCGAATCCGTCGGCTCCGAATTCGACGGCTACCTGCTCGGGCAGACGGTTACCATTGAGTCGCACGAAGTGGATAAAATTGAAAAACTGGCGCGGGAAGTAACCGAACTCATCGATTCGGGTGTGGAACTTTCGTCGGGCAGCCCGGAGTACTTTTACACCAAGCTCGCCGACCTGAAAATCAAAATGCTGGCCAACGCTACGAAAGACGCCCGCACCCGCGCCGAAAACATCGCCGACAATGCCGGCAGCGATATCGGTAACCTGCGCAAAGCCACGATGGGGATTTTCCAGATCACGGCGCAGAACTCCTCCGAAGATTATTCCTGGGGCGGAGCATACAACACGTCATCCAAGCGCAAGTCCGCATCCATTACGGTGAAGCTGGAATTCGAAATCGACTGAAAAGGATTTCCGATTTTTGGATTTGCGATTGCCGATTTTGGATTTGCGATTTTCTCTGCGTAAACTCAGCGTCCCTGCGTCCTTTAGTTTGCATTCAGCAATCAACTTCTTAAATTCAGCGGAATACAGACTTCACCGCTAAGACGCTAACGTTTAAGCTACAATTCTCAAATCGGCAATCGCAAAATCGACGGATAAGGTCACTAAAAAACCTCCCGGACTGCACACCCTGGAAAATCCATGGATCCGGGAGGTAAGTTCAGCAAAGGTGGATTACAGAGGAAGATACCTCAGTATACCTTTGCCTGGAAAGCCTGGAGTTCTTTGCGCAATGCATTGAATTGCGTTTCGAACGACTCCATTTTGTCGCGGAGCAGCGGATGATCATGCACTTTACGTTTACCTGCCGCAACCGGATTTTCATCCACGCGGTTTTCCAGGTAATTTTCATGATCATTCACTTCGTGGCGCAGGGTATCGATATTGTTTTTCTGAACGATCAGCTGGTTCTGAAAATGCTCTACCTGCGCCAGTACTTCTTTCGAAGTATTTGCGGATGCCGCTTCACCGATGCGTTCTTTCATCAGTTTAATCTCATCCGCATAGAATTGGAGCTTGCTCAGCCAGTCGACGTGCTCGGTGTGTAATTCATCGATCGTTCTCGTATCCATGATGTGCTTTGTGTTTAGTTTGATTTGATACAAAGCAACGGCATGTGCGGCGGATGCGGAATGATGTAAATCAACAGGAACCTTGATTTATATCAGTCACAGGAAACAGGAAGTAAATACTCCTCCCGGTTAAAAAATGCAAAATGTCAAATTTCAAATGCAAAATGATAAAGTTCAAAATGCATTGCCAGCCCTTTTGCATTTGAAATTTGACATTTTGCATTTGTCATTTCAGCCCTGCAGGATAAGCGACAAACAAAAAAGCCCCATCCCGTTATTCACCGGGACAGGGCTTTGCTGTATGATTCCTGTTTTTTAGAAGCGCTCGAGCTGCGAGAAGAAGAAACCGCCTTCGATAGCGGCATTTTCATCGCTGTCGGAACCGTGGACCGCATTTGCGGCGATCGATTTGGCGAAAAGTGCGCGGATGGTTCCCGGGGCGGCTTTTGCGGGGTCGGTGGCGCCGATCAGCGTACGGAAATCGGCCACGGCATTGTCTTTTTCAAGAATCGCGGCTACGATCGGGCCGGAGGACATATAATCCACCAGTTCGCCGTAAAACGGGCGTTCTTTATGCACTTCGTAAAAACGGCCGGCCGTTTCGGGCGTGAGACGCGTGTATTTCATGGCAACGATGCGGAAACCGGCTTCGTTGATTTTAGCGAGAATAGGTCCGATATGGTTGTTGCCCACCGCATCGGGTTTGATCATGGTAAATGTTTTGTTGCCTGACATAAGAATAGGTGATTGACGTAGATTTTACATGAAATTGCGTGCAAAAGTACGGAAAAAAGGGAAAGAAAAAGGTAGGGTAGGCAAAACTCCGTTATCCTTAGGCCTGATCACTTCTAAGGGAAAACCAACAAAGCGGTTACTCTTTTTGGACCTTTCCTTAAATTGCATCTAATATAAATCGTTACAGAAACATACATAGGTATAGTAGATTGGGAAAAGAAAGAAGTCTTTGGGGTAGATAAAAGTCTTGGAGTAAACGCAGAAATCACTGGATAAAGTTTAGATATATGTCTAATAAAATAGGGAGAAACGACCCTTGCCCTTGCGGTAGCGGGAAAAAATACAAGCATTGTCATTTAAATTCTGATAAAACAAATGCTACAACCAGTTCGACAACCAATCCATTTCAGATACTGTCGACGTTTAATAAAAGATTTTTATTAAATTATTTATCTGCAGCGGCTCTAATGCCGGAAAATCACGGCAAAAACATTAGGTTAGAATTGCTCGTGTTTAACGCTCTTGTTTACGGTAAAAATGAAGGCGGATCCGTTAATCGCGAGGAGCTTGCTCAAATTATAGATAAACATTTTAATCATCATCTTCACGAAGACCCGCCAGTAAATCTGTTTACAGATAGTATTTCTTTTTACGGAGGGAGCTATTTGATTTTGCCAGGAATATCAGACTCGGGTGTTTATATTCTCTCCAATCTTCTAAGGTCTATTTTTCAAACCCAGAATAGCTTACCGGATAGGTTTAAAGTGTTTGTGCGTCACGCATCTTCGCTACTCTTAACCATTTCTAACGAAATTTTGAAAGGTGTAGGATTAAGCAGGTATATGCACGTTGACGTTAAAACAAATGAGATAGTCTTACCAGATAATAACCAAAAAGAAATATTAAGCGAGTCATTATTCATTACTAACGAGGCTCTCTCTGCTTGGGCTAATGATTTGAATATTGATGAACGTATTATAAACTTCTTTACTCTGGATGATATAAAATTAGATAGCGACTGTGATCATGATCTAATCCCAATTATTGCTTTACCATTTATACGTTTTAAGGAAGGCTTTTATATTGTTAGTCCTGCTAATATTCATGTTTGCCTATGTCATTTTATTATTGATCAAGCTCAAAAAAATAAATGCTTGAATGAATTGCTTTCTATTTATTGCGATTTACTATGGCATGATCTAAATATTCATTTGTCTTTGCTAGACCATACTCCATTACCTGGTTTTATAGCTACCAATAATTCAAAATGCCGAAGAAACGCTTATAAATTTGATACTGATAAAATCGCATTAATTTATCTTCGTTATGACGATGGTGAAGGTTATAATTCTATTCATCCTTATGCTTCTGTAGGACGCAATCTCCAGCATGACGGAGTAGAAGAGGATACAAATGAAATGGTTGCTAAAATTAACACCGAGTATCCTAATAGCCAGATTTTGGTAATTTATCTTTTCGCTGCAATTGGGAGGGAATACGGAGTTTCTTTTCCAAGATTAAAAACAGAAAAAATTGTTGCATTTCCTATTGGTGACTTCGATTTAATCATGCGAACAAGAGAATACGAACCACTAATGATTTGGAATTATGTTTGCGCGAAGGAAGAGTTTACACGAAAAACTCGTCTACCTCCCCTTATAGACGAAATTGATATTTATGCACTCTATAAAGACCATGATGATTCATTCTACCTAAATGATGAGAAACGACCAAATTATCTTGTGATTCAACCAGGATGGGCTGCTAAGTTTATTGCAGAAGTAATAAGGAAAGAAGATATACACTCAATCATATATAAACGTAATGAGAATGCCCCTGTATCACATCCTTGCGTCAGAACTCCTATAGCTAAAACTATTTATGCTCCTTTATCTGAAATCGGAAGACGGCTTGTATATGCAGTAGAAGGCTATAAGCAACCTATATGGATTGAATTCAAAGGTGATATACACGAAATAGATTCTTCAAAGAGAAAATCATATATAGAATTTTTAGATGCTTTAGCGTATTGGATATGGCAAATGACAGAATGGTTAAAACCACATTTAGAACTTTTGGATAACAACCCAATAATATTGGAATTCGATTTCACAAATAGAAGCTTATTTGAAGAGGTCGAATATAATTTCACACGCGAAACGGACCTAGATGGCAAGTTTGAAGTAAAAACCAGTGGTAATAAAATTGAACTTGGAATACCGCCAGCGGTTTTGCCATATTTATATGGAGCAAATAATGACGGCGAGCGAGCAATGGTTCGTGCAGTTCTTAGGGGTATTGATGAAATGCTAAAACAAGGTGCAGGCATTAACGTTCTAAATAGTGAAATAGAAAGTATAATAAATAATGCTGTTCCTCAAGGAATCAAAAAGAAAGTATTTCTAATCAACACGGAAAACGATATTAGGGTTGACCCACGGAATATTCCTAAAGTAAGGTATGTAGTCAATTATAATATAAATCAAATATTAGATAATCTTGTTCCTAATCTCAGAAGAACTGGGGTAATTGACGAAAAGCTAATTGATATTGAAGAAAGATGCAAACGGCAATTTGTTGTAAGGCTAGTTGGAGAAATATTATTGCCGGAATTAATGGCCTTAATTGCAAATTATAATGCAGAGTATCTTATAGAACATCTTACTCGGCAGAACGAAAGCTTGATTCAAAAGAGACGAGCTCGTTTGTTAGAAACCCCTACCAAAATTGCATGTTACGTTACTGTTGAAGAACAAATTAGCAATATCAATGAGAGCTTCCATGATATTGATAAAGTGGCATTATGTGTGCGCTGTCTTTTAGAGCATATAGTTGCATGTCCCGGAAAGACAGAACAAGTTCCAAGTCAATCTGTAATTGATCAAATGATTGCTCTTATGGAGCAAATAATATCTTGGGGAATGATAGGGGATCAAATTACGTATGAATTATTTGACGTCAAAATTAACATACTTCCGTCAGGTAGAATTGGAACAGACAAGACTTTAGATCGTGAAGTGTTTGACCCTTTCCGTATGGCACATGCAAAAGAAGAAGTTACAGATGCTATTGACGAATTCGCTGCCAAATTTATAGAAAAGGAATATGATACATCAAAAGACATTCCCGATAGTATCGATCAAGCATTCGAAGAAGAGTTTGGAATTAGCCTTACTAAGGTGTTGCAATTTTCTCATGTCCTTGTGCATCTAGGATTTTTAAATGACCCAGGCTTTATGAGAATGTCGGAAACCGGACTTTTAACTGAAGCAAAAAAAATCATACCTGATTTAACAGACGGAGAATTTACCCGTATTGTGAACTATTATTCATTAGTCTCTCGGTCAGAAATTACGGAGATACCAAATGACTATAAACCCTTTGATATTATGCCGTGGAGATATGACAGAAGATTAGCCCTCTTACGAAAGCCTATAATGAAATATTATAATTCTACTTTAGATCAAACTACCTATTTCTGGGGGCCGAGACAAGTGTATGTTTCTGCTATGCAGATATTGTATTTGATATATTCGGGGAAACTACGTGTAAAAGAAGGTGGAAGATTAGCAGCTATAATTGGAAAAAAACTAAATGAGAAGGGGCATTCGTTTGTTAACGAAGTATTTGACTACATATCTAAGAGTGTTCAAAATATCATAATCGACAAAGAAGTTTTTATTAATTCTCAAGGCCAACTTTACTCGGCTGATGACTTGGGTGATATTGATGTTTTGGTTATAGTTCCAGAAAAGAAGTCAATTATTTTGATCGAATGTAAAAAAGCCGAAGTTGCCAAGAGTATGAAACAAATTATTGAGGAGGTAGATAAGTTAGTAGGTCGTGAATCAAGAAAAGGTTGGATACAGAAGCATCAACGAAGACACTTATGGGTAGAAAGAAACATGAAACGGATTGGGGAAAAGTATAATATCAATATCAACGGATTTAAAGTTGTTTCCATTGTTATGACCTCAGAGGATTTGGCAGCAAAATATATCAAAAAAGATGTTTTACCTTTTCGCTTAGTAAGCTTTTATGAATTTAAAGAAGGACTGTTAAATTCTTTCCATTTGCCCGTATAAAGTGCAAAAAGACCATGGGACATTTTGGATAAAATGTTCAATTTTTAGTTAGGTTTAAACCCTTTTGATGACTTGTGGGTTTGGGCACCCCTAATTAATTCAGCAAAACAGCCAGTTTATTCCGCAGGATTTTCTTCTCCGCATCCGATTGCGTAAGCCGGATGGCGGTTTCGAGGCTTTTCTTCGCATCATCGAAATTGTTCAGGCGATAATATACTTCGCCCAGCAGGCTGTGAAAAAGATAAAACGATTCCATTTTATTCCGCTCCGGAATTTCGAGCAGAGCCTTTAATGCTTCTGCGGGCCCGTGAACTTCCATAACAGCAACGGCTTTGTTCAGTTCGGCGATCGGGGAGGGCGCCACCCGGCAAAGCCAATCGTATAAACCGAGAATTTTCCGCCAGTCTGTTTTATCAAAACTTTCAGCAGAACAATGCTCGTAAGCAATAGCCGCTTCGATATGATAAGAACTTACCTGGTCGCCGCTTGCAGCGAGGTTCATGTACTCATTTCCTTCGTCAATCAGCGCGGTATTCCATTTGCTGCGGTCCTGCCGCGGGAGTAAAATAATTTCGCCGGCGTCGGTCAGCCTGCTTGCATTGCGCGACGCGTGAAAACACATCAGGGCCATCAGGGCATAGGTTTCCGGCAACTGCGTGAGCCTGTTTTCCGTGAGCAACCTGCACAGGGCCATCGCTTCATCCATCAGGTCTTTCCGGATCACGGCTTCCGAATGCGTGGAATTGTATGCTTCGTTGAACAGGAGGTAAATCGCGTTGAGTACCGCACCGGTCCTGTTTTTCAGCTCGGCTTCGGGAGGAAGTTCGAACCGGATTTTATGTTCGCGGAAAAATTCTTTGGCACGATAAAGCCTTTTCGAAACGGTGTCTTCCGAACTGAGAAATGTTTTGGCGATTTCGGCGGTGCTGAATCCGCAGAGTGTTTTCAGGATCAGCGTAACCTGGTTTTCCTGTGATATTCCCGGGTGGCAGCAGGCGAACATCATGCGGAGCAGGTCGTCTTTTACCAGCTCTTCTTTCCATAAACTGTCCATCGTAGCGGCCAGCGTGTATTCCGATTTGAGCAGGGCCCGTTCGCTGTCGTTGAAATCATACTGCACGGAATGTTTGTTCCGGCGGATAATATCGATCGCTTTGTTTTTGGCCACGCGGAAAAGCCAGGCGGAAGGATTTTCGGGAACACCTTTCAGCTTCCATATCTGCATGGCCTGCAGCAGCGTGTCCTGCACGACATCTTCCGCGGTTTCGAGATTTTCTGGTCCGAAGATTTTGGTCAATACCGAAACCATCTTTCCCGCTTCGTGGCGAAAAAGATGGTCGGTGAGCCGGTTGATATGATCTCCCTGCTGCGTCAAATCACATTTTCAGTTCCTGGATCTCGCGCACTTCCACAACACCGTCGTCGAATTCGAGGATCGGGCAGCCTTTGGCGATGTCGACAGCTGCATCATACGAATCGGCTTTGCACATCAGGTAACCGCCCACCATTTCTTTGCCTTCCATGAAAGGCCCGTCGGTTACGAGTTTCTTGCTGCCGGTAACCTGTTTGCCTGTCGCATTGAGCGGTTGTGCGCTTACAAGCTGGCCTTTCTCGCCGAGAGCGCCCATCCATTGCATCCATTTCTGCATGTGCGCCTGCCATTTTTCAGGTGACTGCTGCAGTGTGCGTCCGTCGCCGCCGCGGAATAAAAAGAGATATTCTTTCATTGTTTTTGGTTTTTGTCCCGATCGCTGCGGGTGGTTTATAAAATTAGTTATTTATAGTAGCTGCACTGGTTTGATGCAGGTTCAATACAATGACGCATGCCGGGCCGTAATTTGGACAGTCGCCCGGGAATATTTTTACTTTCTGTACCCGTCGGTGCCGAACGCTTCGCCTTTCCCGGTTTGGCAGAACTGCCGCAGGCTTTCCATGTAGCGTCCCCAGGAAAAAGAACAGATCGCGTAAAAATCATCTGTTTCTTTCCAGCCGGCGTGCGAGAAACGTACGCGGGTTTTGCCTTCATTTTCATCCAGCAAAAATGTGAACGTATGGTCAAGCCAGCCGTGCGGACTGGATACGCATTGCCAGCAAACTTTTTCGCCAGGTTTTGATTCGGTTACTTTCATATCCGGTCCTCCATTGGCGCCGAAGCGAAAGTGGATGATGCGATTCTGTTCCGTATTGCCGGATGTTTCAATCGTCCACCAGTTCTGAAGTCCTTCGATGGAGGAGATGGCTTTATAAACGTCGCCGGGTTTGGCGTTGATATGAAACAGGTGTTTGATGGAGTAAGTCATGATCGTTTTGGTATATGATTGAAACGGATCCGTTTTTATTTCTCGAGAATTGATTTCAGCAGTTGCAGATCTTTCCGGTTTGCTCTCCGCATAGCCGAAGTCATAAACGGGGCGAACAGTGCGGAAAATCCGGAAGGTTTGCCCTGGTTCCGTAAAATCATCCGCGTACGGCTCTCGCCGATTTGCTCCCAGCGGTACGTGGTTTCCATCGGGAAAGGCCCGTCGGCAGTGCGCAGCACGAGTTTTTCGTTCGGGATATATTCCACGATCTCGTAAACATAAGCCAGTTTTTTCCCGAGAAACTGCGCCTGGAATGCGATCTGCGCGCCGATAGTCATCGAACGGGCCGTTTTCCATTCTACGGATTTAATGTTGACATACCACCGCGGTGCATTATCCGGGTTCCCGGAAAAGTCAGCGACTTTTTCAACAGGGCATGCGATTTCGATTTCGGTAATAACATCTACTGGCTTCATAGTACAGGTTTGCTTCCGGGTGAAATTACCCGGTTTCCGGTGTAATGACGAATACCGGGCAGCGATTTGGACAGGCAGGATCAGTTTTTTTGTAAAACCGGCTGATGAAAGAACGATTTCTGCCCCGGTCATGATAATAATCAAAGCGGGCGATGACATCGCTCATGCGGACAGGTTGCTTATGCTGCTTGCTTTGTACTTGTTTCCTTGTGATCATGCCCATATGAAAGTATTGCCGCAAAGTGTTTCTTACCATGCCTTGCCTGCTGATGAGCTTGTTCGGGTTTTTGAAACGGACGCCGTGCAGGGACTGGCGCAGGAAGAAGCCGTACGCCGGCTTGCCTTATTCGGCGGGAACAGGCTTGCGGCAGAGAAAAAAACAAAACGCCTGCTTGTTTTTCTTGCCCAGTTCAAAAATCCCATCATTTACCTGTTGCTGGCCGCCGCCGCGGTATCCTTCTTTTTCAGGGATTACCAGGAAACCGTGGCGATCCTCGTCGTCCTGTTCATCAATGCCTTTATCGGCTACTGGATGGAAATGCAGGCCATGCGGTCGATGGATGCGCTGAAAAAGTTCGACCTGGTTTTTGCAAAAGCCTGGAGAAACGGCAGACTTGTTGAAATTCCTTCCGAAGAAATCGTTCCCGGCGATATCCTGTTCCTCGATGCCGGTGATATCGTTCCTGCCGATGCCCGGCTCTTATCGGTTTCCCGGCTCGAAGTGGATGAATCGCCGCTGACAGGTGAATCGGTGCCTGTGCAGAAATCAACGGATCCTTTGCCCGAAGGAACGCTGGCTGCCGACAGGATCAATATGGTGTTCAAAGGAACCGCGCTGACCAAAGGAAACGGTAATGCGCTGGTGGTGGGAACGGGCATGCACACCGAGCTGGGCAGGATTTCGGGCCTGGTCCGGGGCGCCGGGAAAGAAGAAATTCCTTTAAACGTAAAGCTGAACGCGTTCAGCCGGAAACTGATCTGGATTTTTGTACCGGTGGTGCTGCTGTTCTTTTTGTTCAGCGTGATCCGCGGCAGCGACCTGCTGGCCATGCTGAAAGTGTCTATCGCCCTCGCCGTCGCCGCCATCCCGGAGGGCCTGCCGATCGTAGCCACAATTACGCTTGCCCGGGGCATGCTGAAACTGGCGAAGCAACAGGTGATCGTGAAAAAACTGGCCGCGGTGGAAACGCTGGGTTCGGCAAACGTAATCCTGACCGATAAAACCGGGACGCTCACACAAAACCGGCTGCAGGTAAACACGATCTGTCTTCCCGGGAAAAATATCGGGATTACCTGGAATGAAACGGAAAAATCGATCAGCTACCTGCCGCACATACTCAGCGCGCATGAGCAGGAGAGTTTGCAGAAACTGCTTCATGTAGGCATACTCTGCAATAACGCATCTTTCACCGATTCCGAAAACCCGGTCGGAGACCCGATTGAAGTGGCCCTGCTCAAACTGGGAGAATATCACCGCTCCGGTTTACTTTCCGAAATCGCCCGTGTATTTTCCCGCGTGTATGAGCAGCCTTTCGACTCCAACGTTAAAATGATGGGCACGGTTCATGAATCGGAAGGAGAAAAGATAGTCGCGGTGAAAGGAGCTACGGAAGAAGTGCTTCGTCATGTTTCCTATATCCTCAAAGACGGAACCGTGCAGCCGCTTACCGGCGAAGAAAAAAAAGAATGGGCCGATCGGACCGATCAGCTGGCATCAGGCGGTTTGCGCGTGCTTGCTTTTGCTTATAAAGACCGGGTTCCGGGGAATAATGATTTTATGCGGGAACTCATTTTTACCGGGCTGTGCGGGTATCCGCGTAGTCATGGTTACCGGCGATCATCCTGAAACGGCTAAAAATATTGCCGCGCGGATCGGTCTCAGTTCCGGTCCGGATGCCAAAGTGATGCATGGCAAAGAACTGAAAACGCCCGGGCAGATGACGGAGCAGGAGCGGGCCGGGATACTGGATACGCTTATTTTTTCGCGCGTTTCGCCCGCGCAGAAACTTGACCTGGTGAAGTTTTACCAGGACAAAGGTTTTATCGTGTGCATGACCGGCGATGGCGTGAATGATGCGCCGGCCCTGCAAAAATCGGATATCGGCATTGCCATGGGCAAACGCGGAACACAGGTGGCCCGTGAAGCGGCGGACCTCGTGCTTCAGGATGATTCGTTCGCATCCATAGCGAAAGCGATCAAATATGGCCGGGTGATCTATGATAATATCGGCAGTTTTATTGTTTACCTGCTGTCGTGCAACCTGAGCGAGATCGTTATCGTGTCCTGCGGAGCTTTCCTCGACCTGGGTTTGCCGCTGTTGCCGCTGCAGATTTTGTTTCTGAATATCGTGACGGATGTTTTCCCGGCGCTGGCCCTGGGCATGAATGACGGAAGCGCGCTGGTAATGAAGAAAAAATCGCGGCCGCCGGACGAACCGATCGTCAGCAGGAAAAAATGGTTTTCGATCATCGCGTATGCATTCGGGCTGGTGGCGGGTGTGCTGCCGGTGTATATTTACTGCCACCAGGTGATGCAGTTTTCCGCCCAGACCTGCAGCACGATTGCTTTCCTGTCCATTGCATTTGCGCAGTTGCTGCACCCGTTAAACCTGGCCGCGGCCAAAGAAAATTTCTTTGTGAATCCCGTTACCCGGAACCGGTATTTATGGCTGGCTGTCGGTTTTTGTGCAGCCGTTATTTTTGCCTTTTATTTTATCCCGTCCCTGAACAGTATCCTGCATCTCGGCGTTTTGAACGCACAGGGCTGG
>VBWE01000030.1:101042-132514 GCA_006218065.1 Bacteroidota bacterium
AGGGCTGGCTGCTCGTGGCCTGTGCAAGTATACTTCCTCTTCCGCTGATCCAGTTGCTCAAACGGTCGGGGCTGGTGGCGTAAAATGTTTTCCGATTGAGCCAATGACCCGATTTGAAAATGGAGAAAATGGCAGGCATCTTCTCCATTTTCAAATCGGGTCATTTTCAAATTGAGTCGCTTACTTCTGTTTCATATAATGTTCCTGCTGCTTTTTGTCTGACTTTTCAATAACGTAGCGGAGCAGGGGGCGGGGCCGGGTCGCCGCGTGCGCATCCAAAAAACGGGGAAGTCGTTTTTCTGTTTTTTTAAGTATTTTTTTTGCGTAACCAAATGGTTTCCTATATTTGTAACCGAACGGTTACATAATAAGCATCACATTCGTATGCGCAGAGACGTATTCCAGGCGATTGCCGATCCGAACCGGAGAGCCATCCTGGGCTTGCTGGCCGGGCAAAAGTTGACCCTGAACAGCGTGGCGGCTAATTTCGACATCAGCCGCCCGGCAATTTCCAAACACATCCGCATCCTGGCCGAATGCGGTTTGATCACGGTTCAGCAGCACGGGCGGGAACGTTACTGCGAAGCGAAACTGGGTAAACTGCGGGAAGTTTCGGATTGGGTAGAGCAATACCGGAAAATGTGGACGACCAAACTGGATGCGCTCGGAGCGTACCTCGACCGTGTGCAGGCCAAAGAAAAAAAACAAAAAAATTCACCATCAAAAAAGAAAAAACATGTCGGAAAAAGAAAAATCAGCTAAGCCCTTTGTCATAGAACGGATATATAACGCACCGGTCGAAAAAGTCTGGAAAGCGATATCCGATAAGGACGAGATGAAGCAATGGTATTTTGATCTGCCTGATTTCCGGGCGGAACCCGGTTGTGAATTCCGGTTCACGGGGGGCCCGGAACCAGATAGACAATACCTGCATGTCTGCAAAGTAACCGAAGTGATCCCCGGCAAAAAATTATCCTACACGTGGCGCTACGAGGGTTACGAAGGCGATTCGCTGGTTACCTTCGAACTGTTTGCAGACGGAAACAAAACCCGGCTGGTGCTCACGCACGAAGGACTACACACTTTCCCTGCAAGCAATCCGGACTTTGCAAAAGGAAATTTTGTCACCGGCTGGACACATATTGTCAATATCGGGTTGCAGAAGTTTTTGGATAAAGATTGATCCGATTGAGTCAATGACCCGATTTGAAAATGGAGAAAATGGCAGGCATCTTCTCTATTTTCGAATCAGGTCATTTTCAAATTGAGTCGCTTACTTCAGTTTCATATAATGCTCCCGCTGCTTTTTGTCGAGTTTTTCAATAGCGTAGCGGAGCAGGGTGCGGGGCATTGTTGCCGCATGTGTATCCAAAAAATGAAGGAGCCGTTTCCTGTCCTTGTCGCCGGCAAAACGCAGCATCCAGCCGGTTGCTTTGTGTACCAGGTCCTCTTTATCGTTCACCAGTATTTCCGCGATTTTAAATGTATCGTCAACTTCACCCTGCCGGATAAAGTAGCAGGTGCTCAGGATTGCCGTTCTGCGTTCCCAGGTGTTTTTCGATTTGGCGAGTTTGTATAAAATCTGCCGCGGCTTATCAAATAAGTAAGAACCGGTCATGTGCAAACAGCCCAAATCAACAAGGTCCCAGTTGTTAATCCTGTCGTGGCGTTTCATGTAGAGGTCAAAGAATTCTTTTCGGCGGCTTTCCGTTGTCTTTTTGTTGCGCGACGCTTTGTCCATGATACTTACGCCACCGGCTCTCACTTCGTGGATTTTGCTTTCGAGCAGTTTTTCAATTTCACCGACCGGCATTTCGCCGTATTCCTTCGCCAGTGAAAAAAGCTGCCCCATTTTCACGCCCATAAACGTATCGCCTGCGCCGTATTGCCCTTCGCCGGTTTTAAAGTACCGCTGGATTTTCTGCAATTCCGCATCCGATTGAAAGCGTTTCAGCTGTTCGATAAAATGTTTTGCGGTCAGCGTACCAGTTCCTGCTTTTTTTGCCATGTTGTTCAATTGAGCCAATGATCCGATTTGAAGATTTGAAAATGGAGAAGATGGCAGGCATTTTCAAATCGGGTCATTTTCAAATTTTCAAATCGGATCATTTTAAAATTAAAACCCTTTTGCCAGCAGTTCATCCAGCCGTTGGTGTGAATCCACCACGCCGCGTTCCATGCCCGACATCACCATACCGTCGCGGTCGGCCACCGATCTGAATACGGAGTGAATAACCAGTTTTGTTCTTTCCCCGGGAAGCGCTTCGAATGTTGCGGTTTCCAGTGAAACGTGTCCTTTTTCGGGCAGTCCTTCAAACTCAAATGTACGGATCAGTCTTTCCGGTTCAGCCACTTCGTGAATAACGCCGTTGAATCCGAATTTATTTCCGCCGGCATTGCAATGCAGAAAACGGTACGAACCGCCGGTCCGGTTGTCCAGCCTGTCAATTTCCATGGTCATGTCGCGCGGACCAAGCCACTGCAGCAGCAATTCCGGTGCGCAGAATGCACGGAACCCCAGTTCGCGCGGCGCTTCAAATTCACGGGTGATGAACAGTTCCTGTTTACCCGGTTCGGCGGTGATCTTGGTTTGATTTTTCATCGTCTGTTTTTTATGGTTTTGTGTATTGTTCTGCTTGTTTATTCCATGACTTCGCAATGCACATTTCTTTTTTTCAATGTGCTGATCACGAGAGCGGGATTTACAGATACGCCTTCGATCCGTAAAACATGGTCGCAATCCTCCAGGTCGAAGTGGATTGCCGAACCGGGTAATTCCTTGCGCAGTGCTGAGCGTATCTCTTCAGCAACGGATTCGTTTTGCACGTTCGTTTTGAAAACCTCGATCATGTCAGTTGTTTTTTTGATCACTCCATGTTCGGCTGGTAGCAAAGCAGGACAACGCCGCTCCGGAATGTTTTTGTTTCTGTAAGTTTTAAATCGAGCGGGCGTTTTATGCCTTTGAATATCGGCGTGCCGTTACCGATCGCAACCGGGTCGATCATGATCTTGTATTCATCGATCAGTCCCTGTTCGGCAAGCTGGGTCAGAATACTTCCGCTGCCGAGAATGGTCATGTCTTTTCCCTGTACCTGTTTTCGTTTTCTTATTTCTTCAACCAGGTTGTCCTTTATGATCCGGGTATTGCTCCATCCGGCATGTTTCATGGTTCTCGAGAAAACGATTTTTTCTGCGGCATTCATACTTTTAGCTACTTCCGGGAAAAGTCCGGATGCTGCCGGCGTCGGCCAGAAACCCGCCATCATCTCATAGGTCACACGTCCGAAAAGCAGGATGTTCCCGGATTTAAGACTTTCCTCGGAGAATTCGCTTTCCTCCTTGCCGTGCTTATGCCAGCTCGTGTCTTCGTTCGGGCCCTTGAAATAGCCGTCCAGGGTTATGAAATTGAATACGCTCAGTTTTGCCATAGTGTGTTTAATTAGTCGCGTTTGATTTTGCCAGCAGTTCATCCAGTTTTTTGTGACTTTCCGAAGTATGTTTTTCCATGCCGGAATTGACCAGCCCGTCCCGGTATTCCACCGATTCGCAGATGAATTGAATCGTGACTTTTGTCCGTTCGCCCGGCAAGGTTTCGAACACGGTTTTCTCCAAAGCAAGATGCCCTCGTTCAGGCAAACCTTCGTATTCAAAAGTCCGGATGATTCTTTCCGGCGCAGAAACTTCGTGAACCACGCCGAAGATGCCGATGTCCCTGCCGTTTATATTCGAAAGAATGAACCGGTATGAACCGCCTGTTTTGTAATCCATAAAATCGACGCGCATGTTCTGCTCCGCGGGCAACATCCATTGCGCAAGCCATTCGGGAATGGTAAACGCTTTGAATACCATTTCCGGCGGTGCTTCAAATTCCCGGGTAATGAACAGTTCCTGCCTGCCCGGTTCGGCGGTGATTTTGGTTTGATTTTTCATGCACATGATCGTTTTACCGGTTTAATCCCTGGCCTGGAAGTTCAGCATCCAGTTGATTCCGTACTTGTCCGTAAATGATGCGAAGTACGCGCCCCAGAACATGTCGGACAAAGGCATACTGATGTTACCACCTTCGGAAAGTGCATCGAACAGGCGCTTGGTTTCTTCTTTGGACTCCGGCTCAAGATTGATGTGCATGTTATTGCCATGCTTCATTTCAAAACCCATGCTTTCCGGCGAGTCGGTAGCCATCAGCACATGCCCCGCCATAATCGTAAGCTCTGCGTGAATGATCAGTTTTTTGTCCGCTTCGCTCATCGGCGGCATCCCGGGGGGCATTTCGATATCACCGAAACGGCGGAGGCCCACGCCCACGCCTGAAAATTCGCCGTGAAATACTTTTTTGTAGAAGTTGAATGCTTCCTCGGTCTTGCCGGGAAAGTTCAGGTATGTCGCTACTCTCGCCATATTATTTGTTTTTAGTTCTTTGCGGATTTTGAATTGCGTACTTAAATAATGCTCCAGGTTACTTAATGCAGCTGTGAACCCGGCTTCAAAGCCCAGTTCAATTATTTTCTGAAGGTCGGCTTCGCTGTTGAATTTAATTTCAACAACCACTTTCGTTCCTGCGCCGTCTGCATGAAATTCGTTTTTCCAGTTCATGCCCGGAAACTCATGCGTCGGATTTCCATGCTCATCACAAAATGAATCGGTCGCGTGGAAATTTTTATACAGATCAATTTTTCCGTAATCAAATCGTACCCAATTCCGGGTATTATCGGGTCCCACCATGGCATAAAACCAATGTCCGCCTTCCCTGAAATCCATCGTTTGGGTTTCCGCCCGCCACGGTTTGGGCGCCCACCACTGGTCTAACAGTTCCTTTTCTGTCCAGGCTCTCCAGACAAGTTCGGGGGCTGCATCAAATAATCTCGTCACCGTAATTTTTTTGTTCGGCATATCTTTTAACAGCCGTGTTGGATTCTTCGTCGTCATTTGGATTTTGTTTTATTCTCCGAAGCTTTAGCGTAGGAGGATTTCATTTTGCCTAATAGTATATCCAGCCTGTCGAATCGCTGCTCCCATATTTTCCGGAACTTATCCAGCCAGTCCGAAACTTCGTCCAGCTTGTCAGCGCGGACGGAGCAGAGGCGTTCCCGTCCCTGCTGTTTGATTACCAGGATGCCGCACTCCGTTAAAATTTTGATGTGTTTCGAAATGGCCTGCCGGCTTACGTCGAAACTATCGGCAACGGCGTTGGGCGTGAGCGACTGGTGCGCGATGAGGTTGATTATTTCCCGCCTGGTCGGGTCTGCAATCGCCTGGAATACGTCTCTTCTCATGGTCGTTTTGAATTTGTTGCGCAACTATTCGGTTGCAAATATAATGCAATCATTCGGTTGCGCAAATATATTTTTACTTTCCTGGAAAGGATGGAAAACCGGGTGGTTAAGAATAGCGGGGATATAAAGCTGATTTTTTCGGCTCTTCGTGAATTATTAAATCCTCCTCAGCAACCGCGCAAGAAAACCGGTCACAGAACTGGAAAGGAAGATTTTAATAGTCAAAATCAGCCATGGTGACCATCTGGATCAAACCCGCAGCGAGCCACGAAAAGCCCTGGCGGCATAATAAGATTCTGCACCGTTGTGATATACGAAGACCGTGTCGTAACGGCGATCACAAAAAAGCGCGCCACCGAGTTTCCGGATATCGGCAGGTGTTATGATCCAGCTCGATGTTTTCGTATCGAAATTTCCAAGTTTCTGTAGCTCCCGGTATTGTTCTTCGGTTAAAAGTTCAATGCCCATATCGGCTGCCATTTCGATCGCGCTGTTTTCCGGTTTATGTTCCTTTCTCGACTCCAGCGCTTCGTGGTCGTAACAAATACTTCTTCGGCCTTTGGGACTTTCCGCCGAGCAATCATAAAAAATGTATTCGCCCGTCTTTTTATCATGCCCCACAACATCCGGTTCACCGCCGGTTTTTTCCATTTCATGGAGTGACCACAGTTTTTCAGGCTTCGCCTGCAGCCTAGCCTGTACTTTAGCCCAGTCAAGACCTTTATGGCGGTTCGTGTTTTTCTCAAAACGGGTTTTCAATACGCTGAGCAGTTCTTCACGTTGTCCGGATGACAACTTCTTTTTATTGCTATTCATGTTCTTCCTGTTTTTGTAGTGTATCTGTTGAAAATACGGTTAATCATCCAACCCTTTTCCATCGAGAATCTGCTGCATATATTTTTTAACCCTTGATTCCCGGGTCTTGGTTTGTTTGGCTGCGGCAAAATAAAGAAGGTATCCTCTTTGCCGTCCCGGTGTCAGTGCATAAAAAGCAGTTTTCAAGGCAGGGATCTCATCCAGTTTGTTTTGAAATTCCCCGGGAACAGAGAATTCTTTAGTCTTTTTCAAAGGTACTTTCAAACCGGCTTTTTCCACTTCAATGGCTTCCAAAATACAGGCTTTCAGGATGCGTTTCTTTTTTACTATTTCCCGGGCATTCGTGAACCGGGCCTGGCGCGCCGCCTGTACATGCTCCGTTTGCCGGATCAGGATACCATCGGGATCCTTTAACAAGGCGCCTTTGAAAAATAAAAGCGCACAGTATTCTTTAAACACATGTATTAAAACGATGTTGCATTTCCGCTTGCCTTTCGTGGAGGGAAACGTGTAACAGGGAACACCCCACTTTAATTCCTCAGTCAGCCCGCAGTCGAGCACGATCGTTCTCAATGTCTCGGTTTCTTCCTGCCACTTCCTGTTTTTACTGAAGTACCAATCAACCTTAGGATTCATGCCGTTCATTCATTGGTTAATTGTCCCGGAAGCTGCCGGGATAAATTTTCTGTTTGCAGGTCTGAAATACCACGATACCATGGTCAGGACCAGGAGCAGCAACGGGGGAAACAGTTCTTCTGCCGGGCTTCCGGATGCGATATGTGAAAATACCGCTCCCGACATGATGAAGAAAAAGCCTGCATAAGCCCATTCCTTCAGTAAAGCAAATTTAGGAATAAGCAATACGATTACTCCAGGGATTTTCCATGCACCTATTATTGTCAGGAGATAGACCGGGTAACCCAAAGTTGTAATTTTAGCTACATCCTCTTTCATCCGGATTAATTGTACTATCCCTGTCGAGAGCATGCCCAGTGCAAGCCAGGCCGTGGCAATCCAGTAGATGATTTTATTTCTCTTTTTCATCGGGTCTTATTTTAATTGGCGTGCGACGTCTTGCAGGCGGTTGTGCGCCATGTTGATGCCCTGGGCAAAAGGCAGTTGAAGCATCTGGTCCCTGTGTGCCACGGATTTGTACACGATCTGCATCGTGAGTTTGCTGGTGTCGTCAGCCAGTTTTTCAAATTCCAGGAACTCCAGCTGGACGGGGAAAGGCGTGTGCTCCATTTCAAATGTCCGCGTGATTTTCCGGTTCGGAACAAAGTCGTGGATTGTTCCGTTGAAACCGTGTTTGTTCCCCATCGGATCAGTTGTTTCAAACTGGTAGCTGCCGTGCTTTTTACATTCGAGTTTCAGCACTTTCGTTCCCATCCATTGCGCAACAATTTCGGGTTCTGCAAACGCTTTAAAAAGTAATTCCAGCGGCAAATCGAATTCCCTTGTAATCACTAATTCCTGTTTGCCGTCTTCGGCCTTGATTTTTGTTTTTCGTTCCATGGCATACTATTTTTTTGTCTTGTATTTTTTCATGATGCTCTCCAGTTTATTAAACCGGTCATCCCACATGTTGCGGAATGGTTCAATAAAATCGGCTACGTCTTTCATTTTTTTTGCGTTGAGGTGATAATGAATTTCCCTGCCGTTTTGCTCTTGTTCAAGCAATTCGCACTCGGTGAGTATTTGCAGGTGTTTTGAAACGGTCGGCCTGGCCGTGTCAAAGTTGGAGGCTATGGCACCTGCTGTCATCGATTGCGAAGCCACCAGCAGCAGAATAGCCCTCCTGGTCGGGTCGGCTATGGCTTGAAATACGTCTCGTCGTAAATTCATTGTGTAGTTATTTGACTACAAATATATATGTAGTTATTTAGCTACGCAAATTTTTCTGCGATTTTTCCGATAAATGTTTTGCGTGCCGTTAGCTATAAGTGTACAAGTGAAGAATTACGGAGAAACAAAAACATCCCGCTATTTCCGGCGGGATGCCTTGTGAGTTAGAGCAGTAACCTACGCTAAAGCCTCGGTTACCTGAAAGATCAAAAGAAAAAGCCCGCCAGACGAAGCCATAGAAGAGGCTTGCGGGTGGCGGGCGAAGTCTGGCGGAGAGGGAGGGATTCGAACCCCCGGAGGTTTAACCCTCAACGGTTTTCAAGACCGCCGCGATCGACCACTCTGCCACCTCTCCGGGCGCAAAATTAGAAGATTTTTCAACGTGCAAAAGAAGAAAAAATGTTTTCTGAGAGCCTGTTAGGAATTTGTTTTTCGAGGTTTCAGGAGTGTGTTTTTTGTCCGATCAAGGCGCTTTTTGAGCAAGTAGTTGGATACTACAGGCGAAAAAAGCAACGAAAAGCGGGCAAAAAAGACGCCCTGAAAACCGGAAGGATAATTTCCTAACAGGCTCTGAGAAAAGGAGCGAAGGCCGCCGGGCCGCTATTTCGGCGGTTGCTGTTTGGCCTGTTTGCGGAAATACTTGCGCAGCAGGAAACTCTGCTTCAGCGCTTCCATGTTCTGGTTAAAATTATCCGAACCGTCTTCCAGGTTGTCCAGCGTTTTGTTGATTTTATGTGCAAACGAAGTATCCATAATCAGTGCGCCGATACTGCCTTCGCCCTTGCGCACCGATCCGATCAGGCTATCGAGGTTGCCGGTGATGATGGCCGTACGTTCTCCCGCCAGTTTGATATCGACGATGGTTTGTTTCACCTGCCCGTACAGCGTGGTGTCGCTGATAATGGCGCCCACCGAACCTTTGCCTTCCCGGATACCGTTTACGATCCGCGAAAGGTCACCGGTAACTACGGCCGAATTCCGGCCGGTAATACGGATATCCACGATCGCCTGCTTCACGTTTTCGGCTACGGCCGTGTCCAGCAGCAGGCTCCAGAGGGTATTGCGCGTATTCACTTTCTCCGTGATCGTGCGCAGGTCGTCGGTAATTGCGGCGAGGTTATCGTTCGTCACTTTCAGGGTGCGGATCATCTCGCCGGTTTCCACGGGCCGCAGTGTTTCCAGCGCGTCGTTGTCTTTGATATATGCCGCAGTTCCGCCGCGCGGGCTGATGCTCACCAGTTTGTTTCCCATCAGCCCGTCAGTACCGATGGAGGCGATAGCGTTGGAACGGATATGTTTCTGCATGTCCTGCGAAATGAGCATGGTTACGCGAACCGACGAATCGTTTACAAATTCGATCTCGTCGACGGTTCCCACGTCGATGCCGCAGAAACGCACGTTGTGACCGACCATCAGGCCGTCCACATTGTAAAAATCACCGGTTACTTTCACCGTATCGCTGAAAATATTCCGGCGGCTCCCGATCATATACAGGGCTGCCATCAGCAGGAAAATCCCCCCTGTAACGAACAGGCCGAGCCTGATTTTATTTCCCGTTGCTTTTTTCATAGTCGTTCATTCAAAAAAACTGTGCACGTCCGGATCCTCCGATTTTTCAAGTTCTGCGTAAGTCCCCAGCGCCCGGCAGCGGCCGTTTACAAGCACCACGATCCGGTCGGCCGTTTGTTTCACGCAACCCATATCGTGCGAAATAATGATGGAAGACGTATTGTATTTTTTTTTCATCTCCAGCATAAGTTTCCCGATTCCGCGACCGGTTACCGGGTCGAGCCCAGTAGTCGGTTCATCGTACAGCATGATGCCGGGATTCATGATCATCGTGCGGGCAATACCGATCCGCTTGCGCATGCCGCCGGAAAGTTCCGAAGGCATCAGGTCGGCGGTATCGGAAAGGCCTACATTGTCGAGGGCTTCCTGCACCATCTGGTCTTTTTCGGCTTGTGTAAGGTGTTTACTGTGCCTGCGTAAAGGGAATTCAAGATTTTCGCGCACGGTCATCGAATCGTAAAGCGCGCTGCTCTGGAAAAGAAAACCGATTTCCGCGCGCAGTTTATCAAGCGCATCCTGCCCCAGGTCGGGCACATCCAGCCCGAGCATGTTGATGATACCTTCGTCCGATTCGGTCAGCCTCACCAGGCAACGGATGAGTACGGATTTACCCGATCCGGAACGGCCGAGTACTGCGATGTTTTCTCCCTTGGTCAGCACCAGGTCGAAGCCGTCGAGCACCACGTGTGTACCGAATGATTTTTTCAGACCGCTGACGCGGAGAACCGGCTCGCCGTTGGCGAATTTGGCATAAATGCTGTTCCCGTTATCGCTTTCCATCAGTTCAGGTTCAATAAGTCCGTAATCTGTGCGGCGAGCAGGTCGATGATGAAAACGACCAGCGAAGAAACCACCACAGCCGCATTGGCCGCCATGCCTACACCTTCCGTGCCTTTGGTCGTGGTATATCCTTTAAAGCATCCGATCAGCCCGATGGCGAATCCGAAGAAAACGCATTTGATGATCGAGGGTACGACATCGCTGTATTCGAGCGTATCGAAAACCTGGCGGACATACAGATCGTAACTCACCACGCCTTTTATATTGACACCGATATACGCTCCCCAGAGCGAAACGGCATCGGCGATCACCACCAGTATCGGGAGCATGAGCGTGGCGGCCGTAATGCGCGAAACCACGAGGTATTTGAACGGGTTGGTGCCCGAAACTTCCATTGCATCGATCTGCTCGGTCACTTTCATCGAACCGAGTTCGGCGCCGATGCCCGATCCCACACGGCCCGCACAGATCAGCGCGGTTACCACGGGAACGATTTCGCGGACAAGTGAAACGGAAACCATGGCCGGCAGCCACGACTCGGCGCCGAATTCTACCAGCGTGGGGCGCGACTGGATCGTTATAACGAGTCCCATGATGAATGCCGTAATGGCGACCAATCCCAGCGACCGGTAACCGACCTCGAACGCTTGCCGCAGCAATTCGCCGAAATCGTAGGGCGGGCGGAGAGAATCGCGGAGGTAGCGGCCGGCGAATGCCGAAAGATTCCCGGTCTCCTCGAACCATTGCTTAAAAATGGATGGACGTTTCGTCATGGTGTTTGGTAAAAGTAGCCGGTACCTTTCCCGGTACATATGATTAATCTCACCCGTTTTATTGATTAGCATCAGCCCGCTTTCTGAAAAAGGTGGCGAACATTGATACCTGAAAAAACATCAACGGCGCTGAAACGCTTTTGAATAAAACAAAACACCATGGCAGTCCAGGAAAAGAAAATAATCGATTCGTTCATCGGCTATCTCGATGAAGCGGCGCGTCGTCTCGAAGAATTTCAGCTTCAGCTTGCGCTGGGCAAAGCGGAGGCCCGCGACAAATTTGAAGAAGTGAAATCAGGTCTCCGAAAATCGCTGCAGAAAGCCAAACGGAAAGCGGCGGAATATGAAAAGCAGGCGGAGCCTTTTAAAGCGAAACTCGAACACCTCCGGGTGCAGCTGGCTTTGGGAAAAGCCGATACCCGCGATGTGCTGCTGGAACAGAAGAAAAAAATAATGAAAGCCATTCACGAGCTGGAAGTCCTGATCCGCAAGGCTGGTTTCGGTAACGGCAAAGAAGCGGCCGCACTGAAGGCTGAACTCGAACAGGTCAAAATCAAACTGCAGCTGATCGAAGATAAGATCGAGGGGAACCTGGGAGGCAAAAAGAAAAAAGAAATGGACGATTTCAGCACGCGCCTGAAAGAAAAACTGGCCGGGATGAAAAAGAAGATGGAAAAACGCAAGCCGGGATTAGCGGAACACTGGGGACATTTCACCAAAGAGATGGACGAAGCCTTCGGGCATGTGAAAAAAGCATTCGGGCAATAACGAATAGGTTTAAAATTCCTCCGGCGAATCGTTTTACAGGAAAACTGTTGGTGGACGTCGGAATAGTTCCAGTGGCAGGAGGCAGCAGCAGGAGCAGTTTTGGTATTACAGGGACGTCGTCAAAATCTGCGTACTCCTTGTTTAAACAAATCAAAACTCCTGCCACTTAGTAATTATTATTCCGATGTAAATCAATCCCGGTTTTGTAACGGGTACGAAGAGGAATTTTAAACAATCCGTATTACTGGTCTTTCAACCGCGGATCAATCTCTTCGGTATCGCGATCGCCTTTCCGGATATTGTTCAGCATACCGAGCGTCAGTACCCCGGCGATGATCAGGCCGGCGACGCCCAGGGCGGGAACGCCATTCCATTTCGGTTCTACGCCGGCGAGAATCAGCAGGGAAGAACCGATCACGAGCGAACCTATAATAATCGCCGACACGAGTTGCCGGGCGATGCGGTTGAGCGTATGAATGAACGGATCGATTCCCTTGTGTTCGAGCTCCACTTTGACCTTCCCCGTATTTATTTTCCGGATCGCGTTTTTCAGGTCGCGCGGGAAATCTTCCATGTACATACCCAGTTCGTATACCGATTTGAGTACGCGCTTGGTGAACTGGATCGGGTTGTAGTGACGCAGGAGCACACGGCTCATTTTGGGCCGCGCCATGGCCATCAGGTCCAGTTCCGGGTCGAGATGGCGGATAAGTCCTTCCAGCGTTACGATCGAACGCGCCAGCAAAAAGAAATGCGCCGGCACGCGCATATTGTGCTTTACGATAATGTCTTTCATGTCGAGCAGGATAGTGCTCATCTCGTTCACGTGCATGCTCCGTACCGAATTATCCTGCACGAATTCGTCCAGGTCGCTTTCCAGTTCCCGGAAATTATCGATCACCGGGTTGTCCGACAGTTGCTGCAGCGAACGGATGATCCGCCGCACATCGCGGTCTTTCACAGCCAGGAAAAGATGCCCGATCTGCTCGAGGTCCTTCGTCATCACGCTGCCCATCATCCCGAAATCGACGAAGCAGATCACGTTGTCCTTCATCACGAACAGGTTTCCCGGGTGCGGGTCGGCGTGAAAATAACCGTAATCGAAAACCTGCCCGAAGAAAGAATCGGCAAGTCGCTTTGCAATCAGTTTGCGGTCGATACCACTATTATGGAGCTTGTCGATATCCGTGATCTTGATCCCGTTGATGAATTCCAGGGTCAGCACTTTCTCCGTGGTGAGCTCCTGGTACACCTTCGGTGCGTATGTGTACGATTCCTTTTTCCCTCCGACAAAATTGGCGCGGAAACGCTGCACGCTTACCGACTCGTGGATAAAATCGAGTTCCTTGACGATGCTTTTTTCGAAGTTCTTTACCAGTCCGACCGGGTCGAACGAACGGATGGATGGCATGCGCTTGTGAAACATGGCCGCCAGCCCATACATGATCCGGATATCCTCCAGGATCATTTCTTTGATCCCGGGCCGCTGGATTTTTACGACAACCTCTTCGCCGGTTTTCAGTTTCGCGCGGTGTACCTGGGCCATCGATGCCGACGCAAACGGTTTCATGTCGAAATCGTCGAACAACTCGCTGATTTTTTTCTTGAATTGTTCTTCCACCACGGCCGCGGCTTTTTCGCCGGAAATAGGAGGGACGTTGTCCTGCAGTTTTTCCAGCTCGAAGATCAGCGCTTCGGGAAGCAGGTCGGGCCGGTTGCTGAGTATCTGGCCGAACTTGACGAAAGTCGGACCGAGTTCCTCGCATACCAGGCGCATCTTTTCCCACTTGGTCAGGCGTTTTGATTCCTCCAGCGTTTTTTTCGGAATGAGCCGGCGGAGAAATTTAAACCGTTTTTTCTCCTCCATATACTGCACGAGGTCTTCGAACCCGTAACGCGCAAGAATACGCAGGATCTGGTTATAACGCCGCATATGGCGGTATCGCCTGTCGATAACGTCGTAGAGTCCCATCGCTGCTAAGAACCGCTTTGTTCGGAGACTGGACGTTTTTCAAGTTCTTTTTTCAGTTCGTCGATCTGCGCCTGCAGTCTGACGATTTCGTTGGTATGCGCGATCCGCATCTTCTCATAGCTGCGTTCGACAAACTCACCGATCTTATGCTCGAATTCTTTTTCCGCTTCTTTGGCTTTCCGGAGTAGTTTATGCAATGTTTTTTCTTCTCCTTCGGCATTGTCGCTGTCGAGAAACTCGTCGAGTTTTTCTTTTCCATCGGCCAGTAATTCCGACAATTTATCCATCAGTTCCTTGTCCCTGGAAATGAGGTAAAGATTTGAACCGATCGTGAGCAGTTGCAACATGGTTTTCGCTTTCATAGTGGTGGATTTTTGTTGGGGCTAAATTAGAAGGGCTCCTCCCGGCCGGGAATGATATATATCATGAGCGGGAATGATATAACTCCGTGTGCCTGCGCTGCGCCGGGACTACTTTTGAAAAATCATTAATCAAAGCCACGTTATTATGAATTACACCTTGCCGCTTTCTTCCGTTATGACCACGGATCCTGTTACCGTAAACCGGGAACAGAAACTCATCGATGTAAAACACATTTATGAGAAACAAAAATTTCACCACCACATTCCGGTGATCGACGACGAAGGCAAACCGGTCGGCTTGATCGACATGGCCGCTTTTATCCGCGCGCTGGGTTCCGCATCGCTCGATGAATCGGAAAAAGTGTACAATGCCACGACCGTAGGCGACATCATGTCTGCACAGCCGGTGATCTGCGATCCGCATACCACCATCAAAGTGGCCGCCGAAGAGTTTTGCAAAAACAGGGCGGATGCTATCCTGGTAGTCAAGGATTCGAAGCTCGCGGGGATCGTTACACCGCTGGACCTGGTGAAACTGATCGCCGGGCATTGATCATGCAGCGTAATTGAAAATGCGCAGACGCTGATTAATGTCAGTGTTTGTGCAGGGTATATCACCGAAATTTGTTCTGCTAAAATGAGCCACATGAAAATCGAGCAGTTGTACACCAAATGTCTTTCCGAAGCGGCATATTATATCGAGAGCGAAGGAGAAGCGGCGGTTATCGATCCCCTGCGTGAAACAGCGCCGTATATCGCGCTGGCGGAAGCGGGAGGAGCGAAAATCAAATATGTTTTTGAAACGCATTTCCATGCCGATTTCGTTTCCGGTCATCTCGACCTGGCGAAGAAAACCGGTGCGGAGATCGTTTACGGTCCCGGCGCGGAAGCCGGGTTTCCCTGTACGGTAGCGGGCGACGGCGAGTTGTTCCCGATCGGTAAGATCAGGATCAAAGTGTTGCATACGCCCGGGCATACGTTCGAATCGAGCTGCTTTTTGCTGATCGACGAGGACGGAAAAGAGAAAGCCGTGTTTACCGGCGATACGCTTTTTATCGGTGACGTCGGCCGCCCCGACCTGGCGATCAAAGGATTGCTGACGGAAAAAGATCTCGCGGCTTTATTGTACGACAGTATTCATGAAAAACTGCTGCCGCTTCCGGATGATATCATTGTGTATCCCGGGCACGGAGCCGGTTCGGCCTGCGGCAAAATGATCAGCAACGAAACCACCGATACGATCGGGCACCAGAAACAAACCAATTACGCGCTGCTCGCAAAAACGAAAGACGATTTTGTAAAAGCCGTAACATCAGGCCTGATGCCGCCGCCGCAATATTTTCCGAAAAACGCACGCCTGAACAAAACCGGGTACGAAAGTATCGATGTGGTTATGGACAGGGCTTTGCATGCGCTTTCACCGGAAACCTTTGCTTTGAAAGCAAAAAAACAACAAGCGCTGGTGCTGGATGTTCGTCCCGCAGCCGCATTTGCAGAATCGTTTATTCCCGGCGCAGTCAATATCGGTCTCGACGGGCAGTTTGCGCCCTGGGCAGGTACGTTGATCACGGATATGGATCGCCCGATCCTGCTTGTCGTTCCGGAAGGAAAGGCCGAAGAAACCGCGCTGCGCCTTGCCCGCGTGGGTTACGATCATGTCATCGGTTACCTCTCCGGGGGAATGGAAGCCTGGGAAAAAGCAGGTTTTGAAACCGATTCCATCCGGCAGGTTTCCCCGAATGAGCTGGCCACGCTGCTGAACATGTCAGCAGGTTTGCATATCCTGGACGTCCGCAGGCAGAGTGAATTCGATTCCGAACATATCATGGGCGTCAGCAGTTTTCCGCTCGATCATATTCACCGGCGGATAGATGAACTGGATAAACGCGGCACATATTATATCCATTGCGCCGCAGGTTATCGGTCGATGATCGCTGCATCAATTCTCCGCGCAGCGGGATTCAGGAATGTGATTAATGTAACCGGCGGATTCCAGGCCATCAAGGACAGCAAACTGGTGCAGGTTTCGGAATATAAAATTCCGACAACTATGCTGTGATCAGCAAATAACTGTAGTCCGGGGAACACGGAAAATTATAAACTCCGGCAGGAAAAATATCTTTTCCTGCCGGAGTTTTGTTTTGCGTGCCGGTTATTTCCGGACAATCTTATGCGTTGATTTACCGTGTTCCGTTCCAATCTCCAGGAAATACAGGCCCGAAGGAAGACGATCCACCGGGATTCTGATCGTATTTCCGGGATAAGTATATCCGCCGGCGAGGTAGTGCATTTTGCCTGTAATATCGTAGAGGCTTATTTGCACGGCGCCCTGTATAGCCGATGAAACATGCAGATATTCCGAAACAGGATTAGGATAAATTGCCATGCCGCCGGTTTCCGCCTGGCCGCTGATGCCCGAAGGTGCGGAAATGGTGACCGTGTCGCAGGTTACGCACTGGTTGGCATCCGTTACGCATACTGTGTAATTGCCCACGCCCAGCCCGCCGATCGATGCGGAAGTCTGCCCGCCGGGCGACCACATGTAACTGTATCCCGGTGTTCCGCCCGAAGGTGACGCTGAGGCAGTGCCGTCGAAACAACCGGAACAGGAAGCGTCGGTTTTTGAAGTCGTCACAACCAGTTCGGCCGGTTCCGAAATGGTTATGGTATCCGCCGCGGTGCATCCCATCGAATCGGTTACGGTTACGGTATGCGAACCGGCGCAGAGATTCGTACAGGTTGCCGTGCTGCATCCGTTGCTCCAGCTGTAACTGTAATTCGGCGTACCGCCCGAAGGTGTGGCGGCAGCTATGGCATTGCAGTCACCGAAACAATTTACATTGTTCGAAGAAGTGACTACTGTCAGCGCCGCCGGTTCGGTAATCGTAATGACCGTGAATTTGGAGCAGCCGTTGAAATCGGTCACGGTGCAGGTGTGTGTGCCCGCGCACAAGCCTCCCGCGGTATTCGTAATCGATCCGCTGGGCGCCCAGGAATACGTGTACGGAAAAACTCCGCCGCTCGGGGTTACCGTTGCCGAACCGTCGCATGCGCCGCTGCAACTGGCGTTCGTACCGGCAGAAGAAAGTGTAAGATCCGCCGGTTCGGTAATCGTTACGGTCGCCGTGGCCTGGCAGGAGTTCGCATCAATCATGGTCACCGTATGTGTGCCGGGGCAAAGATCCGTCGGATTCTGGATCGTTTGTCCGCCCGGCGCCCAGGCGTACGTTGCAGGCGGAACACCAATCATGGTTGTGGATGCGCTTCCGTCGCAGGCGCCGAAACAGCTAACGTTGCTGCTGCCGCTGATAACGACGGAGCATTGGCTGTATGCAACGGGTGATGCAAACAGCAGGGCCGAAAACAAGTAAATCTTTTTCATAAGAAGGTGTTTATTTGGTTATACATGCCGGGACTTTGGCGCCCGGTGAACGAACTTTCAAAACAGGCTTCGCTTTTGAAGCCGCCTCGCTTTTGTGGGAGATGGGAGATCCCATAGAGCCTGCCAGGCTCATCGTTATCGTTCAATCCTTCTTACCAGGTAAATGGATGTTCAGTTGTATGATGGCAGCGCATGATCCTGCAGATTGTCGCCGCCGCGTAACTTGTTGTTGACAATATCTTCCAGGATCAGGCAGCTTCTCGGGAACACCTGCGCATCCTTGAATAAAAATTCCGACGCGCCTTCCAGCAGCGTGATGGCCGAGGTGCGGATGTTGCGCGCATGCGAGATGACGATCACTTTGCAGTTCACGCATTTCCGGCGGATATTGCGCAGCACGTCGATAGCCGTTATGCCGTTGCCGAGATAATAGTCCACGAAAACGACATCGGTATTTTCTTTCAGGTTGCGCAGGCAATCGGCATACGAAACGTATGATTCGATATCGAACTCACAGTCTTTATGCAGCGCCAGGGTATGTGTGAATCTTTTCAGCTGGCGCATCAGCATCTCGTTGAAAAATTCACTGTCTTCAAGGATCACGATCCGGATCAGTTTTTTCGCTTTTTTCATGGCTCTGCATTGTTATCTGGTTTCAACAGGCTGTATCGTTCAGGCAAATGTTTCTTCATAATTGGTTACATGGTATTCCAGCGCATTGTGCGCGCGTCGCAGGTCTGCATCGTGCTGCGGATCATCGTTATTGAAAAAGAGCAAAGGAAAATGCGTCAGGCCGAGAAAACGGCCGATCGTATCGCGGCGCAGCGGGTGCAGGAACCAGAAATTGGTTGAACGGCTCACGGCCAGCAGATCGGGCAGCTGGTGCGTGGACAGGTAATTTTCCACGCCTTCGCAGAAACTTCCCGCCTGCATAGCGAAATAATTCAGCCGCGCGTAACCCGTCAGTTCGGCAAGCGCAATGCTCTCTTCATGAAAATTGCCAAGGGTAACCGATTTAC
Source organism: Bacteroidota bacterium (assembly GCA_006218065.1). Taxonomy (GTDB): domain Bacteria; phylum Bacteroidota; class Bacteroidia; order Palsa-965; family Palsa-965; genus VBWE01. The sequence continues at coordinate 119,602 of VBWE01000030.1, forward strand.
GCCGGATTTCGAGGAACGTGACATGAGAGTCGAATAAGGCTGCGAAATCGGTTACCTGCCTGGCGATCGCTTCTTCGCTGCGCATGTTTTCGGAAACGAATAAGATGCGTTCGAAGAAGTCCCGGTGTGAATGGTGTGGTACAACCAATACCGGGCAACCGGAGCGGCATACTACCCGGTAGGTAGTTCCGGACCATTGGCTCGTTCTGCGTTTTCCCATAACAACAAGACTGATGGGCTGTTGCCTTGTGAGTTGAATGATACTCTTGCCCGCATCTCCGGCCCGGAGATAACACCTGTAGGAAAGATGCGTCAGCTCGTTGTCGCGCAGGATCATGCGCATATGGTGCACCGCATTGTCCCGGAACGAGGGAAGTAAAGCCGCGGCGTGTGAATCGTAAGAGTGAAGGAGCGCAAGTCCCTGCAATTGTCTCCGGGCGATTTCGGCGGCAAGCGGAAATACATTATCGGAAACCGGAGTAAAATCGGTCGGTACGAGGATCACGGATCTCATCTTGCGCTCCTTCCTTTTCTGTTTTGAGACTCTTTGTTTTATTAGTTATACGTCCCACAGGAAAAAAGAAACGATCCGGAAGCGAGTAAATGGAAAGGGGAGGTGAAAAGCAGGGATGCGGGTGTGAAAATAGTGCCGGATATTATTCTAATAATGAATAGAAGGCATTGGATTAAAAACTGCGAAAAAAATCAATATAATATGCCCGGTTTATATGCTTTTCCCTGCAGCCAGTTCGTCGCGGCACCGGAGTATTTCTTCACGCGTTTTTGTCCAGCAGGTATCAACAGCCTGTATTTTCTCGCGCAGCCATTCTTCAGGCGCGCCCGACATGGCGCCGATTTCAACTGAAGTGATCAGTTTCGAGAGTTCGCTGATATTGAAAATACGTACCGAGCCCAGCATCTTATGCGCAATACCTTTTACACGCTCGTGCTCGGACCTGGCTGCGGCCTGTTTCAGCAGTTCGAGATCGCGGCTGATTTCCTCGATGAATTTACCCAGCAAAACGACCAGGAATTCATCGCCGCAGTTAAGGGCGTTTTTCAATTGTTCCGGATAGATCATGACTTTCGAGTTTACCAGGTTGTTCACTCACCAGTTGTGCAATTTTATTCAGCAGCACGGCTTTGCTCAGCGGTTTGGAAATGTAGGCGTTCATGCCGGCCGCGATGCATTTGTCTTCTTCTCCGCGGATGGCGTGCGCGGTCATGGCCAGTATCGGGATCAATCCTTTGCGGCCGGAAAGTGTGTTCCGGATATATTTCGTGGCATCGTAGCCGTTCATTTCCGGCATCTGGATATCCATCAGCACGATGTCGTAATCATTTGCCAGCAGGGCTTCGATGGCTTCAACCCCGTTGTTCGAAATCGTTACGTCGAGACCGGCCTGCTGGAGAAACTGTGCAGCGACCATCTGGTTCAGCGTATTGTCCTCGACAAGCAACACGTGTTTTCCCTGCAGCTGCAGCAGTGCGTCAGGCGGAATTTCCGGCCGGCTGCCGGGTACCTGCTCGGCTGCAACAGGGAATGTAAATGTTACTGTAAAACATGCGCCCTGTCCCGGTTTGCTCCGCAGCGCAATAGTTCCGTCGAGCAGCCCGACAAAGCGTTTCACGATCGAAAGCCCGAGCCCTGTTCCGCCGTACCTGTGCGATGAATCATTGTGTCCCTGCTCAAAAGCTTCGAAAATCTGCCGGTGCAGCGCTTCAGGAATACCGATGCCGGTATCCTCTACTTCGAAAGCGATTTTTGCCGCGCCGTCTTTTTGCCCAATCAGCGTTACTTCGAGTTTCACATACCCTTTCTCCGTGAACTTGATCGCGTTGCTCAGCAGGTTCATCAGCACCTGGTTCAGCCGTACGGGATCGCCGCAAAGCCGCGACGGTATGGACGAATCGATGATCGTTTCCATCCGGATATTTTTCTCCCGCGCACGGTAGCTCATGGATGCCGACAGGTCGTCGATCATCTGGAAAATATTGAAATCGATTTTCTCGATGCTGATTTTACCCGATTCCACTTTGGCCAGGTCGAGCACATCGTTGATGATGCGCATCAGGCTTTCGCCGGCGAAGGTGATCGTGCGCATGTACTCGCGCTGTTTGCTGTCCAGCGCCGAATCCTGCATCAGTTGTACAATGCCCATGATCGCATTCATCGGCGTGCGGATTTCGTGACTCATATTGGCGAGGAACAGCTCTTTCGTTTTCGCCGAATCTTCCGCGATCTTTTTTGCACGGATAATTTCGAGTTCCGCTTTTTTGCGCGTAGTGATATCGGAATCGATAACGACGATACTTTCAACCTCTTCTTTATCATTCAGGATAGGCGTGAGCGTGCTCAGCGTCCAGTACTCCGTGCCGTCCTTTTTATAATTCCGCGACTCGTACGAAACCGGTTTCTGTTCGCGCAGCATCCGTTTGAAAAATGTATTGCTGATATTCAGCCCGGTCGGTTTTCCTTTTCGCAGGATACTGCCCGATGTGCCTTTTACGTCGGCAAGCGTGTAGCCGCTGATCTGCTCGAAGCCTTCGTTCACCCATTCGATATTGCCCTCGCAATCCGCGATCAGTACGGCATTCGTGGTTTTCCCGATCACCATCGACAAACGTTTGATCTCGGTTTCCGCCTGCCGGATGGCCGTAACGTCCACCGCGTAAATATTGATCGAGTCGGCCGCCTTGTCGGGAATCAGCGTGCACATGTAAATATGATCCCCCGTATTGAATTCGTGCCAGGTTACTTCGTTCATATCGTTCGTCTTCCGGAAAAGCGAAAGCCAGCGCGGGTGAATTTCCCTGCCGGAATCGGGGAGAACGAGCAGGCCTGTGAGCTCCCGTCCTGCACGGTTCGCATACACGAGTTTCTTTTTTTCGATGGAAAAGCGCATCACCGGGTTCGGGTTCTCTTCAGTAAAACGGGCGAGGCTGTTCAGCTCGGTTTCATACTTTTTGCGCAGCGAAATATCTTTCGCAATGGAAGAAGCGCCGATAATTTCGCCTTTGGCATTTTTGATCGGCGATACGGTAAGCATCATGTACAGCAGGCTGCCGTCTTTTCGCTTGCGTACGGTTTCGAAATGTTTAACCTGCCTGTCGGCCGATACTTTGTACAGGATATCGTCGATTTCTTCCTGCTTGTCTTCCGGGTAAATAATGGAAATATGTTTGCCGGTTACTTCCTCCGCTTTGAAACCGTAAATAGTTTCGGCGCCTTTATTCCAGCTCGTGATCAGCCCGTCGAGCGTTTTCCCGATGATCGCATCTTCCGACGATTCGACGATGCGGGCCAGTTCAATAACCGATGCTTCCGCTTTTTTCCGCTCGCCTGCTTCGTGCTTCAGTTGAACTACCAACTGCCGGAGTCTTAATGTGCGCAGCGCAACGGAAGCTTCGAGCCGGTCGTTCATTTCCTGTAGCGCCTGCTCGCTGTGGCGAAGTTCTGTTATATCCTGTACGGTTCCGTGCAGGAATACCGGCTCGCCGCGCTTATCCGCATGCACAAAGCCGCGGCATTGCAGGTACCTGACGGCGCCGGAATTCCGTACGATACGGTGATTGAAACAATAGGGCTGCCTGGTTTTAAGCGCGCTGAGAATATGGCCCTGTACGTTGTCGAGATCTTCGGGATGAATATAGCCCAGGTAGGTATCGAAAGCGATTTCAGGAGCCATGGGCTGCAGGCCGAAGATGCGGAAGAGTTCGTTCGACCATTCTATTTTTTCCGAATCGAGTTTCCATTTCCAGTTCCCGACATGCGCCAGCGCCTGGGCTTCCTCGAATGCGGAAACTTTTTCATTTATTTTTTCTTCGAGACCGGCGTTCAGTTCTTCGAGCTGCTGGATTTTTTCACGGATAACTTCCTGCATAATCTGGATGCCGGCGAAAAGGTCGCCGAACTCGTCTTCGTCTTCATCAGGCACTTCGATATCATCCGAAAAATCGCCGATGGAAGCTTTGGCAAAAACCGGCAACAGCTTTTGCAGCCGCTCTTTCAGCTGCGCTTTATACGCGTCGATCGCTTCCTGCCTTATTTGCTCGTCTCTTTCCATCGCAAAACGTATTCATATTCATCCGGCCCGGTTACCGATGCATTCACCTCGCCCGGATAATTCCAGAAATTCATCCACTCGAAAAATAATCCCCGGAAATGATCGGCCGGGTAATCGTTGTTCCGCATCGTAATCTGCACCGCGCAAGGACCGATATCCTTTGCCGAAAACTGCACATTCCGGAAAACGTGCGTGGCGATATTCGGAATACCCAGCATGATGTATTTGAACTTGCGGGGAAGCATGTTCAGGATAAGGCGCCCGACAGGCGTGGTGCTGAAATTGCGGAAATGAAGCCGCCCCGCTTCAAACGCACGTTCTCCGGGCGGTACGGGCTGCTCGCTCAGGATATCGAGCGCGAATTCGATGATGCGGACTTCCTCGCGGATGGGAACATCGTCGAGGTATTTGAAGCTCACGGAAGCGCCGTATTTCGACTCGAGCAAACGCACGCCGGCTTCACCTTTCCGTTTCCGCACAGCTTTGACATGGCTGTTTACGAAAACGCCCTTGATCATCGGGATATGTGTTTCTGCCTTCATACACGCCCTGCCTTTCCTGTGAACAAACAGGCAGTGATGAACTACCTGTCGATATTCAGCCGTTTGTACATTTCTTTCAGATATGTTTTACTTACCGGGATTGTCCGGTTGTTGATTTCAATGACTTCGCCGTCTACTTTCTCGATCTTGTTCAGTTGTACGATGAACGAACGGTGCACCTGAAGGAAATCGCTTTCGGGAAGCTGGGCCAGCAGTTCGCGCAGCGCCGAATGAACCTTGTAGGTTCTTTCCGCAGTTTTCAGCACCACGTTATTGTCGTTCGCCTTGATGTAAAGAATATCGCTGACCTGGATGCGCACCCAGATGCGCTCCTGCCGCACGAAAAGACTGCCCTGCGTTTTGGAATTTTTTTGGCGGACCTGCTCGAAATACCGCCGCACTTTATGAATGGATTTCTGAAAACGTTCGAACAGTACCGGCTTGTGCAGGTAGTCGATCGAATCGTGATCGAATGCGTCGGCGCCGTATTCTTTTTTGCCGGAGATGAGTACCACGGGAGGAGCGACAGGCATGCTTTGCAGCATTTCGATGCCGCTCATGCCGGGAACTTCGACATCCAAAAAAAGAAAATCGACCTGGGTCAGGTCTAATGCTGCGCTCGCTTCACGACAGTCGTTAAAAACACCGGCAAGATCGACAAAGTCAACCCGCGAAATGTAATGGCGGATGATTTCGGTAAAGACGTTGTCATCGTCTATGATTGCGCATCTGAGAAGCATAACTGATCAATTGTGTGTGTGAAACTTATGACCAGCAGCAATCGGCAATCCGTTTTATTGCATAACATTACCCGGATGACGAGTGCTCCAAGCAAACAACTACACTATTCATATCACGGGGATATGAATAATTCCTGTTACGTTTTCCCTCTCATCCAATTCTTATACGGCAGGACACTCCGAAAGTTTCATGTCTTGCTGTCATCCCGCCCGCTTGCCGATTTGCCAACAAACAGCCATACTGCACAGCAGGCGAAAGCAAAGATCATGATGTAAGGAAACCAGTCCGGAACCAGCAAACGGAGCAGGAAAATACTGCCGATGAAACATACGCAGGCAATAAGCAGCACACGCTCCACCGACTTTTCCCGGTAATGTTCTTTCATGTGCAGAAATTCGTGTTTTACTTTCGTCCGGAGCCTGTTTACGTAGTCCTGTTCCTTCGGAACAAAATCGGTCGCCCCCAGTTTCATCAGGTGGCTCACCAGGTCGCTGCCCTGGTGCGCCGAATACATGATGACCGGCAGGTGAGGATAGTTTTTCCGGAGATGATAAAGCATCTGGTCGCCATTCATTTTGCGCGTATAATAGCCGTCAAGCATATAATCGCAAAGAATAAGATCAGGTTTTTCATCCAGGTTCCGCAGGCATTCTTCTGCCGAGCCGAATCCCTGTACTATACAACCCAGTTTGCTTTCCAGGTCATGCCGGATTACTTCGATCGTGGAGGGACTGTCATCAACGACGAAAACGGACAGGGGTTTTTTGGATGGTCTGGCCATTTTAACTCCTTTCTCATAGAACTGGTGGTCCGCTGCTTCATTATTGTTGCCGTTTGGTGAATTTAAGCAGGACTTTCGTCCAATTCGGGCGAACCGGGGTGATAAGACGATGAAGCAGGGTGAGTTGAAGGAAAAGGAGAGGGAAACTGTTTCAGGTGCAAAAACCGGTTTACCGGGCCAGGAATGCGCGGAGCTCCGTTTCAAACTGGGGATATTTCGAAAGGTCGTTATGCTTGCCGCCTTCGATGATCACCAGTTTTTTATCCGTGCCGCGGTAATGTTCGAACAGTTTTTTGCCGTGATGGACGGGGATCGTTTCATCGGCGGTCCCGTGGAGAATGAGCACCGGCGCATGTACCGAGTTGATCAGTTTGCTTGTCGGGAAACGATACACGAGCACCAAGCGGGGCAGGAGGTAAGGCATTTTTTCGTGCGCCAGTTTCCCGAAATTGTAATACGGTGTTTCCAGTACCAGCGAATGGATCGTATTATACGCTGCGAGATGTGTGGCGATACCCGTACCGATGGAACGCCCGTAAATAATAATGTTTTCCGGCTTAAATCCCTGCAGCAACAGGTAATTGTAAGCGGCCTGCGCATCATCGTACAGGCCTTTCTCGGAAATTTCGCCCGTACTTTTTCCGTAACCGCGGTAGTCGATCAGCAGCAGGCTGTGTGCGCTGTACTTTTTGAAAAACGGGATGATTTTCTGCCAGGAATCGAGCGCAGCCGCATTGCCGTGCAGGTACAGCACCGCGTTCTCCGATTTCGTTTTCAAAAAAAGCGCGTTGATCTCCGCGCCGCCGGTGGAACTGAAAAATACTTCGCGGCAACTGTCGCTGACATCCAGCGCAAAATCCCTGTCCAGCTTTTTCGGGAAGAAAATCATCTTGCGCTGGAAACCGCAGCCCAGGAAGAGCAGGCCGGCATATACGGTGACGAGAATTAAACAGACTCTGAAAAATTTCCTGCCCATAAAGCGAAAATACATGAAATCTGCCGGGAACTGTTTGCCGGCCTGCGGCGATTTCTTTGCAAATTTACGCAGATGTTATCTTCTGCAGATTTCCTCCAGTTCAATGCCCTCAAGCACCATGCCGGGCGCATTCGCGAAATTATCGCCCAAACCGTTTCGAAGGCCGGAATCATAAAACAACTGCAGAAAATCGGGCAGTCACAGATGGATCTTTATACCGGGAAGCTTTCGGTGGAACAACTGGAACAGGAAACGATGAAATACCTGGAATCGAAAAAAGCATTTTACCACGATGATTTCCTGCAATTTCTTGGTGCGGAAGGTTACCGTATGTTTGCCGCCAGCGACGGATCCGAATGGGTGCTGCGTTACGGTTACGATGATCCGCTGCATTATGTACACCTGCATCCCGCACGCTATGCTGAAAATACCATACGCGTAAAATCAGGTGCGCTGAAAACCGCCATCGCGCTCTGCTGGTACCAACTGCATGAAGGAACGGAATTACCCGCAGGCACAGAACTGGTAAACCGGCTGCGGGCCGAATTGGCGGACCTTTCACCCGTAGCGGATGCTGCTGAAATGAGCCATGCCGCCGGGATAATGCAGCTTTTGCGTCAATAAAACTACCATCAAATTTGTATTTACCGGGGAAGTATTATCTTTGCAGCCGCTAACACGGTTCTGTAGCTTAACTGGATAGAGCACCTGACTACGGATCAGGAGGTTGGGGGTTCGACTCCCTCCAGGACCACGAAAGAAAAAGGTTGTCAGATATGACAACCTTTTTCTTTATTATATAACGGCTTAATGCTGTATGATAATTCGCTTCGGTACCTGCCGGTCATTTTCCCCGATAAGAATAATATAGGTGCCGCTCTCATACATCGACATATCGAGAGAGATGATTCCTCCGTCGGATGGGGCGTAGTTTGCAGCAGATATGATGCGTCCGGAAATATCCATAATAGTAACCGTTGCCTTCGCAGGAGGATTGTTTCTGAAAAGCAGTTCGACATTTCCGCCGGACGGGTTGGGATACGCTGCTACATTATCGTCGGAAGCATTCGCATTCGTGGAATCCGTATTGTCCAGCCGGTAAAAAATACCGGCGGCGGATTCGCGTGCTACAAAAAGTTGTTGCGTGCCTGTAGTTGGCGTGAACGTTCCCAGCGAACCGAATGTGGTAGGATGATAAATAAAGCCGGTGTTGTACTGCAAACCAGCGGAATTAACCGCTACCGCAAGGCTTGAATTGTTCGCGCCGCCGGATGGGGACGTTGTGTACACCAGCGTTGACGGTGTTCCATTACTCTGGATACGGGCAACGAAGCCTTCACCGGCGGAGGTTATCCCGGTCATGCTGGAAGGAGTAAACCCTGTGAATGGACAATTGTTTGCGGCATATCCCGTGAAATAAATATCGCCGAATGGCGGAGCCATCGTTATTCCCAGTGCATCTTCCTGTGATGAAGCCGGGTTGCCTGCAATCACAGTCCAGGTAGTCGATGAAAACGTCAGGTTCGGATTAATCCGGGTAACGTACATCTGGCGGTCTGAGCCGATCGTATTGTAGACACTTGCAAACGTGATGGTTCCTGAAAACGTTCCGCAGAAATAAATCCTTCCCAGGCCATCGCAGATAAGATCTTTCAGTATGGCTGCATTGCCATTGCTTCCCATGATCTTGGCAGCGATATACGTATTCGCGCTGTTATATTTCACGATGAACGGGTGCAGTCCTGTCGTTCCGGCAGCCGGAAAAGTAAATCCTCCTGCGTTACCGGTTCCCGTTACTGTGCAACCGATATACAAATTGTTCGAAGCATCCAACGCGAGCGCTGCGGCATAATCGGTACCGGTGGAAAATATCTTTGTATTCCAGGATGCGGATGTAAGGTCGTTGTTCATGCGTACAACAAATACATCGAAATTTCCGAGAGAAGAAGGAATGATTGCAGGCTGTGGAGAAAACGTAATATTCTGATTGAAAGTCCCTGTCATGTAAACATGCCCGGTGGACTGGCTGACGGTTAAACCGACACCAGCGGCTATTGATACGGTTGAAAGTGTCGTATTGTGTTTGAACCCGGTAACGTTTCCGTTGGACGGATCAAGCCGGGCGACAAAAGCGGCGGTGCCGGAACCTGGTACCGAAACAGGATAACCCGGTGCGAATGTATAAGTGCTGGAAACCGTTCCCGTAATAAAAACCTTCCCGGTTGCATCAAGTGCAATATCGCACCCGTCATCGTCAAGCGCCCCGCCGAAAATTTTGTACCACAGCAGCCCGCACTGGTCGGAGAATTTAGCGACGATAATATCGACATTGTGGTTGGTACCGAAGCTGCTGCTGCCACCGGTAAGCTGTGCAGTTACACCGGGGCTGGTAAAAACAGTCCCTATGATATATACGTTACCGTTGCCATCGGTAATGATTCCTTTGCCCAGCGTGCGGGAGCTTATGCCCGTGCCGACCGCAAATTTCGGCCAGGTCGTTACATTACCGGGCAATACGGTAATTGGCGTAGTTGTATTATATGTTCCGCAGGCGTTTACATAAGTATACGTGATCGTATATGGGCCGCCGACACCGGCGATCGAAGGATCGAAATAATAGTTGCCCCCGGAAAATGTTACACCGGTGCCTGAAAATGTGCCGCCGGCAGGAGTGGCCTGCAATAATACGGGAGGTGTACCTGTGCACAACGGCGGTACCGGCGTGATCACTAATGAGGGCGGTGAGACAACCGTCACCGTCGTTGTTCCAGTGGCCGACTGGCTGCAGGCATAATTTACCGTTACCGTAAAGGTTGTTGTGGAGGAAATCGGATCCGATGTTACCGAATAGCCGGACAGACTGCCGGGTTGCCAGCTGTAGGTAGCGTTACACGGCAGGTAAGGTGTGGGTAATGCCTGCAGGTTGGACGTGCCGCTGTTGCAAATGAATGAAGGATTGGATGTAACATTCAGCGTAACGGGCGGAGGGGCAGGCGTAATCTCCTTCAGTTTGATATTGTCGATGAAAGGGCTCTTGATGATAGAAGAACTGACCACGGGAAACGTGTTGGTCAGCGGAGGACCGCTGCCGTTGGGTAAACTCGAGTTACCCGTCCCGGTTACAACGATTTGCGGCGCTACAATTCCCTGGAACAGCAGGTTCATAAACGAAGTTGTCGTGCCGCAATATTGGAAATCAAATACGACATGCTGCCACGTATCCGGTGAGACTGTTGTAACGGTTACCTGTACCGGTGCAGTATAATAAAGTTGTGTATGATATCCGGGAGACGGATTGTCGACGAACTGCAGCTGAAACTGGAACGTTTGCCCGATTGCATAAGTTGTCTTTTCAAAATTCAGATCGCATTCAAAACGATACACGTTGCAGGCGCGTACGGGGTTGATGAGCGTCGAATAGTTGTATTGGCCTCTGAAGGTATGATAGCGCTGGTTCGTACCCGGGCCTGGGGTTGGCTGGGGATGTTGCATACCGAATGGAGGGACTTTCCAGTCTGACACTGACGACCCGTAATAATTCAGAGTCGGGTGGGAGGCCATGGAACAAGTGGCACATCCTTCGTGAGTGTAATCGCCGCCACCGATATTCCACCAATTGGTAACATAATTGAACGGATGCCCCCCGGAAAGATTCTGACCGGCAAACACGCCCTCGTAAATCAGGTCATCACGCTGCGTGTATTCAAAGTTCGGGTTCAGTATCCGTTGACGGATTTCCGTTCCGTCTTCCAGGTCAGAGTAAAGCACCATCTCGTCGCCCGGATTCAGGATATACGTGGAGCCCGGCTGCACGTTGATCGTTACGATCCTCAGCGCTCCCCGTTCATGCCCGTCCCAGAGGTAAAAACCAAACTGCGCACGACCGTGAAAACCAGGAACAGGTGTATATGTCACAATGTCGCCGTTCGCATTCACCTGGACACAGGCGTGGTTGTTGGCTCCATTGGAAACACCACGAATGCCGAAAAGTGTATTTGGCATAACGCGTAACTGATCACCATTGAGATCGGCCACGTTTGCGAGCGAACCGACGCTGAATTGCCAGAAATAATTATTCGGTGCCGAAGGCGTATTGTCATTCGTCATGGTATGATCCGCCGTCATGATCTCCATAAAATTGAAAGGCGTATTGTACGAAAGCATCTGCTCGGTATAGCTGTTTGTGCGGCCCGCGGCTGTATTGAGCGTCAGCAGCCATTGATTGGCATCGGTTCCGTTGAGCGAGGTGCTTGCAGCGAAGGCCGGGTTCAGTCCGTATCCCATGGTCAGCAGGATACGCATTTCAGGCAATGTCCAGGTGCGCTTCAACTGGCCGTGTGTAATGACCGGGCCCATCACATAATTGGGTTGATACCCCGGTGATTCCTGGCTCATCCCTGTAAATGATAGCGTCGCTGCGTTCAGGTGCGACAGCAGGGACTGCGGCAACAGGGGATAGCCAAGATCGAGTGTACCGGAATAAATCGGTTGATTTACCGGGGGAAACTGGTCGCTCAGCCATACCCGGTTCGAGCGCAACGGATCAACAAAGGTGTTCACCGTCGGATTGATCGCGAGCGACTGCATTACTTTGTGAAAATTGTTTGTGTTGTCTTTATAGTAAAGGAACATGGAGTCGAACAGAGAATAACTGGGGCCGCTGCCGGGTACCGCCTGGTGGGTTATTCCATCTTCTTCGACGCAACTGAGAAAGCCCATGGCGTGAGTTACTTCGTGCAGCATGACAGAATACAGGTCGTAACTGCATATATCGGTGGTGGTCAGGTAATCGTTCCAGTAATCGATAGGATAGTACATGCCTGTATCGTCATTATACGATGATGCAAAGTTCACTTTAATGTGCGCATCGTACTGCCCGGGGGCCGGGTCTGTTCCTGAAACGGCATGGTCGAAAAAATAGCCGTTGTAAATTCCCGGTGCCGTACCGAATCCAGGTCCGAAATAGGGACCAGCCTGCGCCAGGTAATTGTCGGTCATATCTCCCGCGTTGAATGAAGACACCGACAATTCGATATAGAGGTCGATGAAATCCGTTGTGCCGTTGACGTTAATGTCGATCACACTTTCCACGTAGTTCAGCACAGCGCATAAGGTCGCACGTCTTACTGCCCCGAGGGAGGCATCGTCAAATCCCGCAGCGGCCACCTGGTTGATGTCTTCATAGTATAACCTGAACTTTCCGCAGGTAATAACGGCAGTGGGATTTACGCTGTTCTGTGGCGTAAACATCGACATGGAGCGTCCGCCTCCTCCATTGGCAATATTATTTGCGGCAAGAAGAGTGCGCCCGCTTACCTTGCAGACGGAAGCCATATCCTGCGGAGAAATCCGCGCGATGGTATCCGGTTGCGCATGAATGTTCTGTGAAAACAAAATGGCTGCAAAGCCCACAACCATTGGAAGAGCAATTTTTTTCATGTAACTGTTTTTAAGTAAGTGTTGGTTACTTTACCGATGAATAACAGGACTGATCGTCTGCCCGGTGAATTGTTCAAACCGGCGTCCCGGTTACCGCACCATCCCGGAATACTTAACAACCAGGTCAATGATCTTCTGCCCGTCGCCGGAAGCGCTGAGTGTGATAGGTGATCGCTCCTTCACAAACGTTTGCGTGAGGAACGGCCTGGCGAAAGCCGGCTGCTGTTTAACGATACTTTCAGGGTCTTTCATGTACAGCCGCAGATCGTCGTCGTCTTTCTTTTCCATCCGTTCAAAATCACTCCATGTCAAAAACATTTTTTTAAATCCTTCCTGGTTCATGAACAGCCCTTCGCTGTTAACCGCA
>VBWE01000078.1 GCA_006218065.1 Bacteroidota bacterium
ATTTTTCAGGTGATGCGAGCAGTCGCCATGGAGCTAAATCGTGAGCATATGCGCGCAATACTTTTCTACAATTGAAAACGCGGTTTATCGGCTAGCGATTGCCAAATCGAAATGAGTGGTGCACTGGGTGTGGACGCGCCTAGCAAAACAACAATTTGCCGATGGTACAACGAGTTCAAGCGTGGTAGAAAGTCGTGTGAAGATGACCCGCGTTCCGGCCGCCCGAGCACGTCCGTAACTGATGAAAACATCGATGCAGTACGTGAACTGGTGAAAGATAATAGGCGAATCACCTATAAGGAGATAAAAGCAACTCTAGGCATTAGTTCGTCAGCGGTTAGAACGATTCTGCATGAGCGGCTTGGATTTAGGAAGGTTTGTTCTCGTTGGGTGCCGCATCGTCTAACTCCTGAGCAGATGGAAGCTCGAGTTTGTTGGTGCAAAAAAATGCTGGCTGAGTACGGTAGTTCGAACTGCAAACGCGTGTGGAATTTCGTCACAGGTGACGAAACGTGGATTTACTTCTACGACCCGCTGACGAAGCAAGAGAGTACAGTTTGGGTCGCTCGAAACGAGCTGCCGCCGACGAAAGTCGTACGAGAAAAATCGTCGTTCAAGAGAATGTTCGCAATTTTTTTCATGAAAACTGGTATAGTTGCGAGTGTTATGCTGCCAGCGAAGACTACCGTGACGGCCTATTGGTATAGGCGACGTTGCCTACCCAAGGTGTTGAGCGGCTGTTGCAAGCGACGACCGAAAACGGCACTCCGCGGGCTATTTTTGCACCACGACAACGCCTCCGCGCACACCGCGAAATCAACTGTAAATTTTTTGCGGAAGCGCCGAGTGAAGCTGCTCAGTCACCCGCCATACTCACCCGACCTGGTGCCCTGTAACTTTTGGTTGTTTCCGAAGGTGAAGAAAATGTTGCGTGGTCGCAGATTTCAAAGCGAAAAGGAGCTGAAGACAGCAGTGAAAATCGCCCTGAATTCGATCTCAAAACGGGAATTTCGGGATTGTTTCAAGAAGTGGTTCGAACGAATGCAACGCTGTATTGATCATCAAGGACGATACTTTGAAAAGGAATGACATGCAGTTTGAAAGTTTGCGTAGTTTCGTGGAGTCCCGAAACTTTCCGATCGGCCCTCGTATTACACTGCACAGCCTTTCGATTTCGATTTCCTTTCAGGCGTTACTCGGAGCAACGGACGCGCCATTCA
>VBWE01000031.1:0-15053 GCA_006218065.1 Bacteroidota bacterium
TCGACTTTTGTTTATAAAAACATACAACGTCGGAGAGAGGGGGCCGGGGGGTGAGTCCCGGACTACCAACTCAAGTTATTGTATCTTTGATTTCCAATTAATAACACGATGAAAGTTCAGCTGAAACGCCTGGATGATGCTTTCCATTTTGAAGCAAGCAACGAACAGGGAAAAACCATGCAGTTTGATGCCGGTCCGGATATCGGCGGGAACAATAAAGGCGTACGCCCGATGCAGACATTGCTCATGGCTTTGGGCGGCTGCAGCGCGATGGACGTGGTTTCGATCCTGAATAAACAGCGGCAGAAATTAGATGATTTCCAGATCGAGATCGACGGTGAGCGCGAGGCGGGCAAGGAGCCGTCGCTTTTTGTGAACATACACATGATTTATAAACTGGCCGGGAATGTGGAGCCCGAAAAAGCGAAACGTGCGGTAGAACTTTCGATGGAAAAGTATTGTTCCGTGGCGAAAACGCTGGAGAAAACGGCTGTGATAACATACGATACATTGCTTAACGGCACGAAGATCAACTGACCATGTCCGACCACAAGCCTGAAACGAAGGCCATCCGCATCCAGCATGAACGTTCGCAGGAACGGGAACACAGCGTTCCGCTTTATCTCACGTCGAGCTTTATGTTTGACGATGCGGAACACATGCGCGCCACTTTTGCCGAAGAAACCGACGATAATATCTACAGCCGTTTTTCGAATCCGAATGCGCAGGAACTCGTGGAAAAAATGTGCGCGCTCGAAGGCACCGAAGCCGGTCATGCCACCGCTTCAGGCATGAGCGCGGTTTTTGCTTCGTTTCTCGCCTTCCTGAAAAGCGGCGATCACCTGCTTTCCTGCAGTTCCGTTTTCGGATCCACACACACGGTCATAACGAAATATCTTCCGCGCTGGGGCATCACGCACAGTTATGCCGATGCGAACAAACCCGAAACCTGGGAAGCGCTGATTCAGAAAAACACGAAAATGATTTTCGTGGAAACACCCTCGAACCCGGGACTGGATATCATCGACCTGGAATGGCTCGGCCGTCTCGCGAAAAAGCACAGCGTTTTACTGAACGTGGATAATTGTTTTGCCACACCCGCTTTGCAGCAGCCCGCAAAATTCGGTGCGGATATCGTCACGCATTCGGCAACCAAATTTATCGACGGGCAGGGCCGTGTGCTGGGCGGACTTGTCCTCGGGAAAAAAGAACTGATCAGGGAAGTGTACCTGCTCTGCCGCAGCACAGGTCCCGCGCTTTCGCCGTTCAACGCCTGGGTGCTTTCGAAAAGCATCGAAACACTTTTTGTGCGGATGGAAAGACACAGCGAGAATGCACTGAAACTTGCTTCGATGCTGCAGCATCACCCGAAACTGCAGAACGTACGTTACCCGTTGCTGCTTTCGCATCCGCAGTTCGACATCGCGAAAAAACAAATGCGCATGGGCGGCGGAATCGTGACCTTTGAAGTGAAAGGCGGACTGGAACAGGGACGGCGTTTCCTGGATGCGCTGCAGATGTGCTCGCTTACAGCCAATCTCGGTGACACGCGGACGATCGCCACGCACCCGGCTTCGACCACGCATGCGAAGCTCAGCGAACAAGAACGTTCTGCCGTAGGCATTACGCCCGGGCTGATCCGTATTTCCGTCGGGCTGGAAAATATCATAGATATCGCCGCCGATATTGAACAGGCGCTCGAAAAATCGACATGAGGAATTTTCATTTCCGTTTGTTGCTGATCGTCTGCGGAATTTTTTTCGCAGGATTATCGGATGCGCAGCAATCGGGCTACCAGATACGGAATTATACGCCCAAAGAGTACGGCGCTTTCAACCAAACCTGGTGCGCCGTGCAGGATAAACTCGGTGTTTTGTATTTCGGCAGTGGCAGCAATATCATCACCTTCAACGGGCAGTCCTGGAAAAAAATCCCGGTCAGGTCGAGCATGGCTGTGCGCAGCATGGCCTGGGACAGCACGACGAATACGATCTATGTTGGAACGGTTGGTGATTTCGGTTTGCTTAAACCGACACCGAACGGCGACATGGAATATGTTTCACTGTCCAAAGATCTCCAAGGACAGGAAGCTGTTTTCGCTGATGTCTGGGAACTGTATCTCTGGAACGGTGCGGTAGTTTACCAGAGTTCCGAACGCATTTATATATATCGTGACGGGAAAATCACGACCGTCAATCCGTCCACATCCTTTGCCCTGTCATTCTGCACGGGGAAACAGCTTTTCGTCCGCCAGCGTGAAGTAGGCCTGATGGAAGTTAAAAACGATAAAATGACGCTGGTGCCCGGCGGAGAAAAATTAGCCGATGAACGCGTACTCGAAATCGCCCGCTGGAAAAATAACCAGGCCGTCATTTTAACCGGCGATAAAGGTTTTTTTACCATGGACATCGGCAATGAAACATCCTGCATGTCGTCAAAGCAGCTACCGGTCGATTCATTTCTTACGGGCGCCGGCGTACTGGGTTGCCAGTGGCTGAACGATACGGTGCTTTGTGTGAATTCGCGGACGGGTGTTGCATTTTACGACCGGAACCTGAAACTGAAAGAGCAGCTTACCAGCGATGACGGTTTGTTCGACGAATCGATCGCCAACCTGCACCAGGACCGGGAGAAAAATCTCTGGCTTTGCACGAACAACGGGATTACGCGTATTTCCTACAGCGCTCCCGATCGTTATTTCTCGGCCAAGAGCGGTTTCGAAGGCGTGTTCAACAATATCGTGCGTTACAAAGGCGAACTGTATGTAGGAACGTCGAATAAAATTTACCGCCAGGTAATTTCTTCCGTTTCGGGAAAAGTGTTGTTCAGGCCGCTGAACATGCTGGCTGTAGAGATCTGGAACCTCGTCATCGTGGGTGATGACCTGCTGGCCTGCACTTCCGAAGGGCTGATGCAGGTGCAGGGAGATAATATCGTGCCGGTTACGGATGTGTATGTGAATGACGTGGGAGCAGCGAAATCCGGCAATGAAATACTGCTCGCGGAAAAAAACGGGATCCGTTATCTCCGCAGAAAACCGTCGGGCGGCTGGGAGAAAGCACGCTTTTTCGCTTTTGAAAGCCGGGAATTCATGAGCGCCTCCGAGCTCCGGGTTGCTGACGGAAATCCCGGCTCCCGTGAAGTATGGCTGACCACCCGCGACAAAGAAATCTGCCGCCTGCGTTTCAGTACCGTGGACAGCAGCCGGACGATACGCAAATACACGAAAAGTAATTTTCTCTTCACGTTCAATCTTTTTGCACTCAACGTCGGCGACAGTATTTTCTTCGTTTCTCCTTACGCGGTTCTTCGTTATAAACCGGAACTCGATTCCGGAGACAGTACGATATGCTTTGCGCTTGCGCCGGATATCTACGACCAGCTGAATAAAATTACGCGCCCTGATTTTCAACTGCTGAACAGCGTGAATTTTTTCAGTCACGAAGTGGGCGGACACGAACTGAAAGTGATCGGCCCGATGAACGACGGGAAAACAGGATCGCATACGGTGAAAATTTCGGAATTCGTAGGTGAGGATATTGCGACCTGCCTGAGCGAGCCCGGCGGCATCATCTGGCTCACGGCTACCGATGCGCTGATCCGCTACGATACGCGCGTGCGCAAGAGCGACGGTGTTTCATTCACGTCGCTGATTACGCGTGTCAGCCTCGGCGATTCGGTTATTTTTTCCAGCCCGGGAAATAATAAATTCACGCACACGGCGGATATCCCGTTTCGCGGCAACCGTTTTGTTTTTGCTTTCGCTGCGCCTTTTTACGATCACGAACACGAAACGGAATTCAGTTTTCAACTGCAGGGGTATGAAGATACCTGGTCGGCCTGGTCGAAAAAAACCGACATCCAGTACAGCAACCTGCGCGAAGGCGATTATGTTTTCCTGGTCAAAGCGAAAAACATTTTCGGAAACGAAAGCGCGGTTGCGGAATACCGTTTCACCGTTCTTCCTCCCTGGTACCGCACGGCGTGGGCCTATGTGCTTTACGTGCTGCTGTTTATCGTGATCGTTTACACAGCTGTGCGTATCAGCGTGAACCGTTTGCGGAAAGCGAAAGCAAGACTGGAGCATATCGTATCGAAACGCACGGCCGAAGTGGTGGAACAAAAACACCAGATCGAAAATCAGAAATCGCAGCTGGAAATGGTGCTGAAGGATCTCAGTGACAGTATCCATTACGCGAAACGTATCCAGGAAGCGATCCTGCCGCTGGATGAACAAATGGCTGCGGCTTTCGCCGAATCGTTCGTGCTGCTGTACCCGCGCGATATTGTAAGCGGTGATTTCTACTGGTTTGCCATGCGCAACGATAAGCTGATCGTGGCCTGCGTGGATTGTACCGGTCACGGCGTACCCGGCGCGCTGATGAGCATGATCGGCAATACGCTGCTCAACGAAATTGTGATGGAACGCGGAATCGAAGCGCCCGGCCAGGTCCTCGAACAGCTCCACCTGCGCGTACGCCAGTCGCTGAAACAGGATTTGAACAGCGAGACCCGCGACGGAATGGACATCTCGGTTTGCGTGATCAATAACAAAACCAACCTGCTGCAGTATGCCGGCGCCAATCGCCCGGTCTTTATTATCCGCAATGGTGAGCTGATCGAGTTTACGCCGGATAAACAATCCATCGGCGGTTACCAGGCCGAAGAAGACCGCAAATTCACCGGGCACGATTTTAACCTGCAGCCGAACGATTGTGTATATATGTTCTCCGACGGTTACCCCGATCAGTTCGGCGGACGCAAAGGCAAAAAATTCATGATCAAACAATTCCGCGAGTCGCTGCTTGGTATCCATCAACAGCCGATGATGAAGCAAAGGCAGCATCTTGACGAAGCGTTTATAGCCTGGAAAGGAAATCACGAACAGACGGACGATGTGCTCGTAATCGGGTTTCGCTATTGATTTATCATATTGCGTATGATCAAAAGAACGGCTCTGCTTTTTTTTATCTGTATATGTTCCTCCGCGATCGCGCAGCAGGAAGAAGACAGTTTATTATCCCTGCTGAGAAAAACGAAAACGGATTTCGACAGGAGCCGGCACTATACAGAGCTGGCCTACCTTTTTCGCTACGATAATGCGGCGAAATCGATACAGTATGCCGACAGCGCAATCGTATTTGCGAAAAAAGAAGAGAACGATACGCTGCTGGCCCGTGCATATTGTTATCGCGGCATTGCGCTCGGAAACCTCAGCCGCATTGTCGAAGAAAGAAAATACTACCGCCTTTCTCTCCAGCTTTGGAATAAATCCCCGAACCGGGTGGAGCAGGCGAAAGTCCTGAACAATATCGCGCTCAATCACTGGACGATCGGCAAATACGATTCGGCCGCTTTCTACGGTATCCGTTCGCTTGCCCTGATGGAGAAAACCGGTTACATCCCCGGTGTTTCCAATGCCTGCATGACGCTCGGGAATATTTACGTAGAGCAGAAAAAATACAAAGAAGCGATCGGAAGTTTCGAAAAAGCGGAAAAACTGGTCCGGGAATCAGGTAATGACGGTTTGCATGCCCGCCTGGTGTTCAGTATTGGCAACGTTTATAATCATACCGGGAATTATGAAAAATGCCTGGAGTATTATATGCAGGGACTGAAAGTTTTCGAGGAACAGAAAGATACTTCGGTGCTTGCTTCCGCCTATAATAATATAGGGACGGTTTATGATAACCAGAAAAAGTACGACCAGGCGCTGGAGATGTTTGAAAAAACGCTGCGTATCCGGGAAAAACTGGACGACGAGCAGGGCATAGGTTCTGTAATGGGAAATATAGCCGGGATATGGAGTGCAAAAGGAGATCACGAAAAAGCATTGGGATATTATAACCGTGCGCTTGAAATTGCGCGAAGACTCGGTATCCGTCCCGACGAGCAGATGACGCTTTACAATCTTTCCGACGCATACGCGAGTGCAAAAAACTTCGAGCAGGCGTATCGTTACCTGGAATGGGCATACCAGCTTCGTGATACTATTTTCACGCAGGAAAGCGACGCCACGATCGGTGAGCTGATCGCGCAAAACGATGCGGAACAGAAAGAACTCCGTATCGCCGAACTGGAACGCGACAAGGAACAGGAACAGCAGCTCAGCGAGCTGAAGGACCAGCGCAAGAACGGCTGGATCATTGCGGTTTCCTCGCTCTTCGTCCTTTTGCTGGTACTCACCGGGCTGATTTTTGTCCGGTACCGTTCACGTACCCGGATCAACCGCCTGCTGGAAATAAAAAACGACGAGATCACGCATCAGAAAAAAGAAATCACCGACAGTATCAATTATGCACGTCGTATCCAGGAGTCGATCATGCCTCCCGATCGCGTGTTTAAAAAACTGCTGCCCGGAAGTTTTATTTATTATGCGCCCAAGGATATCGTGAGCGGTGATTTTTACTGGATCGCGGAGCGTGATGAACTGGTCGTTTTTGCCGCGGTGGATTGTACCGGGCACGGTGTACCGGGGGCGATGATGAGCGTGGTCGGTTTCAACCTGCTCGAACAGGCCGTGAATGAAAAAGGACTCACGAAACCTTCCGATATCCTGAGTCACCTCGACTGGGGTGTGAATAAACTGCTCCGGCAGGATACTGCTGACAGTATCGTAAAAGACGGGATGGATCTTGCGCTGTGTACGCTGAACAGGAAAACACTCGAGATTCAATACGCCGGTGTTTTTAACCCGCTGTATCATTACAGGAATGGAGAACTTACTGAATTAAAACCCGATAAAACACCGATAGGCGTAAACGTCGACGGGAAAGTGGATTCGTTTACCAATCACAGCCTGCAACTGCTGCCCGGCGATTCGGTTTATATTTTCAGCGACGGTTATGCCGACCAGTTCGGCGGACCTTACGGCAAAAAATTCAAGACGGTGCAATTACGTACGCTGTTCAAAAACATCTGTACGTTTCCTCCCGCCGAACAACGCGGACGTCTTGAAAAAGTGTTTTACGAATGGAAGGGAAATAATTTCCAGGTAGATGATGTACTGATCATCGGGCTTACGGTTTGATTCACCCGGCACTAAAATTGCACTGCACTATAATATATTGTACTTCTGATGGGCGTTTCAGGTAAGCGCACATTTATAGTTGTACGATGAAACTATTTTTTCGTTACATGCTTTTGCTGTAACCTTTTTCAACCCCTCTTCCAAATTTCTGATTCCCAGTTTTTTTGATGCCGTATTTGTTTTTATCAACAGGCCGGTATAAGCAAGTACAGATAACGGTTTCAGGAACTCTTTGTTGTAACGCCCGTTAAACATAGCAACAATCTGTCATCAGTAAGAAAAACAAAAAAACATAATAAGCACACTCATGAAGTTAAACAATTACAAACAGGAAAGGAAGGTGGGCCATGGACACGAAGCACACACACCTCAGAAAAATGGCTTGGACGACTTTGATTATTGCTCTCATGTGTTGTCCCAACGAAATTCAAGCATCACACGCACAAAGCGCTGACATTACCTATCAATGCCTCGGAGGCAACCAGTACCAGATTTCTCTCTCATTTTACCGCGACTGTGCAGGCGTCGCAGCTCCGAATAACGTTACCATCGACGTTTCATCAGTAACCTGCAATCAGAATTTTACAGTAACACTCAACCCGGTTCCCGGAACAGGCCTGGACGTTTCACCGATCTGCGGCGCGATGACTTCGGAATGCAGCGGCGGAACATATCCCGGCGTACAGGAATGGGTGTACCAGGGAGTCGTAAACCTTCCTGCAGCCTGCACCGACTGGGTGTTCAGCTTCAACCTCTGCTGCAGGAACGCGGCAATCAATACCATCCAGAATCCTTCCGGCCAGAATATTTACGTGGAAGCGCAACTGGACAACCTGAATTTTCCCTGCAACAACTCACCATCTTTTTCGAACAGACCTATTCCCTTCGTTTGCGTCGGGCAGAATTACTGTTTCAATCACGGCGCGGTGGATGTGGACGGCGATGTGCTGACATATACGCTGATTCCGCCGGCTAACGGCCCCGGAACTTCGGTAACCTATATTCCTCCGTATTCCGCTTCGCAGCCGCTCGTTTCTTCACCGGCAGTTACGTTCAACGGTTCCAACGGCGATATCTGCATGACACCCACGCAGCTCGAAGTAACCGTTATGGCCGTGCTCGTGGAAGAATGGCGCAACGGCGTCCGCGTGGGCAGCGTAATGCGCGATATCCAGCTGCGCACGATCAACTGCACGAACAACATTCCGTATGTGGACGGCATCAACGGAACCGGCCAGTATTCATTAACGGCCTGCGCCGGCAGCACGGTGAACTTCACAGTCAATACGTTCGATACAGATCCTTCGCAGAACGTAACGCTTACCTGGAATAGCGGGATTCCCGGGGCTACCTTCACGAGCTCCGGCGGCCAGCATCCCGTAGGCACTTTTACCTGGCAGCCCCTCGCGGGAAATGTGGGTAACACGTATTGTTTTACCGCAACCGTTACCGATGACAACTGCCCGTATTTCGGAACGCAGACGTTTGCTTTCTGCATCACCGTTACCGGGTTTAACGTAGCCACCAGTTCAACGGGAACCAATTGCAACGCATCGAACGGAACGGCGTCTTCCAGTGTTTCCGGCGGAACCGGGCCATACACATACCAGTGGCTGCCTTCGGGAGGTAACAATGCAAATGCAAACGGTTTGCAGGCAGGAACCTATACAGTGAATGTTACGGATGCGAATGGATGCGTTTCATCCAATACGGTCGCTGTTGCACAGGGCCCTTCGCCCGGAACGCTGGCGATGATCAGCACCAATGTATCCTGCTTCGGCGGAAATAACGGAAGCGCTACGGCAAACCAGAACGGCGGTCAGCAACCCTACACCTACCTGTGGAGCAACGGCAGCACAACATCGACGCTGCTGAATCTCACGGCAGGAACATACAGTGTCATCGTGACTACCGGAAGCGGTTGTACCAATACCGGTACTGTTGTCATTACACAACCTCCGACAGCACTTACGGTTGCCGCTTCAGTCAGTGCGAACGTAAGTTGTTTCGGCGGAAGCAACGGTTCGGCGGCTTCCAATCCCGGTGGCGGAGTTCCGCCTTATACATACAGCTGGAACAGCATTCCGCCGCAAACAACGGCCAATGCAAGCAACCTGCCCGCAGGATCATACATCGTTACTGTTTCGGATTTTGCAGGCTGCGCCGTATCGTCATCAGTAACGATTACCGAACCGCCGGTGCTCACATCCGGTATCGCCTCGAGTAATGCGGTAACCTGTTTCGGTAACAACAACGGGTCGGCAACAGCAGCGGCAGCGGGTGGAACAGCGCCTTATGCCTACAGCTGGAACACGGTTCCCGTACAAAATACCGCAACGGCAACCAATCTTTTTTCCGGTTCATATATCGTAACGATAACGGACGCACAGGGCTGCACAGCCGGCGCATCAACCACGATCTCGCAGCCCAATTCGCTTGCGGTCAGCATCGGCTCATCGGTTGACGTAAGCTGCAACGGCGGAAGCAACGGGTCGGCAACGGCTTCTTCTTCCGGCGGAACAGCGCCTTATGCGTACGCCTGGACAAGCAATCCGCCGCAGAACACGGCTACCGCATCCGGCCTGCCCGCAGGAACATATTTTGTAACGGCTACAGATGCCAACGGTTGCGCAACCGTAACTACGGCTACCATTTCGGAACCGCAGCCACTGCTTATTACAGCGACAGGCAATGATACGATTTGTCCTGCGCAGGCTGCAGTTGTAAACGCTGCGGGCTCGGGCGGAACAGGAAACATTACTTACAACTGGACACCGAACATCGGAACAGGCAGCACGTACACGGTTTATCCTTCGGGACCGAGCTCGTACATCGTGAGCGCTACCGATGCAAACGGCTGCACCAGCCAGCCCGATACGATCACCATCGATGTTTACCAGTTTGCACCGGGCAACCTTACCGTAACCGGTAACGGCGGAGTCTGTGCAGGCAACACGGCAACTGTTGGCGCAAGTGTCAACGGAAACACGGGGTCGCTCACCTGGTCGTGGAGCAATAACGTGAGCTGGAACGGTCCCGGACCATATACCGATCTGCCGGCAAATACAACAACATATCTTGTTACCGTAACGAATATCTGCGGTGTAGTGCTTTCCGGTTCTGCTACGGTGATCGTCAACCCGCTCCCGTTTATCACGCTCAGCCCGCAGTCAGCAAGCGGCTGCGACCAGGTGGACCTCGTGTTCGCTGATACGAATGCGCAGAATGTCAACTGCGCGTATCACTGGGATTTCGGCGACGGCAACACGGCCACGAACAACATCACCTCGCACGGGTATACGCAGAGCGGCAACTATGTCGTGAGCGTGGTGGTTACTTCGCCGTTCGGCTGCATCACAACCGCAAATACGACCGTGGTGCTGGTGGTTACTCCTTCTCCGGTCGCAGCTTTTACACCTTCCGCTTCGGAAGTGAGCGTTTTTGAACCGACGATTATCTTCACCGACCAGTCGGTTGACGCTACGGCGTGGATGTGGGATTTCGGTGACGGCAACACCAGCACGCAGATCAGCCCGATGCATACTTACGCGGAAAGAGGCGTGTACAACGTGCGCCTGGTTACCACCAACCAGGGCGGATGCGTCGATACGACGGAGCGGATCGTGGAAGTGGTACCCGAGTTCATCATTTATTTCCCGAATGCGTTTACGCCGAACGGCGACGGCAAGAATGAAACTTTCTTCGCCTACGGGGAAGAGATTACTGAATTCACGATGCGCATTTTCGACCGCTGGGGCAACCTGATCTTCCAGAGCGACGATATGTACAAAGGCTGGGACGGACACGCCAAAGACGGCGCGGAAGTGGCGCAGGAAGATGTTTACGTATATCGTGTAATTGTGAAAGACTTTTCAGG
Organism: Bacteroidota bacterium; assembly: GCA_006218065.1. Taxonomy (GTDB): domain Bacteria; phylum Bacteroidota; class Bacteroidia; order Palsa-965; family Palsa-965; genus VBWE01. The sequence goes on from VBWE01000031.1 coordinate 10,908, forward strand.
AAAGCGCCACAACTTTGACGGACACGTGTCGCTGTTGAAATAAAGATGTGTGCTTTGAAATAAAGTGTGTTGTGTAAAATCACAGTTCCGGTACCTTGCCGCGTCTCGACTCCGCTCGACGTGACAAGGTGCCGGAACTGTTTTTATAACAAACTGGTTTTTGTCCGAAGGACTCCTTTGGAGGAAGTTGGTTTTTCCTTCAGTATTCCATCCAACCCACAACCGCCGCTACGTCGGAATTGTCGAAGCTTTTCCATTTTGCAGCAACGCTTGTCCATGTGGCAACGCCCTGCAGGTAACGTTCTTCACCGATCACCATTTCGTAAGTAAACGCGATGCAGCCTTCCGCCGTTTTTGTTTTTTCGGGATCGCAGAAATAATTCCCGATGTCCTGGCCTTTGTAACGGATGGCGTGACCTTTAGCCGTTTCGGCGATGCCGATCTCAAAACCGTTTCCGACAGGCAGATACTGCAGTACGGAAACTTTTTTCTTTTTCAGGTCGACGAGGTAATAATTTCCCGAGCAAACAAAAACAGGATTGCCGTCGGGGTCGCTGAAAAAACGGCAGGCCGCCCGCGGAACGGCAAGCTGGTCGATCTCGCCGATCTTTTCCTGCGACTTCCCGGGAACGTTGACTTTATAAAGCGCCACGTAATTTTTTTCCTGCGAGAAATTCGGGTAAACAAAATTCGTATTGTCGAGCCAGAAGAACGGGAGCTGCGGCCTTCCTCCGGGCACACGGCTCAGGTCCTCGCCGTAACCGGCATCGCGGACCAGTTCCACTTTCGCAGCGGAAGCGGGATAGAAATGAATTTTGTAATTCTTCAGCGAGCAGTCGGGTTCTACGTCCTGGCCTTTGATGGCTTTGTATGCCGGGCTTTTCACCTGTGCATAGGCCCCGTTTTTGAGATCGAGTACCGAATAATATTTTCCGCGGATGATGTCGTTGGTATAAAAAACCATGCTGTCGCCGCTGCCTTTTACAAACTGGTCTTTCTGGTCGAGGATTACTTTTTTCTGCTGCACGTCGATCACGTTCCCGATCCCGCTCACCACCCAGCGATCGCGATACACCTGGCAGTTGCCGAGGTCGAGCCGGACATAGGATGATTTTTCTCCCGGTTTCTGCGCCTGCACGGTAATTACTTTTTCTTTCGTGCTGTAAAGTCCGCCCTCGAAATTATAACGCCAGAGATGCTGCTGGTGGTTTTGCGCCGCCGCAACATCATATTCCGCTACAAGCAATGAAAAACGTTTGGCGGGAGGAGGAGAAAAAGAAAAAAGAAGCAGCGCAGCAAAAACAACAAGCAGGATGTAGTGCAGCCGGTTCATGGATGGTCGACGGATCTTCGGTTAGTCCCGGAGTCAGTTCCCGGAAAAAATCAGTTCGAATAATTTTTCAGAAAATCGAACAGGAGTCTGACTCCAACTCCCGTGCCACCTTTTGTCCGGTACCCGTCGCGCGCCGGAAGAAAGGCCGGCCCGGCGATATCGAAATGCATCCAGGGCGATTTTACGAACCAGGCCAGGAATTTTCCCGCCGTGATCGAACCGCCGTACGGACCACCGATATTTTTGATTTCAGCGATATCGCTTTTGATCATTTCATCGTACTCTTCCCAGAACGGCATTTCGGCCAGTCTTTCGTACGTGGCATTGCCGCTGGTTTTGAGTTTGTTTTTCACGCGGTCGCCCGCGGTGCCCATCGACACGATGCCGTGCTGCCCGATGGCGGCCACCGCAGCGCCGGTAAGCGTGGCGAGATCGATCACCAGTTCGGGTTTGTATTGTTCTCCCCAGCTCAGCGCATCGGCAAGAATCAGGCGTCCTTCGGCATCCGTGTTGAGCATTTCCACGGTCGTTCCGTCGTACATAGTCAGCACATCGCCGGCAACGTAAGCGTCGCCGTCAATCCGGTTATCCGTAGCCGGTACAAGACCGATCACGTGAACAGGAAGTTTCGCTTTGGCGATGGCATACAGCGTACAACCTACTGCCGCCGCACCGGCCATGTCGCACTTCATGGTTTCCATGCCCGTGCCGGTTTTCAGGTTGTATCCGCCGGTATCGTAAACCACGCCTTTTCCAACCAGTACGATCGGCTTTTTATTCCGGGCGCGGGCGTGTTTGTATTCCATGATCGTGAACGTGGGCGGTTGTTTGCTTCCTTTGTTCACGGCAAGCAAACCACCCATTTTCAGCGATTCTATTTTTGCTTTATTGAATATTTCTACGCGAAAACCGGCGTCTTTGCCCAGTTTTTCGAATTCTTTCGAAAGCTGCTGCGCGCTCAGCCAGCTCACCGGTTCGTTCACCAGTGTGCGTGCCAGGGTCGTTGCTTCAGAAAGGATAGTCAGTTCGGATAATGCCGACGGCTTGACCGATTTGCTGAAAATGCTGACCGAAACGAGGCTGTTTTTTTCCTTGTCCGGGTTCTTCTTGTATTTGAGAAACTGGTAATTCGCCAGGGCTATGCCTTCGGCCAGTGCAAGCAGGTGCTCGCTGCGATCGTCGGTATCGGCAATAGTAACGGCCTTTATCTTATGCTCATTCAGCATGGTGCAGGTTGATGCGCCTGCCTTGCGGATCAGTTCGACGGTTTTCCACGGATTGTCTTTCTTGTCCTTTTTCAGCACGTACACGTGCCTGCCCGTACCGGTAAAAAGAACGAGTTTCCGGTCGGTCTTCTCGAAATTATTCCTGACATGATCAATTTCCGCATGGCCAAGACCGTAACGGCTGAGGGCTGAAACCGAACTGCATAAAATCACGAGATGGTCATCCTGCAGCGAAGAAGCTTTTTGAATAGTGGTCATTGATTTTAGTAATTTTGAAACTCGTAAATGTAATAATTAATATTATCGCCGATTCCTTTAAGGTAAGGGGGCGATAAACAAAACGCCTTCCCGGCTTGTTTGCTAATTGCCTATGAATACAGCAGAACTTCTCCGTCGCGCGCTCCGTTTCGAATTCCTGGCGGCAGCCGAAGGCAGGTTTCTTTTTGAGAACGTTCCAACGGCAGAGCTTATGGCTGTTGCCGATGAGCTGCGCCGGATGAAGAAGCCGGGTAATAAAGTTACCTGGATCATCGACCGGAATGTGAACACGACGAATGTCTGCATTGCCAATTGCAAATTCTGCAACTTTTACCGTATTCCCGGTCACGCCGAATCGTACATTACAACGATAGAAACGTACAAGAAAAAAATTGAGGAAACCTTTCGTTTCGGCGGTGAACAGTTGCTGCTCCAGGGCGGACATCACCCGGAACTGGGACTGAAATTTTATACGGATACTTTCCGGGAGCTGAAAAAACTGTACCCAAAACTGAAACTGCATGCGCTCGGTCCCCCGGAAATCGCGCATATTTCCAAGCTAGAGGGCATGAAGCATATCGACGTGCTTGCCGCTTTGCAGGAAGCGGGCCTGGACTCGCTGCCCGGCGCCGGTGCGGAAATCCTCAACGACCGTGTGCGGCGGCTCATCTCGAAAGGAAAATGCTCCGGCCGAGAATGGCTCGACGTGATGCGTGCTGCGCACCAGCTGCGGCTTACCACCTCGGCCACGATGATGTTCGGCCACGTGGAAACCCTCGACGAACGTTTCGAACACCTGGTCTGGCTCCGGGAAGTGCAGTCGGAAAAACCGGTTGATGCGAAAGGATTCATCGCTTTTATTCCCTGGCCTTTCCAGGATGAAGGAACCTTGCTGCAGAAGCTGAAAAAAGTAAACAAACAGGTTACCGGCGACGAATACATCCGTATGCTGGCCATGAGCCGGATCATGCTGCCGAACATCGATAATATCCAGGCCTCGTGGCTCACCGTGGGCAAGGAAGTGGCACAACTCTGCCTGCATGCCGGCGCCAACGATTTCGGATCGATCATGATCGAAGAGAACGTGGTCAGCGCTGCCGGTGCACCGCACCGGTTTACCTCCAACGGCATCCAGGAAGCGATCCGCGAAGCCGGTTTCGAACCGCAACTGCGCACTCAGCAATATGAATTCCGCGACCTCCCCGCGCAAATGGAACAACAAGTCATCAATTACTAGTAGGGGCGATGCATCGCATCGCCCTAACGTAACGCGAACCCATGGAAAACCGAAATCGCCCTAACGTAACGCGAACCCATGGAAAACCGAAA
>VBWE01000031.1:15062-46360 GCA_006218065.1 Bacteroidota bacterium
CCATGGAAAACCGAAATCGCCCTAACGTAACGCGAACCCATGGAAAACCGAAATCGCCCCCAGCGTCACGAAAACCTTCACGCAACATTCCCGCGCGGGAAAAATTTATATTGGAAAAAGCAACCCGGATTCCGTATATTTGCATAACGATTATACGCCTTTATTAAGGCATTACGATAAAAACGCGCTCCAAGGGATAAGTAGTAGCTTGCACGTAAGTGTAAAGTGAAATCCGGCGGGGCGCACTTTTTTATAACCGTTGATTATTTCGTATAGAATCTTTCTTTTTCCGATACGAACGGGAGGTAATTTTTGAATAGCTCCTGCTGAAGGAACTTCCGGCTTTTGTCAGTCAGCTTATTCACATATACATTCCGCGGCAAAACAATTTTGTGTTTGGGATCAAAATGCTCTATCAGCGCCCCGATGATAATGCCGTACCGGAGAATTTGTTGCCGTGTTTTTTCGTTCGCAGAATCTTTAATAACCGGGGCCAGATGTTCCACCCATTTATAAATATCTGTCCCTGGAATGTCCAGTTTGCGCATGAATTCGTTCAGACTCATGATCCGGAAGGTTTTGTTTTCATCTTTGATCATGGCTTCCCCGATAATACGTTGCATGGAACGATCGAGGATGCGGAATTTTTTTGTTTCACAGGTATAGATAAACCGCAGTAATTCACCTCCCTTTTTTAATTTGGATACGGATGAATACTGGCTTTGAATGCGGATATATTCAATCCGGCCCCAAAACTGTGCGAAAAGGTAGCAAACGTATTTTTGATTATGGCTTAATGGTTTCGCACGGTCTGATTTTGGTGCGAAGCCGGAAAAATCTTCACGCGCCAGCGAAACGAGCTTGCCGTACAATTCGTCCGAAGCTTTGAGAATAGGGTCGAGGTTCTGGTTCAGCGTCTTGCGGGCGGTTCGTTTTTGCTCGACCATCTGCTGGAGAATAGGCACGCCGATCTTGATAATCTCCCAGGCAAATCCGCCTGCAACAAGGCTTACAAGAATGTAATTCAGCAATGTGAAGTCCTGATTTAAAAAATTAACCTGTAACGAAAGAACACATTAAAAGTATTAAAAAGGATAAAGCGGATGGAACACCGGCTATTTGATTATTGAAATACATACTCATACGGTCGATCCGCCTCAGGCGGATCGACCCGCCAAACACAAACCCGTGGAAAATCGAAATCGCCCCCAGCGTAACGAAAACCTTCACGCAACATTCCCCGCCCGGAAAACGTTATACAATCAAATTCCTGTATCCTTCTCCCCTGCAGGCGTTATAATCCAAAGCATTCGTCATGCGATCAGTATTACTTGCCCTGTTGCCGGCCGGCCTTTTAGCTTCCTGCGGGCCCGAAATCCCCGAATATCCGCCTGAACCGTCAATCCGTTTTGTCCGTTTTGCCCAGCCGGGAACCGATTCCCTGCAGGTAACGCTGCATTTTATCGATGGCGATGGCGACCTGGGCGTGCCGGAGGAAAACCCGGATCCGAACCTGTTTTTTTATTTCTACCACCGCGATCCCGCCGGGAACTGGACACCTACGGATGGTCCCAGCCAATTGGTTACGGATACGCTCGTTTATACGTATCGTGTTCCCGAACTGCCGGTTTCCCAGGACAAAGTAGCGGAAGGAGACATCACAGTCACGATGGACAAACGATTCATCCCCAACGACACGATCAGCCTGGATATGCGCCTGCACGACCGCGCCGGAAACCGCAGCCTTTGGGTGCGCACGCCGGAAGTAATTTTAACCCGTTGAAGCCGCTCTGCCGGTGAAACGATGAATTTCCCGCGCAATTAGGAATTAGATACCGAATAATGTAATTTTAGAGTCCTTTAAAAGCAACCTGGATACCCCTGCTACGTCACGAAGTCAGCATCCCCCGCTTCGGTCAGCGCAGATGGCCATTTTAAATACCGATTGATCATGCTGCGCATGAAAAAATATACGCTCTTTTTTGTTTTCCTTTTCGCCGGAATGCTGCGCGTTTCGGCAACGCATAATATCGCCGGGGAAATCACGCTGGTCTGCACAGGCGGATATACTTACGAAGCGCTGATCACAACCTATACCAATTCACAAAGTAACGCCGACCGTTGCGACCTTACGCTCGACTGGGGCGATGGAACGCAGACCGTTTTAACCCGCTTTGGCGGAAACATGACTGGCTGCGGGTGCACATCACCGGTTACCTGCGGATTCGATCTCACCCCGGTAGGGTATCCGAATACGCAGCGGAATACATATAAAGGAAGTCATACCTATTCCGGTCCCGCCACCTACACGCTGATCATGATCGATCCGAACCGCATCGCCGGCATCGACAATATCCAGAACTCCGTCAACACGCCTTTCGTCATCAAAACCGTACTCACCGTCAACCCGTTCATCGGTTGCAACAGCACCCCATATTTCACCACCGTCCCGCTCGATAAGGCCTGCGTCAACCATTGTTTTTATCACAATCCCGGCGCGGTAGATCCCGAAAACGACAGCCTTTCATATTCGATCGGCGCCGTGCTTGATACGCTGGGCAACCCGATGACACAGCCCACGCTTTTTGCTATGCCTGATGCGCCCTGTAATACGACTACGGGATTTCCGCACGGCGGGGGCGGGGTGATGACCATCGACCCGGTAACAGGCGATCTTTCCTGGTGTTCTCCGGGCTGCCAGGGCAAATTCAACGTGGCCGTTTTTGTACACGAATGGAAAAAAATCGGCAACGTACCGGTGGAAGTCAGCGTGGTGGAACGTGAAATGGAAATCGACGTGGCCACCTGCAACAACAATAACCCGGTTATTCCGAACCTGCCCGATCTCTGCGTGGATGCGGGAACTACACTCAATTTCAACTTCCAGGTTACCGATCCCGATGTAGCCGATCTGATTGAAATCACGGCTTATGGAACTGCAGTAAATGCTACTCCGCCCGCAACGGTAAGTCCGAACGCTACCGGCGTTTATAATGCGCAGCCGGTCAACGTCAGTTTCAACTGGCTCACGAACTGCGATAATGTGCGCCTCCAGCCGTACAGCGTGGTGATCAAAGCGCGCGACAATGATCCGCAGGTCCAGCTCCTCGATATCGAATCGTTCAACATCACCGTGGTTTCGCCCGGTCCGCAGGTGCTCACGGCTGTTCCGAGCGGAACCAGCATGAACCTGAACTGGAGCGTGAATCCCTGCAACCCGACATACAACCCGCTGATCGGTTATAAAATTTACCGCAAAACCGGTCCGAGCGGCTGGGTTCCGGCTCAGTGCGAAACCGGCGTTCCGGCATATACCGGGTTTATTCATATCGGAACGGTGACCGGTGTAAACTCAACTTCGTTTATAGATAACAACGGCGGCGCCGGGCTTACTCCGGGTGTCAATTATTGTTATCGTGTGCATGCTTACTTCCTGGATGCGGCCATGAGCTATGCTTCGCCGGAGGCGTGCAACGAACTCAGGCGTGAAGTTCCGGTGATCTCGCATGTGGATGTTGTAACTACCGGTATCAGCGATATTATCGGCGTATCCTGGTTCAACCCGATCGGCGATACCTTGAATTTTGATACGATACAGAACCCCGGCCCCTACCAGTTGCGCATTTACCGCAGCCCGGGACCAAACATGTCCATCAGCCAGGGAACGCTGATCACCACACTAACCAGCAATACGTTTGCTGCTTTACCGGATACGTTCACCGATAATGGCCTTGTAACCGTGAGCCAGGATTATTCCTACCGGATCGCATTTTTTGCAAACAACGGAAATGACAGCATCGGCTCTTCGCACAGCGCATCGTCCGTATTCCTGCAGGCAGCGTCTTCCGATAATGCCGTAACACTCGCCTGGTCGGAAAATGTGCCGTGGACGAATTTCCTTTTTGAAATATACCGCGACGATCCGGGCCTGCCTGTACTTTACAGCCTGGTCGGAACGACAGCGCAGCACACCTATAAAGACAGCAACCTGGTCAACGGATCAACCTATTGTTACTACGTGCGAAGCCTGGGTTCGTATTTCAACCCGCTGTTGCCGGATACGCTGTATAACCGTTCGCAGCAGCTCTGCGCTGTTCCGCAGGATCTTACTCCGCCCTGTCCGCCGCAGTTGGGTGTGAACTCCGACTGCTTCAACTACAATAACCAGTTGCAGTGGATCAACCCGATGAACCTGAACTGCGGTACCGATGATGTGGTTTCATACAACATCTGGTACACGCCCACCGAAGGCGGTCCCTGGCAGTTGCTTGCTACCGTCGGAAATGCAGCCGATACCATGTTCACGCAGCTCGGTCTCACATCGGTTGCAGGTTGTTATGCTGTTACAGCGCTGGATACGTTCAACAATCAGAGCGCGTACAGCAATATTGTTTGCGTGGACAATTGCCCGGAGTATATTTTACCGAACGTATTCACGCCTGATGCAGACGGAACAAACGATTTCTTTATTCCGTTCCCGTTCCGCTACATTGAAAGTATCGACCTGAAAATTTTCGATCGCTGGGGTGTGCTGATTTTTGAAACCACCGATCCCGCGATAAAATGGAACGGTCGGGATATGACCACGAACAAACTCTGCACGGACGGTGTGTATTATTACATCTGTACGGTCAACGAGATTCGCCTGGAGGGTATTGTTCCGCGCCAGATCAGCGGATTCTTCCACCTGTTCAGCAAAGACAACAGCGGGCCTTTCTGAGACTGTTTAAAATTCCGACGCGTACCTTTTACAAAAAGAAGAACGATTGATGTCGGAATAGCATTCTATTAAGCGGCAGCCGGCAGCAGCAGTTTTTGTATTACAGCAATGTTTCAGGAAAATCCGGGCAACAAGCGAAGCGCACTGCGTTGACTGCTGCTGCCGACTGCCGCTTTCCAGGCAATTTTTCCGGAGGATCCTGATAGCTATCGGGATTAAACAGGTCTGCATTTTTCTCCCGCGGGAAAATACCTGTAATTTCGCACCATGTTCACAGGCATTGTTGAATCAACCGGAAGAGTAAGCGGTTTGCAGCAGGAAGGCGACAATCTGCATATAGCGGTACAGGCGGAATTTCTGCCGGAACTGAAAATCGATCAGAGTATTTCGCACAACGGGGCATGCCTTACGGTCGTTGCGCTGGAAAAGGATTCCTATTCGGTCACCGCAGTCGGTGAAACACTTCGCAAAACCAATCTCGGCCGGTTGAAAGTCGGTGATACGGTTAACCTTGAACGCTGCATGAAATTAGGCGACCGGCTCGACGGGCATATCGTGCAGGGACATGTGGATACGACCGGCGTATGTACGGCTGTGGAAGATCAGCGCGGCAGCTGGAAATTTTCTTTCCGCTTTGATCCCGCCTGCGGGCATGTGCTTATTCCCAAAGGATCGATCTGCGTGAACGGCGTAAGCCTGACGGTTGTGGATTTGCCTGCGGCGGATTCTTTCTCCGTGGTCATTATTCCGTATACGATGGAGCATACGAATTTCAAACAGCTGCGCCCCGGCGACTCCGTGAATCTTGAATTTGATATGATCGGGAAATATGTGTCGGCACTGGTGAAGCGTTGACTGCCGTACAAAAAACAGCTTCTCAGAATACTTTTTCCGCCACGCGCCGTGTAACTTCCGACGAGCCCATCGTGTAATAATGCAGGCAGGGCGCGCCGAATGCCATCAGTTCTTTCGACTGCTGGATGCACCAGGCGATCCCGGCTTCTTTCACTTCCACATCCGATTTGCATTTTTCCACGCTTTCGAGCAGGTCCTGCGGAATATCGATGTGGAAAATTTTCGGAAGTGCGGTAGCCTGTTTTTTGGCCGTGAGAATTTTTAAACCGGGAATAATGGGAACTGTAATACCATTTTCACGGCATTTGTTCACGAAGTCGAAATACTTCTGGTTATCGAAAAACATCTGCGTAACGATATATTCCGCTCCCGCATCCACTTTGGCTTTCAGGTGCTTCATATCGTTGATCAGGTTCGGCGCCTCGAAATGTTTTTCGGCATAACCGGCTACGCCCACGCAGAAATTGGTCGGCGCTACATCCGCCAGGTCTTCTTCCAGGTACGATCCGCTGTTCATGGCCACCACTTGTTTCACCAGGTCGATGGCGTAGGCGTGACCTCCCGGTTCGGGAACAAAAGCCGGTTCCGATTTGATCGAATCGCCGCGGAGCAGCAGTACGTTGTCGATGCCCAGGAAATGCAGGTCGATCAGGGCGCTTTCGGTTTCTTCACGCGTAAATCCGCCGCAGATGATGTGCGGAACGGTGTCGATTTTATAACGGTTCATGATCGCCGCGCAGATGCCGACAGTCCCGGGACGTTTACGGATAGATACTTTTTCCAGGTATCCGCCGTCGCGCTTTTTGTAGATGTATTCTTCGCGGTGATATGTAACATCCACGAACGAAGGTTTGAACTCCATGAGCGGATCGATGGAATCATATATCGACTGGATGCTTTTTCCTTTGAGGGGCGGAAGAATCTCTATGGAAAAAAGCGTGGATTTTGCGGCTTTCAGTTGATCGACGACTTTCATAGTGCTGAAAAAATATCGGCAAAGGTAAGCAAATCCGGATAGGGGAAATTGTACGTAGTGCTGTTTAAAACTCCTCTGCGTACCTGTTATAAAATAAGCACCTGTTACATCGGAGTAGATTCAGCGGCAGTCGGCAGCAGCAGTATTTGTATTACAGCGATGTAATTGAAAAATCCAGGCGAGATGCGAAGCGCACTACGTTGACTGCCACTGCCACTGCCACTGCCGCTGCTGACTGCTGCTTAGTAAACACTATTCCGACGTATTAAAAGTCTTCCCTGTAAAACAGTCTTCGGAGGAATTTTAAACAGTCTATCCAAACGGCATTTGCTAAATTTGAATCGGGAAGAATCCTATGCGTATCATTTCAGGAAGGCGGTTTTTGTTTTTCGTACTGGTTTTTCCCGTACAGGTGCTTTGCGCGCAGGGTTTTGTCCCCGATTCCACCTCCTTGTTCGACGCCCGTTTTTTCAAGGATAAAGAAGCCGGGAAGCTCATAAACAGAGCTTATCACAGCGAGACCGACGACGTTGAAAAACGCAGGTCCGCCCTGCATTCGGCGCTTTCTCTCGCGGAATTGTCGCATGACCAGGATGCGAAAATGGCCGGCAACGCGATGCTGGGAATGTATGAATACGAGGAAGGCGATTTTAAAGAAGCCCTGGATTATTTCAACAGGAGCCTGGCCATTGATTCGCTGCTCGATCCGTTATCGCCGGTGCGGGAGCGTTCATTGAAAATCATCGCATTTTCATACAGTGACCTCGGCGCGAAAAACGTAGCTGTTTCGATGATGCGGAATGTGCTTTCCATTTCCCGCCAGCGTGATAAAAAAGCCACCATCCGCGAATACCACCACTGTACCGACCTTGCCGGGATATGGTCCTCTTTGTCGGCCGACAGTGCGCTGTACTATTTCCGTAAAGCAACCGGCATTGCTGAAAAACTGGAAGGAAGCATCTGGCTTTCATCGAGCATGAATAACCTGGGTTATTCTTTCCTTGAAAGCGGCCGCCTTGATTCGGCCCTGGCGGTTTTAACCCGCGCAAAAAATATACTGCAGTTGAAGGAAAAAACGGACAGCATTTTCCTCGGCAGCATTACCGATAATATTGCACAGGTGCTCGAACGGCAAAATCGCCTGCCCGAAGCGCTGACGCTGTACAGTGAGAATTACGAGCGTTTCAGGGGGAATGATCTCAACCGTTTTATACGGGCCGGCATTTCGGAAGTCCGTATACTTATTGCGCTTGGACGCCCCGGGCCTGCAGGACTGCGGCTTGCGGAGCTGAATGATTTTGTGCAGACGAAAACCAGGGAGATTGCGCATACAACCCGGCATAAACTGATCGAAGTAAATCTTGCTTATGCCGAAGCGACCGGGAACCTGGAGGATGCGCTCCTGCTTACACAGCAACTCCGGGATATTTCAGACAGCCTGCTGAAAATTGCGCAGGAGAAAAAATTTCTCGCGATGGATTTTTTGCTGGAAGCCAAATCGGCCAACCTGAAATCACAGCTGCAGATCGAACGGATTGCCCGGAAGGAAGAACAGGTAACCGCACAGTATAACCGCCTGCTGACGTATGGTATCGCTTTGCTCGCGGTGCTTGTGGTTTGCCTGCTGATCCTGTTATTCCGCCGGAGAATCATCCGGGTGAAATCACTTACGGAAAATGAAACGATCCTGCGCCAGCTTGCGGAGCTTCGCCTGACGAAAGAGCAACTGGAAACCGAAAAGCTGAACAGGGAACTGGAACTCAAGCGCCGCGACATTACCGATATGGCCGTGAATATTTCCGCCCGGAAAAAAATCGCCGAAGAGTGGCTGGAAAAGCTGAAAAAGGTGAAAGCATCCAAAGACCCCGAAAAAGAATTGCAGGCGCTCATCCTGCAGCTCAAAAACCAGTCGCAGAGCGGGGAGGAAAAACGGCTCCTGCCGCAGCATGTGGACCAGGTCAACCATGAGTTTTACGAAAAGCTGAAAAATGCTTACCCGGACCTTACCCGGATGGAAGTGGATCTTTGCGGCATGATCCGGATGCGCCTGCCGATCAAAGAAATTGCCAGTATCCGGAATATATCTTCCCACGCCGTTCGGGTAGCCAAGCACCGGCTCAAAAAGAAAATGAAACTCAGCCCCGAAAAAGAGCTGGATGCTTTCATTGCCACACTCTGATCTCCTCCCATTTCAGCATGTTGAATTTTCGGGCCGTTTAACGGCCCTTTTTGCTGCCAATGACTTAAATATTCAGTAAACAAAGGGTTTTAAGCCATTCTGTATATGATATGTATATGGTCTGTTATATACTGTGTATATACAAAATTTGATTTCCTCCGTAAACAAACTAACCTTTGAAAGCAGGCACATTCTTTAAATTCTAAGTGCCGGTAAACTATTCAATAGATTGAAAACCAGATAAATAAACATTATTATAACATTTGGGTTTAGTTCACTATTATACAAGTAATTGGAAATCAAACATTTAAAAATAAACCACTATGAAAGCAATTGCCCGCCCATTTGAAAAAAACAAAAAAAGGATAGTCGCCGGACTTTCCCTGTTCCTCGTTTTTTTGGTTATCCGTGGCGATCTTAAAAGCCAGCCGATTGTCAACAACTGGAGTATGAATAATACAGTGATGGCCAAATATTACCTCCAGTCGGGCCAGCCTCCGAATTTCACCTATACGCTCACGACCATGACCGACCTGGCGGATGTGCAGCTGGTTTGTTATACAACCGATTCGGTTTGGGTACAAACTACCGGACTGGCTCAAATTATGGGGCCTTACCTGAATCCCGGATCGCCGACAAACCAGAACAAAGTATGGCGCTTCCCGCGAAACCCGCAGGCAGCTTCTGTTCCGGTTGAAGTACCGAATGTATTTTCAACAGGCGTATTGCTGAACGGCGTTTCCATTTTCGGGAACGGGGACGCTACTTCATACGATCCGCAGAGCAACAGCAACGCGAATAACGGTGCAGGTTTGTGGAACGTGGATGCCTGGTACGGCGAAGGATTCACACTGGATACGATGTACGGCGCACATGTAAACCAGACCGGCGCCTATCATACGCATGCTACGCCGTTCCAGATGTATTCGGACGATTCCACGCAACATTCGCCGCTCGTCGGTTTTGCATTCGACGGGTATCCTGTTTATGGTCCTTTCGGTTATTCTACTGCAACCAACAGCAGCAGCGGAACCCGCCGGATGAAAACAAGTTTCCGTTTACGCAGCATCACCCAGCGCACCATTCTTCCCGACGGATCGACTTCGACGCCTCCCGGGCCCAATGTAAGCGGCACTTTCCCGCTGGGCATGTATATCGAAGATTATGAATACGTAAGCGCGCTCGGCGACCTCGACGATCACAACGGACGTTACTGTGTAACGCCGGAATACCCGGGCGGAACCTATGCCTATTTCGTAGCGATCGATCCGAACGGCGATCCGGCTTACCCGTATTATTTCGGAACGACGTTTTACGGTGAAGTCGTGACGGATGACCTGAACCCGACCGGCACGATTTCCATGCCTTCCAGCCCGACAGGTTGTGTTTCGCCTGCCGGTGTGCAGGAACTGCCGTCATTTTCATTCGAGGTTTTCCCGAATCCTTCCTACGGCACCATGTTCATCACGATCAAGCTGGAAACCGTATCGAAAATCGATGCGGTGGTGATCGACGCGCTGGGAAGAACCGTGTATTCCGCCAACGTGCAGAACACCGTTCACGAAATGGATTTGTCGGCGCTTGCTCCCGGCATTTATATGCTTCGCGTGACCGATCGCGAAACCGGCGAAAGTTCCGTGCAGGAAATTATCAAATACTGATCCTACGTATCAGCTAAGCGCAACATGATCGCAAGAGCCTGCATATTCTTCCTGGTTTTGTCTGCAGTACAGGTGCAGGCGCAACCGCTGCTGAAGCAAAACTTCGGACAGGGCGGAAAACTGCAGCTGCAGATCGATGATTATACGGAGGCCGTGGACCTGCAGCTTGCCGGCGGCGATTCGCTTTTGCTGCTGGCGTACTGCGGCCATTCCGACACGCTGTATTACGATATGGATGTGGCGCTGGTGATGCTCGACCCGTCGGGAAATCCTGTGCCGTCGTTCGGACAGAACGGAACAACGCGGTTTGATTTCGGCGGGATGGATTATTCCACCGCACGCGAAGTCCGGCGCTGTGCGGGCGGCGACTGGCTGGTACTCGGTACCGGTTACGCAATGAGCAATACGGATTATGCACCTTTCTGCATCACGCGCCTGCACAGCAACGGAACGATCGACAGCAGTTTCGGGAATAGCGGAACGGCGTACGTCAGTTTTTACGGCGGACTTGAATTTCCGGGTGCGCTTAAAACCGATTCGGCGGGCCGGATCCTGCTTGCCGGCGGGAGTTATGATACGATCGGCAATCACAATGTGCCGGTCGCTGGTCGCTTTTTTGCCGATGCGCAGGCCGATTCATCATTCGGCGGAACCGGCAAACAGGTGATCGATTTCACACTCGGCTTGCAGGCGCTGCGGATCATCCCGGAAAACAATACGGAACCGCAGCACCTCACCGGCGGCGAAGTGTACGATTTGCTGAGCCTGCCGGGCGGTGGTATGCTGGTGGCGGGCAGCTATGGACCGGATTGCTTCGTGGCGAAATTCAAAGAAAACGGGGAGCTCGATTCGAATTTTCATTTTACGGGTTACCACGTTTTCCAGATCGAAGCGCTGTACAACAACCGTGCGGAAAAAGCGCTGCTCCTGCCCGACGGTTCCGTTTTGCTCGGCATCGCGGTGGATAAAAGCACGGACCGCGATTATCATTTCGTTCGTATTTCGCCGGTGAACGGCGCCGTGCTCGGTTCGGAATATGCGGATTTCAGTTCGAATGAAGACCGGCTTTCCGACCTCGCCCTTACGCCTGCGGGCGCTGTCGTTGCTGCCGGCCGCTCGATGACACCGGCGCACGCGATACTTCCCGGTTACCGTTCCGACTGGTTTACCGTAAACGTAATCGGCGATTACCAGCAGCTTGCGCAGCAGCAAAAATTCATGATCGCTTTTGATTCGCTTTACCAGTCGGGCGCGTCGGCGCTTGCGGTGCAGTCGGACGGAACGATCGTGTGTGCGGGATTTGTTTTTACCGCTGTGCCGGGAAGAACGGACGCAGCGCTGCTGGCCCTGGATGCTTCGGCCCTGGGCGGGGAAAGTGAAATTTCCGCGGGCAGCAAATACCGTTTGCAGGTTTTTCCGAACCCGTTCGAACATACGGTTGATGTTGCGCTTCCTGCTTCCGGCGAAAAAAGCAGGATCACCGTTTCGGATATCGCCGGGAAAATAATTTTTGAAACGGATGCGGAAGGAGAAAATAATCACCGGGTTGATCTGCGAAACTTTCCTGCAGGGATTTACCTGTGCCGCGTGACCGGCGCTACGCATCCCGCGCAGGCGGTAAAAATTATTAAAACAAAATAAAAAGCAGCGCATCAAAAAACCGGGAACAGCCCGCGACCGGCGGAAAATCAAAGCAGGAATATGATCGGTGGAAATTCTTTTGAAGAAGCGATGAGGGAAAACCGGGTGAAGAAGTACGGTTACGACAAAGCGTTCCGGAAATCAGCGCACGAGGAAAGACGCAGGCGCAGGCAGCAAAAAGAAAAAATGGCGCCCGGCAATAAATACACATAAGCATTCATCTGTTGTCCACCTCTCCTGGACAGCGGCTGATGAAGGGGGCGCCCGGTAAGCAGTTACCGGGCGCTAAATTTTTATGGGGAGATGATCGGAAGGATTACATCATCTTTTCAATCCCCGGAATTGAAAAAACAGTTCCGGGAACTTTCCCCGCTTTCGGTTCGGGCCAGCCGAGTGTATCGTAATACGCTATGGTTTCCCGGAGCGAATCTTCCAGCGAAGTAAGGCGGGGTTGAAAATCATGCACCAGTTTTTGATTGCTGATTTCAACCGGCGTATTATACCACAGTGGAAGATCGTTCCCCGGGGAAATACCATGCGCGATAACCTCTTCCGCGGGAAGCGACCAGGACTCGCTTTTGCTTCCGAGTATTTTTTTCATCAGGCTGATATAGCCGGACAGCGCGAGAGGACTATTCGTCACAGCATTGTAAACGATACCCGGAACGGTTTTGTTCATCCCGGTAAAAAGAATGGTTGCAAGATCTTTGACGTAGGTAAAAGTCATCCCGTCTTTTCCTTTACCGGGAATCAGTACAGGAAGATTATTTTTCAGGCGGTAAAGCCAGTAATACAAACGATCGGTATGATCATATTCACCATACACCAGCGAAGGGCGCAGGATAATTTTTTCGAAAGCGGTTTGTTCGAGCACGATCCGTTCGCATTCCCGTTTATTCTGCCCGTAGTGCGCTTTCGCAGGATCGGCTTCCTCTCCAGGGCCGTAGCTATAAAGCGGGCTGTCTTCGGTAATCAGCGCGCGGTTGTTTTTTTCAAGATCGTAAACGGAAATGGTGGAGATGTGAATATACTTTCCCGCATGGCCTTCCAGTTTTTTCAGAAGCGCCCGGAAATTTTTCGGGAAGTAGCAGGAAAAGTCAACGGCGATATCCCACGACCTGTTGTTCAGCCGGTCGATATCATCCGTGTACCGGTCGCCGCTGATCTGCTCCAGGTGCGGGAAAAGTCCCGGCGCCGTTTTCCCGCGGTTGAAAAGCGTGATTTCGTAACCGCCGGCATTTTCAATTGTCCGGATCAGTTGCCGGCCGATAAACTGCGTTCCGCCGAGTATGAGTGCTTTTTTCATGGTCTTACGTAATTTTATTTCCCGACCGCACCACGATCTCCGATCCTTCGGCAAGCAATACGGACGCAGGTTGTCCGGCATTCAGTATGTGAAACGCATCGCCGTAAATTTCACGGAAATCGACATCGATACGAAAACTGTTTACCGGGTAAACCTGCCAGCGCGGATGTTCTACCGGGTATTCAGAAGTGTTTTTCTCACCGGTTTTGGTATAACCCCAGTAATGTTCCGTGATAAATTCTTCCATGCTGCCGGGCAGAATATCCTGCAACCGGTTTTCCGCTTTGACGGAAAACGTATGCCACGATTTCTTTTTCCAGCGGTACTCGACTTCAAGTTCGTTTTCACCGGTCAGCCAGCGATGATCCATGGGCATGGTCTCGTACTTTTCTTTGTAAACGGTTTTCGCCACGAAACTGATAGCCGGCTTCGGAACGATTTCCTTGATGAACACCACCCCGCGCCGCCATTCGCCCGCAGCGGATTTGTGCCGGACATAAAAACGCAGGTTCACTTCCTCGAAATTCCGGTGAAAGGGAACCGGTATGCCTTTGAGCCTGACATCGAGGAACATGAAACCCACCAGGCTGACGAAGCACCGGTTATTCCAGGTGTCGAGTTCCGTTGCGGCCGGGACAAAAGGTGCCAGCAGCGATGCGTCAACTGCATAATTGGCCATGGCCAGTTTCCGCCATCCGGCAGTCAGGAATTTCGATCCCATCCGTTTACTGAATACATTTTACGTCCACATCATCCAGGTACAAAACCATGTCGTTATCGCGCGTATTCGCGGTAATGCCGAACTCGATGCTGGTGTACATGCCTTTTGTCCCCTGCTGAAAATAGAGCAGGTCTTTCGGCAGCGTTTTCCAGTTCCCGCGATCCAGGATAAGCCGGTCGTTCTGCCAGACTTTCACGTATCCTTTTTTCTTCTGCGACAGTTTAATTTCCATTTCCAGTTTCACCCATTGACTGCGCGGGAAGCTGATTTCCTGCCCGGCAGCCTGGTAAATATTCGGGTTCGGAAATTTATGTTCCACCACGGCATCGCCCGAATCGCCGGTCAGCGCGATGCGTGTCCCCGGTCCGGCGCCGATAGCCGCCTGTTCTTCAATATCGAAAAGAAACATCCAGTCGGCGCGCGCAGTACCTTCCAGGTAATACCAGCAGGTCATGTGAACCGTTTCGCCCTCATAAAAAGCCATGTGCTGTTTCGCGATACTGCATTTCGAAACGTTGGAGCCTGAACTTTTCGCGAAGAACCTGGCGCATTTACTGCCGGAATGTGCAATCGTGGAGTCGATGGTGATGCTGTTGGACGTATTGGTTACCTGTGCGTACGACCAGCGGCTTTCGTCATCACGGAACAGGTCGGCTGCGGTATAATACTGTTCAAAATCGTCAGCGTAGGAATCCGGGCCGTCAAAGTATTTCTCCTTGCTGCAGCCGGCGAAGAAAAACAAAACAAGAAAAGGCAGTGTTTTTTTCATGGCTTCGTAAATTTATACCCGATGCTCAATCCGCCCCACTGCTGGACCTGGAAATCGAAGAGCCAGGAAATCAGCGGCGTGTAGGAAACGCGGTAAACTATTTTTTTGTCCGGGTTTTCATAACGATACCCGAGCAGGGCGGGAGCGAGGATAAACCAGTTGCCTTTGGTGGTAACCGTCAGCGCCTGCCCGAGCCCGAATTCCAGTTTGTGTTTCGATGCGCCGAAAGCCGCGTTCGCCATGAAGGGCAGAACGATTCCCATGCCGTTGTTTTTATCGATGGGCGCAAAACTCAACCCCGCGCGCCAGGTGAATTGTGTTTTTTCTTTTTGCAGGAAGGATTGCTCGTAATTCAGCGAACCCACGCCTCCGCTTCCGGCAAGTTCGAAAAAAGCATACCGTTTTTTTTCCTGCGACAGGCCTGTGCAGGAAAACAAGACCAACGCGATCAGTACTCGGAAGCGGTTCATCGGCATGAATAAATATACGGTCATTCCCTTATGCCGTGAAGGTGCATTTGAAATATCTTTGAAACATAAAAAATGCCGATGAAAAAAAACTGCTTTCTTTTTTCACTCTTGTTTTTGCCCGCCATGCTGCACGCGCAGTTTTCGGGGATTGTCGTTGGTTATCATGCTTCTTACTGTAACCCGGGCGAAATCAATTACATCATCAGGCAGTATAATAACGTCAACGGATCAGCCCTGGAAAAAGAAATGCCCCTGCTCAACTGGTCCAGCGGCCTTGTACTCGGTTTCGCGCTCGGCGATGAAGAAAGAGCCGTGGAAATACGCACCATCCGCCGGTCGCGTACAATTTATTCCGAATTCGATAACCAGAACGCTTCAGGACAAACCGTTCTTTTCCGCAGGCAGATCAAGATGCAATCCAATTTCCTGTCCATCGGCTACACGAAATTTTTGGGCAAAGCGCATTTCGGAGCATCCCTTGATCTCGGAAATTTCAAAGCAGCAGGAAAACGGGCGCCCGAATCAGAAATAAAAGACACCGACGCCGCTTACCTCTGGGGCGAGGATTTCGGCAAACTGCAGATGGCAACGACCATATACGGCGGCATAAGTTTTATCGATGGTCTTATTTGCGTTCGTCCTTATATCCAGCTTCAGTTTTTCAAAAAAAGGCTGGCTACCTTCGAGGAATGGATACTGGCTGTAAATAATTCACGCGAACAACGGCTGAATAATGCAGGTGTGGAGCTGACGTTCAAATTGTTCAGCTTTTCGAGATAAGTACTACGGAAACAAAATAAAAATGCCCCCGGTGTTGCACCGGGGGCATTTTTTTATTTAACCGCGTGCAGAAATTATTCTTTCACAAGCTTGATGATGGCTTTGTGATTTTCTGCGGTAAGCGTGATGATGTAGAGACCTGCAGGCGCATCCAGGTTGACCGGGATGATGTTCGCACTTACACTGTTTTGTGTGTAGATCACACGTCCTGCTACATCGGAAATGGTGATAACAACGTCGGAATACGTACCGCCGAGATCAACGAAGAACTCGCCTTTCGAAGGATTCGGGTACAGGTTGAGGTTGCTTCCGAAGGTGTTTTCCATCATACCGATGCTGTTCACGTTCTGGCAAGCCGAAGTATCGGTGCAACTGTTCTGCGTTACGATAACCGCGTAGTTGCCGTTAGCCGTTGCAGTATAGCTCTGGCTCGTGGCTCCTGCGATCGGTGTATTGCCCGCGCAGTTGATCCACTGGTAGGTTGCACCCGAAGCGGAAGCGGTAATTGTTACGCCCGTCAGCGTGGTACCTACGTTTACGGTATTGATGGTCGCGTTGATGGTGATTACACTGTCGCAGCCGGCCATGTTCGGAATGGTATCCATGTATACACCGGAAGTGGTATATACCGCACCGCTGGGCGCTGTGTACATATCGCAGGCGGTAATAGTCATGGTGTTGGTCGTGGAATTGTTCACCGTCAGGTTGATGGTGGTAACGCTGTCGCAACCGGCCATGTTCGGGATGGTATCCATGTACGTACCGGATACAGAATACACCGCTCCGCTGGGTGCAGTATAAGAAGCGTCGCAGAGAACCGGGCTGACCGTATTCGTAGTAGAATAGGTAACGGCGAGGTTGATGGTCATTACGCTGTCGCAACCGGCCATGTTCGGGATGGTATCCATGTATGTACCGGAAATGGTATATGTCGCTCCGCTGGGTGCGGTGTACATATCGCAGGCCGAAGCGCTCATGCTGCTGCTCGTGCTTGCGTTCACGGTAACGTTGATGGTCATCACGCTGTCGCAGCCGGCCATGTTCGGGATCGTATCCATGTATGTGCCGGAACTCATATACATCGCACCGCTGGGCGCCGTGTACATGTCGCAGGCCGTTGCAGAGAAACTGCTGCTTGAGGGCTGGTTGATGGTAACGTTGATGGTCATTACGCTGTCGCAGCCGGCCATGTTCGGAATCGTATCCATATACGTGCCGGAACTCATGACCATTGCACCGCTGGGTGTGGTATACATGCTGCATGCCGTTGCAGAGAAACTGCTGCTCGTCGGGTTCGTTAAGGTCAGGTTGATGGTGATTACGCTGTCGCAACCTGCCATGTTGGGAATTGTGTCCATGTATGTGCCGGACGTGGTGTACACTGCACCGCTGGGCGCAGTATAGTTCAGGCCGCAGCCGGTCGGGCTCATGGACGACGTAGATTCGCCGTTGATAATAAGTACGGTATCCATGCCTGTTCCGCAAGCGCCGCTGACGGAAACCGTCGCGTTACCCGCAGAGGTGAACCAGCTGCTGTCGGCAGTACCGCCGTTGGACCAGGCTACTGTAGAAGTAGGCCAGTTCAGCTGAAGTTCAACGGAATCACCGGTGCAGATGTTCACATCAGAACCAAGGAAACCCGAAGGCGTAAACGGGTTGTAAAGCTGTAATACTTCCGCAGCAGTCAAAGCCCGGCTGTAAAGGCGGAACTCATCCAGCATACCGCCCGCAGGAGCGCCTACGTTGGCGCTGTATCCCATAACCTTGAGCGGGCCGGCACCGGTGAGGTTAACTGCCCCCTGGGCGACTGTACTTACAAGTACGCCGTTCAGGTAGCCTTTGATATTGGCGAGTGTTGGGTCGTAAACATAGGTACACATGGTCGGCGTACTAAGGGCTCCGCCATTGATATACACATCCGTCATCCCTGCTCCCCTGATGACCCAGTTGGTTGAGCCTGCTATGCCGTTGGTAAAGCAGCGGAAAGAAGCCGTGTTTACATCGCCGAAAATATAGTACAGCGTGGCATTGGTGGAAATACCGGAAGTACGGAAAGAGATTGTCCATGCACCGGAACCTAAGTTGGGCGCCCAGCCGGTATTGAGATAGTCGGTTGTGGAAGATACTCCCGAACCGATCAGCGTGCCGCGGCAAATGCCGGAACCGCCCTGGGTAACGCCGCCCATAATGGTAGCCGTAGTCGTTCCCGGGGGAGGAGAGGTGGCTAAATTGGGAACGCTGGTTCCCGACCCGTTGAAATTGTAGTACAGTAATTCAGGCGTCAGCTGTGCAAAAGCCGAAACCGAACACACTGTAAAACAAGCTGATAAGAAACGTGTAACTGTTTTTTTCATGGTTGTTTTAGTTGTGCAGTTATAAAACATAAGAGGCGAAGGGAAACAAATATAATCCGTTTTTTTGACTGGCAAAACCCGACATTCGGCAGAAGCTATTCAGCTGGGGATTTATCTGCGAGGGTGTTCACCATTTTACTGTTTCTAGTCTAAAGCCTTTTTTCAGAACCGTTAGTTTGAAAAGCGAATTTTGATCACGTATAAAGTACTTCGAAGGGATCTTCAGATCTTGGTTGGGTAGGGGGTATGGGCTTAATGCGGGTTGACAGTTTTGATTTCGGGCTTCAAATAGTGTTTTGGTAAAGTAAACTTCGCTAAGGCCGGATGGAAACCGGACACTGTCTTTCATTAGAATTTTAGTTACCCCGAAACTATCGGAGTAAATGCTGCCAGCATAATAACGATATCCCAAATCATTATCGCTGATTCTATTTATGTCATTTGCATATAGCTGATCAACAAGTTTGGTTTGTTTCGGAATGAAACCGACGACACTGTCCAGGTGAGGGTTATTGACGTATGGCAATGTTAAAGCTGGGCACTGATCACATTTTACTTTTATGAAAGCCGGTTTGATCGTAAAGTTGAGTTTTTCAAGGGCCAGGAAATGAAAGTTGTTATCTACATACTCTATCTCCTTTTTGTTGTTTTTTAGCGGTTTTGTTTGTATAGAGTATGTTTCTGAAATCGGGGCAAAATAATCACCAGATTGAAAATCCATTGAAACAAAACAATGATATGTCTGTTGATTTCTACAATGACCTTCTGCAGACCCCGCAGTATTATTTTGTGACATATAACCCAAACAATACGGATTTTGTGCATTTGCACTGATAATAGCTCCGTTTTCGTCAAGTTGTAATATAAACAATCCATAATAAGCTTCCGAAAAAATGCATGAGCCGGAGACCAGTAATGTTTTGTTTGTTTTATCGTAATAATGATTAGAATAGATACATGCTTCTGTTTGCGAACCGAAGGAAAAAACCTGCCAGTAGTCCGATTTAGAAACGACCAGTTTGGCTCGATAGATTAGAAACCCGTTCGTATGATTAAAGCAATAGATATACTGCTCATCTTTTTTGGTGTTATAGTTAACATAAAGAAAAACTCGTTCATTGTCGTAGAATAACACTTTGGCATATTCCGGATCAAATGATGACAATTCATATTTCCAGCTATTTTGGAACAAAGGAAAATTATCAACCCCGGTTTCGATGCTTTTTTTGAAAAATGTTTTTTTAATAATCTGTCCTTCGTCGTCTTGGATACGTTCACTGGATATTTCAAAAAATAAGCTGTCCTGTCTCAGGTATGCAACAGAAGCCGCACGTCTTTGATGTGAAAAAACAAAAACAGAGTCAGTTCGGAGTTTTGTTATTGAGGAAATAACAGGCGAGACATAAAGTTCCCGTAATCGATTATCGAGCCTGATAAAAACAGTTTGATTTCTCGTTGCATTCTTCAAACAAAATTCAAAATATGCTCTTCCTGAATAATATAACTCGATGTCGTCTGCTACGAAGCCATTAATGCTCTTTGAATACGAAGCCGTATTATTAAGCTGATTGTCAAAAAAGTCAACCTGGATGCCTTTGTTGCCGGATTGCTTCGCCCAGATCAACAGGCCTGAATTGGTTTTTATCCACTGTGCATTGGTGCAATTGGTTTTCTGAGCCATTGACTGAGAAAATGCAGAATTGAAGAATGTGATGCAGGGCAGCAATATATATGCAACATATTTTTGCATTTTTTCCATGTTTATTTTAACGCCTTGCCTCGCTTTAAATTTGTCAATGCAATTTACTTGAGCAGTTTACTCTGCCGCGGATTTCAGGAAATAAAAAATGAAAAGCCAGACCAATCCTTTGATGAGAAAGAATATGATCCCGGCGATCCCGATTTTTTTCAGGTATGGTATGATCTTTTTGAAATCCACGGCTACCCGTTAAATCCGATATGTATTCGGATTATTCCGGATGCAAAGATCACGATAACCCCGCTCATTTCAACACCGGTTTTATACTGATCCTGTTATCAGGGTATAAATTCCCCAGCCGATCCACCCTGCAAAAATGAGCAGCGCCGAATAAATTCCCGAGCCGCAGCGCCCGGCGCGGATGCCCCAAAACGCCAGTACGACAAACAGGGAATATGCCGAGAGGTCGGCCCAGACCAGGAACTTTTGTACTTCCGCGTAGCCCCACGAAACGGAAAGGATATTGACCAGGCCGAAAAAAATATTCAGCCCGATGGCCCAGGCCAGCCAGAATTTTCCCCAGTAATCGAGTGAAAATTCCGTACTGAAAATTTTTGTCCAGTCGTTCAGCATTTTTTTTCCGAAGGGCGGATGAAAAAAACCGATCATCATCAGCGATCCTGCAAAATTCCACCAGCCGAGGGCGAGGAGATAGTTGTTCATGGTTTGTCGGTTTTCAAAGCTCAGCCGGATAATTTTTTGCTCAGCAAAACACTCCGGTAATTCGTTTCCGTCCATTGCGCATGATCCACGAAACGGTATCCGCGCTTTTCGTAAAAACGGATCAGTTCTGCTGCTCCTTCGGCCGTATCTACGGTGATTTCTTTGGCGCCCTGTTTCGCGGCAAGTGTTTCGGCATGCCTGATCAGCGCACTGCCGATACCGCCCGCCTGCCGGTCGGGGTGTACGGCAAACTGGCCGTATGATGATACATCCGCCCGTGCATACCAGGGATGCCCGCCCGCGCGGCCCGGCTCATAACAGGTAAGCGTACCGATGATTTTATTTTCCGCGACAGCGACAAAGCAAATTCCCTTTTCCACGCGCCGCCGGGTAACCGACGTATCCTGGTGCGAAGCAAGATACCGGAAACCCTGCTCCGCCAGTTTGCTGTAGGCGAGGTGGAGCAGTTGCGTCAGTTCTTCGATACTGTCGCTTTCCTGCAGCGGGCGGATTTCAAACTGTTTATTTTCACTGTTCACGTGAACTAAAATAACGTCTTTCCGGCAATTGTAGCGGATGGGCAGGCTGTCGCCGAGTCCTTTACTTATAAAGTAACTGCAGTTTCCCGATTTTACGCGCAGTATGTTCCAGCGGTAAAAAAAACGGCCGGGGAAAAGTCCGTGTTCGTTTTCATGGAAAACAAACTGGCTGCCGTGCAGGTGACCGGCAAAGCAAACCGCATAACGCCCGGCAAATTTTTTCAACGCAATTGGTTTGTGCAGGCAGAGTAACCGTAAATCGGTTTCCGTATTTGTATCACCGATCCTGTTTCCGTCGACTTGAATTCGCACACCGCGGATGGTGAAATGCGCAGTTTCTTTTTCGAGCCAGCTGATGTTGTACTTCGTTACCAGCTTTTTCACCGCATCGATTCCGAAATAATAATCGTGGTTACCCGCTACGGCAAAAACATGTTCGCGGCCGGAAAAAGTGTCGAGCAGTTTTTCCAGGTGCGGCAGTCCTTTCCTGCTGTCAATGTAATCTCCGCCGAGCAGCAGGATATCCGGGTTTGTTTCGCTGACGGCGTTGATGAGCTTTGCGGCGATTTTGCCGCTGTACCGGTTGAAATGCAGGTCGGACATATACAGGATACGCAGGTCCGTTTTCCCCGCGCAGCCGTGTATTTCACGACGTATTTCGAAATCGCTTTTATGTCCGAGCTCTAATTTCATCGTTGTACCAGGTCAGGATGGAATAACAGCCGGCGTACCAGTTACGCAGCGGATCGCGGAAGTTCAGCAAACCAAACATCATGTAAATACCGATCGGCATTACGTTGAATAATGCGCTGAACACCCCGGTTCTATAGGTTGCTTTTATACTGCTGCGGATCGGTTGCGGCGAGCCGTCGATGAGCAGGGGAAAGAGAAACAGGAAATGAATCTCGAAAAAATAAAAAACAGGAACAGCGAGAGGCGTAAGCCAAACGTTCACGCGCAGCAAAATGAAAAAAGAAACCCCGAAAGCGAGCAGGCTGACCGCATATTTCATAAAACCGTAAAATGCATAGTTCACCGAACGGTTGAATGCCCGGCTGCGATCGTTTTCCAGCGGATGTAACTGTTCATGCATCCAGGCCGCGCCCGAGGTGAAAAAATCCCCGCTGATTTTCTGCGCGGATGCCGGCGGATGCTTCCGCAGGTGTTGGTTGCTTTTCCGCAAAAGCTGCACGAATTTCATTCAGCAGTAGATATAATGAAACCAGGACAGCCAGGCGATGCCGTTTCCGAAAACCAGCATACGGTGATACCTGTTTTCCGTTTTCCCGCAGCGTTTGATATGAAAAACGAATTCGTCGTAACTGATCGCCGCCACCGTGTAGATCAGCACGACCAGGATCGGGATAAGAAAATACTGCGGCTTTACACTCATCATGGCGAACCACATGAGCATGAACATGGGCACGCCGCCCAGCCCGAGCGCCGCCGCTTCGGCATCGCGTTCTTTTTTCGGAATTTTCATGTTCAGCGGGTTGCGGTGAAAACGCCAGTCGAGCACACCGCCCGCTGTAGCTATTGTTCCGAAAACGGCAATCAGCAAAAACTGCCAGGGCAGGAAAGGAAAACGGTCGCCGATCCCGAGCCGCGGATGATCATGAAAAAGAAGCAGGAGTAGTGCGAAAAGCGCCGCCGGCACGAACAGTAAAACCAGCGACAGATAGTGACGGAAAGTCCTGATGCTGTCGAGCATGTATGTATTGGTTTAGAAGGTTGGGGTTGTGGCGGAATAAAATTACGAATAAAAACGGTTTCCGTCCGCCGGTTATTTTAACATCCGCAGGGCATGCTCAATCGCTCCGACTCCGCCGGAAAACGGGTTCCCTTTTACCAGCAAAAGCGTTTCCCTCTCCCAGCATAAAACCAGGGCCGGCGAACTGGATCCAAATTGCATTTTGCGTTTCATTTTTACGGACGAGAGCGCAGCGAGCGTATTTCCCGAAGGGCCGAGCAGCCTGTCGTTGCCAGTATCGATGATGCAGATGCATGCCAGTTTTTCTGCGGGAAGCGCATTGTTTTTCCTGCGGATAGATCGTATTTTCCAAAAAACGAAAAACAAAAGTATGCCCGCCGCGAGCAGCACGATCCCGGGAATTAAAAATCCCCGGCCGGAATCCAGGTAAAGGAAAATCTGCAGGATCCCGTTTGCCAGGAATATAAAAGTCAGCAGGCCGCTAACGAATAACCAGGTGCTTGTCCAAGAGCCGGGCTGGCGCATGAGGTATATTTTATTTTCTTTTTCATAAACGACGGTCCCCGAAGCCTGTGCTATCCTGGCGAAACCGGTAGTATGCTGGTCTGGCATCCTGTTCTGTTTTTCGTTCTAATCTCCATGATAACGAATCCGCAGCAAGGTCGGTTTTTTTTGCTGTGCTTCATTGCTGATCAAAACATCCCCGTTTTCAAAAAAACCGATTCCTTCCGCTTTGTTGTACACGGATTGATTCAGCTGTTCGATATGTTCGATGTTTCCCGACATATCGAAAATAAAAAGCAGGTGATCGACGGCCGAAAGCAGGTAGAGCTTTTTGGAAACGGGATGGATGGCAATCGCCGATGTGCGGAAACGCAGTACAGGATCGGCTTTTTCTTCTTTCTTTTTGACATTGACCGGTAACCTGATGCCCTGTTCGAGCGCAAATTTTTTAATAGCTGCGAGATCAAAAATAAAAACGGGCTGATCGGACAGCTTACGTCTTTTCAGATCGAAAGCATAAATGGCTCGTTTGTCCTGGTGCTCCGGACCTTTGCTGGTATTGCTTTTGCAGGCGATCAGCAAACGGTTGTTATGCGCATCATAGCACAGGCCTTCGTTATTGTTTGCAGGAACGCCTGTGCGGATGGAATCCGGTTCCAGGTTGCCGGTTTCGTAATCCGGAATTTCGAAAAGCATGCCGTCGCTCCGCAGGATGAAAAGCGTTTGACCGACCCGCGCGATGCCTTCGTAATCACCGTTGCTGTAAAACCGTACCTGTTTTTTAATGCAATTGTTCGCGATATCGTAAAAAAAGAGAATCCCGTTTTCGTCCTGTATGCAGGCAATCGTTGTGCTGTCGAGATGCGTCAGCCCGGAAACTTCGCGGAGCGTGTCGGGCAAGGTCAGTACCCGGTCCGGCTTGTTAAAATTATAGGCGGGAATTTTTTCACCGAACGGCGACCCGGTTTGCTGCGGATCATCCGCACGTTGTGCATGTGTACAAAAAGAAAAAAACAGCAGGGCACAGAAGAACATTTTTTTCATGCCGTTTATTCTTCCGCAGTTTCAGTTGCCGGCGGACTGAATTTTATTTTATCGCCTGTCCAGCTGCTCGTATTTCCCGAGGCATCCACCAGGTCAAAAGAAACTTCGTAGACACTGTTTTTGTCAAAATCGAATGCACCCGAGCACATACCGTGGCCGATCTTCAATTGTTTGACCCGGCTTTGGGTTTCCAGGTAGTAGGTGGTTGTTTTCCCGCTTGTCAGGTTTTTAACGGTTGTCCGCACAAGGCATTCCGAATCGTCCTTGATGTCGCAGCTGAAAATTACGTACATGGCCGGGCCGCAGCCGTAATGTACAAGTGTCTTTTTTATTTCTTTCGGCATCGCCCGGAAAACGGGTTTGCTGTCGTCGGTTCCTGCGGTCACTTTCCATTTTACGGTTTCATTTGCTCCCGTTTCATAATTCCACTGGCTGAGTGTTTTGAAACCGGCCACGCTGTCGAATTGAAGCGTGTACTCAAGCCCGGCTTCCAGTTGTTCTTCCGGCGCCAGCAAAGCCTGTGTCATCCGGAATTCCCCGGTGCAGATTTCGCGTACGATGAGCTTTACTTTTTTTTCTCCGCTCTGCAGGTAAACGGGATATTTTTTGTTCAGCCCAAGGATGATTCCCTGGCTTTGTTCGTACCCGTTAAGCAGGATCAGGGAGTTTTGTTTGATCGTCGGCCCTGCCGGGAAAACCCAGATCCCGGAGGCCCCGCACTTGGCAAAAGCGTTTGCCGTTAACAGCGAAAGAATAAAAAAGACGATTATTTTTTTCATCGGACCGGGATCAAATCAGAAAGAAAGCTGCGGCTTTTATCGGGAAGCTACCGGCTAATTTAATCAGGATGCGGGAGATTTCACACGACCGGCCACGGATTTGCGGATCTGCCGGCGGGATAAAAATGAACCCGGTATCGCTTTTTCACCTTGCGTTTTTCAGAAAAACCAGCCGGCCTGATTAGGCATAACTGTTTTAAAATCAACCCAATTTGGAAGTTTGGGCCTGAAAAACTACATTAGCAGGGCCATGAAACAGCTTTACCCGATTCTCTTACGCAACAGGTTTTTTTTCGCGTTGCTTTTCGCCGCGTTGACTTACCTGTCGCCACATACGCTGAATGCGCAGCTCGTTGTTAATTCCGCTGTTACGCCCGCACAGTTGCTGGCCGCGTTTGCCGGGCAGGGACTTACTACAAGCAACGTGGTGATCAACTGCCCCGCAGGAGCATACGGAACCTTCAGTAATGGCAGTTCCACCAATATCGGCATCAACAACGGGATTATGCTGACTACGGGAAACCTGACCAGCGCACTCGGCCCGAATAATTCGCCCAGTGCGGGTTTCTGCAACAATACGTCGTCCAGCGACCCGCAGCTGGTGGCTATTGAACCGATGGCGACTTACGATCCCTGCATCCTGGAATTCGATATCGTTCCTGAATGCAATACGCTGACCATTTCATTTGTTTTCGGCTCGGATGAATATCCTGAATATGTCGGCTTGTCGTTCAATGATGCCTTCGGATTTTTCATCTCCGGCCCCGGGCCCGCCTGCCAGCCGGGCTATTACAATAACACGAACGTAGCTACTTTGCCCAACAGCACACCGGTAAGTATCGACAATGTGAACAACGGCTCGGCCAATGTCGGCCCCTGCATGAACTGTGCTTATTACATTGACAATACTGGCGGCGCCACGATCCAGTACGATGGATTCACGACCTTAATCACACGGAATATCTCGCTTTGTCCGTGCCAGACCTATCATTTTAAACTGGCGATTGCCGATGCCGGCGACTGCATTTATGATTCCGGCGTATTCGTCGATTTCCTTGCCTGCACCACGGCGCTTAACGTAACCACAGCGAGCACACCGTCGGGTTGTTCCGGTTGTACCGGTACCGCAACTGCAACCGCAACGGGAACCGGGCCGTTTACCTATTCCTGGGCTCCTTCGGGCGGATCAGCAGCAACAGCGTCGAATCTTTGCCCCGGCACGTATACCGTTACCGTGGATGATGCCATTTCCTGTTCCCCGCCTTTCACCCAAACGATTACGGTCAGCTCCACATCTGCACCGATCACGGTTGCCACGCCTGCCACAAACGTAACCTGCAACGGCGGATGCAACGGAACAATTACCGCCAACCCGAGTTCGGGAACTGCGCCGTATTCATACAGCTGGGCGCCGGGCGGACAAACTACGAATTCAATTAACGGGCTTTGCGCCGGCACATATACTGTAACTGTGACGGATGCCAGCGGTTGTACCGGGAGCGGAACATATACGGTGACGGAACCTCCGGCGCTTACCAGTACGGCATCGTCTACTCCGGCTGCCTGCGGAAATAACAACGGAACCGCTACGGCAAGCCCGGGCGGAGGCACCGGGCCATATACGTATTCGTGGTCCCCGGGCGGCGCAACTACAATAACAGCCGGCAGCCTTGCCGCGGGAACATATACGGTAACCGTAACCGACGCAAGCGGTTGCACCACGACAGCAACGACAACCGTAGCCAATACCGGCGGTATCAACTCGTCCATCACGGCTTCCGGTAACGTGCAGTGCTTCGGCGGAACCAACGGAACGGCCACTGCTGCGCCTACGGGCGGGACGGGACCGTACACGTATTCCTGGGCGCCTTCGGGCGGAACGGCTGCAACGGAAAACAACCTGCCCGCCGGATCATATACGTGTACGATTACAGATGCGAACGGATGCGTAACCACAACTTCTGTAACGATTACCGAACCGCCGCAGCTTACCGTTTCGTCCGCAGGACTTGATGCTACGTGCAACGGTCTCTGCAACGGGCAGGTCACGTCGATTCCCGCAGGAGGTGTGCAGCCGTACAGTTTCCTCTGGAATACCGGTTGCACCAACCCGAGCTGCAGCAATATCTGCGCAGGAAGTTATACGGTCACCATTACCGATGCGAACGGCTGCACAACTACAAGCACGTCGGTTGTAAATGAACCGCCCGCGCTTACTTCATCCACTTCCGTAGTTGCTGCAACCTGCGGACAGAACGACGGTTCGGCCACGGTTACTCCGGGCGGCGGAACAGGTCCGTACACCTATTCCTGGGCTCCTTCGGGCGGAACGGCAGCGACTGAACCGAATATCGGTGCGGGTATTTATACCGTGACCATTACGGATGCGAACGGTTGCACGCAAACAACTACAGCAACTGTCGGAAATATCAACGGCGTTACCGCTTCGGCTGTCGGAAGTACGGACGAAACCTGCTTCAACGCCTGCGACGGATCAGCAACCGTGCAGGTGAACAGCGGAACAGGACCATACACCTATGCCTGGACTCCTTCCGGTGGAAATGCTGCCGGGGCAACGGGCCTTTGCGGAGGAACGTATACCTGCACGATTACGGATGCGATGTCTTGTCTCACGACCGTAACCTTTGTCATCGCTTCCGCTCCACAGCTCACAGCAGTAGCGGCAGCTTCGGTCGGTGTATGTAACGGTACCGGCACAAACCTCGGTGTAACTCCCGGCGGCGGAACAGGTCCGTACACGGTGGTATGGAATCCCGGCGCGCTTGCCGGTTCAAATCCTTCGGTTACGCCTTTGACGACGACAACATACACGGCAACGGTTACCGATGCGAACGGATGTACGACAACAACTACGCAAACGGTGACGGTAAACCCGATTCCCGCATCGAATTTTTCAGCGGATATCACTTCGGGATGCGCGCCGCTTTGCGTCAACTTCAGCGATCTGTCGAACATTACGCCGCCGGATAATATCGGCACGTGGAGCTGGGATTTCGGCGACGGCGGCACAAGCAGCGTACAGAATCCGAACTACTGTTACAATACGCCCGGTGTGTACACCGTGATCCTTACGGTTACATCGAACAACGGTTGTATCAATACATTTACGATCGCGAGCTACATCACGGTTGATCCGACACCTGTTGCAGCATTCACATACAATCCGACGAATGCATCCGTCATCGAACCGACGATCTGGTTTACCGATCAGTCGACCGGTGCAACGCAATGGCAATGGAGTTTTGGCGACCTGCTCGGCTCTTCATCCACTTTGCAGAACCCGAGCTTCACGTACCCGGACAGCGGTTGCTACATGGTAACACTCACTGTAACGAATTCCGGCGGATGTACGGATAATACGTCAGAACTGGTGTGCATCGATCCCGACTGGACGATCTACGTTCCGAACTGCTTCACACCGAATGGTGACGGCGTGAACGAATTCTTCCGCCCGGAAGGTGTGGGCATCGATCCTGAGAATTACGAGCTGTGGATTTTCGATCGCTGGGGCAATATGATTTATTATACCGACGACTGGTATAAATCATGGGACGGAAAAGTGCAGGGTGGGCGAAGCGACGCACTGGCGCAGATCGATACGTATGTGTGGAAGATCAAATGCAAAGACATTCTCGGCAACAAGCATACCTACATCGGCAAAGTGAGCCTGATCAGGTAACTGCAAAATATGTTGTAAAAGCAAAGCCGGGTTGTAGAAATACAGCCCGGCTTTTTTATCGGGGAACTACGATGCCACAGCGAAATCCGAAAGGATGAATCAGCCGGAAGACCGTTTTCATGAAGATTAAATTAGGTGTCTATCCGATCAGAACAGTGAAAAAAAACGCTCAATGCAAAATGTCCAATTCTCAATGTTCATCGGACCAATTCACCCGCCTGCCATAGCTGTGCGGCGGGCAGGTTGATAATTGTGCGTTGTGCGTTTGACATTGGGCGTTAAAGTGCCCCGAGGAGATACATACCTTAAATCAAGCAACCATTCGCTAAATTGCAGGAGTAAACGAATCACGTGATATACATCTCCTTCGCCATTATCGCCACGATTTCCATTTTCCTGGTCGGGAGAAGCCTGCAGAAAAAAAAGTCCGAAAAACAAAAAGAAGAAAACCGGCCGGCCTGGCTTGAACCGGAAGAAACGATTTCGCCGGAGTGGAAAATTTTTCTCGAATCCAAAGTGACATTTTACAGCGGGCTTTCCGGCGACGAGAAAAAATTATTCGAATTCAAAGTCCAGGAATTTCTTTCCAACTGCCGGATTACCGGTGTGAAAACGGAAGTGGACGATAAAGACAGGTTGCTGGTCGCTTCAAGCGCCGTGATTCCTATTTTTCAATTCCCGGAATGGCGGTACGGAAACCTGTACGAAGTGCTGATCTATCCTTCGAGTTTCACGGAAAATTTCCAGTTAACCGGTCCCGGGAACAATATCCTCGGCATGGTCGGCACGGGTTACATGGAAGGAAAGATGATCCTTTCGAAACAGGCCCTGCACCACGGGTTCGAAAATGAAACGGATAAAAAGAATACCGCCATTCACGAATTCGTTCACCTGATCGACAAGATGGACGATACGATTGACGGTATCCCGGAAACGCTGCTGCACAAGCAATACGCCATTCCCTGGATTTCGCTGATCGAAAAAAAGATCGAAGAAATTTACGCGGACAAGTCGGACATCAACCCGTACGGCGCTACGAGCAAGGTGGAATTCTTCGCCGTCATTAGTGAGTATTTTTTCGAACGGCCGAAACTGCTGGAGCAGAAGCACCCGGAATTATACGAACTGCTGGAGAAAATTTTCCGCCAGGACATGACGGCGCGTAAACTGGAACGGAAGAAATACGAGATCGGGCGCAACGATCCCTGTCCCTGCGGAAGTTCGAAGAAATTTAAAAGATGCTGTGGAGGAGTGCATTTTAAAAATTAAGACTGCGCAGCAACCCGCTACGGTTTTCTTTTCCAGACATCAAAACGCGCATTATCCGTACTCAGGGCGGATTTAATCACAGCCTCGAAATCAAAACCTTCGTATTTGGAAACGATATCGTAAACAAGATCGTAATTCGGCGCGCCCTGCGGAAGTGAACAACCCGTTCCGTTTCCGGTGAGCACGAGCCAGACGTCAGGAAGAAACGGACCTTCATCGGTTGTAACGATCAGGATTTCTTCGATGTCCCGCCAGTTGATCTGTTCCGGTTTTCGATCGGGATGCTCAACTTTCAGGTACTCGTCTGTAATCGTGACGTTATAATATTCCTCAGGCTGTTTCATAAAAACGCTGAACGGAAATTGCGCAGTTACAATTTGGTGATCAGGATCGAAGCATTTACAGCAGGAAGCGTTCCACCCGTATTCGTTACCAGGTTCAGGCTTCCCGGAGATCCGGTATTATTCAGCTGGATCACATCTCCGGCGGTGATGTTCAGGATCACAGATCCCGTGTTTTGCTGACCGGTATCGGAAGAACCGTATCGTGAACCCGGGGCGGATACGCCGTTCACGAAAATGGAGAACTGGCTTGCCTGGTTTGCAGAAGCTGAAAATTCGAATTTATAAACACCCGACGTATTTATAAAGATGAACGATGATCCGGCGGAATGCGTGATTCCGCTGCTGATAAGACCATTGGTATCGAAGGTGACGGCGTTTCCTAAAGTCACAAATTGTGCGGACGTATTATAGATATACGCGTACTCGGAAGTTCCGCCGCTTCCCGAAGGTCCCGTTGCTCCTGTCGCACCAGTAGCGCCGTTCGCACCGTTAATTCCGTTTGCACCACTCGGGCCGGTCGGACCTGCTGCACCATTTGCACCAGTAGCTCCTGT
>VBWE01000067.1 GCA_006218065.1 Bacteroidota bacterium
CGGGCAAAACGGAATACTACTGTACATCTTCCACCCGTGTAACTTTGATTTCACGCGAGGTGTAGGAGAAAGAGATCGTTCCGCCTTTGTCAGCGGATTCTTTCAGGGTGCGGTCGGTAAACGAAGCTTCGAGCCAGAGCGTGAGCGGAACATCGGCCATCGTACGGAAAAATGAAGGCTGGATCACCAGTTTTTTACTTGCTGCATCGTATCGCACTTCGGCGCTGGCCGTACCGGTTTTGATGTCGGCGGAAAAGGCATTCAACGTATCCTGAACATGGAGTTTGACCTGGTCCGCAGTTGTAATGTCGCGGGTGAGCTCGATCTCGAAAGCGGATTTTGAAGAAATTTTCTGCGGATTTTCTTTGAAGTCGATCCCGGCAAAAGAAAACGAGTTGGTGTATTTTTTCTTGTCGGTATCCATGAACTCGAAAGTGCTCGTTTCACTGTACGATTTACTTTCAAAACCATAGGTAGCGCCGCCGAACAGCATTTTTTCTTCGTTCATTTTCTGCCCGTTGAATTTTACTTCACTCGGCGAAGAAAGATGGAGCGTGGTCCCGGTAGCCCCGCCGAAACGGAAAGTAGCCGAAGCCCGGTACTGCTGCATTTCACCCACCCAGCTCACATAATACGTCTGGCAGATTTCCGATTGCTTCACGGCTGATGATTCCGCCGTTTCGTTTGACGCGCAGCCGGCGAAGAGTCCGGCGAAAAGAATGGGAGCGGCTATTTTTTTCATGCGTTTGGATTTTCAGTTATTGAACAGGAGCCGTTGTCCGCGGACGCGTTCGTTGATCACGCCTTTGTGATAAACGAGCTGACCGTTCACGAACGTATGCGTTACTCCCGCGCTGAACGTAATTCCCTCGAAAGGCGACCAGCCGCATTTGGACAGGATATTGGCGCTGTTCACTTCCCGGGGATCATGCATGTTCACCAGCACGAGATCGGCATGGTACCCTTCGCGAATATAACCCCGTTTTTCGATGCGGAAAAGTTCTGCGGGAGCATGACACATTTTCTCCGCGATTTTTTCGTGCGTGATTTTTCCCTGCTTCGCCAGTTCGAGCATGCTGATGAGCGCATGCTGGACCAGCGGCCCGCCGGAAGGCGCTTTAACGTACGCCTGCTTCTTTTCTTCGCGCGTATGCGGCGCATGATCCGTTGCGATCACGTCAATGCGGTTATCGAGTACGGCTTTCAGAATGGCATCCCGGTCGGCGGATGTTTTTACGGCCGGGTTCCATTTGATGAAATTGCCGCGCGTTTCGTAATCCGCATCGCTGAACCAGAGGTGGTGCACGCAGGCTTCGGCGGTGATTTTTTTATCGCGCAGCGGCAGGTTGTTTTCAAAAAGTGCGAGTTCTTCCGCCGTGGAAATATGCAGCACATGCAGCCGCGTTCCGTATTTTTTAGCCAGCGTTACCGCTTTCGCTGAAGAGCTGTAACAGGCTTCGCGGCTGCGGATGAGCGGGTGAAAACGCACGGGAATATCGTCGCCGTATTTTTCTTTGTATGCGGCGAGGTTATGCCGGATCATCACGTCGTCTTCACAATGCGTGGCGATGAGCATGTTTACCTGGGAGAAAAGACCTTCCAGCATTTCAGTATTGTCCACCAGCATATCGCCTGTGGACGAACCCATGAAAATTTTGATGCCGCACACGTTGCGCGGATCGGTTTTCAGCACTTCCTCCAGGTTGTTGTTGGTGGTGCCCATGAAAAACGAATAGTTGGCGGCTGAAGTTTCCGCGGCGCGTGCGTATTTCCATGCGAGCGTTTCCTGCGTAACAGCGCCCGGAACGGTATTCGGCATTTCCATGTACGAAGTCACCCCGCCCGCAACCGCCGCCCGCGACTCGCTGCCGATATCCGCTTTGTGCGTAAGTCCCGGCTCGCGGAAATGTACCTGGTCGTCGATCAGTCCGGGGAACAAATGAAGTCCCGAAGCGTCGATCGTTTCAACAGCCTGCTGCGAACGGACCTGCGAACTGAGCTCCGCGATCTTCCCGTCCGCGATAAGCAGGTCGAGCTTTTCGGTTTTGCCTTCGTTGACTACCAGCGCGTTTTTGATCAGCAGACGGTCCATGTTCAGAAGGTCACATTGATTTTCATTTCTTCCGATCCGCGCATCAGTATGGCTGGCACGGTATCGCCTTTTTTGAATTTCCCGAGCGCTTTCATATAATCCATCATATTGTTGACCGGCTCACCTCCGAGGCTCATGATCACGTCGCCTTTTTTGAGGCCCGCGAGCGCTGCGGGTTTTCCGTCGGTCACCCCGTCGAGACGCACGCCTTTGCCTTCGTAGGCATAATCCGGCATGATGCCCATCGTGACTTTGAACTTGGGTGTATCGGTTATCGTGTTCCTGGTTTTCAGGTACTGCATTTTCGGCTTCCCTTCGGTCAGCGCGATCAGTTTGATCATATATTCCAGCACTTTTTTCTCGCCTTCGAAATTGATCTTTTCGATATCGTCCGAAGGTTTATGATAATCGCCGTGCTGCCCGGTAAAAAAATGGAGTACCGGGATCTCCTTCAGGTAAAACGAAGTCTGGTCCGAAGGCCCGATCCCCGCACTGTCCTGCTTGATACTGAAATCGCTGGTGATCCCGTTGATCATCGGCACCCAGTCCGGCGCTGTGCCTACGCCGTAAATAATCAGTTTTTTGGTACTGTCGGCGAGCCGGCCGATCATGTCCATATTCAGCATATAATTCATTTTCGACAGTTCGACCGTCGGCGCTTCGCAGAATTTTTTCGATCCGTACAGGCCGAGTTCTTCGCCGGAAAAACAGATGAAGAGGATATTGAATTTTTCCTTCGCGGCGTTCTTCGTGTAATAGCGTGCAAGTTCGATCACACCGGCCGTTCCCGAAGCGTTATCGTCGGCCCCGTTGTGAATTTTTCCTACCGGGTTCGGATCGGTCGAATTGTGATCATGACCTTCGCCGAGATGGTCATAATGCGCACCGATGACGATGGTATATTCCGCACCGTTATCGAGATAACCGACTACGTTTTTACCGGAACGCGGCTTGACATTGACGGTGGACGTATCGTTCTTGTCCAGGCTTTTTTTGAATGTAAACGGGTAAAAATAGCCGTCGGTTCCTTTCGGCTGCAGGCCGATCGTCTTGAACTGCTTCGCGATGTAGTCCGCCGCTTTTTTCTCCCCTTCGGTCGATGTGCCGCGTCCTTTCAGTTTATCCGAAGCGAGGTAACCGATGTCCTGTTTCAGCCTGTCGGTGCTTATCTCCTGCGCGTAAAATAAAACAGCCGGCAAAAGCGCGGCTGTCAGTAAAAAGATTTTTGATCTCATTTTTTGTTTGTTAAACGTTATTCCACCCAATCGGCCAGGAAAACATTCGTGTCCCTTGTCCCGCCGTTGTTCCGGTTCGAACAAAATACCAGTTTTTTTCCATCGGGCGAAAACATGGCGAATGAATTGAAAATACTTTCCGTGGTGATCTGCTCGAGCCCCGTTCCGTCTTCATTGATCATGTACAGCTGGAAATCGTAGCCTTTCTGTGAATGGTGATTAGACGAGAACATGATTTTTTTGCCCGAAGGATGATAATACGGCGCCCAGTTGGCTTTACCGAGGTTGGTGATTTGTTTCAGATCGGAACCGTCCACGTTGCAGGTATAAATTTCCATACTGACCGGCGCGACGAGTCCTTCTGCGAGAAAGTCCTTGTACTCTTTTATATCCGCTTCCGTTTTCGGGCGGGAGGCGCGGAAGACCAGTTTTTTGGAATCGGGCGAGAAAAACGCACCACCGTCATAGCCGAGCTGGTTGGTTACCTGCTTCACGTTGCTGCCGTCGATATTCATCGTCCAGAGTTCGAGATCGCCGGAGCGCGTGGAAGTAAACACGATTTTTTTCCCGTCGGGAGAAACGGTCGCTTCGGCGTCGTAGCCGGGAGAATCGGTCAGCCGTTTTTTGATTTTACCTTTTCCATCGGCCACGAAAATATCGTAGGTGCTGTAAATCGGCCAAAGGTATTTTCCTCCCCTGCGCAGGTCGCCGGTGGGCGGGCAGGTATCGGCGCCGAGATGCGTGGAAGCATACAAAACCTGCTTGTCGCCGGGCATGAAATAGGCGCAGGTAGTGCGGCCTTTGCCGGTGCTCACCTGTTTCGGTTTGTACGCCGCGCCGCCGCCTTTCGAAATTTCGTACACGAAAATCTGGTCGCATTTCAGTCCCCAGGCGGCATTGTTGCTCTGGAAAACGAGTGATTTACTGTCGAAGCTGAAATAGGCTTCCGCGTTGTCACCACCGAAAGTAAGCTGCCGGATATTCGCCAGGTGCTTCTCTTTCGAAACATCGTCGCCGTGGAAAGAAGCGAACAAAAAAAACGCGGCCATCGCCGAAAAAAGAATACGCATAAAACAGGTTCGGTTTGGTGCGCGAAATTACGCAGAAAAGCAGGTCGCTTTGTCTGATAAATGTCATTTTCCAATGAACCGGTTTTCCAATGAACCGATTTGAAAATGCGACAATTGAGAAAATGCTCACTTTCAATGAACCAATTATGCCATTTGAGAATGCCCACTTTCAATGAACCAATTATGCCATTTGAAAATTGAGCCAATTCGTCAATTTGAAAATGCCCCGCGTGCAGCTATGTGCGCATTTTCTCAATTTTCAAATTAAGAAATTGGAAAACCGGAAAACTACGAAGCCGTAACCCGCGGTTTGATTTTGCGGAAACGCATCTGCAGCACGCCCCAGAAGGCTTCTTTGAAGATTTTCGTACTCATTTTGGAGACGCCTTCCTGCCGGTCGATGAAGGTGATGGGGACTTCGGTGATTTTAAACCCGAGTTTGTAGGCGGTGTATTTCATTTCGATCTGGAAGGCATACCCGACAAATCGGATGGCATCGAGATCGATCGTTTCGAGGACTTTGCGTTTGTAACATTTGAACCCGGCGGTCGTGTCTTTCACACCGAGCCAGAGCACCATGCGCACATAAACGGAAGCATAATACGAAATGAGCCGGCGGCCAAGCGGCCAGTTCTCCACTTTTCCGCCTTTCACATAACGCGAGCCGATGGAAAGATCGGCTCCTTTTACGGCGCAGGCTTCATATAAACGCGGAAGATCGTCGGGGTTATGCGAAAAATCGCAGTCCATTTCGAAAATGTATTCGTACCCGTTCCTGAGCGCCCATTTAAAGCCGTGAATGTAAGCGGTGCCGAGGCCGAGTTTGCCTTTCCGTTCTTCAATATGGATGCGGCCGGGGAAGCTGCCCATCAGGCTTTTCACGATGTCCGCCGTCCCGTCGGGAGAACCGTCGTCCACGATCAGCAGGTGAAAATCGGCGGCAAGCGACATGACTCGCCGGACCATCTTTTCGACGTTCTCTTTTTCGTTATAGGTCGGTATAATGACAACGCGGTCCGGCATCTGTTTACGAAGTCAGCGAAGTTAGGGGTTGAAGAACGAATTCCGAAATGAAATTAACAATTCTTGTGCTGCTCCCGGAACCGGAAACAGCCGCTATGGCACTATATTAGCGAAAAGCCATTCGAAATATTGTGTTTCTGATGCGGAAAGTTCTGGGGCTTGTTTTTACCCTCACGGTTTCGGTCCTGCTGATCCCGGCGCGGTCGGCTGCGCAAACCGATACGCTTAAACCGCCGCGCGGCGAAGCGGCCCCGGTGATGGCCCCGCGCATCGATACGACAATATCCCGCGACAGTGTAAAAAAAGAATTGACCGAGACCGGTATCGCCAGCTGGTACGGGAAAAAATTCGAGGGACGGAAAACGTCGAGCGGCGAATTATTCCGGCCCGACAGCATGACGGCTGCACATAAAACGCTGCCTTTCGGAACGCTCGTCCGCGTAACGAACCTGAAAAACGATTCGGTCATCGTGGTAAAAATCACGGACCGGCTTCCGAAATCATCCACACGTTGTATCGATCTTTCTTCCGGCGCGGCGAAAAAACTGAATTTCCTGCGCGCAGGCATTACGCCGGTGAAGCTGGAAATTATCGGGACTGCACCGATCAACAAGCCGAAAAAATCCGTTGTCCCGGCGAAGAAATAAGGGACTTCACCCGCATAAAATCAAAGCGACCGCCGCTGCGCATTTACCTGCCCCAGGTGGTAATTGAAATGAGCCAGCAACTGGACAAGCACGTAAACCGTTTTCGTTCCTTCGCCGAAAGCGTTCAGCGGGTACGGCTTCAGCAAATCGTCGTCGTTTAATTTTTCCAGCACGGCTGTTAGGGTTTTCCCGGTTTCATCGAGCCGGCGGAGAAGCTCTTCGCGGGAAATATTTTTATCGCTGAACTCCTTGTCCCGCTCACGCACAAAACCGGTTTGCCCGAGCACCGCGCCGATAAAATGATTGAGATTTCCGCAGAGATGAAGTGCGAGATTCCCTGCGCTGTTTTTCATTTCGCCTGCCGTTTTCCAGAGCTTCGGCTCGTCGGTAAAGGCATTCAGTTCATCTTTCAGCCGGCCTATTTCCCGGGCGTAGATCTGTACGAATTCAAAATCGCGGATCAGCATGTTTTTTTCTTTCAAAGATAAAGCTCCGGGCATGAATACGTAAGAAAACGGATTATTAAATTTCCGGGCAGGGATTCCCGGCTTAGTTTTACCAAAAACAACCCGGGAATACCCAACCTTTCTCCCTGCCCGTCCGTGTATGGGGGAAAGGAACCCGTATTCATGGCATAAAACAGGATTGTGAATATTGTCATAGAAGATCAGCTGCTCCGCGACTGCAGTCGTGGCGACAGTAAAGCGCAGTACAAGCTTTACCGGGCATGCTATTCTTTTTTGATGGGTATTTGCATACGGTATGCTCCTTCGCGGGAAGATGCGGAAGAGCTCCTGAACAGCGGTTTCCTGAAAGTGCTTAATCAAATTGACAAGCGCCGCCCCGAAGTTCCTTTTGTCCTCTGGATCCGCCGGATCATGATCAACACGATCATCGACGAATTCAGGAAAAAGAAACTGGAGCGCGAAACAATCGAGTACGTTGACTTCGGCGAATCTCCCGACGAATACGACGCCGTTTCAGTCAACGAATTTATTGCCAGGATGGATGTCGAGCAGCTCCAGGTCCTGATCGACCGCCTTCCGCAGATGAGCAGGAAAGTGTTCAACCTCTTTGTTGTCGATGGTTACGGGCACAAGGAAATCGCTGAAATGCTCGGCATGTCGGAAGGAACATCCAAATGGCATGTGAATTTCTCCCGGAACAAGCTAAAAGAGTGGCTTGCTGCCAGTATCCCGAATTTACAACACGCCGCATCATGAAGGAAGACGAAAATTTTGACACCCTTATCCGCAACAAATTCGAAAGCCGCAGTTTCGGTTTCAACGAAAGCAGCTGGGCGGCCGCGCAGGCAAAAATCGCCGCACAGCGACGCGCAAAAACCATCCGGAAAGGTTTGCTCGGCGGGTTGATCGTTGCCCTGCTTTTTACAGGCGCCTGGTTCCTGGTTTTCCCGGGAACCGGTAAACAACTTGCCGACAAACCGCAGAACCTGCCGGAAAACGAAAATGTCACTGCGTCCGGAAATACCGGGCAGGAAAATGATAAAAACAAGCCAGGCAATACAGCGGGAGAAAATAATAATACCGTCCGGGGAAATTCCGCACAGGCTGATCAGCAAAGCGCTGCAGCAGGAACCAGTACAGGCAGCGATGCTGATTTTGTGAACAATCCCGCGAAAGCCAACAACAGGGCCGGCGATAAAAACAATACTGCACAAAACAGCGGATCACAAAAATCATCTGCGGAAAATGCCGGCGGAAAAGAAACCGCAGGCAAACAGAAAAATAACGCCCCGGGAAATTCCGCTTCAACAGCCGGAAATAACAAAACAAAGACCGGCAACAGCAAAAACAAATCGAATCGGGCCGACGGTAATACCGGCAGCGCGACAGCAAACACAACAAATCCCGGCACAAACAAAAATGGAAACGCAGGTGATGTCAATTCCGGCAAACAGGATCCCGCGAATAGTACAGGCGGGAACGCAAGCCAGGATTCACCCGCGCAAACAAACGCTTCATCCGGAAATCCGGCAGGCGGGAAAAGCGATCCGGC
Organism: Bacteroidota bacterium; assembly: GCA_006218065.1. GTDB lineage: Bacteria > Bacteroidota > Bacteroidia > Palsa-965 > Palsa-965 > VBWE01. Next base: position 8,087 of record VBWE01000067.1, read on the forward strand.
AGCGGCAGGAACAAGTACCGGCGACGATAAACCGCTTGTCCAGCCTTCGGCAGCTTCAGCAGTACTGGCCGCAGTTCCCGACAGCACCGGCATGACCAGCGCGGAAGCCAGCGGGGATGCCGCCACCGGCCCGGCAAACAATACAGGAAAAAACAAATTGCCTTCCAACAGCTATTGGTTCGCGCAGGCCGGTATGCAATACATGCCGGGGTTTACAGCCGGTGAAACGGGCGGGCGCGGACTGAACGCGTCGCTCGCTTTCGGTCACAGCCTGGGAATCGGCAGCCGGATGCGTATCGAGGCGGCCTTGCAGTATGCATTCCTCGGTCATGCTTCCGACAGCAGCCGCATTTACACGACAACCACCTACAGTTTCGGCGCGGATATCTCGAAAACGGAAATCGGGCTGAGCCGCTTGCACTACGCCGGTTTGCCGATCCAATTGCGTTATGCGATCAACGACAAGCATGCGTTTTTCATCGCTGCAACGCCTTCGTATATGTTCACCGCCGAAAGCGAATACCGCACATACACGCTGAGCGGAATCACGGTGCAGGATATCAAAACCAAGCGTGCATTCGGGTACAACCAGGGACTTCATTCGTTCGACTGCCTGCTTGGCGCCGGCTATTCGCGGGCTTTCGGCCGTCATTTCGAAGGACAGGTTTCCTTCCACCACGGGCTGAGAGACATCAAGGACAACGCATACTTCCGGGTTGATAAAAACGAATTGAATAAACATATCCAGTTCGCCATCCGCTATAACTTCTGATCATGAACCGCTTTGTAAAAATCGTATCGCTGTTTTTTCTCGCGTCGCTGGTTTACGGCTGCCGCAAAGAAGAGCCCGTGAATTTTACCGGTACGCCGGTATTTTATGTAAACGGTACGTTGAACGGATCGCCGCTGAACCTGCGCGCAGGCGAGAATAATTATTACATGTACAGCAGCTATACTTCCGATGTCAACAGCGTGTATGAATTCACCGGCGATATGCGCACACAGTGGAGCAATACGAACAGCCCGTCGAGCTTCAAAGTCACCATCCGCGATTACGACCAGCATAACATCGTCAACACCAGTATCGACAGCGCTTTGCAGGCAGGTGCATATACTTTCGTTTCTCCCCCGGCAGGAACCACCATCAATTTTACTGCACTGCCGCAGGGTGATTCGGTACTGAATTACAACTGGACTTTCGGTG
>VBWE01000079.1 GCA_006218065.1 Bacteroidota bacterium
AAGTGGGCGATGCCAGTCTTGTCTGCAGGCGCATCGACATTCATCAGCGAGGCAGCAGCTGCACACTCACGAGGTGAGAACATGTCAGACGCGGCGAAAAGTGCGTTGAAACCAACCGTTGGCGCTGTCATTGATGCGATCGGTAAAAAGATTACGGACGGAACAAAATCGCCGAAGCAGGGCGGATCGGGTCACAGACGCAAAAAGACGAAACGTAAGGCGACGAAGCAGAAACCAGTATATAAGGGCATTCAGAAAGGCGGAAAATCAAAGCGAAAGCGGAAGCACAAGTCGAAGGGAAAATCTCCAGTCGCGAAAGCACCGAGAAAGCGAAAAGTGAAAAAGGCTAAGCGAAAGGTGAAAAAGGCAAAACGCAGCAAGGCTAACAGCAGCGAAAACAAATCGACACCCTACAATTTCTAGAATGGCGACAGCGAAGGCGCAGGAAGCTATGTTACCACAATTCGATTACTTTGCTGCAGACTACATTCAGCGTTCGATTGAGAAGACGTACTACGAAAAGGTTGCTCCGGTAAAGTTATCGCCGCGCGGCGCGCCGTTAGAGTTTAAACTTGCCAAGTCGAGTGACTACACATCGCTTCACGATACAAAGCTGGAACTGACGGTGAAGGTCACGAAAGCGAAAGGCGTTGCAGCTGCAGATCACGCGACCGACAAGGTCTGTGTAGCGAATAACGTGCTGCACACGATATTCGAAAAACTGGAAGTGGATATTGACGGAAATAAGAAAGAGGAGTGCTCGAACTACCCGTACCGCGCTTATCTCGACACACTCACGTCAAACCGCCACGATGCGCTAGACGTTCGCGGACCGATTCAAGGCTGGAAGAAAGACACGACCGGAAAATTTGAGGTTGTTGAGTACACGGCGAACTCCGGCGGATTGATCGCACGAACAGAACCGTTTGTGAGTAGCGCGGAAATTACGCTGATGGGACAACTACACGGCGATCTCATGGCGCAGGAACTGTGCATACCGCCAGACATGGAAATGTTGATACGTTTGACACCTTCGGACAGCGACTTCGCGCTGATGGCTGCGAATGGAAAGGACAAGGCGTACGAGTTACACATAACGGGCGCGAAGCTGTGGGTCGCAAGAGTCGCCGCAAATCCGAGCTTGGCCGCTGCGCA
>VBWE01000080.1 GCA_006218065.1 Bacteroidota bacterium
CTTTCCGGTTTCGATCTCAGCGATGTGCGCGTGCATTACAATTCGTCGCAGCCTGCACAACTGAATGCGCTGGCTTACGCACAGGGCGGCGATATCCACGTAGCGCCGGGCCAGGAAAAACATGTGCCGCACGAAGGCTGGCACGTAGTCCAGCAGCGCCAGGGATGTGTGCAGCCCACCACGTCGGTAAACAATGTCGCCGTAAATGATAATGCGGGACTGGAAACCGAAGCGGATGTGATGGGCTCAAAAGCACTGCAGTTGAAAACTGCGGAACCGTTTGCAGCGATGTGGAACATGAGCGGTAAGACAACAGGTAAAAATGTGGCGCAGCAAATGCCGGTGGCGCAGTTCGTGATAACCGGTGAAGTTACAGTCGCCGTCAATTCATGCACACAAACCACGAAAAATCATTGCTGGGCGGCTGCGGGCTGGTGTATCCACTCGTTCTATGGCGGTGCGCATGCTACCGAATCGGATTTTGTGAAAGCGCAGGCCTCGCCTTCGGGAAAAGGAACCTATACCAAAGATTTTCTTACCGACGTCAACCAGGCGATCGGGGATAAATCGAAAAAGAACCTCTTGTCGGGTTCCGACGATACCGGCAGCTATTCCAAATCGACTATTTCCTCGGAGCTTGGAAAAGACCAGCCCATTGTAGCGAACATTGGCGGTGTGCATTACGTGGTTATCTGCGGCAAGCGGAAGAACGATGATATGTACCAGTTGCGGATCATGGACCCGCTCAACGGAGGATTCAGCTGGCAGGATACGGCGGGCGGGGATTCCTATACCATAAATTCGGTGGGCGGTGTGAACATCAGTGTTTTGTATTATACCAAAGCATAATCCGGATGCGTTCGAGAAATAATATATCAAACAAAGAATTGGTGAACAGCGCTGCAGGCCGGCAGGCCGGCGGTTTGGCTTTCAGTCCTCCTGCGCAATTCAAAGAAGAAGAAAAATTTTCGAAAGCAGAACCGCTTACTTCGCTTGCCGGGAAAGAGCCCGCATATTTCCAGTCGCCGGTACAGAAAAAAGATGCCGCACCAAAAAATGAAACCGGTATGCCCGATAACCTGAAGTCGGGACTTGAATCGCTTTCCGGTTTCGATCTCAGCGATGTGCGCGTGCATTACAATTCGTCGCAGCC
>VBWE01000032.1 GCA_006218065.1 Bacteroidota bacterium
GGAATATTCCCTTTGCCGGATTCCACGACCTGCTGTGCGTGCTGATGACCGGGAACCGCATCACGATGAAACTTTCTTCCGATGATTCGCGCCTGATGCCCGCAATCGCCGCCCTGCTCGTGGAAACAGAACCGCGTTTTGACGAACAGCTGCGCATCGCCGACGGGAAACTGGAAAATATGGACGCCGTAATTGCTACCGGCAGCAATAATTCATCGCGCTATTTCGAATATTATTTTGCGAAGTACCCGCACATCATCCGCAAAAACAGGCATTCCGCCGCGGTGCTCACCGGGGATGAAAGCAACGGGGAACTGGCCGCGCTCTGCGAAGACATATTCCGTTATTTCGGGCTGGGCTGCCGGAGCGTATCCAAAATTTTTGTGCCGGCCGGTTATGATTTCAACCGCTTTTTTGAAGCCGCTTTCCCCTGGGGTGAAAAACTCATCGGGAATAACAAGTACATGAATAACTATGATTACAACAAAGCGGTTTACCTGTTGAACAGCACCGATCTCCTCGACAATAATTTTCTGCTGCTGAAAGAAGATACCGGCCTGGGCTCGCCGGCCGCCATGGTTTTTTATGAATATTACACGGACCAGGACAGCCTGGCCGAACGCCTGCGCGCCGATGCAACCAACCTGCAGTGCCTGGCCGGGAAGGTTCCCCCGGGCATCGCGCCTGTGGTGGCTTTGGGTCAGACCCAGGATCCCGGCCCGGGCGATTATGCGGATTGCGTCGATACTGTTCATTTTTTGTTGACATCCTTGGCTCATAAATAGGATTTCTACCGAAAAACGATTATCTTGCGGTAGCAAACTGCGATCCATGAAACAATTATTTGCTGCTGCAATCCTCTTGCTTTCCCTCTCGGCAAAAGGGCAGACCGTACTCTTTTCAGAGAACTTCAACACCGGCGGGCCGGGCTGGACACTGAACGTGGTTACCGGCCCCGAGGGAACCGATCCCAATTTTTTCCAGGTCGATGATGACGAGGGCGGGGGAATTACGCCGAACCTCGGTGCGCCGGGAAGCTGCGGGGCGGCCAACAACGGCGACATGACCCTGCACGTAACGAGCGTATTCAACCCGGCTGGCGGAGCAGCATACGATGCGGGCGGTTTGTGCGGGATTCTTTTTTGTCCGCAGGCCAACCGCCGCAGTGAATCACCTACGATCAACTGCAGCGGGCAGTCCACCGTTTCCGTTTCGTTTAATTATATCGAAGGCGGGCACCTGACGAACGACGATGCCACGCTCTGGTATTTCGACGGCGTAACGTGGACGATGATCGACAATATGCCGAAAACGCTTACCGGCTGCGGCGGCCAGGGTTTATGGACTTCGCGCACGGTGGCTTTGCCGGCTTCAGCAAATAATAATGCCAACGTAAAAATTGCTTTCGGCTGGGTGAATAATGATGACGGCGTGGGTGCCGATCCTTCTTTCGCAGTGGACAATGTAGAAGTTACTGTTCCTGCAACTTCTGCGCCTACGGCTGCGTTCACAGCAAGTTCGACCAGCGTGTGCACGGGTCAGCCGGTAAATTTCACGGATAATTCCACCGGCGCTCCCACGGGCTGGTCATGGACTTTCCCGGGAGGAACACCGCCGACGTCAACATCGCAGAACGTAACCGGCGTTACCTGGGCTGCGGCCGGAACATATACGGTTACACTGACTGCATCCAATGCAAACGGTACGAACAGTACGACGCAGGTTATAACTGTTACGGCTACACCGACCGTTACGGCGACCGCAGCAAACACAGTCATCTGCCAGGGCCAGTCGGTTACATTGAATACCAGCGGAGCAACATCGTACAACTGGATGCCGGGAAGTCTCAGCGGTTCATCCGTCAGCGTTACACCAGCAAGTACAACGACATATACAGTTACCGGAACAAGCGGCACCTGCACCGACACGGCGCAGATCACGATTACAGTCCAGGTCTGCGCACCGCCGGCAGCGGCATTTACAGCCAGTTCGACAAACGTATGCACGGGTGATCCCGTGAACTTCACGGATAATTCCACCGGCGGCCCGACGGCATGGACCTGGACATTCCCCAGCGGAACTCCCGGAACATCATCTGCGCAAAATGTGACCGGCGTTACCTGGGCTGTTGCAGGAACATATACCGTTACACTGCAGGTGAGCAATACCAACGGAAGCAACAGCACCACGCAGGTCATCACCGTTACGGCTACACCGACCGTTACGGCAACTGCAGCAAATACGGTTATCTGCACGGGACAATCCGTTACGCTCAATACCAGCGGCGCAACATCGTACACCTGGATGCCGGGAAGCCTGAGCGGGTCATCTGTCAGCGTTACGCCCGCAAGCACCACGACATACACGGTTACCGGGACAGACGGCACCTGCTCCGACACGGCGCAGATCACAATTACCGTCCAGGCCTGCTCACCACCGACCGCAGCATTCACCGCGAGCAGCACCAACGTTTGCGTTGGACAACCGGTAAACTTCACGGATAATTCCACCGGTGGTCCGACTTCGTGGACCTGGACATTTCCCGGCGGAACTCCCGGAACATCGGGCACGCAAAACGTGACAGGCGTAGTGTGGAATGCCGCGGGAACTTATACGGTAACGCTGGATGTAAGCAACGTAAACGGAAACAATACGACCACGCAAGTCATTACTGTGAATGCTTTGCCGAACGTAACCGCAACTTCCGGAAGCAGTTCGATCTGTCCCGGCGGAAGCGCAACGATGACGGCAAGCGGTGCGACTTCGTACACCTGGCTGCCCGGCGGACAAACGACAAACCCGTTGGTAGTTACGCCCGCAACAACGACATCGTACACAGTTACCGGCATCGATGCAAACGGTTGCCCGGATACTGCGCAGGTAACGATTACGGTAAATACAGCACCCCCGGTAAATGCTACTGCGCTCAACGCGACTATCTGCGTGGGCCAGTCAACCACGCTGACTGCGGGCGGTGCAAGTTCTTTTGCATGGCAACCGGGTTCGCTGACGGGTATTTCGGTTACGGTAAGTCCTGCTGCAACGACAACGTACACGGTCACCGGTACGGATGCGAACGGCTGTACGGGCACAGCACAGGTAATCGTTATCGTGCAGGCCTGCAGCATTCCGACCGCTGTGGCGACGGTGAGCGACAACAGTATCTGCGAAGGAAACTGCATCGACTTCACGGATAATTCGACGGGAACACCAACTTCGTGGACCTGGACTTTCCCCGGCGGATCACCGGCAAGCTCGACGCAGCAGAATCCGAGCAGCATTTGTTTCGCCACTGCGGGAACGTACACGGTACAACTGATCGCTGGAAATATTTCCGGCAACGACACGACTACCATTGTCGTTACAGTCGGTGCGCCTGCAAATATTGACGCGGGACCGTACACGCAGATCGCGATCGGCAACAGTACGAACCTCAGTGCAAGCGGCGGAAGCGGAAGCTACAGCTGGTCGCCGCCCACAGGATTGAGCTGCACCACCTGCGCATCACCCACGGCAAGCCCGACGGTTACGACAACCTACACGGTAACGATGACCGATGGAAACGGCTGCCAGTCGACCGATACGGTTACCGTAGAAGTAATTGAAAAGTACGACCTGTTTGTTCCGTCGGCATTTTCGCCCAATGGCGACGGCGTGAACGAAATACTTTTTGTTCGCGGAGCGGGAATCCGTTCACTCGAGTTCGTCGTCTTCAGCCGCATCGGCGAAAAAGTTTTTGAAACCACCGACAAGAATATAGGCTGGGACGGAACATTCCGCGGCGCGCCGATGAACACGGCGGTATTCACGTATTATGTACGTGCCGAATTTTATAACAATACCACCGCCGAGAAAAAAGGCGATATCACACTTGTACGCTAAACCGGGAGGAAAAACGATGAGCACGAAAAAAATATTCGGACTGTTTGCAGCCATCTCCGTCATGGTGTCGGTACAGGCGCAGGATTTTCACTATACGTTATACCACATGTCGCCGCAAACGCTGAATCCCGCGAACACCGGGGCATTCACGGGTGACATACGTGTCATAAACAACTACCGCATGCAGTGGTTTACGGTAAGTTCGCCTTACAAAACGCTTTCTGCTGCTGTGGACGGAGCCGTATTCCGCGGCAAGATGCAGGGCAGTGATTTTTTCGCCGCAGGTTTTGTTTTCAATAACGACCAGGCGGGAACGTCCTCGTTTAAAACCAACCGCTACGACCTGTCGATGGCTTTTCACAAAGATCTCAGCGGAACTTCTTCGAATTACGTTACGCTCGGTTTCCAGGCGGGACTCGGGCAGCAGAGCATCAACCTGGCGAACATGAGCTGGGACATACAGCATAACGGCCTGCAATACGATCCTACGCTTCCGAGTTTTGAAGGCGGCGGTTCTGCGAGCATCTGGTTCGATTATTCCACCGGGCTTTTGTGGACGTACACCGGGAACGAGCGTTTTAAAAACAGCATCGGCGCATCGCTTTTGCATATCGGTCGTCCGAACGTCGGCGTGTACGGCGGAGATAAACTGTACCGGAAATTCAACCTGAACTGGACTGCACAAATTGCACTCGGGGCCAATTCGAATGCGATCCTGATCCCGAATATTTTATTCTCGAAGCAGGGTCCGAACCGTTTAGTGAATGCCGGCGCCGGCGTAAAATACCTGTTGCAGGAACGTTCTCATTATACCGGCTTCAACCAGGAAAAATCGTTCACCATCGGCGGAGCATACCGGCTGATGGATGCGGCTTCCGCTTACGTCCGTTTCGATTACGGTGGCTGGGGGCTCGGATTTAATTACGATTTCAATATCTCGGAACTGACTACGGCCACCAAGGGAATCGGCGCGCTGGAATTCATGGCGATTTATACCGGGATGTTCGGTTCACATAAAAATACCAGGTTGAGCAGTCCAAGCTTTTTCTAATTGCCTATTTTGGATTTGCGATTTCCGATTGAAAGTACCCGTTAGCGTCTTTGCGCCTTAGCGGTAAAGATTGTAATCCGGCTTTTACCGCCAAGACGCAAAGGCGCTAAAGTTTTACAGCAGTTCTAAAATCGGCAATCGCAAATCCAAAATCGTATTCAGTCATTATCCAGTTTTCGTTCCATCCGGTTGTTCGTAAAAGACACGCCTTTGTGAATTTTTTCGTGCTGCTCCGCGAGGTAAAACCCCATTTTTTCGAAGAAAGGACGCGCGGTGATGCTCACGTCGCTGTACACTTTCTGCAGATCAAAATGCAGGGCCTGTTCCAGCAGTTCGTTCATCAGTATTTTTCCCACGCCCATGCGCTGGTGTTTGCTGCTCACATAAAACATATCGAGATAACCGTTTTCCGCCAGTGAAGCGAAACCGGCGAGCTGTTCGCCATCCATCACGGCGATGAAATACTGCTCCGCGATTTTCCTGCGCCACATCTCCGCATGGTTTCCTTCCGAAGCCCATACGCTGATTTGTTCCGGTGAATAATCGCGGCTGTTGACGGTCCGCACGGTATCGAGAAAAAGAGCGTCGATAGCCGGGATCAGTTCGTTCGTGGCTTTGCAGAGTTCCATCGCTTCGGTTTAAACGGGCGTCCGCCCGATCAGTGTGTTTTTCCGGAGCACAAGATCGCAGGCGAAATTTACCTGCTCTTCAAAATCATCCGCAGCGGCTGCGATGAAAATCCATTTCCGGCCTTTGGAATTTTTGTTGCTCTCGCGGACGGATGCGGAAAATAATTTCAGCGCAGCGTCGAAATTTTCAGGCGAAACGCATACCCATACGCCTTTATGCTGCGGCTTTTTCAGGATATCGCAGAGGAAAAACACCATTTTATCCTGCAGGTAAACCATGTGCGCCCCGAACATGCTTTTCACTTCGGGGTTCATGGAGATGAGCCGTTCGGGAACAAATGCGAAGGCTAGGGATGCCATCTGTGCGCGGTGATCAGTTCGTGGCGTGCTGCCAGGCGTGTGTTTTATCGGCCGTATTGTAGGTGATCGTGCTGGTGCCTTTTTTGTAGCGGATGCCGATCGTTTTGAAATTCGATTTGAACCGGTGCGCAAAATACATCGATCCGAGCGAAGGCATTTTTTCGGAACTGTAATCCAGTTCAATCTCGTCGCCGGGATCGGTTTTTTCGCCCTGCAAAGGCTTGATGATTTTTTTGCTTGCAGAAAGTACGGTGCCGCTTGCATTGTAATAATACGTCACTTCCGGCCCGTAAAAAGCCTGCCCGCCCTGGGAATAGGAGGGAAGAAACCAAACCGTGAGGCTGTTGTCGGCATTGCGTTTTACGTAACGGTTCATTTTGCGCCAGTCGGAAGGAATCGTTTTTTTCAGTTCGAGCGTAGCGTTGAGCAGGGCGCGGGCATGTGCGCCGAACATGGCAGTATCCGGTTTTTCTTTGGAAGAAAGCACTTTGCCTTTGGCGTCGATCGTATGATGGCTGGCTGCGGCGTAACGTTTCAGCGAATCGATCCGGCCGTGAACCACGTGCCAGGTATTTTTTTTATCCGTCCAGGCAAAACAGAGATCATCGCCGGGATCGCTCATCTGCATGGATGGAACGGGCGTTTTCATCAGGGCGGTATCGTACCGCAGCAACCAGAAAACCTGGTCTTCGTCCTTCTGGAAAGTTTTAACGTCGAATCCCGGGGGCAGGCCGAACTGCGCGAAAACGCTTACCGGGAAAGCAAGCAGGACAATGAGTCGTAGTTTTTTGAACATAGGCTTTTATTCGTTGGGTCTCCTCCCTGCGCTGTCCCGGACCGTGAACTATCTGGCCGAACGGTCGTCCATCATGATTCCCATAATGTGCTGATCGGGATCGGTGAAATAAGCCAGCCAGCCCACGCCGGGAATGGCTCTTTTGGGAACAACAATCGTGCCGCCGTTATCGGTTACGGCCTTTATGGCTGCATCGATATCGGGAACATTGATCGAGTTCACCATGGGCTGTTTCGGATCCAGTTTTTTCATCACGGCGCCGTTGATGCCGGGCGCACCTTCCGGGCCGCTCATCGCCATCCAGTAATCGAAATCGCCGAACTTGTGGAACGTCCAGCCGAAACTGTTTTTGTAAAACTCCATCGACTTTTCCGGGTTATCGCTCGGAATTTCGAAATGCGTGATGCGTGCCATAATCAAGAGGTGTATAGAAGCTGTTTAAATTTCATTTCAAATGTTTGTTATGTGCCTTTTTGAGTCATGCTTCGTTATGTTTTTTGACCGTAGCAGCTCCGCTATGGCCTGCAAAACATGCCCCTGCCTCCGCCGTAGCGGCTACGCGCAGGCAGGTCGCCTGGCTCAAAAATGCATCATAACACTCCAAAGAAATGAAATTTAAACAGCTTCTTAACAAAAATAGAAAAAGAAGGCGATTATGACGGACAATGCCTGTGTATTTCGGGCGCATGGTGATATATTTGCCGCTCAATCCGACATGATTATGCAGAATATTATTGAAGCCGCCTGGATCGATCGCCAGTTGCTGAGCGATCCGCGCACACAGCAGGTAATCCGTGAAGTGATCGAACAACTGGATAAAGGCGTGCTCCGCGTAGCCGAACCCGACGGCGAAAACTGGAAAGTGAACGAATGGGTGAAAAAAGCCGTGATCCTGTATTTCCCGCTGCAGAAAATGGAAACCATGCATGCCGGCCCGCTCGAGTTTCACGATAAGATGAAACTCAAAACCAATTACGCTGAACTCGGCGTACGCGTCGTTCCCCATGCCGTGGCCCGTTACGGTGCTTTCCTGGCCAAAGGCGTGATCATGATGCCCAGTTATGTCAACATCGGCGCGTATGTGGATGGCGGCACGATGGTGGATACCTGGGCCACGGTAGGTTCCTGCGCGCAGATCGGGAAGGATGTGCACCTGAGCGGCGGTGTGGGAATAGGCGGTGTGCTCGAACCGCCGCAGGCCGCACCGGTCATTATCGAAGACGGCGCTTTTATCGGCTCGCGCTGCATCGTGGTGGAAGGTGTGCGCATCGGCAAAGAAGCGGTACTCGGTGCAAACGTAGTCCTCACGGCCAGTACCAAAATCATCGACGTGAGCGGACCGGAACCGAAAGAGTACAAAGGTTTCGTTCCCGCGCGCTCGGTGGTTATTCCCGGCTCGATGGAAAAAAAGTTCAATGCCGGGACTTATAATGTACCCTGCGCGCTGATCATCGGCCAGCGTAAGCCGAGTACCGATCTGAAGACTTCACTCAACGCGGCGCTTCGCGAATACGATGTGGCGGTGTAATCTCATCACGTTGTTTTTTCTTTTTGCCTTCCTGCGGCATTTCGCACAAGGCGGAGCGCCTGTTATCCTGGTGCCGCACTGGGACGAAATTTTTCCGCAGGTGAAACCGGAAGTCCCGGAAGCGCCGCTGCCGGCGGATTCCATCGCGAAGAAAAAAATAAAATACATCGGCCTGTACAGCCATCCCGAGTTGAAAAGCGGCAGGAAGAGAAAAGGATTTGCCGATACGCTGCGGTCCTGGCGTTTTGATGCCGAAGGACGTCCCGTGAATTTCTATAATGCACACGACGGCCGGCGCGAAAAATTCACATACGGGCATGGAGATAAAGTAAAGCAATACACGGCAGAATATTATTACAAAGGAGCCAGCCACGACACGGTTTCATACGCTTATAATCGCGCCGGGCTGGTTCACCGGATCATGCGGCATTACAAGGAAACATACGGTTCAAACCAGTTTGAGATCCGGGACACGGCAGAACTTTTTTACGACAATAAAGAACGGCTCATCGCATACAACGTGAAAGGCAATGGTGAAGATGCCGGGTATTATTCCACGTTCGAATACGATGCAGGCGGAAGACTGATCAAAAAATCGAAAAATAAAAACGGTAAAGGTGTGGTTGCGGCCGACAGCATCCATTGGGAGAAATCAGCAGGACGGTATACCGCAACGCATTTTTACCGCAACCTGGAAGGCGAACCTTTTTCGTATGCGCTCATCGACCGGGTGGAGATCGACAGTGCTTCGGGACTTGTGATGAAATACGCGTATGTTTTCGGACCGGGCAACGGCAACAGGATACGAACTGTGAACGCCGGGCGATATGCGGAGTATGAATACGAGAACGGCCTGGAAAAAAGTCACATCACGAGAGACAACGCCAACCGCATTTCGGAATTCCGCACAAGGAAATACAGGTACGGAATAGTTGCTGAGGATTTTTACGCGGATATCGACTGGCGGAAATCGGTAAAAGGTACGCTCCGGTACGATTGCAGGAAAATGGAAACGGTTTACGATACGCGAAATTTTCCGCTAAGCTATTCCGATCGCAAGTACACTTCCGCTTCCCCCGACCCGGCCAGCCCGACGCTGGTGGAGGACAAAAAGCAGATGAAAATTTACCGCTGCGTCATTAGGTAAATATCCCGCCCCGGAAAAATTACAGTGTTTTCCGCATAATCTCCAGCATCGGCTTTTGCTGTATTTCGCTTTCGAGCCAGGCCGCAAGGTCGAAGGTGTTTTTCAGGATTGAATATTCCGTATTCGTTGCGGCCTTCAGTTGCGCAAGCAGGTTTTGCATCGTTTCCCGTTTTTCGGCAGCGGAATTTATTTTGGGCAACCTGAATTTGAAAAAATCGATCAGTGCTTTATCGAAAAAGCGGGGCTGGTAATCATTTTTTTTCAGCCAGCGTTCGGTTGATTTGGCCAGGTAGGGCAGGAGTTCGTCTTTTTTCAGTTTGTACTGGATCAGCAACTCGTAAATCTTCACAAAGGCCTGCAGGTCGACCCGGTATTTGCCTTTATAGTTCAGGATTTTGTTGGCAAAAAACAGGGCTTTGCGGTATTGTTCCGTCATCAGGTAACTCTCCGTCATGTTGATGAACAGGACAAAATTGAGCGGGTTGTTTATGATGGCAGGCGATGTATAACGACTGAGTTCATGGAATGTCTGCACGGCTTTTTCCGGTCTCAGGAAATTGATCTGTATACCGATGAAACTGGTTGTGATGCGGAAAAATTCCTGCTGTATATGCTGGGAAATATATTTGTTCGGCAGGCCACGGTAATATTTCCTGGCCTTATTGTAAACCACGCCCGTTTCCCGCTCGTTTTGGGTGATGGCAAGTGCGTTCAGCAGCAGGCCAAGAGCCTTCAGGTACATTTCCGGAGAATCATTCAGCACATTCCGCCGGGCTTCCAGGTAGGTCACGCCTTCGCGGAGTACCTGCAAGGCACGGTCATCCCATTTGTTCTCGTGGAAGAACCGTAAATAATTCAGGTTGTAAAAATGATAGCGGGAGACGACGGTCTGCGCCGAAGCGCTGTCGTGCAGCAAAGTATGATTTAAAAGACGGCTGATCCGTTCCAGATTCGTTTTGTTTCCCGTTTTCAGTTCCGGGCTTTGCCCGTAAGCGGTAACAGCGATAGCGAGATTGATGTAGGCATCATTATTCATCAGCAAACGGAAATAGTTTTTTTTCTGCTGTATGCCTTTTTCCAGGATATCATTCAGCGCAGGAAGGTTGGCCGTATGCAATGCGATATTGGATTTCAGTGAATGGATGAGCAGCAGGTATTCCTGTTTTTCAGCATCCAGCGCCATTTTCTCCGCCTTCGCCAGGATTTTATGGGCCATTTTTACGAGACGCTTCTTGTAGAGTATCTCCGCCTGTGAAATAAGATGATGGATTTCGGCATGGACCGATCCGCCGGAATGATAGGTTTCGAGGCTTTTTAAAATAGCTTTCCCGAGGTAATTTTTGGCTTTATTTATATTGTGTGAAAATCCCTGTTTTTCGAGCTTTGCCCGGAGTGCAGGTTCATCGTACTGTTTCAGTTCATTGAGCGCATCGAACAGGAGCAGGTAGCCCCGTTCTGCTTTACTGTTGTTATTACACCCGAATGCCTTGAAGAAAAATTTCTCTTTGGCCGTCATGGCTTTGACCAGCCCGAATAATTCATCCGAATGGGTTTTCATCCTGCTTGAACGGTTAACGTAAAATCAATTCCAATATAACTAAAATTACTCTTCTCGTGGTATTTTTTAAGCGATATTTATTTGGCCGGAGTTCCCGTCTTCCCGAAGTTTGTTCCCGGAAAACAATACACAGGCTCCGTACTATGAAAAGAGCAGGTAAAACATTTGGTATCGTTACCGTTGCGGTTCTCGTATCTGCAGCGGTCAATTCATTTGCGCAGGCACCCGGTGAATGGACCTGGATGCACGGCGACAATACACCGAATACTGCCGGCGTATACGGTGTCATCGGTGTGGCATCGCCTGCAAATAAACCGCCGGCTTTGTATGAAGTCTGCGACTGGAAAGACAACAACGGCAATTTCTGGATATTCGGCGGTGTGGCCGGCGGAAACTACCACAGCGTATTGTGGAAATTCGACCCGGTAACCAATCAATGGACCTGGATGAAAGGCCCCACGGGGATCAATTCGCCCGGCACATATGGTGTGCAGGGCGTTTCTTCGCCGGCCAATTTTCCAGGCGCACGGTCGAACGGTGCGGCGACCTGGGTGGATGCTGCGGGTGACCTCTGGCTGTTCGGCGGGCAAGGCTATGCGTCAACAACGACGGCAGGGTATATGAACGACCTGTGGAAATACAATATCGCGACAAACGAATGGACCTGGATGAAAGGTTCGAATATGACGAACGATCCCGGATCGTATGGAACCTTGCAGGTTTCCGCTCCGGCGAATTTGCCGCCCGCGCGCGAAGAGTCGTCATGCACCTGGACCAGTAACACGGGCGATCTTTGGATCTATGGCGGTTGTGACGTGAGCGGCAGGTTCAGCGACATGTGGAAGTATACTATCGCCACCAACGAATGGACCTGGATGCATGGCACGAATACGCCGAATGCACTGGCTGTTTACGGCACGCTGGGAACACCCGCTCCCGCCAATACGCCCGGCGGACGCTGGGTGTACGGCTCATGGAAAGATCTCACAGGTAATTTCTGGCTTCATGGCGGAAATATCGGCAGCGTTACATTTATTCTTGCAGTGAACGATTTGTGGAAGTATGATGTTGCCACGAACCAGTGGACCTGGATGAGCGGAACGGGTACGATGAACGATCCCGGCAATTACGGAACGAAATGCGTCACAGCAGCCACCAACATGCCCCCGGCGCGCATGGAGAACCGTGCGCGGGTCATCGACACCTGCGGTAATTTCTGGAACTTCGGCGGCGGAAACGGCTCCGGTTATTTTAACGATCTCTGGCACTACAACGTATCAACCGGGCAATGGACCTGGGCGAGCGGTGATAATACGATGGGACAAACGCCCGTTTACGGCAGTCTCGGTGTTTCCGCGCCAACTAATAAACCGGGCGCCAAACGCGGAAGCGTGGCCTGGATGGATAATAACGGGTACATCTGGCTTTTCGGCGGACTCGACGGTACCAATGTAACAAACGATCTTTTCCGTTTTGTTCCGGATACGGCCTGCGTGGGAGGTTGTGCAATCCAGCCGGCTTTTACCGCGTCGGTATCAGCGTCGAATACGTTGTGTAGCGGATCGTGTACCGGTACTGCAACAGTAACGCCTGTGGGTGGCACAACGCCTTACACGTATTCCTGGTCGGACGGACAAACCGGGGCAACGGCAACCGGGCTTTGTGCGGGAACGTATTCCGTTACCGTTACCGATGCGGGTTCGAATACGGTAGTTTTAACCGTTACCGTATCGGCAACAGGCGGACCGGTGGCTGCCGCATCGGCGTCGGCGACAACGATTACTGCCGGGGGAAGTTCACAGCTTAATGCGACCGGCGGAGTAACCTATCAATGGAGCCCGGCGTCCGGCTTGTCCTGTACGGCTTGTCCCGGCCCGGTGGCCACGCCTGCACAAACGACAACGTACTGCGTGCTTGTAACCGATTCGAACGGCTGCACCGACAGCACGTGCATTACCATTTTAGTGGACACGACCACATCCTCTGTGCCGTGCAATTACGATATCCTGCGCACGCTGATGCCGAATGCATTTTCGCCCAATGCCGATGGGAATAATGACCTGCTGTGTGTGCCGGCTTATGCCTGCGTGACAGAATTCGTACTGAAAATTTACGATCGCTGGGGCGAGAAAATTTTTGAATCGGCCAGTACTTCCAATTGCTGGGATGGCCGGTATAAAGACAAAAACCTGAACACCGCCGTATTTGTCTATTATTTCGAGGCCACGCTCAGCACAGGCGACAAGTTCGAACAAAAAGGAAATATCAGTCTTATCCGGTAATTCATACAGCGATGAAAAAAACACGCCTGCTGATCGCGCTTACCGCAGTATTGTATGTTTCCTCCGTGCGGGGACAGGACATCCATTTTTCGCAATACAATTTTGCGCCGCTTACGTTGAATCCCGCATATACCGCGGCGTATAAAAATCTCCAGGCCACCGTTCAATATAAAGACCAATGGAAATCGCTGAATGGTTACCGCACGGCGGCAGCGACATTTGAAATGAAATTCGACCAGCCGGGCTGGACCAAAGTAAAAAACCGCACATCCGTTTTTACAAAAAAAGCAGCAAAAGGGCTCGCTGTCGGCGTGCAGTTTTTTTCAGACAAAGCCGGCGACGGCACGATGAAACAGACGCAGGGAAACCTGGCCCTGGCCTGGCATGCGCTTTTAAATGAAAAGAATATTTTATCCGCCGGGCTGATGGGAGGCGTGACCCAGCGCAGCATCAACCCGGATGGATTGCGCTGGAACAGCCAGTATTCCGGCGCCGTGTATGTTCCGAACGCACTTTCGGGAGAAGTGTTCAGCCGGGAATCTTTCGTTTACGGTGATTACGGATTCGGACTGCTCTGGAGTTACGGTTCGGGCAGCAGGTATCTCAGTGCAAATGATCAGAAAGATATCCAGGCCGGGTTTTCCGTGAATCACCTGAATACCCCGCGCTATTCTTATACCGGCTTTGCAGGAGAAAAACTGTACAGGAAATATACGTTTCATGCCAATGCATTGCTGGGTATTTCCAATACGTCATTTTCAGTGGGGCCTTCGCTGTTATTTATGCAGCAGGGCGTATTGCGCGAACTCACGGCGGGAACACTGGTCAAATATATCTTCAGGGAAAATTCGAAATACACCGGTAACGTGAAAAGTTCAGCCGTTTCACTGGGCTGTTATTACCGGAATAAAGATGCTGTTATTCCTTACCTGATGTATGAACTCGATATGTATTCCATCGGCATCAGTTACGATACGAACGTATCCGGTCTGAAAACGGCAACCACGGGCAAAGGCGGATTTGAAATCGTACTTCGTTTCAACAGTCCCAGCTCATTCCTGTACCAGAATAAGTCCCAGTTTTGATTGAGTGACGCGGATGCTCCGTTCAGCTTATTTCAGGCCGAACTTTTCCGTCGCCATTTCTTCAATCGCTTTGCCGATAGCCAGGCAGGCCGTGGCGGCGGGCGAAGGAGCATTCAGCACGTGGATGGCGTTGCCTTTATGTTCGATCTTGAAATCGTCGATCATATTGCCCTGCGGCGATAAAGCCATCGCGCGCACACCGCTTCGGCTCGCTACGATATCGTCGCTTTCGAGTGCGGGCATGAGTGTGCGCAGGCGTTTCAGGAAATAGCGCTTGGAAAATGCGCCGCGGTATTCGTCGAGACCGAATTTCAGGTTCTTGGCGAAAAATTTCCAGGTACCGCCGAAACCGAATGCCGCAGCCGTGTCGCGGAAGCTGAACGAGGTTTTGCCGTAACCTTCGCGCTTGAAAACAAAAACCGCGTTCGGCCCGCATTCCACCCCGCCGTGGATCATGCGCGTGAAATGCACGCCGAGGAAGGGGTATTTCGGATTCGGAACAGGATAGACCAGGTTACGCACCTTGCTCATGCCTTTTTCCGTGAGGTCGTAATAATCGCCGCGGAAACCTACAATTGCCGCATCGGATTTCGTGCCTTCTTTTTTGGCGATGCGATCGCTTTGCAGCCCGGCGCAGGTTACGATATAACGCGCAGTGAAGATGCCTTTGTTGGTAATGATATCGGTCGTTTCTCCATGGTGATCGAATGCTTTTGCTTCGGTGGAGAGGAAAATTTTACTCCCGGGAAATTTTTGCTCGAGCAGTTCGCCCAGTTTTTCCGTTACGCCGGGAAAATCGATGATACCGGTGCAGCCCACCCGGATGCCGGCGATACCTTCTACATACGGTTCGATTTCTTTGATGCGTTTACTGTCGATCAGCTCGATATCTTCCACGCCGTTCGCTACGCCGTTGTTGAACACTTTGTTCATGTGGGCCAGCTCGCTTTCGTGCGTAGCGACAATGATCTTGCCGCAGATGTCGTGCGCGATTTTATGTTCTTTCGCAAACGCCACCAGTTCGCGGCGGCCTTCCACGCAGTTCTTCGCTTTGTAGGAACCGGGTTTGTAGTAAATACCCGAGTGAATGACACCCGAATTATGACCGGTCTGGTGTGGCGAGAGATGCTCTTCTTTCTCCAGCACGGCTACTTTCAGGTTAGGATAACGCAGGTTGATTTTATACGCCGCTGCCAAACCTACACAGCCGCCGCCCACAACAACAATATCAAAAGAGTGCTTGTCCACAGGAAATGATTTGGCTGCAAATATCCGTATTTTTTGAACAAGGTGGAAAGCGTTTGCACCCGGTTTGCGGATCGCACGGCAACGGAACTTCTTAAATTATTATAAGAGAATCCGGGGCGCGAAAAACTGAACAGGCCCGCATGATTTCCTCGTTAGCCTGATTAGGCTTTTCTTTGCAGATACCGTTTTACCGAAATATGAAATACCTGTTTGTTTTTTTTCTCACCAGCCTGCTGCTGGCCTGTGCTTCCGGACCTGCGGGTCCGCTCCCCGGGCAAATGCAGAATTCTCTGGGCATGCAGTTTGTCCGCATCGACTCCGGCAGCTTCCGGATGGGAAGCATGCTTCCGGCGGGAGAAGTCTTCAGGCTCTACGGGGGAGACTCAGCCTGGTATATGAATGAACATCCCGTGCACCGCGTAACCATAACGAAACCGTTTATGATGGGCGTTTTAGAAGTAACGCGCGGCCAGTTCATCCGTTTTGTAAAAGCGACAGGTTATGTTACGGAAGCGGAGAAAGAACATTTTGCCGTAGGCTGGATCGGTAAAGAACGGAAAACGGATGCTTCGCTGAACTGGAAAAATCCCGGGCATAAACAAACGGATGAACATCCGGTGGTTTGTGTTACCTGGAACGATGCCATGGCTTTTATCGAATGGCTGAATGATGCGGATACTTCGCTGCCTGCCGGGTATGTATATGATCTGCCGACTGAAGCCGAATGGGAATATGCCTGCCGCGCAGGTTCGGATTCCGCTTTTTATTGGGGAAATAATCCTGCGGACGGACGAGGTCACGCCAACGTGGCCGACAGTGCAGGAGCCGCCGCGCATGGCTGGGCGCTGTTTTTCCCTTTTCATGACGGTTATGCGGAAAGCGCCCCGGCGGGGATGTTTAAACCGAACGCATTCGGATTGAAAGACATGTCCGGCAATGTATATGAATGGACAAAAGATGCCGGCGGAGATGAATTGAACTTCTACAAAAAAACGCCTGCAAAAGATCCGCTGAACATGGACGGAGATTCGCTGCGCATGCTTCGCGGCGGTTCCTGGCACAGCAACCAGCGTGGTATCCGCTGTGCAAAACGGAAAGGATATTCACCGACCATGGCAGGTGATAATGTCGGGTTCAGGGTGATGATCCGCCGGGAGGACTAACCTGTCCGCTTCTCACTTTTTTGACTTCCCCGATCAGGTAACGCGTAAATTCACCTGAAACCCGGTCGATAATATGATCGGAATTCTGCATCTCGTTTGCCGGGAAAAGTTTTGGAGGATGATTGATGATGTGAATGTGTTTATTGCCTGCGGCAAATTCCTGTACCAGTTTATCAATTCCCGCACAGTATTTCCGGAATGCCGGGTTTGCATACAGGGAATCGTGCAGCGGGCTCATGGTAATGTACAGTTCAAACCCGTATTTATCCACCAGTTCCCGGACATGATCGAGTCCTTTGCGGACGTATGCGCCGCAACGGAACAGGCTGTCCTGCGTGAATTTAATATGGTTCTCCGTGTCTTTTTTCACGTTGTCAGGCATGGCTTCGCGCCGCGGGTTGTAGCCGTTCGGTTCCAGTTCGATGGGTGTGGAAAACCATTTGGCTTCACCGGTAAACAGTGCTTTCAGTGCATGATGACGGTAATAAACCGGTACGAAATTGTGGACGAACAGGTCCGCTTTCCGCCATGCCGGAACGTCAAGCCCGGGCTGAAGATCTTCCAGCATAACCGTGTGCATCGGGTTTTCCGAAATCGTTTCAAAATCGATGTCGCGATGCCACATATCGTACACGTGCATGATCATCACATTGTCCGGTTTGCCGTAATGTTTGATATAATAGTCCAGCATCCAGGAATCGTTGAGCGTAAGCATCGGCCCGATCGTGCAGAGGTTTACCGCCTTTTCACCGAGTTCCTTTTCAAAAGGATCGGTTTGTACGGATTGGTTGCCGGATGAATCCCCGAGGATGAGCCAGTCGGTTTTCCCGTTCAGTTTTTTCAGCAGATCCCATTTCAGGTGAGCGAGAAATTTCCAGTCGCGGTGATCGTAATATTTAAAATACCAGAAACACAGCCCGTTGATGGTGATCATGATGATGAAGAACCATCCCAGGAGATGCAGGATTTCCTTGCGTGTGGTCAGCTTCGGATTTTCAACCGGGTTCAGTTCAGCCATGGTTTTCAGAATTGGAAATAAATAAATTCAGCTCCTTCTCTCACCCCGAATACCAGGATAGCCATAAACAGCAGGCAGTAAAACAGGGCGCGCAGCACAACCGGGAAACGGGCAGGAGCAAGCATGTCTTTTTTCACGTAAAGAAAAATCTCGGCCAGGATCAGCGGAATAATGATCACGGCTATTTTTAAAGCAAGCGCTCCTGTTCCCGCCGAAACAACGGGGTTGAACAATCCTTTCACGAAATAGCCGATCTGCCAGATGTTTTTCGCGCGGAAAAGCAGCCAGCCGCCCAGCGTGAATCCGAACATGATGAGTCCCATCAGGAAACCGTTACGGATAATGCGAATCCTTTTCTCATCGAACCAGCGATACGCCACAAGCAGGCCCCCGTGATAAAATCCCCACAGCACAAAATTCCACGCCGCCCCGTGCCACAATCCGCCGAGAAGCATCGTGAGCATCAGGTTGCGGTATGTTTTGAATTCTCCTTTCCGGTTTCCGCCCAGGCTGATGTACAGGTAATCGCGCAGCCAGGAAGAAAGCGAAATATGCCAGCGCTGCCAGAATTCGCTCGGGCTTCGCGAGAAATAGGGCAGGCGGAAATTCAGCATGAGTTCGAATCCCATCAGTTTCGACAGGCCGCGCGCGATATCCGTATAACCCGAAAAATCCCCGTAAATCTGGAACGCGAACGCAAGCACCCCGAGCCAGAGATCGATTCCCGAATGATAGGTGTAATACTTGTTGAATATCTCGTCTGCGATAATGCCGACATTATCCGCGATCACTACTTTTTTGAAAAATCCCCAGATGATCAGGTATATCCCGGCATTGACCTGGTCGGCCGATATTTTGCGCGGTTTGACAATTTGCGGCAAAAGATGCGTGGCCCTTTCGATCGGACCGGCAACCAGCAGCGGGTAAAAACAAACGAAAAGCGAATAATCGATATAACTTTTTACCGGGACGAATTTCCGGTTGTAAATATCAACCACGTAGGAAATGCCGTGAAATGTGTAAAATGAAATACCTACAGGCAGAACAATGTCGAGTATCCAGGGGCTCACATGCCAGCCCAGCATATCGAGCAGGCCGGCCATGGAGTCGATGAAAAAATTATAGTATTTGAAAAATCCGAGAATGACGAAACTGACAATGATGCTCAGCATGAGCCACCGTTTCCGTTCGCGTTCATCCGTTGCCTGGTGTATGCGCAGACCGCAATAGTAATCGAGGAAAGTGGAAAACGCGAGGAGGAAAAGAAACTTGTAATTCCAGCAGCCGTAGAAAAAGTAGCTGGCAATCATCAGCAATACATTCTGGACTTTATAACTGCGCTGGAAACACAGGTACGTCGCATAAACGACGAAAAAAAATCCTACGAATGAAAGGGAATTGAAAAACATACGCGTCGCTAATATCCGCTTTTTGCCCGAACCGGTAAAACCCGGCTATGGCAAATACCAGGCTACTTGTTCCTGCAGGTGTACACCAGGGCAGGCGGAATATTGTAAGGCGTGAAATCCGTTTTAATATCGCTGAACCGGTCTTTCAGTTTCTTTAAACTGGCAGGCGAATACTGGAACTGGATAAATGCCCCGCCGGGCGACAGTGCGCGAACTACCGTGTCGAGAATACTTTCTTCTGTTTCTTTGTCCAGGATAGCCAGCGGAAGCGAGGAGATGATGTAATCCGCTTTTTCCCGGTTGTTCTCCGACAGGTATTTTTCCAGTTGCTCGGCGCTGTCGTTGATCAGCCTGAGCCGGTCATCCTGCAGCTCGCGGCCCAACTGCTCATAAAGCTCCGGGTTGATCTCGAAAGCGAGCAGCAGTGATTTTGGAGGCATCTGGGCCAGCAATCCCCGCGTAATATTACCGGTGCCGGTGCCGAACTCGGCGATACACATGTCTTCACTGAAAACAACAGGTTCCAGCATCTTTTTTACAAGAAACCGGGAACTCGGCGTAATCGATCCGACCTTATTTCCTTTTTTCAGGAACTCCTCGATCAACGACGTTTTTTTAGCCACAGGATATTATCTTGATCAAAGGTAAGATTATGTTTTCGCCATACGGACGAGACCTGACATTTTCCTGACAAAATCGAAACCGGCCTGTGTACCTTTGCGGGTATGAAACCGGAAAACGACCTGCTGCTTCGTGCGGCCAGCGGAGAAAAAACAGAACGTACACCCGTATGGCTCATGCGGCAGGCCGGGCGCGTGTTGCCGGAATACCGGGCGGTGCGCGCGAAAATGGGCGGTTTCAAAGAACTTGTCGAAACACCCGAATTTGCCTGCGAAGTAACCATTCAGCCGGTGGATATTCTCGGCGTGGATGCGGCCATTATTTTTTCCGATATCCTGGTGATTCCCGAAGCGATGGGACTTCCGTACCAGATGATCGAAAGCAAAGGTCCCTGGTTTGAAAAAACGATTCAAACCGAAAAAGATATCCAGGACCTGCGCGTAGCCAACGGTGAGGAAGACCTGCATTACGTGATCGAAGCGATCAGGCTCACCAAAGCCGCACTGGCCGGGCGTGTGCCGCTCATCGGTTTTGCCGGCGCACCGTGGACGATTTTCGCATACATGATCGAAGGCAGCGGATCAAAAACATTTTCCAAAGCGAAAAAATTCCTGTACACCAACCCTGCGCTGGCGCATCTGCTGCTTGAAAAAATCACGCAGAGTACGGTTCACTATTTGAAAGCGCAGGTCAAAGCCGGCGCCGACCTCGTACAGGTTTTTGATTCGTGGGCCGGCGTGCTCAGCCCGGAACAGTACGATGAATTTGCGCTTCATTATATCCGGGAAATCTGCGACGCGCTGAGCCCGCTTGTCCCGGTAACTGTTTTTGCAAAAGACGCATATTTCGCACGCGCAGGTATTGCAAAAACTTCCTGCCGCATCGTGGGTCTCGACTGGACTATGGACATTGCAGAATCACGCGCGATCGTCGGCCCGGGAAAAACATTGCAGGGAAATATGGACCCCTGCCTGCTTTACGCGGATTTCGAAACGATAAAAAAAGAAACGGAAAAAATGCTGCGCGCTTTCGGTCCGCAGAACCATATTGCCAACCTCGGTCACGGCCTTTATCCCGATACGGAAAAAGACAAAGTGCGCTGCTTTGTCGATACGATCAAAGCATTCCGGTTTTAGCAGGATATGCTGCACACAGACAGGGACGGATTTTACTCCGTCCCTTTTTTATTTCTTTTTCGCCGCGTTGTACTGACTTTAATCATAGCGACTGAATTCAGGCCGGGCTAATCTTGCAGAGTATTCCTGCATCGGGGTATTGTTTTGCGGAGAAACGGAAAACAAAATCAAAAAACACACCATGAACACTACGTCCTATAATTTGACAAAGGAGCAACCGGAAAATATAGAGCCGGGCAGAAAAGGGATACCTATTAAGCCCAGGGAACCCGAAATCAACCCGCTGCCGCCGGAATACCCTTCTATAAAAGAGCCACAACCCGATATTGAAAAGCCGGTACTGCCTGATATTGAAAAACAGACGCCGCCGCCCGGTATTGAAAAACCGGTTGAGCCTGGAAAAGAGAATCCTGCAGATTAGAGCAGGTGCGGTTCCGTATGATTATTATCATCGGCAGTCTTGAGCCATATCATGAGCGCACGGATTATAAGTGATTTTCTTTGATCCATAATTGTAACAGGTTTCACCAGTGTAAAAACCACGACCATGTATAAGAGAATCATTTGTCCGACCGACTTTTCGAACGCTGCAAACAATGCCGTCGAATATGCCGCAAACCTTGCCAAAGAGCTGGATGCGCGGCTTCACCTGCTGAATGTGAAATCCCTCATATCCTCCGGGTCGGTTCCTGCAGGAGTATGGGTGGGACCGGATGCGGAAATAGCTTCCGACTTACTGAAAAAAACACACGACGTTACGCTGGAGACTTTCGGCGTGGATTGCACGTATGAAGTCGATGTTACGCGCAAAGCGATCGATAAAGAAATCAGCGAAGCGGGAGGTGCGGATGACCTGATGGTGATGGGAACCGACGGAGCAGACAGCCTCTTCGAATATTTTTTCGGAACGCATACGTATCATGTGATTAAAAATGCAAAATGCCCGGTGCTGGTTGTCCCGGAACACAAGCCGTATGAAAAAATCGAGAAAATAGTCGCTGCCTGGGATTACAGCCGGCGCAACGAACTTTCGCTTTCCGAAATAAAATTGTTCCTCGATACCACGGGAGCATCCATTACCCTGGTTCATATCAGCAAAAAAGATACAGACATCAGTAACGACGTATACAATGCATTTAAAGAGCGTGCCGTACAGGCCCTCGGCGCCGACCCAAACCGGGTGAGTTTCGACCGTATCGTTTCACCTGATATTACAAACAGTCTCAGTACATACATGAACCAGTCCGGGGCAAACCTGCTTGTGCTGACGCAGTACGAACATGACTGGGCCACGAACCTGTTCCGGCAGTCGGTAGTAAAAAACATGACGACCATCGCGGCAGCGTACCCGACGCTCATCATGCACGTCTGAAAAAATATATTCATGAAAAAAGTAATCTTGTTTTTCGCTTTTGCTGTTTCCTTCGGAATATTTTTTCCGGGCGATGTGTTTGGCCAGGGAGGTAAAGTTTCTTTTGAACAGATATTCCGTGAAGACAGCGCGACCGTAAATGCGCTTGCCCTGTACCCGGATTCTGTAAGAAACAGCATGCTCGAAGTTTGCCGTTACCCGGAAATACTGGTGAAGATGGAAGCGCTTCAGAAATCGATCGCCGCTTCGTTCAAAGAAAAAATGACGCCTTATCCGCGTGATGAACAGCAGAAAGTATGGGACATTGTCCGGTACCCGGGCCTGGCTGAAAAACTGGTAAACGGCGGAAAGAAATCGAATAACGAGATCGAGGCGATCCTGGAAAATTACCCGGAAGAAATTCACAAAACCGCGCAGGACTATGGAAGAAGTCATTACGACCTGCTGCAGCAGATCACGGAACTGAACAGGAAATCGGATGCCGGGTTTAATGAAATTGTCAAACCGTACCCGGCGTCCGCCCGGAAAGCCGCGCAGGAAATGGTGAAGTACCCGGAACTGGCATCCATCCTGACCGATAATATGAAACTGGCCGTGATGCTGGGCGACGCATACAAAACCGAACCGCAGTCGATCAAACATAAACTGGACTCGCTGAATATCGAAGCCGTGCGCCAGAATGCAAAGAACGTGGAAGACTGGAAAAATAGCCTGGAAAAAAATCCGGAAGCGAAAAAAGAATTTGAAGAGTCCGCCAAATCGTATGCGAAGGAGCAGGGATATTCCGATGAAACGCTCGTGATCCATGAAACGCGGATTGTGACCGAATACATTTGCTATCCTTATCCTTACTGGTACGGTTCTCCCTGGTGGTGGGATTACCCGTACTGGTACCCGTACCCGTACTGGTACGACTGGGGATATTATTACGGGCCGTACGGTATTGTATATATCGGTTACCCGTCATTTCATTTTATCCACTGGCATTTCCATTATTTCCCGCATCATCATCATTATCCGCATTTCTCGGAACATTGTTACAACTATTATGAAGGACATCGCCGCGTAGTAAGCGGAATGAACGGCGGGATCGATCATTGGGTGCGTGAATCGCAGGGAACTTTGCCTGCCGGTTTTCTCAACCCCGATGCCGGGAGGGTAACACGTTTCAAAGAACTGGGCAAACTGGAAATGGATCGTGAGAAGTACAATAAAGAGAACCCGGGCAATACTGTTTCGCGCGAAAAATATTACGAGGAGCATGCCAAAACATATCCGAATATCGGCCAGGTTCCGCCGAAGGAAGAACGCCCGAAACCTGTTGTAAAACCACAGGAACCGCGTGTTTATCCGCCTGTATTCCCGAAAACGGAGCCGCAGTATCCGAAACCGCAGCAGCCTAAAGTACAGCCGCCGAAACAGCCGCAGCCGGTACAACCGAAACCCAAACCGAAAACGCCTGACCAGCCTAAAAAATCAGGGCGGGGCGGTTAAATACGCAGCAACTGTTTTTCAAAACAAAAAACGAAGATCATGCCAATCGACTTTAAAAAATACGCGCAGGAGGGAGACAAGTTCCTGGCATCCTACGCAAAAGAACTGGGCAGCCGCGACGATATGGCTAAGGCGGGACGTATCCTGCGGGCCTCGCTGCACGCCCTGCGCGGTTTCCTGAGCACGGAAGAAAATTTGCAGTTACTTGCGCAGCTTCCGATGTTCCTGAAAGCGCTGTACGTGGAAAACTGGACGCTCAAAAAACCGAAAAAAACCAAACGCTCCCGCGATCTCCTTTTCCAGGTAAGGAAAGCGGATAACCGTTCAGCCGTCGTCGATTTTGAAAGCAACGAAGAAGTGGAAAGGGCGGTTTCCGTTTTATTTATCGTGCTGCGGAAATATGTTTCGCTCGGCGAACTCGAAGATGTGAAAGCGCTTTTACCTAAAAAGTATAAAGCCCTGGCAAGCGCCGGCGTGCTCCTGTAAGAGGCTACTAAAAAACCGGAAGGATAATTTCCTGACAGCCTTTATGTCCATTTTAAGAAAAATTCCCAAACCGGTTTTCGCTTTTTTGCAGTTTCTGCAAAATCCGGGCAATCTTCCGCGAAGATTGTCAGCCCCCTTGACTCGCGTATTCTTATGCCTATTTTTGGCAGCATAAGAATACACACCATGAAGAAAACAATACTGTTGTTCCTGTTATTCGCTGTTTTTACCGGCGTTCGCGCGCAAACCACGCAAACCATCCGCGGCAAAGTAGCCGATAAAGAATCGAAATACGGACTGGTCGGCGTGGCTGTCGCTCTTTATAAAGACTCCGCGCTGATCGGTGGCGCAACTACGGATGCCAACGGTAATTACCGGATCGGGAATGTGGAGCCGGGAAGGTACAACCTCCGCGCGCGCTATCTCGGCTATGCGCCCTTCGAGATGAAAAACCTGGTGGTTAATGCCGGCAAAGAACCGATCATCAACATCGATCTCGAGGAAATGGCGATGAAAGTGGATGAAGTGGAAGTGGTGGCGAATAAAAAAGAAGGTACGATCAATGAAATGACATCGGTGAGCGGCCGGACATTTTCCGTAGAGGAAACCAACCGTTATGCGGGCAGCCGCGGCGACCCGGCGCGCATGGCTTCCAATTTCGCCGGTGTGCAGGGCGCGGACGATTCGCGGAATGATATCGTGGTGCGCGGGAATTCGCCCATGGGTGTGCTCTGGCGCCTGGAAGGTGTGGACATTCCGAACCCGAACCATTTTGCGATCGAAGGAACGACGGGCGGACCGGTGAGTATCCTGAACAATAAAGTGCTCGACAATTCCGATTTTATGACGGGCGCTTTCCCGGCGGAATACGGAAACAGTATAGCGGGTGTTTTCGATCTGCGCATGCGGAACGGGAATAACGAAAAACACGAATTCACCGGGCAGTTCGGTTTTCTCGGAACGGAACTGACTGCCGAAGGACCGATCAGCCGGGAAAAACGTTCTTCCTACATGGTGAATTACCGGTATTCCACGCTCAAGCTTTTCGAATCGCTGAACATCCCGATCGGGACCGGCGCGGTGCCGAAATACCAGGACGGCGCATTCAAACTGAATTTCCCGACGAAGAAAGGCGCGAACATTTCACTCTTCGGTGTGGGCGGAGCAAGCAAGATCGCCATCATCGTGAGCGATTATACCGAGCTGACGGAAGAATTTTACGGCGAAGGAAACCGCGACCAGTATTTCAATACGAATATGGCCGTTACCGGCGCTGTGTATGCCAAATCGCTGAATGAAAATACGTACCTGCGCATGGTTGCCGCATATTCGCACAAAGGATCTTCCGCGCATCATTTCCTCGTTTGGCGTGATACTGCTTTCGGAATCGATTCGATCACGGAGAAAATGGGATATAAAAATACCGAGGACAAATATTCCTACAACCTCACGCTCACGCGCAAGTTCGGCAGCCGCGGTACTTTGAAAGCCGGCGTGTTCAGCAGCTATTTCAACTATTTCCTCATCGACTCGAACCGGAGCGAGATTACTTACCAGTTTTACAACCGGCAGGACTATTCCGGCGGGACATTCCTCGTGCAACCTTTCGCGCAGTATAAATACAAGATCACCGACAATCTTGTTCTGAATGCGGGCGTGCACGGACAATATTACGGGCTGAATGAAAACAGCCTGGCCATCGAACCCCGCGCAGGTCTGCGCTGGACGCCCGCGCCGCGCCACACGCTCAGCCTGGGTTACGGCATGCACAGCCAGGTTTTGCCTTCCTATATTTATTATATGCACCTGCCGTCGAATACGAAACCGTATTACCTGCATAACGAAAAACTCGGTTTTACGAAAAGCAGCCATTACGTTTTTTCGTACGACTGGAGCATCGCGGAGAATCTTCGCCTGAAGATGGAAACGTACTATCAGAATTTATGGGATGTGCCGGTTGACAATAAACCCTCGTCGTTCTCCGCGCTCAACCAGGGAACCGGTTTCAGCCGTTTCTTCCCGGATACACTGGTGAATGAAGGTACCGGCCGGAATTACGGCGTGGAAGTCACGATCGAAAAATTTTTCAGCAAAGGCTACCTGTTCATGCTAACCGGTTCTTTCTACGACGCGCGTTACAAAGGCAGCGACGGCATAGAACGCAACAGCGACTTCAACGGAAAATACGCCGCCAACCTGCTGTTCGCGAAAGAAATCAAACTGGGCGATCGCCAGTCGCTGCAGATCGGTACCAAAATCACCACTTCCGGCGGACGCTGGTACACGCCGATCGATACGGCTGCTTCGCGCATCGAAAGCGACGAAGTGTATATCGACTCGCTGCGCAATTCGCTGCAACTGCCGGATTATTTCCGCATCGATGCGAAGATCAACTGGAAGATGAATGCGAAAAAGAAAAAGATCACGCACGAGATCGGTCTCGACCTTATAAACGTTACCGCGCGGGAAAACATACTGGCGATCACCTATTCACCGAACCCCACGAAACCTTCGGAGAACCCGCTGCATGAGCAATACCAGCTCGGTTTCCTGCCTTTATTCTATTACAGCATAGATTTTTGATTTTCGATTGGCGATTTTGGATTGACGATTTCGCGCAATGCCAGTGCACATTAAAATCGCCAATCGAAAATCGCCAATCGAAGTAATCGCTCATTCCGAAGAAACAGCCAGCCTGGATTTAAAGTAACGCTGAGGAATTTCCGTCATCCAAAAAATCCTTCCCGCCAGAGCGCAAACAGGTCCATCGTAATGGCAATGCTGTAGTGAATCAGCACGCCGAGCATGATCGAGCGGCTTTTGAGGCTGAGTGTGCCGAGTACCAGTCCCGCGATGATCGCGCCGATCGTTTCGGGCATGGGTTTCCCGAAATGGATCATACAGTACGGGATCATCATCACGAGTACGGAATAATACCCGAAGCGGCGCCGCAGACCGATGGTCATAAAACCGCGGAAGAAAAATTCGAGCGTGAAGAACTGCGAAAAATAAAGCGCTTCCCATACCCAGAATTCCGGCCAGAGCGATTCGCCTTTGACGATATCGTAAAACGGGTAACGGAGCTGGAAACTGTGTGTGCCGGAGAAAAACCAGACCAGCGGAAGCATGATGAGCAGCATCAGGGCATACAGCCAGTAATCCTTGAACGCACCTTTGATCTTCACGCCATAATCCGAAACGCGCTCGCGGAAAACAAAACGGATAACGATCCAGGGAATCACGAAGTAGAAAAAGTTCAGGATGCCCACCCAGAAAGCCAGCCGGTTGATGCGGCTGTTGTGCGGATCGTTCACCCAACCGGTCAGCGCCGATGCCGCCCCGTCGAGCCCGATGCCGGACAGGAACGTGGACGTAAATTCCGGCGAGCCGAAATATTTGATGCAGGTCAGCGAAAACGCCGTAAGAATACAAATGATCAGTGCCTTGCGTTCCGGTTGTCCCGAATGTTCGTTTTGCAGGCGCAGCGAATCTTTTTCAGCCTCTAGAAAAGTATGGACGAATATTTTTTTAAACAAAACCGGGGACTATTTAAAATGATGTTTTTGGAAAATTTTTAATGGGTATTCCCATGCGTACCTGTTCCTGCTTTTCGATTGCGGATTGCCGATTTGCGATTTCAAATGTACGTTAGCGCCTTCGCGTCTTAGCGGTGAAGATGGTTTCGGATTTCACCTTAGAAGCGCAGAGACGCTGAGTTTACGTAGAGAAAATCGGCAATCCGCAATCGCCAATCGCAATTCGTTTTATTCCAGTTCAGCCATAGCGATAAGTATTCGTTCCAGTCTTGTTTTCATTTCGGTCGGGCTGCAGTTGTAATTATTCGCGAGCACGGCGAAAACGAGGAGGCGGCCTTTTTTGTCTTTTACATAACCGGTATAGCCGCGTGCGCGGGTGATGTAGCCGGTTTTGGCGCGGAGATTTTTTTCGGCAAGCGTCCCTTTGCAAAGACTTACCATCGATCCGTTCACACCGGCCACGAAACTGCGGAACCAGGTCTGCCGCGAAGCGATCTGCATGGCTTTGGCCAGTTGCGTGGTGGTAACGGCGTTCGAGCGTGAAAGTCCGCTGCCGTCGTTCATGAAAAGCGCTTCGGTGTTCAAACCTTTCGATTGCCAGAAATTTTTCACCATGCTGATGCCTTCTTCATCGTCGCCGGTTTTAACCGCTTTGAGCGATAATGTTTTCAGCAGGCATTCCGTGTACATATTGTCGCTTTTGGTCAGCGTATGTTTTATGATGTCGGAAAGCGGCGGCGACTGGTACACCCCGATTACGGTTCGTTTTCCGGGCATCCACGCGTTTTGTATTTTCAGCGTGCGCGACGTTTCCGCTTCTTTCGTTACGGTGATATTTCTGCGCCGGAGTTCTTCGGTAAAATACTGCGCGAAATACATCGGGGGATCGGGCAGGGCGCCGTCCACATCGTAATCATCCCGGTTCGGGGGAATGGAGCCGGTGATGTTCTGCCAGTAAGTATAAGGCGCGCCGTAAATGAATGCATCGTCTTTTCTTCCGCCGGAAATAACCTGGTTATCCAGGCGCAGGCCCGGAACAGCCGGCTCGATGCGGTCGATCTTCACCGCATCACCTTCCGCGCCCGAATCAAAATAAATCCGGTACCGGTTATCGATCCAGTTCAGGCCGAATGCCCCGGCGCCGTAATAATTACCCATATCGCTCCACACCCAGCCGGGCGGAACAGGATTGTCTTCAAAAACAGTCGCGTCGGAAATCACGCGGCCTTCTATTTTTTTGATGCCTTTTTCACGCAGGGCATTTATCCAGAGCATTTGAAACGGGGCCGCGGTATCTGAAACGATTTTAAAAAACTGTGAACCGAATGTCGGGTCCCCGCTGCCGCGGACGTACAGGTTTCCGAAAAGTGTTCCGCTTGCGCTGTCGATCCGCCCGTCGTATTCCAGCGTGGTGGTGTACCGGTAACTTTCACCGAGCAGGGCGAGCGCGGCGCCGGCAGTGAGTACTTTCAGTGTGCTGGCGGGAGTAAGACAGAGTTCGCTGTTGTGTGCGGCGATTATTTTCCCGCTGTCTGCCGTCATTACGCAAAGTCCGAAATTGCCGTGCTTTAGTACCGGGTCGTTTTTCAGCTTGTCAATTTCCGTTTGCAGGCGGGCCGGCGCTTTCTGCGCGGGGGCTGCCGAAAAGAAAGAAAGCAGGATGAAAAAAAATACCGGTCTCATTTCATCGAATCGTAAATCGTATCGATTCTGCCGGCCAGTTCGCGGTCGAGGGCGGTGACTTTATTGCCGGCGTCGTGGGTGGACAAAGAAATCTCGACCCGGTTGTACACGTTCCGCCAGTCGGGATGATGATTCAGGTCCTCCGCTGCAAAAGCCACGCGGGTCATGAAGGAAAACGCCTTCGCGAAATCGTCGAATTTAAAAGTCCGTTTAAGCTGGTCGTTTTCTTCGGTCCACATGGCAGTACAGGTTGATCGGAACGAAGATACAAAGAAGCCCGAAGGAAAGCTGCCGGAACGATCCGGCCCGGGCGACTCTTTGTGTCCCGGTGTACTGCAGCGCTTTTGCCACAAAGACACGAAGGCACAAAGAAACACGAAGAAAAATGCAGCAGGAACACTGTTTAATCCCGCCTGTATTTCGCCGCCAGTTTTTTCGGGGCGACTTCGCAGTAGGAAGTAGTGAGCGCATCGACGATCGTTTCTTTGCGGACTTTTTTCAATTCCACATACGTATATCCGTGCTTTCCCCAGGCGCCAGGCACGGGATAAATAACCGTTTTATCGAAAGCGCTGAATGCCGACTGGTCAACCAGCGAGAATTTCAGGCAGGCGCGCTGGTTCTTGATATCCAGCGTAGCGAATATTTTTTTCTTCACCCGGAACGATGTTTTCTCGAAATGCGGAGCTTCTTCCACTTCATCGAAAGACGAAGCGAGTTTGCGGAAAGTGGCGATGGAGACCATGACGACGTATTTTTGAAGAAAATACTTCCCGCAATTTACAAAACCACGCACAAAAAATCCCGTCCGGGTTTTCCTGGACGGGATTTTTGTAAATCGTTATTGGTAAACTTCCCTCGTCAGTCCGAGCGGAGTCGAGGGCAAGAGCAAGAGCAAGAGCAAGAGGGTAGCACTACCAAACCTCCACACGATCCTGCGGCTTGCGATACAGTTTATCGCCTTCCTTCACGTCGAACGCTTCGTAAAACTCTTTCATGTTCGAAAGCGGTCCGAGTACGCGGAACTGTGCGGGCGAATGCGGGTTGGTTTTCACCATGTTGATCATGAATTTATCATTCGCCTTGTTGCGCCAGCCCTGTGCCCAGCCAATGAAGAAACGCTGTTCAGCAGTAAAGCCGTCGATCTTTTTCGGAACGGGTTTTCCGACCAGCGAACGTTTAAACGCATAATACGCGATAGTCAGTCCGCCGAGATCGGCGATGTTTTCACCCATGGTGAGTTCGCCGTTCACGTGGAAAGTATCTACCGCCGTGTACGTGCTGAACTGTTTCGAAAGCATCGCTGTTTTGGCGTTGAAATTCTTGCGGTCGTCGTCGGTCCACCAGTTTTTCAGGTTGCCCTGTGCGTCGAACATGGAACCCTGGTCGTCGAAACCGTGCGTGAGCTCATGCCCGATGATTGCGCCCATGGCGCCGTAGTTCACGGCATCGTCGGCATCCGGGTTGAAGAACGGCGGCTGCATGATGGCGGCCGGGAAAACGATCTCGTTGATCGTCGGGTTGTAATACGCATTGATGGTTTGCGGCGTCATCTGCCATTCCATACGGTCAACCGGTTTGTTGGCCTTGCTCATGATCCAGGCGAAATCGAAACGGTTCGAACGGAGGTAATTTTTCACATACGAATCGCGTTTGATTTCGAGACCATCATAGCTGCGCCATTTTTCGGCATAACCGAGTTTGCGGATGATCGCGTGCAGTTTGTTCAGCGCTTCTTTCTTCGTTACGTCCGTCATCCAGTCGCGCGTTTTGATGCGCTCTTCGTAAGCGGCGATCAGGTTGTCCACCATGACGTCCACCCGTTTTTTGGCGTCCGAACTGAAATTGCGTTTTACATATTGTTCGCCGATCGCGTCGCCGAGTGCGCCTTCGGTAACGTTGAGCACACGCTTCCAGCGCGGCTGCTGTTCGGTAACACCGCCGAGCTGCGTGCCGAAGAATTTAAAATTCTCTTCTGCGATGCTTTTGGTAAGCTTGCCTGCGGTGGAGTGAACGAGTTTCCAGCGGAAATACGCTTTCCATTCGGTAATGGCGGTGGTTTTGATCAGGTTGTTGAACTGGCGCAGGAAAGCGGGCTGTCCCACGATCACCTGTTCGAACTGGAAACCGATGCCTTTGAAATAATTGTCCCAGTTGAACGAAGGACAGATCGATTTGATCTTGTCGATGCTCATCGGGTTGTAGATACGTGAAGGATCACGCTGCTCCACGGCGCCCATCTGCGAATCGGCCAAAGCCACTTCGATTTTCCAGACGGCTGCCGCGTTGTTCTTCGCAGTCTGCTCCGCATCACCCATCAGCAGGAACATCTTTTCGATGTGCTGCTTGTATTGCTGGCGGATATTGGCCATCGCCGGGTTGAAATAATAATCTTTTTCCGGCAGATCCGTTCCCGACTGGAAAATATACGGAACGTTCATCGTGCTGTTTTTGAAATCCGACATCGCGAAAATGGCGAATACCGAAGGAAGCTGTATCCGGTGCTGTTCGGCAACAACGGCTGCCAGTCCTTCCGAGCTCTGCAGGTCGAGAATGGTTTGAAACTCCGCAGCCAGCGGTGATAAACCGTTACGTTCGATGGCCATCGTATCCATGCCCGAAGCATAAAAATCACCCACACGCTGTTCGTTCGAATTCTGCGGCAGGCTCGGTTTGGAAGCCAGGTCGCTCACGATGGCACGGATGGTTTCTTTACTCTTATCGTCGAGCTCGTTGAAAACACCCCAGGTGCCTTCCGATTTCGGGATTTCCTGTTTCTTGATCCAGTTGCCGTTCACATAAGTGAAGAAATCGTCCTGCGGACGAACGGTCTTATCAAAATTCGTCACGTCGATCGCTTTGCTTACGGGTTCTTTTCCGGCTTTAAAGGCCAGCAGAAAAGAAATACCGCCGATTACAACGAGCGATTTTCCAAGCATGTTCTTCATTGTAGGATATGATTTTTGGTTTTAAAACGATGCAAATTACCGAAAAAAGACACACCCTTTTTGTCTCTCGTGTTGAACGGTTTATTAGAAGGACAAGGCGCGATTTTCAGGGATTGACCACACCTCTTTCCTCTCCGAAGGAGAGGATGCTGGAATACACAAGTGACGTTCCTTTTGTTAAAAACAAAAGGAACGTCACTTAATTTGTAACGCCATCCTCTCCTTCGGAGAGGAAAGAGGTGTGGTCTTTACAAAACCTCTTCCACCATCAGCGAAGCCGTATCGATAATCATAGCCGTAACCGGTCGGCCGCTCATTTCTTTTAGCGTGGCGGTGTACTTTTTCAATTCTTCCGTCAGCATTTCATCACCGGCATCGCCGTAACCGGCCAGGTGAATTTCCTTGCCGTCGTCGGCCACGCGGTCGGGACGGAAAAAACTGCCGTCGGGGAGCAGGATTTCAGAACCGGTTCGGATTTCATTTTTCGCATCGAAGCAGGGCGCGAGCAGCGGCACGCGGATCAGCTGACCGGCCTGCTGAAGCAATTGTTTTTCTTCCGCCTGGCTCAGCAGGCCTTCCTGCATCATCTGGGCGAGTACGGGTTTCAGGTCATCTTCCGTTTTTGCGCGGAGCAGGAGCGTGTTCAGTAAAACCTGGCGGTCGTTCCCGGCTTCCATTTCGGCCCAGGCGGCGCCGGAATTCGAACGGATGCTGATGCGTCCCGTCCAGTCTTCATTTCCGAAATGATCCGGGACCAGCGTAACCGATTCTTCCTGTTCCGCGGGCCGGTGCGGTTCCGTTTTACCAACTGCGTAAAAACCGGTTCCGCTGAAACTGATCTGCTTCTCGCGGAAAAACTGCCCGAAAAGATCGCTGACGGAATTCAATGTTCCCTTGGACGAACCTTTACCGGTGAGCACATACAGCCGCTTTTCAGGACGTGTGAGTGCGACATAAAGCAGGTTCAGGTTGTCGAGCAGCGTGCGGCTGCTTTCTTCGGCGTAAGCAGGGCCGTATTCCGTTTCGAGCAGGTCGGCGGAAGCAGGCACCAGCGCCGATTCCAGGCCGGGAAGCGCATCTTCGTGCAGTTCGAGCCAGAGCTGGCTTTTGCCGGGTTTCAAAGACCATTTGCAGAATGGAATGATGACCGCGGGAAATTCCAGTCCCTTCGCTTTGTGTATGGTCATGATGTTCACCGCGTTCATGCCTTCGGGCATCACGACAGACGCTTTGTCGCGTTTTTCATTCCACCAGGTGAGAAAATCGGACGGATTATTGTTTCGTCCCGTGGCGTATTGCAGCACTTCATCCAGGAAATAGAGCAGGTACGGATCCGGATCCTGCCCGATTCCGAAAAGGCGCAGCAGTTCCTGGCAACGCTGGTAAAGCGGGAGTTTCGACAAAAAATAGGCGCTGAACGGAAAACCGTTCCGCTCGAGCAGGCCCGGCAATCCTTTTTTGTCTTCTTCACGCAGTTCCATCAATCGTTCGTGCAAAGTACCGGGCAGCTTGCCGGCATCGACGAGGAAACGGACCACGGAAACGCGCGCAATATCGTCGCGCGAAGTTTCGAGGTAACGCAGCAGCGCGACCAGGAAATTTACTTTCGGCGAATTTTTCAGCAGCAGCGATTCGGAAGAAACGACCGGGATTCCTTTTTCCATGAGCGCGGAAGCGATGAGGCTGCCTTCGCGGTTGGTGCGCGTGAGGATGGCGATCTCGTTGTAGCGAAAACCGTCGCCGGCAAGTTCTTCTATGAGTGCGCAGCTGCGGTTCACGTGCATTTCTTTCTCCTGCTTCCGGTCGGCTTCGATCAGTTCGAGATGCACATATCCGCCGGTATTCGCAGGATTATATTCCTGCGCGGTGTCTTCGTAAATCAGCTGGTGTTCCGTTTCGAGCTGCTTCGAAAGGATTTCGAAAAAATCATTGTTGAACTGCACGATCTCAGCTTTGCTGCGGAAATTGCGTGCGAGTTTTTCTGCTTTATAATGACGCTGCAGGTTTTCGGCGCGGTCGGCGACGAACGGATTTTCATGCTGCCCTTTTACCTGCGGCAGTTGCGCAAATTGCTCGACTTCGCCGCCGCGCCAGCGGTAGATGGCCTGTTTCCCGTCGCCGACGAGCATGGTGAACCGGTTTTCGGAAAGCGCATTGTCGATCAGCGGAAGTAAATTCTGCCATTGCAGCGCCGAAGTATCCTGGAATTCGTCGAGCAGGTAATGCTGGTAACGTTCGCCGAGGCGTTCGTAAATAAACGGAACGGGTTCACTCAGGACGATGCCCGCGATGAGCCGGTTGAATTCCGAAATGTGCAGCACGTTGTTTTCCGCTTTATACTGCACGAGCTGTTTTTCAATTTCGCTCAGTACCGCCAGCGCATGAATATTCCGGAGCAGGAGCGAGTAGAGCGTAAATTTTCCGAATGATTTTTTGCTGAGCTGGCGCAGGTCGTTCCAGGTTTTTTCAAGATACGGCCATGCGCGGTCTACCTGGTCTTTTATTTCTGCCGACGCTTTCTGCGCATACCGTTTATCCTGTTCAAACGCAGCCGTAACATATGCGCCCGGCTTGCCCGCTTTGGCGATTTCGCCGGAAACGATTTCTTCGAGCCAGTTTTTGACGCCCTTGTTTCCCTGGTAAAAAGCGCTGTGATCGATTCCCTGTATCGCCTTCAGTGCACCCTGCGCAATCGCGGTTACTTCCTGCGCAAAGCGTTCCGTTTCCGTTTTCAGCGTATCGCGGTATCCTGAAAAATCATCAAGGCTGAGGTGCTGCAGGCGTTCGGCGCGGTTGAACCCGTCTTCGCCGAGCAGGTGTTTGGCATTCTGCAGCAGTTCGTATTCGATATGCCAGTTACGTTCATCGTCGGCTTTGCTTTCCGCAAACTGCACCAGGAATTCGGTGAGTTTGTCATCGGTACCGATGCGCGTAATGAGCAGGTCCACCGCTTCGCGGAGCAGCATCTCCGAATCCGTTTCAATTTCGAAATTCACCGGGAGCTGCAGATCGAACGCAAACGTGCGCACGATCCGGTGCACGAAACTGTCGATCGTTCCCACGGCAAAATCGCCATAATGGTGCAGGATCGCTTTGAGCAAACGGCCGGCGCGCGCGGTGAGCAGGGCGGGAGCAAGCTGCATTTCATCCGAAAGCAGCTGCGCCAGTTTCGAGCCGGCTTTTCCTTCGGACAGTTCGGCGAGTGCTTTGAGAATACGCTCTTTCATTTCCGCCGCCGCTTTGTTTGTAAATGTTACGGCGAGAATATGACGGTATTTTACCGGCGGATTTTCTTCATCACCGAGCGCAATTTTCAGGTACTCTTTTACCAGCGTAAAAGTTTTACCGGAACCCGCGGATGATTTGTAAACGGTGAAGTTCATGGAGCAGTCCAAAATTACCGGAAAAAGGGTTTAAAATTCCTCCGGAGACTGTTTTACAGCAAAGACTTTTATACGTCGGAACAGATCAAGTTGGCAGCGGCAGAGGCAGTCGGCAGTTTTGTTTAAAGCGGGAGCAGGTAGATTTTGACGACAGTCCTGTAGTACTTAGACTGCTGCTGCCGACTGCCGCTGAAGCATAAATTACTCCGACGTATAAAATAATACTTTGACAGCATAGGTTCTCCGGAGGAGTTTTAAAGAGACTGCTAGTGCACAAACGGATCCGAATACTTCGGATCGGCCATCAGTCCTTCATCCGTCAGCGTTTTGAGAAAAGCGACCAGTGCGGCTTTCTGGTAGGCCGTCATGTTGTACTGCTTGGGCGTTCCGCCGGTGATGGCTTCCACGGTCAGGCGATCGTCGAGGTTCGGGTTGCCCTGGATGCCGCTGTTGTAATGTTCAACAACGTCCTCCAGCGTGGCAAAACGGCCGTCGTGCATATACGGTCCGGTAACGCCGATATTACGCAGCGTGGGAACTTTGAATTTGCCGATATCGGCCGGGTCGCCGGTTACGAGCGCGTAGCCGGAATCGATGACCACGGATTCCAGCCCGTTGTTCAGGGCCTGCGTGGTGTAGAAATTGCTCGTCGTATGGCAATGGTTGCAGTTGAACTGCCCGCTCATGAAAAAAGTCCGTCCATCGTTTTCTTCCGGCGTGAAATTTGTAAAATTATTCTGCAGGCCTTCATCGTACTTGCTGTTCCACGAATTGATGCTGCGCACAAACTGCGCCAGCGCACGGGCAATGCGCGTATTGCTGATTTCCGTTGTTCCGAAAGCATGCTCGAAAAGACCCGGGTAGTATGATATGGCGGATAATTTTGCCGGGAGAAAAACCGTATCGGTACCCATTTCAACGGCATTCATAACCGGCATCATCACCTGTTCTTCCAGCCCGTTGGCACGCCGGTCCCAGAAAAACCGGAAAGAGAAACGCGTATTCAGGATAGCCATCGAATTCCGGTCGGTATGTCCGCCTGCAAAGCCGCGGCTGAAACGTGCAGGATCGGAGAATCCGTTTTGCTGTTTGTGGCAGGAAGCGCAGGAAACGGCATTGTTGGCCGACAATTGCGTATCATAAAAGAGCACCCGCCCGAGCGTGGCACCCCAGTCCGTAGTCGGGTTGCTCTGCGGCTCGGAATTGATAAAGCTCAGCGGAGGATATAAAAAAGAAGAAGGAAAAGCGGATGCGGAAACATAGTCGTACGGCTGAGCGGGAAGAGCGGGAGTATGTTCCTGCGGCACGATAATGGGATCATCTTTCCGGCAGGCGATAACAACGATGGTTATGGTGAGCGTTAAGGCTGCGATCCGTTTGTTCATCAAAGCAAATATAGCGTATTGCCGTTTGGTTTCCTTTGTGCCCGGCTCATCCGCAGCGAATACGCCTGTACGTGCAGGGAATTGCGCCGGCTATGCACCGATTGGTAACGTTAAAATGCCTATAATTGCAAATCAAACCTAACAAACCAGACATGAGAAAAATTTACATCCTCCTCAGCGCCGCTGTTATTTCCACCGGAATACTCTCGGCTCAGCAAGCAGTTACACCGAATGCACCGGAAACTGCTCCCGGGATCAATTCCGGAAACCAGAATCCTACTCCCCAGACTCCCTGGCAGGTTATCTTTAATTATGACATCACCGCTGCCGGTTCAGGAACAGGCAATGCCGGTGTAGTACTTATCGGCAACGAGTTCTGGGTGTCACGTTGGGGTACCGATACCATCAGCAATTATACCCTTGCAGGATCGTTTATTTCCAAGTTTGTCGTTGCAGGTGTAACCGGCACACGTTCGATGACCACTGACGGTACGGATGTTTATGCAGGCACCAACGCGACGTCGATTTACAAAATAAACCCGGTGACCAAAACGCTGACTTCCACTATCACCGTATCCGGTGTAGCCAACGTTCGTTACTGCACATATGATCCCACATTACCCGGTTTCTGGGTAGGTACATGGGCAACCGATTTCACGCAGGTTGACATGAACGGGCAGCCGCAGTCGGTTGTTGCAGCAGGTACCCATTTGCTCGCAGCATGCTATGGCCTTGCTTACGACAATACTTCGCCGGGCGGACCGTACCTCTGGGCGTTTAACCAGACGGGCACAAACAATGCAGCCGACATTATCCAGGTCAATATCGCAACAGGCATGCAGACCGGCGTTATCCACGACGTAACCAGCGACTTCGGTGTTGCCGGCGACCTCGCGGGCGGCGTGCATATCGTTTCGTCTCCTCTTGGCCTGGTTGGCGTACTGCAGGGTGCAGCCAACTACCTGTTCTCTTACGATATCACAGGCGTTAATGGCATGAGCGACAACATCAGCACAACGGATTTCATCTCGGCTTATCCCAACCCGTCGAACGACATGGTGAATATTCATGTAAACCGTGTAAACAACGACCCGATGCAGATCCAGGTTATGGACATCACCGGGAAAGTCGTTTACCAAAGCAACAGCGTGGGTATGAACAACTACCTGAGCATGGCCAAATACGATGCCGGCATTTACACAGTAAAAGTTACTTACAACAACCAGTCTTACACAACGAAAGTGGTTAAGAACTGATCGCCTGTTTCACAAAATAAAAAGAGGCTGCTTCATATGAAGCAGCCTCTTTTTTTGCGCTTTTTCAGAATTTCCTTTCGAAGTCGAAGATCTCCCGCTTCAGTTTGCGGAGGTCGTTATCGAAATGTCCCATCATCTCAGCGAGCTTATGATGTTCGCGGATGTATTTCGGATTCCCGATTCCTTCATCTTCCTGCATCAGTCCCCCGATATACACCTCGTGAGCGGCCACGGCCTGCGCCAGGTTTTCCAATTGCTGCCCGCTCATTTCTTTTACCTGTTCCAGCAACTTGTCCCGCCGTTTTTCCTCGTGTTCAGGCAAGCGGTGATGATGGAGCAGGTACCTGAAAAACGAAAGTTCCGTTTTCCAGAAATCGATACTGGTACCCCACGCACGCGCCTCGGCATGAAAAATATCGGGCGAAGGTTCCTGCAGAAGCGCGGAAAAGGGCGATGTTATGGGTTCCATAAAAACTGTTTTTTTTAGTAATCAGCCAACTGCTATTTCTTTGTTTTTCGGCGTGGACGGTACTTTTTTCAGGATCGTCAGTTTCAGCACGCCGTCGTGATACCTGGCCGAAATTTCGTCCGGGTTGATATTATCCGGCATGGAAAAAGAGCGGCTGAATGAATTGTAGCTGAACTCCCGGCGTGTGTAGTTCTTTTCCTTTTCTTCTTTTTCTTCTTTCTTTTCCGCGGAGATGTGCAGGACATCGTTTTTGATGTACACCTTGAAGTCCTCTTTTTTCAGACCCGGTGCAGCCAGTTCTACCTGGAAATCTTTTTCGTTCTCGCATACGTTCACGGCAGGCAAACGCGAACCGGCGAAGAAATCGTCATTGAAGAATTTTTCACCGTCGAAAAAATCCGAAAGGAGCGTCCGGAATGCCGGTGTGTTCCCGTTGTTTGTTTTGATGAGTGTCATGTTGTATAGGTTTTAGTGAAACGTTTTTTTACTGAACCAAAACTATATCGAACCTTCCGCCTTGCGAATGATAACGGTCAAAGAAAACGATGATATTGATCAGTTGCCCGTCAGCGTTTAAACGAATTATCCGTAAAATTGCAGAACACCGGGTATGAAGAAAATCACCATTGCGATCGACGGGTATTCCTCCTGCGGCAAAAGCACCATCGCCAAAGCCCTGGCTGCAAAGCTTGGCTATTCATACGTCGATTCCGGGGCCATGTACCGCAGCATTACCCTGTTCTGCATCCGCCGCGGCATCATTAAAGACGGTCGTTTCGATCATTCGGATGTGATCCGCGAACTGGATAATATCAACCTGACTTTTGTTTACAATCCCGCAGCCAAAGCGTCGGATACGTACCTGAACGGCGAAAACGTGGAGCGGGAAATACGGACACTCGACGTTTCCAGCCACGTCAGCCATATCAGCCTGATCCGCGAAGTGCGGCAGAAACTGGTCGCAATCCAGCGCGAAATGGGAAAAAATAAAGGCGTGGTGATGGACGGCCGCGATATCGGCACGAATGTTTTCCCGGATGCCGAACTGAAAATTTTTGTCACAGCCGATACCGATGTCCGGACACAGCGCCGCGTGGATGAACTGCGTGCCAAAGGACATAAAGTTTCCGTGGAAGAAGTGAAGAAAAACCTGCTGCACCGCGACTACGAAGATTCCCACCGTAAAGAAAATCCGCTGGTACAGGCGCCCGATGCCATCGTTCTGGACAACACCGACCTGACCCGCGAAGAACAGCTGGATTTCGTTTTCAGTCGTGTGATGGAACTGAAACTGGAACAGGACTGACTAGAGTTTATTTCCCTGCGTACAAAACGCTCAACGCCAAACGCTCATTTATCAAGTGCCATCGGATTTAGCCTGATGCGGCCGGCCCGTTGATAATTGGGCGTTGAGCGTTTGACATTGAGCGTTATTTTACCGTTCGGATAAGATCAAAAAAATCCCCTCCCGTTTTCACGAAAGAGGATTTTTTATTGGAAGTGCTTTTTGCTTATTCGTACTGGGGCGTATCCTCGTGCGAAGCAAGACCCAGGTTCAGGTTGATCTTCCGCAGGAAGTCGCCGAACGCGGAGTAGGTCATTTTCTCGTAAGCATCGCTGATCGAGTTGATGTCGCTGATCTCGTCGGCCGGTTCTGCTGAGTCTTTGAAACCGAAGTTCTGCGTGCTTCCCGGGATCGACATGTCGAATTTGAAATCGATGCCGATGCCGAGGATATGACCGTCGAATGTTTTCTTGATGCTGTATTCCGCCTGGCTTGTTTTCTGGTAAAGCGAAGGAACCTGTACGCCGTCCATATCGCCTACTTTATTCGCGATGGAATAATCCATCACGATGACGATCGGGTTGCCTTTGGCCTGTGAATCGGGATCCATGCGTTTTACATAGATGATCGTATCGTTAAACAGGTCGGCGAAACTTTTTTCCACCGCAGCGGCCACTTCCAGTTCCATCGTTTCCACGTTGCCCGAAGTGAAATAGCTCTTCAGGGAAGGCGGCGGTTCGTCGGTGGGACGGGGAATATTACCGGAAATGTCGCGGTCGCTTTCCGGCAGCGAATTGTAATTGTCAACCAGTCCGTCCAGCACGTCGCGCGATTCTTTCGGGAAATCCTTCCAGTCGCGCAGGTCGAGCGTTTTCTTGAAGCTGATGTAAATGGTCGACTGCACATTTTCTTTGATATACTTCAGCACGGTGCGGAAGAACTCCACTCCTTTCGGGTTCGACTGGGCGTATTTGGCTACGTTTTCCTCGTAATGCGCAATAACGCCGTCCCACAACTCTTCGCGCAGCTTTTTCATTTCGGCGGCATGCGCACTGCCCGGGTAGTTTTCGAGGAATGCCGTTACCTTGGGAATATTGCGTGTTTTGGAAGCTACTTTATAGTCGCATTCTTCCATCGCTTTTTTCACCTC
The DNA here is from genome assembly GCA_006218065.1 of Bacteroidota bacterium. GTDB lineage: Bacteria > Bacteroidota > Bacteroidia > Palsa-965 > Palsa-965 > VBWE01. The sequence continues at coordinate 41,361 of VBWE01000032.1, forward strand.
GGCGGCATGCTTGCCGTTGGGGAATTCCTTCAGGTAATAATCCTGGTAAGCTTTGCAGTAGCAGGGCGCGCAGGCTTCTTCCATCGAAGATGCTTTGGCTTTCTTGAAAGAAAGATCGTCTTTGTGCGATTTCACTTCTTCCACCCAGATACCGCTCGGGTACTTGTAGAGATAGGCGTCGCAATCGTAAATACCCCAGGTTTCTTCGTTGCCCACGGCATTTTTATATGAAAAATACTGGCGACCGATAGTGGCATAAATCACGATCAGCCCCACGATAGCGCCAAGCGAAATAAGCAGGATCTTCCGGCTCTTTTTCCGGCGTGCAGCGATGTTCGGATCGATGTACGTGGAGTTCGAAAAAGGATTCTGCGTTTGTGCGCGGGTGAAGTTGACCACCTGGCCATTGTTGATCTCGAGCATGGCCCGGCAACTGGGGCATTGCGCACGCAATTGCATATTGGCCGGAACCTGGATCTGAGAGGCACAGCTCGGACATTGGGTGAAAATGTTACTCATATCTGTGGGTGTTGGTTGATGGTTGCCCCGGTCAAGCGATCAGGACTTTTTCTGGTTCAGCCCGCAAGGTACAAAAAGGGGCCAAAGTGGCAATTGGTCGGGTTTAATAAGGAAAATTGCGGCTGATCCGGGCAATACGCCCTGTTTATGAGTTTTAGGAACTTAGGTTTTTTGCAGCAGTTCTATCCTGTTGCCGAACGGATCAAAAAATGAAAAACGGACTTGCCCGGGAACCTGTACTTCTTCTTTGATTTTCACCCCGTGTTTTTCCAGGAGCGCCCGTGCAGCCCGTATGTCCGTTACTTCAAATGCCGGGTGCCGTTTTGATTTATTTACTTCATTCTCCGTCCCGATATGCAGCTGGATATCCGCTACCCGGTACCAGAGCCCGCCGTTGGGAACCAGCGCTTCGGGTTTGGGAATTTCCGTCAGCCCGATGACATGGGTATAAAAATGCCGCGCTTCGTTTTCTTTTCCTGTCGGAATGCAGAGCTGGATATGGTCGAGCCGTTTAAAATGTATCATGATTTCGTGCCGGGTTTTGCAAAACAGAAGTTATACTTCATTTATTTTTTCTTCGTGATAAAAACCAGGTGCGTGGAAGAAACTTCACCTGCTTTCGGATAATTTTTGCGTGTCAGCCCGGCGGATTCAAAACCGTTTTTCATCAATGCTTCCTGCAGGTAATTTTCCTCGTGATAATACACGTAAGCCTTGTCCTGCCCGTCGCTGCTCGTTTCATAGCCGGATTTGTGATAATCATCTTCGATCACGCTGAAATAAAAAATCCCGCCGCTATTCAGCAGGGAAGCGCAATCGCCGATCAGTTTCGCACATTCTTCTTTGGATAAATAAGGCATGCAGAAACCGCACATAATACCGTCAAACCCCGCCGCAGCCAGCCCGTCGATTTCCCTGCAATCCATCACGGTAAAACCAGCTTCGGGATTATTTTCCTTCGCCAGTTTCACCATATTCGGCGCCATGTCGATCGCTTCGATTTTAAAATCCGGCCTTTGTGACAGCAGGTAACGCGTGATATTTCCCGGGCCGCAACCGATTTCGAAAATCCGTGGATCGGTTTTCCGGATCAACCGGCAAAAAAGATCGTACGTATCATTATACAAATCCAAATCCATGAATTTGTCCTGGTAAATGGAAGCGACTTTGTTCCAGGTATCGAATGTGATTTTGCGGCGGTCCATGTTTTGTTCGTCAGTAAATTCCGGATTTACAACTGCCCCGCCAGCAATTCCAGCGCATCCTCCGGCTTCCGCACATCATCAAAATACCCCAGCACACGCTGCAGCACGGCATCCACAATACTGTCCGGGCAGGAAGCCCCGCTGCGATTTTCAGCGGACGTTTACCCGGCAGCCAGTTTGCCGTTTCTTTCGCAGCATGCGTATGCAGGTCGAAATGCCGGATCGTTTCCGCGGAAAGCAGTTCCGTTTCGTCTTTGATAAAATACGTCGGGAATTTCTGCTCGCAGAGTTCAACTAAGTGCGAAGTGTTCGAACTGTTGTATCCGCCAACCACCAGCGCGAGGTCGGCCCCGGTTTCGAGCAGGCCGTAGGTAGCGTCCTGGTTCTCGTTCGTGGCGTAACATAAGGTATCGCGCGTATCGGCGAAATGATTTTTCAGTTCCGCTTCGCCGTATTTTTCCAGCATCACCTGCCGGAAATAATCGGCGATGGCCTGCGTATCGGAAGCGAGCATCGTGGTCTGGTTGATCACGCCCACGCGTGTAAAATCTTTTTCCGGCGAAAATCCCGCGCTGATCCGCTTCCCGAATTTTTCAAGAAAAACGGCTTCCGTGATTTTGCCGAGTATAAAATCGCCCACGGATTTTGCTTCGTCCATATCATTCACCACCAGGGCGGGTGCCTGGGCGGCGCTGCGCGAGAAAGTGGCGCGGGTTTCTTCGTGTTCCGGCTTGCCGTGGATGATGATCGTGTGCTGATCATCACCAAGTTTTCCGGCACGGTTCCATACACGCTCCACGAAAGGGCAGGTGGTGTTGTATTTCAGCGGATCGATGCCCAGGCTGCGGAGTTTTTCTTCAATCGCGATCGTGGTTCCGAACGCGGGAATGATCACGATATCGTCCGGCGTGAGATTTTCGAAAGGAACGAGCATGTTTCCCGCGGTGTCCATCAGGAACTGCACGCCGCGGCTGGTCAGGTCGTTGTTCACCGCCGGGTTGTGGATCATCTGGCTGAGCAGGAAAATACGTTTGCCGGGATTTTCTTCCACGGCTTTAAATGAAATCTCGATCGCGTTTTCCACGCCGTAGCAAAAACCGAAATGCCGCGCAATAAAAATCTGCACCGGTCCGAAGTCCAGCGCCGAAGGGCGCATATCCTTTTTCCGCGGGTCTTTTTCCCTGCGCAACTGTTTCAGTTTCGAAATAACCGGGCTGCGATAAAATTCAGGAATGGTGAAGGATTTCATGCTTACGCAAAGTTACGATAATGCCGATTGCCGATTTGGGATTGGCGATTTTATCGGGTTGTACGGCTGGCTGATAAGCATACAATCGCCAATCCCAAATCGGCAATCGGCATTATAAATATGAACGCCCCAACCGGGGGATCAGGGCGTTCGGATTTAGCGCAACGGACTATCAGGGGTCCTGCTTCGCCAATCGATGAATACGAATTAATAATACACAGCGCGGCGGACTTCGGCCAGTTGTTTGGAGAAACGAATCACCTGGCGGGTGTAGCCGTACTCGTTATCATACCATACATACAGCACGATGTTTTTCTTGTCGGCCGATACGATCGTGGCCGGGCTGTCGAATACCGACGAGCAGGGATTGCCGATCACGTCGCTCGACACCAGTTCGTTCGAGAAGGAATACTGGATCTGCTCTACCAGGTCGCCTTTCAGCGCGTAGGCTTTGATGATCGCGTTTACCTCGTCCTTGCTCGCTTCTTTTTTCACCTCGATGTTCAGGATAGCCAGCGATACATTGGGCGTGGGCACACGAACGGAATTGGCGGTGAACTTGCCGGAAAGCTGCGGAAGCACTTTTTTCAGCGCGCTTTCCGCACCGGTTTCGGTAATCACCATATTCATGGCAGCCGAGCGTCCGCGGCGGTATTTCTTGTGATAATTGTCGAGCAGGTTCTGGTCGTTCGTGTACGAGTGCACGGTTTCGATATGGCCTTTCACCACGCCCAGTTCCTTTTCCACTACGTACAGAATCGGCATGATGGCGTTGGTGGTGCACGAAGCCGCCGAAAAAACAGTTTCGCCTTTCACGTCGGTGCCTTCGTGGTTCACGCCGTACACGATATTCGGAATGTCGCCTTTACCCGGGGCGGTGAGCAGTACTTTACTCACGCCTTTCGATTTCAGGTGGCGGCCCAGTCCTTCGCGGTCGCGGAAAACGCCGGTATTGTCGATCACCAGCGCGTCGTGGATGCCGTATTTCGTATAATTCACGTCTTCCGGGTTGTTCGCCGAAATCATGTGAACCGTATGCCCGTTGATGATCAGGGCGTTGTTGTCAATATCTTCGAGGATCGTTCCGGGGAAAGGTCCGTGAACGGAATCGTTCCGGAGCAGGTCGGCGCGTTTTACAATTTCTTCCTTCGAACCGCCGCGGGTAACGATGGCGCGCAGCCGCAACTGTTCCCCTTTGCCGGCCTGTGCGATCAGCTCGCGCGCAGCCAGGCGGCCGATACGGCCGAAACCGTAAAGGACTACGTCTTTCGGCGTCAGGCGTCCTTTGTCCTTGCCGATAAAGTCCTTCATCTTATCGGTAACGAACTGCGTAACGTTTTTGTAATTGCCATGCTCTTCGGTCCACTCCGCGCAAAGACGGCCGATATCGATCCGCGAAGGAATCAGGTCAAGTTTGGACAGCTCGCCGGCCAGCAGGGTCGTGTCATTCACGCTGATCGGGCGTTTCACGATATCCTTGGCATACTGGTGCAGGTTCATGATTTCGCTCGCGCTGCGGTCGATCAGCTGGTTGCGGAAAATGATCAGCTCAACGGATTTGTCGAACCAGAGCGTACCCACGTGCGCGATCAGCTCGATGGCTGCACGTTCATGGTTGATCCACTCGCTCAGTTCCGATTCGTAAGATTTGGCTTTGCCATTCATTGGCTCCATGGTTTGTAGTGTCATGGCTGGTGATCGTGTATATGGTTTGGTTGTGTTTGGTCTGAAAGCGATTGCCTGTAAAAGCAGACAACCGCAAAGGTCGGCGGATTTTTCCTTTCGGAGTCTTCCGGGGCTTTGCGGTTGTCAACGTGTTTTTAACAGTTCATCAGCCGAGATACGCTTTGAGCAGTTTGCTTCGTGAGCTGTGGCGCAGGCGGCGGATTGCCTTTTCCTTGATCTGGCGGACACGTTCGCGGGTGAGGTCGAATTTCGCCCCGATTTCCTCGAGTGTAAGTCCGTGCTGGCAGCCGATACCGAAGAACAGCTTGATCACATCGCGCTCCCGTTCGGTAAGCGTGGAAAGTGAGCGTTCGATCTCGCGCTGCAGCGATTCGTTCATCAGCGTACGGTCGGCGCGGGGCGAATCGTGATTCACCAGTACGTCGAGCAGGCTGTTGTCCTCGCCGTTGAGCAGGGGAGCGTCCATGGAGACGTGGCGGCCGGAAACACGCATGGTGTCGGCAACTTTGTCCTCCGGAAGTTCGAGCATATGCGCCAGTTCGTTGGCGGTAGGCTCGCGCTCAAATTCCTGTTCCAGTTTGGAGTATGCTTTGTTGATTTTGTTCAGCGATCCTACCTGGTTGAGCGGAAGACGCACGATACGGCTCTGCTCGGCCAGAGCCTGCAGAATCGACTGGCGGATCCACCATACAGCGTAAGAAATGAATTTGAAACCGCGGGTTTCGTCAAAACGTTTCGCCGCCTTGATCAGGCCGAGATTGCCTTCGTTGATCAGGTCGGGAAGACTGAGTCCCTGGTTCTGGTACTGTTTGGCAACTGAAACGACGAAACGTAAATTGGCTTTCGTCAGTTTTTCGAGGGCTACCTGGTCTCCGTCCCGGATTTTTTTGGCGAGAACTACTTCTTCCTCAGCGGTAATGAGTTCTTCCCTACCGATCTCCTGTAAATACTTGTCAAGTGACGCACTTTCTCTGTTAGTGATCGACTTGGTGATTTTTAGCTGTCTCATTATGCTTCCTCTTAAATTTTAGTCCTATTTAAAGAACGTTTAACCCCTCGTTAAGATTGCCTTATTTCAAAGACAGGTGCAAAATTAATCGTTTCACCCCTGAAAGGCAAGGAATTATAGTCGAATATCGTATCTAAACCGTTGAATGCCCTGAATTGTTCTTTTAATTTAAAAATAGCCTTATCGAAATACAAGGCAAGATATCTTATGTACTTATACGAGCCGGCTCACTGAAAGTCACCGGCTCGTTCATGCCGTTTTTTACAGTCCAAATGCATAGTAGGCGCGCATTCCGTTGGGATAAACTCCTTCAATAAGCACACCGCCTTTTTTGTTGTCGATCGCGCTGCGCAAATCTTCCAGCGACTGGATCTTTTTCTTGTCAACCGTGGTGATGATAAACCCTTCGCGCAAACCCGCGCTGCGTAGTTTTCCCGGGTCCAGCCGGTTGATTTTCAACCCGTTTTCTATGCCGAGCCGTTTCATTTCATCCGGCTTTGCCGGGCTGAACGAAGCGCCGAGCAAACGGTCAACAGCGATGTTTTCGGCTTCTTTTGTTTCGGGTTTCGTACCTCCGTTTGCATTTTTAAGAATAACAGCCACTTCGGTGTCTTTCCCGCCGCGGCGGATGCCCAGCATCACTTTATCACCGGGGCGGAAACGGCCGATCTGTTCCTGGAGTTCGGGCGTGCGGTTGACTTCCACAGTTCCCACGCGGGTAATAATATCACCTTCACGAACACCGGCCACATCGGCAGCGCTGCCTTCCATGGCTCCTGATACATAAACACCTTTCATGGTACTAATGTTCTTTTCCTTGGCCAGGTTCGCGTCGATATCGCGGATGCTTACGCCGAGATAGCCGCGCTGTACGTTGCCATATTCAAGCAGGTCGGCCACCACTTTGCGCACGATATTTACCGGGATCGCAAACGAATAGCCGCTGTAGCTGCCGGTTTGCGAGGCAATGGCCGTATTGATACCCACCAGCTGACCGGTGGTGTTCACGAGCGCGCCGCCGCTGTTGCCGGGATTTACGGCAGCATCGGTCTGGATAAACGATTCGATCGGGTTCTGTCCTTTGTCCGGGTCGTTTTCAATCACGTTGATATTTCTGCCTTTGGCGCTCACGATGCCTGCGGTTACCGTGGATGTCAGGTTGAACGGGTTTCCGACCGCGAGCACCCATTCGCCCACTTTTACTTCATCCGAATTGCCGTAGCTGAGGAACGGAAGTCCTTTTTCCTCGACTTTCAGCAGGGCGATATCCGTGGAAGGGTCGGTGCCCACCACTTTGGCTTCATAGCTGCGTTTATCGTTCAGGACAACCTGTACCTGGTCGGCGTCTTTTACTACGTGGTTATTGGTTACGATATACCCGTCGCCGGAAATGATCACGCCCGAACCGGAAGCTTCCTGTTCACGCGGCTGCTGCGGCGAATAACCGAAAAACCAGTCGTGGAAAGGATCGCCGGTTGACGGGTTGGCGGAAGCCTGGCGGGTGTATTTGGTTTTCACATGGACGACCGAATGCACGGTGGCTTCGGCGGCTTCACGAAAATCGGCCAGTGTGCCGGGAGCGGCATTGACAAAGCCAGCCATTTTAACCGGCACCGGGTTATGAATATCCTGGTTTTTACTAACAGGTTGTTCCGGGCTGAAAAGACTGTTCAGGCCGAGTGATGCAGCGCCGCCGATTGCTGCGATAAAAAATACAGTGATGAAACGTTTCATAAGCAGACGGTTATTGGTTGAACATGTTGATGTAAATTTGCACAAACTAAAACACAAAAGACATACCTTTATTATGTTTGTCAGTGTGGTTTAACAATAATTAACCGGGCTTCAGCGGCCAGCGAAAAAATGGCAGATTCGCCACTCAGAAGAAGAATGCGCCTCGCGTCGTTTCGTGACAAATTGCAGGTTTATTTCCTGGGTTTGCTCACCGGGCTCGTGCTCGGTGGCGGCTTCTTCGTGCTCAAGCTGGATGAATACGTCAGGCAGTTTACATTCGACAAAGAAATCACCGGCAATACGGACAAGGAAGAACCGGCGAACGATAAAGAAAACACCGACAAGAAGAAAACCGATTCGAAAAACAAGAAAAGCAAAAAGGACAGAACGATCAGCTATACCGCCGATTCCGCTTCCGGTCCGTATCTCGACGGCGATACGCTGGCCGCCGATTCGATCGGAAGTCCGCCTTCCGTGCTCGGAAGAAATTCCGATGATGAAATCGTCGTCCGGAAAGACGAACTCGTTGCGCAGCGCAATGTCGCACTGGTCGATCTCGACGGCGTAAATCCGAAAGATTCCGCCATCCAGAAACTGAGCGGCATCCGCGATCCGCAAACCAAAGCGCTGCAGGTCGAATTCTGGCGCTCGCCGCTGAATTACAAAGGCTATAAAATGTCGAAAAACAAACTCGTGCTTTTCGGCCTCGAGTCGGAAGACGAAGTCGTCCTGTACAAAGTGGAAGAAGATATTTACATGAAAAACCGGCAGGGCGTTTTCCGTCTCGAAGTAAGCGCCGACTTCCGCCAGCCCGAGCGTGTATCCGATGCATCGCTGATTGCACGACTGAAATGAAAAACAAACTTTCTTTTTATAAATACCAGGGCGCAGGAAACGATTTTATCCTCATCGACGATCGTACAGTGCAGTTTGACGAAAACCGCACGGAACTGGTCGGCCGTTTGTGCGACCGCCGTTTCGGGATCGGTGCGGACGGCCTGATGCTGCTTCGCGAAAAAAGCGGTTTCGATTTCGAGATGATTTATTTCAATGCCGACGGAAAAGTCGGATCGATGTGCGGAAACGGCGGACGGTGCATCGCCCGTTTTTCGGATGACATCGGTTTTACAGCAAAGCCCGGCTTGAGATTCCTGGCTGCCGACGGACCGCACGAAGCGGAGCTGAAAAACGGCATCGTGCGGCTGAAAATGAGCGACGTCTCGGAAATCGAAACGGGCGACGGTTTTTATTTCCTGGATACCGGTTCGCCGCACTATGTGAAATACGTTTCGGGCCTGGATGAGCTGGACGTTTTCGGCGAAGGCAGGAAGATCCGTTACAGCGACCGTTTTGCAGCAACAGGAACGAACGTAAATTTTATCGAACCGTTCAACGGCGGAATAAAAATAAGAACGTACGAACGCGGCGTGGAAAACGAAACGCTGGCCTGCGGCACGGGCGTAACGGCCGCCGCACTGACCGCCGCACTCAAAGGAATAGCGACATCCGCGGAAAACTGCCGGGTAAAAGCGCGGGGCGGTGATTTAAACGTAACGTTCAGATCCGCCGGGAAAAATCAATTTACCGATATTTGGCTCGAAGGTCCCGCAGAATTCGTTTACAAAGGCGAGATAAGTATATGAAACCGGAAAGCATTACCAATACCGACAAAATCAATTACCTGAACATCGGGCTGATTTTGCTTTCGTGCGGACTGGCTTTCGTGATCCCGTTCGAACTTTTTCTTTTTGCCTATGCTATTCTCGGCCCGGCGCATTACCTCACGGAAATTTCGTGGCTGCACGAACGGAAATATTTCACCAAAGGGAAATTCGATTTCGTGCTGCTCGGCGGGCTGGCGATCATCCTTTTCCTGCTGCAGTACGTCATTATCCGCAACCTGCCGCCGGCGTCGGCGAACCAGGCGGCGAAACTGCTGCCGGCATTGATCCTGGTGGGCTTTGCGGGCGGACTGATCATGGCTTTCGCGAAGTCGGTATTCTACCGGCTTATCGGTTTTCTCTGCGTAAGCCTGCTCGCGCTGGCCAGCAACAACATGACGGTTTTCCTGACGGTTTTCCTGCCCACGCTCATCCACGTTTATGTGTTCACCGGTTTTTTCATCATTTACGGCGCGCTGAAAGGGCGGAGCAAAAGCGGGTATCTTTCTTTTGCGTTCTTCCTGCTCTGTCCTTTGCTTTTCATTTTCATCACGCCCGAAGGAGGCGCGCTTTCCGAGTATGTCACCGGTTCGTACAGTCATTTCGCCGGGCTGAATACGAACCTGATCAAACTTTTCGATATTACGGATTACGGCCCGGACATCAAGACCACGGGAGACGTGATTTACAAATCGGATATCGGCCTGATCGTAATGCGTTTCATTGCGTTCGCGTACACGTATCATTACCTGAACTGGTTTTCGAAAACCTCGGTCATTAAATGGCACAACGTTCCGAAAAAACGGCTGGCGGCCATCGTAATTCTCTGGGGAATTTCCATCGGCCTGTATGCGTACAATTATAAACTCGGGTTCGACTGGTTGTTCTGCCTGAGCTTCATGCACGTGTTTCTCGAGTTCCCGCTCAACCACACGTCCATTGTCGGCACGGTCCGCGAACTTGGCGCCATGATGAAAGGCGCGCCGGTGGAAAGTGCAGCGGGCAGGAAAGGGAAGAAGAAGTGACCGCAGGTTTCGCATTCCCGGAAATCTCCGTTTGGGATCCCGCGAAAACAGCCGAAGGATTATGGCTCATCCTGCTGAAAGCAACCCGCGTTCCGCCGCACCTCGGCATACTGGCGGACGGCCGCTGGTTCACGCTCGATATAAACGGCGCTAAGGTAAATGGCGACGGGGAACGATTGCTGCAGGCCGTGCAACGGAAAAAAATACCCGCTGCTTTTGTCCGCTTCGCCTGGCCGCGCGGACTGAGCAAAGAAAAAGCGCAGGACCTGCTCACGGAAATTTTCAGCGTGTACCAGCCGCTGGGCGAAACTCCCGCTACCTGTTTCAGCCCGATCCGTGATTTTTGTGAGAAGATTTACGGAGAACAGTATCGTCAGCCGCAGTTCGTTTTCCAACTGCTCCGGCAACTCGAAAAAGACGGGTTGTTCAACGAAGTATCCGGGCTGCATGTCGCGAATAAAAATTTCGTGCTTCCGCATTACGATATGCAGGCTGTCCGCAATTCGATAGCGTCGGCGAAACTGCGCGCCGGGTAAATCCATATTCCCGGTTTTCAGCCGCAGATTATAATGGTTATCCGTAGCCGGCAACTACGAATAACTGCGGGACTGCGTAATCTGCGGCTGAAATTATTCCCTATATTTGATTAAGAATTATGTCCCAGCCGCAGATCAATCTTCTGTTAGGTGAAAACCTCAAGCTTCGTGCGCTCGAACCGTACGATATTGATAATTTGTACAAGTGGGAAAACGATACTGCCGTATGGAAAGTGAGCAATACGATCGCTCCGTATTCCCGGTTTGTGCTCGAGCAGTATATTGCCAATTCGCACCTCGATCTTTTTACGAATAAACAGCTGCGCCTGATGATCACCACCCGCGACGGCCGTGACGTAGGTGCGATCGACCTTTTTGATTACGATCCCATGCATCTCCGCGCGGGCGTCGGTATTCTCATCGCGGCGGCGGAAGACCGCAGGAAAGGATTCGCTTCCGAAGCGATGTCCATGCTCCTGAACTATTGTTTCCGCACGCTGCACCTGCACCAGTTGTATTGCAACGTTACGGTGGATAACGTGGACAGCGTGAAACTTTTCCAGCGTCACAAGTTTACGATCACCGGTATCAAAAAAGACTGGATCCGTTCGGGCGACGGGTTTCTCGATGAACTGATTCTCCAACTGGTTCGCCCGGCGAAATGAACCCGCACATCACCCGCCGCTTAGTTTACCGCCTGCTTCCCGGTTTGGTTTTTGGCATAGCGGTCACGGCGCTTTTGCGCTGCGGACCGGAAACCAAAACCGGCGACCCGGTCGATCCCGAAACGAAAAAATACACTTACCTCAATCACCAGGATACCGTACGTTACGTCGGCGCGAACGTTTGCCGCAACTGTCACCCGGCGGTTTACGAAACCTTTATGCAAACCGGCATGGGCCAGTCGTTCGGCATGGCGACGAAAGAAAAAAGCAAAGCGAACTTCGACGGTCATGCGCTGGTGTATGACAAATTCAGCGATTTCTGGTACCGCCCTTTCTGGAGAAACGACAGCATGTTCATCCTGGAGTTCCGCAAGGAAGGGAACGATACCGTTTACAAGCGAACGGAGCATGTCGATTATATCGTCGGATCGGGCCAGCATACGAATTCGCATATCCGGAACACGAACGGTTTCCTGCACCAGATGCCGCTGACTTTTTATACGCAGCAGGGAAAATGGGATCTTCCGCCGGGATTCGAGAACGGTTTCAATACGCGTTTCTCGCGCAAGATCGGGCTGGAATGCATGAGCTGTCACAACTCACTGCCCGGTTTCGAAGCAGGTTCCGAAAATAAATTCACCGCTGTGCCCGGCGGTATCGGCTGTGAACGCTGCCACGGACCGGGCTCGCTGCATGTGTGGGAAAAAACGAACGGGCATCTCATCGATACTTCGCGCTTTATCGATTATACGATCGTAAATCCCGGCAAACTTTCGTTCGAGCGGCAGTTCGACGTTTGCCAGCGCTGTCACCTGCAGGGAAATGCCGTGCTGAAAGAAGGCAAATCGTTTTTTGATTTCCGCCCGGGCATGGTGCTGTCGGATTATATGACGGTATTCATGCCGAAATACGAAGGACGCGAAGACGAGTTCATCATGGCTTCGCATGCCGAGCGTATGAAAATGAGTCCCTGCTTCATCAAAACGAATGCCGGCGTGAAATTCGACGAGAACGACCTGCGTCCGTATAAAAAAGCGATGACCTGCGTAACCTGCCACGATCCGCACGTGAGTGTAAAAGCGACCGGGCAGGAAGTATTCAACGCATCCTGCATGAAATGTCACAACGGGACAGGGACGAAAGGAAAATGCACCGATACCGATGCACATCTCAAAGCAAAGGATAATAACTGCGTAAGCTGTCACATGCCGCGTTCGGGTTCCATCGATATTCCGCACGTTACGGTGACGGATCATTTCATCCGCAAGCCGGTGGATGCCGGGAAAGTGCGCGAAGAAGTGAAAAAGTTTATCGGTCTGTATGCCGTGAATGAAAAAAATCCTTCTGCAGAACTGAAAGCGAAAGCGTATATCCTGCAGTGTGAAAAATTCGCGCCCGGTGATCTTTACCTGCTCGATTCGGCAAAACATTATTTGCGCGATGACAGTAAAGATGCGGTGCGGAAGAATTTTTCAAGCCTTGTCCAGTTGTATTATCTCAAGGGAGATTACAACAGGATTATGAATTATGTGCAGCAGCTCGGGCAGGCGGAAGTGCTGAACAAAATGCTGGTAAAAAAATCGTGGAGCAACGACGATGCCTGGACAGCGTACCGGATCGGGGAAGCTTTTTTCGGGAAAGGAGAAAATACTCCTGCGACTGCTTTTCATAAAAAAGCCAGCGAACTTGCGCCGCATGTTCCCGATTTTAAAAGCAAGTATGGCCTGGCGCTGGCTTCTTCCGGGCGACAGAAAGAAGCAATGGACACTTATCAGCAGGTTCTCGACGAACATCCGGAATTCGTTCCGGCGCTCACCAACCTCGGTTATCTTTACCTCGTGAACGGTGATGCGGCGAAGGCCCGGCGGTTTTATGAAAAGGCGCTTGCCCTTGATCCGGATTACGAACCGTTGTTGCTGAATATGGCCGGCTTGCTTGCGTTTGAACGGGATTTTAAAGGAGCGGAAAAAATCATCGACCACCTGCTGAAAAGGAATCCGAAAAATGAAAAAGCGTTGCAGGTAAAAAAACAATTGAAAGAAGCGGCGAAAGGATCGAAAACCGCTTCCTAGTGCATTCCGTTATGTCGAAAAGAAAAAAAATAGCGTTTTGGTTTTCCATAGTTACCCTGCTGGCTGCGGGCGCCGGCGGCTGGTGGTTCTGGGATTCGTATTATAAACCCAATGTTGACCTGCACGGCAAACGTTCGGAATTCCTGTATGTGCGAACCGGCTGGACGATGACGGAACTGGAAGGTTACCTGGTGGATCAGAAAATCATCAAAGACGAAAACTCATTCCGGGAAATCGCGAAACTCAAAAAGTTTACGGAAATAAAACCCGGGCGTTATCGGCTCCGCGACGGGATGAGTAACCGCGAACTGGTCAACATGCTGCGCGCGGGTTTGCAGGAACCGGTTGATTTTACCTTCAACGGCATCCGTACAAAAGAACAGCTCGTGAGCCGCGTGAGCCGTAAAATTGAAGCCGATTCTGCCGCGCTTTTTTATATGCTCAACGATAATACGTTCCTGAGCAGTTACGGTTTTACAAATCATACCGTGATGACCATGTTTATTCCGGATACGTACGAAATGAACTGGAATACTTCGGCTGAGCAATTCATGGAGCGCATGGCGAAAGAGTACAAAGCATTCTGGACGGAAGAACGAAAAGCAAAATGTAAAATCACCACGCTTACCCAGTCGCAGGCAGTTATCCTCGCCTCCATCGTACAGGGTGAACAAACGCGGGATAACGAGGAGAAAAAAATTATTGCCGGGCTTTACCTCAACCGGCTGCGGATAAAAATGCCCCTGCAGTCGGACCCGACGCTGATTTTTGCGCTGGGCGATTTCACCGTCCGCCGCGTTTTGAACGGGGACAAAGAAATTGATTCGCCGTATAATACCTACCTGCACACCGGCCTCCCGCCCGGCCCGATCAGCATTCCCGATATTTCATCGGTTGATGCCGTACTCAATTTCAAGAAAACAAATTACCTGTACATGTGTGCGGAATACGGCACCGGGCATCATAATTTTACAAAGGATTACAACGAACACCTGAAAAATGCCAAAGCCTTTCAGGATGCTTTGAATAAAGCGAATATCAACAGGTGATATTAATTGTCGATTTTTGATTGTCGATTTGCGATTTATCCGTAGAAAAAAAATCGGCAATCGAAAATCAAAAATCGGCAATCGAAAAAACGACGCTACATGAGCAAACAATTCCAATCACACCCCTGGCACGGCATAAGTCCCGGTGAAGAAGCGCCCGGCATCGTGAATGCTTTTATTGAGATCGTTCCCGGCGATACGGTGAAATACGAGATCGATAAAGCGAGCGGCTGGCTCAAAGTGGACCGGCCGCAGAAGTTTTCGAATATCGTCCCGGCTTTGTACGGATTTATTCCGCAAACCTATTGCGGTGAAGAAATCGCGAAATTCTGCGCGGAGAAAAGCGGCCTGGAAATCAAAAAAGGCGACGGCGATCCGCTGGATATCTGCGTATTCAGCGAACGGAATATTACCGGCGGCGGTATCCTGCTCAAAGCCATACCCGTAGGCGGTTTACGCCTGGTGGATAAAAACGAGGCCGACGATAAAATCATTGCCGTGATGCAAAACGACGATGTATATTCCTGGAACGATATTTCGCAGTTTCCGCCCGCGCTCATCCAGCGGCTCCGGCATTATTTCCTCACGTACAAAAATATTCCCGGCGACGCAAACCGCGTTTGTGAAATCACGCACGTGTACGGCCGCGAAGAAGCGCTCGAAGTAATCCGGAAAAGCATGACCGATTACCAGCGGACATTTGCATCGTAGGAGTGCAAAATGGCTTAATTTTTAGAAATTCATGCGGAAAACACATCGTCGGATTGAAAACGGCACACATTTTATGATCCTGAATCAAAACTGCGTGATTGTCGAAATTATCGATGAAACCCTCGATAAATCGAACTAATTATTTGTTTGGCACGACCAGTCTTTCAGCGCATTTTTTCAGCAAATAATACTTCTGCCGCGGGTGCTTTTTCCCAATCAAGTTTTGTTACCTTAGAAGCAATTGGTGTTTCATCACCGCGTTTCCGGGCAGGAATCCCGACGTGAAATCCTGACAGATTTTACGACCACCGGAAATGCAAAATGAAATCCGAAGAGCAGGTTTACATTCCGCAGCAGGTTGTATGGCAAGGAGGAGAGGAAATACAATTCATTTTTTACTCTTGCTTATGTCGCTTCTGGCGCATGACGCAACCCTTCGTGCGCAGCAGTATAATTTTCAGCACTACAATGTTTCCGACGGGTTACCGCAATCGCAGATCAACTGCATTTACCAGGACAGTTATGGGTTTATCTGGATCGGCACCGACGGCGGCGCGGCACGTTTCGACGGAAAAAAATTCGTGGTTTTTGACACAGATAACGGGCTGCTCCAGAACAGGGTTCGCGGCATCAGTGAAACCGGCCAGGCCATTCTTATCGCTTCCGACAGCGGCATCTGCGAAGTAACCGGTAAAGCTGTACACAAAATCCGTTTCAATCCTTCCTCCGGAATTGATAAAGTACGCGGTTTTGCAAAGGGAGCGAAGGACGAAATCCTGGTGATGACCAATGCCGGTTTGTGGAAATATGAGAACGGCGCAATAAGCCGGCTTTCACTCGGAAGCCCGGTAAATATACTCGAGGTACGTACCGTGTATGTTGACAGCAAAGGTATTTTGTGGGTCGGTACCGAACGGAACGGGCTCTTCCGTTTCCAATGGCAGCAGGGAAAATATATCATCCAGCCTTTTGCTTCGCAGTCCGACCTGTCGGTTCAGAAAATACGGGGGGTGATTGAACACGAACGCGGCGAACTGTGGGTGGCCACTTCGGGCGAAGGGTTATTTTCTTTCGACGGGTCTTCCTATACCCGGCTGCAGTTACCGGAAAATGAAAACGTCGCTTTTTTCACTTCCACATGCAAAGATGCCGATGAAAATATGTGGTTCGGAAGCTGGGGCGGCGGCCTGGTGCAGTACAAAAAATCCGTTTTCAAATCATTCAGTAAAAACAACGGTCTTTACGACGATGTGATCTCCTGTCTTTTCGCCGACCGTGACGGCAACGTCTGGATCGGTTCATTCACTTCGGGTGTGATGGTTTATGCGGGGCAGCAGTTTTCCATGTTTACCAAAGCAAGCGGCCTGCCTGATGAAAATATCCGGAGCATCGTTTACGATGAAAACAGCAACGTCTGGATGGCGACCCTCGGCGGGCTGGCACGTTTTGACGGAATCGAGCTGACTACGATTACCGAAAAGGAAGGATTGAGCTACAACCGGATCGGGGCGCTGGCTTCCGATCAGAAAGGGAAACTATACATCGGCACGTTGAGCGGTGAAATCAATGTGCTTGAAAAAGGAAAAATTACGGTTTACAAAGACCGGGAACAATTGCCCGCAGGTGAAATCATCAGCCTCGCATACGGCAAGGACGGATCGCTGTGGATCGGTACCGTGTATGCCGGCCTGGTTCGTTTCCGCGACAATACATTCGAACGGGTTGCATCCGGCGGATTGCTGGAAGGAAATCCGATCTGGGCGCTCCATGAAGACACGGCGGGAACGCTCTGGCTGGGAACCGAGAAAGGAATCCTGCGCATGGAAAACGGCGAGCCGCAGAAAATCAAATCGAAAAACAAACGGACCTCACCTGAAATAAGAATCAACGCCATAACCAGCGACAAAGACTATATCTATTTCGCTACCTACGGTACAGGCGTATGGCGTTACGAACTGAAAAAACAGGCCCTGCAGTTTATCGATAAGAAAGAAGGCCTGTCGAGTAATTATACAACCGGTTTCCTCTGGCTGAATAACAACAAGATGCTGCTCGTATCCACGATAACCGGCCTGGACCGGGTGGAATTTATCGGGAACATGACGACTACTTTCCGGCATTTCGGCAAGGCGGACGGTTTGGGAAACATGGAATTTTCGCCCGGGGCGATGACGCTCGGCAGGGACGGGAAAGTGTGGCTGGGAACTTCGTCAGGCGCTATTATTTATGATCTCGCTGCGGAAAAACGTAATAAGGCAAAACCACTGGTGGTGTTGCGCGGTTTGAGCATGATGAATGAAAAACCGGACTGGACGAATTATTCGGACAGCATTTCATCCAAGCTCAACATTCCTGTAAACCCGGAATTCCCGCACGACAAAAATTACCTCAGTTTCGATTTCGCCGCAATCCAGTTCGGCCCGGGTGTAAACCTGCGCTACCAGTATAAGCTCGAAGGATATGATGCCGACTGGGGACCACCGTCCGAATCGGGGCTGATCAGTTATTCAAACCTGCCGCCCGGCGATTACCGGCTGCTTGTCAAAGCGGGCAACAGTGCAGGCGCCTGGAGCGAACCGGCCGTATTCGCTTTCCGCATCACCCCGCCTTTCTGGAAAACCTGGTGGTTCTTTCTCGGCATGCTCCTGCTCATCTTCCTGATCTGCCTGGGGCTTATGCTTTTTTACCGCCGCGTGAAAAGCGAATTCATGTCGAAGCGGGAAACCGAATACATGCTTCCCACCAGCCGCATGATCCTGTTTTTTGCCGCCACCGTGTACCCGCTCGATTGTATTCTCTGTTCGTTGTTTGACAGGACGGTGAATATGCAGCCGGTTGTGGCCTGCCTGATCGCCGTGTTGTTGCTGGGACTTGCGGCCGGGACGTATTTCTACGAATACTTCCGGAAAAACATCAGCCTGCTCATGACGGTTTTGTTTCCGCTGGTTGTTTTTCATTTCCTCTACCTCAATAAGATAAACCAGCTTTCGCCGGTAACGGTTACTGCGCTCATTATTTCCATTCTTGCGCTCGGCATCGTGGTGGATTCCTGGCGCTCGCTTGCCGTTATTTCCGGTTTCGTAATCATTTTCGGATCGTGGCTCGGTTTCTCCGTGGATGCGCCGCAATATAATCCCTGGCTTTTTGTACTCGGCATCATCACCAGCCTGCTCATCGCTTTCCTTGCGCTGCTCGTGCGGCACAATATGTTCAACAGGCTGATATTCGCCGATACGGCCATCAACAGCAGCTGGAGTATCGTACTCGCAGCGGACAAATCGGGTAAGATCATTTTTGTAAGCCGCAGCGTACGTTACCTGCTCGGTTATACGGAAGACGAATTGATGGGCGACGGCTGGTGGAAGGTGAGAAGCGACGACCAGGAAGAAAACGACCGTATTAAAAAGAACGTGATCGACATGAATTCGTCGCAGCGGCAGAGCAGTTACATTACCGCTGTAAAAACGAAAAACGGCAAACTCCGCTGGATTCAATGGGTGGATACCATGCTCGAAAGCGGCGTGAAGGTGGGCATCGGGCAGGATGTAACCGACCGCAGGGAAATCGAACAGCGGTACAGGCATATCGTGGAAGCGGCCAACGATATTATTTATACGACGGATTTTCGCGGCAATTTTACGTACATCAATGAAGTGGGTGCAAAGCTCACCGGTTACAGCCGCGAAGAACTGAACAAGATGCGCTTCTTCGACCTGCTTCCTGCATCGAACCGCGAAGAAGTAGTCCGGTTTTACCAGCGCCAGTTCACGAAAAAGGCGGTCAGCTCGTACCATGAATTCATGATCCACCATAAAGACGGTCATGAAATCTGGGTAGGACAAACCGTGCGTGCCTTGTTCGATGAACACCGCCGCGGGTACATTAAAGGTTTCCAGTCCATCGCGCGCGACATCACGGAGAAAAAACGGTACGAAGAAGAACTGGAAAAACTGTCGCTCGTGGCCAGCGAAACCATCAACGGCGTCCTGATCAGCGACCCGGAAAACCGCGTGGAATGGGCCAATGAAGGTTTTACGCGCATCACGGGTTATCTCCTGCGGGAAATCAAGGGAAAGCGGATCGGCGATTTGCTGGCCGGCGAAAAAACGGATCTCGAGACGATCGAAGTGGCGCGGCGGAAAACGGCACGCGGCGACGGGTTCATCATCGAACTGCTCGTGTATCATAAAGACGGCCGCGAAATATGGATTTCGATTTCCAATACGCCGATCGTGGACGAGAACGGAAAAATGCTGAAGCAGATCGAAATTTTCACCGACATCACGGAGAAAAAAGCGTACGAAGAACAACTCAGCCGGTATTCCATCCGGCTCGAAATCCTGAACCGGGCCAAGCAGGATATTCTCCAGGCGCAGAATATGCAGGAAATGACGCAGAGCGCGCTGTACAACCTGGCCCGGCGGATCAGTTACTGCAACCGGCTTTCCATGGCCATCTTCGATCATTCGCGCGGCATGGCCGACTTGTATTACATCGACATGGATAATAAAAACGAGATGGTGCAGAAAGAATATGCGCTCGGTGATTTCCGCAGCCTGCCGTACCTGCGCGAAAACAAACACATGCTCGTGCACGATCTCGAAGTGGAAGAAATTCTTTCCGGAACGGACAGTGAAAACCTGAGTTACGGTGTCCGCTCGTACCTGATCATGCCGCTTTATTCGCAGAACGAACTGATCGGCTCGATCAACCTTGGTTCGTCAAAAACGCATGCGATCACCGACGATGATGTACAACTGGTGCGCGAAGTCTCCGATTCCATGGCTATCGCGGTCCAGCAGCGCCGCTACCAGGAAATCATCATGCAGAAGAACAAGGACATTTCCGACAGCATCAACTACGCGCAGCGTATCCAGGAAGCGATCCTGCTTCCCGGCGATATGCTGAAGCAGGAACTGAACGACGCTTTTGTTTTTTACCAACCGAAAGACGTACTCAGCGGCGATTTTTACTGGGTGGAGAAGTGGGACAAACTGACTTATGTGGCCGTAGCCGATTGCACGGGGCACGGGGTTCCCGGCGCGCTGCTCAGCCTGATGGGAAATAACCTGCTGTACCAGTCGGTGCAGGAACGTCACCTGAACCGCCCGGCTGCCGTGCTCGATTATATCAATACAGGCATCCAGAAAACGCTGAACCAGTTCAAAACCGCCGGCGAAATGCTCGACGGCATGGATATCGCGCTCTGCATTTTCGATCACGAGCATAACCGTTTGTTTTACTCCGGCGCCGTGAATCCCTTGTGGATCGTGCGCGACGGCGTGATCATCGAAGTGCGCGGCGACCGGTATTCCATCGGCAGCTACAGCGAAACACCGTTCCGTTTCAGCAACCACGAAGTGGAATTGAAAGCCGGCGATATGATTTACCTGTTCAGCGACGGTTTTGCGGACCAGTTCGGCGGCCCCAATTTTAAAAAATACTCGTACGCGCGGCTGCGCGATTTACTCACCCGCCACGCGCACCTGTCCACCGAAGAACAAAAGAAAATCGTGGAAGACGCTTTCGTAAACTGGCGGAACGGGAATACGCAAACGGATGATGTGTGCGTGGTGGGGATTAAGGTGTGAGCTTTGCCGTTACTTTTTCTTTAACTCTATTATACAATACTCTACATAACACCTTGCATTTTTGCCTTTACGGCGAATATAAACAACATGAAGCCCATAGTGCGTTGATACTATACCCACTTTTTTAGCTTCGATCTTCCTAGCCTGGTCATTAAATTGCGGATCAAGGTACGTGGGATAAGAATAACCGAAATCACATTGAGGCATAATGGAGTCCGAATAAGGTGTTAAAACGCAAAGGCTGTCAATCCCGATTAAATCAACTTGTTTTTGGAACTGCTTTGCTAAAATAAGTGCCCTGGCAGGTTTTATTTTGGACGTATCGATATATATCTGAGCAAATGAAAAAGGGATTTCCTCTTGCGCAAAAAATGGTTTTATTAAGAAATACCGGTCTGAATATTCGAATACAAGTACAGCACCGGTCTTATTGAAAAATATAAGCGAATCATCTTTGTTCTCGAATTGCGGGTTTTCTATATTCCGGTGAATGTGGTATGCCTTGTATGGCATACTGCTGTACTTTGAAACGATTACTGAATCATTTGCAGCTGTTTCGAATTCTGCAATAATGGCTTGGACATTCTTTTCCTGTGCATTGCATTTGTATAAGGCAAAAACAAGAAAGCAAGAAAGAAGAATTCTCATCGTTGTTTGTTACGGCTTCTTCCCGTGCTTCGATTCGCCGCCCATGAGCGCGTAGGTAACCAGGTTGGCGCCCATCTTCAGCGCTTTGGTACGCGCTTCCTGTGAATCGTGGTGTACTTCGGGACTTTCCCAGCCGTCGCCTAAATCGCATTCGAAATCATAAAAGCAAACGAGGCGGCCCTGCCAGATGAGCCCGAATCCCTGCGGCGCTTTTTTATCGTGCTCGTGAATTTTCGGAAGACCTTGTGCAAAATCATATACCTGGTGATAGATGGGATGCGAGAAAGGCAATTCGATAAGATCGAGTTCAGGGAAAATTTTTTTCAGCTGCGGGCGGATGAATTTGTCCAGGCCGTAGTTGTCGGAAATATGCAGAAAGCCCCCGGCAATCATATAGTTCCGCAGGTTGTCCGCTTCCTGTGCCGAAAAAACCACGTTGCCGTGACCGGTCATGTGGATGAACGGATGGTTGTAAATATCCGGGCTGCCCGCTTCCACAACGGCCTGCTCGGGGTTGATATTCGTTTTCAGGTTTTCGTTGCAGTATTTGATCAGGTTCGGCACCGATGTTTCCAGGTTAGCGTACCAGTCGCCGCCGCCGCTGTATTTCAGCAGGCCGAGCTGGTAAGTGGCCGCCGGCTTCGTGAACGAAGTAAGCAGGACGAACAAACCGATGGAAGAAAAAAGGATTTGAAATTTTCGCATGGGATTAAACTACTTGGTAAGAACCATATCTTTTTTGATCTCGGGAATCGAACCGATATCAAAAACCAGTACGTTGTCGATAAGCGTTTTGTAACCGGCGGCTTCGATGTTGATCACGTATTTGCCCGGGGGAAGCGCCATCACGTATTTCCCGTTCTGCGGAACCGGTTTGTACGTACCGACTTCTTCCTGCGATTTCGAATTGGTTACGGTGATAATCGCATCGAGGTTTTTGCTCGAGTCGGGGGTAAGTATTTTACCGGTTACCAGCGTGTAACTGGTTTCCTGGATTTCATCGAACACGACGCGGAAAATATCGAGATCGCCGACACCGCCTTCACGCACGGTAGAAATATACGCGACACGGTTATTCTCCGTAAACGAAATCGTCACGTTATCGTCCGGCGTGTTGATCGGGTAGCCGATATTTTTCGGGTTTGTCCAGGTATTGTCTTCTTCGTTCCAGGTGCTGACGAAAATATCGTAGCCGCCCATGCTGTTATGTCCTTTGGATGCGAAGTAAAGCGTTCTTCCGTCGGGCGCCATGAAAGGAAAATCTTCATCGTACCCGGAATTGAGCGAGGTGATGTTCTGCGCAAGCGCCCATGCTCCGGTAGGAAGTTTCCGCGCCATCCAGATATCAAGGCCGCCCTGTCCGCCTTCGCGCTTGCTGGAAAAAAAGATCACGTTACCGTCGGGCGAAAGCGAGCCGGCCGTTTCAAATGCCTTATTTACGTTGTCGTTCAGTTTTTCCGGTTTCTGGAAAGTCTTGTTGTTCATGGACAGGTAAATGTCGCCGGCGGTGGAAACGTTATCAATATAAACAGTCATCCATTTCCCGTCGGCCGACAAACCGACAGCCTGTTCGTCGTAATTCCCGTTCACAGGCGGCCCCACGTTTTTCGATTTCTGCCATACGCCGTTAAGCGAACCTGATTTCCAGATATCGGAAGCGTAATATCCGTCCACTTCAACGGTAGCAGCGCCCACATTGCCTTTCCGGCGCGAGGTGAAAACGATCATCTGTTCATCGGCCGTTACAAACGGGTAATAATCCGGGAATTCGCTGTTGATCTCTTTCCCGAGGTTGGTGAACGTAACCTTGAGCGGATATTTCATCAGGGCCTTGGCATTGTTGCAGGTTTCAATTCCCCGGTCGGCATTGGCCTGTGCTTCTTTGCCCGTATCTTTTTCTTTGTATTTGGAATACGCCTTGATGGCATCGTCAAAACGCAGCGCGGTCTGGTAAGCCTGCCCGAGGTAGAACCAGCTGTCCGGCTCGCCTTTGTCCTGCTTAGTCACCACTTCGAGATATTTAACGGCTTCTTTTTTGCTGACGTTGGTTTTCAGGTAGCAAACGCCGAGACGGTAGTTGTACTCGATGTTCCCGGGCGATTTTGCCACGAGTACTTTGTAGCAGGCTTGCGCCATCGGGTAATTGTTGTGTTTCCAGTGTTCGGCTGCATCTTCCGGCTCAACGGTTGCGCCGGGCCGTGGCTGGGCAGGAGAAGGCAATGGCAATGCCAGCGCCGCTAAAGCAAGGTAATCGACACGTAAAAGTTGTTTGGACGGGTCAATGGGCCGTCCTATCAAAATTACGCATTTGGAGCTGAAATTAAAAGCCCTGCTCCCGGAAGATTGCTGTGAATTCACAGACCCGGAAGCAGGGCTTTGATTGCCTGCGTATTCGGATGATCAGTTTCGTTTGCTGTAGCCGCGGATCTTGACGTACTGGTACTTTTCGTAAGTCTTTTGATTTGTTTTGAAATCGCTGCGGTACGTGGGGCCAAGAACGAAGTAACCGACTTTTACCCAGGTTACCCGCGATTCATCGATGCCGCGTACGCGAAGGGCGTTCATGACATTGGTTTTACATTTTTCTGCGCGATCCTGTGCCAGCGCTTTGTTCGTCGGGAACTTGCGTGTGGGTACCTGCGAAGCGGTCGCGTCGAGTTTCAGTTTGATCGAACCGTCGCGGCGGATCACTGCGGCAAGCGTATCGCAGAAAGCGGCGAAGTCCGGATCGTCGGCCTGGATCTCACTGATGTTGTACTTGAAGTACATCATGAATTTCAAACCGGCTACAGTAGTAAGCGCCTGCTTCGCGCTGTCGCTCGGGGGCGGATTTTCCGGGTCATATACTTCCGGCTGCGGCAGCAGGAGACGAACCGTGATGAATTTCCCGGTACTCGTGACTTTGAACCGGTCTTCTTTTTTCGAGGGTGCGGCGACTTTCACCGTCAGTATTCCTTCATTGGTTTTGGCATTGCTCACGTCGATGGTGGTGAAACGTGCGGCTTTCGTGTTCAATTCATCCACCTGGATGAGGTGACTTGTACCAGCCGGAACGTTTTTGAAACGGAACACGCCTTTCATGGTCGAAGTGATGGCCAGGATTTCGCCCTTGTCGTTTTTCAGAGTCACGACAACGCTGTTCGGCCAGATTTTGGTCGGATCTTCCTTATCCATCACGCGGCCTTCGATGTTGATGAAATCACCTTTGGCATTTTTAATGGAATCGGGAGGCGCGGTTTTAATCCTGCCGAGCATGAGGTCGTTTACATCATACGCTTTTTCAAACGTAGCGTAGGAGGCGTCGCTGGGCACGTCGATGATCTCGGTATAATATTCAACGCCGTTGACCAGGTAAACGAGTTTATATGAACCGCCCGGTTCGAGCAGGATGGCATACGTTCCTGTTTTCGGGTTCGGACGGTAATTACCGACCAGTTCGCCGGTGGCGTTATTGTAAACGTTTATCTGTACCTGCTGTGTCAGCGGAGTGCCGTCGGCATTAAAAATGCGGCCGCGGAGCAGCGCGAGATTTTCCGGTTCACCCGAAGGTTTTTCGAGCACGGCCATGTACATGTCCTTGTCGCCCAGGCTGCCTTCGCGGGCGGAAGAGAAATAGGCGCGCTTGCCGTCAACTGTAGTGGTGTAGAAAATATCGTCATCCGGCGTGTTGATCGGGTAACCCATGTTGATCGGTTCGGCCCAGTGGCCGGAATCATCCTGTGCAGTGAAGAAAATATCGAAACCGCCCATGGTTTTATGCCCGCTGGAAGCGAAGAACAGCGTTGTTTTGTCCGGGTGGATGAACGGTGCATCCTCATCGAAAGGCGTATTGATCGTCGGTCCCAGGTTGATGGCTTTGCTCCAGCGTGTTCCGCCGATTTTCACGCAGCGGTAAATATCACGTCCGCCGAGCCCGCCTTTGCGGTCGCTCGAAAAGTAGAGCGTGTTTCCGTCGGCAGAAAGACAGGCATGTGTTTCCCAGTCTTTCGAATTCATATCGCCTTCCATCGGCATCGGCGTGGTCCAGTTGTTCATCGCGTCGAGCGTACTGAAGTAAATATCGCCGCCGTTTTCCTGTTTGTAGATGAACAGTACTTGTCCGTCCGTCGAAAGCGAGATCGTGGCTTCATTCTCGATCGTATTTACACCGAGCAGGGGAACGGCGGTCGTCCAGGTATTGTCGGGCTTGCGGTACGAAACGTAAATATCTTCCGGGTAAAGGCCTTCGATCCCGCGCTCGCCGTAACGGCGCGAAGTGAAGTAGATGATGTTTTCATCCAGGGAAACCACCGGGCTGTAGTCTGGCTCAAAGCTGTTGATGCTGTCGCCGAGGTTGGTGATTTTAATGTTCATCGGCGAAGAAGTGAATTCCTTCGCGTTCTGGCAGATATTGATCCGGTGGTTGACTTCGCGAAGCAGGTCGGGATTTTTAGTGCCGAGCAGGGTTTTGTACGATTCGAACATGGTTTGTGCAGAATCGAACTGGGAATTGAGGTGATACGATTGCGCCAGGTAATAGAATGCGTTTTCAGGAGCTTTTTTGATGCTGGGTTCGAATTCGTCGTAATTCCGGCTGACGTTTTGGGCCGCCCTGCGCAGGTAGGCGAGTGACTTTCTTTTTTCTGTAGTGGATTTGAGCAGGCAGACGCCCACTTTGTAGTTGATATTGGCCGAAGAAGAATCGGTACGGTACGCTTCCCGGAAGAACTTGAGCGCCATGCCGTAGTTCTCTTCCAGCATAAGGAAATTTCCCTGGGTAAAATTGTCCTTGTAATTGCCCGGAATCGGCTCGGTCTGCGACCATGCCGGGTTCACTATAGCGGCAAAGCAGACTGCAGTAATTAGCTTGTACATTCGATTCATAAACGATTGACAGGCCCGGACGAGTCGATTTGAACGACTGCCAGGCTCCTCTTGTCATGCAAAAATAGCCTTTTATCCCAATAGACAGGCCTTCCGGGTGAAAGATATTAACACCGCTTTGTGTTGAGCAGTAGTGCGTTAACCGGTAAATACGGGCGGTTACTGTTTCAGCACCCGGATTTCGACGCGGCGGTTTTTCCGGCGGTTTTCCTCGTTGTCATTCCCGTTCACCGGGTCGCTCTTGCCTTTGGGAACGGCACGGAGCCTTTCTGCGGATATGCCTTTGGAAATAAGATACTGCACAGCGGCTGCAGAACGCTTCTGCGAAAGCTCCTGGTTAAAAGATTCCGAACCTTTATTATCCGTATAACCCAGTACCTCGAACCGGAGTGCCGGGTTGTTCTTCATGTATTCGGCTGCCCGGTTGAGTTCCACGCGTGATTCCTCGTTGAGTTCGGATTTTTCAAATTCGAAATAGATCGTATTGAACACCATGCTGTTCGCGGCGGGATCGTTGACAGGATCGGTGTACACTTCAGCGACTTTGTTAACCTGCAGGCCGGGGCGGGGATTTTTTTTGTCAAGCCCTTCGAGGAAAAGCACGCGCGCAGTTGCCCGTTCACCCACCGGTTTCTCCCCGATTTCCTTGTCCACGTCGAAGAGCAGGCTAAACAGGACAATTTCCTGGCCCGTGAGACTTGCCCCGTTTTTGGTCTGGCTGAAACGGATTTCCTGGTAACAGTTGTCGAGACCGGGGCCTGCGGGAAAACTGATTTCCGATTTAGCCGGAGAATAACCGTCGCGTTCAACAACGATGCTGTAGGTTGCACCGGGTTCGAAATTCAGGAGCGCTTCACCGTCAGTTGAAATCCCGAGCAGGTTTTTCCTCCCGTTCTGCAGGTTGGTAAACCAGACTTTCGCATTATCCACCGGTTTGTTCCCGGTATTTTCCAGGATGCGTACCCAAAGCCGGTGCGTTTCCCGGAGATATTCCACGGCATAAATATCCAGGTCGCCGAGCGTATTGTTCTGCATCGAAGCGTAGTACCCGTAATCGGTGTTTTTACCCGGCACGTAAAAAATATCGTCGCCGCCATTGTTGATCGGGTAGCCGAGATTTTCCGGTTTTGTCCACAGGCCGTTTTCGTTCACGCTTTTGAAAACATCGAAACCGCCCATAGAATTATGTCCTTCGGAAGAGAAATACAAGGTGCTGCCGTCGGCGGAGATGTACGGTGATTCTTCATCATACGGCGTATTGACCGCGGGACCGAGATTCATCGGAGTTCCCCAGGTATCTTCTCCCATTTTTTCGCAGCGGTAAATATCTTTTCCGCCGAGCCCTTTCGGACGATCGCTTACGAAGTACAATGACTTGCCGTCGGGCGAAATGCAAAGGCTGGGTTCGTGGCTGCTTTTCCCGTCGATGCTTTCGTGCAGGCGTTTGGGCCTGCTCCATTTTTCCCCGTCGCCGAGGGCCGCCTGCCACATGTCGCTGTAGCGGAAGATGTAGAGTTTTTTCCCGTCGGGCGCAATCGCAATCGATCCGTCGTGATCATGCGTATTGATCTCGGATACGTTTTCCGCTTTCGAAAAAAGAAAACGGAAAGGTCCTTTGCGGAGCATCCGGTACGTCGTGTCTAATTTCCCGGCATTGCTCCAGCCCCCGCTCTCGCCCACGTTTTTCGACATGTACACGTCTTCGAAATAGTATCCGTCGTCCGCGATATTTCCGCCGGTGCTTCCTTTTCGTTTCGAAGTGAAGAGCAGGAGTTTTTCGTCGCCCGTAAAAACCGGCGCATAATCCGGGTAAGCGGAGTTCACATTGTCGCCGAGATTCTCCACGCGCACGTTTACCGGTTTGCTCATGAACTTTTTCCCGTTCTCGCAGGTTTCGATCAGGCGGTCGATGCTTTTGAGCATCTCCGGCGAGTCGGCATATTTTTTCATGCCGGTATAACAGCGGATAGCATCGTCGAAACGATTCATCATCTGGTAAGCGGTGGCCGAATAATAAAGCAATTCTTCATCGGCCTTGTCGCCGGCGATGGTCAGCGCTTTTTCAAACCAGGGGAGGCTGCGGGTTTTTTCGGTGGGCGAATAATACATGCAAACGCCCATTTCGTAATAAATGGTGGCGTTTGACGGGTATTGTTCCACGAGTTTCCGAAGCAGGGGAACGGCCCGGTCGTATTCTTCAAAGAAAAAATATTCCTGGGCTTTGCGGTAGTGTTTCCGGTCTTTCCGGTCAACGCGCTTCTCCACTTTCGGCGGATCGGCCGAGAGGCTGAAAGAAAACAACAAAGCGAACGGGAACGCTAAGTGCCTCATGAGGATATGATCAGTTCAAACAAATATAGGAAAAAGCGAAAGGAATTCCGAATGCCGATTTGCGATTGCCGATTTGCGATATTAATCCCGTTAGCGTCTTCGTGCCCCTTCAATCGCCAATCGAAAATCGCCAATCGAAAATCATTTTTTGTCGTCTTTGTTTTTCAGCGGATCGGGTACGTCGATTTTTTGTACCACGTCTTTGATGGGTTCGCCGGTTACGCTGAGGATGGTGAATTCGAAGCGGCGGTTGAGCGACATGCCCTGAACATTGGCTGTTCCGTTCGGGTTGTAATTGATCGCGATCGGTTTCGATTCGCCCATGCCCACGGCGCGCATGCGGTCTTTGCTGATGCCGCTCGAGATGAGGTAACTGACGACGGCCTGGGCGCGTTTTTCGGAAAGTTTCTGGTTGAGTTCGTCACCGCCGCGTGCATCGCTGTGACCGGAAACTTCCACGACGAGTTTGTCGAATGTTTTCATCAGCTGGATGAGTGCAGCCAGTTCCGTTTTGGATTCGGGCTGGAGCTCGGATTTCCCGGTGGCGAAAAAGATATTCCGCACCACGATCTTCTGTCCCACTTTGATCGGCTCGAGCACGATGGGGCGGTTGATCGTCATGTAGGCGGTAGTGTCGCTCACGTTGAAGTTATCCGACTGGTAGAGGTAATTCGTCGCCTGGTAGGTGATGGCGTAGTTCTGCCCGGACTGCAGGATCATGACGAATTTTCCCGTGGACGTATTCGGTTTGAATGTTCCCACGATATCGCCGGTAAGCACGTTGGTAACCGTGATCTCCGCATCCTCGGGCACGCCGCCGTAAATGCTGGTGATTTCACCGGAATATACGGTAACCGGCGTTTCAGCCCGGTCGGGGAAGGTGAGCAGGTAAATATCTTTTTCGCCCTGTCCGCCCGAATTTTTGAACGAAGAATAGTAGGCATGTTTGTTATCCGCCGTAGGAACGTAAAAAACGTCGTCGTCCGTCGTGTTTACAGGATAGCCCACATTCACGGGCGCCGACCAGCCGCCTTCTTCCGAATAGGTGGAAAAGAAAATATCGAAACCGCCCATGGTCGAATGGCCGTTGGATGAAAAGTAAAGCGTAACACCGTCGGCCTGCATCGAAGGCGCATCTTCATCAAAAGCCGTATTGACGGCAGGTCCGAGGTTGATGGCTTTACTCCATTGCCCGTTGGGCAGTTTGACGCTCCGGTAAATGTCGCGGCCGCCGAAACCGCCTTCGCGGTTGCTGGTGAAGTACAATGTATTTCCGTCGGGGCTGACCGAAGCGCTCGGTTCCCAGGACTTTCCGTTTACGTTATCGGTAATTTTTACCGGCGGCGACCAGTCTTTTCCGTTCAGCGTACTCACGTAAATATTTCCGTCCCCGTTATCATCCTTGTAGATGAACAGTTGCTGTCCGTCGGCGCTCAGGCCGATGGTCGCTTCGTGGCCGCTGCTGTTGATGGCCGTACCGATATTTTGCGCAGCGCTCCAGGTGTCGCCGTTGCGGGTGCTTATGTATACGTCTTCGAAATATTTACCGTCCTCGGGATCGATTTTTCCGCCGGTAGTGGACGGGCGGCGTGAAGTAAAAATGAGCACGGATTCGTCAACGGAAATGACCGGCGAGTAGTCGGCATAAGGCGTATTGATCCCGGTACCGGCGTTTTCCACTTTGATGTTGATGGGACTTGCCGTGTATTCTTTTCCGTGCCGGCACATTTTTATGCTGCGGTCGAGCGAAGCCGTCATCGCCGAATCACTTTGCCCGATATAGGTTTTGAATTTTTCGAATGCGGCGATGGATTCGTCGAATTTGTAATTGAAGTGATACGACTGGCCAAGGTAAAGCCATACCTGCGGAGGCGCCTGTTTTTCCTTGAACGACGTTTCGCGGTATTTTTCGCTTACTGCGCGGGAAGCGGGCTCGAGGAAGGATTCCGCTTTTGTTTTATCGGACGCGGAGTTCAGGTAACAAACGCCGATTTTAAAACGCACGTTATTATTATCGGGTTGCTTGTCGAGCACTTCGAGGTAGAGGGACAGCGCTTTTTCGTAATCTTCCGCGGCAAAAGCCAGTTCGGCCTGGCTCCACTTTTTCTTAACCTCGTTTTTTTTGGCAAAAACGGGTGCAGCAAAAAGGAAGAGGGAAATAAAGGCGAATAGCCGGGTCGTGGTTTTCATTCCGGGATAACGGTTAAGTAACCTGCAAATATAGAAAAACTGGAATCCGCCGGGCCGGGAGAAAAAAGTAAAATCCGGATACGCTTTGTTTTCCTGTTTTTAAAAAACTTGCCGCAGATTACGCAGATTAGTCCGTATAAATCTACAGCTCCTGCCACGAAGACACGAAGGCGCAAAGCATCACAAAGAGTAACAGCCAACGGATTCCCGTAAATATAAAATCAGATTTCGCGGTTGATGTCCCACTGTTCCAGGTAATCGGCCACGCGGCGCACGAACTGGCCTCCGAGCGAACCGTCGACCACGCGGTGATCGTAAGCGTGCGAGAGGAACATCATGTGGCGGATGCCGATGGTATCGCCGTAAGGAGTTTCGACTACCGCAGGTTTTTTGCGGATCGCGCCTACGGCCATAATGGCTACCTGCGGCTGGTTGATGATGGGTGTTCCCATCACGTTGCCGAAAGAACCGACGTTGGTGAGCGTATATGTTCCGCCCTGGATTTCGTCGGGCTGCAGTTTGCTTGCTCTTGCGCGGCTGGCAAGATCGTTCACGGCTTTGGTGAGGCCGAGCAGGTTCATCCGGTCGGCGTTTTTGATTACCGGCACGATCAGGTTTCCCGAAGGCAGGGCCGCAGCCATCCCGATATTGATGTTTTTGCGGATGATGAGCTTCGTGCCGTCGACTGAAATATTGATCATCGGGAAATCCTTGATCGCTTTCACGATCGCTTCGATGAAGATGGGTGTGAACGTGAGTTTTTCGCCTTCGCGTTTTTCGAAATTCTTTTTGATCTTCTCGCGCCAGAGGACAATATTGGTCACGTCCGCTTCCACGTAAGAAGTCACGTGCGGCGAAGTATGTTTGCTCATCACCATGTGATCGGCAATGAGTTTGCGCATACGATCCATTTCCACGATCTCGTCGCCGTTCATCATGGTAACCGCCGGTTTCTGGTGTTGCTGGACGGGCTGGGAAGCGCCGTTGCCGTTGGATGTGATGCTGTCCGTGACCTGGTTATTTACCGCTGTCGGGAAAGCCATGGCGCTGGCTTTGCCTTTGTTCGGCAGGTAGGCTAGGATATCGTTTTTGGTTACGCGGCCTTCGGCGCCGGTTCCGGGAATGGCATCGAGTTCGGCCTGGCTTACGCCTTCCTGTTTGGCGATGTTGCGCACCAGCGGGGAATAAAAACGTCCGCCGGAACTTTTTACAAGCTCTGCAGCAGCGGTAACGGTATTCACGGTCTGCTGGTTCGAAACGGCATGCTGCTGAGCGATATTCACTTCCTGCTTTGCTGCAGGTGTAACGGGTTCGGCAGTTTGCGTAACGGCAGCCGGGGCTTCGGTGGTAATCAGGGCGACTGCTTTTCCGACCTGGACGACATCGCCGTCCTTGAACAGTTTTTTGGCCAGGAAACCTTCAAAAGGCGAAGGAATTTCCGAGTCCACTTTATCGGTGGCGATTTCGAGAACGGGTTCATCGAGGGCGATTTTGTCGCCTTCGTTCTTCAGCCATTTGATGATGGTGGCTTCGTTCACGCTTTCGCCCATTTTGGGCATGATCAGTTCTACCTGTGCCATATTCGGAAGCTTGTTCGTAATTCTGGTTGACGTACTGAAAAATCAGTGCAAAAGTAACTGTTTTTCGCTGAAAAAACCGGGTCGGTAAAGCCGTGCCGGCAAATCGTTTTTACCGTTTCCGGGAATTTTATCCCTGCCCGGGAGCCCCGGAAAGCAGCGGGGCCTGTAAACTCCATGTAAATAAATCGTGCAGCCGGTGAGAAAAATGCCTGCATATTTGTTCTCTTTCAAACGCCTGTCCAGGCCATGCTGACCAAAAAAAGACAAAAAGAATATCTCGGCAAGCAGTTTAAAACGCTTTCGGCCAGTCCCGGCAATTACCGGGAATCCGGCAACGCGGAAGAACTGCACCGGCTTCGCGTGGCGGTGAAAAAAATCCGGGCCCTGGTTTTCCTGCAGGAAAAATGCGGAAGTGAAATTTCCACCCGCCCGGTTCATGCGCTCAAGGTTATTTTCGACCATGCCGGCACGATCCGCTCGGGGAAAATAAATCTCGCTTTGCTGCGTCGCTACCGCCTGGGCGGAACCGGCGCCGGGAAAAAACTGGCGCTGCGGGTAGAGCAGGAACAAAAATCATTCAAGGCAAAAGCGCTGCATTACCAAAAAGAAATTGCGAAAGCGAAAAAGAAAATATCCGGCGGCATCAGCGGCATAAAAGAAAAAAGCGTTACGAAACTCCTGGAAAAAGATTCGGAAAAAGCGATCGTTTTCCTGCAAAAACATTTCACAGAAAGCGGCCTGCACAATTGCAGGAAAAAGCTGAAACGGATATTGTATATCCACACGATGCTTCCCGCGAAAATGAAAAAGAAAAACGGTGCGGATCTTTCTTACCTGCATAATCTGCAGGAACTGATCGGGCAATGGCATGATGCTACGGAATTCAGCCGGTTGCTCGCCGGGGCCGGCCTGAAAAAAGGAGCCGTGCTGAAAAAATCAGCCGCAAAAAGCAAAGCCATACTTATAAAGATCAGCGGTATGCTGAAGGACGTCCGGAAGAAAATGGGGCAATCGTGAGTTGGTTTAAAATTGAGTTTTCGGAATAGCAAAAGTTCGTTTTTCAATACGGATCATTTACCGTTTACCGTTTGCAGTTTACCGTTTTGGTATAACAGGGATGTCGTCAAAATTTACGAACTCCCGTTTAAACAAATCCAAACTGTAAACTGTAAACGGTAAACGGTAAACAAAGCTATTCCGACGTAATAAAAAGACTTTCCTGTAAAACGGTTCTCCGGAGGAATTTAAAACAGTTTCCGGCTATGCTTGACATTTATCATGTACCGGGAAAAGAACATGCCCTATCTTTGTCCCGGCTTTATGAGCATCCTGAAAAAATACTGGGGAACGCTGCGGCGCATGAAAATGCTTCATGTGCTGCATAACCTGACCAATTACGGCAAACTGAAACGCAATAAAGCGCTGTACGAAAAGTACGGCGTGGACAAAAGCGTGATCAGCCCAATTACACACAAGGATTTTACCAACCATGCGGGCGAACTTCCCTGGCTGGACGTGCCGGGCGGGCTGGGGCGTGCGGAGCAGGATCCGCGGTTTGAAAAACTTTCGCCCGCTTTCCGCGAACAGGTAAGGCAATGGCCGGAAAACGGGCATATGCTGCTGCCCGGTTTCGTATCGCCCGAAGATTGCGACCGCATCACGGCTGATCTCGAACAGATGATCGCGGATAAAAAAGTGGATTACGATTATACCGAATCGCGCGTGATGAACGCCTGGAAGCATTCGGAAACGATACGCCGCCTGATCCGTAACCCGGAACTCACCGGGCTGCTGGGTTTTACGCTGAACCGTGAAGTGGTTCCTTTCCAGACCATCAGTTTTTTCAAAGGCAGCCAGCAGAAAACGCATTCCGATTTTATCCACATGACTACCGAGCCGGTGGGTTATCTCTGCGCGATCTGGGTAGCGCTCGAAGACCTGACCGAAGACTGCGGGCCGCTGCATTATTATCCCGGAAGCCATAAACTGCCGTATATTCTCGGGGAAGATTTCGAGCACAGCAGCAACGCGGTTTTTGTGGGCGACGACCTGTACGGGAATTACGAGAAAAAAATTGCGGAAGAGATCGAACAGAACCATCTGAAGAAAAAAATATTCCTCGCGAAAAAAGGCGACCTGTTCATCTGGCATGCCAACCTGCTGCACGGCGGCGAAAAAGTTACCCGTGAAAATTCGACCCGGAAAAGTTTAGTGGCGCATTATTTCTGCAAAGGCGACGTGGTTTGTTACCACGAGATCACGCAAAGGCCGGCGGTGCTGCCGGAGTAGTATTACAATCAAAACTTCGCCTCACCCGCATAATCAAACCGCAGTACGGACTGCTGGTGAAAACGCATTTTATATGCTTCCGCAATTTCATCGAGCGCTTTGCCGCCTTTTTCTCTTTCATGAATGACGACCAGCAGTTTGGTCGGTTCTTTTACCGTCACTTTGCGGGATGCATCGAACCAGTGCCCGCGCACATCGATGATGGAAAACCCGTCGGGAAAACGGCGGGTC
The DNA here is from genome assembly GCA_006218065.1 of Bacteroidota bacterium. Taxonomy (GTDB): domain Bacteria; phylum Bacteroidota; class Bacteroidia; order Palsa-965; family Palsa-965; genus VBWE01. The sequence continues at coordinate 76,205 of VBWE01000032.1, forward strand.
ACGGCGGTATCGATGAAACGCGCGAAGTCGGCCGTATCCACGCGGCCGGTATCGCCGATGTTCAGCCCGAAATAGAGTTCCGTTTTTTGCCAGTTTGTTTTCGGCGGGAGCGGGACTTCGTCAAAAACGGGTTTGTCGCCGCTGTTGCAGGCCGCAAGCGCGAGGATTAAAAAGAGCGCAGTTTTTTTCATGGGAAAATCAGTTACCGAGCATGCGGAAAGCCCTGCGGATGATGTTCAGGTCGTTCCCGATTTTATAATCTTTCGCGTAAACCATGTTCAGGCGCGAGCAGGTGAGCGGGTTGCGTTGTCCGGCGGGCAGCGCGTCGGCGGGAGATACGACTCCTGCGCGCAGTTTCGGTAAGTGCGCCGTTTCATCGGAATTCCCGGAATAACCGACCCAGCTTTTCATGCCGAAGAGCACGCTGAAAATATTCGCGACAAAGCCGAACGGTTTTTTCACCAGCCACATCAGCAGCGGGAAAAGCGCGAGCAGGAGCAGGGCAAAGCCGGTATCGAGCACGCGTTTGTTCCGGCGGTTCACCGGTTTGGAAACGGAATTGATATCAATCACGTAAAGGTCGCCGGCCGTGTCGATGCTGTTGCTGCCGATAATGGACAGGCTTTCGGGCGGCGCGATTTTGTAATCGAGGCTGCGCGCGGTGGGCATGGCCATGCTGTCGATGATGCTTTGCGCGGACAAATCGCGTGCGCAGAAAACCACTTCATCAATTTCGTAAATCTGGATGATTTCGGGCATCTGCGAAAAGGTGCCGATATGATCGGCGGTACTTTTTTCATTCGGGTCCACGCTTACGAAACCGATGAAACTCGTATTCACGTTCGTTTGCCGCAGCAGGGCCTGCACGCGCCGGCATTCTTCATAGGTTCCGGCAATGGCCAAGCGTTTCGCCTTGTCGCTGTCGAGGCGCAGGTTTTTGAAACGCGCCAGGTGAAAAGCCGTACGCGAAATCAGCAGGCTCGTCAGCGCCCAGCCCGAACCGAGCAGGATCAGCGCGCGGGAGAAACGGTATGCTTCCGGGAGCAGGGCGTAAATAATAAGGATGAGCCCGGTTCCGACAAAAATGCCGCGCACGATTTTCAGTAGGCGGATCGGTTTATCATAGCCCCCGCTGAAATAAACCGCTGCCAGCCAGATCAGCGTATAAGCCGGGAAAGCGATATTGACCAGCGCATCGGAATAGGAACCGCCTTCCACGAATTTGATATTCGCTTCGTAGTAGGTTTTGATGAAATACAAACCGGCGACCAGAAATCCCGCGTCGAAAAGCGGCAGGGCCATGCGTTTCGCCATCCGCATCATCACCGCAGCGCCCGCACGGAGCCAGACCGCGACATTGATGAGCATGGAAAACAGGCGCGCGTTTTTCTGCGAAAAGTGTTTTTTCGCGAAAATGACCATCGCGTTGTAAAACACGAAAACGTAGTTCACGCTGCTTTTTTTCGTGCTCTCGCCTTTGTAGTGAATGATGCGCGTTTCCGGGAAATAGTAGTTTTTATATCCGCCTAGGATGATCCGGTATGAAAGGTCGATGTCTTCGCCGTACATGAAAAAGGCCTCGTCCAGCAGGCCGACGGTGTCGAGCACGCTTTTGCGCATGAGCATGAATGCACCGGCGAGGATTTCCACTTCGTGCGTTTCGTTTTTGTCGAGGTAGCCCAAATGGTACCGGCCGAACGTGCGTGAGCGCGGGAAGATTTTGGAAAAGCCGAAAATCTTGTAAAAAGCGACTGCCGGCGTGGGCAGGCCGCGCTTCGATTCGGGCAGGAAGTTTCCTTTTCCGTCGAGCATCATCACGCCCAGCCCGCCCGCATCGGGGCGACTGTCCATGAAGCGGACCACTTTTTCAAAAGTCTCTTCTTCGACTACCGTATCGGGATTCAGCAGGAGTACGTATTCGCCTTTCGCGATCCGCATGGCCTGGTTGTTCGCTTTCGAGAAACCGAGGTTTTCCTTATTCGCGATCAGGTGAATTTCCGGGAATTTTTCAGCGAGCATCTGCAGCGAACCGTCGACGGAATTATTATCCACGACAAAAACTTCCACGGCGAGATTCTTCGATGCTTTGCGCACCGAATGCAGGCACTGTTCGAGGAAGTGCTGCACATTGTAATTGACAATTATTACGCTGAGTTTCAAGGCTGCGAATGCTGGACCGCCGGGCGGCTCAAAATGACGGACAAATTTAAGCGAATATGCTTCTGTCGCGCTCACAATATTCTGCGAGGCCCGACGTTGTAGCTGGTTTTTCCGTGCTTTTCCCGGGATTTGCGCGCGGGTTGCGGCAGGAAAACCCGCGGCGGCCCGGTTTTCAGTCCGTTACAGGCAGGCCGGTCAGTTCTTTCAAAGCTGCGCTGATGGCCTGTTTTTTTTCTTCACTCATATACAGGCGCGGAATGTTGAGCAGGGTATTTTTCTTCCCGCTCTTCAGGATCAGTGTGCAGTAAATTCCCCCGCCCCGGCCGCCGGTCATGTACACGGTGATTTTTTCACAATCGCGGAAGGGGATGAATTGCTTTTTTTCGCCCGATACGGTCCTGGCCGTCAGTTCGAATTCCTGCATGGCTACCCGGATTTCTACGAGGTAGGATTTGAAAAAAAGGAGCAGGGCAATAACCAGTATCGTGAAAGCGAGAAAGATCAGCAGCAGTACCGGGAGACCATTCGTGCCTTCCAGGATAAATGTAGCTGCCGCGATGCTGAGCAAAAGAAGAAGGAAGACGGGAAATACCCGGAAGAAAATAAACAGGAACTTCCGTCGCCCGGCGGTTTCACGGAGGTGCAGTACTTTCGCGGTATGCGTTACGACTTCGAAAGGATGAAAAGGGTTCGTCATTATTTTTTAAAAATAAAGTAAACGGCGAGAATAAGAAAAAGAAAACCGATAAGATGGTTGAGCCGGAAACTTTCATTGCGGAAAACCACGGTGGTAAAAATGGTAAAAACCAGCAAGGTGATCACTTCCTGGATCACTTTCAGTTGCCAGAGGTTGAACGGCCCGCCGTTTTCGATATACCCGATACGGTTGGCCGGCACCTGGAAACAGTATTCGAACAGGGCGATTCCCCAACTGATGAGGATGATCATGGGCAGGCCGAGCTGGCTGAACCATTTCATGTCTTTGAACTTCAGGTGACCGTACCAGGCCAGGGTCATGAAAATGTTGGAAAAGAGCAGGAGAGTGATGGTCGAAAGTGATTTTGTGAACATAGTTATGGCGTGTTTCCGGGTGCGGATGGGTTGAAAGTTCCAGATATATTTTTCTTTTTCCACGGCTTCGGCTTCAATCTCCATGTCCGCAGGAAAAGCAAAACGACCGGGGCGATGAACAGTATTGACCAGAGATGGAATTTATATTGCCAGTTTCCGTTCGTTTTGATTACGTGTTTTTCATCGATCTCCGTACTGTTGGCCCAGGCGATAAATGCGTCGGCAACCGGGATCGCACCGAAAAGATATTTTTTCTTGTGTCCCCTGCTGTATCCCATACCGAATGCTTCGATGCTGTTTCGCAAACCTTCGGCGATTTCGTATTCACCGAACAGGGCCATAGTCCGGAGGCCGACCACGGAGGCTGAGCCGCCAATTCCCAGGATCACCGGGCCGGAATCGACATCGCCGAAACCCGTGGAGCCGTGTCGGTATTCGCGGATGCCCGGCAGGCCGAAACGCGTATCGAGAAAATGTTTTTTGTACAAGCTGAATTGCTGCCGGGCAAAAACGGGATCGATTTCAAACAGGAAATTAAGGATAAGGCTCTGGGAAGAACCACGCGCTTCTTCAAGAGTTTCACCTGAAACCGGGTCCACCCGGTGCGGAATCATGCCGGAAGAATCGAGGTGTGTTTTTACTTTGCTGATCCAGGAAGCGATGGCATCGCCGTATTTTTTCTCCAGGAAAGAATCGTGAAGCGCGAGCGCGGCCATACCTACCGTGATGTCCGAAGGCCATGCCTGCCCGGAATACGATTCGGGATAGGGATTTTCACTTTTGAGCACGTGTTCGGCAATCCTGTCGCAAAAGAATTCGAAAACCCGGAGATCTTCTTCCGATCGTTTGCCGGCCGGATGGAACTCGATCATTTTACCGAACTGGTATGTTGACCAGCCGAGGTAAAAAGCGCCGTAAGGCAGGTCGAGCGAAGGATCGAAAATGCTTCTTCCTTTTTGCGAATTGACCTGACTAAAAGCCCATGCCGTTTCAAGGTTTGCTTCGCGGTACCACAGTGTTCCGGGTTTCAGCGATTTTGCCAGTTCACACCAGGTCAGCCCGTAAAGCATATGCATGAAAAAAAAACCTTCCGGGTAGATTTCCTGCATTTTATCGCCGGCTTCGCCATGAATTTCCTGCTTGAGAAAACGAAGTTGATTCAGCAGATCCTGGTTGATTTCCTGTCCTTTCCTGTTTGTAAATTCCGGCGAGTAATAAATCGTCACATTCAGGAAGCAGAAATAGAAAAACGGTATCGCGAGCAGGATGCTGATGAAAATTTTCAGGGCTTTTTTCATCTTTCTGTTTTGAAGAAAAGCAGTGATGGCTTACTTCGCAGCAATCGTTTTCTCGTAAGGCACGCGGTTCACGATGGAGCGGCCAAGCGTTACTTCGTCGGCATATTCCAGTTCGTCGCCGATGGCGATGCCACGGGCGATGGTGCTTACGGAGATATTGAATTCCTTGAGGCGTTTGTAGATGTAAAAATTCGTCGTATCGCCCTCCATCGTGGTACTCAGGGCCATGATCATTTCGCGGATGGTTCCCGAGGATGCGCGCTGCACAAGATGATCGATGCTCAGGTCGCCGGGACCGATGCCGTCCATCGGTGAAATAATTCCGCCAAGGACATGATATACGCCGGTGTACTGGTTCGTGTTTTCAATCGCCATTACGTCGCGCACGTCTTCCACGATACAGACGGTAGCCGGGTCGCGGCGGGGATTGGAGCAGATGTCGCAGATTTCGCTTTCGCTGATGTTGTGGCAGGTATGGCAGTGTTTCAGTTCCTGCCGGAGGCGGATGAATGTGCTGCCGAATTTTTCAACTTCCGCAGGATCCTTGCGCAGCAGGTGCAGCACAAAGCGCAATGCCGTTTTACGGCCCACGCCGGGCAGCTTCGCGAATTCGTTGACGGCATCTTCAACCAGCCGGGAGGGGAAATTCATACCCACAAAAATAAGCCAATGCCGCGGGATTGGGAGCCTGGGGAATTAAGTTTTTCAGGCGGTTTTCAACAGTGGACAAAGCATTCGTAATTCGAAGCCCAGCGGTAAAAAATCAGTACCCGAAGAAGCGGATTCCCGAAGGCCATAAACCGCCGTCGACATAACAGAAACCCCAGAGGACATGGCTGCCCGACAGGCTGCCCACAAAATACCAGCCGAAAACGGAAAGTGAAACAAGGAGTAAAATCGTTCTCACTACCAGGGAAGGTTCGAAGCGAAGCCGCGGCATGATTTTCCGGATGAGCAGGAAAACGGCCAGCGAAACGGCGATCCAGCTAAACAGGTTGAACAAAAAAGGCGTAATCCAGAACGCGCTGAGGGTGTATGTCGTTTCCACGAAATACACGAAAGGAAATCCTAAACCAACGGGATGATATTTTTCCGATCCGACGACATCATAATGCATCGGCCGTGTGAACGTGAAAAAACAAAAACAGAGCAGGACAATCGGTAAAATGAAGCCGCGGAAAGTTCGGAAGGTCATGGACAAAAATAAACATTTGAAAATCTTGCCGCAGATTGCGCAGATTTACGCAGTTTTTTTTCCGGGTTAATCTGCGCAAATCTGCGTAATCTGCGGCTATGCTTTGGAAGCAGCATAGTTCCCGCGCATTTGTTTACGAGCATGAATAGAAATAACTTGCAGGAAGAATGGTGCGTATTTTTTGCATTTGAAAATGATCTTCTACGAAACAAAGCCACAGAGGCACGGAGAACACGGAGGAACACAGAGAACTCCGTGTATCTCTGTGTTCTCCGTGCCTCCGTGGTTAAAAAAAACCGGCAGTTTTTTCTTTTTCTCTTTACTAACGTTTTCGCGGGTATATTCACAAAATCCCGGCGACCAGCTTTTTGCTGCACCAATCGTACACGACATCAACATCATTTTGCCGCAGAATAATTACTGGGATTCGCTGCTGTATTACAAAAGCTGGAACGATACCGCGGCGCAGTACATCTACATGCAGGGCGACGTGTTTATCGACGGAACGCCGGTGAACAGTTCCGGTGTGCGCCTGAAAGGAAATGCGAGTTACAATCATCCCGGCAAGAAAAAATCGATCGTGCTGAGTTTTAATGAATTCATCGGCGGGCAGGATTATGACGGTTTGCGTTCGTTCCATCTCGACAACAGCGCATATGATCCGACCATGCTGCGCGAGAAAATCTACCTCGATATCCTGAATCGTAACGGCCTGCCGGCCCCGCGCTGCGCCTTCGCCCGCGTTTCGTACAACGGCGGGTACGTGGGCCTTTACAAAATCATCGAATCGGTGAACAAGCAATTTCTGCAGGCGCGTTTCGGCAACGATGAACGGAATCTTTTTAAAGGCGACCCGCATGCGCCGCTCATTTGGGAAGGCAGCGCGCAGCAGGCGTATTATGATAATTTCGAACTGAAAACGAACGAATCCGTCAACGACTGGAGCGACCTCGTGCAACTGATCAATGTGATCAACAATTCGGGCACGAATTTTTCACCGCAGATCGAACAGGCATTCAACGTGCGGGATTACCTCCGTGCCTGGGCGGCGAACAATCTTTTCGGGAATTACGATTCGTACATGTATCTCCCGCATAATTATTACCTCTACAACGATTCGCTTGCCGGGAAATTCCAGTGGATCACCTGGGATGTAGGCATCGTGTTCGGCGTGCTGCCGGTAGGTTTCCAGAACAACGAAGATTTTCCGCTCCTGTATTTGCCCGATCCGCCGCAAAACCTGCCGCTCAACAATAACCTGCTTTCCGTCGAGGCATACAAACAGGAATACCTGGACGATGTCTGCACTTTTTTCAATAACGACCTGGTTCCGTCGCGGCTTTTTGCGGTCATCGACAGCCTCGCAGCGGTAATCCGTCCGCACGTGTATGCCGAACCTGACGGAAACCAGATGTACACCGAGCAGCAATTCGAAAACAATATCGGTTATGGCGGTGTGAGTTCCTGGCTCGTTTTCCAGATTCCCGGCCTGAAAGATTTTATTTCACAGCGCCGCGGAAAAGTCTCCGCACAGCTCTGCGACATGGGCTGGAGTTGTATGCTGGGGCAGAGTTTCGCCGGTTTGTCCGACGACCAGGTGATCAGTATTTATCCCAATCCCGCTTCCGAGAAAGTTACGATCAGTTACGTCGCTCCGCAGTACGAAGTCCAGACGCTGTACGAACTCAGCGATATGCGCGGCCGCATCCTGCTCCGCGAAAACGTAGCCCTGCAGCCCGGCGAAACCAGCCGCACCATCGATATTTCACGCCTGCGCGCGGGTGTGTATTATTTGCGGGTGATTGCGGGATGCAGGAATACGGAAAGAAAGATTGTGGTGGTGAGGTAGGGAGGTAGGGAGAATGAATTGTCTGAAAGCAAAACATTAAATAAAGAAAACTACCCGCCACTTCGAGCGCAGTCGGGAGTAAAAAACATTAAATAGGAAAAGCTAACCGTCAGTTCGAGCACAGTCGGGAATAAAAACATTAAACAGGAAAAACAACCCCGTCAGTTCGAGCGCAGTCGGGAACAGGGGTTTTAAACACACTTTTTATGCCATCTTACCGCCGCATCTATGTGTACATCCTGCTTTGTTCCGACGGAACTTATTACACTGGTGTAACCAACAACATTGATCCACGTCTCGCCGAGCATGAATATGGAATTGACAAAGACTCTTATACATTTAAACGACGTCCGGTTGATTTGCAGTTTTGCGAAGCTTTCGACGCAGCCTGGAAAGCGATTGAGTTTGAAAAGAAAATTAAAAAATGGAGCAGGGGAAAAAAGAAAGCATTGATCGAAGAGAATTGGGATAAGCTCAAGGAACTATCTGTTTGCAGAAATAAGACGCACTATTTGAGGGACGGGAGTGGGGAGGGGAAGATCGTATAAAACCGTGTTCTCGACTGCGCTCGAACTGACGGTTAGCTTGAACTATTGAGAAAGTATAATCGACTGCGCTC